>NZ_WUAF01000009.1 GCF_009800965.1 Cognatazoarcus halotolerans | reverse complement strand
CCGAGGTGATGATCGCCGCCGGTACCGAGTCGATGAGCGTGATGCCGCAGATCATGGGCAACAAGGTGAGCCTCAACCCGGCCGTCTTCGCGAAGCAGGAGAACCTCGGCATCGCCTACGGCATGGGGCTCACCGCCGAGAAGGTGGCCGAGCAATGGAAGGTGAGCCGCGAGGACCAGGACGCCTTCGCGCTGCAGTCGAACCAGCGCGCGGTGGCGGCGATCGCCGCCGGGCACTTCCGCACCGAGATCACGCCCTACACGGTGTGCACCCACCTGCCCGGCGAGGGCGGCGTGGTGCGGGTGATCGAGACGCTGTGCGAGCACGACGAAGGGCCGCGTGCCGATGCCTCGCTCGAGCGCCTGGGCAAGCTGCGCCCGGTGTTCGCGGCGCGCGGCTCGGTGACCGCGGGCAACAGCTCGCAGATGTCCGACGGAGCTGGTGCGGTGCTGCTGATGAGCGAGGCGGCGGTCAAGCGCTACGGCGTGAGCCCGATCGCGCGCTTCGTGAGTTATTCGGTGGCGGGCGTGCCGCCGCAGGTGATGGGCATCGGCCCGGTCGAGGCGATCCCGCGGGCGCTCAAGGCGGGCGGACTGAACCAGTCGCAGCTCGACTGGATCGAGCTCAACGAAGCCTTCGCGGCACAGTCGCTGGCGGTGATGCGTACGCTCGCGCTCGATCCGGACAAGGTGAATCCGCTCGGCGGGGCGATCGCGCTGGGCCACCCGCTCGGCGCCACCGGGGCGATCCGCACCGCCACGGTGATGAGCGCGATGCAGCGCGACCCGGCCATCCGCTACGCCATGGTCACCATGTGCATCGGCACCGGTATGGGCGCCGCAGGTATCTTTGAACGCTGTTGAACGGGGCCTTGCCGCGGAGGAGGGCGCGCCGCGGCAAGTGCGATCGCGTCAGGCTTCCGCCACGACGACGCAATTCTTGCCGCGGCGCTTGCCGCGGTACATGGCGAGGTCGGCGCGCTTGATCAGGCTGTCGGGGCTGTCGCCAGCGACATGACTGGTCACGCCGATGCTCACCGAGGCGTGGAAACTCGCGCCATCCGGGAGCTCATGCTGCATGTCCGCGAAACTGCTGCGGATTCGTTCGGCGACCAGTGCTGCAGCCTCGATCGAGGATTCCGGCATGAGAACCATGAATTCTTCGCCGCCGTAACGATAGGCGCTGTCGGTGCGCCGCAGGCAGTCGCGGATTGCCGAGGCAAGTTTCTGCAGGACCCGATCGCCTTCGAGGTGGCCGTGCGTGTCATTGATCCGCTTGAAGTCGTCGGCGTCCATGGCGAGCAGGGCGAGCGGCCGACGATAGCGGGTCGCCCGCTCGATCTCCCGGCGGGTGCGTTCGAAGAACTGCCGTGAGTTGTAGAGCCCGGTGAGGCTGTCGGTCTGGCTGAGATGGCGGTACTGGCGTTCACTCTCGCGCAGCATCTCTTCCGAGCGCTTGGCTTCGGTAATGTCCTGAAGCGTCTCGATCGCGCCGATGGTCTCGCCGTGCTGATCGCGAAGCGGGGCCGCAGTGAAGTATACCCAGCGCCCGGATTCGCCGAAGGCGGGGAAGAAATCCTCGGCTTCGAAGGCCCCTTCGATGAGGGCAGAGGTACGGTATTTGTCGTCGTAGTAGAGCTGGGCCATCGACTCCTGTGCCCCGTCGATGATCAGGTCGGCCATCACTGGCCGGGGCGAGGCGTAGAAGGCTTTCCATTGCTGGTCGGTGCCCAGTACCTCGGTGGCGCTCATGCCGGTGAGCACCTCGCAGGCGCGATTCCAGTGGGTCACCCGGTGGTTCTGATCGAGCACGAAGGTCGGGACCGAGCTGCCGTCGATGATCTGTGCCAGCAGGGCCTCGTTGGCGCGCTGGGCGCTTTCGGCCCTGCGCCTGATGGTGACGTCCTGCAGCGACTCGATTGCGCCGATCAGCTTCCCTTCGGTGTCGAGCAGCGGGGCGACGGTGAAATAGAACCAGCGCCCGCGCGATCCCACGCCCGGGAGGAAGGCTTCCGCCTCGTAACCGCCTTCGACCAGGCGGGAGGGGCGGCATTCGCCACCGTAGTATCGCTCGATCGCCGCATGGTCCTGGTCTACCAGCAGGTCGGCCATGAGCGGCCGCCGGTCGCGGTAGAACGCCTGCCAGTGATCACGGGTGCCGATGATGGCCGCTGCGGCGATGCCGGTGAGCTGTTCGCACGCGGGGTTCCAGTGAATGACTCGATGCGCCAAGTCGATCGCGAATGTCGGCAGCGGATTGCATGCGACGATCGCGTCAAGCACTGGTGAAGCCGTTTGGTCGTTCTTGTCCGAAGGCATCGGTCGATGATTACAGGAAGGAGGAGGGCACGCACCTGTTACGACAAGTCGGCTGCCGGCTTGAGACACTTTTTAACGTGCTTCGCCGGCAAGGCACCGCCTTGTGGAGACTGGCATGCCGTCCCGCGCCGCCGGACTCCGCTGCGGGTATAGTCTTGCGTCGGCCCGGCATCTTTCGCGCGGACCGTCTGCGGGCCGGCAAACAACTGGAGACTTACACGATGGCAAACACCGCATTGCTCGAAATTACTGACGGCGTCGCGACCCTGACCTTGAACCGGCCTGCGGCACTCAATGCCCTGTCGGTCGAGATGATGCAGGATCTCAATGCCGCGGCGCGCACGCTGGTCGCACGAAAGGATGTGGCGGTGGTGGTGATTGCCGGCGCGGGCGAGCATTTCATGGCGGGAGGGGACCTCAAGGATTTTGCCGCTCACCTGCATCTCTCGCCGGAGGCGCGCCTGGTGACCTTCAAGGCCATGATCGAGCAGTGGATCAATCCCACCGTGGAGATCCTGCAGGGCCTGCCTCAACCGGTCGTCGCCAAGGTGCGCGGCGCCTGTGCGGGCTTTGGCCTGTCACTGATGATGGGCTGCGATCTGGTGGTGGCGGCCGATTCCAGCGTATTCACCACGGCCTATTCGTCGATCGCGCTGTCTGGGGATGGCGGCGTGTCCTATCTGCTGCCGCGCATCGTCGGGGCGCGCAAGGCGGCCGAGTTGTTGTTGCTGGCCGACCGCTTCGATGCGGCCGAGGCCACTCGCCTCGGTCTGGTCAACCGTGTGGTGGCGAGCGATGTGCTGGATGTCGAAGTGGACAAATTGGTTGCGCGCCTCAAAAACGGACCGCGTCATACCTATGGCGAGATCAAGCGGCTGCTGCATGCCTCGTTCGAGACCCGGCTCGAGGCCCAGCTGGAAAGCGAGGCCGAGGCCTTCGCTCGCTGCAGTGCCACCCATGACTTTGGAGAGGGTGTCACTGCCTTCCTGGAAAAGCGCAAGCCCGGTTTTCGTGGCGGCTGATCGTCCTGTCAGGCGCTCAGGATCAGCGAAGCCGCAAGTCCCCAGAGCATCAGCGCGACCGCGCCGTCGAGTACCTGCCAGGCCCGCGGCTTTGCAAACAGCGGCACCAGCAGGCGTGCGCCATAGCCCAGCAGCAGGAACCAGCATATAGATCCAGCGATCGCGCCAGCGGTGAAGGTCGGCCGCAGCGCTTCGGCCTGCTGGCTGCCGATGCTGCCCAGAAGCACCACGGTGTCGAGATAGGCGTGCGGGTTGAGCAGGCTGAAGCCGGCGGCGGCAAGCAAAGCTTGGCGGCGGGAGAGCCGATTGCGCTCGCCGCGGTCGATCTGCATGCTGCCGCCCGCCAGCGCCGAGCGCAGTGCGCGAAGCCCGTACCAGCCGAGGAAAGCGGCGCCGCCGTAGCGGGCGATGTCCATCCAGTCCGGATTGGCCGAGAAGAGCTGGCCGAGTCCGGCCATGCCCAGCAGGATCAGGCTGATATCGCACAGCGACGAGATTGCCACCGTGAGCAGCACATGTTCGCCGCGCAGGCCCTGGCGCAGAACATGTGCGTTCTGCGCACCGATGGCCATGATGAGCCCGATGGTGAGACCGAAACCGTTGAGAAAGACCGTACCCATGTATCCGCTCCGTGCAAGGCCTACAGCCGGCATGGCGGCAAAGGCGTATTCGTTCGATGACGGCACTTTAGGGGGCAGGCAGTGTTTTATTAAGTAGAATCGATATTATTTGATGATAAGAAAAAACTCTAATGATAGATCCTCGCTTGGTGGCCTTCGAGGCCGTGGTCACGGAAGGCAGCTTCGAGCGCGCCGCGGCACGGCTCAAGCTCACCCAGTCCGCGGTCTCGCAGCGCGTCAAGCTGCTCGAGTCCGAGTTCGGCCAGATCCTGCTGGTGCGCAGCAAACCGGTGCGGCCGACGCCGGCGGGCCGGCGGCTGTTGCCTTATCTCGCGCAACTGCGGCTCATTCAGGGCGAAGCCGAACGAGCGCTTCATCCGGGGGCGGGCGAGCGTCCGCTGCGCCTGCCGGTCGGTGTCAACGCGGACTCGCTGGCGACCTGGTTTCTCCCTGCGGTCGCGCAGGTTGCGATCGAGGACAGGCTGGTGCTCGACTGCGTGGTGGACGATCAGGATCACACCCATGCGCTGCTTGCCAACGGCGATGTGCTGGGCTGTGTGAGTACCCGCGCCGATCCGATGCGTGGCTGCGCCGCACTGCGGCTCGGTGCGATGCGCTACCTTTGTGTCGCCTCGCCGGCGTTCCGCATGCGCCATTTTCCGCAGGGGCTGACCCGCACTGCGCTGTTGCAGGCGCCTGCGATCATCTACGGCCAGCATGACGACATGCACGAGACCTTCCTGCGCAGTCATTTCGGCCTCGAGCGCGGGCAGTATCCCCACCACGTCGTGCCTTCGTCCGAAGGTTTCGCCGCATTTGCCCTGGCCGGACTGGGCTATGGATTCGTACCGGAGATCCAGGTTCGTGAAGCGCTTGGCGCGGGCCGGTTGATCGATCTGGCGCCTGATCATCAGGAGCCGGTGGAACTCTTCTGGCACCACTGGCAGGTTCAGTCGCCACTCATGGCAAGGCTTTCATCCGCGTTGGTGACGGGCGCGGCAGGGTCGCTCGAGGTCCATTGAGCGTTGCCGATTCAGCGGCTCAACCGGTAAGCGAGGTTGCCGAGCAACTCGTGAGTGGCCAGCCAGCCCGCGTAGGCAGCGCCTGGCGACGGCACGAAATCCAGCACTGCTTCCTGCCCGCCAGGGCCGCCGAGCCAGGCCGTGGGCGCCGGTGTCACTTCGAAGCCGGCTGCCCTGAATTCCGCCTCGGCGCGTGGCATGTGTATCGCATGGGTCACCAGGATGATGTGCCGGATGCCCCGGCCCAGCAGCAGCGTGGCGCTGAAGCGCGCATTCTCGCGGGTGTCGCGCGAGGCCGATTCGGTCCATTTCACCGGAACCCGGAAGTCTTCTTCGAGCGCCGTCTTCATGAGGCTCGCCTCGGGCACCTCTCCAGTCGGGGCGCCGCCGGTGACGAGGATCGGCAGACCGCTGCCGCGTGCCAGCCGGGCGCCGTAGCGCAGCCGCTCGAGGGTCAGGCGATTGACTGTGGCGCCGCCGTACTCCGGCGCATTGCGGTTCTGCCCGCCGCCCAGGATGACGATCGCCTGCGCCCCGCCGAATCGGTTCGTGGCCGCCCGGGGCGGTGGTTCGATGCGGTCGAGGAGCAGGTCGGTGGTGGCCGGCGTGCTGACGATGACGGTCAGTGCCACGCCCAGCCACGCCAGGCCGAGGCCCTTGCCGCCGCGGCGCCGGGCGAGCCACAGGCCCAGCACGATCAGCAGCAACGGGCCGAGCGGTGGCAGTACCGTCATCGCGACGATCTTCTTGAGCCAGAACAGGATCAGCGGGATATCGAAGGGCATATTCGTTGTGGCCGGGCGGTGTGGGCTTTATTATCGCCGGAACCCGATCAACCGGCCTCCTGCCCATGCCCGATCACCAGTACGGTATCGAAACCCTCTGCCTCCATGCCGGCCAGCAGCCGGATCCGCTCACCGGCGCCCGTGCGGTGCCGATCTACCAGAGCACCTCCTACGTATTCGATTCGCCCGAGCATGCCGCCGCGCTGTTCAACCTGCAGACCTTCGGCAACGTCTACTCGCGCATCTCCAATCCTACCGTGGCCGTGTTCGAAGAGCGAATGGCCGCACTCGAGGGTGGCCGCGCGGCGCTCGCCACGGCCACCGGCATGGCCGCCCAGATGACCGCGCTGCTGACCCTGTGCGGTGCGGGTGACGAAATCGTCGCAGCCCGCACGCTGTACGGTGGAAGCTACTCGCAACTCGATGTGAGCCTGCGCCGCCTCGGCATCAATACGATCTTCGTCGATCCTTCGGACCCCGAAGCGTTCCGCGCCGCGATCACCCCGCGCACCCGCGCGGTGTATGGCGAAATCATCGGCAATCCGGGGCTCAACGTGTTCGACCTCGCGGCCGTCTCGGCAGTCAGCCGGGCGGCCGGCGTGGCGCTGGTGATCGACAACACGCTCGCTTCGCCCTACCTCTGCCGGCCTTTCGAGCACGGCGCAGACATCGTGATCCATTCGGCCACGAAGTACGTCGGTGGGCACGGCACCACCATGGGCGGGGTATTGATCGAGTCAGGGAAGTTTCCGTGGGACAACGGTCGCTATCCGCACATGACCGAGCCTTCGCGTGGCTACCACGGGGTGCGCTTCTACGAAACCTTTGGTGATTTCGGCTTCATCACCAAGGCGCGCATGGAGACGATGCGCACCTTCGGCCCCGCGCTCTCGCCGCTGAGCGCGTTCATGTTGCTGCAGGGGCTCGAGACCTTGCCGGTACGGATGGACCGCCATGTCGCCAACGCGCTCGCCGTGGCGGCCTTCCTTGAGGAGAACCCGCAGGTGGCGTGGGTGAATTACCCGGGATTGGCGTCCAGTCCGGATCACGCGCTGGCGTCACGCTACCTGCCCAGGGGGGCCGGCGGCATCCTGTCCTTCGGCATCCGCGGCGGTCAGGCTGCCGGCGAGCGCTTCATCGCGGCGCTACAGATGATCAGCCATCTCGCCAATGTGGGCGACGCAAAGACCCTGGTGATCCATCCCGCCTCGACCACCCACCGCCAGCTCTCCGAGGAAGAGCAGCGCGCCGCGGGCGTGCCGCCGGACATGGTGCGGCTGTCGGTGGGCCTCGAGAGTATCGACGACATCCTGTGGGATCTCGGCCAGGCGCTCGGGTCGGCCGCGAGGGCCGCATCGTGACCTTCGGCGCGCGCGAAATCATCTGGTTGCTGATTGCGGTGCTGGTTGTCTACGTACTGCTGCAGCTGCTGCGGCTGCGTCGCGCATCGTCCTCCAGGCCGGCGCCTCTGGAGGTGGCCTCCGGGACGTCCGTGCCAGACGAGGGGGTGGTCGAAGACGCCGTGCCGGTGGCCGCCCGCGACGAAGTCCGCGAGCGCGCCGAGCGGATCGCGCTGGAATTGGAGGTCCAGCAATTGCGCCGCGATATCGGCCAGCTTCGCACCGAGATCGACACACAGCGCCGCGAGATCGGGCGGCTGGCCGGCGAGCTCGGCGAGCTGCGCGACACCGTCGCCGGCGTGGAGGCGACGCAGCGCGTCTCGCCGCAGTACAACGAGGCCGTGATGCTCGCACGACGCGGCCTGAGTGCCGAAGCGGTGGCCGAGCGCTGCGGTATTTCAGTGGCGGAGGCGGCATTGGTGCGGTCCATGATTCAACGCGAAGGTCAGCAAGGGGAAGATGCATGAGTAAACTGCCGGAAATGCCGGAGGCCCTGCTCGGTGGCGACGACGGTCGCCGGAAACTCGTGTCGCGGGCGATCGTCGGGGCGGTGCTCATCGCGGTGCTGCTCGGCCTGCTGAGCTATTTCGAGCATGTGCCGGGCCCTGCCGACAAGGAAGGCTCGCCTGTTTCGACGATTCCACCGATCGACGGCCCGGTGGCGAGCGGGGTTGCCACGGCCGGTGGAGATCAGCCGCAGATGCCCGAACGTGCCCCCGACGAGCCTCCGATGGTTCAGCAGGCTGCGCTCGCTGTCGCGGCCGAGCCCGAGGAGTCTCACGGCCCGGAGATTGCCGCTCCCGGCGAGCGCGTCGCCGATGCCCCGGCGACGACGGCCGATGCAAGACCCGCAGCTCCGTCGAAGGGCGGACGCCTGGTGCTGCAGGGTGAGGCGCCAGCGGCCGAACCCGACGCCGCTGCGCTGTCGGCGCCAGTTGCCGCGCGCCCGACCGCGGCCCGCAGTGCGGCTCGCCGCGATGGTTTTCTGCTGCAGCTGGGGGTTTTCTCGACGCCTTCCAATGCCCAGGCGCTCTACGACGACCTGCGTCGGCAAGGCATTCCGGCGCGACTCGAGACGCGGGTGGTGGCCGGGCCGTTCGAGGACAAGGCCGCGGCCGAGGCGGCCCGCAGGAAGCTGGTGTCCGCCGGTCTCGAGAAGGGCATCCTCGTGCGCGATGCGGCGCCAAGATAGACCGTGACCGCGAATTGACGCATTTTTGACGCCTTGTTCGCGTGATGGATGCGTACCCCGTCTGCGTATCATCAGACTCACCGAGACTACGCACACGAGGGGGAGAAACATGAAGATCGACAGCCCGGTATTTGGCTCGCTCGAGGTCAGCGACGATCGCATCATCGAGTTCCCGGCAGGGCTGCCCGGCTTCGAGGATTGTCATCGCTTCACGCTGATTCACGAAGAAGGTGCCTCGCCGCAGGTCATGCAGCTGCAAAGCGTGGATCAACCCGAGGTGGTGCTGTCGATCGCCGGTCCGGATACGCTGGGTATCAATTACGATTTCACGCTCAACGATGCCGAGGTCGATGCGCTCAGGCTGACGCGTCCGGAGGACGCGGTCGTGGCAGTGGTCATCCGACGTGCCGGCGAGGATGGTACGGGACCTGCCGAGGCTGGGCTGCGTGCCAATTTCGTGGCGCCGCTGATCATCAACACGGCCAGCCGCATCGGTCTGCAAAAAGTGTTCACCCGGCTGGGCTGCGACGTCACCCTTCGGGCCTGAGCCTGCCGCGGCGGCTCAGTCGCTGTTGGCGAGCCGTCGGGCGAACACTTTCATCTCCCGCGCCGCCTGGATGTCGCCGCGCGCCTCCGCGACCGCGATGCCGCGCGTGTAGGCGTCCAGTGCTGCCTGTGGCTGGTCCGCTTCGGCCAGCGCCTTGCCGAGCATTTTCCAGCCCGCGGAAAACTCGGGGTCCCGTATGACCGCCTCGCGAAAGCGCAGCGCCGCCGCGGCCTTGTCCCCCGCCTTCATGTGTTCGAGACCGATCGCATGGCGAAGCAGGGCGCCGTCGCGTGGTCCGTCGAGCAGGTGCAACAGGTTTTCGAGCACGGTCATGATCCTTTCCTTTCCGGGTACGCAGGTACGGCTGCGTTCGAGCGGTTACAATCGAGCGCTGTCAGCCGGCCGATTCCGGTGCCGGCGAATCCCGGAATCCACGATGAGGAACGCCCGCAATGAGCCGCAGTGTCATTTCCACAGCCAACGCCCCCGCAGCAATCGGAACCTACTCGCAGGCGGTGAAGGCCGGCAACACGGTTTATCTCTCCGGCCAGATCGGGCTTGACCCGGCCAGCATGGAAATGCGTGAAGGTTTCGACGCCCAGACCGAGCAGGTGTTCCGCAACCTCAAGGCGGTGGCCGAAGCGGCCGGGGGCTCGCTTGGCGATGCGGTGAAGCTCACGATCTACCTCACCGACCTGTCGAACTTTGCCAAGGTCAACGAAGTCATGGCCAGCTATTTCGCACAGCCTTATCCGGCCCGTGCCGCGGTCGGCGTCAAGGAGCTGCCCAAGGGTGCATTGGTGGAAGCCGACGCGATCCTGGTGCTCGGCTGAGTCGCGCACGGGAGAAGCGTCGGTCGCGTGCCTGCCAGCGTTGAAAGGGCTGCTGCAGCGGGTGCGCCCGCGCGAGGCTGGGTCGGTGTCGGGCCACAGCTTGCGGGCCGCCTGGCCAAGCTGGACATTCGCGGGCCCGACGACCTCCTGCTGCATCTGCCGCTGCGCTATGAGGACGAGACCCGCCTGACGCGAATCCGTGATGCGCGGCCGGGCGTCGCCGGACAGTTCCAGGTGCAGGTGTTGTCCACCGAGATATCCGCGCGTCCGCGGCGCCAGCTGGTGGCCCGGGTCGAGGATGCCAGTGGCGGCCTGGTGCTGCGTTTCCTCAATTTCTATCCGAGCTTGCAGAAGCAGCTCGTGCCCGGTGCCTGGTTGCGTATCTTCGGTGAGGTGCGCGACGGTTTTTTCGGCGCCGAAATGATCCACCCGCGCCTGCGCGTGGTCAGTGAAGACGAGCCGCTGCCCGATAGCCTCACGCCGATCTACCCGACCACCGCAGGGCTTGCCCAGTCGGCGCTGCGCAAGCTCATCGACCGCCAGTTGCGCGTTGACCGCGTCGCCGAGCCCTTGCCGCCGATGCTGCTCGAGCGGCTCGGCCTGATGGGTTTCGATGCGGCGCTGCGCACCCTGCATCACCCTCCGCCGGATGCGGACCCCGCGGCGCTCGAGGACCGCAGCCACCCGGCCTGGCAGCGCATCAAGTTCGACGAGGTGCTGGCGCAGCAGATATCGCTGCGTCGCGCCTATGCGGCACGCCGCCAGCGCAACGCCCCGCAGCTCGTTGCCACCGGTGCGCTCACCGGGGCGCTGCTCGACAGCCTGCCGTTCACGCTCACCGGCGCCCAGCAACGCGCCTGGGGGGAGATTGCCACTGACCTTGCCAGCCCGCACCCGATGCAGCGGCTCCTGCAGGGTGACGTCGGCAGCGGCAAGACCATCGTCGCCGCGCTGGCCATGCTGCACGCCGCCGAGGCCGGCTTCCAGGCCGCGCTCATGGCGCCGACCGAGATCCTCGCCGAGCAGCACTACCTCAAGCTGGCCGAGTGGCTGCCGCCGCTCGGCATACAGGTGGCCTGGCTGTCGGGAAGCCAGAAGAAGCGCGAGCGCACCGCCATGCAGGCGCTGCTGGCCAGCGGTGAAGCGATGCTGGCGGTCGGCACTCACGCCCTCATCGAAGACCCGGTGGCCTTTCCGCGGCTCGGGCTGGCGGTCGTGGATGAGCAGCACCGCTTCGGCGTGCGCCAGCGCCTGTCGCTGCGCGAGAAGGGCTTTGACGGCGCCAGCCCGCACATGCTGATGATGTCCGCCACGCCGATCCCGCGCACGCTGGCGATGAGCTATTACGCCGACCTTGACGTGTCGGTGCTCGACGAACTGCCGCCCGGCCGCACGCCGATCGTCACCAAGCTGGTGTCCGACGCGCGTCGCGAGGAGGTCATCGCCCGTGTGCGGGACGCCTGCGTCGCGGGGCGCCAGGCCTACTGGGTGTGCCCGCTGATCGAGGAGTCGGAGGCGTTGCAGTTGCAGACCGCCACCGAAACCTTCGAAGTGCTTGCGGCGGCACTGCCCGCGCTACGGGTCGGCCTGCTCCACGGCCGTATGAAGCCGGCGGAGAAGGCCGCCACCATGGCCGCCTTTGTCGCGGGCGAGCTGCAACTGCTGGTCGCCACCACGGTGATCGAGGTCGGCGTGGATGTGCCCAACGCGAGCATGATGGTGATCGAGCACGCCGAGCGCTTCGGTCTTGCCCAGCTTCACCAGCTGCGCGGCCGGGTCGGTCGCGGCAGCGCGGAGTCGGTGTGCATCCTGATCTACGCGCAGCCCCTGTCGCAGACTGGCCGTCAGCGTCTCAAGGTGATCTTCGAACATACCGACGGCTTCGAGATTGCACGCGAGGATCTTCACCTGCGCGGTCCCGGCGAGTTTGTCGGGGCACGCCAGAGCGGCGTACCCCTGCTGCGCTTTGCCGACCTCGAGGCCGATGCCGCGCTGGTCGAGACTGCCCGCAAGGTGGCCGAGCGGCTGCAGACCGAAGCTCCGCAGCGCGCCGACATGCTGCTGTCGCGCTGGTTTGCCGGCAGGGAGGGTTTGCTGCGGGCCTGATGCGCTGTGCGGCGGCAGCACGGACAACGCCGCCGGGGTATCATCCGGGCCGATCATGCGAACCCGTATTTCCCGCGAAGAGTGGCTCAGGCGGCCATTGCGACTCCCAGAGACCGGTCCTTACCACCCGTGGCTCACCGATGCCGGCTCGCTGACCGCACGCATCCGTGCCCGCTGCGGGCGCCTCGATGTGCGGGTGCTGGCCCAGAGGCTGGCGCGTCCTCACCCTGACGAGGCGATCCTGCTGGGCCTGCGTGCCGGCGAGGTGGCCTGGCTGCGCGAGGTGTTGCTGGTGGCCGACGGCGTACCGGTGGTCTACGCTCGCTCGATCCTGCCGCGGCACAACCTGCGGGGGGGCTGGCGGCTGTTTTCGGGTATCGGCAATCGTCCCCTCGGTGCGGCCTTGTTCGCCGACCCGCGGATCTCGCGAGCGCCGCTGTACTGTTCGCGGCTTGACCGCCGCGATGCGCGCTATCATCGGGCGCTCGCGACCGGCGCCACCTCCGCGGCGACGCTCTGGGCGCGGCGCTCGGTGTTTCGCCTCAAGCGCCGCTCGCTGATGGTCTGCGAGATTTTTCTGCCTGCGATCATGACGCTCGACCGATGACACTGACCGAACGACTCCTCCACTATGAAAGGCTGATGCGGCTCGACAAGCCGATCGGCATCCTGCTCCTGCTGTGGCCGACCCTGTGGGCACTGTGGATTGCCGGCATGGGGAAGCCCAGCGGCTTCCTGGTGTGGATCTTCGTGCTCGGCACCGTGCTCATGCGCTCCGCCGGCTGCGTGATGAACGACTATGCGGACCGGAATTTCGATGGCCACGTCGAGCGAACCCGTAACCGCCCGTTGGCGACCGGCGCGGTGTCCACGCGCGAGGCCCTGCTCCTGGCGGCGGGGCTTTCGCTGGTGGCCTTCGTGATGATCCTGCCGCTTCACCGGCTGGTGCTGTGGCTCTCTGTGGTGGCGCTCTTTCTCGCCGCGAGCTACCCCTTCACCAAGCGCTTCCTGGCCATTCCCCAGGCCTATCTCGGCATCGCCTTCGGTTTCGGTATCCCGATGGCCTTTGCCGCGCAGCAGTTCAGCATTCCGCTGACCGCTTGGGTGATGCTGCTGGCGAACGTATTCTGGGCGGTCGCCTACGATACCGAATATGCGATGGTCGACCGGCCCGATGATCTCAAGATCGGCATCAAGACCTCGGCGATCACCTTCGGACGCTTCGACGTCGTGGCAGTGATGATCTGCTATGCCGCGACCCTGGGCCTGCTCGCCTGGGTGGGGGTACTGGCCGCGCGCGGCTGGCCGTACTACCTAGGCCTGTGCATTGCCACCGGTATCGCGCTCTACCACTACACGCTGATCCGCGAGCGCGACCGCCAGCGCTGCTTCAAGGCCTTCCTGCACAACAACTGGCTGGGTGGGGTGATCTTCGCCGGCCTGGCGATCGACTATCTGGTGCACCCGGTCGGCGCTTGAGAGTCGCCCGACAGACGGCTTCTCGCATTAACGGGCAGTTGCATTGTCCAGGGCAGTGTTAGCCGGCTGTATCGATGCTGAAGGTAATTGACTGGTGGTGGTAGCTCGCTCGAATTGCTGCGCGACAGCCTCTGCGGCTAGGCGGTGTGCGATGACGTTCCAGTGGCCGTCGTAGGGCCCCACGCTGAGGCTCAGCCGGTGCTGACGGTAGTGCGCGAGAAAGATCGGTCCCAGATCCACCACGTTCATACCGAGCTTGCGGGCCTGATCCATCAAGAGGCGGTTTGCCGGGCCCTGCGCTACGCTGGCGGGTTCGTCCAACCGCGAACGATTGGCGTCGAGAACGAGCGCGAAGCGGCAGCCGACGCACTGCTGCAGCCCCTCGAAGAAGTGTTTCAGTATGGGATCACGCTCGCTTGCCGGAGGGGCGTCTGGCGATCTTTCCTGCGTTGTCTTGACGGTCCGTTGAGGTTCTTTGCGCTCGACGATGGCGCTCAATGCACGGAGGGGGGCCGAGATGTCGACCTTGAGCTGGGAAAACAGGTACTGCGCCAACGCGGATTCCCTCAGGATTTTTTTCAGCAGTCCCGCCTCGGGCTGGTGTTCATGGGAAAACGCTCCCCTTGAGGAGTCGAAACACGGCCCGTGAATGTTTCCCGAGCCGCATATCGATTGCGCAATGTCGCCGCGCTCGAGCACCAGGACAAATTGCCGAATTCCGAACTTCTCGTTGGCGAGATGCACCCGTTCGACATAGTCGAGCAGGCTCGACCCGGGGCCTCCCAGCGCAAGAACCTGGCGCGGGGCAATGAGTGACTCGAGCACCGCGGATATGCGGTCGCTTTCGGCGAGCATGTTGGCTTCGACGAAGCTGTCCCCCACGACCGCTACGGCGTCCGGGGAACGCTTGAAATCGCTTGTATCCACGAAACCGTAATTGTTGCTGCGATGGTTGTGCGCATTACGGAGATCCCAGCCGGTTGCCACCGTGAACGATGTGTGAGGTGGGTAAGTAATGATTTCGGGGGATATGTGATATCCGCGATAGGTTGCGCTTGAGACGGGCAACAGGCGAAGCAATCCTTCGGTCGCAAGCAAAGCGAGAAGTACACCCAAGGAAAATCTCAGCAGGAATCGCATGTCAGAAATTGAAATAGATGAACGCGCTGACTGCGTCGCGCGTGGCGTTGATCGTTAGCAGCAAGGCCACGACAGTGAGCGCCACGCCGAGCATGAGTGGCGCCACCTGTGTTGATGGTCGTGTTGCTCTGTCTCGCAAAGCCTCGCCGATGCGGTTGCTGTTCGGGAGCAGGCAGGTAAGCACGGCACTCGCTGCGCATAACAGCCCCACTCTTGAAGCCGATAATCCTTGGTCCCAGTACATACGATGGATGGATTCGCCCGCAGCATCGAAAGCTGTCATTCCCGACAGGATGCGTGCGGCTGCCTCGAAATTGACCGCCCTGAAGAACACCCAGGCGATGATTACCGCCAGCATCGTCAACGCCCAACTGCCGACGCGATAGGCGAGGTTGCGCTGCATTGCCGAAAGTGACGGCCCTGCCACCGCCCGAAACCCGTGATTGATCACTAGATAGAGGCCATGCAGGCCGCCCCAGATGACAAAAGGCCACCCTGCGCCATGCCACAAGCCGCCCAGCAACATGGTGGTCATCAGGTTGAAATGGCGCCGGATACGGCCGAGCTTGTTACCGCCGAGCGGGATGTACAGATAATCGCGAAGGAAGGCCGACAGGCTCATGTGCCAGCGGCGCCAGAACTCGGAGATGTTGCCCGCCTTGTAGGGTGAGTTGAAGTTGAACGGTAGTCGTACGTTGAACATCCACGAGAGGCCGATTGCCATGTCGGAATAGCCGGAGAAGTCGAAGTAGAGCTGGAAGGTGTATGCCAGGGCGCCGAGCCAGGCTTCCGTGAAGTCTGGGGTGGCGCCGGCAGCGGCTGCATCGAACACGCTGTCGGCGTAGGGCGAAATGCCATCTGCCAGGACGACCTTCTTGAACAGACCGATTGCGAAGATGCAGAGGCCGGCGCTGATGTTGCCGAGGTTGGGGCGGTAAGTGGCCGCCTCGCGGAATTGCGGCATCATCTGGGCATGATGCAGCACCGGGCCGGCGATTAGGTGCGGGAAGTAGGTGACGAAGAGGCCGTAATGAATGAAGGCATATTCGCGTATGCCTTTCTGCCAGGCGTCGGCGAGAAAGGCGATCTGCGTAAATGTGAAGAACGAGATGCCGATGGGCAGGACGATTCTGGCAAGGTGCAGGTCCAGCCCGAACACCGCGCTAATGTTGTCGACGAAGAAGTTGGCGTATTTGAAATAGGCCAGCAATGCCAAGTCAAGCGTTATTCCGGCAATCAACCAGTGTTTGGCCTGCGGTCGCCGGTCGGCGTCAACCAGGCGTCCGATGTTTCGCCCGACGAGGTAGTTCCAGCAGATCGAACCCAGCAATAGCGCGGTGAACTCGGGCATCCAGTAGCCGTAGAAGAACACCGACGCGGCAAACAGCCATGCGGCCGCCAGAGTGTGCGATCGACGGCCGATCAGGAAGAAGCCGGCGAATACCACAGGTAGGAAGAGCAGGGCGAAATGAAGGCTGGTGAAGAGCATCGGGGCTGCGTGCGGGTCGGGTAGCGGCGGACAAGCTAGCATGCGCACGTGCTGCAGTAATGGAAGCACGTCACAAACGGGGGTGAGAGTGTACCGCGTCGGAGCGCGGCGCAGTGGCGGTCGCCTCTGGCGGGGCGGCAATCGACCGCTTACGGAACCCTGCGTGGCACATTCGACGCCGAGGCTGCCCAAATCCCGTGCCTTGGGTACACTCGCGTTCTCGACTCCCATCATGCAGATTCCGCAATGACTTTCATTGAAAAGCTCGATGCCGCATGGCGCACCCGCAATTCACTGCTGTGTGTCGGCCTCGACCCCGATCCAGCACGCTTTCCGGCTCATTTGCAGGGTCGGCCCGATGCCATTTTCGAGTTCTGCCGCGAAATCATCGATGCAACCGCCGACCTCGTGTGCAGCTTCAAACCGCAGATTGCGTATTTCGCTGCGCGGGGTGCGGAGGATCAGCTCGAGGACCTGATTGCGCACGTTCACGCGGCGCATCCCGGGGTGCCGGTGATTCTCGACGCCAAGCGCGGCGATATCGGCAGCACCGCGGAGCAATACGCGGTCGAGGCGTTCGAACGCTTCCAGGCAGATGCGGTCACGATCAACCCCTACATGGGACGCGATTCGGTCGAGCCCTGGCTGGCCTATCCGGACAAGGGCGTGATCCTGTTGTGTCGCACTTCGAATCCGGGTGGCAGCGACCTGCAGTTTCTGGATGTCGGCGATGGTGAGCGGCTTTTCGAACGGGTTGCGCGATTGGTGGCGAGTGACTGGAACACCACCGGTCAGTGTGCGCTGGTGGTCGGTGCGACCTTCCCCGACGAGATTGCGCGGGTGCGTTCGATCGTCGGTGATCTGCCGCTGCTGGTCCCCGGAATCGGTGCCCAGGGTGGCGATATCGAGGCCACTGTGCGGGCAGGCCGCACTGCCGCCGGTAGCGGGTTGATGATCAATTCCTCGCGCGCGATTCTCTATGCCGGCAAGGGCGAGGACTATGCGGCCGCCGCGCGGCGGGCGGCCCTGGCAACGCGCGATGCGATCAATGCGTTTCGCTGAGCGTTGCGGTCGCTGCGGCTGAAACCGATTGGCCGCCGGGCGGGGCGGCGGTCAGACAGGGGTGCAGCGCGATTGTCGGCGATGCAGCCCGAGACCCACCAGTCCCAGACCGGCAAGCATCATTGCCCAGTTTTCGGGTTCGGGTACGGCCGCAGCAACCTGCCAGCCGATATCGGAAAGTGCTGCCCAATCGAGCTCGGTCATGTATTTGCGGCTGCCGCTGGCGATGCTCGCGGTCAGTGCGGCAGGTTGCAGCACCCCGTTTACGAACGACGCCGTGCCATTCGCCCAGTGGGCATCGTCTCCGGTCAGCGGCACGGTGCCGCCATATGCGGCGACGCTCGCTTCGCCGGCGAAGCCGGTCGCGTTCACCTGGGTGCTCCAGGAGTTGCTGATGCCGAATCCGAGCACGTGGGCAAGTTCGTGCACCGCGACCGAGTAAAAGTCGAACCCGCTGAAGGTTTCGAGAGTGCGGGGATCGTCATCCAGATACCAGTCGGATCTGATATCGAAGGATATCTGGCCGCCCCAAGGAGCAAAATCGGTCGCGCCCACATCGAGTTCGCCTCGGTCGTTTCCGCTGCCGCCGCCGGGGCCGGCCGAGCCCAGTGTGGCGCTGCCGAGGGCATCCAGCTCGGCCGCCGCAACGAATACGTGAATCGTGTCCGCGGCGACGGTGAAGTTGCTCTGGTTCACGATGCTGCCGGCAGAAGTCGGGGCGACGCCCGGATCATAGAATGCGATCGATCTGTATGTGGCGGCATCGAGCGTGTCGGTCAGGCGGGCGCCGAATTCATCGGCAACGCTGGCGAGAATCGCTTTCTGTCCGTCCGACAGGCGGACGGTACCGTCGTCATATCCGTAGTCGAACTCGATCGTCAGGGCGCTGGCGTGCCCTGCGGCGAGGAGGCTCGCGGCGGCAACGAGGGGGCGGGCAAGTCTGCTCATGGACATTGGGCCGGCTCGGGCAATTCATGATGCAGCGATTAGAACATGATGAGTAAATTTCCGTAAACCCTGGCGGCCTGGCGCATCAAACCGACCGTCGCCGAAGGCACGGGGTGCGCCCTATACTGCAGCGATGCGTCCGCACACCATTCCCGTCATCGTGATCGCCCAGCTGTTCGGGACCTCGCTGTGGTTTTCGGCGAACAGCGCGGCCGACGACCTGATGCGTGCCTGGGACATCGGCGCGACACAGATCGGTCAGCTGACCAACGCCGTCCAGTTCGGCTTCATCTTCGGCACGCTCGCCTTTGCCCTTTCGGGGCTTGCCGACCGCTTTGCCGCGAGTCGCATCTTTACCGTCTGCGCGTGCCTGGGCGCTGCGGCGAACGCCGCGTTCGCGCTGTTTGCCGAGGGACTCGCTAGCGGGATCGCATTGCGGGCGTTGGTCGGCCTGAGTCTCGCCGGGGTCTATCCGCTGGGGATGAAACTGGTCGTCAGCTGGGTTCCCGAGCGGGCCGGCGCGGCACTCGCCCAGCTGGTCGGGATGCTGACGCTCGGGACCGCGCTGCCGCATGGTATCCGGTTGCTTGGCGGCGGATTTGGCTGGCAGGCGACGATCCTCGCCTCATCGCTTCTGGCCCTGCTGGCGGCCGCGATGATCTTCGCGCTGGGCGACGGCCCTCATCTCACACGCAGGCATGACGCTCCTCCACTGAGGCTCGGCCGGGTGTTGATGGCCTTTTCAGTTCCCGGCTTCCGGGCCTCGGCGTTCGGGTATTTCGGGCATCAGTGGGAACTCTATGCGTTCTGGACCCTGGTGCCGATCCTGGTGGTGCAGGGCGGATTGGCAGATGACGCGGGGCGTGTTGCCGGGCTTTCTTTCGCGATCGTCGGCATCGGCGCTCTGGGTTGCTTTGCCGGCGGTGCGCTGAGCCGTCGTATCGGCAGCGCCAGGGTGGCTGCGCTGGCCCTGGCCGGTTCGGCTCTGTGCTGCCTGTTTTACCCGCTGGTCGGAGCGCATGCCGATGGCCTCGCGCTAGCCGTGCTGCTGCTGTGGGGCTTCACCGTGGTAGCGGATTCGCCGCATTTCTCGGCGCTTTCCGCCCGGGCCTGCCCACCCGAGATCGTCGGCAGCGCGCTCGCCCTGCAGAACGCCATCGGCTTTGCAATCACCATGGTGTCGATCGCCTGGGGGACGCGGTTGGTTGGTGAATGGGGTACATCGATTGCCTGGCTATTGCTGCCGGGGCCACTGTTCGGCCTGGCAGCACTGGCGCCGCTGTGGTGGCGGAGGCCGGAAACCTGAGGCCTTGATGGAACTGTCCGGGCGGCCAGACGCTCCCAGCATCGCGGGCGCACTGCCCGTAAATCGCCCGAGGAGACGGAAAATGAATATTCGTTCTGCAGTCGCGTTTGTCCTGCTCGCAGCGTCGTCAGCCGCCTGGGCTTTTCACTGCCCGGTCGACATGAAGAAGATCGATGACGCCATGGCCGCCGGGCCAAAGTTGAGCATGGCGCAGATGGAAGAAGTCAAGAAGTTGCGCGCCGAGGGCGAGGCCCTGCACAAGGCGGGCGGCCATCAGGCTTCGGTCGATACGCTGGCCAAGGCAATGAAGATTCTCGGAATCTGAACCGTATCCGGCAAAGCGAACGGGCCGCCCTGTGCGGCCCGTTCGCTTTGCCGGATAATGCCCACGCCCAATTTCGGATCAGACCATGCGTTACGACGACCTGCGCGACTTCATCTCCCAACTCGAAAGCCGTGGCGAACTCAAGCGGATCAAGGTGCCGGTGGATACCCACCTCGAGATGACCGAGATTGCCGACCGGGTGCTGCGCGCCGGTGGTCCGGCGCTGCTCTTCGAGCAGCCGGTGACGCGCGGCGTGGCGCAGTCGATCCCGGTGCTCGCCAATCTGTTCGGTACCCCTCAGCGGGTGGCGATGGGCATGGGCGAGGACGTCGCCGACGACGACTGGAGCACGCCGCTGCGCGAGGTGGGCAAGCTGCTCGCCTATCTCAAGGAACCCGAGCCGCCAAAGGGCCTCAAGGATGCCTGGGAGAAGCTGCCGGTGCTCAAGCAGGTCATGAACATGTCCCCCAAGGAGGTCCGCTCGGCCCCGTGCCAAGAGGTGGTCTGGGAGGGCGAAGAGGTCGATCTCGGCCGCCTGCCGATCCAGCATTGCTGGCCGGGCGATGCCGCGCCGCTTATCACCTGGGGGCTTGTCGTTACCCGCGGGCCGGAGAAGAAGCGCCAGAACCTCGGCATCTACCGCCAGCAGGTACTCGGCCGCAACAAGGTGATCATGCGCTGGTTGGCCCATCGCGGTGGCGCACTGGACTTTCGCGACCACCTGCAGCGCAGCCCCGGAGAGCCTTTTCCGGTGGCAGTGGTACTAGGCTGCGATCCTGCGACCATCCTCGGCGCGGTCACGCCGGTGCCGGACAGCATCTCCGAGTACCAGTTTGCCGGGCTGCTGCGCGGCGCAAAGACCGAGCTGGTGAAATGCCGCGGCTCCGAGCTGCAGGTGCCGGCCTCGAGCGAGATCGTTCTCGAGGGCGTGATCCATCCCGGCGAGGAGGCGCTCGAAGGCCCCTACGGCGACCACACCGGCTACTACAACGAGCAGGCCGCCTTCCCGGTGTTCACGATCGAGCGCATCACCATGCGCCGGAATCCGATCTACCACAGCACCTACACCGGCAAGCCGCCCGACGAGCCGGCCATGCTCGGCGTGGCGCTCAACGAGGTGTTCGTGCCGCTGCTGCAGAAGCAGTTTCCCGAGATCACCGATTTCTACCTCCCGCCGGAGGGCTGTTCCTACCGGCTCGCCGTGGTAAGCATCCGCAAGCAGTATCCGGGCCATGCCAAGCGGGTGATGTTCGGCATCTGGAGCTTCCTGCGCCAGTTCATGTACACCAAGTTCATCATCGTGGTGGACGAGGATGTGAACATCCGCGAATGGAAGGAGGTGATCTGGGCGATGACCACCCGTGTCGACGCCACCCGCGACACCACCCTGGTGGACAATACGCCGATCGACTACCTCGATTTCGCCAGCCCGGTGGCCGGGCTTGGCTCGAAGATGGGCCTCGACGCCACCAACAAATGGCCGGGGGAAACGACGCGGGAATGGGGCACGCCGATCGTCATGGACGACGAGGTCAAGGCGCGGGTCGACACGATGTGGGGCGAGCTGGGGCTCGACTAATCGCCGCGCTGGCGCTTGCCGCGCCAGCGGTGAAAGAGGTGCAGCACGATCGGGGTGACGATCAGCAGGGCCACCAGGATGCCTTCCTCGAGATGTCGCAGGTCGCGCAGGAAAGTCTGGATCACGGCACCGAAGGCATAGCCGGCCGAGCCGATGGCGGTGGCCCAGAGCGCGGCTCCGGTCAGGTTCAGCATGGTGAAGCGCAGCGGCGCGATGCCGGCCGAACCCATCAGGATCGGGCCGGCCACGCGCAGGCCGACCATGAAGCGGATGCCGAGGATCAAGAGGGTGTGATGACGTGCCAGCAGTCCGTCGACCCGCGGCGCATTGCGCGCCAGAGCGGGGAAGCGCGCCTTCAGTCGGGGGCCCTGGTGGCGTCCCAGCTGAAAGAAGATCTGGTCCCCCAGTGCGCTCGCAACGAAGGCCACCGCAAGCACTGCCGGCAGATCCAGCATGCCCCGGTGAGCAGCGAAGCCGGCGGTCAGCAATACCGTTTCGCCTTCCAGCAGGCAACCCACGGCCACGGCGATGTAGCCGTAATGGGAGACGAGTTCGGTGACCGACATGAATGTTTTCCGGTGAGGCGGGGGCGAGACGCATGATCGCACAGCGACCCGAGCGCGGCAGCGGGGCAATCGATTACATTGATGAACCATCGCAACCGAGCTGCCCGGAGACCCTCCATGGATACGAGCCTGCCTGGCTGGCGCACCCAATTCGCCAGCGACAACACTGCCGGAATCTGCCCCGAGGCGCTCGAAGCGCTCCAGGCGGCGAATGCCGGCTGGCTGCCGTCCTATGGCAACGATGCGCTCACCCGCGAGGTGTGCGACCACCTGCGCGAGCTGTTCGAGACCGAGTGCGATGTCTATTTCGTGTTCAACGGCACTGCCGCCAACTCGCTTGCACTGGCCACCATGTGTCAGTCCTATCACAGCGTGATCTGCACCGACGCCGCACACATCGAGACCGACGAATGCGGCGCACCGGAATTCTTTTCCAACGGCACCAAGCTGCTGACCGCGCCGCACCGCGAAGGCAAGCTGCTGCCGGCCGATGTGCGCCTGCTCGCCACGCGCCGCAGCGACATCCACTATCCGCGCCCGCGCGTGGTGTCGATTGCCCAGACCACCGAAACCGGCACGGTCTACCGGCCCGACGAGCTGGCTGCGCTGTCGTCGGAGGCGCGTGCAAACGGGCTCAGGCTGCACATGGACGGCGCCCGCTTCGCCAACGCGGTTGCGGCGCTGGGTGCGAAGCCCGCGGACCTCACCTGGCGGGCCGGTGTCGATGTGCTGTGTTTCGGTGGCACCAAGATGGGGCTGCCGATTGGCGAGGCGGTGGTGTTCTTCGATCGAGACCTCTCGGCCGAGTTCGCGTGGCGCTGCAAACAGGCCGGGCAACTCGCCTCGAAGATGCGCTTCCTCTCCGCGCCCTGGCTCGGCATGTTGAAGAACGAAGCCTGGCTGCATCGCTCGGCTCACGCCAATCGCATGGCGACGCGACTGGCCGCGGGGTTGTGCGCGCTGCCCGGCGTGAGCCTGATCTCGCCCTGTGAGGCCAACGGCGTGTTCGTCAGCCTGCCGCCGGCGGCCGATGCCGCGCTGCGTGACGCCGGAGTGGTTTACTACACCTTCATCGGTGGCGGTGCGCGTTTCATGTGCTCCTGGGCGAGCACGGAAGTGGCGGTCGACGAGCTGATCGCATTGGTTGCGGCCGCGCTGGCCTGAAGTTCCGGCCGCTTGCCCACCAGCGCCGGCAGGGTTAAATAAGGTAAGCGCGCTTGAAGATGTAGTCTTCCGCCCGCATTGTCCCAAGTGCATGACCACCCGTTATCAAGGAAACAGACATGAGCGAGCCAGAAATCCTCTCCCCCGCGCGCCACGATTACCGTCCGGGCGAAGGCATGATCAAGCTCACCCACCTGATCTACGCGCTGCACGCCATCTCGGTGATCACCGGCATCGCCACCTCGGCGACCATCGTCGGCAGCTTCGTCGGCGGCATCCCCTCGATCATCGCGGTGATCCTCAACTACGTGAAGCGCGGAGAAGTACGCGGCAGCTGGCTCGACAGCCATTTCAGCTGGCAGATCCGCACCTTCTGGTACGCCGCGATGTGGGTTGTGGTGGCCTATCTGATGTTCATCACCATCATCGGCATCCCCTTCTTCTTCGTCATCGTCGCGCTGGCGGGGCTGTGGGTCATGTACCGCGTGGTGCGCGGCTGGCTGGCCCTGAACGACCGACGGGCGATGCCGATGGATTGAATGTCAATCGGCGATATGTCTGGGTAATTTGTGCCTTTGTGTGTGATTGCCTAGGCCTATCGATGGTGTCGAAAATTTTTACATTCCCCCTGGTTCGAATTTTTAGTAACTGATTTTATTGAATAATCTTTTGGCATTGAATTTGCATTGCCTCGAACCTTGATGCTTCCGCCATTTTTTGGCGCAACTGAAAAGGGACTGGGAAATGCAGATTTACAGCGAAGAGCAGGTCAATACCTTTACCGCCGGAACCCAGGACAGTCCGAGCGTTACGGTCCTTGCCGATGGCAGCTACGTGGTCGCATGGGTGTCGTACGACCAGGATGGTGTCAATTCTTACGGCATCTATGCCCAGCGTTTCAGCTCTTCCGGGATCCCGATGGGTCCCGAGTTCCTTGTCAATTCCACGGTTAGCGGCAACCAGACGGACCCGAGCATCGCGGCCCTGGCTGACGGTGGCTTTGTCATAACCTGGCAGGACAACTCCGGCGCCGATGGTTCTGGCGACGGTATCTTCAGCCAGCGATACGATGCCGCGGGCGAGGCCGTTGGGGCTGAGACGCTCGTTACCACAGTCACGACGAGCGGTCAAAACAGTGCCGAGGTAGTCGCCTACGATAGCGGCTACGCCGTGGTCTGGACCTCTTACGGCAACGACGACAACACCTACAACATCTATCTGCAGCGCTTTGCAACCGACGGTACGCCGATTGGGGTGGAGACCCTGGTCAGCACGATTCCTTCCACCAGCAATCCGCAGACTGGTTCTCAATATCAGCCCTCGGTTGCCGCGCAGGCGAATGGTGATTTGCTCATTGCATGGAATGATTCAGGCAGTAATGACGGGAGCAGTGATGGTGTCTTCGCGAGGGTGTTTACAGCTTCTACCGCCACCTTCGGCGACACTTTCCTCGTCAACACCACCACTGCGAATTCCCAGAGCAGCAGCGGCGATGGTTTTGGTCCGTCGGTTGCGGCGCTGACGAGTGGCGGCTCCATCGTTGTCTGGGCCTCCTACAGCCAGGATGGCTCCACTTGGGGCGTGTTCGGCCAGTTGCTCAACGTGGACGGCAGCAAGAATGGCGGCGAATTCCTGATCAACGAGAGCACCAACGGAGGCCAGTACCAGCCTGACGTAACGGCGCTTTCGACCGGGGGCTTCGTTGTCACATGGTACAACGACAACTACGACGTGAGCGGCACCGGATCCACGCGCGATGTCTATGTACGCGAGTTCGATGCCAGTGGCGCTGCGCTCGGCGGGCAGACGAAGCTGGTCTCGGATTCGGACAGCACCGAGTATCAGCCCTCGGTCGCGGACCTGGGGAATGGCAACTACGTCGTTGTCTACACCGATTACGACACCACGGCAGCAGGCGGAAACGACACCTACGAGATCAAGCAGCGGCTCTTCGGAAGCGCCGCGGACCTGCCGCGTCAGGATAATCCCACGGTGGGTGATTTCACGGGCACCGTGACATTTGCCGAGAATCTGGTGAACGCCGCCGGCCAGGTCATCGATCCGGCGATCAGTCTGACCGATCTCGATTCGGCCGACTTCGACGGAGGCGGTGTCGAACTTTTTTACATTCTCGGCGGTGAGAAAACCGACCAGCTGTCGGTCCGGGACCAGGGCTCGGCCCCCGGTCAGATCGGAGTCTCGGGCGCTTCCGTCACCTTCGGTGGCGTGGTCATCGGCACGCTCAGCGGCGGCGCCGATGGCACCAATCTGCACATCAGTCTCAATGCCAATGCAAGCGTCGATGCGGTCGAGGCGCTGATCCAGAACCTGACCTACGGTTCCACCTCACAGAGTCCGGAGGCGTCGCGCACGGTGGCCCTGCGCGTCTCCGATGGAGACGGAGGCGCAAGCGCCGCGTCGAGCGTGACGATCAACGTTACCCTTGAGCTCGATGGCCAGCCGGAAGTGCATGTGACCGAGCGGGTCAATACGTTTGCCGCCAGCACCCAGGAAGAACCGCAGATCGCCGTCCTCAATGACGGCAGCTACGTGATCGTGTGGCAATCGTATGGTCAGGACGACACCAACAGCGACGGCATCTATGCCCAGCGTTTCGGCGCCAATGGTGTGGCCATGGGGCCAGAGTTTCGCGTCAATGACGTGACCGACGGCGATCAACTCCAGGCCAAC
The DNA here is from genome assembly GCF_009800965.1 of Cognatazoarcus halotolerans. Classification (GTDB taxonomy): domain Bacteria; phylum Pseudomonadota; class Gammaproteobacteria; order Burkholderiales; family Rhodocyclaceae; genus Cognatazoarcus; species Cognatazoarcus halotolerans. The sequence continues at coordinate 181,829 of NZ_WUAF01000009.1, read as the reverse complement.
GTTGCCGCCTTGTCGGATGGTGGCTTCGTTGTCACCTGGCAGGATGTCACGGGTGTCGACGGCTCCGGCTATGGCGTGATTGCCCAGCGCTTTGCGGCGGATGGCACTACCCAGGGCGGCAATTTCGTGGTCAATACCACCACTAGCAGCACTCAGTACGCAGGACCGGTGGCGAGCTATGACGGCGGTTTCGCCATCATTTGGAGCGACAGCAACGCCAGTAGCGTCAGCTACGACATTTTCGTGCAGCGCTTCGACAACGCGGGCAACAAGCTTGGTGGCGAGGTGCTGGTCAGCACGGCTCTTGGCCTGAGCACCGGCCAGAGCGGTAGTCAGTACTACGGCGACATTGCCGCGAATGCTGCCGGCAAGATGGTTGTCGTGTGGAACGATGGTGCCAGTAACGATGGTAATGCTGACGGGGTGTTCGGCCGCCTGTATGACGCCGCTACGAACACCTTTGGGGCCACCTTTCTGATCAACACCACCACGATCGCGGAGCAGAGCAATACCGCGATCGGTTATGAACCAAGGGTCTCGATGGCGGCCGACGGCAGCTTTGTCGTGGTCTGGCCCGCTAACGGGCAGGATGGTTCCGGCTGGGGGGTCTTCGGCCAGCGTTTCGACGCCAGCGGCGCCAAGTTGGGCGGCGAGTTCCAGATCAACGAAAGTACGACGAGTGGTCAGTACATGGCCGACGTCACGGTCCTGTCGACCGGCGGTTTCGTGGTGACTTGGCACAACGACAGCTACGGCGTTTCAGGGGTGGGCAGCTATCAGGACGTGTACATCCGCGAATACGATGCTGCGGGTAACCCGGTTGACGGGGAGCGGCTGGTCACCGGCAACAACGGCACGCCGAGCAATCAGCAATACCAGCCTGCAGTGGCCGATCTGGGTAACGGCAACTTTGTCGTCGCCTACAGTGGCTACAACAGCGCCAGCGATGGCGGCAACAACAGCTACGAGATCTTCCAGAATCTCTTCGGCAGTGCTGCCGATCTGGCACGCCAGAGCGCCAATCCGGTCCTTACCGACCTTACCGCCAGCGTCAGCTACTTCGAAAACGATGTGAATGCCTCGCCGCAACTCATCGATGTGGCGGTGAGCCTCACCGATACGGATTCCGCCAATTTCGACGGCGGCCGGCTCGAGGTGTATTACATCCAGTACGGTGAAGCGACTGACCAACTTGCGGTGCGTAACGAGGGCAGCGCTGCCGGCCAGGTTGGCGTGAGCGGCAGCTTGGTGAGCTACGGTGGGATAGTCATCGGCTCCATCAGTGGCGGCACCAACGGTAGCAACCTGGGTATCAGCTTTAACAGCAACGCCACGGCCGATGCCGTCGAGGCGGTCATTCAGAACCTCACCTACGCAACCACCGCCACCAATCCCGACCCCCTGCGGACCATTGCCATCCGCGTCTCCGACGGCGATGGCGGCCTCAGCGAACCGTCGACCGTTGCCATCAACGTCACGCTTGATCTCGACGGCGCTGCCGCGGTGCATGGTGAAGAGACCGTGAGCGCCTACGCACCGAACACGCTTGACGATCCGCAGGCGGCCCAGCTTGCCGGGGGCGGCTATGTGGTGGTGTGGGCCTCCAATGCCCAGGATGGTTCCGGTTGGGGTGTCTATGGGCAGGTGATGGGTGCGTCCGGCGTACCGGTAGGCAGCGAGTTCTTCGTCAATACCGGCAGTACGATCGGCACGCAGAATTGGCCGCACGTCGCGGGGCTGTCCGACGGAAGCTTCGTTGTTACCTGGCAGGATAACAACAGTGCGGACGGCAGTGGCTGGAGCGTGCAGGCCCAGCGCTTCGACGCCGGCGGCAATGCCATTGGCAGCAATTTCACGGTCAACTCGCAAACCAGCGGTACGCAGTATCACGACGCGGTGGCCGCCTACGGTGACGGTTTCGTGGTGGTGTATTCCTCCGCGGGCAACGCTGGAGGGGCCAGCCAGGACATCTATCTCAAGGGCTATGACAACGCAGGTACCGTGGTAACCGGCGAGACCCGCGTCAGCGTCGACGCAACGACCGGCACCGCGCAGTCCGGCGCCCAGTACGTGCCCTCGGTAGCCAGCCATGCAGACGGCAAGATGCTGATCTCGTGGACCGACACCGGCGGCCTCGACGGCAATCTCAACGGCGTGTTTGCACGGGTTTACGACGCCGCGAACGGCACCTTCGGCGCCACCTTCCAGGTGAACACCTATACCACCAGCTACCAGGGCGATAACGGAGGTGAATACGGTCCGGTGGTGGGCGTTACGAACGATGGTGGTTACGTGGTGGTGTGGGCGTCGAGCGGGCAGGATGGCAGCAGTTATGGTATCTACGGCCAGCGTTTCGATGCCTCGGGTGCCAGGGTGGGCGCCGAATTCCAGATCAATGAATCGACCTCGGGTAACCAGTACGAACCGAGCGTAACTGGCCTTGATGCCGGCGGCTTCGTGGTGACCTGGCACAACGCAAGCTACGATCTTTCCGGCACCGGTACGTCTCAGGACATCTACATCCGCGAATACGACGCAGCCGGCAATGCCATCGATGGCGAGCGCAAGCTCGAGTCGCCCACCAACAGCACCGAGCAATCCCCGGCTGTGGCCGATCTCGGTGGCGGCAACTATGTGGTCGTGTATTCCGATTACAACAACATCTATGACGCCAACGATCCGGGCTACGGTCACTACGCGATCAAGCAACAGATGTTCGGCAGCGCGACAGATCTGGCACGCAGCAGCGCAGGCCCAGTCATCGATGACGTAGCCAGCATTGTCTATTTCACCAACGATGCCGGCGATCCCCGCTACAGCGGCAGTGCCCAGGTCATCGATAATGATGTGAGCATCAGCGACCTCGACTCTGCAAATTTCGATGGAGGCAGCCTGCTGGCCCAGTTGCTCAACGGCGCGGCCGCAGGCGAGGCCCTGGGTATCCGTGACGAAGGCTCGGGTGTCGGCCGGATCGGGCTCTCGGGCACCAACGTCACCTTCGGTGGCACGGTGATCGGTACGGTCAGCGGAAATGCTGCGGGCAGCAGCGTGATGGAGATCAGCCTCAACGCCAATGCCACGGCCGAAGCGGTGCAGGCACTGCTGCAGAATATTACCTACCAGAACACTGCCCCGGCGAGTGGAACTACCGATCGCTACGTGGGTTTTCGCCTCTTCGACGGCGATGGCGGTGCGAGCGACGTACCCAACGTACAGATCCGCATACAGAACAGCTATGCGCCTTCCGGCATCACCCTGACGGATCTCGCTCCCTCGCTCGATATCACTGAGGGCCAGGCCCAAGCCGGGGTCATTGTCGACGGTGCGGTGCAACTCGACTACTACAACGCCACTGGCTTTGACGGCGGCTCGCTGCAGGTCACCTATCACAGTTCCACCGGGCGCGTCGATGACCAACTCTCGATCCGCAATGCGGGCGCGGGCTCTGGTGAGATCGGTGTTGCCGGAAGCAGCATTACCTATGGCGGCACCGTGATCGGTGCGGTTGACGGCACGGCCAACGGTGCCAATGGTGCTGCCCTCACCATTACCTTCAATGCCAGTGCTACTGCCGAGGCGATCGAGCGCCTGATCGAAAGTCTTTCCTACCAGAACGTTTCCGACGGCCCGCTTGCCAGCCGCACCCTCAACGTCCGCGTCTACGACGCGGCCAACGTCAATACCGGCACGCAGTACGTGGTGATCAACATCGCCCCGGAGGCCGACCCTGCAGCAGCCCATCCTCTGCTGGGCGAAGTGCAGACGAACACCTACGAAGCAGGCCAGCAGCAGGATTCCGCGGTTGCGAGGCTGCTCGGCGCCAACAACGGGGGCTACGTCATTACCTGGACGTCGGCAGGTGGCCAGGATGGAGACGGCTATGGTGTCTTCGCCCAGCGTTACGATGGCAACGGTACTGCGATCGGCCCCGAGTTCCAGGTCAATACCCAGACGCTATACAACCAGGATGAGCCCGCGGTGGCCGGCCTGCAGAACGGTGGCTTCGTGGTTACGTGGACCGACAGCTCATTGGACGGTGACGGCGATGGCATCTTCGCCCAGGTGTTCAACGCCAGCGGGGCCAAGGTCGGAACAGACTTCCAGGTCAATACCAGCACCCAAAGCAGCCAGAACACCTCGGCAGTGGTCGGCCTTTCGGATGGCAGCTTCGTCGTGGCTTACTCCAGCTACTACAGCACCACTACCTCCAGCTACTACGATGTTCTTGCCCAACGTTTCGCGGCAGATGGCACTGCGCTGGGTGCCGAGTTTGCGCTCAATACCCAGGTCTCGGGCACGCAGTCGCAGCCGCAACTGTCGGCGTTAAGCGGGGGCGGATTCGTCGCGATCTGGGCTGACAGCGCGGGGGACGCCAGCGGTTACGGCATCGTCGCCCAGCGCTTCGCCAGTGATGGCGGCAAGGTGGGTAGCGAGATCGCGGTGAACGCCACTACCACCGGTACCCAGCAAGGTCCTGACGTGGCCGGGCTACCGGATGGTGGTTTCGTTGCCGTATGGGAGTACAACAACGACATCTACGCCCAGCGCTTTGACGCCAGCGGGAACAAGGCTGGTGCTGAGTTGGTCGTGACGACGCAGGACACGAGGGCCTACCAGAACTACGCGCGTGTCGATACCCTGGACGATGGCGGTTTCGTGGTTACCTGGGACAGTTACTACGGTCTGAGCGGCAGTTCCTACGATATCTTCGCCCAGAAGTTCGACAGCGCTGGCAACAAGATCGACGGCGCCTTCATTGTCAATAGCACTGTTACCGGTGTTCAGTACGAGGCGGATGTTGCCGCCCTCGGTGGCGAGCGCTTCGTCATCAGTTGGTCCGGCTACGACCAGGAGCAGGCCGGCACCGTCAACACCTACGGTGTGTTCCACCAGCTCTTCGATACCGGCGGCAGCGTCACTCGTTCCGACGCTCCTGAACTGCTCGACCTGACCACCACGGTCACTTTTGACGAAGCGGTAGTCAATGTGGCACCGCAGATCATCGATCCGGGCGTCAATCTGGTGGATACCGACTCCACCGACTTCGCCGGCGGTGCCCTGTGGGTAAGCGTTATCTCCGGCTATGGCAACATCCTCTACGCCCAGTTGCCGGAAGACATTCCCGCCCAGGATCAGCTCGGCATCCGCAATCAGGGCAGCGCTGCTGGCCAGATCGGCATCAGTGGCAGCAACGTCACCTATGGTGGCGTGGTGATCGGTAGTATCACCTCCAGCGGCACCAACGGTGCAGACTTGGTCGTTGAGTTCAACGGGTCGGCCACGCCAACCGCCGTCGAGGCGCTGATCGAAAACCTCACCTACGCCAACACTTCCTCGGCTCCGGTCGCTACCCGCACCATCAGCATCAGCGTCAATGACGGCGCTGGCGGCACCAGCGTGCCCAAGATGGTCGAGATCACGGTCAATCCGGATTACGACGGTGCCCAGGCGATCGGTTCCAACGAGCAGGTCAACACCTACGAGCCCAACACTCAGATCGAACCGGCCATGGCCGCGTTGGCCGATGGCGGTTACGTGATCGTGTGGACGTCCGTCCAGGCATCCCAGTTCGTCTCGCAGGATGGTTGGTCCGATGGCGTCTATGGCCAACGTTACGATGCCAACGGCGTGCCGGTGGGCAGCGAGTTCCAGATCAACAGCTACACGCCCAACCAGCAGAATACGCCGGCCGTTGCGGGCCTTGACGGCGGCGGCTTCGTCGTCATGTGGCAATCGAGCGGCCAAGATGGCTCGGGCTGGGGTATCTACGGGCAGCGCTTCGATGCCAATGGCACCCCCTCCGGCGACGAGTTTCTGGTCAACACCGGCGTGTCCAACGACCAGACGGATGTGGATGTTGCGAGCCAGCCCGGGGGGGGATTCGTCGCGACCTGGCACACCTACTACGATGGCACGTCTTACAACCAGATCATGGCCCAGCGTTTCGATGCGGCGGGCAATAAGCTTGGAGCGGAGCTTACGGTCAACACCAGCACCGGCTTCGAGGGCCAGAATCAGTACGAGCAGTCAATCGCCAGCTTTGCTGACGGCAGCTTCGTCATCGCGTGGCGCGCCGATGGCGCCCAGGATGGTAATTTGAGCGGCGTGTTCGCCCAGCGATTTGCGTCAGACGGCAGCAGGCTCGGCAGTGAGTTCCAGGTCAATACCTATACCGACAGCTACCAGTACCAGCCCGACGTGGCGGTGCTGACAGATGGTGGTTTCGTGGTTACCTGGACGTCCTACACTCAGGACGGTTCCGGCACGTCCGGTGTCTTTGCTCAGCGTTACAACGCGGACGGCAGCTTGAACGGCGCCGAGTTCCGGGTGAATACGGATCCGGCCGGCACCCAGGACCAACCTTCGGCGGCTGCGCTCTCCGACGGCGGCTTCGCCATTATCTGGAGTGACGGCAATCGTGCCTATGTGCAGCAGTTCGATAGCAATGGTGAACGGGTTGATCAGGTGCTGCGCGCCGACACGTTGGATGCCAACGCCAACGTGGATACCCCGGTGGTGCTCGGGCTCGCCAACGGCGGCTTCGTGACAGCCTGGCGTGACTACAGTTACGACACGAACTCGTATAACGTTTATCAGCAGTTGTTCGGCAAGCCCGGCGATTTCGCCCACAGTGCCAACCCCGAACTTGTGGACGTGGCAAGCAGCGTCACCTTTGCCGAGAACACCATCAACGCCACACCGCAGCTCATCGACCCGGGCGTCGGCCTGTTCGACAGCGATTCGGCAAACTTTGATGGCGGCCTGCTGGAGGTGAACTACATCACCGACTACGGTTCCCTCGATCAGCTTGGCGGCGTGGGCGTCGATACGCAGGACCAGCTTGGTGTGCGCAACCAGGGTAGCGGCACCAACCAGGTGGGGGTTTCCGGCAACAGCGTGAGCTTCGAAGGCACGGTAATCGGCACCATCGTCAGCGACGGTCAGAACGGTGCCAAGCTTGCGGTGCAATTCAACGCCGACGCCACCGTGCAGGCGGTCGAGCGGGTCATCGAGAACCTGACTTACGCCAACAGCGTCTCCAACCCGGCGGCCAGCCGCACCATCTCCATTCGCGTTTCCGACGGCGACGGAGGTGCATCCGATGCGCGCACAGTGCAGATCAACGTGACGCCCGAAACCGACGGTGTCACGCCAATCGGTCTGGAGCGGATCGTCAACACCACGACGAGCGGCGGGCAGGCGGAACCGTCGATCACACATCTGAGCGATGGTGGCTATGTGGTGGTATGGACCGACCAGAGCGATGCCGACGGCAATGGCTACGGTGTCTATGGTCAGCGTTACGATGCCGACGACAATCCGGTAGGGTCCGAATTCCTGGTCAATACTGTGACGACCAGTCAGCAGCACCAGCCTGACGTCATTGGCTTGAGCACCGGCGGTTTCGTGGTGGCCTGGTCGTCCGGTGCAGGTCAGGATGGCTCGGGCGAATCCATCATGGCGCAGATGTATGCCGCCGATGGCAGCGCTGTCGGGAGCGAGTTCGTCGTCAACACCACCGCCCAAAGTACACAGCAGACGCCGGTAATTGCCGCAACGCCGGACGGCGGATTCATCGTTGCGTGGCACAACGCTTACTACAGTTCCGAGAACTCCGAATACAGCGACGTCTTCTTCCAGCGCTACGATGCCAGTGGAACGCCTCTTGGTGCCGAAACCCAGGCCAACCCGACGGGTATGGGCACGACAACCCAGTATCAACCAGATATCACGGTCCTGGGCAATGGCGGGTTCGTGGTCGTGTGGACCGACCAGAGTGGTGCTGACGGCAATGGGGCCGGTGTTTTTGGCCAGGTCTTCGATGCCAGCGGAAACGCACTCGCGGGGGGGGATTTCCAGGCCAATTCATACATCACCGGCGCGCAGGATAACGCCCAGGTTGCGGCGCTGAAGGGCGGCGGCTTCGTCGTGGTGTGGGATTCCGAGGGAGAGGATCTTTCGTCCACCGGGATCTATGCTCAGCGTTTCGATGACGCAGGCAATGCGCTTGGCGCGGAGTTCCGGGTCAACACCACGGTGAACAGCACCCAGACCGATGCCGCCATAACCGGACTCGAGAATGGTGGTTGGGTGATCACCTGGACCGACTACTTCGGCGCAAGCAGCGGCTACGACATTTTCATGCAGCAGTACAACGCCGCCGGCCAGCCGGTGGATGGCGAGATCCTGGTCAATACGGGTACGGGTAGCACCCAATACCGGTCCGCCGTGACCGCCATGCCGGATGGTGGCTTCGTTGTTGCCTACCAGGGTTACACCTATTCCGGCGACCAGAACGGCGATGGCGTGCCGGATGGCGGAAGTGATTCCTACGACATCCTGATGCAACGCTTCGGCAATACCGTGCCGGAAATCGGTGACATCAGCGTCAATGGCAATGAAGAGCAGGCTGTGGTCCTTGGCTACGACCGCTTCAATGCCGCCTTCAATGATCTTGATGGGCAGACGCTGCAAGCGATCAGGATCACCACGCTGGCCGCCCACGGCAGCATCGCCCTCAATGGCGTGGCCGTCGTGGCCGGGCAGGAGATCGGTCTCGTCGACCTTCAGGCGGGCAATCTCACCTACACCGGAAATACCGATTTCTTCGGCGACGACCAGTTCCGCTGGACGGCGTCCGACGGGGTCTCATTCACTTCCACGCCGGCCTACGGCAACATCACCCTCAACAACGTCAATGACGGTCCCCGCCTCGAGGCTGGTGCCGACGACGCCGGTGCCGAGAATCAGTGGTTCAACCATGCCATCACGATTGGCGACCCGGATCCGGAAGGTCACTTGGTGACGGTGAATTGGGGTGATGGCTCCGCTGATACTTCCTTCTCCACCAGTTCGGCGAATCCGAACCTCTCGCACTATTTTGCCGATGATGGCGACTATACGGTCTCCGTGACCGTAAACGACCAGACCGGTAACGCCAACAGCATCGAGACGGATACCTTCAAGGTTTCCGTGGCAAATGTGGCGCCGACCATCAGCATATCGGGTGCAAACGGGGCGACCCAGGGAGAGGTTTACACCATCGATCTCGGGACCCCTTACGATCCGGGCAACGACACGGTGGACGAATATCGGATCGACTGGGGTGACGGCAGTGTGGAGGAGGTCTATACGCCCGCGACCCTGCCGACCAACGGCATCCTTACCCATACCTACACTTCGACCGGCAGCATGACCATCTCTGTCACGTTGCGCGACGAGGATGGGACCTGGCCTGCGGCGGGGAGCAAGACGCTGACGGTGGCCGCGCCCGCAGAGATCATCACGGTCAATGCCGGAGCGGACATTGGCGTACAGGAGGGCAACTATTTCCAGAAAACCATTACCTTTGATGATCCGACGGACCAGGGCGCACTGGGCCGCACTTATTCGGTGGACTGGGGCGATGGGCAGACGTCTTCTGGCAATCTGTCGAGTGCTCAGAACAGCTTCGTCATCGGCCACACTTATGCGGACGACGCCGCCAACTACACGGTCACGGTCGTCGTCGATGATGAAGCTCAGCAGGGCAGTGACAGTTTTGATGTCGTGGTCGGCAATGTGGTGCCGACCGTATCGCTCATCGGCAGTGGCAGCGTGCCGGAAGGTTCCGCCTATGTACTGACGCTCGGTGCAATCAACGATCCGGGCAACGATACGGTTCAGAGTTACGTGATCCATTGGGGCGATGGCACTGATGAGACGGTCGCCGCCGTCGATCTGCCGGCCTCCCGTCAACTTGCCCACACCTATGCCGACGGCCTGACGACACCGACGATCACGGTCGATCTGATCGACGAAGATGGCACGTGGCTGAGTGCCGGTAGCCGCAGTATCACCGTGACCAACGTAGCGCCGACGGTGGCGCTGAGCGGCGCCGACGAAGTAAGCGAGGCCAGTGTCTATACCTTGAATATCGGCGCAATCACCGATCCCGGTGTCGATCAAGTCAGTGCTTACCAGGTGAGCTGGGGGGACGGAGCCGTTGAAACCTTCACGGCTGCAGATATCCTCGCCGATGCCAGCCTTGAACATGTGTATGCCGATGGTGGCAGCGGCGGCACTCAGCGCACTATCTCGGTCACCCTGGTGGATGAAGACGGCACCCATTCCAATGCCGGCACCAAGACCATCACGGTGAACAATGTCGCGCCGAGCCTGAACATCGGTGGAGCGGGCAGCATCGACGAAGGCGACACCTTCGCGCTGGCCATCGCCGGCAGCGACGTGGCCGGGGCGGCCGATCCACTCAGCTACACCATCGACTGGGGCGACGGCTCCGCGCTGCAGACGCTCAGCGCCGCCGAACTGGCGGCCCTGGGCGGCAGTGTCGAGCACGTCTTTGCCGACGACGAGGACGGCCTGGTGAACGCCACCGCGCGCACCATCACGGTTACGGCGAACGATGGCGACGGCGGTGTGACCACACAGACCCATGCGGTGACGGTTGCTAACGTCGCCCCCTCCATCGAGCTCAGCGGAGCCGACAGCGTCGATGAAGCCAGCAGCTATACCCTGAGCCTGGGCAGTCTGATCGATCCGGGTGCCGACACCGCCACCGGCTACAGCCTCGATTGGGGTGATGGCAACGTGCAGAGCTTCAGTGCAGCCGAATTCGCCGCGCTTGGAGGCAGCATCGAGCACGTCTATGCCGACGGTGACGCCAGCGCCACGATTACGCTGACGGTCACCGACGAGGACGGCAGCTTTGTCGCCGGCACCAAGACCATCGCGGTGAACAACGTCGCGCCGAGCCTGAACATCGGTGGAGCGGGCAGCATCGACGAAGGCGACACCTTCGCGCTGGCCATCGCCGGCAGCGACGTGGCCGGGACGGCCGATCCACTCGGCTACACCATCGACTGGGGCGACGGCTCCGCGCTGCAGACGCTCAGTGCCGCCGAACTGGCGGCCCTGGGCGGCAGCGTCGAGCACGTCTTTGCCGACGACGAGGACGGCCCGGTGAACGCCACCGCGCGCACCATCACGGTTACGGCGAACGATGGCGACGGCGGCGTGACCACGCAGACCCATGCGGTGACGGTGAATAACGTCGCGCCGAGCATTGCGCTCACGGGCAGTGGCTCGGTGACGCTGGGGGCGAGCTACATCCTGAACCTCGGCAGCATTACCGACCCGGGCACCGATACGGTCACGAGCTACGTCATCGACTGGGGCGACGGCAGCACGGACACCGTGGCGAGTGCCGGTGACGTGAGCCACGACTACGCCGCAGCCGGTGACTACACGGTCAGTGTCAGCCTGATCGACGAGGACGGCACGCACAGCAGCGCGGCTACCCAGTCTGTCTCAGTGGCGGCCGATATGCCGCCAGAGGTCGTGCGCATCGGCGACGCCCCGACACGCGTCTCGTCGAGCAACCCGACGGCAATTGCCGATGCGTGGCTGGACGGGGCGCATGTCACTGGAATTCTCCACAAGGCCGATGTGACCGACACGGGAGAGGCTTGGAGCAATGTGGATTTCGGGCGCACGAGCCCGGCGACCCTGGCGGGTTCCGATCACTACAGCGGTGACCTCGGGGTGAGTGGTCGGACCATGGAGACGAGTCGTACCGTGCAGGAGATCGATGGTACCGAAGCGCTGCGCTTCGAACTCGACCAGGGTGCGAACAAGGTGACTGTCGATCTGGCCCGCTTCTATGTGAGTGATGACGCCACGGTACATGCTGAAGCGGGGCGCCTGCAGGCCTTCGACGCGAACGGGAACCTTGTCGGCGAGGCGACTTTCGTCGCAGATTCGTCCAGCGGTGCCAAGGAGATAAGCCTGCTGACCAATGCCGAGTTCGTGGCGGTGGAGCTCAGCGCTGGCGCATATGACGGTAGCGACTTCGTGTTTGGTGCCTATGCGGGCACTACCTCGGGCGCGGCCCCTGCCTACACCGATGGCTCGGGCGTCATGCACGGCAGTGATTTTCTGATTGACTGGGTTGAGTTCGAGTTTGCGGCGACGGGCATCCCGGCCGGTGCCAACGACCATGGTGGCGTGTGAAGTATTCACGGGGCCGTGTCGGTGAATTTGACACTGGCCCCCGCGTTCATTGCTAAATGCATGTTTTTATGAAAGAAAAATTATGGCGCAATATTTGCTGTTGCATTGCGAGCAATATTCTGGAGGCATCATGAGATCGGATCTACTTCACATTGCGCGCCAGTGCGGCTTGGTTACGTTTTTCAGCTTGTGCTCGGCCGTGCCAGCCTCTGCTGCCGTGATATACGGCCAGGCCCCGGCAGCTGGTGGGGCAAGCTATGAGTCGAGTATCGATTTTGGGCTCCATAACGCTGATACCTTCCATCTCACGACCGGTGCTACGGTGGATACGCTCGAGTGGTGGGGAACGCAGGCGGATGATGCGGATGGGTTCAATGTTCGCCTGTTCGACAGCCTCGGCGGGAGTGCTGCCGCGGTTTTCGAGTGCGGTTATTCGTTCTCGTCCTCGCCTTGTCCTGCTGCAGTGACTTCAATTGCTGCCGAGACCGCGGGTGGGGCCGCCCTGCTCGACCTCGATGACCGAACGACTTTCAAGTTCTCGCTCACCGGTCTGAATATCTCTCTGGCCGCGGGTACCAACTACGTTTTCTCGGTCGCTTATGAACCGGAGCAGTGGTTCTGGCTGACGAGTGATGACGGTGACGGCATAAGCTATTTCCGTGGTGATGACGCCGATCCATGGATCGACGGTTCCCTGGACATGGCCTTTTCGGTCGTCGGTACGGCCGTAACGCCGCCGAATGGTGTACCGGAGCCCTCGACGCTCGCGCTTCTCGGGCTGGCAGTTGGTGCCCTGACAGCGCGTCGCGCTCGCAAATGATCCCGTGTCGGCGGCCTTTGGTCGCCGACTTGCGTTTACCGAATTGAGCGATTAACTCATGCCGCTGGGCCCTTCCGGCAAGGGCGACACGCCGTTCCGCCGCGCCATGGATGGCGCCCGCTCCGCGTTGCGCCAGATTTGCTTCTTCAGTTTCTTCATCAATCTGTTGATGCTGACCTCGTCGATCTACATGCTCCAGGTATACGACCGGGTGCTGGCGTCGCGCAGTGAGTACACCTTGTTGTACCTGACCTTGTTTGCGGCGGCCTGTCTGGCCACGCTCGCCGCGCTCGAGGTGGTGCGTTCGCGCATGCTGGTGCGCATGGGTGTGAGGTTCGATGCCCAGCTTAGTGGTCTGGTCTTCACGCGTACGCTGTCGAAGGGGCGCAATGGTGAGGCGCTGCGCGATCTCGACACCTTGCGAACCTTCCTCACCAGCGCGCAGATTCTGAGCCTGCTCGACGCGCCCTGGATGCCGATCTACCTTGGGCTGGTTTATGTATTGCACCCCATGCTGGGGCATGTTGCTGCTGCCGGGGCGGTCTTTCTCTTCCTGCTCGGTCTGTGGAACGAACGTAGCACGCGTGATGTGCTTGCCGAAGCAGGGGGGGATCTGGCTGCCAGCACGCGTTTTGCGGAGCTGAGTGCGCGTAACAGCGAGGCGGTCCGTGCCATGGGCATGGTGCCGGGGCTCTCCGCCATCTGGCGCAAGCAGCACGATCGCGGGCTCGGCCTCCAGGGGGTTGCCAGCGACCGTGCGGCAAATGTGGCTGCGATCGCCAAATCGGTACGCTTTCTCCTGCAGATCGCGATCCTCGGCGTCGGTGCCTGGCTGGTGATCCAGGAGCAGACCACCGCGGGTGTGATGATCGCTGCGTCGATCATCATGGGGCGCGGTCTCGCACCGGTGGAGGCGGCCATCGGGGGTTGGCGCGCTTTTCTTTCTGCACGGCAGTCACATGCACGCCTGTTCAAGGAGTTCGGTACCGAGGAAGCTGACAAGGAAGCGATGCCGCTCCCCAGACCTACCGGCGAAGTGGTCTTCGAATCCGTCATCGGAGGCCCTCCTGACGCACGTAAGGCCACCGTGCGCGACTTGAACTTTCGCCTCGAGCCCGGCACCTGCCTGGGTATCACCGGGCCCAGTGGTGCGGGCAAGTCGACGCTCATGCGACTGGCGATTGGTGTCTGGCGGCCGATTTCCGGTGTCGTCCGCCTTGACGGCGTGAATATTGCCGAGTGGCGACGCGAAGACGTCGGGCCGCACGTCGGTTATCTACCGCAGGACATAGAGCTTTTTCCGGGGTCGATTGCAGAGAACATTGCCCGGTTCGGAGAGATCGACCCGGATAAGGTGGTGGACGCCGCGCAACTGGCCGGTGCTCACCAGATCATTCTCGCGATGCCGGGCGGTTACGATGCGCAGATCGGTCCCGGAGGCGTCAACCTGTCCGGCGGCCAGCGCCAACGCATAGGCCTTGCCCGGGCGTTCTATGGGAGGCCGCCACTCATCGTGCTGGACGAGCCGACGTCGAATCTCGATGCCATGGGCGAGACCGCAGTGCGCCAGGCCATCGATGCCCTGCGAGCAGAGGGGCGGACATTGATGGTGATCGCACATCGTCCTGCCGTGTTGGGCGGAACGGACAAGCTCATGGTCGTCCAGGACGGCCAGGTGGCCGGAATGGGCGACACCGCTGAGCTCATGCCGCAGATTACCCGCCGGGTGGTGATGCCTTCGGTGCAGAGCGGAGAAGCGCATGGCTGATGGAAATGTCCTGGAGGGTACGCCTCCAATGGTCATTGGCGAGGCCGAGGCGCTGGCGGGCATTCGCCGCTGGCGGCGTATTGGCCTGGTGATCATCGCAATGACATTCGGGCTCGCCGTCGTGTGGTCTTTCCTGGCGCCGTTGTCGAGCGCGGTCGTCGCGCAGGGCCTCGTGAAAGTCGACAGCAACCGCAAGCGCATCCAGCATCAGGAAGGTGGCGTGGTCAAGGAGATCCTCGTTCGCGATGGCGCGCATGTGAAGGCGGGCGATGTCCTTATCCGGCTGGATGAAACCCGTGCCGGGGCATCGCAGGGCGTGCTGCGGACGCAGCGCGACGCCGCTCTTGCCTTGCAGGCGCGGCTCGAGGCCGAGCGCGACCGTGCCGCGGAGATTGTGTGGCCCGAAGAGTTGCTGGACCGGCGAAACGATCCCAAGGTGGCCGACCTGATCCAGGCGCAGGAAGTCCAGTTCCGTGCACGACGCGCGAGCCTGGTAGGCCAATTGAGCATCCTGGATAAGCAGATCGCGTCCAAGTCCAGCGAGATCGGTGGACTGGGCGGGCAGATGCGCGCCAAGCAGGCGCAGTTGGCAAGCCTTCGCTCCGAGTTGGCCGGGCTCACCGACCTGCTCAGCAAGGGCATGGTGGAGAAGACCAAGTATCGCAATCTCGAGCGCGAGATTGCCCGGCTGGATGGAGAGCGCGCCGAACAC
Source organism: Cognatazoarcus halotolerans (assembly GCF_009800965.1). Classification (GTDB taxonomy): domain Bacteria; phylum Pseudomonadota; class Gammaproteobacteria; order Burkholderiales; family Rhodocyclaceae; genus Cognatazoarcus; species Cognatazoarcus halotolerans. Next base: position 166,517 of record NZ_WUAF01000009.1, on the reverse strand, counting down.
GAGTCGGACATTGCCGCCGCCCGTACCATGATGGCCGAGAAACAACTGGAAAAATTCCAGCTACGCAAGAACTTCCACCAGGATGTAACCGAGGACTTGCGCAAGGTGCAGACCGACATCTTCGATGTGGACGAACGCATTTCGGCAGCCAACTTCGTTCTCGCTCAAACCGAGATCCGCTCACCCGTAGAGGGAACGGTGACCGATCTCAAGGTGCATACCGAGGGCGGTGTCATCAGCCCCGGTGAGCTGCTGCTGGAGGTCGTCCCGGCCGACGATCGTCTCGTCGTCGAGGCACGTGTGCGACCGCAGGATGTGGATCGTATCCACGTCGGCTTACCGGCTGGCATCAAGCTTTCGGCCTTTGACCAGCGGACGCTGCCTGAGCTGGACGGTGCGGTGACCTATCTATCGGCCGATGTGGTCGAGGATCAGCGTTCGGGACAGGTCTACTACCTGACCCGCGTGGAGGTGCCTGAGTCACAACTCGAGCGACTGGATGGTCTGCAAGTCCTGCCGGGGATGATTGCGGATGTTTTTGTGCGCACCGGCGAACGCACTTTCTTCGAGTATCTGCTGCACCCGATCACGGCGAGTTTCGACAAGGCCTGGCGGGAGCGCTGAGCGCGATCCGTTGGCCAGATGCGCTGCTCATCAGGTCGCCTGTCCCACTCCAATGGCGCGAAGCGCTTCGGCCAGCATCGGGGCCACGGCGAGGGCGTTGGAGGGATGGGGGATGCAATCGGTGCTCCATACTTCGCTGACGCCGGCGCGATGCACCAGTAACAGTGCGTCGTCGGCGAAGAGCGCATGGGTGACGGCAACGTCCACCGATGCCGCGCCCGCCGCAAGCAGCGCTTCGGCGGCCCGCGCGAGGGTGTGGCCCGAACTCGCCACGTCGTCGATCAGAACCACTTCTCGATTCCGCGCAGCGAGGCCGGTCGGCAGGGCGACGTCCACGTCGCGATCACCGTGACGCTGCTTGCTGCACACGGCGCTGTCCCAGCCGTGTGACGCCGCGGCCTGCGCCACCCACTGCGCCGATTCGGCATCGGGCCCGACCAGCAGGGGGTTCGTGCGGTGTTGAGCGATCAGGGTGGCAAGCATCGGCGCACCGGACAGCGCCACGGCATTGCGAAGCGGTATCGCTTCATCGAGCGAGTGGATGCGGTGCAGATGCGGGTCAATGGTGACGAGGTCGTCAAATAGATCGGCCAGGAACGCTCCCACGACACGCTGGCTGATCGCCTCGCCGGGGTTGAAGGCGATGTCCTGACGCATGTAGGCGAGATAGGGACTCACCAGCGACAGGCGTCGCGCACCGAGCTGGTGGGCGGTACGGGCGGTCAGCAGCAGTTCGATCAGCTTTTCGTTGGGCCGGTACAGGCTGCGGAATATAACGACGTTGGGCGGGAGCCGTTCCGGCAGGCGCAGGCGCAGCTCGCCGTCCGGGAAGCGGTGACGCGCGACAGCCGCGGCAGAGAACCCCGCGGCGTCCGCCAGCCGTGCTGCGGGTCCGGCCTCGTCGTCGAAGTAAAGCAGTGTCGGTTCCATCAGAATTCCACGAAGACATGGGCCATTTCTTCGACGCCGCCGATCGCGTAGCCGTTGCGTTCGTCGCAGGCGTGACGGGCAAACTCGAGATCCGAGGCGTAGTCGGCGTATACCCGGTAGAGCGGGCTGCCAGATTTCACCGTGTCGCCGAGTTTGTGGAGCAGGTCGACGCCGGCGCCCTGCACCTTGGGCGCCCCGGCGAGGCGGGCGATGCGCGCCAGCTGTTGGTTGTCGATGGCCGTGACGGTACCGCCGCACGGCGTGCATACCTCGAAGCTGAGCCGGGCGAGCGAGGGTGCATTGCGGTCGAATGGTTTCGCACCCTGTGCGCGGATGATGTCGTCCATCCTGGCCAGCGCCCGACCCGATTCCAGAATGTCGCGGGCGATCGCAAAGCCGTCGCCGCCGCGCACGTCGGGGTCGAACTCCAGCATCCGGCCGGCGAGCCGCAGGGCTTTCTGGCGCAGATCGTTGGGGGCGGCCGGGTCGTTTTCGAGTACGCGCATCACGTCGCGGGCCTCCAGCACCGGGCCGATGCCTTGGCCGATCGGCTGGCGCCCGTCGGTGATCACCACGTCGATCGTCAGGTTGCATTGGCTGGCGACGAACTGGAACAGCTTGCGCAGCCGTTGTGCCTCTGGCATCGAACGTACCTTGGCGGTGGGACCCACGGGGATGTCGAGCACCAGGTGGGTGGAGCCCGCGGCGATCTTTTTCGACAGGATGGAGGCCACCATCTGGCCCGGCGAGTCGATCGACAGTGGCCTTTCCACCGAGATCAGCACATCGTCGGCCGGAGAAAGCGCCGCCGTTCCGCCCCAGGCAAGGCAGCCGCGGTGGGTGCGGACCATTTCCGCAAGCTGCTGCATCGGCAACTCAACATTGGCGAGCACCTCCATGGTGTCGGCAGTGCCGGCGGGCGAGGTGATGGCGCGGGACGAGGTCTTGGGGCACAGCATCCCGTGGGCCGCGACGATCGGGACCACGAGCATCGAGGTACGGTTGCCGGGAATGCCGCCGATGCAGTGCTTGTCCACCACCGGCCGCTCGTGCCAGTCCAGCCGCTGGCCGACTGCTGCCATCGCATCGGTGAGAAAGAACACTTCTTCGCGATCGAGTTCGCCCTGGCTGCAGGCCACGACGAAGGCGGTCAGTTCGATCTTCGAATAGCGCAGTTCGGCAATGTCGCGCATGATCGCCAGGAAATCGTCACGGTCCAGCCGCTCGCCGGCCATCTTGCGGTGCAGGGCAGGAATCGACGAGGGCGGCAGTGCCTGAGAGATGCGCGCGGGGTGGCCATCGTTGAGCGCGAGCAGGGAGAACGCGTCCTCGGAGAGCCCGACCTCTCCGCAACCGACGATCGCGGTGTCGTCGACCACGTTGAGCGTTGCGAGTACGCGCTGACCGTTGGCGCGCACCTCGACCTTGGAGAGCGCCTGAAAGCCCTCGGCGCGATAGACCGCGCAGTCGCGATGCAGATAGGCGACGTTCTCGCGGTAGGTGTCGATCGCGACGCGGCGCAGCGACAGCGGGAATGTGTCGGCGCTGCTGGCGGGAGGCACTGTCGCGGAGCTTCGTTTTCTGGTCATGGGCGCGCCGCCTGTCGGTGGTGAGAGACCCTCGTCCCGGTCGATCGCCGAGGCGAGGACGTCATTCTACGTCCGACCGGCACGTCCCGACCGGGCTCGTTCAATCCGGTGGGAAGTGTTGCGGCGTGGCGTCCGGCCGCCAGGCCGGGTACTTGTGCATGGCGCGCACGAAGGCGGACGACCCGGTGATCGAGGCAAGCCAGGCCTGTACACCTGGCCAGGCTTGCGCCGCGAACCAGGCTTCGTCCGCGCCGGCGAACTGGCGCACGAAAGGTGCGATTGCGATGTCGGCGAGCGCCGCATCGGGGCCGAAGAGGTAGGTGTTTGCCGAAAGGCGCTCTTCCAGGTTCGTCACGAACCTGCCCGCTGCGGTTCGGTGTGTTTCGGCGTGCTCGCCGGGGTAGCGCTGCGGATACTTGTATCGATCCAGGTGATATTTGAAATCCGTATCGTTCAGGGCCACCAGTTCCACCATCCGGTCACGGTTGCCGTCGCGCGGTGACAGCGAGCCGGTCGGGTCGTTCTGACCAAGCGCCCACAGCATGATCTCGAGACTTTCGTCGATCACCGTGCCGTCGGGCAGCACCAGCACCGGGACCGTGGCCTTGGGTGATGCTTCGCGCAGCGCCGCGGGCTTTTCCCTGAGGATCACCTCGCGGAGTTCGACGTGTGTTTCGCTTACGATCAGCGCGAGGCGAGCCCGCATTGCGTAAGGACAGCGGCGGAACGAATAGAGGACGGGCAGCCGTCCTTCAAACGTCATCCCCCGGACTCCGGTTCGTGCGCCGGAGCGCGCGCGGCAAGTGTCTGTTGACGCCGCCGCTCGCGCAGTTCGGCGCGGCGTGTATCGGAGGTGTGCGGATGGCACTGCGGGCAGCTCACTCCTTCTTCATAGCATTCCGAAGCGCGCTGCTCGGGACTGACAGGATGACCGCAGGCGAGGCACAGGCCGAAGTCGCCCGGTACCAGGGCGTGGCCCACCGAGACGCGCTCGTCGAACACGAAGCACTCACCCTGCCAGCGGCTCTCGGCTTCGGGTACGGTCTCAAGGTATTTGAGAATGCCGCCCTCGAGGTGATAGACCTCGTCGAAACCCTTCATGCGCATCAGCGCGGTGGATTTTTCGCAGCGGATTCCGCCGGTGCAGAACATCGCTACCTTGGGCCGGCCCGCCAGCAGGCCGCCTGGTGCGGAGGCCTGTTCGACCCACGCGGGTAACTCGGAGAAACTGCGGGTATGCGGATTGACCGCCCCGGCGAAGCTGCCGATGACGACCTCGTAGTCGTTGCGGCAATCGACCACGACGACGGCCGGGTCGGCGATGAGGGCGTTCCACTCGTCGGGCTTTACGTAGGTGCCGGCCATCCGGGTGGGCGAGACGTCGGGTACGCCGAGCGTCACGATCTCGCGCTTGAGTCGCACCTTCATGCGCTTGAAGGGTGCCGACTCGGCGTACGAGCGCTTGTGATCGAGGTCGGCGAGACGTGGATCGGCGCGCAGAAAATCAAGCACCGCCTCGATCCCGGCGGTGCTGCCCGCGATGGTCCCGTTGATGCCTTCCTCGGCGAGCAGCAGCGTGCCTTTTACACCATGCTCGTTGCAGCAGGCGAGCAGCGGCGCTTGCAGGGCGCGAAAGTCCGGCAGGGCGACAAACTTGTAGAGGGCGGCGGTGAGGAAGCTGGGCATCGGATCAGGCGGGCGGTAGGAACAGGGCGATTCTACCCTTGAGCACTGCCGGCAACGGATGCTGCGCTATTTGCGCTGCAAGGGCACCGCAGTCAGCGTCGTCGCGGGGCTGGCCGCGTTGTCCGCCATCCACACCCATTCCAGCAAGGTGTCCTGTGCCGCGCGACTGGCCCACGCGTTGGGATGATTGACGAGCATGACGACCACGTGGCGGCGCCCGTTGCTGTCGAGGACATAGCCCGCCATTGCGCGGGCGCCGTTGAGCGTGCCGGTCTTGATGTGCGCGAAGCCTCGCGCGGGACTGTCGCGTAGGCGTTTGCGGGCAGTACCGTCTACGCCGGCCATCGCCATCGAAGAGATGAATTCCGGCATCCAGGGCTGTCGCCAGGCGGCCTCGAGCAGCTGGCCGAGGCTGTGCGCAGTGATGCGCTCGGTGCGCGACAACCCCGAGCCGTTCTCGATCTCCAGTCCTTCGACGCCGATGCCCATGGCCGCGAGGCGAAGCCGCACTGTCCGCGCGCCGGCACTTACCGTGTCGGGCGTGCCACCGCCCGCTGCGCCGATGCTTGCCAGCAGAATGCGGGCCTGGACATTGTTGGACCATTTGTTCATGTCGCGGACTACGTCACCGAGCGGCGGCGAGGTTTCTTCCAGCAGGGTCGCTGTGCCCTCGGGGGTTGTGCCTTCTCTCGCCCGACCGCTGAGCCTGCCGCCGAGTTCGCGCCAAAGCGCTTCGATCAGGCCGGCATCGTAGGCCGCCGGGCTGAGCGGTACTACATGCCAGTCGCGGCGGCCGCAACTGTCCCGCCACGCGCCGCGAATGGTGAGGCGCGTGCTGGCGCCGTCGGGCGCGATCTGGGCGTCGAGCCGGTCATCCCATTCGCCGCAGGGGCCGTTTTCGGTGCGCAACGCGTTGTCGACCACCAGGCCGGCGATCGGCGGATCGGCGGTGAGGCGCGGCGGTCCGCCTCGCTCGGCAGGCACGAAGGTGAGGCGCAGTGCGTTGAAGTTGAGCAGCAGGGCATCGGCGCCCGCGTTGTAGGGGCGCATCGGCTTGCCATCGAAGGCTCCCGGGTCGAATGGCGGCAGATTCCAGGCACTGCGATCGAGGACGATGTCGCCGCGTATCTCGTTTACGCCGAGATCCTTCAACTGCCGTAACACACGCCAGAGACGATCGTAGCCGAACACCGGATCGCCGCCGCCGACCACGTACAGGTTGCCGTCCAGCACGCCGTTCCCGGGCGGTGCATCCGCCGCAAAACGGGTGCGCCAGGTGTAGGCGGGGCCGAGCATGTCGAGCGCGGCAAACGAGGTCACCAGCTTCATGACCGAAGCGGGGTTCATCGGGATGTCGGCGTTCAGCGTGAGGGTCGGCCGTTCGCTGTCCACCGGCTGTACCCAGATCGCGACGCTGTCCTGCGGCAGGTCGGCCCGGATCAGCTCGTCGGCGATTTGCGGGGGCAGGGCGCCACGGGCCTGCGCAGCCGCGCACAACAAGGCTGGAAAAAAACCGCGACGAAGAAGTCTTGCGGACGAAATGCACAGTCGCCGGACGATGGTGCGGGCAAGAATGCACGTGGAATTTTCGGGTGAACCAATGGCGGGGACAAGCAGGTCGGTCATGACAAGCAGTACATTGAGAAAGACGCTGTTCGAGGACAGGCCGGGCCTTGCCAGAACCATTCCGTTTGCCCTCTACATGCTCTTCCTCGGCGCACGTCCCGCGCTTGAGCCCTTGCTGCCGGTCGGGAGCGGTCGCTGGCTTTACGCGGCGCAAATCGGTTCGGTCATGCTCGCCCTTGCCGTGTTGTGGGGACACTATCACGAACTGGTCGAGCGTCCGGTGTCGATCGTACGCAATTCGCTCGTGGCGGTCGCGGTCGGCTTGCTCGTGTTCATCCTGTGGATCAATCTCGACGTACCGGTGCTTTCGTTGGGCCAGCCAGATGTGCAGGCGCCGCTCGACGCGAGCGGCAGATTGGATTGGGCGTGGCTCATCGTGCGGGTGTTCGGTGCCGCGGTGGTGGTGCCAGTGATGGAAGAGTTGTTCTGGCGAAGCTTCATCATGCGCTGGCTTGCGAGTGGCGACTTCCGGAACGTGCTGCCTGCCGCCGTAGGTATGCGGGCGCTTCTGGTCAGTTCGCTGGTTTTCGGCCTGGAGCACAACCTGTGGTTCGCCGGCCTGCTCGCCGGCTTGGCCTACGGCTGGCTGTACGGGCGCATCGGCAACCTGTGGTGGCCGATTCTCGCCCATGCCACAACGAACCTCATTCTCGGCGCATGGGTCATCGCGACCGGGAGCTGGCAGTTCTGGTGAGGCCGGCACCCGCGCATGATAGCGGCGCCGGGGCGATCAGTAGGCCTGGCGATCCTTGATGACCAGCAGTGCCGTCTTGATGACGATCCAGAGATCCATCGCCAGCGACCAGTTGCGCAGATATTCGAGGTCGTACTCGATGCGCTTTTCCATCTTGTCGATGGTTTCGGTCTCGCCGCGATACCCATTGACCTGCGCCCAGCCGGTAATGCCCGGCTTGACCTTGTGGCGAACCATGTAGCCCTTCACGAGCTTGCGGTAGGTTTCGTTGTGCGCCACTGCGTGGGGCCGTGGCCCGACAATGCTCATGCGGCCTTGCAGAACGTTGAAGAACTGCGGCAGTTCGTCGAGCGAGGTTCGGCGGATGAAGGCCCCGAATGGGGTGATTCGTTTGTCGTTTCGCGATGCCTGCCTGACTACTGCGCCGTCGTCGCAGGTCGTCATCGAACGGAACTTGTAGACGACGATCTCCTTTCCGTCGAGACCGTAGCGACGCTGCTTGAAGATGACCGGGCCGGGAGACGAGAGCTTGACGCCCGCGGCAACGGCGAGCATGACCGGTGAGATCAGGATCAGGATCAGGATCGACAGCAGAACGTCGGAGAGGCGTTTGGCGACACCGTTCAACCCCGTGAAGGGCGTTTCGCAGACGGCCACTACCGGCATGCCGCCGACGTTGTCCATGCGGCCCTGGATCAGGTCCGTGACGAAGATGTCCGGCACGAAATAGATCGACGCGGTGGTGTCCTTGAGGTCGTCGAGCAGGCGCAGGATGCGGGGCTGCGTGGCCATCGGCAGGGCAAGATAGATGGCCTCGACGTGATGCTGCTTCACGTACTCCGCGAGCTGGCCCAGGCCGCCCAGCATCGGCAGATTCCCCGGGTCAGGCAGACGATCGCGGCTGCGGTCGTCAAAGAAACCAAGAAAGCGGGTGCTCAGGTAGGGGTTGGCAACAAACTGCTGGGCTACGCCCAGACCCATGTCGTTGAGTCCGGCAACAACCGCCAGCCTCTGATTGTTTCCGATCGCGATCACGCGCGGCAGAACCATGCGGGCGAGCAGTTGGCCACCGATCAGGGCGAGTGGTGTCATCGAGGCCCAGAGCATCAGAACGGGCTCGGGGAAGAAGGAAAGATAGCCGCTTGCGTATCCGAAACCGCCGAGAATTACGACAAACAGCAGCCAGTTGGTGATGGTCTTGCGGACCATGCGACGCAGTGGTTCATGAAAATGGATATTGCCGGGAAAGGTCAGCGAGAACGAGAGCAGGCCGAGGATCACATAGGGTGCGGCGACGCGTTCGCCAAAGGCGAGCGCGCAGGCGAACAGGACGCCGATGACGACCAGTGGGTCGAGAAATGACTCGACGAATCCGGTGAGCGTGAAGCTCGTCCGAAAAAAACCAGGATGTTTGTCCAGGGCTGCGAACATGGGCGCTCGGAAATCTGTTGAAATTTGTTGCTATTGCTGTGCAGCATAGCGACTAAGTCGGCGTATGTCGATTACGTAAGCCGGCGACGTGCAGCTGCGCCGAGTGCATCGGTGCCGGTTCGCATGTGCAATCTTTCTGTCATCTTCCGGTAAGACGGTGACAGAGTCATTACGTTAGAATCCGCTGCCATGAAAATGCGAGCATCCTTTTTGTTCATTGCGATTCTTGCGTGGGCCCTGACCGGCGCCCGGTCGGCATACGCGAACGAGGGTGATGCCCTGAATTTCGTGGTGTCGCAGGGCGTCTACCACGATACGAATCTGTATCGTCTTGGCGATGGCGTCGAGCCCTCGAGTGGTGGGCGCAGCGATACCGTGAGTTCGACGGCCCTCGGCCTGCGGTTTGCGAAAGCGTATGGGCGGCAAGGCCTGCGCGCGTCGGTGGACGTCAACCATAATGCCTATGCCAACCACTCCCGGCTCGATTACACCGGTACGAGTGCGGATGCCGCCTGGAACTGGGTGCTGGGCGACCGCTGGAGCGGAAGGCTCGGTTTCAGCCGCAGCGAGCAGCTGTCCGGCTTCGATGACTACACCGGGCAGGAGCGGAGCATCAATGTCTACCGTCGCGCCGATGCGTCCGCGAACTACTGGTTCCATCCGAGTTGGGCTGCAGGTGCCGGCTATGCGCGGATACGCAGCCGCTACAGCAACGGGACGCGCCCCGGCGCGGAATACGATGCCAATACCGCGGATCTGAGGATCACCTACCGGCCGCGGAGCGGCAATCGGATCACGTTTAAGTTCGCAAGTACCGATGGACTTTACCCGCGTCGAACCGCCTCGCTTGTCAGTGACCGTGAATACAACCAGCAGGATTTTCGCCTCGAAGGGGATTGGCAGATTTCAGGCGCATCAAGGCTTTCCGGTTACCTCGGCCAGACTCGCCGCGCTTACGACTTCGCTTCGAACCGTGATTTCAGCGGATTGACCGGACGGATCGCTGCGGATTGGGCGATTTCGGGCAAGACGTCCCTGAACGCGGTGCTCCGTCGAGAGATGGGAGCCCAGGAGGACCTTGTCGACAATTATGTCGTCACCGAGGCACTGGCGCTCTCGCCGCGCTGGCAACTTACCGAGAAAACAGGATTCGGTGCGGTGGTCGAGTGGCGCCGACGTGACTATGGCGGGGACCCGGGTCTGGTCTCGGGATCGCTTGGGGATCGGAGCGATATCACCCGGCGCTACGGCCTGAACTTCGATTACCAGCCCATGCGCTCGCTCAGCCTGTATTTTTCGCTGCAGCACCAGTTGCGCAGCCCTTCCTCGACAGGCAGCGGTTACGCTGCCGACTCTGCAAGCGTTTCCGCCAGCTTTGTGTTTTGAGCGGGGCAGGGAGGGGGCGCTCGAAGGCTCGATTCAGGCAACGGTGGACGACGGACCTAGGTATGCGCGGGTTCGGCCAGAGTGACCGGCGCCGCTATCACATTCGGCACGTCTTCGGTTTCGTCGACACGTTCCTGTGTCAGGCGCGTGCTTCGACGGTCTTCGCCATGGCGGTTTGCCCGGGGCTTGGATACTTGCGCCCGCCGTCGGCGCTTTATTCGTTGACGTTGCGCGCCCGCCGGTGGCGGATGCCGTCGAGTTGCTCTGTCGAGAATGCTGGAAACGCCGTCGGCATTTTTTCAGGTTGCCTCTTTCTCGGTGCTCGTGTAAAACCTCATGGCATTGAATGTTGCGCTGCGATTGTTCGTGTCATTAGCCACTATGGCTTGTCATCATGTTGTCGCAGAGTGGGTAGGAAAATTGCTTCGGTTTGATGGCCGATCTTGAAACTTAGGAGATTCCCGATGACGTTTGGCATCAAGAAATTCGCGGCCTCTGCCGTCGTGGCTTTGGCCGCAGGCGGTGCGCACGCCGCAATGCAAACCCTGGACGGTGTCGGATTCGATATCACGTATGACGATGCCGCCCTCGGCCTGTTTGGTTCCCCGAGCCTGATCGACAACAGTCTGTTCTTCGCGCCGTCCGGCTCTCCGGGTTTTTCCGCGCAGACAGCGTCCGGTTTCGCTTTCACCAACTCGACCTTCGCCTTTCAGATCTCTGCCGATCCGGGCTATGTGCTGACCGCTTTCACGTTGGTCGAAGAAGGCGACTATTTCTACTTCGGTGAGGGTTCCGGCGTCGACGTCGGCGGGCAGTTGCGTGTGAAACCGCTTGTGCCGCTTGCGGAGAGCATGACGTCGGCCATCGAGGCTGACACGGGCATCATGAACACCACCCTGTCGATTGCCACGCACAATTGGTCTTCGATGTCAGTGGTCGAAACGGCTGGGATCGAGAAGGCGAACGTCAGCATCGAGAACCTGCTCGCAGCCTACTCGTACACCACATCCGGCCCGAGCTATGCGTTCATCGAGAAGAAAGGCGTGGAACTGGCGGTAGGTGTTGCTGCGGTGCCCGAGCCCGAGTCCTACGCGCTGATGCTCGCGGGTATTGGCATGATCGGCATGGCGGCCCGCCGTCGCATGAATCGTATGTGATATTGCCCTTCGGGTTGCATGCAAAGCGGGGGATACCCCGCTTTTTTGCTTTCCGGCTGCCTGTGCCCGGAGTGCCAGCCGACCCGATAGCGGGAAGGGCCGCTCCGGTCGCATGCCATTGACGGCCGCGATGCGGTTGAAAAGGGTGGGGGCGCCCGTGGCTTGGCTGCCGAGGGCCTCGGCTTCCGTGTCCACGTGACCGCCCTGGTTGCACTATGCCGGTGCCGTATGATGGATCCATGCACTGTTCGTGCGCATCGGATCATCGATTGCATGGATCTCAAATCGTCGGTATGTGGTCGCGCTCCCGGTGATCATGGGAATGGCATGCAATCACGGGCGCCCCGGCGATTGGCCCGGCTCTTGCTTTTGTTGTGCTGCAGCATCCAGAAACCAGCAGGAGTCCGGTCATGAAAATGAAGCCCCTCGCATGGGCAGTTTCGCTCGCAGCCTTGACGGCCACCGCGAATGTCCATGCCACAGTGTTCTCTTCGTTCGGCGGTACGCACGACAGCACGGAAAGCGGCTCCGAGATACTTTTCGCCAGCGGCCCGCTGAAAGGCGTTTTCGAGTTCGTGCTCGACGTCCCGTCAATCGTCTCCTATAAAGGCGCCTCCACCCTGCCGTTTCTCGGCTTCGGATTATTCGATACCGGGGATACGATGCTCTCGGGGGCTCTGTTCTCGCCAACGACCGGTGCCTCGCTCACCAGCGTAACGCTTGCTGCGGGCAGCTATTACTATGCACCGGTGTTTCCGGCCGCTGTCGGCGCCGGGGCTGCCTATGCATTTGAATCCCATGCCGCAATGGTTCCCGAGGCTGAGTCGTATGCTTACATGCTTGCCGGCCTTGGCATGCTCGGGATGGTGGCTTTCCGACGTACTTCGGGAAGAAAGTAGCACCCTGCGGGGGTTCGTGGCCGGTGTACAGCCGGCCACGAACGTCATGGCAAGGGCCATTGTCGGCTTGAACCAGATCGCAATACGATGCGGAAGAATTATTACAATGGCACAAAAATGCTGCAGAGCAGCGTGTGCTGTGTTTCAATTCGATTTCCCGTAACAAAACATCGTTAGCGTTGCGACTCTTGGCGGAGGTGTTGCCGCCGTGTTCATGCCAACAAAGATAAAAGGTCAACCATGCCGAACTTACTGTTCAACTCGCGCCTGGCTGCGATTGCCGTGGCAGTTTTGCTCGCTGCGTGCGGTGGTGAGGATGGTGGTGGCAAGAAGCCCGCCTCCCAGGTTGCCGTAAAGGTAAATTCGGAAGAAATTTCGGTGCACCAGATCAATGGTGCACTCTCAAGAGTGGCGAATCTCAAGCCCGAGCAGGTCAAGCAAGCATCGGCCGGCATCCTCGAACGACTGATCGACCAGGAACTGTTGGTTCAGCAGGCAAAAGAGAAGAAGCTCGATCGCGACCCGAGGGTTCTGCAACTCATAGAGGCTTCCCGCCGCGAGATCCTTGCGCGCGCCTACCTTGACCAGACGCTCTCGCAATCGGGCAAGCCCGGGGACGCAGAGATCAAGAAGTTCTACGACGAGCATCCCGATCTCTTTGCCAAGCGTCGTATCTACAACCTTCAGGAACTCAATATCCGCCTGCCCGCCGAGCGTCACGACGAATTGCGGGCGCAGGTCGATCAGGCGCGCAATTTTCCCGAACTCATCAACTGGCTGCGGACCCAGAACATCCCGTTCAGCGCCGGTGGCGGTGTGAAACCGGCCGAGCAACTGCCGCTTGAAGCGTTGCCGCGATTTGCGGGTATGAAGGATGGGCAGATCGCTCTGGTGCGCAGTCCGTCGGGTGTAATCGTGATCTACCTCGCGGCCTCCCGTGAACAGCCTCTCGACGAGAAGCAGGCGCGGCCATTCATCGAGAAGTTTCTTGAGAATCAGGCCCGCACCGAACTCGCTAAAACCGAGATCAAACGTCTTCGCGATGCGGCCAAGATCGAATACGTAGGCGAGTTCTCCCGGCCGGCGGAGCCAGGTGCCCCTGCGGCGGACCCCGCCGTGCCCGCTGCCGATGCGCCGATCGTTCCGGATCCGGCAGCCGCGCCGGCCGTCGAGGAGCCCCCTGCGGCGCCGACCTCAGAATCCCGGGCCTCCGCTCCGGCAGTACCGATCACGCCCGCCGCGGCTGCCGCCGAAGAGGCGAGTCAGTCGGTGATCGAGAAGGGTGTGGCGGGTCTCAAGTAGGTATGCGGGTTGAATGAACGGATCGAGGGTAATGGCTGAATGATGAAACGATTCTTCCTACTGTTTTCCACCTGCTTCGGCACGTTCGCCGCCGTGGCGCTTTTTTCGTTGGCTGGCCAGGCGTGGGCTCAGGATGCCGAATATGCGCTCGGTGCCGGCGATATCGTACGCATCACGGTATTCCAGAACCCCGACCTCACAACCGAGACCAGGGTGTCGGAGAACGGGGCCGTCACCTTCCCGCTGATCGGCAATGTCGTCGTGGGAGGGCAGACGATTGCCAAGGCCGAACAGACGATCGCTACCAGGCTGCGCGAGGGTGGTTTTGTCCTGAAGCCGCAGGTCAATATCCTGCCGCTGCAGATCAGGGGCAATCAGATTGCGGTACTGGGTCAGGTCAATCGGCCCGGCCGCTATCCGCTCGAGACCTTCAATACCCGCCTGTCCGACATGCTTGCGACAGCGGGCGGAGTGGCTGCCACGGGCGCCGACGCGGTGGTCCTCATTGGCGTTCGCGATGGTAAAGGCATACGCGCGGAAATCGATCTCCCCGCTTTGTTCGGGCCCGGCGGCGAGGCCCGGAACCTGGTCCTTGCAGGGGGCGACGTCATCTATGTGCATCGCGCGCCCGTGTTCTACATCTATGGCGAGGTCCAGCGTCCGGGTGCCTTTCGCCTCGAGCGCCAGATGAGTGTCATGCAGGGCCTGGCAACCGGTGGCGGTACTTCCGCACGTGGCACAGTCAAGGGGCTGCAGATCCATCGCCGCGCAGCCGACGGTAAATTGCAGGTCATCGAGCCGGCGATGGACGACCTTCTCAAACCCGACGACGTCATCTACGTCAAAGAAAGCCTGTTCTGAGGCGGGGGCACGCCGTGACCTTTCAACAGTTTCTCCTCATCATGCGCGCGCGTCGCTGGCTTGTGCTCGGCACGCTCGCGGTCGTGGTCGGCGCTGCGCTTGCGGTAAGCCTGTTGCTGCCGAAACAGTTCATGGCTGAAACTTCGCTGGTCGTCGACGCCAAGTCGACCGATCCGCTCATGGGCGGCATGCTTCCTGCGCAGATGATTCCCGGCTACATGGCCACGCAGGTAGATATCATCGGCTCGAGCCGCGTCGCCCTGCGCGTAGTCGAGCTGCTCAGAATGGACCAGTCGCCGGTCATTCAGGAGCAGTGGCGCGAAGATACCGGGGGGCAGGGGTCGATCAAGGTGTGGCTTGCCGAACTGCTGATGAAGAAGCTGGACGTGAAACCGTCCCGCGAGAGCAGCATGCTCACCATCGGCTACGAGGGTTCCGACCCGCAGTTCGCCGCTGCGGTGGCCAACGCGTGGGCGCAGGCCTATATCGATACCAGCCTGGAGCTCAAGGTCGAGCCCGCCCGCCAGTACGCCAAATGGTTTGACGGACAGAACGCGACGCTCCGCGCCGACCTCGAAGCGGCACAGAAGCGTCTTTCCGACTTTCAGCAGAAACGGGGCATCGTTGCGACCGACGACCGTCTTGACCTCGAGAACGCGCGCCTCGCGGAGCTCTCCACTCAACTCTCCGTGGTACAGGCGCAGAAAGTCGATAGCCGTTCGCGACAGGCGCAGGCAGGAAATGCCGACAATCTGCCTGAGGTCATGCAGAACGGCCTCATCCAGAGCCTCAAGGCCGAGCTCGTCCGCCAGGAGGGCCAGCGCGATCAACTCGCTGGCAGGCTGGGCAAGAATCATCCGGAGCTTGCCCGCAGTGACGCAGAGATTGCGAATCTGCGTCAACGCATCGAGACGGAGACCCGCAGGGTGGTCAGTTCGCTCGGCACCACGAGCCGGGTGAACGTACAGCGCGAATCCGAGATCAAGGCCGCACTCGAGGCTCAGAAACGGCGCGTGCTGGCGCTCAAGGCGGAGCGCGACCAGATCGCGGTGCTGCAGCGGGACGTCGAGAATGCCCAGCGCGCCTACGACCTTGTCACACAACGCCTTGCCCAGACGAATCTGGAAAGCCAGACACAGCAGACCAACGTGGTCGTCCTGACGCCCGCCGTCGCACCGCTTGAACCGTCGAGCCCGAAGGTATTGCTCAACACTGCACTCGCCATTTTTCTCGGAAGCCTGCTCGGTGTTGGCGCAGCCTTGGTACTTGAGTTGATGGACCAGCGGGTAAGGGGCGAAGAGGATCTCGCGAGAATCCCGGGTATGCCCGTCCTTGGCGTAATTCCCGGTTCGGTATGAGCTTGCCGAACTGCACCGGCATGCTGCCGGCCCGAAAGAATCTGGAGTGAGCCGCCAATGAACACCATTCAACGTGAAGTGGATCTCGCCGAACGTCACCCCGGCCAGGAGCGCTCGATCGGCGCCATCCTCATTGACGCGGGCAAACTCAGGGCCGAGGATGCCGAGCGAGTGCTCCGCCTGCAGCGCGAAAAGCAACTCCGCTTCGGTGATGCCGCCATGCAGCTCGGTCTGGTGTCCGAGGTCGATATCGAGCAAGCGCTTTCGCGCCAGTTCGACTACCCGTACCTGAGCCGCGGCGAGAGCAAGGTCGCCGAAGAGGTGATCGCTGCCTACAATCCGTTTGCCCCTCAGGTCGAAGCACTGCGCGCGCTGCGAAGTCAGCTCGTGTTGCGCTGGTTCGACACCGAGCCCGCACACAAGGCCCTTGCCATCACCAGCCCGGGTCGCGACGAAGGGCGTTCGTGGCTCGCTGCCAACCTCGGGGTCGTCTTTTCGCAACTTGGCGAACGCACCCTCGTCATCGATGCCGACATGCGCAGCCCCAGGCAGCACCTGCTGTTTGGCGTGGACAATCGTGCGGGTCTCTCCGCCATCCTCTCGGGCCGCGGCTCGCCCGATATCATTCAGCGGGTTCCCGCGCTGCGCGATCTCTCCGTAATGCCTGCCGGCGCGGTGCCGCCGAATCCGCAGGAGCTGCTCGCCCGACCCACCTTCGGGCAGCTGCTCCAGGAGCTTGGCGCGGGATATGACGTGATACTCATCGACACGCCGGCTGGAAGCCAGTTTGCCGATGGGCAGACGGTGGCGGTGCGCGCGGGTGGTGCGCTGATGGTTGCCCGACGCAACAGCAGCCGGGTCGGCCTGTTGCGCAGTTACGCAGACATGGTGCAGCAGGCCGGTGCCGCCGTGGTCGGTTCGGTTCTCACCGAACGCTAGCCATGCATATCTTGAACGCGATGAACGCCGACGCCGGGCCCGGCTACGATCCGCAAACCAGCCGAGCCCTACCCTGGCTTGTCCTGCTTGCGGGGCTGGCGTTCATGTATGTGCCGAGCTTCGTCGACCTGTTTCGCGGCATCTGGTCTTCGAGCGATCAGGCACATGGGCCTATCGTGTTCTGCGTGGCACTCTGGCTTCTTTATCGGAAATGGCCGGAGGTCGAACAGGCCGAGAGGGAAAGCCGCAGCGGCTATCTGGCATGGCCAGTCCTGGTGATAGCCGGGTTTGCCTACGTGCTCGGGCGTTCACAGCAGATCGTCATTTTCGAGATCGGCTCGCTCATTCCTGCCCTGGCCGGCAGTGTCCTGCTCCTGCGCGGGCGCAAGGCTTTGGCTGCGGTCTGGTTTCCGTTGTTCTTCATGATCTTCATGATCCCCTTGCCCGGGTTCTTTGTGGACGCGGTGACCCAGCCGATGAAGATGGCTGTGTCGTATTTTGCCGAGGCGATCCTTTTCGCGGCGGGCTATCCGATTGCCCGAAGTGGTGTGATCCTCCAGATCGGGCAGTACCAGTTGCTGGTCGCCGATGCCTGCGCGGGCCTGCATACGCTTTTCACCCTCGAGGCAATGGGCCTCCTGTACCTCAATCTCGTCCAGCACAGTTCGGCCGTCAGGAACATTGTGCTGGCCCTGCTGATCATTCCGATTTCGTTCGTATCAAACGTGGTTCGGGTGATCGTGCTCACGCTCGTGACTTACCACCTCGGTGACGAAGCCGGCCAGGGTTTTCTTCATGGATTTGCGGGCATGGTACTTTTCCTCTCGGGGCTTCTCCTGATCATTGTTGCCGATTCGCTGTTGCGGATCGGTACAAAAGGCGACAGGGGCAGCGATGCCGCGCCGGGGATGAGGACGACATGAGCCGGGTCGAGCATGCTGCAGTGGCCGGACCTTCCCGCGGTATCGGTCCGATGTTGAGACAGGCGCTTGCCGCGTGTTGCCTCATGATCGCGTCGGGTTGTCTCGCCGTCGTGCTCACGCCGACAAGGAAGCTGGCTGAAGAGGTGGCGTCGATCGATCTCGCCAGCGCTGTTCCACGCGCCTTTGGCGAATGGAAGTTGGATGACAGCATCGTGCCGATCAATCCATCGCCCGATCAGGCGCAGTCGCTCGCGGAAACATACGATCAGCTCGTGAGCTACACCTACGTCAATGCACGGGGGCAGCATGTGATGCTGTCCATCGCCTACGGTTCGTCGCAGAAGCAGGGGTTGCGCGCACATCGCCAGGAAGTCTGCTACCGGGCGCAGGGGTTCCAGATCCGCAATCTCGAAAAGGTGTCCTGGCCGCTGCTCGGAAGGCAGGTGCAGGCCACGCAGCTTGTCGCCCGATATGGTGCGAGGGTGGAGCCGGTGACCTACTGGTTCACCATGGGCGACCATGTGGTTCGCAGCTATGTCGAACGTCAGCTGGTTCAGTTGCAGTATGCCCTGGCCGGCTATATCCCCGATGGCTACCTGTTTCGCGTTTCCACGCTGGGCGCGAACTCCGCGGAAGGCTTTGAGCTGCAACGGGCGTTTTCCGAGCAATTGCTGCGCGCGATTCCCGCCGAGTTGGAAGCTCGTCTGATTGGCTCGTTCTGAGCAGTGGCAAGAAATTTCGTATTTCGGAGTAAACGTCTTGAAAATTGCGATAACCAACAACACGGGGCTTCGAAACCGTGGTTGCGAAGCGCTTGTGGTTTCAATGATCCAGGGGGCGAAGCGACACCTTCCCGAGCCGTTGCAGTTCGAACTCCATACGAACGATCCGTCCTACGATCGTTGGCGCCTTGCCGGCATCGCGGATGTGCGGCCATCCTATCTGACGCTGTCGCCCAACCACCCGAGCGCGCTTGGATTCAATCGCATCGCGTACGCGGGCATGAGGGTTGCCGAAAAAATCCTGCCGAATACGCTTGCCGGCTATCCGACCCGACAGCTCAGCGCGCTGCGCTCGGCCGATCTCGTTCTGCCGACGGGGGGAGATATCTTCACCTCGGATTATTCAAACCTCCGCAAGCACCTGTCGTCGATCGTTTCGCTCGATCGCAAGAAAGCCGCGCTGATCGCGCATACGATCGGACCGTTCACCAAACAGGACGAGGATTACTTCAGACAGTCGCTGGAAAACCTGTTTCTGATTACCGTCAGGGAAAGCGAGAGTTTTGAGTATCTCAAGAGCCTGCGACTCGATGTGCCTCTTTACCAGACTGCGGACGTTGCGTTCGGGCTGGAGCCCGCGCCGGCTGACACATGCAGGGAGATCCTGCTGAGCCGGTTTGGTGTTGACGCGACTCAGCAGAAGCTCGTGGCCCTGTCCGTGAGTGAAGGGGTAATCCGATATTCGAAGCTCGAGCGTTCGCGGTATTTCAGTGAACTGACCGAGTTCGTGCGTCGGCTCAATGCGCGCGGCTACCTGGTCTTGTTGATACCGCATGTCATGGAGCGGAATCCGAACAACAACGACCTGATTGCCTGTGAGGAACTCCATTCGAAGCTGACCGACGCGCGCATGTGCAGGATCGTCAGTGGCGAATTCTCCGCGGCCCAGTTCAAGGGAATCATCGGGCTGACCGACTGCCTCCTCGGCGCCCGAACGCATGCCACCATTGCGTCGATGTCGCAAGCGGTGCCGACCGTCAGTGTGGCGTACAGCCGCAAGGCATACGGCATCATGAGCGATGTGTTCGGCCCGAAGCTGGGTGCCGAGTTGACCATTGCGGCGACGGATCTTTCTGCCGATGCGCTTGAAGCAGGGTTTGACCGTGCAATTTCTGCTGGCGGCTTCGGCGAGGCTGCCGCACGCATGAAAGAGCTGGCGGAGTCCAACTATGTACGCCTTGCGGATGCGCTGAAATCGTGAGTTCCCGAACACCTGTCTGCCCGCAACCCGCCCCGGGTGAAAACCCTCGCAAGGGCGCGCGGGTGGATGTCGCGGGTACGCCATTCGATCTGCTGGCCATCGAGGAAGTCGACCGTCTCATTACCGAGCGGCCCGCAGGCGAAGTGTTCAGGTACGTGGCCACACCGAATGTCGATCATGTGGTGCGCAGTGCGCGCAAGGGCTATCGTCATCTCTACGAAGGCGCCTGGATCTCGGTCTGCGACAGTCGTGTCCTTGCCCGGCTTGCGCCCCTCGTCGGGGTTCGCTTTCCCGAAGTGGTCACGGGCAGCGATCTGACGCGCCGGGTGTTCGAGCGCCACCTCGACTCCGGCGATCAGGTGACGGTAATCGGATCGGACGACGCGACCATCCTCGAGTTGCGCCGGCGCTTCCCGCATTTGGCCATCCGCCACCACAATCCGCCAATGGGTTTCATCCGGAACGAGGCGAACATCGCGGACGCCGTGCGCTTCGTGCTCGCCAATCCGTCGCGCTTCGTCTTTCTCGCCGTCGGCTCGCCCCAGCAGGAGCTGCTTGCGCAGCGCCTGGCAGACGCCGGCGCAACTGGCGTCGGGTTGTGTATAGGCGCATCGATCCTATTCGTGGTTGGTGCGGAAAAGCGCGCGCCTCTGTGGGTTCAACGTCTCAATCTGGAATGGTTGTTTCGGTTCGCGCAGAATCCCCGGCGGCTCTGGCGGCGATATTTTGTAGACGATCCACTCGTTCTCGCATTGATTGCAAAACAGAAGTTCGAGATGGCAACGAAAAATCGGGAATAGGTGATGATTCACGCCCTTTTCAAGAATCCCTGGTTCAAGCATTTGGCGAAACTGAGCCTGTCGATAGCAATCGTTATCTATCTGGTGCTTACCGTTGATCGCGAGGCGCTCTTGAGCGCAGTGGGTCAGGCGGATATCTCGGGGATCGTTGTCGCGACCGCGCTCATTTTCATGGGGGTGGTATACATCCAGGCCCTCGAGATACACGAGTCAATGAAAAGCGGGGCGCGGATCGGCGTCTTGAATCTATGCAAAATAAATCTGACCCTGATGTTCTACGTGCTGTTTCTACCAGCGGGTCTGACATTCCTCGTTCGGTGGGAGAAATACCGTCGCGTGGGTTATGGCGGGTACGATTCAGCAGCACTGGTGGTTTTTCACAAGCTCCTGCAGTTGGCCATAGCGGGAATTGTCGCGCTAGCCGCTCTGTTCGTGCTGCAGAAGTCGCCGAGCGTCAGCTCGGTTGACCTTGAATCGGTCGTCTCCAGTGTTCTTGCCGGCGCTGTGCTCGTCATTGCGCTGCTGGTGTCCGGTGTTCCGGTCAAGGTCCTTTCGCGACTATCGTCCGCAGTGTCTGGCGAAAGCGGTCGGGCGCTCGCCTGGTTAAATCGGGCCGCCTCCTTTGGGCTAAAAATCCTGCACAAGGCGGGCGATGCGTTCTCTGAGTTCGGGAAACTGGGGTTGAAAAAGTCCCTGCTAGTCTTCTTCTACGCTTTGATACAACATGTCTTGATCGTAATGAGCGGCTGGGTCGTGTTGAGCATGATCGTCGGCGATGTTTCGTTCTGGGCGGTCACATTTGTCCGTTCGGTCGTCGTAATTCTCTTGATGGTGCCTGTTTCGGTGGGAGGGCTGGGTGTCAGGGAACTTGCGTTCTTTTCACTTTTTCCCCTCTTTGGCGTGCCAAGTGAATCAGCCCTCATTGCTTCACTCGTCTTGTTCCTGGTTCAGATCATCATCTCGGCGATCGGAGGCGTCGTCGAATTGCAGGATTTCATCAAGTCAAGGCCCAGCCTCGGATGAGCTTGTCCGTGGAAGCGCTTCAGGGCGAACTCTCGCGCTCCAGGGAACATCGGTTGCGTTGTGCCTGGCTGTATGGCGGCCGCGTGTTTGCGCAGTTGCAGTCCGGAGACCTGGTCGTGCGCAATGCGCCCGTTCCGCTTCGTCTCGTGTGACGACCGTTGCACTTTTTCGATCTTTCTTCGGGGCCACTTCAATGGAAACCGGGCGACTCCCATAATGCCAAACACGTCACGCCTCGGGAGCGAGGGGCCGATTCACAGCGATGTTTCGTCATGGATGAGCCTGCTGAAGGGGGTCGCCATTCTCGAGATCGTCGCGTTTCACTTCTTTGGTGATCACGGGGCGGCCGCATTGCGCAATGCAGTTCAGGATGGTGGGTCGACCGGGGGGGCGCTTCTGTGGGCAGAATCGATGTTTCTGCAGGCCACGAGGGTGGGGAGCCAGGGGATTCACGTGTTTTTCTTCCTGAGCGGATTCGGGCTCGCCGCTTCGAACGGAATGGGACGCCTCGATCGCCGGGCCTTCATTCTCAAACGGATGGATCGGCTTTATCCTGCATATTTCGTTGCCGTTCTGCTATGTACCGGCATCGTATTCCTGGCGACGGCGAGGAGTCCGGATGTCGGTGCCGCGGTCGATTTCCTGGCAGCCGTGGCCCTTGTCCAGAACTATTCGGTTTCAACGATCAATGCGATCAATGGGAACTGGTGGTTCGTTGGCGCCTTGGTGCCGATGTATTTTGTCCACATGTTTTTCGCAGAGACGATACGTGCCAATCCGGCGCGTGCGACTGCTTTTGCATTTGCCGTTTCATTCTCATACAAGTTACTGGTGCTCATTCTGGGCATGAATGGCATGGTGGCTTTCGATGCCGGGGCGCTGAATCCATTTACCGCATTCTTTCTCAACTATGTCTGGGAATTCGTTGCCGGGGCGGCAGTGTGTTCAGCCTGGCGGGCCGGCCGATTGGATCGCATCCTGGCTGTTCCGGTAATGTTGCCGCTGTTCGTCGGCCTGTTGTTCGAGTGCGCTGGCGTATTCCTCGGATTCTCGAAGAGTGGTCGCATCTTCAACGACGATTTTTTCGCGGTCGCCCAGATATTGCTGCTGTCAGCGGCATTTCTGGGATTGCGAAATGCAATGTCCCTGGAGGCTCCTCTGGTGCGATTGCTTGTTCGTCTCGGGGGAATGTCATACGGGCTGTACCTTGTTCATCACCCGATCTCGAGATTGCTCGGTGACGGTGTTCTTGCGGGCGCTGGCGTTATCGCGCTCATTCCCGTATTCGTCGTGTATTTCGTCGTTTGTCTCCTGGTCGGAAATCTTGTTGAAAGCGCGGGCAAGGCCATTTTTCAACGGCATCTGCTCCCTGTGAGACAACGATCATGACGTCCGGCGTTTTGATAGCGGACCGGGGGCGCTGCAATCCGGTACCCGGTGAGCTCAATTTTCAGCTCGTCGTCTGGGTTGGGTCGGTTTTCGGCGTGGTCGTGCTGCTGTCTGCTGCGGCGGAGCTTCCGTTCTATTTTCTGGCAGGTGCCTTTCTGGCCGGGGGGCTCTTGCTGGTGCTACCGTTTGCCGGTTCGCCAACCAACGCGCTTGTTCTCGCGCTGCTCTTCGTCGTGGCGTTCAATTCGGCATACCACCCTGTCTTCGGTTTCTTCTCCGGGCTCAGCGGTTATCCGTCCGGGTTGTTTCGCTACGCTCTCGGCTTGCGATCCGCCTGGTTCGTGTCGGCGCTATCGCTCGT
This sequence comes from Cognatazoarcus halotolerans, assembly GCF_009800965.1. Taxonomy (GTDB): domain Bacteria; phylum Pseudomonadota; class Gammaproteobacteria; order Burkholderiales; family Rhodocyclaceae; genus Cognatazoarcus; species Cognatazoarcus halotolerans. The sequence continues at coordinate 143,556 of NZ_WUAF01000009.1, read as the reverse complement.
CGTGCTGATGGTCGTCAAGGGTCTGGGGGCCGATTCCCGGTTTCGCTCGAATATGCTTGCCGGCCTGTTCTCGATCGCCGTGCTGTCCGTCTGCTTTCTGGGGTCCGGAGCGGCGATCGACGCGAGAATTACCTATGCCGTCAACTCGTTCCTGCCGCTTGTCCTGACGGTGTTCCTGCTGGGTTTGCTCTTCTCGATTCCAAAGCTCGGCGACAAGGATGTGGACGTTGTTTCGGCAGTCTGCCTGCTCGGCGTTCTGGCCGGGGCCCTCCACTTTGTTCTCCTTCCGGTCACTTACGATTTCTTCCGGCCGGATCTCGCATCGTTCATGAGGGCGCGGCCGGGGGAGTGGATTCCCGCAGGGGGGTACGATCCGTCCTGGGGAACGCGAATTCTGGGTTACGTCACGAATCGCTTTGTCGGCAGCTTTCCCGATCCGATTGTCGCTGGTTATTTTTTCGCCTGCCTCGGTTTCGCCTTCCTTGTCATGCGGAGATTCGTTTTCGCTGCCACATTCGGAATTCTGCTTTTCCTTTCCTTATCAAAGGGGGCATGGCTTCTCCTTTTCCAGGCCCTGGTTCTTTACCTCGTCGGGCGGCGGTCCGTACCGGCAATGTTCTGGGGGACGGTCGGTTTCGTCGTAATCCAGTTGTTGCTTGCGACGTTGTTGGACGCGAGCAACCGGATGCACTTCCTGGGGCTCGTCGGCGGTATAAAGTCGGTATTCCACGGGGGGGCGAAGGCCCTGGTGCTCGGTTACGGCATCGGCGATGGTGGCAATCTGGGCCGGGGATATCTCGAGGACGGGGCCCTCGGTGCCGGCTGGCTCGGGTCAGGCTCGGAGAGCGGTGTTGGGGTGCTCGTGCATCAGTTGGGTGGTCTAGGCGTGCTTGCCCTTTCCAGCTTGTTGATCGTATCCCTGCGTACCTTGCTGACAGTCGGTCGCACGGCCGACCGCAGGCTGAGGGACCGGGTGGTGGCGGTGGTCGCGCTCGTGTGTTCCTGGCTGGCAAACATGCCGCTTCAGGAAAACTGCATCAACGCGTCGATTCTTTCGAGCGTTCTGCTTGCTGCATTGCTCCTCAGAAGCCTCGTCACCAAGAATGGAAACGACATTACGTCGCGACCTGGCGGGTGAGAGCTGGCGGCGGCCTCTAAGGTTTCGTTGCCTGACCGATGCCGGAGGGTTCAGCTCGCTGATCTGCCCTTGCGCCGCCGGGCGACCGCCGCAGTTATCAGGACGCCGGACAACATCGTCGCCCAGCGTGAGGGTTCCGGGACCTGACTGACGAGCGTGATCTGGAGTGAGTCCGTCAGGCCCACCCATGCTGCTGGCCACTGGTAGCTGCTGTCACCCCTGATCGAATAGATCATGTAGTCACCCTCGTCGAAGCGCAGATTCTCGAGGTTCAAATCAGGCAGGGTTACCCTCACTACTCCTGTATAGCTCGCTCCGACCTGAGGGTTCGTGACGCGCCCGGAATAAAGTATCTCGAAATAATTCGAAGAACTGTCGAATTTCGCGGCGACATATTCGATGGGGATGTCCGGGTAGTAAGCAAGGCCGTATCCATTCCAGGTCGCGGTGAAGCTTCCAGTGACATTTACGATCGAACCTTCTCCGGCCGGATTCAGCCAGAGAATCCCCGGCTTGTAATTCCATGAGCCGGTATTCTGGCTCAGATCATGAATCATGTTGCCACGTGTGATTGGCGGGTTGGCGCCTATCTTGGGTTCCCCCGGACCGTTATATGCGCGCGCCCATGCCTGATTGGACAGCGCTCCGGTCCAGGAGTCGTCCCAGACCTGGGGGTTTGCAGTTCCTTCGAACCAAGGCGTGGCGGAGCCGAGTCCACCGCCTCCCTGCAGATTTGCATATAGCCAGGTCGGATTCCCATTTCGATCATCGTCGGCGTTGCCGTCCGAGGAGCCGGGTGTCGTTCCCGGTGTCCAGTCCGCGTATCGGTCCCACACAACACCAGGTGCGTATTCAAGTGCGGATGCCGACGAGATCCAGAATGCCATCGGGAGAATCACGAGTCGCGAGATCATTTTTGGCCTCTTGAATTCAAGGATGTTCGGGGGCGGAGCGGATGTTTACGTAATGTGCAGGCGGATTGAAATAGGCGGACACTCCTGCATCGGAGGCCGCCAAGTGCAGCGGATGAGGATTCGATTTCCGCCACGCATTGCCGAGCCGGAAACGCGGATCGACAGATGTCCCGACGGCGACATTCACTCAAGTACAAGGGCAAACCCTCCCGGCGGAAGATCCCAGCTGACCGGTGATTGACCGCGCTGCGCCTGCACCTCGATTGGCGGAGCATTCAGCGGGTCGGCAGCTTGTCGCTGCGTCGAACGATACCAGCTCTCCGAAAAGCGTTGAACCGACAAATCCGCCCGACTGCCGGTGTTTACTGCGATCTTTGCAGTCCTGGCCGTCCGATTGTAGATCACCGCCGCCACTTTCCCTTGGGCCGATATTGTTGCGATGCAACCGACCGCCGAATTATTCATATTGGTTGCAATTCTCGTTCTGCCCAGCGCATTGGTCAATACCGAAAAGAGGTAGAAGTTTGGCCGGATACGAGAGGAGTCGGCACTCACGAGCCCCAGTGTGTTTTCTCTCCATGCGAAGTAAAAAACCTGATCGATACCCGCGAGCTGCAAACGATCGTACAGATAGGCGAGCCACGCCACTGATTCCCAGCCGGTGTTGTTCTCCTCGGAGCGTTCCCGTGCGGCGCCACCGAAACGCCAATCCCGATTGAGTTCGCTGATGACCAGTGGAAGTCTGCTGTCATACCAGCGCCGTACTGCCTGTACCGTACGCAGTACGGGTTCGGGTGTGGTCGAATAGATATGCCAGTCATAGAAATCGAATGGCGTGCCGGTCATCGCGAATTCCTTGGTGGACGCCGCGAAGTCCAATCTGTTGCCTGCAGGCTGCGGCCAATATGCATAACCAATGGTCGGTCCGCCGACCTGAACATCCGGGGCGCGTTCTTTGATGCGTTCTTTGGCGAGGCGTACGAGGCTCATGTAGTCCTCGATTGAATAACCAACGTTTTCGGGCTCATTGTCGATCGTCACCCGGCGGATCGGCAGGGCCTTGAGCGTGGCATATCTTTCCACGATGCTTGCCATGAAATCGGCGTATTCAGGTATGCGAGCGCGGGGAGGCGGTCGCCGGACCCATTCGGCCGGTGCGCCGCTGAGCCAGCTCGGTGGTCCGAATCCGAGCGCCAGATAGGGCTCCGCCCCGATGGAGACGATATTGTCGACGAGCGTATCGAGTTCATGCCAATCGAACCGGCCTGGTCCGGTGGACAGCGGTGAGATGCGTCGCCCACTGTGATCAGCCGGCCAGTCGGTTCGCATCAGTGTCATGATCCGCACCGCGTCGGGTTTGAGCGCTCTGAGCAGTTCGGGGCGCGCAAACTCGTACTTGCTCGACCCCGGGTGCATATTGATCCCGTAAAACCTTGCCGGGATCGTCATCAAGGTCTTGCTCCGATCGATCCGGACTTCGACGACGGAGTCGGGCGCATCGAGCTGCTCGGTATTGCCGAATTCCGGATTGTAATCAAGCAGATCGCCGGGCCAGCTCGGTGCTGAGAAGGCCATCGAGAAGGCAAGGGCGAAGCCTGAGAGGTAGGGCGTCAATGATCTCATGTCTCGATGTCGCAATGCAGCATGAATTGAAACGATACATCAAAGCGATTGCGGGTGTGAGACTTTCCCGGGCATATCCGGACGCCCGGAATGTCATGTGAGCAGATCCTTCCTGATTCGGCACAGGAGGGGGATGGTCATGCTGCAGCGTCAGCGTTACCGTGTTGCTGCAAACCATTCAGGTTTTCGATCTCGTGCCGGAGGGCCAGGACTTCCATAGTGAAGCGGGTGCTTGCCGCGTCCAGGGCGTCGAGCTGCGCCTGCTCGATCCCACGACCTTCGAGTTTGCAGGCGACGAGTTCGTGAGCGAGATGGTGGGTCGTTTCATGGGTCTTGGCCAGCGCATGAAAGCCGGGGCTCCCGCCATAACGGCGTGTCCCTTCGCCGTTGAGCCACTGACTGAAATTGCAGCGCAATGCGCCGTCTGTCTTCAGGCTCGTCGCATTGACATTGCTTTCCAGGACCTGACCGAGGTTGCGCAGCCAGCGTTTATGGGCGATTTCAACGGTGAGCAGGGGCAGGTCTTCGCGACTCCAGCGGCAGATGCCGGGCGCGCTCCAGTTCTCGGGGCTCTTCCATTGTGCGATCCAGTTCGGCAGGGCGGCGGCAGGCATCGGGCGGGCAATGCCGAATCCCTGGGCAAGATCGCAACCGAGACTCAGCAGAAGGCGGCCGTGGGCCTCCGTTTCCATGCCCTCGGCAATGACGCTGCGGCGAAATGCTCCGGCCATTGCAATTACGCCCTCGACGATGGCGAGATCTTCGGGGTCGTCGAGCATGTCGCGCACGAAGACCTGATCGATCTTGAGGGTGTCGACCGGCAGCGACTTGAGATATGAAAGAGAGGAGTAGCCGGTGCCGAAGTCGTCCACCGCAAACCGGAACCCGAGAGATTGGCATTCCTTGAGTCGGGCGGAGACCTCCGCAAGGTTCCTGAGCGCGACGGTTTCCACGATCTCGAGTTCGATGCGACCAGGGTCGACGCGGGGATAGCGGTCGATCAGGGTTTCCAGATCGCTGATCAGGTCAGGATGTTGCAGGTGATCGGCCGACAGGTTGACGTTGATCGCGAGATCGAGCCCGGCGTCGTGCCAATCCTGCGTTTGCGCGAAGGCCGTGTCGAGCACCCAGCGCCCCAACTCGACGTTGAGGTCGACATACTCGACCACCGGGAGAAACTCGTCGGGGCTCAGCAGGCCCCGGTCGGGATGCTGCCATCGGATCAGCGCTTCGGCACCGATCACCCGTCCCGCGCGCATGTCGACCTTGGGTTGGTAGAAGAGCCGGAACTCGTTATTCGCGATGGCGTCCTCGATCATCCGGCGAGACGCCGCGCGGCTCTCATCCACCTTTTCGTGTTCGGCATCGTAGATGTGAAAGCGGTTGCGCCCAGACTTTTTCGCCTGATACATGGCGTGATCCGCGTGACGAATCAGGATGCCCGGCTCGCCGCTGTCGTCGGGGTACAGGGTCACGCCTATCGAGGCGGACACGGTGACCTCATGGTCGCCGAGTCGATAAGGCTTCGCCAGCGAACCACACAGACGCTTGAGCATGGTGGTAGCCTCCGTGGCGTCGGCGAGGCTGCTCAGGACGATCACGAATTCGTCACCGCCGAGCCGGGAGACGGTGTCGCTCGCGCGGACCAGCTTTTGCAGTCGCCCGGCAACCAGTCCGAGCAGGTTGTCGCCAACGGCGTGCCCCCAGGTGTCATTCACCGGCTTGAACCCGTCGAGATCGAGATAGCATACGGCGAGCATGTCCCCCGCCCGATCCGCCGCCGCGATCGCATGCTGGATGCGATCGAGCAGCAGTACCCGATTGGGCAGTCCGGTAAGGGCGTCGAAATAGGCCTGATGCTCGAGCCGCGCCTGAGTTTCCTTGAGCGTCGTGATGTCACTGAAAACACCGACGGTGTGGGTGATGCGGCCGTAGGCGTCGCGAACCACGGACGTGCTCACATGTACCGGGTAGGTGCTCCCGTCACTGCGCAGGCCCGTCATTTCGCCCCGCCAGTGACCGCTCGTATCGAGACTTTGGCGAATTTCGCGATACAGCGAAGGAGGCTGGCCCGGCGCATGTGTGCAGTTTGCGGGCTGACCGATGAGATGCTCGCGACTAAAGCCGGTGATGTTTGAAGCCGCGTCATTGGCCTCGATGATCGTGCGGTGATCATCGACGATGATGATGCCCTCGCGGGTGTTGGCAAAAACCGTCGCCAGCAGTTTCAGGCGGGTCTCGATGTTGACCTGTTCGGTGATGTCCTCGAAAACCACGAAAATCTGGAAAGGTTCGTCCTCCCCGTTGCGAAATTGTGGCACCGCGCTGACATTGAGCCAGTGAGTTCGTGCCTGCGCCGGCGTGCAAATCCCCATGCGTTCACTGCAGATGACCCTGCGTTCGGAGAGAGCTCGCAAGGAGGGGTGATCCGCCGGTGCCATCGGGCGACCGTCCGGATAGACCGCATGCCATTCCGGGTAGTGCGCATCGAGGCCCAGGAGTGCTGCTATCGGAATTCCGAGGATCCGTTCGGCGGCACCATTGGCCGCCACGATCTTGCCGCTGGGTTCCTGATAAACGATGCCCAGAACGTTTTCTTCGAACAAGGAGCGGAACCGTGCCTCGCGCTCCTTGAGCCGTTTCGCTGTCTCGTCATGGCGCCTGATTTCCGTCCGCAGGGCCGCGTTCGAGCGTCGAATCACGATCAGGGCGGAGGCAAGCGCGGTGATCACGATGGCGAGAAACAGCGAGATCTGGAGCTCATACCGGGCGAGGATCTCGCGCAGCCCGATCTCTTCGCGGGCGAAGGGGCCCAGGCGGGCGGTGCGGAAGAGGTCGTGAACCGCCTGGTAGCTTACCGGCGACGTCCAGCCGATCAGGCCCGCTGCGCGGGCTGCAGGATCGTCTGCCGGCATCGACAGGAGCGCGATGGCGACCTGCCGCGAGATGCGTTCCGGGACGCCGTTGACGCGGGCAAACGGCCACTCCGGGTAGAGCCGTGTACTGTGGAGAAATGGGAAACCCGCCGTGCTTCGCGGGGCTACCACCGTCAGGGTTGCGAGATCGATCTGGCCTGCGGCGGCCATCGATTCGAGCAGGTCGGAGCGTACGAATCCGGCATCGGCGCGCCCGGCAAGCAGGCCGCGAACGACGGCTTCGTGGTTCTGCGTCTCGATCGGCTGCAGCTCGTCCGGATCCACGCCTGCTTCGATCAGCTCACGCAGATGCACCTGCCAGCCGCCCAGGCTTGAACGGTCGGGGATCAGTACGCGCTTGCCGGCGAGATCCGCGTATCCCCTGATGTCGGTTCGTCCGCGCAGCGTAATGAGCACCCCGCCAAAACGGTCGAGCGCCCCGTTCTTGGCCGCCAGCTGACGAGTTGCGAGTGCCGAGACCGTACCGGCCATTTCGAACTCGGTGAAGTGTCCGCTGTTGGTGATCAGGAAGGCGAGGGCGTGGTCTGCGACGGCCTTGTCGATCTCGTCGTAGCTGAGCGGCATTACCACGAATCGATGTGGCGCGAGCCTTTCATTGAGGTAGTCCGCGTGCCCCTGCCAGCGCTGGGCTGCCTGCGCCTTGCCCCTGTATGCAAGCACGCCGATCCGGAATTCGTCGGCCCGGGCTAGGCTGGCTGCGCCCGGGATGGCGATCAGGAATGCGAGAACCAGGCAGACAAGGCGCAGCGGAGCGGCCACACAGCCTCCTTCGGTTTGCGGGAGAGACACCGGTTTCATCGATATCCGCCTGATAACGACACATCGGCGGCGTACTTGAACGGTAGGGCGCTGTCGCTACGGGGGAGGATGCGCCCGACGGGGTGCAGAAATCGGCGTGGCATCCGGTGATGCCGCAGCTGGACGTCCTCCAGGCCCCTGTGGCGCTCCGACTCCTTTCCGACCTTCGTGCGGGGAGGGGTGTCTTCAGCCGTTCTCGGCCGCGATGCTCGAGAGCAGGATGACCTCGATCTCCTCGGTGATCTCCTCCTGGCGCGCGCGATTGGCTCGGCGGGAGAGGTCTTCGAGCTGTTCGTCGATGCGGTGGCGAGCCTGTTCCATGTGTTCGAGGCGGAGCTGGTTCTCGTGCAGCAGGGCATCGTAAAGGGCGCAGCCGAGGGCCGTCTGGAGAAACTGGTCGATCAGCGCCACATGCAGTAGTTGGGGGGCGAGGTTGATCTGGATGGGATGGCTGCGTCGCGCCCCTGCGTGGGGCGGCATTGGCGCCGGCAGCATGGCCTGATGAACAGGTCCCGAGTCGTTGAAGTAGAGCAGGCTCAATGCCGGCGGACCGGCGTGGGGCGTGGCCCGTAGCAGCGGGGTCAGGGTGGCGACGAGGTCGGCGAGGATGTTCTGTACTTCGTCGGCAAAACCTGCGCCGGGAATCTTCGCTGCAGCCTCTCCGCGCCAGGCATCGGCGAGTCGGTTGCCGACGAGGACGATGCGTCGGTCGGTATCCGCTTCGCCGACCTCGACCGGTCTGCCGCCCGAATGGATCTCCTCCGCAGCGCAGGCGAGCCGTTGATTGAGATCGCCGCAGAAGCCGCGCTCCGAGCCGATGACGCACAGCACTTCCCCGCGGTGTTCCGTCGGGACGATGTGGCCGGCGTAGTCGGAGACAAAGTCGGAGAGCGTGCGCTCGACGATGCTGGCAGCGGCACGCTGGGCGTCGATGAAAGTGGCGATGCGGCGGCTCTCGACCAGCGCGAGGTTTTTCATCGCGCCGAGCAGTTCGCCGATGTCGGCAAGGCTGTCGCTGTGCTCCTGCAGTTCGCGGCGCTTGCTCATGAGGCTGCGAGCGTTTCGGTCGGCGTCTGGCAGGCGGCCAGCCAGTGTTGCACCGACGAGAGCCACTGGTCGCGCGGGCTGTCGAGCGTCAGCGTCGTGGTGGTCGCCCCCTCGCGCAAGTGCCGCAGCGCAACGGCGAGGGCGTCGCCTGCGAGACCGTCGAGCAGGTTTTCGTTGCAGGCGATCAGCCATGCGAGCTGGTCGGCCGGGCTGTGCGGGTCGAGCCGGTCCTGGCCGAGGATTTCCCTGAGCAGCCGGCCACGGCGGATGCGCGCTTCCATCGAGGCCTCGAGTTTGGCACCGAAGCGGGTGAACACTTCGAGTTCCAGGAACTGCAGGTAGTCGAGCTTCATGCGGCCGGCTTCGCGCTTGATCGCCTCGTGCTGTGCCTTGCCGCCGATGCGCGAGACTGAGCGGGTGATGTCGATGGCGGGCAGCACGCCACGGGCGAACAGCGCGGTGTCGAAATGGATTTGCCCGTCGGTGATCGAGATCAGGTTGGTCGGGATGTAGGCGGCGATCTCGCCCTGTTCGGTTTCGGCGATCGGCAGCGCGGTCATGCTGCCGCCACCACCCGCCACGGCGAGCCGGGTGGAGCGCTCGAGCAGCCGGGCATGGAGGTAGAAGATGTCGGCCGGATAGGCCTCCCGGCCGGGCGGGCGGCGCAGCAGCAGGGAAAGTTCGCGGTAGGCGCGCGCATGGGTGGTGAGGTCGTCATAGACGATCAGGGTGTCGTGGCCGGCGTGCATCCAGTCTTCGGCGATAGCGCAACCGGCGAACGGGGCGAGGTACTTGATGCCGGCGCTGGCGGTGGCCTCCGCCACCACGACCGTGGTCCATGCCAGCGCGCCGTGGCTGCGCAAGGTCTCGATGGTCTGCACCACTGACGAGCGCTTCTGGCCGATGAGCACATACAGGCAGCGCACGTTCTGGTCGCGCTGGCCGATGATCGCGTCGAGCGCCAGGGCGCTCTTACCGCTGCCGTTGTCGCCGATCAGCAGCTGGCGCTGGCCGCGGCCGATCGGGATAAGGGTGTCGACCACCTTGCTGCCGGTATAAAGCGGCCGGTCGACGAAGTCGCGGGCCACGATGGCGGGCGATCCGCCATCCACCGGGCGGCGGCCATTGCACTGCGGCGGCGGCAAGCCGTCCAGCGGTGCGCCGAGCGGGTCGAGGACGCGACCGAGCAGTGCTTCGCCGGTGGGAATGGTGAGGATCTCGTCGGAGAGCCGTGCCTCGCCGCCTGCCATGAGCGCCGAGGTGGCGTTGAGCAGGATCGCGCCGAGCCGCCCGGGGGCCAGGTGAAAGACCAGCGCGGCGCTGCCGTCGGAGAGTTTGACGATGCCGTCCATGCGCGCCGAGGGCAGGCCCTCGATCCACACTACGCCGTCGCCCACCGAGCTGACCCGGCCGCGCTCGATGACGCGCAGCCGAGGTTGATACTCGGTCGCGACGACGACGGCGGGCGGCGCGGAGGGTTCAGCAGCCACGGCGCGCCCCGGAACGGAAGAAGGCCAGCTCGTCGGCCAGGTCGGCGGCTAGCAGCCAGGGCCCAATGCCGACGCGCAGTCCGGCCTTGAGGCTTTCGTCGAGCGTCACCGAGAGCGGCAACTCGCGCCCCAGCGTGGCGGCGAGCGCCGCTTCGAGGCGGGACTGGTCTGCCGCGGCCAGCGGGCGGGCCAGGCTGAGCTGCAGCGAGGCGTCGGGCGCGCCGGCCGCCTCGCGCAGTGCGGCGAGCTGGTCGGCTGCGAGGTCGGCGAGATCGGCGACAAACATGTCGACCAGGCGGCGGTCGAGCTCCGGACCCGAGAGGCGGCCGAGCAGCCGCGAGACGAAGCCCAGCGCCGCCTCGCGTGCCTCGTCGCCGGCCTTGCGGGCCGCCTCGGTGACCTGTTTGTCGGCCAGCGCGGCATGACGCTCGCGTTCGCAGGCGAGCTCGGCCTCGAGCTTCGCCATGCGCCGGACGCGTTCGGTGGCGATCTCGTCGCCGAGGCGCGACATCTCGACGGCATGCGCGCGATCCTGCTCGGCGAGCTTGCGCTCGTAGTCCTGGCGCAGCGATTCGGCGTGGGCCTCGGCCTCCCGGGCGTCGCTCAAGGCCTTCTCGATGCCTTCGCGGCGGCGCGCAATCACGTCCATGACGGGTCGGTAGAGGAAGCGTTTGAGCAGCCACACCAGCACCACGAAGTTGACGATCTGGAGCAGGAAAGTGGTCCAGTCCAGTTGCATGGTCGGGCGTCCTTACTTGAGCATGTATTCGAGCAGCGGGTTGCGGAACAGCACGATCAGCACCACAACCAGCACATAGATGGCGAGCGATTCGATCATCGCCAGGCCGATGAAGAGCAGTCGCGAGATCGACTTCTCGGCTTCTGGCTGGCGGGCGATGGCATCCAGCGCCTGGCTGATCGCCTTGCCCATCGCCATGGCCGGGAAGAACACCCCGAGCGCGATCGCGAACAGTGCGCCGACCGTGGACAGCGTGGTGAAGAAGGTCATGTCTTTCATGAAGAAGCTCCTGCCTCATTGCGGGAAGAACGGTTCTGGCGCGACTGGATGCCGCCGGAGATATACACCAGCGCCAGCATGCCGAAAATGTAGGCCTGCACCAGCGCCTCGACGATATGAAGTGCCAGCACCGGCACCGGGACAAGGAAGCCGGCCACCAGCAGCACCAGAATGGCCGCGGTCTCGAGGCTCATCACGTTGCCGAACAGCCGTACCGCCAGCGCCACGGTGCGCGAGATCTCGCTGATGATGTGGAAGGGAATCATGACCGGGCTGGGCTGTGCGTAGTGGCGCAGATAGGCCGTCAGCCCCTCGCTGTGGATCCCGAACCAGTGCACCGACAGGAACACCAGGATGGCCAGCGCGGCGGTGGTCGAAAGATCGCCAGTGGGTGAGGCTGCACCGGGCAGGATGCCGACCAGGTTGGCAATCGCAATGAAGATCCACAGGCTGCCGACGAAGGGCAGCAGCCGCTCGCCGTAGCCCGGCAAGGCCTCCTCGATGGCGGTGTGGATGGCGCTCACCACGCCTTCCAGCACGGTCTGCAGTCGGCCGGGATCTAGCGCGAGGCGCCGTGTGGCGAGGGCGCACAGGAGCGTCAGCCCGAGCATCACTGCCCAGGTGGTGACCACCGGCCGGGTGATGGCCAGCGGGCCGATGGTGAAGATGATCGATTCAGTGTCCATGTCGGTTTCCGCCGCGCGTTTCCGCAGCTTGGCCGCCGGCCCCGGATTGATCGTGCGGACTGCTCACTGATGATCCTCCAGATAGCGATAGACGTTCACCGCACCGATGAGCACGCCGAGCAGGATCAGGCTCACCGTCCAGCGCACCGAGTAGCCGCTCGCCATTGAGTCCAGCCAGCGGCCCAGGTACGCGCCGCCCACCACCGGCAGCACGAACAGGCCCGCGATGGTGCCCATGAAGACGGTGTAGCCGAGCATGCTGCGGCGCTCGCGCTCCCCCTTTTCGATGCGCGTGACGTCCTTGCGCACCGCGTCGCTGAGGGCCTCGCGCTGCTCGCCGGCCGGGCGTTTTTCTGGTGCCGTGCTCATCGCGCCTCCATCCGCCAGAGACGGTCGACAAGGGCCTTCTCGAGCTGGTCGAGGTTGTGGCGCAGGTCGGTGCGTTGTTGCGCTTCGCCCGCGAGTTGGGTTTCAAGCGCGTTGCGCACGGTGTCGAGCCGGTCGCTGACGACGTAGCTGCGGGTGGCGATATAGAGCGACCGGTCGGCAAAGTGCAGCGTGCCGCCCGGTAGCGCCAGGTAGCGCCAATCGCCGGTGGTGCCGCAGCGGAAGCGGGCGAGGCCGAAGTCGAGCACCGTGGCCATCGGCACATGCCCCGCCATCAATCCGAACTGACCCGAGGCATCGCTGCCGACGAAGCTACTGACCTCGGCAAATCGCTCTTGCCGCGTCGCGCTGGCGATCTGCAGGGTGAAGGTGTTCATGTCTTCGGGTCCTGCATGCTGCCGCGCATGTAGCAATCCGCCTCTGCCACATCGTCATAGTCGCCGCGCAGGAAGGCCTCGCAGTCGTCGAGGGTCTGTGCCAGCGGCACCGAAGCGCCCGGGATGCCGGTGTGTTGGGCGACTACGTGGAAGGGCTGGGTCAGGTAGCGCTGCAGCCGTCGCGCACGGGCGACCACGCGGCGGTCGCTCTCCGAGAGCGACTCGATGCCCAGCATGGCGATGATGTCTTCGAGCTCGTGATAGCGGGCAAGGTGCTCGCGTACTGCCTCGGCGACCCGGTAGTGGCGTTCGCCGAGAAAATGCCGGTCCATCATCTTGCTGCTCGAGCGCAGCGGATCCACCGCCGGGTAGATGCCCTTGGCGGCCTGGTTGCGCGAGAGCACTACCATGGTGTCGAGGTGGCTGAAGATGGCGCTCACCGCCGGGTCGGTCATGTCGTCGGCCGGCACGTAGACCGCCTGCACCGAGGTGATGTTGCCGGCGGTGCTGGACGAGATCCGCTCCTCCAGCTCGGCCACCTCGGACAGCAGCGTGGGCTGGTAGCCCACCGTCGCTGGCATGCGCCCGAGCAGGCCGGAGATCTCGCTGCCGGCCTGGACGAAACGGAAGACGTTGTCGATCAGCAGCAGCACATCCTTGCCGACGGTGTCGCGCAGGTATTCGGCATAGGCGAGGCCGGTCAGCCCGACCCGGAAGCGCACGCCGGGCGATTCGTCCATCTGGCCGAAGACCATCACGGTGCGTGGCATCACGCCGGCCTCGCGCATGTCGTGCCACAGTTCGTGACCCTCACGGATGCGCTCGCCGATGCCGGCGAACACCGACACGCCGGCGTGCAACTGGATCACCGCGTTCATGAACTCGGTAATGAGCACGGTCTTGCCCACGCCGGCGCCGCCGAACAGGCCGGTCTTGCCGCCGCGGACGAAGGGGCACAACAGGTCGATGACCTTGATGCCGGTCTCGAGCACGCTTTCCGCGGCCCGCGCCTCGGCGAGCGGTCCGGGCGGCGCCACCAGCGGCCGGCGCCCGGTGGACTCGAAGGGTGCTTCGCCATCGAGGGGCGCACCGAAGACGTCGAGCAGGCGCCCGAGGCATTGCGGGCCGACCGGGATCTCGAGCGGGCCGCCGCCATCCATCACCGCGAGCCCGCGCGCCAGGCCGGCCGTACGGTGCAGGGCGATCGCCCGCACGTGCCGCTCGCCAAGTTCGCGGAAAACCTCGAGCACGCAGCGCTCGCCGTTGGGTTGGGCGAAAAGCGCGCGGTGGAGCGGCGGGGGGTGATCGCAGACGATGTCGACCACCGGGCCCTGGACGGCCTCGATGGTTCCGATCTGCCGGGGTGCTGCGGGCGGAGACATGGACTTCCCGAGTGGATGCGCCATTGGCATCATCGTACGCCGGTTTGAGCAAGGCCGCGGCGCGGCGGTGTTGCGACCCGGCATCACTCCGCCCGTCCAGCGCGCAAGGTGGGCCGTCGGCGGCCCCCTGTTGCGCGGCCGCTTGAACTCCCTGTCAGAATCCGGCTCTTGAACAGCGTGTGCCCGAGTGCGGGCGGGAGAGTTTCTTGTTCCGGTTTTTCGAACGCCTGGTGTACCCCTATCCGGAAGCGGAGCCGACGCGTCCTCCGCGGGGCTTCCTGCGCTTTGTGTGGGCCTGCAGTGAAGGCTTGCGGCCGTATATCGCGGGCATGACGCTGCTCACCGCGATCATCGGCGCGTTCGAGGCGCTGCTCTTTGCAATGCTGGGGCGGGTGGTGGACTGGCTGGGTGCGATCGAGCCTGGCCGCCTGTGGGCCGATGAGCATGGGAGCCTGCTCGCGCTGGCGGCGGTACTGATCGGCAGCGTGGTGCTGGTGGCGCTGCAGACGATGTTCAAGCACCAGGCGCTGGCGGCAAATTTTCCGATGCGCCTGCGCTGGAATTTCCACCGCCTGATGCTCGGTCAGAGCATGGGTTTCTACCAGGACGAGTTCGCAGGGCGCATCGCCACCAAGGTGATGCAGACCGCCTTGGCGGTGCGCGACACCTGGATGATCGCGGCCGACATCCTGGTCTTCGTGACGATCTATTTCGTCACCATCGTAGCGGTGGTCGGGGGCTTCAACGCGTGGATGCTGTTGCCTTTCATCAGCTGGGTGAGTCTTTACCTGATCGCGCTGCGTTATTTCGTGCCACGGCTGTCGCGGGTGGCGCGCGACCAGGCCGATGCGCGTTCGCTGATGACCGGCCGCATCACCGATGCCTACACCAACATCGCCACCGTCAAGCTCTTCTCGCATGCGGGTCGTGAAGCCGACTATGCGCGTGCCGCGATGCAGGATTTCATGGTGCCGGCCTACCGGCAGATGCGATTGGTGAGCGGCTTCGAGGCGGTCAATCACGCCCTCAACATGGGCCTGATCCTGGGTACGGCGGGCGTCGCGCTGTGGTTGTGGATCGACGGGCTGGTGGGCGTCGGGGCGGTGGCGGCAGCCACCGCGATGGCGTTGCGGCTGAACGGGATATCGCACTGGGTGATGTGGGAGATGGCCTCCCTGTTCGAGCACGTGGGCACGGTGCAGGACGGCATCAACACGCTGGCGCGTCCGCGTCTCGTGACGGATCGGAAAGATGCACATCCGCTGACGGTCCATCGTGGCGAAATCCGTTTCGAGGAGGTGAGCTTCAGCTACGGACAGACGTTACGGGAGGGGGCGCGTCCGGTGATCGAACATTTCTCTTTGCGGGTCCGGCCGGGAGAGAAGATTGGGCTGGTCGGACGCTCGGGAGCGGGGAAGTCGACGCTGGTCAATCTGTTGCTGCGATTCCACGATGTTGCCCATGGCAGGATCCTGATCGATGGTGAGGACATTGCCCGGGTAACCCAGGAGAGCCTGCGTGCGCAGGTCGGCATGGTGACCCAGGACACCGCGCTGCTGCATCGGTCGGTGCGCGACAACATCCTTTATGGCAGGCCGGACGCGAGCGATGTGCAGATGATCGCCGCGGCCAAGCGTGCCGAGGCGCACGACTTCATCCAGACGCTCAGTGATCCGTCGGGCCGGCACGGTTACGAGGCACACGTGGGTGAGCGCGGCGTGAAGCTTTCCGGCGGCCAGCGCCAGCGCATCGCGATCGCACGGGTGATGCTCAAGGACGCGCCGATCCTGCTGCTCGATGAAGCCACCAGTGCGCTCGATTCCGAGGTGGAGACGGCGATTCAGGCGAGCCTTTATCGTTTGATGGAAGGCAAGACCGTGGTGGCGATCGCGCACCGGCTGTCGACCATCGCGGCGATGGACCGCCTGGTCGTGATGGATCACGGCCGCATCGTCGAGGAAGGCGACCACCGCAGCCTGCTCGCACTGGGGGGGCTCTATGCGCGGCTTTGGGCGCACCAGAGCGGGGGGTTTCTCGCGGAGGAACTTGATGACGAGGTGGACGGCTTGGCTGTGGTGGACTGAGCGAACCGTTGCCTACAGGATCTGGTGGATAAGTTGTGAATAAGGTGTGGGTGGAGGCGTGAGGCCTCCGCTGGAACTGAGCATTTTTCTCTTGCCCTGATTTTGGGCGACACGATGAATGAATCCGGGGTCCGCGCTTGGCTTCGACAAGACCTTGGGCACAGAATCAACCGATGTCGCTGGAGCGCATCGGCGAGAGACTCTTACTTGCGGTATGTCGGATTTGGTATAACCTGCGCCCCGGCTTGTGAATTTGTCGATTGGAGTCGTCATGAAAATCACCGTGATCGGTACCGGTTATGTGGGGCTGGTGTCGGGCGCCTGCCTGGCGGATGTGGGCAACGATGTGCTGTGTCTCGACGTGGATCCGGCCAAGATCAAGATTCTCGAGGACGGCGGTATTCCGATCCACGAGCCGGGTCTGCTCGAGGTGGTCCGACGCAACGTCGAGGCCGGGCGTCTGTCCTTCACCACCGATGTCGCTCAGGCGGCCCGGCACGGAACCATCCAGTTCATTGCGGTAGGCACCCCGCCCGACGAGGATGGCTCTGCCGACCTTCAGTATGTGCTTGCCGCTGCACGCAATATCGGCAAATACATGGACGGTTACCGGGTGGTCGTGGACAAATCGACCGTACCGGTCGGCACTGGCGACAAGGTGCATGCCGCGCTGACGGACGAGTTGGCCAAGCGCGGCTCCAGCCTCACTTTCAGCGTGGTCTCCAACCCAGAGTTTCTCAAGGAAGGCGCGGCGGTCGATGATTTCATGCGGCCCGACCGCATCGTGGTGGGGGCGGAGGATCCGCAGGCGATCGAACTCATGCGCCAGCTCTACGCGCCATTCCAGCGCAACCACGACAAGCTGGTGTTCATGGACGTGAAGAGCGCCGAACTGACCAAGTATGCGGCCAATGCAATGCTCGCTACCCGCATCAGCTTCATGAACGAGCTGGCCAATCTGGCCGAGACGATGGGCGCCGACATCGAACTGGTCCGCCAGGGGATCGGATCGGACCCGCGCATCGGCTGGCACTTCCTGTACGCGGGTTGCGGCTATGGCGGTTCGTGTTTTCCCAAGGATGTGAAGGCGCTCATCAAGACAGGTCAGGAGAACGGGCACACGCTCAGGGTGCTGACCGCCGTGGAAGAGGCCAACGATGCCCAGAAGCACGTGCTGCTCGAAAAGATCGAGAAACGCTTCGGCAAGGATCTCGCCGGCATGCGTTTCGCCCTGTGGGGCCTGGCTTTCAAGCCCAATACCGACGACATGCGCGATGCCCCGTCGCGCGTGATCATCAAGGAGCTGATCCGGCGTGGCGCGACGGTGTCGGCCTATGATCCGGTGGCGATGCAGGAATCCGAGCGGATTTTTGGTGACGAGCCGGGCCTGAGCTATGCGGGGCGTCCCAAGAGCGCGCTCGAAGGCGCCGACGCACTGGTGATCGTGACCGAATGGAAGGAGTTTCGCAGCCCCGACTTCGAGTCCATCAAGGCGCGGCTGAAGCAGCCGGTGGTGTTCGACGGCCGCAACATGTATGACCCCGCAGTCATGAAAACAGCGGGCATCGAGTATTTCGGGATCGGGCGGGGTTAGTTGTCCGAGCCGACGCTGTCGGCTTCCGGGCGCTCGCCGCTGCCGCAGCGGCTTCGCCCGTTCTGGTTGTGGCGCCGAGGTTGCTCCTGCTGCCTGGCACGTGTTGCCCGGTGACCGCGTTGAGGTGGCTGTTCCGGTTGGAGATGGACCATCTTGAGTGGCGCATCGGCGCCAACAGGTCGACCACGAACCTAGGCTTGGGGAGACGGTCGCGAAGCGGTTGCAACAAGATGGATACTTGTCAGGTGGCGTACAGATGCCGCGCTTGATCCCTTGTGTCGAGGCGTGATTCTCGTGACCGAACATCTTGCTCGGATTGATGTTCTGGAAAAGATACTTCCCGTGGTGCGCGCCGCGGGTGATCTGATCATGATCATTTATGGCGCAGCCTTTTCCACTTGGAGCAAGCGAGATGCTTCACCCGTGACCGAGGCGGACGAAAAGGCTGAAGATCTGATCGTGTCGAGGCTCTCGGCGCTCATACCCGGAATTCCCGTGGTCGCCGAGGAGGCCGTCGCCGCGGGATCTGCTCCTGAAGTCGCTGGGCGCTTCTGGCTCGTCGACCCGCTCGACGGTACGAGGGAATTCATCCGGCGCAATGGCGAGTTCACCGTAAATATCGCCTTGATTGAAGATGGGGCTCCGATACTTGGTACCGTCTTCGCGCCGGCGCTTGGCTTGTTGTTTGCCGGCGTGGTGGGACAAGGTGCGTTCATCGAGGATCAGGCTGGCCGCAGACCGATCGTGTGCCGTCCCCCACCTGCTGACGGACTGACAGTGATGGCCAGCCGCTCGCATGGGGATGAGGTGGCTCTCGAGACTTTCCTTGCCGGACGTGTGATCAAGGAAGTGAGAAGAGCGGGATCGTCGCTCAAGATCTGCTTGATCGCCGCGGGCGAAGCGGATCTTTATCCTCGCCTTGGACGCACCATGGAGTGGGATATTGCAGCAGGTCATGCAGTATTGGCCGCCGCGGGGGGACGGTTGACTCAGGCCGACGGCGCGGTAATGCGTTACGGAAAACCCGGCTTTGAGAATCCGCACTTCGTCGCCAGGGGGGTGGACGCGTGATTCCGACCCTGGTGGTCCCCTCGTTTCCGAGACAGCAATCCGGCGTGCTCGAGATGCATGACGGTTCCCGGGGCCTCGGGTCAAGGAGGCTGGTGCAAGTGACACCGGTGTTCCGAGGGCTCGTCCACACAGATTGCGGCGCTCGTGTCCGTCGAGCCGCCGGGCCCGATGATGATGGCGTGAGAGCACGTTATGATGGCCGCTGTCGGGTGTATTCGTCCCGCGGACAATCCACGCGGCGATCGAACTGAGTATCTGGAAGGAAATGTATGGCAAAAGCGATGATTCTGGCGGCCGGCCAGGGAACGCGGGTGCGCCCGCTGACGAAAGATCTTCCGAAACCCATGGTGCCGATTCTCGGCAAGCCTGTGCTCGAGTACCTGATCGAGCATCTGGCACGATTCGGAATTCGCGAGATCATGATCAACGTCGCGTTCAATCACTGGAAGATTGAAAGCTATTTTGGCGATGGCCATCGTTGGGGCGTAGAGATCGGGTACTCCTATGAGGGCGTGAAAGATCATGGCGATATCGTTCCCAAGCCGCTTGGCTCCGCAGGTGGCATGCGGAAAATCCAGGATTTCGGGGGGTTCTTCGACGAAACGACTCTTGTGATCTGCGGTGACGCGATCATCGATCTGGATATCCGCTCCGCACTGGATGAGCACCGTGCCAAGGGAGCGTTGGCAAGCGTGATCACGCTTGAGGTGCCGATCGAGCAGGTCAAGAACTACGGCGTGGTGGTGGCCGATAGCGGCGGGCGCATCCAATCCTTTCAGGAAAAGCCGAGCCCGGAGGAGGCCCGATCAAATCTGGCGAGCACGGGGATTTATATTTTCGAGCCACAGGTGCTTGATCTCGTTCCGTCAGGCAGGAACTTCGATATCGGTAGCGAGCTTTTTCCGCTGCTGGTCGAGAAGGAACTGCCATTTTTTGCACAGAAGCGTTTTTTCAACTGGATCGACATCGGCCGGCTGAGTGACTATTGGTCAGTATTGCAGCGGGTCTTGCGTGGCGAAATTGCCCAGATGGACATGCCGGGCACGGAAGTCAAGTCGGGCGTATGGGTCGGGCTGAATACTTCGATCGCCTGGGACAGCGTGCAGATTGTCGGTCCGGTGTATATTGGTTCGGGCGTGCGTATCGACCCGGGTGTGTCGATCATGGGGCCCACGTGGATCGGACACGGCTGCCACCTGCGCGCGGGATCGCGGGTCGAGCGCTCTATCCTGTTCGAATATACGCGACTCGGGGAATTCCAGACATTCCGCGATGTGATCATGTCACCACAGTATTGTGTCGATCGAAATGGTGACACCACGTACGTCGGTGACGATACCTGCGTGCTTCGCTGGGGGGATGCAAGAGGGGGCTGAATCGTGCGGCGAGCAGTGGCTCGTTGCTGCTCTGCCGGTCGCGATCCCGCGGTACGATACGAGTTGATGACACGTTCGTGCGTGTTGTGACGATTGGAGGTTGGACTTGCCCGTACTACGCATCAAGCATGTCACCACCTACAGATATGCCCAGCCAGTGAGATTCGCCGAACATCGATTGATGTGCAGGCCGCGTGATTCCCATGATCTGCGCTTGCTCGATACCGGGATCAGCATTTCGCCACCGGCTGCCATGCGGTGGGTCCATGACGTCTTCAGCAACTCCGTGCTGGTAACGAGCTTTGCCGACGAGGCGAACGAGTTGGTGTTCACTTCCACCGTTCTGGCGGAGCACTACCCCTCCGAGCCGGATGTCGATCTGATCGAGGATTACGCAAGAACCTTGCCGTTCAGTTACGACGCCATCGAGATGCCCGATCTTGCGCGCAGCGCGGAGCGCCACTATCGCGACCCGGAGAACCGGGTAGATGCCTGGGTGCGAAAGGTCCGCAGGGAACTCGCGACCGATGACACGCTGAAGGTGCTGGTCGGTATCACGGGGGCCATCAAGTCGGAGTTTGCCTATGCCGCACGTGACGAGGAGGGCACCCAGACGCCGATCGAGACACTGGATCTGGGCTCGGGCAGTTGCAGGGACTTCGCGCTGTTCATGATGGAGGCGGTACGGAGTCTCGGCCTGGCTGCGCGTTTCGTCTCGGGGTATCTCTACGACGAGTCCCTGATCGGCGCCGGTGGCGGGGTCATCGGCGGCGGCGCCACGCACGCCTGGGTGCAGGTCTATCTGCCCGGAGCCGGTTGGGTTCCCTTCGATCCGACCAATGCGATCATCGGCGGCCGTAATCTGCTTCGCGTCGCGGTGGCTCGTGATCCGGCCCAGGCGGCACCACTGTCGGGGAGCTACATCGGGCCGGCAGGCGCATATCTCGGGATGAGCGTGCAGGTTGACGTTACCGTCGAGGCGGGCGGGGGCGAGGTCGCCGAGCCACTGCAGAAAGACTGAAAAGGTACCGCGGCAGATCCATGGCCACGATGCGATTGAATCTGTCTGTGCGGCAGACCCGTCCAGTATCCTTCCACGACTGAGTTGCGAGGGGGGGGCGGCGTGATTCTGGTAACCGGTGGTGCCGGTTTTATTGGTGGCAATTTCGTACTCGACTGGCTTTCCATGTCCGGCGAGCCGGTACTGAACCTGGACAAGCTCACCTATGCCGGGAATCTGGAAACCCTGAAGTCACTCAAGGGTGATGCTCGTCACCTGTTTGTGCACGGCGATATCTGCAACCGTCCCCTGGTCGGCAGCCTGCTGGCGGCGCACAGGCCGCGCGCGATTGTCCATTTTGCTGCCGAGAGTCACGTCGATCGCTCCATCGATGAGCCTGCCGAGTTTGTCCGTACCAATGTCGACGGTACTTTCAGCCTGCTCGAGGCCGCGCGCGCTTATTGGTCCGGGCTCGAGGCGCATGATCGCGGTGCCTTTCGCTTTCTCCATGTCGGTACCGATGAAGTCTATGGCTCGCTCGGTGCCGAAGATCCCCCGTTTGCGGAGACACACCCATACGCTCCGAGCAGCCCGTATTCGGCCAGCAAGGCGGCTTCGGATCATCTGGCGCGTGCGTGGTATCGCACCTACGGGTTGCCGGTGCTCACGACCCACTGCTCGAACAATTACGGCCCGTATCAGTTTCCGGAAAAGCTGATTCCGCTGATGGTCGTCAACGCGCTCGCAGGCAAGGCGCTTCCCGTCTATGGCGACGGAATGAATATGCGTGACTGGCTGTATGTGACGGATCACTGCAGCGCCATCCGTGTGGTGCTCGCGGAGGGGCGACCTGGCGAGACCTACAATATCGGTGGCTGGAATGAAAGGTTCAATATCGGCGTTGTCAAAATCGTTTGTGCCCTGCTTGACGAATTGCGCCCCGATCCTGCCGGCAGCTACAGCCGCTTGATCCGTCATGCGAAGGATCGCCCCGGTCACGATCGTCGCTACGCCGTCGATGCCCGCAAGATCGAGCGAGAACTCCGCTGGCGACCCGCCGAAACGTTTGAAAGTGGCATCCGGAAGACCGTTGAATGGTATCTGGCGAATCCCGAATGGGTTGCGAACGTACAGAGCGGTGCTTATCGCGAGTGGGCCGCAAAGCAGTAAACCTGAGAGGGGTGGAACAATGAAAATTCTGCTCTTCGGCAAGAACGGACAGGTGGGCTGGGAGCTGCAGCGCGCTCTCGCCCCGTTGGGTGAAGTGGTGGCACTCGACCGTCAAGGGAAAGGAAGATTTTCCGGTGATCTCTTGCGGCTTGATCTGCTGGTGGCCACCATCCGGGCCGTGCGTCCTGACGTAATCGTCAATGCGGCTGCCCATACTGCGGTTGACGACGCGGAAGGCGAAGCTGAACTGTCCAGGCAGATCAACGTCCGGGCGCCCGCCGTGATGGCGCGCGAGGCTGCAGCGCTTGGTGCGCTCCTGGTCCACTATTCCACCGACTACGTCTTTGACGGCAGCGGTGATCGGCCGTGGCGCGAAGATGATCCGACCGGGCCGCTATCGATCTATGGCCTCACGAAGCTTGAAGGGGAGCAGGAAATCCATGCTGCGGCTTGTCGGCATTTGATTATCCGGACCAGCTGGGTCTATGCGGTACGCGGTGAAAATTTTGTCAGGACGATACTGCGGCTTGCGCGGGAGCGCGAGCATCTGAAAATCATAACCGATCAGATCGGAGCGCCGACTGGTGCAGAGCTGATTGCGGACTCGACCGCTCATTCAATCCGTGCACTGCAAGAGAGGCCCGAGCTGAGTGGCGTTTATCATCTGGCTGCGGCAGGTGAAACGAGCTGGCATGGCTACGCGAGTTTCGTCATCGAAAACGCCCGGGCCCGTGGTGAACCTCTGACGGTGGCGCCCGGGCGCATCGAGCCGATCGCGGCTGCCGCCGCTCCAGCCCGAGCGAGCCGGCCGCTCAATTCGCGGCTCGATACCGGCCGGTTCCGCCGTACCTTCGGTCTGGTGATGCCCGACTGGCGGTTCGGTGTGGCACGCATGCTCGACGAGATCCTGTCTGGCTGAGAATGCCGGTCCGATACGAACAGAGAGTCCCTGAGGTGCATGCCATGAAAAGAAAAGGAATCATTCTTGCCGGGGGCAATGGTTCTCGTCTTCATCCGGCCACCTTGGCCGTGTCGAAGCAGCTGTTGCCTGTCTATGACAAGCCAATGGTCTATTACCCGCTCAGTACGCTGATGCTGGCCGGGATCCGGGAGATTCTGCTCATCGGAACACCGCAGGATCTGCCTCGCTTCAGGCAATTGCTCGGTGATGGCGGCCAATGGGGCATCGATCTCCAGTATGCGGCTCAACCCAACCCCGAAGGACTCGCGCAGGCTTTCCTCATCGGTGAGAAATTTCTTGACGGATCGGCGAGTGCACTCGTTCTGGGCGACAACCTTTTCTATGGTCATGAGATTGCCGATGATCTGCGCACAGCAGGAAAGCAGGAACACGGTGCGACAGTTTTCGCCTATCCGGTCACCGACCCCGAGCGCTATGGCGTGGTGGAATTTGATCGGGAAGGCAGGGCGATCAGTCTCGAAGAGAAGCCCGTGAGGCCGAAGAGCCGCTACGCGGTTACTGGTCTCTACTTCTACGATTCCCGGGTTGTCGACATCGCCAGGACGCTCAAGCCAAGCACACGGGGTGAACTGGAGATCACGGACGTGAACCGGCAGTATCTACAGTGGGGTGCGCTCGACGTCCGCGTAATGGGACGCGGTCATGCCTGGCTCGATAGCGGAACGCATGAAAGCCTGCTCGAAGCAGGCCTGTTCATTCAGACCATCGAGAAGCGCCAGGGGTTGAAAGTCGCTTGTCCGGAAGAGATTGCCTGGCGCGCTGGCTGGATTGATGGCGAGGCTTTGCGGCGTTTGGCGGCGCCACTTTCGAAGAATGGTTACGGTCAGTATCTTGAGCGGCTGCTCGAGGACAGGGTGTTCTGATGAACGTAGTCGCCACGTCCATTGCCGGCCTTCTGATCCTCGAGCCCAGGCTGTTCGGGGACGAGCGCGGTTTCTTCATGGAAAGCTTCAACGCGCGGACCTTTGCCGATCTGACCGGGCTTCAGGTGAGCTTTGTCCAGGACAATCATTCGCGTTCCCAGCGCGGGGTATTGCGCGGCCTGCATTATCAGCTCAATCAGCCACAGGGCAAGCTGGTGAGGGTTGCAAGTGGCCGGGTTTTCGACGTTGCGGTCGATCTACGCCGTAGCTCGCCAAGCTTCGGGCGTTGGGTGGGGGTCGAGCTTTCGGCCGAGAATCACCGTCAGTTCTGGATTCCCGCGGGGTTCGCTCACGGTTTTTTCGTACTCTCGCAAAGCGCAGATCTCTTCTACAAGGCGACCGACTACTACGCCCCCGATGACGAATATTGTCTAGCCTGGGACGATCCCGGCGTTGGCGTCAAATGGCCTACGGAAGGTATCGAACCGCTGTTGTCGGTAAGGGATCGCGCCGGAAAGTCGCTAGCAGACGCACGAACCTTCAGCTGAACGGGCCGAGTGAATCCCGCGGGGCTCTTCCTCTCCCTGCGCCGGGGCGGAGCCGCGCGAAGGCGCTCTTGGCTGATCCCGTTTTGCTCCATGACGTGGTGCGTCGCCGCCACCGCGCGCGACTGCATACACCAGGCTGAATATGTCAATGGTATTAATTGTTTGACTTGCATTGGTGGCAATGCATATCCTCTGCCGGGCAATGCAGATGGCATTGTTAAAAGGGGAGGTTCTGATGAGAAATACGCTTCTTGCCAGTGGTTTGCTGCTGGCGGTCGTGAATGCCCATGCACTGGAAGCTGGCGATATTGCATTCACTTCTTTCAATACCGACGAAGATGGTTGGGCCATCGTGGCGCTCGCCGATCTTCCGATGGACACGGTGATCTACTTCACCGAGAACGAATGGAACGGGGAGGCGCTTGGTGTCGGCGGTGCGTTCAATTCGGGTGAGGCGGTCTACACATGGTCGCTTGGCGCCGAAGCGGTCGCGGCAGGTGCCGTGGTTCGGTTCAGCGGCGTGAATCGTGCTGCCGATCGCAGCGCGAGCGCAGGAGCGCTGAGCGCAACCGGAACTGCGAACCTGGCGGGCGGTGGCGATGGGCTCTTTGCTTATATTGGCGCCGACGATGCGAACCCGTCCGGCTTTCTGGCGGCGATATCGAACGACGGCTTTGTCGGAGACCAGCTGAACGGCACGGGTCTGATCCTTGGGACCACTGCGGTCGCGCTTGATGCCGGGACCCGCTTCGGTACGTATGTCGGGCCAAGAAGCGGCGCGAGTGTATTCGGAAGCTACGCATCGACGGTGAACAACGCTGCCGACTGGTCGATCTTCAAGGTGGCGAGTGCCGATGCCGAGCCCGATCTCACACCATTTTCGGTCGCTGCCGCAGTACCCGAGCCGGAAAGCTACGCAATGATGCTGGCTGGCCTGGGGCTGCTCGCAGGGATTGCACGGCGTCGCCGCGGCTGAACAGCAGCTTGCCGAGGCCCCGCTGGCAATCGGGGCCTCGTGCGTGGAGCCGGCCGCGTCAGAGCGCGAGCCGCGCTTTCAGCCAGAACGTGCGTCCCGGTTCGTTGACCCGCGTGGTCTGTTCGTAACCATTGATCATTGCCCCACTGCGCGAAATGTGTTCGGCATAGGTCTTGTCGAACAGGTTGTCGATTCCGGCGCTGACAAGGACGTCCTTGCGGACACGGTAGCCGGCATTGATCGAGAACACGCCGAATCCCGCGGTTGGTCCTATATCCTGGCCGACGATGTTTCCGGCGCCGACGTCTACACGGTGCTGACCGCCGACGAGACGCCATAGGGCTCCCGCTGACCAGACCCCTGTGTCATATTCGAGACCGAGCCGGCCTTCGAGGGGCGGGATCTGGGCAAGCGGCGTGCCATCCGTGTCATTCTTGCCATGGACCCAGGCGAGCGTGGCGGTACCCGTCCAGCGCGGTGCGAGTCGGTAGCTCATATCGCTCTCGAGCCCGTAGGTAGTTGCGTCGATGTTGCGCGCGGTGCTGGCGAAGCTGCTTACCAGCGGAAGTTGTTCGATCAGGATGTAGTCACGGTGCTTGGCGTAGAACAGCGAAACCGATGCCTGAAGCGGGCCGGCACGATGAATGGCGCCGAGGTCGAGCTGTGTCGTCTTTTCGGGGGCCAGCGAGAACGTACTGGCCGCTCCGGTCATCATCGGCGAGGTGGCCGCCGGGTTCTTCGTCCGCTCCCAGTAATCGGCTGCACGTTCGCTATGACCGATACCCGCGTAGAGTGTCTTGCCGCCTCCGAGCGCACGTTCCCAGCGCAGAAAGGCTGCCGCGAGGTCGTCGGTTTCCTTCGTGCCGGAGCTTGTCTTGCCGGTGCGTTGATCTTCTGCGGTGCTGCGATCAAGCCGTAATCCGCCGATCACGCGATCAGTGTCATCAAGTTCGTG
Organism: Cognatazoarcus halotolerans; assembly: GCF_009800965.1. Taxonomy (GTDB): domain Bacteria; phylum Pseudomonadota; class Gammaproteobacteria; order Burkholderiales; family Rhodocyclaceae; genus Cognatazoarcus; species Cognatazoarcus halotolerans. The sequence continues at coordinate 117,141 of NZ_WUAF01000009.1, read as the reverse complement.
GGCCAGTTCGGCAAAGATTCCCAGGGTTTCGAAGCGCATGTCCGGCTTTCGGTCCAGGGATTCGTAATCGGGGTCGGACATCATGCTGCTTGCCGAGCGCAGGCTGTGTTCGTTCTTCTGAAAGTCGATGCCGAGATCAAGAACGCTCGATGGGGCGACGTTCAGTGTTGCCGCGATTCGTCCACCAGTCGTTTCGCGGTCCGGGTTGCTGACCATCTTCATGCCGGTCGCGGTGCGAAGCGAGTAATTGTCCATTACGTGGTCGACGTAATTCCGATAGAGCTGCGCTTCGAGCTTTGCCAGCCATGGCGAGATCATGCGTTTCTCGAATTTCAGCCCCACGTTTTCCCGGTCGAACTTGACGCCGTCCATCGATCGGTCGGCATATGCCGCTTCTCCATCGCTTTTCGCCAGGCTCAATTCGATTCGCGTGTTTGCGTCTGGTGTCCAGCCAAGTGCCAGATTCGTGCTCCATCGGGTATATGCCGAATGAATTTCTCGCCCGCTTCCGTCCTCGTAGTTGTTGGCGTCGGACCGGGTTGCCGCGGCATCTGCGTAGAATTGTGGGGTGCCCGTCGCAGCGGTGACGACCTGATCGTTGCGATCGTTGCTCCCGACCAGCAGGCTGCCGTCAAAGCGGCTGCCTGTGCTGTCGAACCGCGGCGGTGTACGCTCGAAGCGGACCACGCCGGCGCTGTTTCCGGGGCCGTAAAGGACCGTCTGAGGCCCCTTTTGAACGATTACCCGATCGTAGGCTTCGGGGAATACATAGGCCGTGGGAGGATCCATGCGCATCCCACAACCGCCGAGAATCATTTCGCCATCGAGGAGAATGCCGAGGCGCGATGCGGCCATTCCGCGAAATACCGGGTCGCCGTCGGTACCGCCCTTGCGGATCACCGAGAAGCCGGGAATGTTCTTGAGCAGATCCGCTCCGTCGTGAGCCGGCATCGGCTGCCGTGGCGCCTTCGGGTCGGTGCTGACCGTCAGCGGGCTCTCCATGGCTGGAGCGGTTACGACGACGGCATCGAGGGCGGTATCCTCGGATGCAAGAGTCGTCCCGGCGTGCAGTGTGGAAAGGGCCAGCGCCAGCGGGCTGAGCCTGAAAACCGTAATGCGCATTGCGTACTCCCGTTATCGGGCCCGGGAGGAGTCCGGGGCCCGGCGGGCGCAACCATACGGTAGCGTGCTGCAAGTTGTCGTGCGACATGATGTCGCAGATGGTCGATACGGGGCGCCGGCAGGAACGGCGCATTGGCCGCTTCGATCCTGCCGGCGGTCGATTGCCTGCTCAGTCAGCGTTCATCATGTGCTCACCCCGATACAGGTCTGCGATCTGCTCGCGTTCGCGGATCAGCCATGTGCGTGTTCCGTCCACCATGACTTCCGCGGCCCGCGGACGGGTGTTGTAGTTCGAACTCATGGTCATGCCGTAAGCTCCCGCCGACAACAGGGCCAAAAGATCCCCAGGGGCTGCGGCGAGTTCGCGGTCATGGGCAAGAAAGTCCCCGCTTTCACAGATCGGTCCGACTATCTCGTAACGCTGCGTGGCCGTATCGGAACGGCTGACCGTGACCACTTCATGGAAGGCATCGTAGAGCGCCGGGCGCGCCAGATCGTTCATGGCTGCGTCGACCACCGCAAAATTCTTTTCCGATCCGGGCTTCAGATACTCGATGCGGGTCAGAAGCAGGCCGGCGTTGCCGATCAGTGAGCGGCCCGGTTCGAGACTGATCTCTTCGCTTCGGCCGGCGAATCGTGCCAGCAGCGGTGCGAGGTACTCCGCCGGCGTGGGCGGTGTTTCGTCCTTGTAACGGATGCCGAGCCCGCCGCCTAGGTCGATATGGTCGAGTGGAATGCCCTCTCCGGCGAGTTGATCGACGAGACCGAGAATCTTGTCGGCAGCTTCCGCAATGGGGGCTGGATCCAGCAACTGCGAGCCGATGTGGCAGGCGATACCGCTGATCCTCAGGCCCGGGAGGGTGGCTGCGCGGCGATACAGCGTCAGGGCTTCGTCGAAGGCAACACCGAATTTGTTGCTGCGCAGGCCGGTCGAGATGTATGGATGGGTCTTCGGGTCGACGTCCGGATTCACCCGCAGGGCGATCGGTGCGATCTTGCCCATGTCGCTCGCAATGGCTGCCAGTCGGTTCAGTTCGGCTGCTGATTCCACGTTGAAACAACGTATCCCCGCCCGCAGAGCTTGCCGCATTTCGGCTTCGGATTTTCCGACGCCGGAAAACACGACTACCCCCGCATCGCCGCCAGCCGCGAGGACCCGTGCGAGCTCCCCCCCCGACACGATGTCGAAACCGGCGCCGAGCCGCGAGAACAGGTTGAGTACCGCCAGATTCGAATTGGATTTGACCGCGTAGAAGATCCTCGCACGGTGTCCCTTCAAGGCCGCCTGGTAGGCATTGAAAGCGACCGTCAGGGCCTCGCGGGAATAAACGTAGGTCGGTGTGCCGTACTGCTCGGCCAGTGTGGCCAACGATACGCCTTCAAGGTAAAGACCCGCTGCTTCTTCGTGCAGCGTGGAAATTGGATAGGTGCTCATTGCGGGGCGTCCTGCCGGAGTTTGTTGTTATGATCCGCCGGCTCGTGTCCGGCCTTGCCGTCCGGCGCCGGCCGGGTATCGGGCAGATACAGGGGCCCTTTGATGCCGCAGCTGGCCAGCACTGCTACCAGGGACGCAAAGCAGAGAAATCGAAGAGCGCGCATGGCGAATCCGGATAAAACGGCGATGTTAACAGATGGAGTGACACAAATGGATGAGGCCGCATTCAATGTGCTGGCGGAAGCGGAGCTGACCCGCATTGAGCAGGCGCTCGAAGCCTTTGACGATGACATTGAGCTCGAGGTGCAGCCCGGAGGCGTGCTCGAACTCGAGTTCGTGAACGGCAGCAAGGTCGTGATCAACCGCCACACCGCGGCGCGGGAGATCTGGGTCGCGGCCAAAAGCGGCGGATTTCACTTCAGGCCCGAATCCGGGAAGTGGCTCGGGACGCGTGACGGCGTGGAACTTTACGCCGCCCTCGGGCGGATATTCAGCGAGCAGGCTGGACGCAACATCGACCTTTCGGCTGGCGATGAGTGACCGCCCCGCAGCGCACCGACAGCGCGGTGCGCTCACCTAGTTTCGCTTGATTGGTCGTGGTGCCAGATCGTAGACGGGCGCCGGGTTGCGCTGGGGGGCGGGAGCGACCGGCGCCGGTGCCGGAGATGGCGTCGGCGGCGATGGGAAGAAGCCCGGGCCGTAGCTGAACGGCTCTTCGCTAGGTGGCGGCAACGCGTCCGGGTCGATGGTCGGCTCCGGCGGAACGGGTGGGAGGTTTTCCTGATACATCAGCTCATTGCTGTTCCCGTCTTCCGTCTGGATGCGGATCAGGCCGGGCGGCTGCTCAAGCCGGGTTTCCGGTACGTCCTTGAGCGCGGAGCGCATGAAATCGATCCAGATCGGCAGTGCGGCTGCACCGCCGGTTTCACCCCGGCCAAGGTTCTGCGGCTGGTCGAAACCGACCCAGCTGATTGCGACCAGGCGGGGTGAATAGCCGCAGAACCAGGCATCGACGTAATCGTTCGTGGTGCCGGTCTTGCCGGCCAGATCGTTTCGACCCAGGCTGCGGGCGCGGGCTCCGGTGCCGCGCCGGACAACATCGCGAAGCATCGAATCCATCAGGTAGGCGTTGCGCGGGTCGATGACCCGCGCTGCCGACTCGCTGGCCAGTGGCGGATCCACCCGGGCAAGTACCCGACCGTCGCCGTCTACCATTTCCTTGACGATGTAGGGCTCGACCCTGAAGCCGCCATTGGCAAAAACCGAATACCCGCTGGCCATCTCCCACACCGTTGCCGAACCTGCGCCCAGAGCCATGGTGAGGTAGGGCGGGTGACGGTCTCGCTCGAAGCCGAAACGGGTGATGTAGTCCTGCGCGTACTCCGGTCCAATCGATTGCAGCAAACGAATCGACACCATGTTCTTCGAGCGAGCCAGCGCGTCACGGATGGTCATCGGGCCATCGTAGCGCCCGTCATAGTTCTTTGGCTCCCACGCCTGACTGCCGGTAACACCGGAAGAAAAACTCAGGGGAGAGTCATCCACCCAGCTGGCCGGGCTGTAGCCTTTCTCGAGCGCTGCCGAATAGATGAAGGGTTTGAAGCTGGATCCTGGCTGGCGCCAGCCCTGGGTGACGTGATTGAACTTGCTCAGGCCAAAGTCGAAACCACCCACCAGTGCCTTGATTGCACCACTATGGGGGTCTGTTGCGACCAGGGCGGCCTGAACCTGCGGAAGCTGGAGAATCTCCCAGCCCTTTCCGGTATTGCGGATCCGAATGACCGCGCCGCGCCGCACCCGCTTGCCCGCAGGGGCCCGATCCGAAAGCATCGGCGCCGCAAAGCGCAGTCCAGCTCCCTCGATCTCGATCGTCGTGCCGCGCCGGTATGCCGTAACCTTTTTGGGTTCGACCTTGAGCACTACGGCTGCCAGCAGATCATCGTAGTCGGGCACATCGGCGAGAATGTCGTCCAGTGCTTCGTCCTGATCCGAGCGGATGTCCTTCATGTCGGCAAAGGATTCCGGCCCTCGATAGCCGTGGCGACGGTCATAGTCGAGCACGCCCTTGCGAAGCGCCTGATATGCGGCTTCCTGGTCTTCGCTGGAGATGGTCGTGGTGATGCGGATCCCCATCTCGTAGGCTGCGTCCTTGAACTGCTCCACTGCAATCCGTCGCGCCATCTCGGCAACATACTCGCCGTGTACGTTGATCCGGTTCGGACTGCTGCGAGCAGAGACCGCACGTACCGGGTTTTCCGTGGCTTCTCGGAACTCCGACTCAGTGATAAATCCGAGTTCGCGCATCCGACGAAGCACGTAGGCCTGGCGCAGCGCCGCGCGCTTCGGATTCACAATCGGGTTGTAGGCGGAGGGGGCCTTCGGCAGGCCCGCGAGCATTGCGGCTTCTCCAATGCTCAAGTCTTTCACGGATTTGTCGAAATAGGTACGAGCGGCAGTTGCAAAACCGTAGGAGCGCTGCCCAAGATAGATTTGATTGAGGTAGATCTCGAGGATCTGGTCCTTGGTGAGATTGCGTTCGATCTTTATGGAAAGAAGGATTTCGTAGAATTTGCGACTAAAACTTTTTTCGCGCGTGAGGAAGAAATTGCGTGCCACCTGCATGGTGATGGTCGATGCGCCTTGCTGCTTTCCGCCCGAGGTAAGGTTGGCCAGGGCTGCGCGGGCGATGCCGATAGCATCGACTCCGGGGTGCTCGTAAAAACGTTCGTCCTCTGCCGCGAGCACCGCGTTTTTCATTACTGCCGGAATCTGGTCTATAGGCACGAAAGAGCGACGTTCTTCGCCGTATTCGGCGAGAAGGTGACCGTCGGCAGTAAAGATTCGCAGGGGGATCTTGGGGTGATAGTCGGTGAGGATGTCGACCGATGGCAGGTTCGGCCAGGAAAAGGCGGTCAGTGCCGCTACACCGGCCAGTGCAACAAGGGCAAGTGAAAAAATGACGGCAAGCGGATATAGGACCCAGCGCATCGGGTTTCCAGTGGCGGACAAGGAGCCGAATTATAGAGCGCCACGCAAATGTGCACCACCGCAAGTGCCTGACCCGATTTAACTTTACACCCGGGTGGCTTGTTGTTAGCATTTCAAGCGAATTATTGTTTGTGCGCGTAACTAACGGAAAATAAAGGGAAAATCACGTGCTTGATTTCTCGCTTTTTGCTCGAAAGGCGCGCCCTTTGATCGGTCTGGATATTTCCACGTCTTCGGTAAAGATGGTGGAGTTGTCCGGCGATGACAAAACGGGCTTCTGTATCGAGCGCTACGCAGTCGAACCTCTGGCGCGTGAGGCAGTTGTCGATGGCAATGTTGCCAATCTTGAAGCCGTTTCCGATTCCGTCAGACGCGCGCTGAGGCGGATGGCCAGCAACGCCAAGCTGGTCGCGATGGGGCTGCCCGCCTCGTCGGTGATCACCAAGCGAATAACGCTTCCGGGTGGCCTTCGCGAACAGGAGATGGAAGTACAGGTTGAGGCCGAGGCCAACCAGTACATTCCGTTTGCTCTGGAAGAGGTCAATCTGGATTTTCAGGTAATCGGCCCCGCCGGCGACAGCGACGACGTCGAGGTGCTTATTGCCGCTTCGAGAAAGGAAAAGGTCGAGGATCGAGTCGCGGCCGCAGAGGCCGCCGGCCTCAAGGCGCAGGTCGTGGATGTCGAGTCCTTTGCGGCGCAGGCAGCTTTCGAACTGGTCGCGAAAAACATACAGGGCGGCATGGAGGGCAAAATCATTGCGCTGGTGGATATCGGCGCAACCTCGCTCGATGTGACCGTTCTGCGTGATGGTCATCAGATATACGCGCGCGAGCAGTCGTTCGGCGGCAATCTGTTGACCCAGGATATTGCCCGACAGTACGGCATGAGTTTTGATGAAGCCGAGGCAGCCAAGCGCAGTGCGAGTCTGCCGGAAAACTACGAGACCGAACTGCTGCGCCCCTTCATGGACAGTCTGGCACTGGAAATCTCGCGGGCGCTGCAGTTCTTCTTCACTTCCACGCAGTACAACCAGGTCGATCAGATCGTCCTGGCGGGTGGCTGTGCGGTAATTGCGGGCCTCGCCGAGGTCGTTTCCGGGCGCACGCAGGTGTCGTGCATGGTGGCCAACCCGTTCGCTGGAATGACCCTGTCCCAGAAGATCCGACCCAAGAACCTCATGGCTGATGCGCCCAGCCTGCTTGTCGCCTGCGGTCTGGCATTGCGGAGATTCGACTAATGATTCGCATCAACCTGCTGCCGCACCGAGAGCAGAAGCGCAAGGAGCGGCGCCAGCAGTTCTACGGACTGGTCGGAATCATGCTTCTGATCGGTCTCGTGATCGCGTTCCTCGTGCACTCGGTGATCGCCGGTTCCATCGAGCGGCAGGAGTCGCGAAACAATTATCTGAAGCGCGAGATTGCCGTGCTGGACGGGGAAATCGCGGAGATCAAGCGGCTCAAGGAACAGATTGAGGCACTGCTGTCGCGTAAACAGGTCATCGAGTCCCTGCAGACCTACCGTACCGAGGCGGTCCATTTGATGAACGAGATGGCCAGGCAGATGCCGGAGGGCGTCTACCTCAAGTCCATCAAGGAAACCGGCGACAAGATCCAGTTCATCGGCTACGCACAATCGAATGCGCGGGTTTCGATACTGATGCGCAACCTCGAGGGCTCGCCCACGCTGAAGGAACCGCAACTCATCGAGACCAAGGCAGCGGTAGTCGATGGGCGGCGGGTCAGCGAATTCAACCTCGTCGTCAGCATCGATCGCAAGGTGGACGCAGATGGTGAGCCCAAGGAGAAAGCCAAGTGAGTGCGAAGTCGGCGGTTGAAAGCCTGCGGTCGATCGACTTCGAGCGGCTTGGTCGTGATTTCAAGGGGCTAGACCCCAATGATCCGGGAATGTGGCCGCTGGCGCCGCGCATCGCGGTGCTCGCGGTGGTGCTGGTACTCACGGTAGTCGGCGCGTGGTGGTTCGACTGGAGCGACCAGCTCGACCAGTTGAAATCCAGCGAAGCGGCCGAACAGAATCTGCGCGAAGAGTGGATGGGCAAGAAGCGTATGGCGGTCAATCTTGACGCGCATCGACAACAGCTCGCCGAGATCGACCGGCAGTTCGGTGCACTGCTGAGGCAGCTTCCGAACAAGGCGGAAATGGATTCCCTGCTTGCCGATATCAACCAGGCCGGCCTGGGGCGCGGGTTGCAGTTCGATCTCTTCAAGCCGGGCTCAGACGTGGTTCGTGATTTCTACGCCGAGATGCCGATAACCGTGAAAGTGGTCGGTGCATATCGGGACCTCGGGGCTTTCATCAGCGATGTGGCCAAGATGCCGCGCATCGTCACGATGCAGGACATCGCGATCGCTTCCGACAAGGACGGACGCCTGATGCTCGATGGCAAGGCGGTGACCTATCGCTACCTCGACGAGGATGAATTGGCTGCCCAGCGCAAGAAAGCCAAGGAAGCCAGGGAAGCCAAGACGAAATGAATCCGCAGACGGGGCCAATATCATCATGACGTTCCGGATACTCACCGTAATTCTGCTGGCTCCGCTGCTGGTGTCTTGTTCCAGCCCGGAGCAGGACATCCAGGAGTGGATGACCGAAGAAGCATCCCACATGAAGGGAGGCGTCAAGCCCCTGCCTGAAATAGAACCGGCGCCCGTGGTCGAGTTCGACGAAACGCTGGTGACCGACCCGTTCCGCCCGAGCAAGATGGAGCCGGACAAACGGGCGGTCGGCGGCCTCAGGCCCGATGTCAACCGGCGACGTGAGCCGCTCGAGGCGTTCCCGCTCGAGAGCCTGTCTTTCGTCGGTGTGATCCAGCGTGGCAAGGAAAACCTCGCGCTGGTGAAAGCCGGTGAAGCGCTTTATCAGGTGCGCAAAGGAAATTATCTGGGCCAGGATTTCGGCGTGGTGACCGGCATTTCAGGCGCGGAAGTGTCGATCAAGGAATTGGTCGAAGACATGAACGGCGAATGGGGCGAACGTGTGAGCACTCTGCATCTGCAGGAGCAGGAGACTAAGAAATGAGAAGGGGAATCGTAAAGCTGGTCTGTGGCGCGATCTGTGCCGCATCGACCCTGTTTCCTGTTGCAAGTCATGGTGCCGCCACCGCTGCCACGGCTGAAGAGGTCGTTGTCGGCAACAGTATCGAAGCCTTGCAAGTCAACCAGAACGGAAACGAAGTGGTCGTTCGGTTGACCATGCAGAAGCCCATGACGACACCGCCGCCCAGCTTCAGCGTCATGACCCCGGCGCGGATTGCGTTCGATTTCACCGATACGGGTAACGGTCTGGGCCGGAATGTCCAGGTGCTCGACGCCGGGGATCTCCGGAGTGCGAATATCGTCCAGGTGGGCGACCGTACGAGACTTGTCCTCAACCTGAACCGCTCGGTGCCTTACGAGACGCGTCTCGACGGCAAATACGTGTTCATCACGGTTTCGCCGTCCGAGACCGCGGCACGTCCTGCTTCGGCCGCAGCTTTCTCCAATGCCACCGAAGAATCGGCCGCCGCCGCAGTGGATCGCACCATCCGCGACATCAATTTCCGTCGCGGTGCCAACGGCGAAGGACGGATCATCGTTGACCTCGGTTCGCCGGATACCGCCATCGACATTCGGCGCAAGGGGGCGAACCTCGTCGTTGATCTCATGAAGACCAGCCTGCCGGAGCCGCTGCGCCGCCGTCTCGATGTCACGGATTTCGGGACACCGGTCACCAGCGTGGTTTCTCAAGAGCAGGGTGGTAACGTGCAGATGACCATTTCGCCGCATGGCCTGTGGGAGCACAACGCCTACCAGAGCGACAACCAGTTCGTGATCGAGGTCAAGCGCGTGGTCGAGGATCCGAGCAAGCTGGTGCAGGGTAACGAGAAGGGCTATCAGGGCGAGAAGCTGTCGCTTAACTTCCAGAACATTGATGTCCGTTCGGTGTTGCAGGTGATTGCAGACTTCACCAACTTCAACATCATCACGAGCGAAACCGTCCAGGGAAGCCTGACCCTGCGCCTCAAGGATGTGCCGTGGGATCAGGCTCTCGACATCATCCTGCAGGCAAAGGGGCTCGACAAACGCAAGAACGGTAACGTGATCTGGATTGCCCCGCGCGACGAGCTTGCCGCCCGGGAAAAGCTCGAACTCGAAGCCAAGGCCCAGATCGGGGATCTGGAGCCGCTTGTTACCGAAACCTTCCGCATCAACTATCACAAGGCCAAGAACGTTGCGGAATTCCTCCGTGCAAAGGATCAGACGGTGCTTTCCAAGCGCGGGAACGTGGTGGTCGATGAGCGAAGCAACAAGCTCTTCGTGCAGGATGTGGCGACGCGGCTCGAGGATGTGCGTCGGCTGATATCGGAGATCGATCTTCCCGCCCGGCAAGTCCTGATCGAAGCGCGGATCGTCGAGGCGACTGACACCTTCTCCCGGGAGATCGGTGCGCGCCTGGGCTTCGGCGGCGTGTTCGGCAGCACCAACGTGTCCGGCATTCCGCGCACGTCGATCGGCGGCGGTCTGAATTCGAGTGCTTATCAGGCCGGTCTGGTTGAAGACAAACCCGATCTGTTTGCCGATGGTCAGGCAGTCAATCTCCCGGTCAACACGACGACCAATTTCCCCGGGCAGCAGGCCGGCGCGATTTCGCTGGTGCTGTGGAACAGTGCCGCAACCCGTTTCCTCGACCTTGAAATATCCGCCCTCGAAGCAGATGGGCGAGGCAAGGTGGTTTCACGACCGAAAGTCATGACGGCGGATCAGATCGACGCGGTGATCGAGCAGGGGGTCGAGATTCCTTACCAGGAAGCGTCCAGCTCCGGTGCAACGAGCGTGTCATTCAAGAAGGCCAACCTGTCGCTCAAGGTCAAGCCACAGATTACGCCGGATGGTCGGGTCATGCTGAGCCTGGATGTGAACAAGGATACCCCGGACTACACGCGGCAACTGGCTGGCGGTGTCCCGATCAACACCAAGCACGTCAAGACCGAAGTGCTGGTCGATAACGGCGGAACGGTGGTGATTGGCGGGATCTACCAACAGACCATAGGCAACTCGACGACCAAGGTGCCGTTCCTCGGTGACGTTCCGGTTCTGGGGCGCCTGTTCCGCAATGATTACAAGAACGACCAGAAGTCCGAGCTGCTCATTTTCATTACCCCCCGTGTGGTCGAAGACCAGTTGGTCAACCGCTGAGAGCGGTGACAAGTATCAAGGAGCATGAATGTTTAAGTCATTGATTCAGCGCCTCGGCGTTGTGGTTGTTGTTGGATTGGTCGCCGCGTGCGGTGGTGGGGGAGGGGGTGATTCGTGCAATCCGCTGCTCAGTTCGTGTACTGGCTCGGGCGGTGGAGGAACAACGCTCGTTCCGACTGCCACGATTTCGCTTGCCGACGATTCGGGCAGCGCATCGGATCGCCTCATCTTCGGCAAACCGCTGAGCGTGAAGCTTGTCGCCAGGGACGGCAGCGGAAACCCGATCAAGGGCGCGGTAGTGACCTTTGAGGCCCAGAGTGCTTCATCGATTGCCGAGGTTGCACCGACGACGGCACTCACGAATGACCAGGGTGTGGCGGTCACCACGCTGAGTGCCTTGACGCCGTCGGCCGCCGGAGCCTTCTTCGTCGCGGGCACCTTCGATACGGTGGGCGGTGAAACGGCGACCGATCGTGCAGCCGTACAGGCCAACGCATCGAATGTGACCGGCACCGTCGGCAATCCGGCATATCTGCAGTTTGTCTCGGCCTCACCCGCAACGCTGGTCCTTTCGACGACCAACGGCACGGGGTGGCCCAACCTCTCCCAGACTTCGCAGGTGAAGTTCAAGGTATTCGACATAGACGACAATCCCGTATCGTCCGCGCGCGTCGATCTCCAATTGTCCACCTATCTGGGCGGACTGAAGATCAACGGCGGGACGACAGCCTCCCTTTTCTCGGATACGAACGGCGAGGTCACCGCAACCGTGACTGCGGGAAGCACGCCGATCTCGCTGTGGGTCGAGGCCACTCTGCCGACGAGTGCCGAGCCGACGCGGATTTATCGTTCCGGTGTACAGCTCGTCGTATCGACCGGCTTCCCGGACGAGAGTCATTTCGCGATATCGCACGAGGCAAACTCGAGCTGCGGGAAACCTGCCGAGCCATTGACCTATCCGTGCCTCTTCATCCTTACCGTCGCGGACTCACTTGCCCAACCGGTGCCTGACGGTACCCAGGTGCTCGTGGTTGCAAACAATGGTCTTGTCGTCGGTGACGTCGCAGGGCAGCCTACCGCCGCGTGTGCAACCGTCAGCGGTGTATGCCAAGTGGAGTTCCGTGGCGATATTCGTGGGGTCAACGAACTCGTGGCCTATACCCGTGGGGTCGGAGCGCCTGCTGCGCCGGTTGCCTTCTCGCTGACGGGGACGCAGACGATTCTTCCTCTGCCATCTGCTGCGGACTATATACGCGCAAACATCATTTACTGACTCCTCACCGTAAAAGCCATTCTGCGGGCCGCTCTGCGGCCCGTTTTTACGTTCATTGCGGTTACAATCCTGCGGCTATGGAGCCAGAAACCCCAATCTGTCTGGTCGGCATGATGGGTGCCGGCAAGACCACTGTCGGCAAGGATCTTGCGAAGCGGCTCGGTCGTCGCTTTGTGGATGTGGACCACGAAATCGTTGCGCGTACCGGCGTACAGATTCCGGTGATCTTCGAGATCGAGGGGGAAGAAGGGTTTCGCCGGCGCGAGTCCCAGGTTCTATCCGAACTCGTCGCTACGTCGGGTCTCGTGATCGCCACGGGAGGCGGCATCGTGCTTGCAGAAGAAAACAGGAAACTGCTGCGCGAGCATGCCTTCGTCGTGCTGATCGAGGTTTCGCCCGAAATCCTGTGGGAGCGGACCCGTCATGACCGCAACCGGCCTCTTCTGCAGGTCGAAAACCCGCGCCAGCGAATTCGCGAACTTCATGCGCAGCGGGCACCGTTATACCGTGAGGTAGCCCATCTGGTGATGAGCGGCGGTCGTGGTTCAGCACATGCGATGGCGCGAAACATTGAACGGGAACTCAGGCAGTCATGCGAACGTTGAACGTCGCGCTCGGTGAGCGCAGTTATCCGATCCACATCGGGCGTGGTCTGATCGACCAACCCGATCTTGTTCTTGATGCACTCAAGGCCCCGCGCGTGGCCATCATCAGCAACGAGACCGTCGCGCCGCTGTACATGGCGCGGCTGGCTGGACCGCTCGAAGCTGCCGGCGTGAACGTCACGCGGGTGGTGTTGCCCGATGGAGAGCAGTACAAGACCTGGGCGACCCTCAACTCGATTTTCGACGCACTGCTTGGCGCTCGGTGCGAGCGCTCGACCACGCTCATTGCGCTTGGTGGCGGCGTCATCGGTGACATGGTCGGCTTTGCGGCTGCGACCTACCAGCGTGGTGTCCCTTTCATTCAGATTCCGACAACCTTGCTGTCACAAGTCGACTCGTCGGTCGGCGGCAAGACCGCGATCAATCATCCGCTCGGCAAGAACATGATCGGTGCTTTCTATCAGCCCCGGCTGGTATTGGCAGACATCGCCACGCTGGATACCTTGCCCGCGCGCGAACTGTCGGCGGGGCTGGCCGAGATCATTAAGTACGGCCTTATCCGCGATCGATCCTTTTTCGAGTGGCTGGAGGCCAAGCTGCCGGCGCTCGTCGAGCGGGATCCGGATGCGTTGGCCGAAGCGGTGGCGCGTTCGTGTGCCAACAAGGCCGAAGTGGTCGCGGCCGACGAGACCGAGCAGGGTGTTCGCGCGACACTCAACCTCGGACACACCTTCGGTCATGCAATCGAGGCGGGCATGGGCTATGGCGTGTGGTTGCATGGCGAGGCGGTGGCTGCTGGGGCGATGATGGCCGCCGAGCTGTCCGAGCGTCTGGGCTGGCTTGATGCGGACCAGGTGGCGCGGATCGAGCGGATTCACCAGCGGGCGGGCCTGCCGGTGCACGGCCCGGATCTGGGTGCTGAGCGCTATCTCGAGCTCATGGCGCATGACAAGAAGGTCGAGGATGGCAAGCTTCGTCTTGTGCTGCTGAAAGACATTGGCGAGGCAGTCATTCATGGCGGCGCCGGTCGAGAGGACATCCTCGCTGCCATCGCTGCCAGGTTGGGAGGCTGACATGGACCTTGCGGGCTATGCGGTAAGCGAGGCCTGCTCCCGAGGTCGTACCAGGGTCGAGGCCGCCCCGGTTGCCCGCTGCGAGTTCCAGCGCGACCGCGACCGTATCGTTCATTCGACCGCGTTTCGGAGACTGGAATACAAGACCCAGGTCTTCGTCAATCATGAAGGGGACCTGTTTCGTACCCGCCTGACCCATAGCCTTGAGGTCGCACAGATCACCCGCTCGATCGCGCGCGCGCTGCGACTTAACGAAGACCTCGCCGAAGCGATCGCCCTGGCCCACGACCTGGGGCATACCCCCTTCGGCCATGCCGGTCAGGATGCGCTCAACGAATGCATGAGTGACCATGGAGGCTTCGAGCACAATCTCCAGTCCCTGCGCATCGTCGATACGCTCGAGGAGCGCTACGCCGCGTTCGACGGCCTCAATCTCATGTACGAGACGCGGGAGGGCATCCTCAAGCATTGTTCGCCACGGAACGCCCGCCTACTTGGCGAGCTCGGCCAGCGCTTCATCGACAAGCGGCAGCCATCGATCGAAGGGCAGCTTGCCAACCTCTGCGACGAGATTGCCTATAACAACCACGATATCGATGACGGTCTGCGTTCAGGGCTCATCAGCCTCGACCAGCTTGCCCAGGTGCCCGTTTTCGCGCGCAATCGTGCCGCCGTCGAAGCCGAATATCCGGGACTCTCCGGTCGTCGGCTCATTCACGAGACGATCCGTCGAATGATCAACCTCATGGCGGTGAGCCTGATTCGCGAGACATCCGAAAACATCCGCCGGCACGGCGTCCGGACGCTCGCGGATGTACACGCTGCCCCACGTCTGGTCGGGTACGGTGAGGCATTGCAGGAGGACTTGCAGTCGTTGCGGGTGTTCCTGCGCGAGCAGTTGTATTGGCACTATCAGGTCCTGCGCATGACCGACAAGGCCCGGCGCATCATTCGGGACCTGTTCGAGGCCTTCATGAGCGATCCGCGCCTTCTGCCGCCACAGGACCAGCTGCGGGCCAGAGAGGACAAGCCGCGGGCGATCGCGGACTACATCGCGGGCATGACCGACCGCTACGCGATGAAGGAGCACCGCCGTCTCTTTGCCGTGGGTGAAATTCACTGAAGATTCAAATCCTTGCCGCAGCGCAAAAAAACTTGAAAGGAAGCGTCACGCTGGGGTAAATTCAAGGCGTCCGCCAGTAGTGACAGAAGCCTTGGAAAGGCCATGTAAAGCCGGTGAGTTCGTGCGCTCCGGCTTTTTTTGACGCCCGCACGGTTTGTGCGACTCATAAGCCGGCGACGCGGCCCTGTGCCGCCGGTATGTACGTGTTGTCGAGGAAAGACAGGATGGATCTCCCCCAGAAGCAGGGTCTGTATGACCCCAAGAACGAGCACGACGCATGTGGCGTCGGCTTCGTCGCACACGTCAAAGGCACGAAAAGCCATGACATCGTTACCCAGGGCCTCGAGATTCTCAAGAACCTGGATCACCGTGGTGCCGTTGGCGCCGACCCGCTGCAGGGCGATGGTGCAGGGATTCTTATCCAGATTCCCGATGCGCTCTACCGCGAAGAGTTCGCCGCCAAAGGCATCCAGTTGCCTTCCGCGGGCGCATACGGTGTGGGCATGGTATTCATGCCCAAGGAGATCGCCTCGCGCCTCGCCTGCGAGGAAGAGATTGCCCGCGCGATCCGTGCCGAAGGTCAGGTCCTGATCGGCTGGCGCGACGTGCCGGTGAATCCGGACATGCCGATGTCTCCGACGGTCAAGGCCAAGGAGCCGGTGATCCGCCAGGTGTTCATCGGTCGTGGTCCGGACATCATGGTGACCGACGCCCTCGAGCGCCGGCTCTATGTCATCCGCCGCCGCGCCGCCAATGCCATCGCAGCACTCAAGCTCAAGCACGGCACCGAGTTCTACATGGTTTCGATGTCGGCTCGCACGGTGAACTACAAGGGTTTGCTGCTGGCCACCCAGGTGGGTGAGTATTTCTTCGATCTGCAGGATCCGCGCTGCGTGTCGGCGCTCGCCCTGGTGCATCAGCGCTTCTCGACCAATACCTTCCCGAAGTGGAACCTCGCCCATCCGTTCCGGATGATCGCCCACAACGGCGAGATCAACACCCTGCGCGGCAATTACAACTGGATGCGCGCGCGCGAGAAGGGTGTCCATTCGCCGCTGCTCGGCGCGGATCTGGAAAAGATCTGGCCGCTGATCTACCCGGGGCAGTCCGATTCGGCAGCATTCGACAACGCCCTCGAATTGCTGGTGATGAGCGGCTATTCGCTCGCCCACGCGGTGATGATGATGATTCCCGAAGCCTGGGAGTCGCACACCTACATGGACGAGCGTCGTCGTGCGTTCTATGAATATCACGCAGCGATGATGGAGCCGTGGGACGGTCCCGCCGCGGTGGCGTTCACCGATGGCCGGCAGATCGGTGCCACGCTCGACCGCAACGGTCTGCGCCCCGCGCGCTACCTGGTCACCGATGACGACATCGTGGTGATGGCCTCGGAGTCCGGCGTGCTGCCGATTCCCGACAGCAAGATCGTCAAGAAATGGCGGCTGCAGCCGGGCAAGATGTTCCTGATCGACATGGATCAGGGGCGCATCATCGACGACAAGGAACTCAAGCAGTCGCTCGCCGCAGCCAAGCCCTACGCCGAGTGGATCAGTCGCATCAACATCAAGCTCGACGGACTCGCGGTGCCGTCGGATGCGAGCGCACCGGAGTGCAATGCCGGAATGCTCGATCGCCAGCAGGCCTTCGGTTTCACCCAGGAGGACATCAAGTTCATCCTCGAGCCGATGGGCAAGGCCGGCGAGGAAACCACCGGTTCGATGGGCAACGACTCTCCGCTGGCGGTCCTTTCCTCCAAGGAAAAGCCGCTCTACAACTACTTCCGCCAGCTTTTTGCACAGGTCACCAACCCGCCGATCGATCCGATCCGCGAGCAGCTGGTGATGTCGCTGGTGTCCTTCATCGGACCCAAGCCGAACCTGCTTGAGATCAACGAGATCAACCCCCCGTACCGTCTCGAGGTCAGCCAGCCGGTGCTGGACTTTGCCGGCATGGCGAAGATCCGTCAGATCGCGCGCTACACCAGCAACAAGTTCCGCTCGGCCGAACTCGACGTGTGCTACCCGGTTGCATGGGGCAAGGAAGGCGTCGAGGCGCGCCTGGCCTCGCTGTGTGCCGAGGCAGAAGACGCGGTGCTTCAGGGTTACAACATCCTCATCGTCTCGGACCGCAAGGTCGACGCCGAAAGCGTCGCCATTCCGGCGCTGCTGGCGCTCTCGGCGATCCATCAGCACCTGGTGGACAAGGGTCTGCGTACCCGTGCCGGCCTGGTGGTGGAGACCGGCACCGCCCGTGAGGTGCACCATTTCGCGGTGCTCGCCGGCTACGGCGCCGAAGCGGTTCACCCCTACCTCGCCATGGAAACCCTGCAGCAGCTTGCCGGTGACGCCGAGACCGGCGAGAAATACGTCAAGCACTTCGTCAAGGGGATTGGCAAGGGCCTCATGAAGGTGATGTCCAAGATGGGCATCTCGACCTACATGTCCTACACCGGCGCGCAGATCTTCGAGGCAGTGGGTCTCAAGCAGGCCATGGTGGACAAGTATTTCACCGGCACCACCAGCCAGGTCGAGGGCATCGGCGTGTTCGAGGTCATGGAAGAGACCATCCGCCTCCACAAGAAGGCCTTCAGCCCGGATCCGGTGCTCGCCAACATGCTCGATGCCGGTGGCGAATACGCCTTCCGCATCCGCGGCGAAGAGCATATGTGGACGCCGGACGCGATCGCCAAGCTGCAGCACGCCACGCGTGCCAACAAGGCCGAGAGCTTCAAGGAATACGCAAAGATCATCAACGACCAGAGCAAGCGCCACATGACGCTGCGCGGCCTCTTCGAGATCAAGCCCGCCGGTGCGCCGGTGCCGCTGGACGAAGTCGAGCCTGCCAAGGAGATCGTCAAGCGCTTCGCCACCGGCGCGATGTCGCTCGGCTCGATCTCGACCGAGGCGCACACCACGCTGGCGATCGCCATGAACCGTATCGGCGGCAAGTCGAATACCGGCGAGGGTGGCGAGGATCCGATGCGCTTCCTGCCGATCGAGAAGGACACCTCGCTGGCCGAGCGTATCGGCGCGGGGCGGATCGAGCGCGACATTCCGCTCAAGGCGGGTGACAGCCTGCGCTCCGCCATCAAGCAGGTGGCTTCGGGCCGTTTCGGCGTCACCACGGAATACCTGGTCAACGCCGACCAGATCCAGATCAAGATGGCCCAGGGCGCCAAGCCCGGCGAGGGCGGCCAGTTGCCGGGTCACAAGGTGTCCGAGTACATCGGCTTCCTGCGCCACTCGGTGCCGGGGGTCGGCCTGATCTCGCCGCCGCCGCACCATGACATCTACTCGATCGAGGATCTGGCGCAGCTCATCCACGATCTGAAGAACGCGAACACCAAGGCCGACATCTCGGTCAAGCTGGTGTCCGAGATCGGTGTCGGCACGGTTGCCGCAGGTGTTGCCAAGGCCAAGGCCGATCACATCGTGATCGCAGGTCATGACGGCGGTACCGGCGCTTCGCCGTGGTCGTCGATCAAGCACGCCGGTTCGCCGTGGGAACTCGGCCTTGCCGAGACCCAGCAGACCCTGGTGCTGAACCGCCTGCGCAGCCGCATCCGCCTGCAGGTCGATGGCCAGATCAAGACCGGCCGTGATGTGCTCATCGGTGCGCTTCTCGGCGCCGACGAGTTCGGCTTCGCGACCGCGCCGCTGGTCGTCGAAGGCTGCATCATGATGCGCAAGTGCCATCTCAACACCTGTCCGGTGGGGGTCGCCACCCAGGATCCGGAGCTTCGCAAGAAGTTCTCGGGTCAGCCCGAGCACGTGGTGAACTTCTTCTTCTTCATCGCAGAAGAAGTGCGCGAGCTGATGGCCCAGCTCGGCATCAAGAAATTCAACGACCTGATCGGCCGGGCCGATCTGCTCGACATGAAGAAGGGCATCGAGCACTGGAAGGCCAAGGGGCTCGACTACAGCCGCATCTTCCATCTGCCGGACGTTCCCGCGAAGGTCAGCCGTCGTCACACCGAGATTCAGGATCACGGTCTCGACAAGGCGCTCGACAACGAGCTCGTCAAGCTGGCCGAACCCGCGCTCGAGCGCGGCGAGAAGGTCTCGATCGACCTGCCGGTGCGCAACATCAACCGCACCGTCGGTGCGACGCTGTCCGGCGCGGTGGCGCGCAAGTACGGCCATCAGGGGCTTCCGGAGGACACCATCCATGTCAAGCTGACTGGCACCGCGGGTCAGAGCTTCGGCGCCTTCCTGAGCCGCGGCATCACCCTCGAGCTCGTCGGCGAAGGCAACGACTACGTCGGCAAGGGGCTTTCCGGTGGTCGCATCGTCGTTCGGCCGCAGGCCGAGTTCCGCGGCGCCACCTCGGAGAACATCATCGTCGGCAACACCGTCATGTACGGTGCGATCGAGGGCGAGTCCTTCTTCGCCGGCGTGGGTGGCGAGCGCTTCTGCGTGCGCAACTCGGGCGGAACCGCGGTGGTCGAGGGCGTGGGCGACCACGGCTGCGAATACATGACCGGCGGCACCGTCGTCGTGCTCGGACAGACCGGCCGCAACTTCGCCGCGGGCATGTCAGGTGGCGTGGCCTATGTGCTGGACGAGACCGGTGATTTCGAGCAGCGCTGCAACATGGCTCAGGTGGCCCTCGAGCCTGTGCCGGAGGAAATCGAGGCGCGCAAGGGCTCGGAGTCGGGCGACGAGCTCGAATCCCACGGTCGCGTAGATATCGACCACCTCGAGATGGCCGACGAGTACATCCTCAAGAGCCTGATCGAGCGTCACGTGCGCTTTACCGCGAGTCCGCGGGGCAGGGAGATCCTCGACAACTGGGCGAGCTATCGTGGCCGCTTCGTCAAGGTGATGCCGAACGAATATCGTCGTGTGCTGGCCGAGATGGCCGCGCAGAAGCAGAAGCAACTGGAGGCTGCGTAACATGGGGAAGCCCACCGGATTCAAGGAATTTGAGCGTCGTCCCGAGCCCTATGCGCCGGTCGACGAGCGGCTCAAGCACTACAAGGAGTTTGTCCTCGCCCTGTCGGACGACGATGCTTCGGTGCAGGGCGCACGCTGCATGGACTGCGGCATTCCGTTCTGCAACAACGGCTGTCCGGTAAACAACATCATCCCGGACTGGAATGATCTGGTTTACCGTGGCGAATGGCAGCAGGCCATCGAGGTGCTGCATTCGACCAACAACTTCCCGGAGTTCACCGGCCGTATCTGTCCGGCGCCGTGCGAAGCCGCGTGCACGCTCAACATCAACGATGACGCCGTCGGCATCAAATCGATCGAGCGCGCGATCATCGACAAGGCTTGGTCCGAAGGTTGGGTCAAGCCGCAGGTGCCTGCAGTCAAGACCGGCAAGGATGTCGCCATCGTCGGTTCCGGGCCCGCGGGCCTGGCGGCGGCGCAGCAACTCGCCCGTGCGGGCCACCGGGTCGTCGTCTTCGAGAAGAACGACCGTATCGGGGGCCTGCTGCGTTACGGCATTCCCGACTTCAAGATGGAGAAGTCCCTGATCGACCGGCGCATGGAGCAGATGGAGGCCGAAGGGGTGGAGTTCCGTGCCGGTGTCTACATCGGCAACACGGACGTGCCGCGCGGCGTCAAGAACTACTCGGCAGAGCGGATCAGCCCCGAACAGCTGATCAAGGACTTCGATGCGGTGATCCTCGCCGCGGGTTCGGAAGTGCCGCGCGACCTGCCGGTGCCGGGGCGCGATCTGGCCGGCGTGCATTTCGCGCTGGAATTCCTGATCCCGCAGAACAAGTCGGTGGCCGGCGACGGCAGCAACGAGATCTCGGCCAAGGACTGCGACGTGATCGTGATCGGCGGTGGCGATACTGGTTCCGACTGTGTCGGTACCAGCTACCGGCACGGTGCGAAGTCGGTGACCCAGTTCGAGCTCATGCCGCAGCCGCCCGAGCAGGAAGACAAGCCGCTGGTGTGGCCGTACTGGCCGATCAAGATGCGCACCTCGTCCTCGCACCGCGAGGGTGATACACGGCGCGAGTTCGCGATTGGTACCAAGGAGTTCGTTGGCGAGAACGGCAAGCTCAAGGCGCTCACCACGGTTCGCCTCGAATGGAAGGACGGCAAGATGGGCGAAGTGCCGGGCAGCGAGGAAACCTACCCCGCCGATCGCGTCTTCCTCGCCATGGGGTTCACCAACCCGGCGGCCTCGCTGCTCGAGGCATTCAGCGTCGAGAAGGACCCGCGCGGAAATGCCAAGGCGACCACCGATGGTGACGGCTGCTATTCGACCAACCAGCCCAAGGTCTTTGCCGCCGGAGACGTTCGCCGGGGCCAGTCGCTGGTGGTGTGGGCCATTCGCGAAGGTCGCCAGTGTGCCCGTGAGGTTGATCAGTTCCTGATGGGAAGCACCGTCCTGCCGCGCTGAGCATTCATCGCGCGCTGGCGGTAACGAAGAGGGGTGGTCGAAAGACCACCCCTCTTGTCATTCCATGTGCTGCCCGGTGCGGGCAGCGGGCAGCACGGGGATTCAGAGTCCGACGATTTCGCTGGTGTGTTCCGCGATCATCCACTCTTCGTTGGTCGCCACGGTGAGCACGGTCAGCCTGCTTTCGGGGCGCGACACGATGGTGTCGTGACGCTCGTTCGCCGACGCATCCAGGCTGGCACCAAGCCACGCGCATTGTTCGACGATGCGCGCCCGCACCGAGGCAGCGTGCTCGCCGATCCCGCCGGTAAACACCAAGGCCTCGATGCCGCCGGCCGCTGCCGCCAGCGAGCCGATCTCGCGGGCCGCCCGGTAGCAGTAAAGCTCGACCGCTTCATGCGCCTCAGGGGCATCGCTGCCGAGCAGTTCGCGCATGTCCTGTGAGATTCCGGATACGCCGAGCAGGCCGGATTGCTTGTACAGCAGGTTGGTGAGCGCCTTGGCATCCATGCCCTTTTGCTCCATCAGATAGAGCAGCACGCCCGGGTCGAGATTGCCGGTGCGGGTACCCATCATCAGGCCGTCGACCGCGGTAAAGCCCATTGATGAGGCGACGCTCTGGCCGTTGCGAAGCGCACACATCGACGATCCGTTACCAAGATGGGCCACGACGATCCCGCCGGAGGCCTTCTCGCCGAGCAGCGCCGGCAGGCGGCGGTTCACGTATTCGTAGGACAGCCCGTGGAAGCCGTAGCGCTTGATCCCTTCCGCAGACAAGGCGCGCGGCAGCGCGAACATCTGGGCGAGCGGTGGCTGGGTACGGTGAAAGGCGGTGTCGAAGCAGGCCACCTGCGGCACGTCCGGCATCAGGCTCGCGACCGCGCGGATCGCCCGCAGGTTGTGTGGCTGATGCAGCGGCGCGAGCGGCAGAAACTCGTCGAGCTGCGCCAGGATGGCGTCGTCCACCCGCACTGGTGCGCTATAGAGATCGCCGCCGTGTACCACCCGATGGCCGGCCGCCATGATCTCGAGATCGGGGTTGTGGCCCTGCAGCCAGCCGAACAGATGCGCGAGCGAGGCGCGGTGCTGGGCCTGCTGGTCGTCGGAATTGACGACCGAAACAGGCTCGTTGTAACGCTTTCCGCTCGCATCCTTGGCGAGGAGGCGGGGTCCGGCGCCGATGCCTTCGACCTGTCCCGACAGGGCCGGCTCGCCCGACAGCGTGCCGTTGATCGGGAAGAGCGCGAACTTGAGGCTGCTCGAACCGGCGTTGAGCACGAGAATGGCTTTCATGGACGGATCTCCTCGCGGCGCTTGTGGGCCATCACTTGGGCGATCGCGCACGATGCGGTTCGCGTTTCGGCGGTATCGGCGCGGCTGGTGAGCACGATCGGCACGCGCGCGCCGAGTACCACACCGGCCATCAGCGCATCGGCAAGGTACTCGAGCTGCTTGGCGACCATGTTCCCGGACTCGAGGTCGGGAACCACAAGGATGTCGGCATTGCCCGCGACTGCGGAGCGAATGCCCTTGGTCTTGGCCGCGACGATGGAGATGGCGTTGTCAAAGGCCAGCGGGCCATCGAGCAGGCCGCCCTTGATCTGTCCGCGGTCGGCCATCTTGCACAGCGCCGCGGCTTCGATCGTCGAACGGATCTTGGAGGTGACCGTCTCGACAGCGGAAAGGATCGCGACCTTGGGCTCCTTGAGTCCGAGCATGTGCGCGAGGTCGATCGCGTTCTGGATGATATGGACCTTGTCGTCAAGCGTTGGCTCGATGTTGATCGCCGCATCGGTGATCAGCAGCGGATGCGGATAGGTGGGCACATCCGCCAGGAACACGTGGCTCAGGCGTCGAGCGGTGCGCAGGCCACGCTCCTTCGAGACGACTGCGCTCATGAGTTCGTCGGTATGCAGCGAGCCTTTCATGAGCGCCTCGACCTCGAGGCTGCGGGCCATGGCCACCGCAAACTCCGCCGACTGGACGCTGTGAATCGTGTTCACGATCCGCACCCCGTTCAGGTCCAGTTCCTCTTCCTCGGCTACGGCGCGGATGCGATCTTCCGGCCCGACCAGGATGGGATCGACCAGGCCGGCCTCGCGGGCCTGCAGCGGGCCGCGCAGCGACTCAGCATCGCAAGGGTGCGCCACGGCGATCTGGACCGGCGCGAGACCGTCGGCAATCGAAAGCAGGTGGCGGTAGCGCAGCTCGCGGTCCGAGAACACTGCTTCGGGCAAGTCGACCCGTGGGCGCTTGATCTTTTCGGTGGGGGCCTGCACCTCGGCGGTGCCGTCGATCACCTTCAGGCCGTCCTGGTTGATGCACAGGCAATCGAGCAACAGATGGTGGTTGTGCTCGAACTTCTGGCGGCAGGTCACCGTCACCGTCAGCGTGTCGCCCACGCCGACCGGTCGCCAGAAGCTCAGCCCCTGCGAAACGTACACCGTGCCGGGGCCGGGAAACTCGGTACCCAGGATCGAGGAAATCAGGGTGCTGCCCCACATGCTGTGGCCGACCACCTCGCGGAACTGTCCGGAGCGGGCGAATTCGGGGTCGACATGGGTCGGGTTCACATCACCCGACATGAGCGCGAACAGATGGATGTCGCCGGGGCGCAGGGTGCGCACGAGCTGAGCGTGATCACCGACCTGAATCTCGTCGAAGGTCTTGTTCTCAATGAAATGTGCGGCTGGGGTATGCATGTTGTGACTCTCTTTTTTGCGTTGCAACATATCTATATTATCGGCATTACCATGAAGAAACTTAGACAAAAGTCAAAATTTGTCCGCAACGCACAAAATGCCGTCGTGGAATCGCCCGCGACCTGCCCGGGAGTGCCAACTGCATCGCATGAGCGCTCCGGAGCGCATGCTAAAATCCGCCGCATTCAGTTGCCTCCCAAGGGTTCTCCATGGAAGTTGTCGTCCTCGCTGCCGGTCAGGGCAAGCGCATGCGCTCGGTATTGCCGAAAGTGTTGCAGCCGATTGCCGGCAAGCCGATGCTCGCCCATGTGCTCGATACCGTCCGGGCGGTCGAGGTGCGCAAGATCTGCGTGGTCTACGGTCACGGCGGCGAGTTGGTGCGCGAGCGGCTCGATGCCCCCGATCTCGCCTGGGCCCGTCAGGAGCCGCAGCTGGGCACCGGCCATGCGGTCATGCAGGCCCTGCCGCACCTGAATGACGCGGAAATGGCGCTGGTGCTGTACGGCGACGTGCCGCTGATCGGCGTGCGCACGCTGCGACGGCTCGAACAGGCCGCCGGCCGCGAGCGCGTCGCGCTGCTGACCGTGAATCTGGATGAACCCACCGGCTATGGCAGGATCATTCGCGACGAAGCGGGGCGGGTTAGGCGCATCGTCGAGGAGAAGGACGCCAGCGGCGACGAACGCCGGGTGCGCGAAGTCAATACCGGCGTGCTCGTGGCACCGGTGGCGCTGCTGCGCGACTGGCTGGGGCGCCTTACCAACGACAATGCCCAGGGCGAGTACTACCTCACCGACATCATCGGCATGGCCGTCGATGGCGGGATCGAGGTCGTCACCGAACAGCCGGACCACCTTGCCGAAACCCTTGGCGTGAACAACAAGGCGCAACTCGCCGAACTCGAGCGCAGCCACCAGCGCGCGATCGCGCAGCGACTCATGGAAGAGGGCGCCACGCTCATCGATCCCGCACGCATCGACGTGCGCGGCGAACTCGTCTGCGGGCGCGACGTGGAGATCGACGTCAACTGTGTTTTCGAGGGCCGCGTGACGCTCGCCGACGGTGTGCGGATCGGCGCCAACTGCGTGATCCGCAACGCGCGGATCGGCGCAGGCAGCCGCATCGCGCCCTTCTCGCACATCGAGGATACCGAGATGGGCGAAGTCTGCGTGATCGGCCCCTATGCACGCACCCGTCCGGGCACGGTGCTCGCGGACGACGTGCACCTGGGCAACTTCGTCGAGGTCAAGAACAGCCGCATCGAAGCGCACTCCAAGGCCAACCATCTGGCCTATGTGGGCGATGCCGACGTGGGCCAGCGGGTGAACATCGGTGCGGGCACCATCACCTGCAACTACGACGGCGCCAACAAGTTCCGTACGGTCATCGAAGATGACGTATTCATCGGATCCGATACGCAACTGGTCGCGCCGGTCACGGTCGGGCGTGGCGCCACGCTCGGGGCCGGCACCACGCTGTCCAAGGATGCGCCGGCCGGGCAGCTCACCGTCTCGCGGGCGAAACAGATCTCGATCCCGGGCTGGAAACGCCCCGTCAAGCAAAAGCCTGGCGAGGCCTGACCGGCCGTCCGATCCTACGAACCGAACCATAGAATTCCGAGGCTTCCCATGTGTGGCATCGTCACTGCAATCGCAACCCGCAACATCGTCCCGGTACTGCTCGAAGGGCTGCGCAAGCTCGAATATCGTGGCTACGACTCGGCCGGTCTAGCGGTACTCCACAACGGTGAAATGGTCCGCCTGCGCTCTGCCGGACGGGTTGCGGAGCTTGCCTCGCTGGCCGACAACCGGCAGCTGCAGGCCAACATCGGCATCGCCCACACCCGCTGGGCCACGCACGGTGTGCCTTCCGAGCGCAATGCGCACCCGCATGTCTCGGCAGGGCTCGCGGTGGTGCACAACGGCATCATCGAGAACTTCGAAACCATCAAGGCCGATCTTCAGGCCAAGGGCTACGTTTTCGAGTCGGACACCGATACCGAGGCCATCGCCCATCTGCTCCACCACAAGCTCCAGTCCGGCGTCGATCTTTTCGAAGCGGTGCGGCTCACCACCAACGAGCTGCTCGGCGCCTACGCCATCGGCGTGGTCACCGAGGCCGACCCCTTCCGCGCCATCGTCGCGCGTCGTGGCTCCCCGCTGCTGCTGGGTGTGGGCGAGGACGGCATGTACGCGGCCTCGGACACCGCCGCGCTGCTGCAGGTGACCCGCAAGGTGGTGTACCTCGAGGATGGCGACCTCGCCGAACTGCGCCTCGACGGCTACAAGGTGGTCCTTGCTGACGGCACGCCGGTCGAGCGCGAAGTGCATCTGTCCTCGCTGTCCGCCGATGCGGTCGAGCTCGGCAAGTACCGGCACTACATGCAGAAGGAAATCTTCGAACAACCCCAGGCGCTCGCCAACACGCTTGAAATGATCGCCGGTGGCGGCTCGATCAGCGCACAGATCTTCGGCGTGAGCGCCACCGAATCCCTCGCCGCCACGCGTCGTGTGCTCGTCCTCGCCTGCGGCACCAGCTACCACTCCGCGCTGGTTGCCCGCTACTGGATCGA
The DNA here is from genome assembly GCF_009800965.1 of Cognatazoarcus halotolerans. Taxonomy (GTDB): domain Bacteria; phylum Pseudomonadota; class Gammaproteobacteria; order Burkholderiales; family Rhodocyclaceae; genus Cognatazoarcus; species Cognatazoarcus halotolerans. The sequence continues at coordinate 90,689 of NZ_WUAF01000009.1, read as the reverse complement.
ATCGATCGCGAAGATTCCCTGCACCGTCGAGATCGCCAGCGAGTACCGCTACCGCGAGTCCGTGCCCGACCCCGAGACCCTGGTGGTGGTCATCTCCCAGTCCGGCGAGACCGCCGACACCCTCGCCGCGCTCAAGCACGCCAAGAGCCTCGGCATGAGCAAGACCCTCGCGATCTGCAACGTGCCGGAGTCCGCCATCGTGCGCGAAGCCGCGCTGCGCTTCATCACCCGCGCCGGCCCCGAGATCGGCGTCGCCTCCACCAAGGCCTTCACCACCCAGCTCGCCGCACTCGCGCTGCTGACCCTGGCGCTGGCCAAGCAGCACGGCCGCCTGAGCGCGGAAGACGAGACACGCTACCTCACCGCGCTGCGCCACCTGCCGGTTGCCGTCGCCAAGGTGCTCGAGCTCGAACCGCAGATCGAGCAATGGGCGCAGAAGTTCTCCGGCAAGCAGCACGCGCTCTTCCTCGGCCGCGGCCGCCATTGGCCGATCGCCATGGAAGGCGCCCTCAAGCTCAAGGAAATCTCCTACATCCACGCCGAAAGCTACGCCGCCGGCGAACTCAAGCATGGCCCGCTGGCCCTGGTCGACAAGGAAATGCCGGTCATCGCCATCGCCCCGGCGGACGAACTCCTCGAAAAGCTCAAGTCCAACCTGCAGGAAGTCCGCGCGCGAGGCGGCGAACTCTACGTCTTCGCCGACGCCGGCTCCGAAATCCCCGAGAGCGAAGGCGTGCATATTCTCCACATGCCGGAGCACTACGGCATGCTCTCACCCGTCCTGCACGTCATCCCGTTGCAGCTGCTGTCGTACCACGCGGCGCTGGTGAAGGGGACGGATGTGGACAAGCCGCGGAACCTGGCGAAGAGTGTGACGGTGGAGTGAGGGGCAAGCTCTGATGTGATTATGATTTTTGACAATAAAGGCTGTCGGAAAAGAATAAAGGTTGTCGGATCAATGGGAGTTCGGCAATAAAAGCTGTCGAAAGTTGGCGGCAGATGAAGAACGAGTGTACGGAGTGTACGTATAGGTCAAGATGACCGTCTCAACGTAATGAAGCCCGGCGCAATGCGTCGGGCTTTTTGTTGCGGAGTTGTAGTCGGCTATTCGGCCGGAACAGACATTCGCTCAGAACAAGGCCGATGACTGGTATTTGTTTGTCTGCTGCCGCAATTCGGGAGATTGACCTTAACGGTGATTCAAAAAAACCCCAACTTGTCATGACATGAACCCCTAAGACACGTGAATTCCATAGACGCAATCTTTCAAGTACGTCCGAGCGAATCAGGCCAAGGGCCAAGGCGCCACAGCTATTTGCGCTGGTATAAGGGCTGTAGATTCGCGCCCCGATCCCTTGCCTGCTCGTAAGCCTCAAGCAGGTACCTTGTTTCCTTGGTCTGCTGGATTCGGTCGTTGACCCGGAGGATTCGCCACGCGAGGTTGGGGTGAGTGTATCCGTTGTCGAAGAACACCGAGGGCTTCCCAACGGCAAAGGCACCAAACTCATCTAGGGTCCGGAAGGCTTGCATGTTCCAGTTCAGCTTGGTCAGCTCAAGCACGACCCAGTTTGCCGCAAGCGAAACGTCATTCGCCTTGGTTTGCTTGGATCGAAGCTTCAGAACGGCGACAGCAAAATCGTCGGCATCCTCTTCTGCCGCCTTGGCCCTACTTGGCTCGATGTTGAGCTGCGACATTTCGCCGTCATGGAAAGCCGCTCCTGGGGTCCCCTTCTTCAGATGCCCCATTTCATGCATCAGAATGAAGACTAGGAAGTTCCCATCATCTAGACTGACCCGTCCTGGCCCGGCGGAGTTGCGCTGAATCCACTTCTTCAGGACAGAGGGGCTGACAAACACGCACCGGCAGCCACTCGGAACAGCTGCCGGGGTGACGATGGCGCCTGGCTTACCCTCTACCAAATAGACAGGGACTGCTTCCGAGGCCTGTCCACCGGGGGCCCTCCACGACGGCACGAGCCTCGGGCCATCATCCGCTACCAATTTGGCCACTTGGTCAATTGCCCGCTCGGCGAGTTGCCGACCTTCTTGGGTATGGAGCAGCCCCCGATCGGCAACCGGGTCGCCCGCTCGGGCGGCGTCGGTGACCAAGATGCTCGAAGCCAACGCTCCAACCACAACCCAGGCACAGGACATCGAATTTCTCTCCACTTTGGCGACACGACTATGGACATCATGGTGCCCGCAATGAATACTTCTTAGAGCGCCATTGGAGGGAGGAAGCATGCGACTGTTGCAACCCCTGGTCATCAGCCTAGCGATGATGCTCTCCGTCTCATATGGTGCGCAGGGCCAGCCGGTCAGCCCACAAAAACCACCGAAGCCGCCGGAAGACGTTCCTGACCTACGAACAGTGAAGCCGATCGTCGTGTGCGGCAATTGCGACCAACCGTTTGACACGAGCACGCACAAAGAGGTCCTGGAAGGTCTCGTCTCGAACAAGTATGTAGGCGAATTGCGTAAGGCGCTGTACTTGCAGGATACGTACCATCAGTTCGAATCGAAGGTTCACTTCGACAACTGTGACTTCGACGATGGCATAGCGTACATCGACAGTCTCCTCGCGGAGGTAGATCGCCACGTCACGGCTGCACTGGCGGCTCAGGACGAGAAAGATCAGGCTGCAGTCGAGGCTTCGGTGTTGAATGCCTTCTTCGCTCTTGGTCAAGCACTCCACGGCGTCCAAGACTTCTATGCGCACACCAACTACGTCGAGTTGAGCGTCGGACAGGTGAAGAAATCGACTGACATCGATGTCGTGTCTCCATGGAAGCAGTCCGGGAAGGACCGAATCAAGGAACTCATCAGCAAGGGCCTGGTGTCTGGCTATGTCTTCTGGGGCTTCCCTCAGATGTGTCCCAAGGGCACTCCAGCCCACGCCGATATGGCGAAGGACAAAGCCACCACCCCTAGCGGCGCCGTGAAGGTTCCGCACCTGGAGAATCGGAACCGTTACCAGATTGCCGTGCAATTGGCTCGAGAAGCCTCGCAGGATCTGATCGACGACGCCTTTCGGAAATGGCCGCTGCTCAAGGAGGTGAACGGCAAACACATGGCGTTCGAAGTACTCGTGGACCGCCGCAGCCTTTGATCATGCCAACGTTGGCCCAGAGTCTACCCGCTGCGTTTTTGCTTTCCGCCGTTTACGCATCAGCAAGTGCCCAGGTACCGCCGACTTGCCGACTCGATGATGAGGGCGGGAAGGTTGCCGCCTCGACCATACGGCTCGCCATGAAAGCTTATACGGCACTTGGCAAGCCGCTCCCATTCAATGTCGTCGTCGCTAATCCGAAGACGGCGCCGTCCGGAGCGGAGTCGCTGGCCGTCTATGTTGTCACCGATGCCTCTGCCAGCTCAGTGGGGAAGGACGGCTGCATTTTCAAGAAAACTACATTTGTAAAAAGCGAGGAGCTCGACGCCGTCAGTGTTCGCGGCGGGTGCGTCGCAGTAGCCGGAACAATGGAGGTCAAGTGCTCATCAGAGGCCGTTCAAATTTTTGCCAAGCAAGGGGACCGACCAGGGCGAGCAAACCCTGCCCTGCTCTATGTCCTTGCCCACGAACTTGGTCACATATTGCAGCGGCGTCCAGGGGAGTACGCCGGCCGGGTGGAGCCCATCGATCTCAAACAGACCCAGGAAGCGAAGTTGGACACGCTGAAGGACTCCTGCGACCCTGGCTTACTTAAGGCCGAGGAAGACGCAGATCGCCTAGCAGTCCAGGTATTGGTGAAGTTGCTACCAGAACCGCCATATCGCGAGCCCTTGTTTTCTGCCCAAGGTTCGGTGCTCTGGGGAGTAGACCAGTTGAATCTTGCTGCGAACAACTGGCGCAAGGTCTCGCTTGAGCGAGAGTTCATCAGCCATCCGAAGCCCCACAAGAGTTTCGTTCCTATCGAGCTACCAGCCCCAGCGCCAGCCGTCCAGGCGAATGCCAAGCGCTTCGTCTGCGACGTCCTAACGAAGAATGCTGGCGTTATCTACTACCCCGGACGGGCGGCCACACATCCCACGTTGGAGGTGCGCATGCAACGAATAGCCGCAGCGCTGCGTCCCCTGGCGGCACAACTGCCGAAGACCGGCGCCCAGCAAGAGTACAGGTCCGTTGCCGTCCTGCAGGAACAGATTAGCGATATCTTCACATTCATGTACCAGGAAACAGGGATCTATCTCGAGGCAGTTCAGAGCGCGATTTGCACCCGGGTCAACAGCGACCGACCGACTGAAGGCTGTTTGAGCAAATAGGCCTCTTCCCCATACGCCAGTCCCCATCCAAGCACGCTGAGCGACGCTCCAAAATCAACGCGGCTGGATATCCCGGGCAGGTCACAGCCGCATGTGGTCAGCAACAGGCACCACCTCGGCCGTTGCGGACGGAGAAGCTGCGATTCGCGAATGACCGCTGAGCGGTGCGGACTCGCTGGATTGGGAGCGCTCATGCAACGACTGGTCGTGTCACGCAGGCATCGTGGAATCTGCTTCCCAGCAGATGAGTTTGCGATTTGATGCAAGTTTATGTACTATCGCAAACAAATGGAAAACGCCCAATACCGCACGCCTGGTCAACTCATCGAGGCATTGCTCGCCGAACGCGGTTGGAACAACCGCATCCTTGCCGCAGTGCTTGAAGTCGAAGAGACGGGCATCAGTAAGCTGATCTCCAGCAAAAAGGCCGTCACACCGGAGGTGGCGATTTCTTTGGAGGAAGTGTTTGGCATACCTGCGGAGAGGTTTCTTGAGCTTCAACGCAACCTCGATTTGGCTAGAGCGCGCATCGTAACCATCCCCAATCCTGTGCGCGCCGAGCGGGCCCAGGTGTTCGCCGAACTACCCGTTGCCGAGCTGATCAAGCGTCAGTGGATCAAGGCCGATAACATCCGCGACTTGGATGCCATAGATCAGGCGCTCTGCGCATTTTTCGACGGTCAGAACCCAAGCCAGATCGCACGCACGCCGCATGCGGCTAAGAAAACCTCCGCAGGCGAACACGCGTCGGCGGCGCAGCTGGCTTGGCTGTACCGGGTTCGACAGATCGCTAGAGAACTGCTGGTGCCCAAGTATCAGGAGTCCGATGCACGAGCTGCGCTCCCCAGGCTTCGGGCCTTGCTCAGTGCTCCCGAAGAGGCTCGGCACGTGCCACGCATCTTGCAAGAATGTGGCATCCGATTTGTCGTTGTCGAGGCGCTCAAGTCGTCCAAGATCGATGGAGTTTGTCTGTGGCTGGACGAGCACTCTCCCGTGATCGGCATGACAATGCGGTATGACCGCATGGACAACTTTTGGTTTGTGCTTCGCCACGAACTGGAACACGTTTTGTTGGGCCACGGCAAGCTCGAGCCCTCGCTCGATGTTGATCTCAATGGGGATGTCATCAACGAAGAAGAGAGATTGGCTAACGCGGCCGCTTCTGAGTTTTGTGCGCCTAAGGCACGTATCGACAGCTTCATTAAGCGGAAAGCACCTATCTTCCCTGAACGTGACTTTCTGGGGCTGGCGAAGGTCCTCGGCGTGCACCCGGCCCTCGTGGCCGGACAGATTCAATTTAAGACGGGCAGGTATGACCTCTTCCGGTCTCATCTGACGAAGATTCGCGATCGCGTATTGCCGAGCGCAGTAGTAGATGGCTGGGGCGATGTCGCTCCAGTGGGCTTAAGCTAAGGAAGCAGCATGACCAAGAATCAACGGTTACAAGCACTGATCAATCGGTACAAGCAGGAAACCGGCGAGAAGGTGGTCGATATGGACCAAGTTGCCGACTGGGCGATCCGCCAAGGAGCCACGCTGCCAAAGCCTAAAACCGCTCGCGAGCTATTCGCAGCCCAATTGGCCGACGCCGCACGTGCCGAGTACCGTGTCGATCCCAAGACGGGCTTGTCGTATCGTGCAAATCATGCCCTGCGCAAAAGAACGGGCGATGGTAGGCAGATGGTGCTGTGGGTCGATATGGAGGACGCGACTCGCGCGCAAATGCTGTGGTCTCTCGCCGACCGCCGCCAGCAAATGGTCGGGGATGCCGTGCATCTCAAAATCGACGAGATGATCTGGAACAGTAAGCACCCCAACGAAGAGCCGATTCAGCAGGAGATGGACTTCACGTACGACGTGGAAGAGCGCTTGAATTCACCCGGCTACGGTGCCGGCGAAGCTGCCTAATCAGGATGCTCGGTACTGATTGGATTTAACGCTGTGAGGGCATGTCGCTCATTAACGTCAGAGGCCGCTTCCATCCAGAAACGGCCATTCTGCTGTCGCTAACTGGATGGCAGCTTCGGCCGACAAGAAGTCACTCCGTTTCCGGAGGAGAGCGCCTGTCAAAGACTTGTGTGTATGCGTCGATCATGATCGGAATATCGCGGGGCGGCGAGGGTGCGGGAAATGCCGTCCCCGTATTTCAGCGCTCCTTGGTTGAATCCTGCATGCGGATTTGATGTGCCTCCCCCTAGTGACACGAGGAACATCCACACGACGGTGTCGGGGGCTCTGCCTCTGCGGGCTCGCTTGCACCCGGGGCTTTATCCTGGGTGTATTCCGTGTCGTCCCGCAAGGCGGCTTCCGCTCTGGCCAGTTCGCGTCCCAGATAGGCGGCGTGGTCGAGTCGGCTGATCAATCTGGCGGCGATGACGGTACCGTAAAGCGCGGCGGGTGTTTCGCCCTGGAGGATGCGGGTGAGGACGCCGGTGTTGTCGTAGTGCTCCAGCACCAGTTGCCTGCGCTGGCGGTCGGGGTAGATCACCAGGTAGCCGGCGGGGTCGGATACCAGTCTTGTTGCTTCGGTCGCGTGTTCGGCTTCGAAGTGGTGGCCTTCTGGCAGGAAGGTGGTGTCCGGTCCCGGGTCACGCGCGGCGGCTTGGGCAATGGCTTCGGTGATCGCTTCGACATTTGTTTCGCCGATCAGGTCGATGATTCCCACGCGCCGGCGGAACGCTTCGACGTGCTCGGGGGCGACGTTCCGGATCACCGGCCGCTTGCCGGCTGCGTCGCGGATGCGGCCATGTTCGTCGAGGCCGTGGCGCATCAGGCTGATGAGGGATTGCCCCGGCAGGTGGCCGATGGCCTTGCGGGTATCGTCTCCGCAGAGAAGCAGGAAGCGGATGTTGGGGTTGGGCAAGAGGTTGCGGATCAGGTGTTCGATGCCGAGGTTTTCGGTGCGCATGGTGCCGACAATCGCCATGCCAGCGGGGCCGGCCATGGCCAACCGGCCGACCAGGTCATCGGCGTTGAGCGTGCATACCGCCACCGGGGCCCGATGGCGCAGGACCTTGTAATCGCCGGGCAAGGGCGGCCAACCATCCCTCAATACCGGTTCGGCGGTGGCGCAGTGGCCGGCGTCGGCCAGCGTGGGATCAATCTCGGTGGCGGCATTCGAGGCAAGCGCCGGCCAGCACACCTCGCAGCCAAGGCAGTCGTATCGGCGCGCTTCGAAGCGTGCTTTGGCTTCGCCGAACAGGCCCGGCAACAGTGCGGCCAGTGCGGCTGACTGATCGAGCGCGTTCACCGCGTCCTGAAAGCAGCCGCAGCGATGGCACTTGGTGTGCGCGATGGCTTCTTGCAGCTCGGCTTCGACGACTTGCGCGGCTTGCTGTTCCTGACTGGGTTCGCTCATCGTGGCCTCCCGGCCGGACACATTGGCCTATATTGAAAACCCTGAAGTGGCTTAAGGGTCAACGGCATGCGAATAGGAGAGCTGGCCAAGCGGACTGAGGTGTCGGTTGCGACCATTCGCTTCTACGAGCGGGAGGGCCTGCTGCTGAGGCCGTCCCGTTCTGCAGCGAATTATCGGCAGTACGGGCCGGATGCCGCCCTGCGGCTGAGCTTCATCGCGCAGTGCCGCTCGCTGGGCATCGGCGTGGGGGAGATTCGCCGGCTCCTGGTGCTGACCGAAATGCCGGGTGCCGACTGCGGTGAGGTCGATGCGATGCTCGACGCGCACATCGAGAAAGTGCGCGAGCAGCGGCGCAGTCTGGCGAAGCTGGAGAGGGCGTTGTTGGCGCTGCGTCGGGACTGCGATCCGCTCGGGCAGGTGCAGGGATGCGGCATTCTGCGGGACTCGAAGCTGGTCCGGTGAGGCACTGACCGGGCCGGGGTCTCGCTCATGGGTCGCCTCCCGCCCCGGTCGCCGCGGTACGTATCGGAGCCAGCCGATTACCTGACAACCAGAATGGCGCCGCCCGATTTGCACAACGTGCCTTTTTGGATCGTGTGTTGGCGCGGGTACGATGACGGGGCAGGGCGCGATATCGTGCTCGCGCGGAACACCCCAACCGAAAGCTTCCGCCGCCGTGGATTGCAACCGGTTGCGGCCGTTATCAAGCGCTCCGCGGCTCGCGCTTCCGAGCGGTTCCTGTTCGGGAGCCGGTTCACGAATGAATGGCTTGCCATGGACCTGAACGACTTCGACCTCAACCTGCTGCTGGTCTTCGATCACTTGCTGAAAGAGAAGAGCGTGTCGAAAGTGGCGGAAGTGCTGGGGGTTACACAGCCGGCGATCAGCCGCTCGCTGAAGCGCTTGCGCGAGCAGCTGGGCGACGAGCTGTTCTACCGCACCCCGAACGGCATGGTGCCAACGGCCTATGCCCAGCATCTCGCCGGACCGATTGCCGATGCCCTGGATGCCATCGGCAATGCGTTCAGCAACAGCTTCAGCTTCGACCCGGCGACCAGCCAGCGCTACTTCACGCTGCGTATGTCGGACATCGGCGAGATCTACATCCTGCCCCGCCTGATGCGCATCCTTGCCGAAGAGGCGCCCGGCGTTTCGGTCACGATCGTGCGCGGCAATGGCGATGCGCTGCGCGCAGGGATGGAGGCGGGGACGATCGACCTGGCGATCGGCCTGATCGACGGGCTGGAAGCCGGGTTCTTTCGCCGCCAGATATTCCGGCAAGGCTACGTCTGCGTATTCCGTCCCGGGCACCCGTTGGCAGGCCGGGACATGAGTCTCGAGGATTTCCTGGGCGCCCAGCATGCCGTCGTCTCCGCGGTCGGTACCGGGCACGCCCGGATCGACGAACTGATCGAAAAGCAGGGCATCAGGCGGAAAGTGAAGCTGCGGGTTCCAAACTACGCCAGCCTCGAGCGCCTTCTGCAGGGCACCGACCTGATCGCGACGGTGCCCGAGGCGCTGGTGCAGCCCAACATCCATCCGTTCGCTCTGGCCTACTCCAGGCACCCGGTCGATCTGCCGAAGCTTTCGATCGACGCGTTCTGGCATGCGCGCGCGCATCGCGATCCGGCCAATCAGTGGCTGCGCAACGTGATCGCGGTGCGCTGCGCCTTGCCCGCCGTCGAAACCCGAGACTGAGTGTTTCCGCTCCACGTTTGACGAAGCCGCATAACCAATGGTTATGCGAGTGATTGCATTTCGTCTATTGAGTAATGGATGTCCTGTCCCTACTCTGCAGGCCAGCCCAGCGCTTGCAGGCGTCACAGCCGGACGCGCTGTTTCATACCGGGGCAGAGAATGAATCGCGGTGGTGGATGGCCGCGGACGACATCAAAGACATCAATTGGAGGAATCCCATGGCCAGGCAGGATTGGAAGATAGCTGTCGTCGGTGGCGGCATCGGCGGTTTGACGCTGGCGCTGGCGCTGCGCGAACACGGTATCGAGGTGGATATCTACGAACAGGCCAACGAGTTGCGCGAGATCGGCGCGGCGGTTGCGCTTTCGGCAAACGCCAATCATTTTTTCCAGCGCGTCGGCCTGCGCGAAAAGATGGACCAGGTCTGCTGCTCGATCCCGACGCTGATCTACCGGGACGGCCGCGACGGCCGCGTGATCGGACGGCACGGCGGCGAGCCGAGCTACGAAGAGCGCTTCGGCGCCTGCTATTGGGGTGTCCACCGCGCCGATTTCCAGATGGTGCTGTCCCAGGCGGTCGGCATGGAGCGTATCCATCTGGGCAAGCGACTCCGTGAATTGAAGGACTCAGGCGATGAGGTGGTACTCGAGTTCGAGGATGGCAGCAGCGCGGTTGCCGACCTGGTGATCGGCGCCGATGGTGCGCGCTCGACCGTACGCAAGCTGCTGCTTGGATACGACGACTGCATTTACTCCGGCACCTCGGGTTTCCGCGGCATCGTGCCGGCCGACAAACTCGACCTGCTGCCCGACCCCGAGGCGATCCAGTTCTGGATGGGGCCGGGCGGACATCTGCTGCATTACCCGATCGGCACCCGCGGGGATCACAACTTCCTGCTGGTGGAGCGCAATCCGTCCGTCTGGCCGTCGCGCGACTGGGTCATACCTTCCGAGCCGGGCGAGCAGCTGCGCCGTTTCCATGACTGGCATCCCGCCGTCGTGCAGATGATCAGCGCGGTGCCGACCAGCCCGCGTTGGGGGCTGATCTACCGCTGGCCGCTCGGGCGCTGGACGCGCGGCCGCGTCACCCTGCTGGGCGATGCCGCGCACGCGCTGGTCCCGCATCATGGCCAGGGGGCCAATCAATCGATCGAGGATGCGGTCGTGCTCGCCGCAAGCCTCGGCAAGCACGGGCGAGCCGGGCTCCCCGAGGCGCTCGAAAGCTATGAACGCCTGCGTCGCGGTCGTACCCGCAAGGTCACCTATGCGTCGGTGACCACCGCCGACATGCTGCACCTGCCCGACGGCCCGGCCGCGGATGCGCGCAACGCACGTTTCTCCAGCCCCGATGCGGTACTGCACCACCTCGACTGGATTCACGATTTCGACCCGCACGCCCAGGTGCCGACCGAACGGCAGGGCGGAACTTGGCTCTGAAACCCCGGATTGCCACTGCCGCGGCGCGACGTGCCACGGCAGTGGCGGCAAGGCGGTCCGGAGGCATTCGGGGAATCACCGGCAGTGCCGGTGCGTGCGCAGGGCAGGGCGGGACGCCACTGACGATCGGCGATTCACGTTCCACCGGCGTGCCCCGGGGCTGAACACTAGATCTTGAGTGCCTCTGGATCGGCCCGCATGAGTCGCTTGTTCATCTTGCCCACACTGGTCTTCACCAGCGTCTTCACGAAGCTCACCTGGAGCAGTTTGCCGTAGCGCGAGACGCCGGCGGCTTCGATCGCGTGTGCTGCGAAGTTGCGCAGCGCGTGTTCGGTGAGCTTCTCCTCGAACCCCTGCTTGAGTACCACCAGCGCGAGCGGGCGCTCGCCCCATTTCTCATCCGGCACGCCGATCACCGCGACTTCGTGAACCGCCTCGTGCTTGCCGATGATGTCTTCGAGCTGGAGCGAGGAGGTCCATTCTCCAGCAGTCTTGATCACGTCCTTGATACGATCGGTGACCTTCAGGAAGCCCCGTTCGTTGATGTTGCCGATGTCGGCGGTGTGCAGATAACCGCCTTCCCACAGGGCCTGGGAGGCATCGGGAGCATGCAGGTAGCCCTGTGTCAGCCAAGGCGTCCGGACGACCACCTCGCCGGTCGTCTTGCCGTCGTGCGGCAGCGTCTTCATGTCCTGATCGACGATTTTCAGGTCCACCAGCGGTAGCGGCCGGCCGGTCTTGGCGCGGGTCACTGCCTGTCGTTCGGGCGGGTCGGCAAGGTCCTGGCTGTCGAGATGCGCGATGGTCAGCACCGGGCAGGTCTCCGACATGCCATAACCGGTGAACAGGTCGATGCCGCGCTCCTGTGCCGAGATCGCCATCGCCTCGGGCATCGCCGCGCCACCGATGAGGATCTTCCAGCCGGTGAAGTCCACGGCCTTCGCGACCGGATGACTCAGCATCATGTGCAGGATCGTCGGGACGCAGTGCGAGAACGTCACCTTTTCCGCGGCGACGAGCCGGCAGAGCTGGTCGGGTTGGTAGCGCCCCGGGTAGACCTGCTTGAGCCCCATCATCGTTGCCAGGTACGGAAAGCCCCACGCATGGACGTGGAACATCGGCGTGATCGGCATGTAAACGTCCTCGCGATGCAGGCGTCCCTGCTCGCGCGAACCGCCAAGGGCGGCGGCGCAGGCCAGCGTGTGCAGGACGAGCTGGCGGTGGCTGAAGAAGACGCCTTTCGGGTTGCCGGTCGTACCGGTGGTGTAGAAGGTCGTGGCCTGGGCGTTTTCGTCGAAATCGGGGAAATCGAATTCGCTGTCGCTGTCCGCGAGGAGGCGTTCATACTCGGCATCCGCCGCGACCGGCGGCGTGGGCATGGTTGCCTCGTCGCTGAAGACGATGAATTGCCGCACGTGCTCCAGCGCCGGGGCGATCTGCGCCAGGATCGGGAAGAATTCGCTGTTTACCAGCAACACTTCGGCCCCTGCGTGGTTCAGCGTGTACAGGATCTGATCTGGACTCAGTCGGACATTCACCGTCTGCAGCACCGCACCCATCATTGGCACCGCAAAAAAGCATTCCAGGTAACGATGACTGTCCCAGTCCATCATCGCGACCGTCGAGCCCGTCTCGACGCCCAGGCGAGAAAGGCCGTTGGCCAGGCGGCCGATGCGCTCGCGCAACGTGAGGTAGCTGTAGCGGACGTTGCCCTGGTAGGTGATTTCCTGCTCGGGCGCGCTGGCCAGCGGGGTCAGCAAGAGTTGCTTGATCAGGAGCGGGTACCGATAAGCGGAATCGCATGATTCGATTACTTTGATGGGCATGGTCTGGCTCTTCTTCTTTTCGGGACGGGTAATTTACCCCAGCGCCCGCGCTTGGTCGGCATCTTGTCCGATCGTTTCCGCCTTGGTGACCCCGGCCCTTGTCCGGCCGGGCGATCCGGGCGATACGATGGATTGGTGCGCGGTGCGGACTATCGACTAGACTGTGTTACACAGTGTGTCACGGTGGTGGTGAGCAAGCATGTTATCGAGTCGAATCCCCGACGCATTCCCCGGACGGATGGGCAATCGCCTGCCGACCATGGCCGGCGGTCAACACCCTGGCGAGGGGCACGTGCTTGGATGACGACCCCGTTCCCCGAGAGGACGTGGCGGCCCCGGTCCGCGTCTACACCATGGGTCGCTTCGCGCTGGTCAAGGATGGGGTGCCGATCGCGTTTACCGGAAAGAAGTCGCCGCGAAAGGCGCTTGAACTCCTCCAGGCACTGATCGCACTGGGTGGGCGAGACGTCCATCTGAGCCATCTGATGGGGGCGGTGTGGTCCGACATCGAGAGCAGCGACCAGCGCAAGCTGTTCGACAACACGCTGCATCGCCTGCGCAAACTGCTCGGCTGCAACGAAGCGATCGTGCTCGGCGGGACGAAACTGACCCTGAACCATGAGGCCTGCTGGGTCGATGCGTGGGCGTTCCAGCGTCAGGCGGGGATGATACTTTCCGGCAAGGACGCATCCGAGCAGGCCGCGCTTCGGGCCATCGCCCTCTACCAGGGGAGCTTTCTCACCGGCGAACTGGATCTGCCCTGGCTGATCTCCTACCGTTTTCGCCTTCACAGCCTTTTCCTGCGGCTGGTGCTGACCCATGGGCAGACCCTCGAGGCGGCAGGCAAGTGGCGGGGCGCAGTCGACATGTATGAATTCGCGATCGAGAAGGACAATCTCGTCGAGCGGCTTTATCAGCGCCTTATCTTTTGCAATCAGGCACTTGGCGAACATGCCGAGGCCTTGAGGGTCTATCGCCGCTGCCATCAGGTCCTTTCCGTCGTGTTCGGCGTCCAGCCATCGCGGGAGACGGAGCGGATCTGCCAGTTCAGCCGGGAGGTCGGCCGAGCTGCGGGCGGCGCCGATGCTGGGCCTTGAGTCACCGCCGCGGCGATCGCATTAATACTTTCGATGTATGTGTGGGAATTGTTGATCGCTAGGTGATCGCTAGGATCGCCTCCCGTAATCTCGAATTGTATTTATTTGTTTCGGCGGCCGGTCCGGGTGTTTCCCTGGCCGACTCCCTCCGCCGGAGACAGAGCAATGCGATGAAGGCCGGCCGGCCGCACTGGTCACAGACGAAGCGCCGGACGCCGATCCGAATTCGAAAACGCAGGAGTGGTGGCCTATGGCGTTCGAGCTGGCAGCTGTCGTGATCCGGATGATCGATCCGGAAGCGAATCCGGCAATGACCACGCTCGTACCCACCGCGTCCGACGCTGCTGCGCCCGCAGATCTGCTGCGGTTTCGCCCCAATCGGCCCGCCCGTCGTTCTGACGGAGCTGGTCTCCGGGAACTCCCGGTCCCGGAAAGGAGATAAAAAATGTCCATCAATCCCGGCAAGGCGGTCGAGCAGGGTTCCCGGTCATTTCGCGTGGGGCGGCTCTGGCACAGCGTCCAGGGTGCCCTGCGGGCGCTGCGAAGCGCGCCGGCGCCACGCAAGGCGCGCTGTTCGCTGCAGCTGGAGTCGATGGAGCCGAGGTTGCTGCTGTCGGCCGATCCGGTAGTCAATCTGACGAACGCCAACGACGTCGTGACGATTGCCCAGCAGGCGAACCTGGCGGTCGATGGCAAGGCGGTGATCGATGTCACCGTGGCGGGCGTGACCACCACCTACGGCGATGCGAATACCGGGATCGACTCGCTCACCATCCACGGCCTGGGCGGAGCGGACAGCTTCGAACTCGCGTCATCATTCACTGTCAGCGTGACGATCGATGCGGACGGTGCCGACGATACCCTGAAGGGCATGGATGGCGACGTCGAATGGGTCATCGGCGGGGCAGGGTCGGGTTTCGTGCGGGGCGGGGCGATCTTCTCGGGAATCGAGATCCTGCAAGGCGGCACCGGCAACGACATCTTTGCCTTCGATACTGCAGGTTCGATATCGGGCGGGGTGTTCGGCGGTGATGGCGACGATACGGTGATCGCGCCGGCGCTGGACAACACCTGGTCGATCAATGCGGATGGCGGCGGGACACTCGGTAGCCAGCAATTCAGCGGGATCGAGAACCTCGTGGGCGGAACCGAGAGCGACCACTTCACGTTCCTCGCCGGGGGCGCGATCAGCGGCTTGATCGAAGGCGGCGCGGCAAAGGATGCCGGCGTGACGCAGCCGGTCGACTGGGTCGATCTGCAGTCGCTGAGCGGCGCCATCACCTTGAGCCTGGCGGATGAAACGGTCGATGTGGGCGGTACCGCGGTGCTCGCGGCCTTCTCGGGCATCGACAGGTTCAGCGGCGGCAGTGGCGGCGACACCATCGTGGGGAGCGACGACGGCACGCTCGAATGGACCATCACCGGCGCGAATGCGGGCACCGTCGGCGAGCTCGCCTTCGAGGGCTTCGAGAACCTGACTGGCCAGGACTATTCCACCAGCGATTCCTTCACCTTCGAGGCTGGCGGCAGCCTCAGCGGCACGGTCACCGGGGGCCTCGGCACCAGCGACAGCATCCGCGTATCCGACGGCGCCGGCGGCTACACCGCCTTCAACCCGACCGGAATCGATGCCGCCGGCACGTTGAACCTGCACGGCAAGACGATCCACTACGCGGGCATCGATCACGTCGATCTGATCAGCGGCGGCGCCGATCTGAAGATCAAGGGTTCGATCTTCGACGACACCATCATCCTCGAGGACGATGCGATCGCCAACGATGGCCGGATGCAGGTGCGCTTCAACGGCATCGGCTTCTTCGATGGCGTCAATACCGTGAGCTCGCTGGCCTTCGACGTGCCGGCCGATTCGCTGACCATCGAGGGCCTGCTCGGTACCGACACCATCGAGATCAAGTCACTCGATTCGCTGTTCGCCGCCGACCTCGTCATCTTCGGCAATGCGGCGGATTCGCTGGGCATCTCGATCGATGACCCCTTCGTCGACACCGTCAAGTTCACCGGCAGCATCGCGACCCACGGCGGTGGCATCGAGGCCTATGCCGAGAAGGTCTCGGTCAGCGCCAATGTCACCCTGGATGCCTGGGAGGGGCATGACGTCCAGACCGGCAAGGGCACCGGCGATGTGGGCGATATCGTGTTCCGTTCGCGCAGCATCACCACCTCCGACCTCGAGAACCTGTCGCCGATCTTCGGTTCGGACCGCAAGGTCTCGATCGACATCGGCAGTGGTGCCACGCTCGACGGCGGCGGGATCTACCTCATCACCCAGGCGGAAGACCGCAACCTCTCCACCTTGCTCGGCGCGAGCAACGCAGTCTCGAACTTCGTCGTCCAGCCCCTGCAGGATTACCTCACCAGCATCCTCGCACTGCCGGTGAAGGTGCTGGTGCGCAACTCCACCGCGACGGTCAACATCGGCGCGGATGCGACCATCCACGGCAGCGACACGGTGGGCATCTACGCGGCGGCCGTGGCGGATGCTTCGGGCGTGGCGAAGGGCAGCATCTTCAGCGTGGGCTACGCCCGCTCCGTGGCCACCGCTACGGTGGACGTGAAGACGGGTGTGTCCATCACCAGCGACAGCGCGGCGGTGGTCATCACCAGCGGTGCCGAAGCAAGCTCCAGCCTGAGCGCGAGCACTTCGCGCGAGCTCGATGGGGCGCCCAACCCGGGCAGCAAGCAGATCGCCATCGCCCTGGCGGTGACCGACGCCAATGTCACGTCCACGGTGACCCTTGCTGCAGGTTCCAAGGTGGATGCGGCGAAGACCGCCAACATCATCGCCAATGGCGATGTGTCGTCCGAGGCAGAGGCCGAGGGCGGGATGTTCGCCGATGGCGCGGCAGCGCTGGCCTTCGGTATCGAGGTTTCCAATGCCACCGTGCATGCGACGGTAAATGGTTCGGTGCAGGCCGACCTCGCGGACGGCTCGATGGTGAAGATCGAGATCGACCCCACGGTCACCAATGAAAACGATATCGGCTATGTGGATTACGACAAGAACATGATCCACGTGGGGCCGCACGCCCTGGTGGACGAGGACGTCGTCCACTACACCAACCGCTACGGCAACAGCATCGGCGACAACAATCCGCTCGGAAACAACACGCTTGTGGACGGCAAGGACTACTACGTCATCACGCTCGAGGACGATCCCGATACCGCCCGCGACGAATCCGAGTGGATCATGCTCGCTTCGACCGAGCGCCAGGCCATCGAGGCCAGCTACGCGGAAACCATCGCCGAAAAGAGCGGTATCGTCATCGACCTCAAGCCGGGTTCCGGTGCGGTTGCGATCGCGGTCAACGAGCGCAAGTTCGTGGGCAGCGACGTGGACAGCAGCGCGGATACCCTGAGCCTGCGCGACGCGGCCAACTCGCCCAGCAACATCAACAAGTTCGAGCTCGGCCAGGCCGTGGTCTATCACGCCAACGGCGGTGTCATCCAGGGGCTCGACGACGGCGCCACCTACTACGTGGTGGCGAGCACCAACGAAAAGAACCTGCAGGGCGACACCCGCTACGGCGACGGGCAGGTGATCCAGCTCGCGGAGTCCGAGAACGAGGCGCGCGGCGGCGTGTATATCGACATCGGGCCGGTCACCAAGACGGGGAGCGGTTTCACCCTCGCGGCCAAGCACGTGCTCGATTCGGGCTTCTCCACCGGTATCGGCGTGGTCGCCGAGCTCAACGCCGAGGACAAGGCCAGCGCCAGTGGCGGACTCAAGAGCGAGAGCCAGACGCCGGACGACGAGAAGAGCAAGTGGGACCGCTACAAGGACGGCTACGACAAGGTGATGGACTTCAACATCGCCGATACGCTGTTCCAGGGCTTCATGAAGAAGCACTACGGCGACAACCAGACGAGCGACAATACCAAGCCCGCGAAATTCGCCATCGCCGGTTCGCTGGCGGTGGCGGTTGGCACCCACACGTCCACCGCCGAGGTGGGCTCGACCGCGGTCCTCAAATCCAACGAAGATCTCGAGGTCAAGGGCACCATCGCAGAAGCCTACCAGCTCGGCGCCGACAGCAATGCCGAGCCCCAGGCCGATGCCAACGGCAACAACGCCCAGAGCAGCGCCGACACCATGGCCAGCGTCGCGGTAACCGTGGCGGTGCTCAACAATACCGCCAGCGCGACGGTCCATTCCGACCTCAGCGACCCGGCCCATCCCAAGTTCGCGACCCTCGACGCGCTGCGTGCGACGCGGGTGATTTCCGACGTCTCCTATCCCTACCTGGTGCGTCCGGACACCTATTTCCCGACCACCCTCGGCGAATTCAGCGACAGCGTCAGCACCAACGGCTACGGTGCGGTCACCCAGTACATGGGCAACGTGTTCAAGGGTGAGCTCGATCCGACCCTGGGTCTCAAGTCCTGGTTCAACACCTGGACCACCGCCACCGCCAAGGCCGAGAAGCTCGGCATCGCGGGCGCCTTCAACATCATGGTGTTCAACAACACCTCCAAGGCCACCGTGGAGTCCAAGGTCGCGATCAACCAGGACCTCGACTGGCGCAATGATGCGCTCAACGACCACGCCAACCAGGACAACTCCAATGCGGTGGACGGGCCCGATACCGACGGTCTCATGAACGAACAGGTGGTCTCGATCGAGGCCACCAACTACGCCCAGACCATCAACATGACCGGCAACGTGCAGCTGCCGACCTTCGAGCTTGGCGATCTCTCGGACGGGACCGCCAAGAAGGAATGGCTGGACAAGCTGAACATCCTGCCTACCGGGTCGGGCAGCGCCAAGGGCGGCATGGGCGGCGCGGTGATGGTGAGCATCCTCACCAATACCACCAAGGCGGTCGTGGCCGACGACGCCAAGATCTACAGCGGCGCCGACGGCGGCTTCAACATGAAGGCCGAAGAGGCCAACTTTACCATCAACATGACCCAGGGCGGCGCGGCCGGCGGCGCCACCTCGGTGGCCGGCTCGGTGGCCTATGTGCAGCAGACCAGCCATACGCTCGCCAACCTCGGCGCGGCGGCGATGGTCACCGGCCGGGATGCGCGCATCTACGCGGGCGACCTGGTGACCGGGGCGAACTGGGTCGGTGGCGTGGCGATCGGCAAGAACACCGGCGTCGGCGTGGCGATCTCGATCAGCAATCTCAACCGCGAGACCCACGCGATCATCGGCAATCCGGATCTCACGCAGGCCGTGGGCACCTCGGTGGATACCCATGCCACCATCGACGTGGCCGATACGGTTAACCTGCGCGCCGCGGTGGACGGCGAACTGTGGACCTTTGCCGTTGCCGGCGCGGCAACCACCGGCGAGTCGAGCACGCCTGGCGGTGGCGGCGGAGGCGGTGACGACAATCCCCAGGCGGGCGTCGTCTCGTCCTTCGGCAGCCTGGACAAGGATCTCGACAAGGGCAAGGTCGACGACAAGGTGGGCAACTCCACGCCTTCCATGCTCAACGGCGACGTGGCCCCCGAAACCGGCGGCAAGCCCAAGAGCGGCCTCGCCATTGCCGGCGCGGTGTCGGTCAATGTGGTGCAGGACAGCACCGTCGCGGCAATCCGCGATGCGGGCCAGATCAAGGCGGGCGGCGCGCTGGGCGTGATCGCCCAGAACGACGTGCAGATCCTGGCAATCACCGGCGCGGCTGCCTTCGTGAACGCCACCTCCAACCAGGGCGGGACGGGCGTGGGCGGTGCGGTGAGCGTGAACTACCTGGGTCTGGATACGCTCGCCTATGCGGTGGTGTCCGATCTGGATGCGGCCAGCATCTCCATCGATGCGACCCGCAAGGGTGACCTCATCAGCGTGGCGGTCGCCGCGGCGGTGGTGGCCGGTGGCAAGGGCACCAGCTTCGGCGGTTCGGTGTCGGTGAACATCCTCGACAACGAGACCAAGGCCTATATCGACCTCGGCACCCTCGCGAGCGACGGCGCGATCACGGTCGCCGCGCTGGATACCTCGAGCATCATCTCCGGCGGAGGTGGTTTCGGGATCGGCGGCGAGCGCGGCTTCGGCTTCGCCATCGGCGTGAACGTGATCACCGGCACCACGCTGGGCTCGATCAATCGCGCGTCGATCGACGCCGGCGGCGCGGTGGAAGTGACCGCCAAGAACGACAACACCCTGCGCTCGGTGGGCATCTCCGCCGGCGCAGGCAAGGATGTCGGCATCGCCTTCACGATGGGCATCAACATCATCACCAACACCATCCGTGCCGAGATCGCGTCGACCGTGTCGACCCGGGCCGGCTCGGTCAAGGTGGCGGCCGAAGACGACTCGACCCTCCAGGCCATCGCGGGCTCGCTCGGCATCGGGCTGAATACCGCGGGCTTCGGCGGCGCGGTGGGCTTCAACCTGGTCAAGAACAGCATTACCGCGGCGGTCGAAAGCTCTACCCTCAAGGGTATCGCGGGCACGGTCGTGGTGAGCGCGAAATCGACCGAATCGGACTCGCTGATCGACGGCAAGATCCTTGCCCTCGCGGTCGGCGCGGCCGGCTCCAAGGGCACTGCGGTCGGTGGCGGGCTGGCGATCAACGGCATCACGAATACCGTCGATGCCCATGTGAAATCTTCGACCATCGAGAACAAGCGCGACATCACGGTGGAGGCGATCGATGCTTCCAGCATCAAGTCGCTCACCGGCGGGGCGGCCCTGTCCGTTGGCGGAAACGCGGCGGTGGGCATTGCCCTGTCGGCGAACTTCATCGCCAATACGGTCACTGCCAAGGTGGACGGTTCGACCCTCAACAACCAGGCCAACGACAGTACCGGCAGCGTCATCGTTCATGCGGACGAGACCGGCTCGATCGATTCCCTGGCGATCGGCCTGGGGCTCGGCGGCAAGGTTTCGGTGGCCGGCTCGGTGACGGTGAATGTCATCGTCGATACGGTGGAGGCTGCGGTGATCGGCGCTTCCGCGGTGAAGACCGCGGGCAACATGCGCACCTACGCGCGCAACATGGCGCATGCGGGAACGGTCGCCGGGCAGGTGGCGATCGGCGGAACCGCAGGTGTCGGCGCGGCCATCACCAACGTTGACATCATCAACCGTACCAAGGCGTGGATCGGCGGCAGCGCGACCATCGACGCCGACGCCCGGGTCCCGAGTTTCAAGGACACCTCCGGCAGGCAGGTGAAAGGGGTCTCGGTCGAGGCCGATTCACCCAAGGATGTGGTGATCATCGCCGTTGGCGCAGCCGGAGGCGGAACCGCGGGCATCGCCGGTTCCTTCTCGGTTACCGTGATCGACGACGTAACCGAAGCCTATATCGCCGACCGGACGAGCTCGGCGACCGCCGGCAGCATCGACTCGGCAGCCGATATCAACGTGGTGGCGAAGGGCGATTTCGCCGTCATCGGAACCGCGGGCGCGCTGGCGATCGGAGGTACCGCCGGGGTGGGCCTCGGCGCGGATGTCGGTGTGGTCACCACCAAGACGCATGCCTACGTGGGGGATCGCGCCAATCTGGTGGCCGGCAATTCGGTCATCGTCCAGGCCCTCGGTCGGGAGGACATCCTCTCCCTCTCCATCGTCGGCGCGGTCGGTGTCAGCGCGGCCGGCGTGGCGGTGACGGCGGGCGTGTCGGTGATGAACGTGGAGACCACCGCGCACATCGGCGTCTCCGCCAGTGTGAAGGCCGATTCCAACGTGGTTCTGCAGGCTTTCGACACGACCGGCTCCAACGTGATCTCGGGCAACATCGCGATCGGCGGGGCCGCGGCGGTCGGCGTCGGGGCGGGCGTGTCGGTGCTCAACAAGACCACCGAGAGTTGGATCGCGCAGGACGCCCAGGTGACCGCGCTGGCAAAGAGCGGCACCGGGTTCAATGCCTACACGGGCGGCTTCCAGGCCGGAACGACGGTGAACCGCTCGCAGAGCAACAGTGACACGAAGGACTTCACCACCAGCGCGGCGAATACGACGAACGACCGCATCACGCTGGCCAACCACGGCCTCTCGGAAGGCCAGGTGGTGCTGTACACCGCCGACGGGGTGCCCATCGGCGGCCTCACCAGCGGTTCGCGCTACGTGGTGCACAAGATCGACGGCAACACCATCCAGTTGCTGCGCCACGAGGGCGACAGCGCACCGGTGGACCTGTATGGAAGCTCGTCGCCGTCAACCGCCGTCCACCATCTCCAGACGGTGGTCGGCGTGGGCGTTCCGGACGTCGATAACGATCAGTTCGACGACAACGACATCAAGAGCCGCTCGGGAACGGACCCGGTTACCGCATCGCGGCGCGGCGTCGTCGTGACCGCCACCAGCCTCAACGATTTCGCCGTGGCCGGCGCGTCGGCGGGCGGTTCGGGGGTGATCGCGGTAAACGTGGCCGGCGGTGTCGCGGTTCATACCATCAATACCAAGGCCCACATCGACAGCGGCGCCGACATCAACAAGGACAACACCGGCGCGGGCAGTGCGCAGGGCGTCTACGTGAACGCGGGACGCAGCTACGAGGTGATCTCGGTGGGCGTGGGTGCCGCCATCAGCGGCAGCGGTTCGGGTGCGGTCGGTGTGACCGTGCCGGTGCTGCTCGGCGCAACCCAGTCGTGGATCGGCAATTCCACCGGTTTCGGCACCGATTCCCACACCTCGTCCACCTTCGCCACGGAAGTGAACGCGAGCCGCGACGTGGAGGTGACGGCCACCGCCCAGGAGCAGTTCGTGAGCGTGGCGGCCGGTATCGCGGGCAGCGGGTTGGTCGGCGTGGCGGGTTCCGCGGCGGTGCTGGTGATGAACGTGAACACCCTGGCGGCCATCAGCGGCAACGTGAGCGTGCACGCGGGCGGCAATGTCCGCGTCGAGGCGCTGGACGATACCAAGAGCTGGGTCATCGCCGGTGCGGTGGGCATCGGCATCGGTGGCGGCGGCGGTGCTGGTGCGGTGGCGGTCACCTCGATCACCAAGACCACCAATGCGGTGATTGGCGGCGGCGCGGTGGTGGACGCGGAGGCCAACGGTCCGGTCCTGATGGCGACGGTGGA
This sequence comes from Cognatazoarcus halotolerans, assembly GCF_009800965.1. Classification (GTDB taxonomy): domain Bacteria; phylum Pseudomonadota; class Gammaproteobacteria; order Burkholderiales; family Rhodocyclaceae; genus Cognatazoarcus; species Cognatazoarcus halotolerans. The sequence goes on along the minus strand of NZ_WUAF01000009.1, from coordinate 68,020 downwards.
CGGTGAAACCAATTCCGACGGCACCTTCAAGCCGGCTTCGGCGGAAGGTGTCCTCGTGCAGGGGCAGAGCACCGAGAAGGTCTTCGCCCTGGGCGCCAGCGGTGCGGGCGGGCTGTTCGCGGGCATTGCCGGCGCGGTGTCGGTGGAAGTCGTGAATTCGGATACATTCGCCCAGATCCTGGGCGGTGCCGAGATCAACCGGCGCTATCCGGGCGCGTCCACGTCCGGACAGGACGTGAACGTCATCGCCACCAACGTGCTCGAAGTGCTGTCCATCGATGGCGCGGTCGGCGGCGGTGCAGTGGGTGCGGGCGCGAGTGTGGACGTGGGGGTATTCCGCAACGATACGCGTGCGCTGATCGGCGGGACCGGCACCAAGGTCAGCGCCAGCGGCGACGTGAACGTGGATGCGCTGGTACGGCGCGACCTCAAGAGCAACACCATTTCGGTGGGCGCCGGCGTTCTCGGCCTGGCGGGCAGCATCAGCGTTTATTCGGTGGGCGGCGATTTCACCTCGACTTACACCGCTGACGACAGCGACAAGAATTCGAAGGACAGCGATCCGCTCAAAGGCCAGAATGACGACGACGTCATCTCGTCGGTGGAGGGGACGCTTGCAGGCATGATGTCGGGGATGAGCGGCGAGGACGGCCAGACCGCCTTCGGCTCCGGCGCGGTGAACACCTCGGCCGACACCTTGGATGTGAACACCAAGTACTCCGACGGCAGCTACAAGCTGAAAACCGGCGATCTGGTGATCTACCGCAATGTCGGTGGCGGCAGCAACGTGGGCGGCCTGAGCAGCGGCACCACCTACATCGTCGATCGCCAGTCGGACGGCAAGATCAAGCTCAAGACCACCGGCGGCATTCCGGTGAACCTCACCTCGACCGGTGCCGCGAGCGGGCACCAGCTGATCTTCGAAGCCGATACCTTCCAGGCTTCGGCGGTGGATGCCGCCGATGACACCCTCGACATCAACCCGGACCTGGGAGAGGGCGCGCGGGCGCTCCATAGCGGCCAGTATGTGATCTATCGCAATGTCGGCACGGGGAGCGACATCGGTGGCCTCGTCGAAGGCAAGACCTACATGGTGTCGGTGGTATCGGACGCCGATGGTAAGGACACCAGCAAGATTCGGCTGATCGACACCGAAACCGGCGAAGCCGCGGATCTCACCACCGGCGACCCGCTCAACCCCCCAACCGGCGGCCATCAGCTGCTCTCCAAGAATCTTGCCGTGGCCGACTCGGGGCGCGCTTCGGTCGGCGGCAGTTCGGTGGCCGGCACGGTCAGTGGGGCCACCGAGGCGAGCAGCGGTGTTTCCAGCGGCACGACGGCCGCCATCGACACCGGCGCCACGGTCCAGGCAAGCAATGTGGCGCTGAATGCCCGCAACTACACCCGCCTGAGCACCCTCACGGGCGGAGCGGGCGTGGGCGCGGCGGCGGGCATCGGGCTGGGTATCGCGGTCGTCACCATCGACTCCGACGTCAGCGCCTTCGCGGCCCAGGGGACCACCATCGACGGCATCGATGCGGATGCCGATGGTCACGGGGATGGCGATCTCAAGATCGTCGCCGCGCTCGACTCCGAATCGAAGACCCTCGGTTTCGCCGGTGCGGCCGGTGGCTTCATCGGCCTGGGCTCCGCCGTTTCGGTGGTGACCGATACGAGCGACGTGCGTGCCCTGCTGGGCGCCCGGGTCAATGGCAGCGGGGCGGTCGAGCAAGGCACGAGCGGCAGCTACGCGCATGTCGGCGACAGTGTCGGCTTTGCCAATGTCACCGTCAGCGCAGAATCGGTGCGGACGCTCCGTGTGGCGACGGGAGCCGGCGGCATTTCGCTCGGCGCGGGCCTCGGCATCGCGGTGACCGTGGCCAAGATCAGCGGTGCGACCGATGCCCTGATCGGCAATTACGCCTCGATCGGCACGGATGGGCACGAAGTCGGCAACGTGACCGTCGAGGCCAGCGGCGAGGCCTACGTGAAGCCCTACAAGGACGGCGATCCGATGGGGATCGCGCTGGCGGGCGGCTTCTTCGGCGGCGCGGCGGGCGTGACCGACGCGCGCATCGGCGGATCGGGCGCCAGCGGCGAAGTGGCGCTGCTCGGCGTCACTGCCTGGATCGGTGACGGCGCGACGGTGGATGCGACCGGCGACGTGGCGGTCACCGCCACCTCGACCTATTCCGCCACGGTCAGCGCGGATGGCGGCGCGATCGGGGCGATCGCGGTCGGGGCCATGGTGGCGCGCGGCGACATCGTCAGCACCACCGAGGCCAAGGTGAAGTCCAGCGCCAAGGTGAACGGGCGCAGCCTGCGCGTGGCCGCCGACAATACCAGCGACACCAAGGTCAGCACGGTGTCCGCCGCGGGCGGCATCGGCGCCGGCACCGGTACCCGCTCGGTGACCTACGTGACGCCGAAGGTCTATGCCTCGATCGACGGCGACGCCACGGTGACCACGACCGGCAACACCGATACCGGCGACGTGGAGGTCACCGCGACCTCGATCCGCGCCAAGGGCAGCGCCACCGGCCGCGGTTTCACCATCGGCGGTGGCAGTGTCGGGGTGATGCTGAGCGAGGGCTATGTGACGCCCACCGCGCACGCCAGCATCGGTGACAACGCGGTCGTCACCGCCGGCGGCGACGTGACCGTGCAGGCGGACATCCTCGCCAAGACCACCGGCCTGCAGCTGGACGACTACTTCCAGCCGGCCGCCGACGTCAGCACCGGCAACGACACCATCCGCTTCGACGCCCACGGCCTGAGCGACGGCAGCATCGTCACCTACGATCCGAACGGCAACACTGCGATCACTACCGACGACCAGTCGAGTACCCATCCCGCACTTGAGACCGGGCGCGAATACAAGGTCCTCGTCGTCGATGACAACACCATCAAGCTCGGCGTGGCCTTCGATGCGGCGGCGGGCGACACAGGCAGTCTGTTCTCACCGGGAACCGGTGTGGACGCGACGCGTGACCGCATCCGTTTCGACGCGCCGCATTACCTCGAATCCGGCGATGCGGTGCGCTACACCCCGGTCGGAGGGAGCAGCCTCAACACCGCGTCGCTGGACACGACCCACACCTATTACGTGCGGGTGATCGACGAATTCACCATCAAGCTGTTCGCCAACCGCGCCGATGCCCTCGCGGACCCGACCACCGACCCGAGCAAGTCCTTCAATCCGGCCTCGTCGCCGAATGTCGTCACCGACGACAACTACATCCACCTGTCGGGCTTCGGCAATGGCGATGCGGTGACCTATTACGGTCCGAAGCCCTTCGTCTTCAACAGTCTGGTGGTCGATACGGTGTACGTGCAGGACACCGATTCCGGTACCGCCGGCAACCAGCCGGGACTGGTCAGCACCGCCAACGACTACATCCTGCTGGGCGGCGACACCAACGGCGACGGTCTCATCACCGCGGCGGACGCGGGCCACGGCCTGGTCACCGGCGACAAGCTCACCTACACCACGGACGGCACCGGCATCGCCCTCACCGGCGGCGGCAACCTGAGCAACAACGGCACCTACTACGCCTACTACGTCGACAAGAACTACATCCAGCTGCTGGATGCCTACTCGGCGCTCACAGTCACCTTCGACCGTATCGATCCGGCCAATGCGGGAGATCCCAACCCGGACGACCAGATCCGTCGCAGCGCCGGCAGCTGGACGACGGACGGCTTTGCCGCCGGCGACAAGATCATCATCACCGGCACCACCAGCAACAACACGACGCTGACCATCAAGTCCATCAGCGCCGATGGCAAGACCCTGTATTTCGCGGGCACTGTGCTCTCCGACGAGACCCACGCGGCCACCTTGCGGGGCGAGGCACTCAAGCTGTCACCGGACAAATCCGACGCCGGCCAGGCGGTCAACCACGCGCTGACGCGCCAGAGCCTTGGCGCACTGCAGGACGGCGTCACCTACTACGTCATCAACAGCGACGGCAGCAAGTTCCAGCTTGCCTCCACGGCCGCGAGTTCGACCGCCCTCAATGTGAGCGACACCGGCCGCACCGGCACCCACGCCTTCGGTAAGGCCGGCATCGAGCTCACGCCCAGCAGCGGCAAGCACCAGTTGCGCATCGACCTGCACACTGCGCCGAGCGGTGACCACCTGCTTCTCGGCCCGGGCGGCACCTCGCTGCGCACCCTCAACCCGCCACCGGGCGACGGCCTGTCCACGGTGCGCACCGAAGGCGGCTCGGTGGGCTTCCTGTTCACCGTGTCGGTGCCGACCGCCAAGCTCTACATCACCAACGACGCCCAGGCCTGGATCGCCGCGACGCTGGTCGACGCGGGTGGCGACATCGATGTGGCGACCCATTCGGTGAGCCGCGGCAACGGCTACATCAGCAACAACGGCGGCGGTGCGATCTCGGCGGCCCACGTGGAAGCGCGGGTCAACGTCACCAACACCAGCAACGCCTACCTCACCGACGACGGCGTAACGCTGCGGGCCGCCGGCAAGGTGTCGATCCGCTCCGATTCGTCGATGGACACCCATGTGTATGCGACCGCCAACGGTGGTGGTCTCGGTGCGGGTTCCAACGCGCGCGCCGACACCCGGGTCGACAGCGATGCCGGCAGCAACACCAGCGACACGGCCAAGGGCACCATGACCCGTCTCGGCGCGGGTGCCCGCATCGAGGCCGATACGGTCGAGCTCAACGCTCAGGTTTCGCATCTGTCTACTTACGCCCACAGTCATGCGCTGGCGGGTGGTTTCGTGGCGGTGGCGATCTCCCATGCCGACATCGACACCGACTCCACGGTGCGGACCCTCATCGACGACGGCGTGCGCGTGAAGAGCACCCGCGGCATGGACATCGGCGCCTTCCATCGCAACGCGAGCGCCGACCAGGATACCGACCCGGTGCCGATCGGCTTCATCCCGATCCCGATCTGGGATGGCGGCAACAGCACCACCTTCACCGATCTGGTGCAGGCCAAGGATGGCGCGCGCATCCAGACTGCGCCGCGCGCGAACGAGGACTCGCGCCTGCGCAAGCTCGATCACGCCAGCTACTCCGGGCTCAGCTTCGTACAGAACGGCGTGACCGCCTCGATGAGCCGCGCTTCGGGCAACTGGGCGCAGGAAGGCTACATCGTTGGCCAGCGCATCGTGATCTATCGCCTCGGCATTCCGCAGGTCGCCACGATCACCGGCATCTCGGCGGACGGCAAGACGCTCCAGTTCGCCGGCGCCGTGCTGCTGCCGGGTTCCAACGTGTCGGCCACCGTCTACACCGACGCCGATGCCTACCTGAGCAACGCGACCGAGACATACGACCACCTCGCCCTGCTGGCCCAGGCCGACGACGTGAGCGTCGCGAACGTCACCAGCCAGACCCGCAGCATCCGCTGGGACGCGGACGTGGAGATTTCCGCCGGCGCCAGTCCGGAGGTGCTGATCGACGAGAACGGCAACCTGGTCAAGTCCATCGGTGTGGATGTGGACATGAGCCAGGCCGGCAAGGCCATCGTTGACGACATCGGCGGTGGCGGCGGCGGCCAGGTGGTGTTCATCACCGCTGGTTCGATCGTCAACGACACGGCCGACACCGCCACCGACTTCAAGGCGCTGTTCACCTTCGCCGACGTCTATGGCGGCGTGAGCATCACCAACTACTCGTCGCGCGAACTGCAGGTCAACAACATCAACGTGGGCGGCGCGACCGCGCCCTTCGTCGACCTGCGCGGCGCTACGGTCGGCCTTACCTTCGACCTGCGGCGCACCGTGGTCCCGTCCGAGGTGACGATCCAGAACCTCAGCACCACCTATGCGCCCGACATCGTGCTCAACGGCACCATCGTGAACCCGATCGGCCAGACCATCGTGCGGGCGCTCGGCGGCGACATCGTTGCCGGCACCGACCGCGGCGTGTCGGCAACCGGCTACAAGGGGCTCTCGCGTACCACCCTGATCCAGACCCGTGACCTGACCCTCGACGCCTCCGCCGGCACGATCGGTTACAACGCCCAGAACGTACCCGCGACCCCCAACCACCTTGCGGTGGACATCGTGCAGAGTGCGCTGGTGGTGTTCGATGCCGATCACATGCTCGAGACTGGCGACACCGTCGTCTACCACGTGGGCGCGGGCGCCACCGCGCTCGGTGGGCTGGTGGATGGCCGCAGCTACAAGGTGATCCGCCTCGACGACCTGCGCATCCGCCTCGCCGAGGTCGCGACGCCGACGGTGCCGATCGCAATCAACCCGGCCAATCTGCAGACCGGCAGCCACACCATCAGCAAGGGGCTGACCAGCTTCGAGATCACCGACGGCATCCGTCTGGTGTCCACCTCGGGCGCTGACAATTACCTCGACATCATGGGCCGCCTGCGCGATCCGGCGGCCACCGATCGGCCGCACGTCTTCAACCTCGATCTGGTGCAGGCCGGCCTCACCGGCAATGGCAGCGTGAACGTGGTGCTCGAGTCGGCGGTGAGCGAGACCTCCACCGCGTTTGCCGCTGGCGTGCGGGTGCGCGCGTCCGCGGGTCCGGCGGTCGACGCCACCTACTACAACCGCTTCCGTCCAGAGAACCCGAGCGGGGCAACCCACGGCGCTGGCGTCGATGTCGGTTTCTACGGCGGCAGTGCGACCTCCATCAGCGCCACCTACAACTTCGTCAATCCGGCCGGCGACAGCGCCGGGCTGGTCGCCGACGGCAGTGGCGACATCATCGTTGCCACCCGCAACCACGCCGCCTCCGACCCGAGGGTGAACGTCACCGGCATCACCGAGATCCTCGGCAGCGGACACATCGACGTGCTCACCAACGGCTTCATCGTGCTCACCGAGCAGACCGGTGACATGCGCGTGGGCAACATCATGTCCACCGACGATGACGTGACCCTCACGTCGCCGGCCTCGATCATCGATGCGCTGCGCGACACTGACGCAGACGTGACCGGGGTGAACATCACCCTCACCGCCGCGGCCGGCATCGGCAGCACCGGCAACTTCCTCGAGATCGACCTGCTCGGCGCCACCTCCGGCGGCGTGCTCGAGGCCGACGCGCTGAACGGCATCTACATCGAGGAGACCTCGGGCAACCTGCGGGTGCACCATGTGTATTCGACCACCGGCGACGTGACCCTGACCACCCGCGCCGGCTCGATCGTCGACGCCCAGGACGACACCGACAGCGGCGGTGCCGCGCTGTTCTTCGATGCCGACGGGCGGGCGCGCGACGCGATCAACGTGCGTGGCATGAACATCGACCTCGACGCCAACGGCGGCAGCATCGGCGTGGTGGGCGACGACCTCGACATCGACAGCGGCGTGGTCAATGGCAGCCACACCGCCGGCCAGGGCCGGCTCTTTGCCGAGGCCTCGCAGAACATCTACCTCACTGAGGTGAATGGCGAACTCAACGTGCTGGCCGCCACCGCCCTGGGCGGCGCGCTGCGGCTGACGATTCCCGACACCAGCGCCATCGACACCGAGGACCTCAACCTGCTCGACATCGGCGCCGGCGCGACGGCGCGGGTCAGCGAGGATGGCGCGCGCAGCGTCACGGTGAGCGAGATCACCGCGCTTAGCACGGTGGCCCTGTGGGTTGGCGACAACGTCAAGACCTTCTCCGCCAACCGCATCCTCGCCGGCACCAGCATTACGCTGCGCGGCGACCAGCGCCGCGATGGCAAGACCGACAACGTGTCGAGCGACGAGGCCGACGCGGGACGCGGTACCCGCATGCTGCTCAAGGGCACCATCGGCAAGACTGGCGCACCTGCGGACATCACGGTCGCCAACAACACCGCCAAGACCTTCACCCGGATCTTCGGCCACGACGATGTCGATACCTTCCGCTTCGTGCAGACCGACCTCGACGCAAACACCAGCGTGTACGGAAGCGCCTTCGTCACCCCGGCGGGCGGCCTGCAGGCGGACGACGCCAACGACGGCGAAGACCGCTTCATCGTCGACCGGCTCGGCTCGATGCATGTCGGCCTCGACGGCAAGGGCGACACCCTCACCCTGGACGGCCAGTCGGACACCGATACCTACACCATCTACACCACCGGTAGCGAAGGCGCCGCCAACCACTACGTGATCAACGTGCTCGACACCGGCGCCAAGATCGACGGTGTGGACACCCTCGCGGTGTTCGGCGTCGACGACGACGCCCAGGGCAATGGCGGCGACGACATCTTCCTGCTGCGCCGGACGAGCTACATCCCGGACGAGGCCGCCGAGGCGTCCGCCTTCGTGGCGGTGCTGCATGGCGACCTCAACGATGCCCGTGCGGGACTCGGCAGCACGGTGCAGCGGATCAACTACGACGCCAACCTGAACGGCCGCCTGGAGGTCTATGGCCTGTCCGGCGATGACACCTTCGCGATGGACGACAACAGCGCGATCACCACGCTGGATGGCGGCAAGGGCAATGACACCTTCCAGATCGGGCAGCTCTACGGCAGCCAGCGCCAGCCGGCCAACGTCCAGGCGCCCGACGCCTTCGACACCATCGCCACGACGCGCGGTTACGTGAGCCGCGGCGCGACCATGGCGGTGGTGGCACAGGGCGGTGAAGGCAACGACGTGTTCACCGTGTACAGCAACAAGGCCGAGTTGCGCCTTGAAGGCGACGCGGGCGACGACCTGTTCGTGGTGCGTGCCTTCGCGCTCGCCAAGGTCGATGCCAACGGCAACATCCTCACCGATGCCAACGGCGTGGCGCAGCCGCTGCTCACCAGTGACGTGTCCACCCAGGGCCAGACCAAGGTCAAGACCGGCGAAGGCGAGGACACCGTCCAGTACAACATCAACGCGCCGGTGTCGGTGGACGGCGGCGCCGGCTTCGACAAGGTGGTGATCCTCGGCACCGAGTTCCCGGACAACTTCGTCATCACCAAGGACGGGGTCTACGGCGCGGGCATCAACGTGCGCTTCGAGAACGTGGAAGTGCTGGAGGTCGATGGCCTCGAGGGCGATGACAACTTCTACGTGCTGTCCACCCCGGTGGGCGTGATCACCCGGGTGATCGGCGGCCTCGGGAGCGACACCATCGACGTGGCCGGCGACGTGACCGAGCCGATCGTCATGCAGCAGCTCGAAGGTGCCTCCGGCAGTCTCTCCCACAGCATCACCGGCGGCGATGGCGGCGACTACAACGCCAACCTGCAGATCGACGGCATCGACCTCACCGTTGCCCAGGCGGTGCTGGGCGCCGTCGTCATCGACGAGAGCGGCGGCTCGACCGTGGTGGAAGAGGGCGCCACCAGCGATCCGCTGGCGGTGGACAGCTATACCGTCAAGCTCGCCGTGGCGCCGGCGGCTGGCACGACGGTGTATGTCACCGTGTCGGCCGCGCGCTCGCAGCGCGACGAGCAGGACGCCGGTGGCGACAGCCTGTGGCTGTCCAGCACCTACCCGTCGAGCTTCACCCACGACGTCACGGTGGACGGCGCGACCGGGCCGGTCGCCGACCGGGCGCTGGTGCTGGCCTTCGACGCCAGCAACTGGGATACCGCGCAGACCGTCTATGTGTATGGCGTCGATGACAATCTCGCCGAAGGCGAGCGCACCGTGGCGATCAGCCACAGCGTCTCGGCGGTGGTCGATGCGGCCGGTGACGCGGCTGCCCAGGCTGCCACGCTGGCGACCTTCGATCAGGCCAAAGTGCGCAATGTCGAGGTCACGGTGATCGACGACGACGCCGCAGGCCTCGTCATCACCGAGACCGGTGGCAATACCACCGTGCTCGAGGGCAGCCTCACCCCGGATGCCAACGGCTACACCCAGGGCATCGCCGACAGTTACAACGTCAAGCTTGCCAAGGCGCTCACCGGCGCCGAGACGGTGACCGTCTCCATCGCCTTCGACGCGAACCAGCTCGCCCTGTCGGGTTCGGGTGTAAGCGTGAGCGGGAATACCGCGACGATCACCTTCACGGCTGCCAACTGGAACACCGGGGTGAACATCGGGGTGCGCGCAGTGGACGACGCGATCCGCGAGGACGCCAAGTTCAGCTTCATGGACCTCTCTGCCAGCGGCTCGGGCTACGACGGGGTCACCAGCCAGCTCGCGGTCAAGGTCTACGACAACGACAACCCGGGCGTGATCATCCAGCAGAGCGACGGCGGTACCCACGTGGTGCTCGATGACCCGAACACCGTCGGCGACCAGTCGGTAAGCGACAGCTATACGGTGCGTCTCACCTCGGCTCCGATCGCCAACGTGACGATCACCATCGACACCGATGGCCAGACCACCACGGCGCCGACCACGCTCACCTTCACCACTGCCAACTGGTACATCCCGCAGACGGTGACGGTCAGCGCCAACTCCGCTTACGACCCCGACAGCAGCTCGATCGACACCACCACCCAGAAGATCTTCGCGCCGCGTCCGCACCTGCTCAGCGAGCTCGGCGGTCCGCTGTCGGTGGTCGGCGGTTCGCTCGGCGAGCGCAACCTGGTGCAGGCCGTCCTGCTGCCCGGCGAGAAGAACGCGCCGCTGCTCGAGATCGGTCCGCAGCCGGACGAGCGCGACCAGATCGACACGCTCAACATCTACGACGACAGCAGCCGCGAGGACAAGAGCGGGGTGCTCAGCGCAACCGGGCTGACCGGCTTCAACATGGCGCCGGGCATCAGCTTCGACCATACGGCGCATGGCGAGCCCTCCACCTTCCCGGGCGGCATCAGCTTCGGCGATGCGGCGACCGGCAAATCGAGCATCGAAGTGCTCAACTTCATGATGGGTCAGGGCAACGATTCCCTGCTCATCACCGGCACCCTGCAGGCTGCGGACGAAGGGACCGGCGTGAACAAGGGGCCGGCGCGCCACGGCACCATCACCATCGTGCATGGTGGCGGCAACCTGCCGGTCTCGGCGACCGACGCCACCATCGGCGGCGACCACATCACCGTCACCGGCGGTGGTGGCGCCAATTCGCCGCTGGTGATCTACGGCGACACCTCGCAGGACGGCCTCTGGTACAGCGGCGATCCGAACAAGTCCTACAGCATCGAGCCGGGCGTGAGCCCGCGCGCGGACGAGCTGCGCACCGGGCCGAAGCTCTTTGACCAGGTGGGCACGGCGGACGATGACTTCCGCTTCCCGCGGGCCAATCCCTTCGACCACGCCGGTAACGACGTGATCGACGCCTCGGCGCTGTTCGTCGGTGCCGATCCGAATACCACGGTGCTGGGCATCGCGATCTACGGCGGTGGCGGCAATGACACCATCTACGGCACCCAGGCAGCCGATCATCTGGCCGGCGGTTCGGGCGACGACACCATCTATGCCGGCGGCGGCCTGGACCTGGTGTATGGCGATTCGGGCTTCAACGTCGATCCGATCACCCGTACCCTGGTGATGGTCACCCATGACCTCGGCTACGGCAGCCTCGCATTCGGGCCGGTCCGCGACCAGCTCGTCGCCGGCAAGGACAAGCTCTACGGCGGCACCGGCAACGACGTGATCTTCGGCGACCACGGCGTGGTGCAGCAGATCGTGCCGCGCGGCACCATCCACGAGGACTACGCCGCGGCGGCCGGGCGCTCGGCCTTCTTCAACGCCTTCAGCGCCACCGCCAGTGACAAGCTGCTCACCACCGGCTTCATCGAGGAGATCTACAGCGCCGAGCCCGGCAATGGCGCGAACGATACCATCGAGGGCAACGCGGGCCTCGACCGCATCCTCGGCGGCAACGGTTCGGACACCATCAGCGGTGGCGCGGATGCGGACGTGATCTTCGGTGACCAGGGACGGCTGAGCTACATCGCGGCCGACTACTTCGGCCACCCCGACAGCGACCTGACGACACTCGATCTGGTCGAGAGCATCGACACCGGCGCGGCCTACGGCGCGGCCGACACGATCACCGACGACGCCTCGGACGACATCATCTTCGGCGGCCAGGGTGGCGACATCATCGACGCGGGCGCCGGTCAGAACATCGTCTTCGGCGACCATGGCCGCATCCTCGGCGTCGATGCCGGCGTCAATGCGCCGGTCGGCAGCGCCAAGAGCGACGACGACTACCAGGTGCAGGTGCTCGGCCTGGTCACCTCGATCGCCACCGGCAGCACCAACGGCGCGGCCAATGAAGAGGGCAACGGCAACGACACGATCACCACCGGCATCGGCCGCGACATGATCTTCGGCGGTGGCGGCGACGACATCATCAACGCCTTCGCCAGCAGCGGCGGCACTGCCGTGGGCGATGGCAACAACATCGTGTTCGGCGACCACGGCTTGGTGGACTACCTGGCCGAGGAGATCCTGCAGGCCGAGCCGCTGGTGAATCCGGCGCGCACCGACGACATCGACCGGATCTGGTCGATCGCCACCGCGATGGGCGGCAAGGACACCATCGACACCGGCGACCGCAACGACATCGTGCTGGGCGGCCAGGACGAGGACGTGATACGCACCGGCCAGGGTTCGAACATCGCGCTGGGCGACAGCGGCAAGCTCACCTCGGCGGAGTTCGATGTCGCCCCGTCGCTGATGGTCTTCTCGGTGCATGAATTCATCGTCTGCGAGATCGAGACCATCGGCTTCGAGGACGGCGGGCGCGACTTCATCACCGGCAGCGACCTCAACGACGTGATCTTCGGCGGCGCGGGCGGCGACGTGATCTACGCCGGCGACGGGGACGACCTGGTGTTCGGTGACCAGGGCCGCATCGAGTGCAAGAACGGTGTGCCCTTCATCCCCGAGATCAGCCTGCGGCCGGTGTGCTGGGACCTCGAGAACCAGGACGGCTCCGCGCACGCCAACCAGGGCTTCCTGCTGTTCGAGGCGCTCAACGTCGACAAGAGCACCGGCGCCGGTGACGACCTGGTGTTCGGCCAGGGTGGCGACGACCTGATCATGGGCCAGCAGGGCGATGACGTGCTCTACGGCGGTGATGGCGACGACGTGCTGATCGGCGGCAGTAACGTGGCTGGCGTGACGGACGACCAGGGCGTGTTCCATTACGCCCTGGATGGCGACGACCGCATCGACGGCGGCGCCGGGGTGGACGCGATCGCCGGCGACAACGCCGAGATCTGCTATCGGCCAGACGATATCGATGTGCGTTTCCGGACGCTCTCGGGCACGCAGATCTACTATGTGCCGGGGGTGCCGAATTCGCCCAGCGCAGCTTCGATCAGCGATCGCCAGTTCGACGCGATCGACAGCTTCGCCACCGCGACCTGGCGCGCTGATCCGCGCCACCACACCCAGTTCCACATCATGCTGCTTGACCACAGCGACGACATCGAGCTGAACCACCCGGAGTCCTACGGCAACGACTATATCGCCGGCGGCGCGGGCGAGGACGAGATCTTCGGCCAGCTCGGCGACGACGTGATCCAGGGCGACGGCACGATCGGACTGGGTGCCAGCCTGCCGGCGCGTCTCTCCTATGCCGACAACCTGGCAGCGGCCCAGTTGAGCGTCACGCGCAGCGACGGCAGCAAGCTTGCCGTCACCGATTTCACCGCCTACGACGCCTGGCGCAACACGGTGGCCAGCGGCATCGGCGACCTGAATGTGGCGGCCAGCTTCGAAGGCCTCGGCGACGCCGACGACTACATCGAGGGCAATGGCGGCAGGGACGTGATCTTCGGCAACCTCGGCCAGGACGACATCCTCGGCGGCAGCTCCGACCTGTTCGGCTTCACCACCGCCGAAATGCGTCCGGACGGTGCCGACCTGATCTTCGGCGGTGCCGGCACCGACATCTCGCGCAACAACTACGGCGACGCCACGGTCGACGCAAACGGCGTGGTGACGGTCAAGCCCGACGGCCACGCCCTGGATGCGGACACCATCGTCGGCGACAACGGCCGCATCCTGCGCCTGGTCGGCGTCAATGGCACGGTACGCGGCACCGGCGACTATGCGCCGACGGCGGCCAACGGATTCGTGGCGAGCACCGGCGGCCTGCTCAACTACGCCTACGACACCGAGGCGATCGGCTCCGGCGCCGGCTACCACCACATCGTGGTGCGCGCGGTGGAACAGCTCGACTACACCCCGGGCGGCATCCTCTACGACGCCGCGGCTGCGTCCGACCGAGGGGGCAGTGACGAGATCCACGGCGAGTCGGGAGACGACTTCATCTACGGCCAGCTCGGCCACGACATCATCTTCGGCGAGGGCCAGGACGACGACATCATCGGCGGCACCGGCAACGACTGGATCTCGGGCGGCACCGGCAACGACGGGGTGATCGGCGACGACGGCCGCATCATGACCAGCCGCAACTCGACCATCGGCGAAGCGCTCAACGGCGTGGCCGGCCTTAAGGACAAGGATACCGACCTCAAGAACGCCAACGGCGACGTGCTCGACGAATTCATCAAGACGCCGGGCTCGATCCAGCAGGCCACCATCAACATCTCCGGCCAGCTCAAGAAGTCGGTGAACATCACACCCTTCAGCGTCGACCCGGACTGGGCGGGGCAATACGACGAGTTCGTCACCTCGGGACCGAAGCAGAACGATCCCTTCGAGTTCTTCAACAACGGCCACTACTCCAACGACATCATCTTCGGCGGTCTCGGCAGCGACTGGCTGCATGGCGGCTCGGGGGATGACGCGATCCTCGGCGGCGAGGCGCTCAGCGGGGAAGGGCTCGACAAAGCCTGGACCCAGGTGTCGAAGGCCGACGGCAGCCTTGCCGGCATCGAGCGCAGCGACTACGCGCGACCGTTCAACCCGGGCGATGCGTTGCGCTTCAACCCGGACGACGTGGATGGCTGGCACTACGACCGCCTGCGCCGGGCGGGCGAGTTCGCGCTCTACGACGAGTACGATCCGCTGCGCAAGATCCTGCTCAATGCGGACGGCTCGCTCAACAAGGATGGCACCGGCCTGCAGTGGTTCCTCAACTTCAGCACCCACGAAGGGGTGTATGTGCAGGCGGGCACCATCGATAAGGCTACCGGGCAGACGCCGGACAGCTACCCCGAGGCCTGGAACGACGGCGACGACCGCATCTTCGGCGACCTCGGCAACGACTGGCTCGTCGGCGGCACCGGGCGCGACGACATCTACGGCGGTTTCGGCAACGACCTGCTCAATGCCGACGACAACCAGGACACCAATGGTGGCGCCAACAACGCCCCCGACACCCAGCCCAGCTACGAGGACCGGGCCTACGGCGGGGCTGGCCGCGACATCCTGATCGGCAACACCGGCGGCGACCGGCTGATCGACTGGGTGGGCGAATTCAACAGCTACCTGGTGCCCTTCGCGCCCTTCGGCATGGCCACCGTGAGCCGCACGCTGCAGCCGCAGCTGGCGGAGTTCCTGTATGCCTTGTCCGGCTCCGACGGCGCCGACCCGACCCGCGCGGCCGATCTCAGCTGGACCGAGGCCGCGCGCAATGGCGAGCCGGCCGGCGAGCTCGGCGTGATCCGCCAGAAGGACTACGCCTGGCACGACCAGACCGGCGCGCCGACCGATCCGCAGGCGGGCAACATCCCCGGCGGCAAGCGCGACGTGCTCAGGAGCGCCACCTTCAACAGCGGCGCACCCGAGGCGCTGGCGGCGGACAGCGGCAGCTGGTCGGCGGTGAATGGCACCATGCAGGTGGCGGCGAGCTCGCTGCACGGTGACGCGGTGGCGGTGTACCAGGTAGGTGATGCGTTGCCGGGCTACTACGAGGTGCAGGCCACCATCCAGGGCTTCAAGCCCACCTCGGGTTGGAAGGCCAACAGCTACATCATCTTCGACTACCAGGGCGAGACCAACTTCAAGTTCGCCGGCCTCGACATTTCCAACAGCAAGCTGGTGATGGGCCATCGCAACGCCACCGGCTGGATCGTCGACGAGCAGGCCTCGGTGAAGGGCGGGCTGAAGGCCGACACCTGGTACAACATGCTGCTGGCGGTCAATGGCCTCACCGCCACCCTCGTCATCGACAATGCCAACGTGTTCAGCCACACCTACGCACCGACGGTGGTGGATGGCTGGAACTACGGGCTCAACTGGGGCCTGGTGGGCTTCGGCTCGGACAACGCGCGCGGCGCGATCGACAACATCGCTGTGCAGGTGCTTCCGCCCGCGGTGACGCTGAATACCCGGGAGGACTTCGGGGATGCCACCAACATTCTCTTCGCGGGTGGCGCGGATGTCTCGGGCGGCAGCTTCGCGCAGAGCGCGGGCCGCTATGTGGCAAGCCCGGCAGCGGGGCAGACCGCGTTGAGCCTTGCCAATCTGCAGGGGCTTACCCAGCTTGCCCCGGCTTCCGTTCTCGACCTGTCGGCGACCTTCAGCACGACGACCCAGGCGGGTTTCGTGTTCGACCTGTACAGCCCCACCGACTACAAGTTCGTGATGCTCGACGTGGCCAACAAGCAGGTCGTGATCGGCCACCGCCAGGGCAACAGCTGGACGGCCGACGCGACGGTGGCGAAGTCGCTCGTGGCGGGCACCGACTACCTGCTCGACGTGAAGTTGCGCGGCGCCACCGTGAGCGTCAGCGTAGGCGGCCAGGTAACCGCAGGATTCGCCTACAACGGCATCACCATCGACGGTCGCTTCGGACTCTTTGCGAAGGGGGCGGCGGCTTCCTTCGATTCGGTCGGATTCAAGACCAACGATCCGTCCTTCGCGCCCGACACGGTGATCACCAGCACGCTGATGGCAGCCGAGGCGGCCGGCAGCGGCCATCTCGCGGCAAGCCAGTCGCTCACCGACGCACGGCTCGCGCCGCTGGTCGATGAGGCAATCCGGCGCTGGTCGCTGGTCGAGGACGCGGCCTTCGTCGAGGCGCTGCGGCAGGTCGATATCCAGGTCGTCGATCTGGAAGGCCTGGAGCTGGGGGCCTATCGCGACGGCGTGGTGTACATCGACGCGGATGCCGCCGGCTATGGCTGGTTCGTCGATGGCACGCCGCGGGACGACCGCGAGTTCGGCTTGCTGCGCGGCCCCGCCGCAGGGCGCATGGATCTGCTCTCGGTGCTGGCCCACGAATTGGGCCACGCGGGCGGGCTGGACCATGCCGGCGACGGTGTGATGCAGGCGACGCTTGCCGCGGGGACACGCAGCGTCGCCCCCGCGGAGCCACCGCGGGGCCAGCATGAAACCCTGCTGCCGACCTTTACCGTACCGTCCGGTGGCGCAACAAGCGCTGCCGCACCGGTGATCGACTGGCAGGCGGTATTCACTCCGGGTGAGCGCCCTCTGGCAGGCGCAAAAGCACCGGTGGACTGGCTCGGCGATTTCGTCAATCATGGCGCGCAGAGCCAGCAGGAACGCAATCCGAACGCCGATCTGCGCGTGCTGATCCCCGTGACGACACGCACCTCGCCGCAGCTGGAGACGCAGGCGATGGCCGATCGATGACCCTTGATGCCAGTCACTGGAGGCTGCCTCCGGCAGCCCCAGCCTTACCCCCGATGGAGGAGAGTTGCGCATGACCCAGTTGCTGATCTACGAAACCGCGGTGCCCGTCTCCAAGGCCCGTCACGCCGACTGCTCGGTCAATACCGGCAGCGGCTACGCCTTCAGCCGCAAGGTGAATTCGGTGCCGCTGATGGCGGTCGAGTTTCCCGCGGCGGCACCCGAGTACGCAATCGTCTTTGCCGGCAAGGACGGGGTGATCATGCCCTCGGTGATTCTCGGCATGCGCGGCAACGAAAATGCCTACCTCGACTCCGACGACGGCTGGAAGGCCACCTACCTGCCGGCCTTCGTGCGCCGCTATCCCTTTGTTTTCTCGGCGAGCGACGACGGCAAGACCTTCACCCTGTGCGTCGACGAGGCCTTTGCCGGCTTCAATCGCGAAGGCCGCGGCCAGGCACTCTTCGGCGAGGACGGAAAACCGACCGAGTACGTCGATAACGTGCTCAAGTTCCTGCAGGAGTACCAGGCCCAGTTCCAGCGCACCCAGGCCTTCTGCGAGCGTCTCAAGGAGCTCGACCTGTTCGAGCCGATGCAGGCCACCATGGCCCTGCCCTCGGGCGAGCGGCTTTCGCTGACCGGTTTCATGGCGATCGATCGCAAGAAGCTCAAGGCCTTGTCGGGCGATGCCCTCGAGAAGCTGGCAAGCACCGACGAACTTGAGCTGATCTATCTGCATCTGCAATCGATGCGCAATTTCAACCTGATGCGCGACCGGATCGCGGCGACGACCGAGACGCCGCAGGCCGCGGCCGAGGACGCGGCAGCCGGAGCCCAGGCCGAGGCGGTTGCCGATGCTTGAGGCACGCGTCTTTGCGTAGTCCTTCCGCCAAGTCCGTGTTCAGCCTGCCCGCAGCCCGGCGGGCTGAGGGCGGCGCTGCCGGCAGCACGGCAGCATGACCCAGACCGCATCCGTCCATTCCATTGCCGCCGAGGATCACGCCCGCGCGGAGTCGGCGGCCTGGGCGCAGTTTTCCGCGGCTTCCGATACCGCTGCGTTCTGCCGCAGCTGGCTGGCCATCCTGTGTACCCAGGTGGAGCGGGTCAACGGCGCGTTGTTGCTGTCGCGCTCGGATGCGCAGGGCGCCTTCGCGGTGGCCGCGGTGTGGCCGGATGCGGGGCGCACCATGCAGTACCTCGCGCCGATCGCCGAGCGGACCCTGATCGAAGGACGCGGGATCGCCTCGGCGCCGGACGGCGTGTCGCCGCCGGTGCTGGATCAGCCCGCCTACGTGGGTTATCCGGTGCAGGTCTCGGGCGCCCTCGAAGCCGCGGTGGTGCTCGACCTCGCGCCGCGCAGCGAGGCTGAGTTGCAGCGCGCGCTGCGCCTGATCCACTGGGGCACCGCCTGGCTGGTCGATGATTTCCGCCAGCACGCGCTGGCGCGCACCCAGGCGCGCCTCGATCGATTCGGCGTGCTCACCGACCTGGTGGCCACCGCCATGCAGGAGCGGCAATTCGGCGCCGCGGCAATGGCGGTGGCCAACGAGCTTGCCGCGCGGCTGGGCTGCGAACGCGTCAGCCTGGGCTGGGAGGCATCGGGCTCGATCCGTGTGGACACGCTCTCCCACACCGCGGATTTCGACCGCAAGGCCGAACTGGTGCGTTGCATCGGTGCAGCCATGGACGAGGTGCTCGATCTCGATGTGGCGATCGTGTTCCCGCCGGCGAAGGCCGACGACCTGGGCCTGCTGGCTCACGCCGATCTTGCGCGTGAATGCGGCGATATCGGCATCGTCTCGGTTCCGCTGGTCGAAGGCGGTGTGACCTGCGGGGTGCTGACCCTGGAACGTACCGAGGGCGAGCCTTTCGGCGAGGGAGAGGTCGAGCTTGCGAAGACATTCGGCCTGCTGCTCGGGCCGATCCTCACACTCAAGCGCGAGAACGACAAGGGTGTCCTCGCGCGCGCGTCGGACGCTGCCACCGGGCAGCTGCGCAAGCTGTTCGGGCCACGCCACCCGGGTTTGAAGCTGGTGGTGTTCGTGGTCGCGGCGCTCGCGGTAGTCCTGACCTTCGTCGAGACGGACTATCGCGTCAATGCGAAGACCGTGATCGAGGGTGCGGTGCAGCGTGCCGCGGTGGCGCCCTTCGACGGCTATCTGCTCGAAAGCCTTGTCAGGGCGGGCGACCGGGTGAAGCAGGGGCAGGTATTGTGCCGCCTCGACGACCGCGAACTCAGGCTGGAAAAAACCCGCTGGCTGTCCGAGCGCGAACAGCTCATGCGCAAGCATCGACAGGCGTTCGCGGCCGGTGAGCGCGCGACCATGACGGTGCTCGCGTCCCAGATCAGCCAGGCGGAAGCCCAGCTCGCCCTGGTCGAGGACAAGCTGGCCAGAGCGACGCTGGTCGCGCCATTCGACGGCATCGTGGTGTCGGGCGACCTGAGCCAGTTGCTGGGCTCGCCGGTGGAGCTCGGTAAGAAGCTCTTCGAGATCGCGCCGCTCGATGCCTACCGCGTGGTGCTGCAGGTCGACGAGCGTGACATCACCGACGTCGGTCTGGGGCGCCCGGGCAACCTGGTCCTGTCCGGCCTCGCCGGCGAGGTCATGCCCTTCGAGGTGGAGCAGGTCACGCCGGTGGCGACCGCCGCCGACGGGCGCAACTATTTCCGCGTGGAGGCGCGTCTGCTGAACCCGTCGGTCCATCTGCAGCCGGGCATGGAGGGCGTGGGCAAGGTCGATGCGGGCAAGCGACGCCTGCTCTGGATCTGGACCCACAGCCTGGTCGACTGGCTGCGCATGGCTGCCTGGAACTGGCTGCCATGAATGCCGTCGCGCCTCGCGCGCAGCATCGATGAGCGCGCCGCTGCTGAGCAGCATCTGGTACCGCGTGGCGGGGCTCAGGCCGGCGCTGCGCACCCAAGTGCGGCTGCACAGGCATCGTTATCGCGGCGAGGTGTGGTACCTGCTGCAGGATCCCGCCTCGAACCGGGTGCATCGCTTCACCCCGGCTGCACGCCTGCTCATCGCGGCGATGAACGGCGAGCGTACCGTTGCCGATCTGTGGGCGCTGGCGGGACGGCAGCTCGGCGAAGATGCCCCGACCCAGGACGAGGTCATCCAGTTGCTTGCGCAGCTGCACGGTGCCGACCTGCTGCGTGCCGACGTGACGCCCGACGTGGCCGAAGTCTTCGAGCGCGGCGAGCGTCAGAGCCGCGCCAGGCGCACCCGCTCGTACGCGAACCCGATGGCGCTGCGCATTCCGCTGTGGGATCCGGACGCCTTCCTCAACCGCATCGCGCCCTACGTCGCGCCGCTATGGGGACGCTGGGGCGCGTGTTTGTGGTTGCTGGTTGTGCTGCCGGCGCTGGTGCTGGTGGCGGTGCATTGGAGCGAACTCACCCACAACCTCTCCGACCGCGTGCTCGGTGCGCACAACCTGCTGCTGCTGTGGCTGGTCTTCCCGGTCATCAAGGCGCTGCACGAGATGGGTCACGCCACCGCCACCAAGGCGGGCGGTGGCGAGGTGCACGACATGGGCATCATGTTGCTGGTGCTGTTCCCGGTGCCCTATGTCGAAGCCTCGGCGGCGACCGTGTTCCCCTCCAGGTACCGGCGGGCGCTGGTCGGCGCGGCCGGGATGATCGTCGAACTCTTCATCGCCGCGTTGGCGCTCTACGTATGGCTGCTGGTCGAGCCCGGCATGGTCCGCGCCCTGGCCTACAACGTGATGATCGTGGCGGGCGTGTCGACGCTGCTTTTCAACGGCAATCCGCTGCTGCGCTACGACGCCTACTACATCCTCGCCGACCTCATCGAGATGCCGAATCTCGCGCAGCGCTCGCTCGCCTACTGGGGCTACCTGCTGGAGCGTTACCTGCTCAGGATCGAGGGGGCCGAGCCGCCCGAGGCATCCACCGGCGAGAAGACCTGGTTCGTGTTCTACGGTCTCGCCTCGTCGATCTACCGGGTGCTGGTGACGGTGGCGATCGCGCTCTTCATCGCCAGTCGCTTCTTCGTGATCGGTGTGCTGCTGGCGATCTGGGCGCTGATCGCCACTGCGGTGGTGCCGCTGGTGAAGGGCGTGCGTCATCTGCTCACCCATCCCCGGGTGCATCGCAACCGTGGCCGCGCGGTCGGTATCGCCGCCGGCCTGCTGACCGGTCTGCTGCTCGTCGTGGTGCTGGTGCCGGCACCGTTTCGCAGCCAGGCCGAGGGCGTGGTGTGGCTGTCGGAGCAGGCCACCGTGCGGGCCGGGGCGAACGGCTTCCTGGGGCGCTTCGTGGTCACGCCGGGAGAGCGGGTTGCGGTGGGTGATGTGCTGGCGCAGAGCTACGACCCCGAGCTCGAGGCGATGATTCGCCAGGGCGAGGCGCGGGTTGCCGAGCTGGCGGCGACTTACGCGGTCTATTTCGTCGATGATCGCGCGCATGCGCAGGTCGTTGCCGAGCAGCTCGCCGCCGAGCGGGTGGCGCTCGAGCACCTGCGCACGCGCTCGGCGGATCTGGTGGTGCGCAGTGCCGCCGACGGGGTGTTCATCGCGCCCGGCTGGCAGGACATGACAGGACGCTACTTCGGCAAGGGCGAGCCGCTCGGCTACGTGACCGACAAGGTGCGCCCGCTTGCGCGGGTGGTGGTGAGTCAGGACGAGATCGATCGGGTGCGGCTCGCCACCGATCGGGTGCAGATCCGAATGGCGCAGAACTTCGGCGAAGTGCTCGACGGGCGCATCGTCCGCATGGTTCCGGCGGGCGAGGCGGCGCTGCCCAGCCGTGCGCTGTCCATTGCCGGCGGCGGACAGATCGCCGTCGATCCGCAGGACCCGCATGGCGACAAGGCCTTGTCACGCATGTTCCAGCTCGATGTGATGCTCGAGGGCGATACCCACGTGGCCTTCTTCGGCCAGCATGTGCGGGTGCGCTTCGACTTCCGTCCCGAGCCGCTGGCCAGTCAGTGGTACCGCGCGGTACGTCGGCTCTTCCTGACCCATTTCAATGTCTAGGGCCGCGATCTTTCCCGACGTGCACGATTTCGCGCCGTCGCGGCCCTATGCGGAGCGCGAGGAGGAAGAGGCTCGCTGGCACGACAAGGCCGCGGAGTTCCTGATCGGCCATGCCCTGCGCGTCCTCCCCGAGCGGGTGCGCCTCCCTGCCAGGAACCTGGAAGGGCTGGCCGCACAGGTCGAGCAAGCGGGCGGGACGCTGCATCACGAGAGCGATGCACGGCTGCGCGAGCGGGCGCATGGCCTGCGCCGCCGTCTGCGTCGCGAAGGCCTGGCGACCGAGGTCGTGACCGAGAGTTTCGCCATCGTGCGCGAAGCCGCGGCGCGGACCCTTGGCCGGCGTCACTACGGGTCGCAGCTCATGGCAGGGGCGGCGCTTCTCGACGGGCGTCTGGTCGAGATGGCGACCGGGGAGGGGAAGACCTTCGCTGCCACGCTGCCCTCGTGCGTGATGGCGTTGGCAGGCTACCCGGTCCATGTGATCACCGTGAATGACTATCTCGCCGCACGCGACGCCGAGGAAATGGCGCCGCTCTACGAATTCTTCGGCCTCGGCGTCGGTCGCGTGGTGCAGGGCATGGAGACCGCCGAGCGGCGCGACGCCTATGCGTGCGCCGTCACCTATTGCAGCAACAAGGAACTGGCCTTCGACTACCTGCGTGACCGTACCCGCTTGGGCGGGCGCACCAGCCGGTTGCATCTCGCCCTCGACCGCATCGGCGGCGCGGAACGACGTGACGGCCAACTGGTTCTGCGCGGCCTGTGGTACGGCCTGGTCGATGAGGCCGACAGCGTCTTCGTCGATGAGGCACGTACGCCGCTGATCCTCTCCTCGTCTTCCCCCTCGCAGAACGAGGGGGAAGACTGCCTGCGCGCGCTCGAGCTTGCCCGCGCGCTCGAGGCGGGGGAGGACTACCGGGTAGACGCAGGCGAGCGGCGGGTGAGCCTGACGCCCGCGGGCGAAGCGCGGCTGGCGTCCCTCGCCGATGGCCTCGACGGCGCCTGGCTGCTGGCACGCGAGCGCGAGGAACGGGTGAGCCAGGCGCTGTCGGCGCTGAAGCTGTTCCATCTCGACCAGCACTATGTGATCAGCGAAGGCAAGATCCAGATCGTCGACGAATCCACCGGCCGGGTCATGCCGGACCGCTCCTGGGAGCGCGGCCTGCACCAGATGATCGAGACCAAGGAGGGTTGCGCGCTGACCGAGCGGCGCGAGACCCTCGCGCGGATCACCTACCAGCGCCTCTTCAGGCGCTACCTGCGTCTTGCCGGCATGAGCGGTACGGCGCGCGAGGTGGCGCCGGAGATCCGCAAGGTGTATCGCCTCGAGGTGGTGCCGGTGCCGCTCAACCGGCCTTCGCAACGACGGCGCCTGCCCGATCGCCTGTGCACTACCCTGCAGGAAAAATGGTCGTTCGTGGCCGAGCGCGCCGGCCAGGTGGCGCTCGGGGACGGCCGGCCGGTGCTGATCGGCACCCGCTCGGTGCAGGCTTCGGAAGCGCTCAGCAGGGTACTGACCGAGCACGGCATCGGTCACGCCCTGCTCAACGCCAAACAGGACGGCGAGGAAGCACGCATCATCGCCGAGGCCGGGCAGCCGGCAAGGGTGACGGTGGCGACCAACATGGCTGGGCGGGGCACCGATATCCGTCTCGGCGCCGGCGTGGCCGAACGCGGCGGGCTGCATGTGATCCTCACCGAGTTCCACGAGTCGCGGCGGGTGGATCGGCAGCTCTTCGGGCGCTGTGCCCGTCAGGGCGATCCCGGCAGTTGCGAGGTGATCGTCTCGCTCGAGGACGAGGTCTTCGCGGTGCACGCGCCGCGCCTGAGCGCATGGCTGAAACACTTCGCCAGCCAGCGTGGCGGGGTGCCCGGGTGGGGCTTGCGCAGCCTGCAGCGGCTGGCCCAGGCCGCGTCCGAACAGCGCAGCGCGCGGGTGAGGATGGAGAATCTGAAACTCGATCGTCGAATGGAAAAATTGCTGGCCTTTTCGGGCCGGGGAGAATGAAAGGATGCCCGCAGTGCGTGTGCGAATGCGTGTGGTCGGAACCCGATGGGCCGTGCTTCCGTTCCTGTTGGGGGCGGGCGCCGCGCTGGCCGCCGCGCCTTACGAATGCCTGATCGAGCCGGTCCAGGTGGTCGAGCTGCGCAGTCCGGTGGAAGGGCTCATCGACAAGGTCAATGTGCAGCGAGGCGATGTCGTCAAGCGGGGCCAGGTGCTGGTCGAGCTCCGCTCCGAGGTGGAGCGCTCGACCGTCGAGCTTGCCCGCTATCGCGCCCAGATGGGCGGTCGCATCGCCGCGGCACGCGACCGGCTCGACTATGCCCGCAAGAAGGTCGCCCGTCAGCGCGAGCTGCACAGTCAGAATTTCGTGGCGGCCCAGGTCCGTGACGAGGCGGAGACGGAGATGCGCCTGGCCGAGTCCGAGCTGCGCGAGGCGATCGAGAATCAGGAGCTGTCGCAGCGGGAATACCGGCGGGCGGTCGAGCTGCTCAATCAGCGCGAGCTGCACAGCCCCTTCAACGGCGTGGTGATCGACCGCATGCTCAACCCCGGCGATCTTGCCGAATCCGGCACCGGGCGCAAACCGGTCCTCACGCTCGCTCAGATCGACCCGCTGAGGGTCGAGGTGGTCCTGCCGGCGCAGGCCTACGGCCGCTTCAAGGTCGGGATGGTCGGCGAGGTGAGCCCGGATGGCTACGCCGGCAAGTTTCCGGCCACCGTGACGGTCATCGACCCGGTGCTCGACGCGGCGAGCGGCACTTTCCGGCTGAGGCTCGAACTGCCGGGGCGCAAGGGCGGGCCGCCGGGCGGGGTGCGCTGCAGTGTGGCCTTTCCCCAGCTCAAGGCCGATGCGGGCGACCAGGCTGGCCTGCAGGCGACCAGCACGAAACGCAATTGAGACGCTTGCCGTCGGCTGCGCCCGCTACCGCCACATGCCCCGCATCCGGGCAGCCAGGTCCACCGCCTGTGCTCTCGACTCCGGCCTCCCTTCCAGCCCCGGTGGGGGCTTCGGCCAGCTGACCTGTTGGAAGCGTCCGAGCAGCGCGTTCGGAATGAAGCGGGTACGGCTGGCATAGACGTGGCGGTCGCCGCCGCCAGCCTGGTTCGAGGCGTAGAAGCGCTGCGGCACGACCAGGTCGAGATGGTCGCGGGCGCGGGTCATCGCCACGTAGAGCAGGCGCCGCTCTTCGTCGATCTGTTCGGCGCTGCCGGTGGCGAGATCGGACGGCAGGCAGCCGTCGACCACGTTGAGCAGGCTGACCGCGCCCCACTCCTGGCCCTTGGCGGAGTGGATCGTGGAGAGGATGAGGTAGTCCTCGTCGAGCTGCGGCACGCCCGCCTCGTCGCTGGTGGCATCGGGCGGGTCGAGGGTGAGCGCGGTGAGGAAGCGTTCGCTGGTGGGGTAGGTGGCGCCAATGCGCAGCAGCTGGTCGATGTCGGCGCGGCGCACCTCGGCATCCTCGAAGAGGCGCTCCATCTGTTCGCGGTACCACTGGCCGAGCGCGTCGAAGCCGGCCGGCCAGGGCGCGCGCGGGTTGCCGGCGTTCTCGACCAATGCGGCGAAAGTCCGCCATGCCGGGCGAAGCGAATCGGGCACCGGTTGTTCGCCGAGCAGGTCGCAACCGGCCGGTGCGTCGCGCAGGTTGTCGAGGATGCGGGTGGCAATCCTGGGGCCGATGCCGGCGAGCAGTTGGAGCGCACGGAAGCCGGACACCCGGTCGCGGCGGTTCTGCGCGAAGCGCATCACGGCAAGCAGGTCCTTGACGTGCGCGGCCTCGAGGAACTTGAGGCCGCCGAATTTCACGAAGGGGATGTTGCGGCGGGTCAGCTCGAGTTCGAGCCGGGCGCTGTGATGTGCTGCGCGAAAGAGCACCGCCTGGCGCTTGAGGCGCAGTCCTTCTTCGCGGCGTGCCAGCACGGTGTCGACGATGAACCCGGCCTGGTCGGCGTCATCGCGGACCGATACCAGCCGCGGCACCGTTCCGCCCTCGCGGGCGGTCCACAAGTCCTTGGTGAAGCGCTCGCTCGCCGCGGCGATGACCGCATTGGCAGCGGCCAGGATCGCCGCGCTGGAGCGGTAGTTCCGGTCGAGCGTGACTACCCGCGCCGGTGGATCGAAGGCCTGCGGAAAGTCGAGGATGTTGCGTACCGTGGCGCCGCGAAAGCCGTAGATGCTCTGGGCGTCGTCGCCGACCACGGTGAGGCCGCGGCCGTCGGGCTTGAGGCCGAGCAGGATCGCCGCCTGCAGGCGGTTGGTGTCCTGGTATTCGTCGACCAGCACATGGGAGAACTGCGCGCCCACCGCGTCCGCCAGCGCGGGCTCCTGCATCATCATCGACCAGTAGAGCAGCAGGTCGTCGTAGTCGAGCACCTGCTGCGCCTGCTTGGCCTCGACGTAGGCGGCGAAGAGGTTCTTGAGTTCATCCGCCCACTCCGCGCACCACGGAAAGGCCTGCTGCAGGACATCGCCGAGCGGGCTTCGGGTATTGACCGCGCTGGAGTAGATCGCGAGGCAGGTGGCCTTGAGCGGGAAGCGCCTCGCCTGACTGGATAGGCCGAGTTCGTGGCGCACCAGGTTCATGAGGTCGGCCGAGTCCTCGCGGTCGTGGATCGTGAAACCGGGGTCCAGGCCGATGCTGCCGGCGTACTCGCGCAGCAGGCGGGCGCCGATGCTGTGGAAGGTGCCCGACCAGGGCAGGCTCACGCCGCTCAGCTGGCGATGTTCCTGCGCTAGCTGCGCGACGATGCGCGTGACCCGCCGCGCCATCTCGTCGGCGGCGCGCCGCGAGAAGGTGAGCAGCAGGATGCGCCCGGGATCTGCCCCCTGAACGATGAGATGCGCCACCCGGTGGGCGAGCGTGTTGGTCTTGCCCGAGCCTGCCCCGGCAATCACCAGCAGCGGCGCATCGGTGTCGTTTCCCGGCTCGCCGCATCGATTGCCGCAAACGGCCTCGCGTTGCGCAGGATTGAGCTGCTCGAGATAGCCCGGCGTGACCGCCACGGCGTCATCGTTCATGTCTGCGCGCATGCGCTATCGGGCGCTTCGGTGAACCCTACCTGGCCCGACCGCGAAGCGTCCCCGGCATCGCTTTCCCCAGGTCTTGGAATCAGCTCGTCGCAGCACGGGCAGGCCCAGGCGGAGAGTCCGGCGCAGCGCACGCGTTCGAGCGTCTCGGTGGCAAGCGGGTGGTGGCAGTGCGGGCAGATGAAGCGTGGCATGGTTGTGGCGCAGATGTGTGGCTGTTCGCGCGGGAAAGGGCCCTGCCCTGGCAGGGGCGCTCGCGACCGGATTGAGGCTGTAAATATATATAGCTTTCGGCCGACCTTCAAGATCGTTTTCGGCAGGCCGGGTGCGCGCCGGATTTGACAGCGTGGCCGAACGCCTCAAACTGGCGGCCGGACCGATCCTCCTCGTGTGTGGTTTCATTTCAATGTCGAACATCATTTCTTTCGAGCAACTCGCCTGTCCGCTCGATGGCGGGCCGCTGAGGCGCAGCGGCATGGCATGGCGCTGTCCGGCAGGCCACAGCTTCGATGTATCCAGCCAGGGCTACACGCATCTGCTGCCGGTCCAGCAGAAGCGCTCGCGCGATCCGGGTGACAGCAAGGAGATGGTCGCGGCGCGGCGGCGTTTCCTGAACGCCGGCCATTACCAGCCGCTCGCCGATGCGGTCGGCGAGACGGTGCTGGCAGGGCTGGCGCCGCAGGCGGGTTGTGCCTGCCTCGACGCCGGCTGTGGCGAGGGCTATTACCTGCGCCGCCTCGCGGCCCGCACGTCGCCGGCGCTCACGCTTTCGCCGCTCGGCCTGGATATCTCGAAATGGGCGGTCCAGGCGGCGGCCAAGCAGGATCGGCGCATGCAGTGGCTGGTGGGCAGCAATGCCAACCTGCCGGTGCTGTCTTCGACGCTCGACCGGGTGTTGTGCATGTTCGGGTTTCCGGTCTACCCGGAGTTCGCACGGGTGCTGAAGCCGGGCGGCGTGCTGGTGCAGGTCGATGCCGGGCCGGACCACCTGCGCGAGCTGCGCGAGATCATCTACCCGGCGCTCAAGCCCGAGCGCGTGGCCGATACCGTAGCACCGGCAGGCTTCGCGCTGCTCGGCAGCGAGGCGCTGCGCTTCCCGGTGAAGCTCGAGGACGCCGGGCAGATCGCCGACCTGCTGCTGATGACGCCGCACCTCTTTCGCGCCGGCCCGGAGGGCCGGGCCAGGGCGTCGGCGCTGACGGCGCTGTCGCTGACCGTTGACGTGCGCCTGCTCCGCTTCGCCCGTCAGGGCTGACCTGACACGCCCCAACGTTCGTCTCGGCACGCCACCGCCCGGACGAGCGCTTCTCCTGCCAGTGTCATAGCCGCGCAACATTCCCGCGACACGCTGCAAGGTCGCGTTGCCGCACGGGGCGCGGGCGGCGGCCCGGCGATCCGTGCGGCCGCTTCTTCCGATGCATTCAGGAGCTGGACAATGAACAAGGTCAGAAAACCCGCGCTCGGCCTCATGGCCGCAGCGCTCTTCGCAGTTGCGGGCATGGCACATGCCGAAGTCAGGATCACCGAAGTCGCGCCATGGAGCAGCGGCGATTCTCCGATCGGAGCCGACTGGTTCGAACTCACCAATACTGGTGTCTCGGCCGTGGATCTTGCCGGCTGGTCGATGGACGACAACTCCGCCATCGCGGGTGTGGCGCCACTCAGTGGCGTGAGCAGCATCGCTGCCGGTTCGTCGGCCATCTTCGTCGAGGGCGACAGCACGACCACCGCGAGCTTCATCAACACCTGGTTCGGTGGCAACGCGCCGGCAGGTTTCGCGATCGGCACATACTCCGGCAAGGGCGTGGGTCTGAGCACCAGCGGCGATGCGGTCAACGTGTTCGATGCGGCCGGCGTGCTGCAGGCCAGCGTGAGCTTCGGTGCGTCAACCTCCGGCCTTAGCTTCGACAACGCCGAAGGGTTCGATGGCGGCACGATCTCCCGCTTGAGCGCGGTCGGTGTGAATGGTGCGGTTGCCGCGCTCGGTGACGCGACCGAAATCGGATCGCCCGGTCGGGTTGCCGCGGTCCCGGAGCCGGAGACCTATGCATTGATGCTGGCGGGTCTGGGCCTCATCGGCGGTATCGCGCGCAAGCGTCGCGCCTGAGCCTTGGGAGTGCAGATCATGAAGCTTCGTAAGCTGACCGTCGCACTTGCGGCGCTGGTGTCGATCGCCGCGCAGGCCGCGACATCGCTCGATCTCGGCAACTACCGGGTGTCGGGCACCTATGGGCTCGATGTGCTCGCCGGTACGAGTGGTGGAATCTCGGGTCTCGAGGCGTCAGCGGTGGCCTATGCCCGGGATCGTGGCTCGCTGTTCTTCGTCGGCGACGAAGGCACCGGTGTGGTGGAGGTTTCGCTGACCGGCCAGACCCTCGGCAAGATGGCTTTCGACTGGACCGGCACCGGCAGCACCAAGCACGACACCGAGGGCCTGACCTACCTGGGCGGCGGGGTGCTGGTGGTGGGTGAGGAGCGCCTCTTCGACGCCTACCGCTTCAACTACGTGAATGGTGGCACAGCCCGTCTGGCCGACGCCGCGGTATCGCTAAGTGACGCAAACGTCGGCAACAACGGCATGGAAGGCATCAGCTACGATCCGCGCGGGGCAGGCAGCTTCGTGGCGATCAAGCAGCAGGATCCGCAGGACATCCTTGCCGGTAACCTGAGCTTTGCCGCCGGCCTGGCTGGCGTGTCGAACATGACGACGCTTTTCGATCCGGCCCTGATGGGGCTTGCCACGCTGTCCGACGTGCAGACGCTCTCCCCGGTCGATGCGCTTGCCGGCACGGCAGCTGCCGACAACCTGCTGGTGCTGAGCCTCGGCTCGAGAAAGCTCGTCGAAGTGACCCGTACCGGACAGGTGCTGAGCAGCTTCGACCTCTCCGGGGTGCTACCGCAGAACGCCATCGAGGGCGTGACGGTGGACGAGAAGGGCACCATCTACCTGGTGGCCGAGCAGATCCAGGACGGCATCCTGCCGCCGAATCCGCAGTCCCAGCTGATCGTGCTCACCGCCGCGGTTCCCGAGCCGGAAACCTGGGGCATGATGCTCGCCGGCCTCGGCCTGCTCGGTGCCGCGGCGCGGCGCAGGCAGCGCGCCGGGCAGCGCTGAATCACGTTCGGCTCATCACAAACAGGCGCCGCGGCGCCTGTTTTTCCTTGGCCGGGGTGCGGCCCGGGGCGCGCCGGAGCATGTGCTCAGTAGATCGACGGGACCAGCATCTCCGGCGGAACCGGATGGCGGAGGTAGTCGGGGTTGTGCACCCGCGCGGGCAGTTCGACCGGCTCGCGCGGGATCTCTTCGTAGGGCACCTGGCTGAGCAGGTGGTGAATGCAGTTGAGGCGTGCCCGCTTCTTGTCGACACCCTCGACGATCCACCACGGTGCCTCCGGAATGTGGGTGCGCTCGATCATCTCTTCCTTGGCCTTCGTGTAGGCCTCCCAGCGGCGCCGTGATTCCATGTCCATGGGACTCAGCTTCCACTGCTTGAGCGGATCGTGGATGCGCATCAGGAAGCGGCGGTGCTGTTCGTCGTCGGTAATCGAGAACCAGTACTTGATGAGGATGATGCCGGAGCGCAGCAGCATCTTCTCGAACTCCGGCACGGTTCGGAAGAACTCTTCGTACTCGTCGTCGCTGCAGAAACCCATCACCCGCTCGACCCCGGCGCGGTTGTACCAGCTGCGGTCGAACAGCACGATCTCGCCGCCGGCTGGCAGGTGCGGCACATAGCGCTGGAAATACCACTGCGTGCGCTCACGCTCGCTTGGTGCGGGCAGTGCCGCCACACGGCAGACGCGCGGATTGAGCCGCTGGGTGATGCGCTTGATGACGCCGCCCTTGCCCGCGGCATCCCGGCCTTCGAACAGCACCACCACCTTGAGCTTCTTGTGCACCACCCAGTCCTGCAGCTTGACGAGTTCGCCCTGCAGGCGCAGCAGTTCGCGGAAATACCGGCGTCGGTCGAGATCCATACCCGCCGTCGCGGTTGCGGTTGCTTCATCGATCAACGCATCCATGCGCGCGTCGTCGATCTCCATTTCGAGTTCTTCGTCGAGGCTGTCCAGCATGTCGGCGTGCAGTCGCCGCGCTTCCTCGGAGCGTGTTTGCAAAAGGCTTTCGTTCATTGAGATTTCTGCCGCCGCGCAAGGCGGCTTCCTGCGCGATTGGTGGACCCGGGCGACGCTATCGCAGATATGTGACAGAAAAATGACAAGGGGTTTGACGGGCGCCTGTCTGTTCCTTCGCTTGAAACCGGCTTCGTCTAATAGAATAATAAGTTATTACCCAATTGGGCCGGATCGCCGGATGTTCGTGTTGGCGTTCGGCGCTTCCCGACGGGGGCAAGCCCCTGTCACATCGTGAAAGTGGAGATGGCAATGAGTGTGAGTGAAGTTCCCGAAACAACGAGTAGCGGCACGGTGGCGCCGGAGGCCGAGAAGGCTGTCGCTGCCCAGCCCGTGCCGCAGCCGGAGGTCAAGACCGCCGAATCCGCGCAGACAGCCGCGACAAAGACGGTCGAAACCGCGGCAACCGTGTCGGCACCCGGCAGCAGGCCGCCACGCAAGGCGCCTGCGAGCAGGGCAAAGACGCAGGCCGCAACCGTGAAAAAGGCACCGGCTTCCAGGCCCGCACCGAAGCCTGCTCCCAAGGCTGTACCGAAGCCTGTGCCGAAGGCGCCCGCGCCGGAGAGCAAGGCAGTTGCGGTCGCCCCGGAGCTTCCGGCGGACGAGGCCCTCGCCAAGGTGATCGAGGTCGCGAAGAAGGCGAAGCCCGCGAAGGCGCCCAAGATGGCTAAACCCGCAAAGGCCAAGGCCCCCAAGGTGAAGACGGCCAAGGAGCCGAAAGCAGCCAAGCCACGCAGCGACCGGATGGTCAATGAGAAGTTCTCGCTTCTCGAAAGCGAACGTGCCGCCCTCAAGGCCCGCCGTATCGAGCTCAAGGCAGCCGGCCGTGCGGTCAGCAAATCCGAGCTGCTGCGGGTTGCTCTAGGTGGGCTCGCCAGCCGCAAGAGCGAAGACATCATCGCGATGGTTGCGGCACTGCCCGCAGAGTCGAAGGTGAAGCGCGGCAAGAAGAAGTAGTCGCAACCCGTAGTGGGCGCTTCAGCACGTGTCGCCACCCGAGGGTGGCGCCGTGCTCAGTGTCCGAGTGCGCGCGGCAGGAAGAGCGACAGCGCTGGCAGGTAAGTCACCAGCAGTACGCCGATGGCCAGTACACCGAGCGCCGGCAGCACCGCGCGCGCGACTTCGCCGATCGGTTTTCCGAAGCGATAGGAGGCGAAGAAGAGATTCATGCCGACCGGCGGGGTGAGGAAGCCGAGCTCCATGTTGGCGAGGAATATGACTCCGAGATGGACCGGGTCAATGCCGAAGGCCTTGCCGATGGGGACGATCAGCGGCGTCACGACGATGATCGCCGAGAAGATGTCCATGAACGCGCCGACCAGGAGCAGCAGCAGGTTGAGCGCCAGCAGGAAGACCCAAGGGGAATGGATGGTGGCCTGTACCCAGTCCGATACCTGTTCGGCGATCTGCGCGTCGATCAGGTAGTTGGTGAAAGCGAGTGCCATGCCGAGGATGAGGATGATGCCGCCGACCAGCAGGCCGCACTCGGCCATCACCCGCGGCACGTCACGACGCACTGACAGGTCGCGATAGATCACCACCTCGACGATGAACGCATACAGGGCGGTCAGTGCTGCGGTTTCGGTGGGTGTCACCAGACCGCTGGCGAGACCGCCGAAGGTGACCAGCGGAATCGCCAGTTCCCATTTGGCGTCACCGATCGCGGCAAGCGCTTCGCGGCGGTCGAAGGCTTGCGGTGTGCTGTCGCGTGGCTGTCGCCAGATGCCGAGCGCGATCAGCATGGCGGTCATCGCCGCTGCCGGAACGATGGCCGCCAGCAGCATGGTTTCGATTGGCTGGCGGGCGATGATCGCGAACAGGATCAGCGGCAGTGCCGGCGGCATCAGCACGCCCAGCGAGCAGCCGCTGGTGATCAGTCCGATGCCGGCGCGCTCCGGATAGCGCACACCACCGAGCAACGGCAGCAGCAGGCCGCCGAGAGCGAGGATGGTGACCCCCGAGGCGCCGGTGAAGGAAGTGAAGAAGGCGGTGAGCAGCACCGTGACCAGCGCGGCGCCGCCCCGCAGCCCGCCGAACAGGGCGCGGAACACGCGGATCAGGCGCTGCGGCGCGCCGCCTTCCGCGAGAAAGTAGCCGGCCAGGGTAAACAGCGGGATCGCCGGCAGCGAGGGATTGACGGTGAGCTGGTAGTGGTTGAGCGGGATCGCTGCGAGCGGCAGATCGTCGCCGGCGAAGAGCACCAGCGCGATACCGCCGAGGACGATGAAGACCGGGGCGCCGAGCGCCGCCGCCACCAGCACCAGGGCCAGCCCGGGTGTGACGATTCCGTCACCGGCATGCTGCAACAGCCACCACAAGCCTGCGGCGAGTATCAGGGCGAGTGCCCTGCCAGGCCGCTGCTCGGCGCTGCGAACCAAAAGCCGCGCGGCGATCAAGGCGAAGCCGAGCGGCATCGCCGCTTGCACCAGCCACAGCGGAATACCGTAGGCAAGCAGGTTTGCGCCCTCGCGCTCGACCGAGACGAACTCGATGGCGGCACTTGCCAGCGTGGCGCTGACCGCGATCGCCACCGCCGCCGCGAAGATCCGGGCCGGCGGCTGCAGTCGTGTCGGCAGCCGTGTGGCGAGGCCGCCCATTGCGAGCAGGCGGCCTTCGCGCGCGGCCACCGCGGCGCCCAACATGCCCACCAGCAACACGCAGTGCTGTACCAGCGTGGCAGCATTGGCAATACCGATCGACAGGGTGCTGCGCAGCACGATTTCGGTCAGCGGCAGCACCACCATCGCCGCCAGCACGAACGACAGCACCAGGTCCTCGAGCTTGTGAAGCCGCCACCAGATGCCGGCGCGTTCCGAAGGGGCGTCGTAGAGCAGGGGAGGTGAGCTGGCTGTCATCGGCGTGTGCTCCGGCAGGCGACAACGGTGCCCCCGCCCTGGTCGGTGAGCTGCACGGCTTACTTGCGTGCGCGGTATTCTGCGAGCAGCCGGGTGACCTCGTCGAAGGTCTCGGCGGGCACCAGCTTGCCGCGGATCTGCGGATAGATGGTGGCGGCGAAGTCGCGCCATTCGGCATCAAGAGCGGGCGTCAGCGGGGTGACCTTGAGGCCGCGCTTGACCATCGCCGCCACGGCCTCGTCGACCTCGGCGCGCGCCTTGTTGCGCATCTCGGTGCCGGCCCTGGCCGCGGCTTCACGCAAGGCGGTCTGGCCTGCCGGCGTCATCGCTTCCCAGGCCTTGCGGGTCACCACCAGGGCACCGACGATCGGCGCCCAGTCGAGGTCCAGCATGTAGGGTGCGGGGCCGTTGAACTGCGCCGCGAGGGCGTAATACGGCGTCGCCGGCACGACCTCGATGAGACCGGTTTGCAGCGCCGGCAGGATGTCAGAGGTCTCGAGCGAGACCGGCTGGTAGCCGAGCGCCTTCATGATCTCCATCTGTTCCGGCTCGCCGGCCCAGGTGAACATCTTCATGCGCTTGTAGTCCTGCGGATGCGCGGCGGGACTGCGTGAGAAGAAGCGCACCCAGCCGGCGTCGCCCCAGGACAGCACCACGTAGCCCTTGTCGAGAAACTTGCGTTCCATCGCCGGGCGCAGCTTCTCCCGCACGTAATCGACCTCGGCCCAGCTGCGGAACATGAGCGGCATGGTCTGCAGCGCCGACACCGATGGTTCGATCTCGCGCAGCCCGACCACCGACAGCAGCCCGCCGTTGAGCTGGCCGATGCGCATCCGTTTTACGGTGTCGATTTCGCCGCCCTGCGCGCCATCGGTGAAGATGGTGATCGAGGAGCCGTCGGCCTGGGCCTTCTTCCAGCTCTCGCCCATCTCGAGCAGGGCGCGGTGGTACAGCGAGTTCCTCGGGGCCAGCGTGCCGAGTCTGAGCTTGACCGGGTCTGCCGCGGCCGGCTGGGCGAGGCCGATCGCCAAGGCCGCGGCGATCAGCCCGGCCAGTTTCATGAAACGGTGTCGGGGTGCGAATGTCATCTGTCAGTCCACGAAGAGCTCATCGGTCCGGCCGAGCAGCCAGCGCGCACGCCGCTGCATGACGAGGTTGCTGAGCCGCCACTTCGGCGTAGCGTCGGCATCGATCGCCAGCGCGGTTTCGAGCAGGCTGCTGAAGCGGGCCCGGTCCTGGCTGGCGATGGCGACACTCTCGGCCAGCGCCAGATAAGGGCCTGCCTGCTGCCCACCGCTCAGCGCCACCGCGCGCTCGAAGTGAGCGTCGGCGCGGGCGACGCGGTCACCGCCAGGGTCGGGGCGGGCCATCGCATAGGTCACCATGAAGCTCTGCAGGGCGCCGTCGTCGAAATCGGGGTCGAGCGCCAGCGCGCGGTCCATGATCGCGCTCACTGCTGACAGGTCGGCGACTGCGTCGGGGTCGTCCTTGGAGAGGCTCAGCAGCGCCGCCCATGCTGCGCCGGTCCAGTACAGGCGGGCGGTGTCGTCCGCGGTGAAGCCGGCCACTGCCTCGCGCGGCCTGTCGCGCAGCGCCGCGGTGATGCCCGGCTGTCGGATCTCGAGGCTGCGCAGGCCGTAATCGCGGGCGCGGCGATAAAGCCTGCGCGCGCGCTCGCGCAGTGCAAAGGCTTGGTCGAGATCATGCGCCTCGGTCTCGTCGGCCTGCTGCTGGACGAAGGCGTAGGAATACTGGGTGAAGCCGCGGCAGGCGGCGAGCAACAGGCCGGGGTGCTGTGGGCGCTGTGCGAGCAGACTTTCCAGGAGCTTCAGCGAGAACGGGCTGGCGTCGCGGATGAGGCGCGGATCGTCGTCGCTGGCGAAGACCTGGCCGCCATCGGCAAGTGCGTCGCCCAACCGGTCCACCGCGAGTTGCTGCATGGCGCAGGCGTTGAGCAGCAGGGCTGCCGCAAGCGCCGGTGTGAGACGGCAGAGGCGCGGGAGGATACGTCGCGTGAGGCTGTGGGCAAACACTGGGGGTGGGCCGTTTTCGAGTCGGCGGAGTGTAGCGATGGCCCGCTGGACAGGGCAAAAGAACTTTTTGTTAAGGAAAAGTTGCGATTTTGCTGCGCAACATGCTCGAGCCTGCGCCGGGCGAGCGGATTCTCTGTGGCCCCTCGTATACCGGGTGTCCTGTGGTACGAGGTCGGTACCGGTCACGACCGGGGCGAAGGCGAGACGGTGACAGCGGATGCCGGGCCCGCAGATTGCCACGAAGCTTGCACCCGCTCATCCGGCCCGTGACCGATCGATCATCGATATACCCTGCGGAGGCGATCAAGCTGTCCACCGATTTGTGTGCATTTCCTGTGGACAAGCTGTGCGTCAGGCGTGCAAGCGACTGAAACGTCTGCGCCGTTTGTGTCTGCCCGATTTGGCAGCACACACCGGATTACCGATTCCGGGGTGGGGCGAGGTAGATAGGATTGCGCGGATACGTTACCCTTTTTGCCATGCATGTCCGGTCGCCAGACCGCTCCGCCGATCTTCCGCCGGCTGATCCCTTGCTCCGCGCCGGGTTGAGCCGCACCAGTACACCGAAGCGGGCAGGCGCGCCCGCAGGACAGCGTCACGAAGGCTGCACGATGCGTAAAATTCTGGTCGCCAACCCGAAGGGTGGCTGTGGTAAATCAACAATTGCGGTACATCTCGCGAGCTGGTTCGCGATGAATGACG
This sequence comes from Cognatazoarcus halotolerans, assembly GCF_009800965.1. Classification (GTDB taxonomy): domain Bacteria; phylum Pseudomonadota; class Gammaproteobacteria; order Burkholderiales; family Rhodocyclaceae; genus Cognatazoarcus; species Cognatazoarcus halotolerans. The sequence continues at coordinate 30,939 of NZ_WUAF01000009.1, read as the reverse complement.
AGGTCGTCTTCATCGGCGATCTGGATCGGCAGCAATCGAGCCGGCACTGGCTCGACCTGCGTCCGCCTTCCCAGCCGAAGATTCACCACTGGGAGCCGACCGATGAGCTGGTGGCGCCGCCCAAGGGCTGCAGCGTGGCGATCTTCGATACGCCGGCCGGCCTTCATGGCAAGCGCCTCAAGCAGCTGCTGGGTGAGGTGGACCGGGTGATCGTGCCGGTGTCGCCGTCGCGCTTCGATATGATGGCAAGCCGGGATTTCTTTGAAGAACTCGCGCAGGTCAAGGCGGTGCGCAAGGATCGCGTCGGCGTGGGCATCGTCGGCATGCGGGTCGATGCGCGAACCAATTCGAGCCGCGAGCTCGTCGATTTCCTCGAGCAGTTCGAGCTGCCCCTGCTGACCTGCCTGCGCAGCACCCAGCGCTATGTCCGGGCGCTCGAATCCGGCGTGACGCTGTTCGAAAGCAGTGACGCGGCAGCGGCGATCGACCGCCTGCAGTGGCAACCGCTGCTCGAGTGGCTGGTCACGCGCCGGGCGTCCTGATATCGGCACTTTCCGCCGCAAGCGCGTAAGCTTCGGCCTTGCGCGGCGGGCTTCGTCGTGGTCGGGCTGCGCAAGGCCTTGATCTCTGGATGCCGGCGATGAAATCACTGCAAGACATACACTTTTCCATGCTTGACCTGGTGGCCGTGCGCGAAGGCGGGACGGTCGCCGACGCCTTGGCGGTCGCGGTGCGTACCGCACAGCATGCCGAATCACTCGGTTTTTGCCGTTACTGGCTGGCCGAGCACCACAACATGCCGGGTATCGCAAGTTCCGCCACCGCCGTGCTGGTCGGCCATATTGCCGGTCAGACCCACCGCATCCGGGTGGGTTCGGGCGGCGTCATGCTACCCAACCACGCACCGCTGGTGGTCGCTGAGGCCTTCGGCACCCTCTCGGAACTGTATCCCGGGCGGATCGACCTCGGGCTGGGGCGGGCCCCGGGCACCGATCCGGCGACGATGCGTGCATTGCGTCGCGACCGGCCGGAGACCGAGGCGGATTTCCCGAGAGCCGTGGAGGAACTGCAGCAATTGCTGGCCCCACCGCTTCCTGGGCAGCGCCTTGTGGCGATGCCTGGCGCGGGCACCGAGGTCCCGATCTGGCTGCTCGGTTCGAGCCTGTTTTCCGCCCGTCTGGCTGCGGAAAAGGGCCTGCCCTATGCGTTCGCCTCGCACTTCGCGCCGCGCCAGCTGCTGCAGGCGATCGACCTGTATCGCAGCCTCTTCCGGCCTTCCGCGGTGCGCTCGAAACCGTACGTGATCATCGGTGTGCCGCTGATCGCCGCACCCGACGATGACGAGGCGGAGTATCTCGCGAGCAGTACCTATCAGCGCGTGCTCGGGATCCTGCGCGGCGATCGCCGCCCGCTGCAGCCGCCGGTGCAACGCTTCCGCGAACGCTTGTTACCGGAGGAGCGTGGCGCAATCGACGATTTCCTCGCCGCCGCGGTGATCGGCGGGCCTGCAAGGGTCGCCGCCGGTCTTGCTGCGCTTGCCGAGGCGACTGCCGCAGACGAGTTCATGTTGGTCAGCGATGTCTTCGATCCGGCGCGTCGACTGCGCTCCCTCGACATCGCGGCGGCGGCGCGCGGGACCTGAGGGTCGGCCGGCTGTCGCGTCAGGTGGCGCGCTTGCGAGCCTTGCACGGTTGGAACGGCCTTTGAAACGGAGAGAAGGGTAGATGGATCTGGACATCCGGGCACTACTCGATCGCATGCCATCGCTGGTCGCGGTAATGACAGCGCCCGCGTTTCTCTATCAGGCGGGTGTCTTGCTGGCTTCGGCACTGGCGACCTGGCTGTTGCATCACCTTTACAACGAGTCGCTGCGTGCCCGGATCTACGCGCGGCCGCAGCACAGTCTGGGGCGCTTCCTGTTGCGGACGCTTCAGCGGGTACTGCTGCCGGCCTCGATGCTGGTCTGCGTGCTGCTCGGCCGCGGCATTCTCGGCAGCATGGGACAACCGGTGGGCCTGCTCGAGGTGGCGGTGCCGCTGCTGGTCTCGCTCGCGGCGATTCGCCTGCTGGTTTACGGACTGCGCAAGGGCTTTCCGGTAACGCCCCAGCTCAAGGCCTGGGAAAACATCATTGCCGGCAGCATCTGGGTGATGGTCGCGCTGCATCTGCTGGGATGGTTGCCGGCGGTCGAGGCGACGCTCGACGAGATCGCGATCACGATGGGCTCTTCGCGGATTTCGCTGCTGGCGACGATCAAGCTGATCGCCCTGATCGCAGTGCTGCTGACGCTGGCCTTCTGGGTTTCGGGGGTGATCGAGCGGCGCATGCGCGCGTCGCCCAACATGACGCCTTCCCTGCAGGTGGCTTTCGGCAAGTTCAGCAAGGTGTTCCTGATTACGCTGGCATTCCTGCTGGCGATCGATGCGGTCGGTATCGACCTCACCACGCTGACCGTATTCGGCGGTGCGCTCGGGGTTGGCATCGGCTTCGGTCTGCAACGCATCACCAGCAACTTCATCAGCGGTTTCATCCTCGTGCTGGATCGTTCGATCAAGCCCGGTGACGTGATCTCGGTCGGTGCCAACGATGCGAAGTTCGGGTGGGTGCAGGAATTGCGCGCACGCTACGTGGTGGTGCGCGATCGCGATGGGGTCGAGCGCTTGATCCCGAACGAGAATCTGATCACCTCCGAGGTGGTCAACTGGAGCTACTCGGACACCAATACCCGGGTGCGTATTCCGGTGCAGATCAGCTACGACGATGACCCGGAGCAGGCCATGGCGTTGTTGCTCGAGGCTGCTAAGGCGTCGTCGCGGATCCTCTCCGACCCGGTGCCGGCCGCGCGGATGCTTGCTTTCGCTGACAGCGGCATCCAGCTCGAACTGCGCATCTGGATAAGCGATCCCGAGAATGGCATCGGCAATGTGCGTACCGAAGTGAACGTGGCGATCTGGAAGCTCTTCAAGGCTGCGGGCATCACCATTCCCTATCCGCAGCGCGATGTGCACTTCAAGTCGGCGCAGGTATCGCCTGGCGCGATCGAAACTGCCGCGAACGAGGCCGAAAGTCCCGACTGAGCACGTTTCCGGCGATCCATTGCGCGGAATGCCGATGTCCCGAAGCGCGGGGCGCAGCGTTGTGGCGCCGTCCGTCAGTGGCTGCTAAGGAGACGGGCGGTAGCGGGCCGAAAATCTCACATTTTTCGCGACAGGCTTGCGGTGGCCCGGTTGCCGCAGCAACATGACGTCTGCGTCCCGCCGCGCATCGCAGCGGTGTGCTTCGAGAAGCGCGGAGCCCTTGGGTTGGCGGCGATGATTGAACCGCGATTGAGCTATTGAATATGTCTACAGCATCCGGCGTTCGGATGGGAGGGGTCAGCGGATCGGCCAATGGGCTCGGCGGACATGATGTGCGCCATGCGTGCCGTGCCGATCCGCCCGAGTCGCGGTGTCCGCCGTCTTGCGTGTTGCGGCGCGGACCCCGCCGGGGATGGCCAAGGTGAAACGGCAACGGGAAGCCCATCTTGTGGGCGGAAAGGCACGCGCATGGCTGCTCGCCATCCTCGCGGTACTGGCGGTGTTTGCCACCGAGCAGGTGATTGAACGCCTGGCGAGCGATCGCGCGCTGGAGCGGGAGCGGAACGGCGTCCTCGATCAGCTTGCCACGCTGCGGGCCAGGCTCGAAGGCGGAATCAATGCCAACATCTATCTGGCTCGCGGATTGACCGCGGTACTTGCCGCGCAGCCTGGGCTCGATCAGGCCGGTTTTTCGGCGATCGCTCGCGGCCTCGTGAACGAGGGGAGCGCTCTGCGCCTTGTCGCCGGAGCCCCGGATCTGGTGGTCTCGCTGATGTACCCGATGGCCGGCAACGAGTCGGTTGTCGGCCTGGACTATCGAAGCCATCCGACACAGCGGGATGCAGCGCTGCGCGCCCGCGAGAGTGGTCGCACGGTCGTTGCCGGCCCGCTCCCGCTGATACAGGGCGGACTCGGCATCATCGTTCGCGAGCCGGTTTTCCTGCCTGCCGAGGGCGGCGTCATGGCACCGCGTTTCTGGGGGCTGGTGTCGGCGGTGATCGATGCCGATAAGCTGTATCTCCAGGCCGGATTGAAGGATCCGGCCAGCGGTCTGCGACTTGCCTTGCGGGGCACCGATGGCAGCGGCGTGCAGGGGCCGGTCTTTTTCGGGGAGGCCTCGATCTTCGCTTCGCGACCGGTCACGCTCGATGTCCCGTTGCCGTCCGGCAGCTGGCGCCTGGCGGCCGAGCCGGTTGCCGGATGGGGGCGTGGCGGTTCCGGCGAAGGTGATCTCATTCGGCTGATGGGGATCGTTGCCGCAGCGGTGGGTGGGCTGCTCGTCTTCGGCCTGGTCCGCCGGACGCAGGCGGTGGCCAGCCACGGTGCGCGTGTTGAGGCCCTGCTCAATACCGTGCCGGATCTGATCTGGATGAAGGACCCGGGCGGTGCCTTCCTGGGATGCAATCCCTGCTTCGAGCAGTTTTTCGGCGTGCGTGACGAGGACATCATCGGCCGCCGCGCAGAGCATTTTCTTTCTGGAAAACAGGCGGCGGCCGGCATCAGCGTGTCCCGCGGCATCGACGAGTGGATCAGCTACGATCGCGACGGGAACGAGCGCGTGTTCGAGGCGATCAATACCCCGGTCACCGGTGCGGGTGGAAATCTGATCGGCATCCTCGGCGTGGCCCGGGACATCACCGAACGCAAGCGCGGCGAGACGGAACTGCGCCGCCAGCACGCGATTCTCGACCGTACCAGCCGCCTCGCCCGGGTCGGCGGCTGGGAGCTCGATGTGGCCGGCATGCGGGTTTCCTGGACCGACGAAACAGCACGGATCCATGGCCTGGAACCGACCCCCGGCGTCACTGTGTCGCAGTGGCTGACCCTGTTCCAGGAGGCGTCGCGCAGGATCATTGCGCAGGCCTTGAAGGATGCGGTGGAGCAGGGCAAGCCGTACGACCTCGAACTGGAACTTGCTGTCGACCGCGGCCGCGCCCGGTATGTCCGGACCATCGGATTCCCGGTCGCCGAGAATGACAAGGTGGTGCGCATCGAGGGGGCGATCCAGGATATTTCCGCGCGTCGCGCAGCCGAGGCCAGGGCGCAGCAGGGAGAGTTGGTGCTCGATTCGGTGTTCGAGGCATTGCCCGACATGTTCTTCCTGCTCGAGAAGGACGGCACGATCCGTGACTATCGGGCGCGGCGCGGCACGCTCTACATGTCGCCCGAGCGCTTTCTCGGCAAGCGGATGGTCGAATGTCTGCCGCACGAGGTCGCCACGCGTATCGAGGCCGGAATCGCGGCGCTCGCCGACGGTGCGGCGCCCGTGGTGGTCGAGTACGAATTGCCGGTGCCGGGTGGCACGAGGTATTACGAGGCCCGGTTGAGCAGCCTCCCCGGGGGCGCCAAATGCATCGCGGTGGTGCGGGACATGACCGACCGCGTGTTGGCACTGGCCGAGCTTGATTCGCAGCGCCGCGAATCCGCGTTTCTTGCCGATGTCATCGAACGCTCGTCCCAGCCCGTGGCCGTCGGTTTGCCCAATGGCGCGATGGGGCGCTGCAACCAGGCGTTTCTCGATCTGGTCGGATACACCCGTGAGGAAATTGCAGCGATCGATTGGGAGCGTGATCTTACGCCCGCGCACTGGTTGCCCAGGGAGCGAGAGGCCCTTGCGACCCTGCACGCGACCGGGCGTCCGGTACGTTACGAGAAGGAGTACATCCGCAAGGATGGGCGTCTGGTGCCGATCGAGATCTATGTCGACATCGTCCGTGGCATGGACGGGGTTGCCGAAGCCTATTTCGGGTTCGTCACCGATATCACGGAACGGCGACGCGCCGATGCGGCGCTGCGTGAGAGTGAGGCGCGCTATCGGCAGTTGTTCGAAAACAACCCGGCGCCGATGCTGGTCTACGAGCGAGGCAGCCTGCGGCTGCTGGCGGTCAATTCGGCCTTCGTCGAACACTACGGCTACAGTCGGGGGGAGGCGCTGAAAATGCTGCTCACCGATCTCTATCCCGAGGCCGAGCGACCCAGGATTGTCGAGATGGCGTCGAAACTGAGTGGCCTCGCCTATGCCGGGGAGTGGCAGCACCTGCGCAAGGACGGCAGCGTGATCATCATCGAGGCACGTTCGCATGACATCGATTACCGGGGGCACGTCGGGCGCGTCGCGGTAATCAATGACATCACCGGGCGCAAGCATCTCGAAGAGCAGATCCGCGCGCTCAACGCCGATCTCGAGTCGCGCGTCGAGGCGCGGACCCGGGAGCTCGAGGTGGCGAACAAGGAGCTCGAAACCTTCACCTACTCGGTGTCCCATGATCTGAAGGCACCGTTGCGTGGCATCGACGGCTACAGCCGCCTGCTGCTGGAGGATCATCGCGACCAGCTCAATGATGAGGGCCGACTGTTTCTCGAGAATGTGCATCGCGGCGTGCTCCAGATGAACCGGCTGATCGAGGATCTGCTCGCCTATTCCCGTATGGAGCGGCGCGCGCTGCAGGGCGAGCCGGTTTCGCTGGCCGAGCAGATCGAGCGCGTGCTCGATGAGCGGCGCGCGGAGATCGAAGCACAGGGCATGCGGATCGAGGTGGCGGTCGACGGCCTCGTGCCGAAAGGGGACCGCGAAGGGATTGCGATGGTCATTCGCAATCTGGTGGACAATGCCATCAAGTTCACCAAGGGGGTCGCGTCCCCGTGCCTCAGTCTCCGGGGACATCAGACAGAGGACCGGATCACGCTCGAGATCGCCGATAACGGCATTGGCTTCGAGATGCGGTTTCATGATCGAATCTTCGAGATATTCCAGCGTCTGCAACGAGCCGAGGACTATCCGGGTACCGGTGTCGGGCTGGCCATCGTGCGCAAGGCGATGTTGCGCATGGGCGGACGTGTCCGAGCGCAGAGCGCACCCGGCGAAGGTGCCACCTTCTACCTGGAGTTTCCCCGATGAGTACCGAAACCGATATGCGCCCGATTCTGCTCGTCGAGGACAATCCGGTCGATCTGGATCTGACGCTGCGTGCCTTCAAGCGCAGGAATTTTGCAAATCCCATCGAGGTGGCCCGCGACGGCCAGGAGGTGCTGGAGATGGTGCCGCGCTGGGTTGCGGGCGAGCCCTTGCCGCTGGTGATCCTCCTTGATCTGAAGCTGCCGCGGGTAAGCGGGCTTGAGGTCCTTCAGCAGTTGCGCGACACGCCGGTCAGCCAGAGCGTGCCGGTCGTAGTGCTCACCTCGTCCGACGAGGATGGCGACGTGCAGGCCGCGTATCGCCTGCGTGCCAACTCGTATATCGTCAAGCCGGTCAACTTCGAAAAATTCATGGACGTCGCGACGCAGATCGAGTTGTACTGGTGTCTGATCAATCATCCACCATCCTAGGCTTCAACAGCATGCGCGTACTTCACGTGGAGGACAATCCGGTCGATGCCGATCTGGCTGCGCGCGCGCTGCGGCGGGCCGTCCCGGATCTCGCGCTGACCCAGGTCGCCACGCTTGCCGAAGCGCGGGCCCGTATCGACGAGGGCGGCGTTTTCGATGCCGCGCTGATCGATCTGAACCTGCCCGACGGTTCCGGATTCGAACTGCTCGTGTGGATCAGGTCGCGGGTGCTGCCGATCGCGGTGATCATGCTCACCGGCTCGGGTGACCAGCAGGCGGCAGTGAGCGCGCTTCAGGCGGGGGCCGACGACTATCTGACCAAGGGGTCCGATTCCGCCGAGCAACTGGCCGCGACGATGCAAAGCGCCTGCAGTCGGTCGCAGCGCTCGCGCACGTTCTGCGCCCAGCGGCTGCGTGTCCTCTACGCCGAGCACACCGCGGCCGATATCGAGCTGACCAGGCGACATCTGGCCCGCGCGGCGCCACATATCGAACTGACCGTGGTCGAGGATGCAGCCAGCGTCCTCGACCTTCTTCCCTCCAACGGTGCGCAGCCGGCCGACTTCGATGTCGTGCTGCTGGACTATCGACTGCCGGGCCTCGATGCGCTCGACGTGGTTAAGATCGTGCGCACCTTCCGCGGGCTGGACATACCGATCGTCATGGTGACCGGCCAGGGCACCGAGGCGGTGGCGGCCCAGGCGATCCGCCTCGGGGTCGATGACTACATCTTCAAGCACGCGAGCTACCTTCACGAGCTGCCCGCCACCCTCGACAAGGTGCATCGGCAGGCCGAGTTGGCGCGCGAGCGCATGAGCCTGCGAGAAACGTCGAAGCGGCTCGGCCATGTGCTGGCGACCAGCCCGGTTGTCCTCTACACGCTGCGCAAGCGGGCGGGCGAGGTGACGTGCACCTGGGTAAGCGGCAACATCGCTCAGCGGATGGGTTTCACGCCCGAGCAGGCGATGGTGCCCGGATGGTGGCAGACGCACGTTCATCCCGAAGACCGTGACGCGGCGAGCGCAGCCCTTGCGGTGTCGCCCGGAGAAGGGCAGATCGCACATGAATACCGATTCTTCGACGGAAACGGGCGGATGTGCTGGATCCGCGATGAGCTGCGTTGTGCGGCTTCGGAGACGCCCGGCTGTGAAGAGCTGATCGGCGCATGGCAGGACGTGACTGCCCGCAAGCTTGCCGATCAGTTGCGCGAAACCCGCGTCGCGGTACTCGACGGATTGATGGCCAAGCGATCGCTCGAATCCATCCTGCTGCAGATTGCCACGCGGCTCGAACGGATCAAGCCGGAAACCCGCGTGTCGGTGCTGCTCCGCGATCCCCTCACCGGTTTGTTGAACACCGTGGCGGCACCGAGCCTGCCGGACTTCTACAACGATGCGGTCAACGCGCTCGAGCCCAGCGTTGGCCGCGGGTCCTGCGGAACCTCGGCGGCGATCGGCGAGCCGGTCATCGTCGGTGACATCCGCACCCATCCTTACTGGGCGGATTACCTGGTGGTGACGGAACCCGCCGGCTTGCGGGCCTGCTGGTCCATTCCGTTCAAGGACGAAGCCGGCCGCGTGCTCGGTACCTTCGGCATCTACTACGACGAGCCGCGCTCGCCGACCCAGGACGAACTGGATCTGATCGGCGAATTCGCACGCCTCGGCGGGCTCGCCGTCGAACGGGCCAGGACCGATGCATCCCTTCGGCAGGCCGCTGCGGTGTTGCAGAGCACCCGGGAGGGTGTCGTGATTACCGACCTGCAGGCCAGGATCGTCGCGGTCAATCCTGCCTATTCGCGGATTACCGGCTACCCGCAAGCAGAGGCACTGGGATCGAACCCGCGGATCCTGCAATCGGGCCGGCAGGATCGCGCCTTCTACGAAGCGATGTGGAGCAGCATTACCGAAACCGGTCATTGGCAGGGTGAAATCTGGAATCGCCGGAAGGACGGCGTGTTGTATCCGCAATTGCTCACGATCAGCACGGTGCTCGACGCGGAAGGGCTTCCCTGCAATTACGTCGGGGTGATGACCGATATCAGCCAGCTCAAGGATTCCCAGGCGCGGCTCGAGCATCTGGCCCACTACGATCCTCTCACCGCCTTGCCCAACCGGCTGTTGCTGCAGTCGCGGCTCGAGCATGCGCTCGAAAGCGCCCAGCGCCACGAGTGCAGTGTCGGCGTGCTCTACATCGATCTGGACCGCTTCAAGAACGTCAACGACAGCCTCGGGCATCCCGTTGGCGACGAATTGCTCGGCGCACTCGCTCGGCGCCTGCACGAACGGGTCCGCGACGAGGATACGCTCGGGCGTCTCGGCGGAGACGAATTCCTGCTGATTCTCGAAAATCTCAGGCGCTCGGACGATGCCGCCCGCGTCGCCCGCGAATTGCTCGAGCTTCTCGACAAACCATTCGAATTGCCGAGCGGACATCAGGTGTACATGGGCGCCAGTATCGGGATCTCGATGTACCCGGACAACGGGCAGACCGGTACCGAACTGATCCAGCATGCGGATGTTGCGGTCTATCAGGCAAAGGAGTCGGGCCGCAACACCTTCAGTTTCTACACGCCTGCGCTCACCCGCGCAGCCGATGAGCGCCTGGCGCTCGAGGCAGCCCTGCGGCGGGCGTTGGCGCAGGGTGAGTTCGTGCTGCATTTCCAGCCGCAGATCGATCTGGCATCCGGACGGATGCTCGGCTGCGAATCGCTGGTGCGCTGGGATGATCCGAACAATGGATTGATCGCGCCACAGCGTTTCATCCCGCTGGCCGAAGAAACCGGCCTGATCGTGCCGCTCGGAGAATGGGTGCTTCACGAGGCGTGCCGGCATGCCCGTGAGTGGATGGATGCCGGTCACGAGGATCTGGTGATGGCGGTCAATCTCTCGGCCCGTCAGCTCCTCCAGCCCGATATCGTCGAACGGATCACCGCCACGCTCGCCACCACCGGGCTGCCTGCCGCCAATCTCAGGCTGGAACTCACCGAGAGCATGATCATGGGGCACGGCGAGGAGGCGATTGCGCTGCTCGGTGCGCTCAAGGGGCTGGGGGTCGGTCTGTCGATCGACGATTTCGGTACCGGCTATTCATCGCTGGCTTACCTGAAGCGCTTTCCCATCGACGAGCTCAAGATCGACCGTAGCTTCGTGCGCGACATTCCCCATGATTCCGATGACATGGAGATTGCCGCGGCGATCATCAGCATGGCCCGCAGCTTGCGGCTCAAGGTGGTGGCTGAGGGCGTGGAAACCGAGGCGCAGCGGAACTTCCTGCGACATCAGGGGTGCCATGCCTGCCAGGGCTATCTCTTCAGCCCTCCCGTGCCGGCCCGGATCTTTGGCGAGTTGCTGGGCTGTGAGGCGCAAGGATGAGGCTCGCGGCACGATCTGCGCTCGCGCGCGTATCCGCCCCTTGGGCTTGCCCGAACGCCAATTTCACGCGTGCGATCGGATAGAGGCGGCATGCAGTTCGAGATCCTTCCCGGCGAAGTCGAAATCACCGCCATTCGTGCCCAGGGTTCCGGCGGGCAGAACGTCAACAAGGTCTCCACTGCCGTTCATCTGCGCTTCGATATCGCCGCCTCGTCCCTCCCGCAGGCACTCCGCGAGCGACTGTTGCGGCTCCGCGATCAGCGCATCACCGCGGAGGGGGTCGTGGTCATCAAGGCACAACAGTTTCGCAGTCTTGCGAAGAATCGCGCCGATGCGCTGGCCAGGTTGCACGATCTGATTGCCGGGGCCGCGGTCGTGCCGCGCAAGCGCGTGCCGACCCGGCCTGGGCGCCGGGCGGTGGCGAGGCGCCTCGAGCACAAGGCCCGGCGCTCCGCGTTAAAGGCGGAGCGGGGCAAGGTCGGTGAATGATCGACGGCGGATCAGCCCACCAGACGGCCGAAGAACACCAGGCTCATGATCAGGCCGATCGCGATCACGATCCCCCGCACGGTCTTTCGGCTGAGCTTGCGGGCAAGCCACGCCCCGGCATAGCCACCGACGATGGCTGCCACCATCATGAGCGCTGCGACCGGCCAATGGACGACACCGGCCAGAGCAAAGGTCAGTACCGAAATCGCGGAAATGATGAACGAAACCGCATTCTTGAGGCCGTTCATCGTGTTCAGACTCTCCATGCCCCACAGCGAATAGAGCGCCAGCAGAACGATACCGAGGCCGCCGTTGAAATAACCGCCGTAGATGGCCACAAGCACGCTGCCGGTCGCGCCGTATGGTTTCACCGCAAGACGGCTGCTTGCGGTCCAGCGCTGGATCTTTTCCTGAAACGCAAAGCAGGCCGTCGCGGCGAGCAGCAGGAAGGGCACGATCAAGGAAAAGAAAGCGTTCGACGAGACCAGTAGCAGCAAGGCGCCGACCAGGCCGCCGACCAGGCTCAGAAGAATCAGTCGCACAAGGTTTGTGCGATCGAGTGCCGCCAGCTCCTTGCGGAAGCCGGCCACCGCACCAAGGTAACCGGGGAATACCGCCACCGCGCTGGTCGCATTTGCGGCCACCGGCGGGATTCCGGCATAGACCAGCGCAGGAAAAGTCAGGAAAGTGCCGCCGCCGGCGATGCTGTTGAGAATGCCGGCGAGAAAGGCCGCGATGCCGGGCACGAAATAATCGAACAAGGAGGTGCTCCTGGAATCGCACGAACCGCAGAATCGACGGATTGTAGCACCGCGAGCAAGGTGCTCAAACGCCCGCACGATTCCGCGCTCAAGGATGCCGGCGGGTTACTCCGCTGTCGTCGAAGATCGGCAGGCGTGCATCGCGGCGGGGATGTTGGCTGTCGGCTGGACGAGCGTCGTCCATGATTCCGACCAACCCGGCCGCGGTTTAGGAGTGTATGGTGGAGGTGGCCATCCGCCGGATGCACGGGGCCATGCCTGCGGTACCGCGGCGGCGGGGCGCAGCGGACGAGGGGGAAGACGCTTGAATACAAATAACATCGAATTCGACAGCTTGCCGAGCGAGGCGGAAATGCTCGCCGCTCCGGCCAGCGAATATCTCAATCCGCGCCAGCTGGCGTTTTTTCGGGCGAGGCTGGTCGACGAACGCGACGCGTTGTTGGGCGCCGCACAGCAGACTACACGTCATCTTCAGGAATTCGAATCGACGCCCGACCCTTCCGATCGGGCCTCACTCGAGGAGGACCACACGCTGGAGCTTCGCGTGCGAGACCGTGAGCGCAAGCTCCTGCACAAGATCGACCAGGCTATCGCCCGCATCGACAACGGGACCTTCGGCTGGTGCGAAGAAAGCGGCGAACCGATTGGAATCGCGAGGCTGATTGCTCGCCCGACCGCGGTGTATACCGTCGAGGCGCAGGAGCGTCATGAGTCGCGCAGCAAGCGAATGAGCGGCTGATCCGGGCGTTTCCGCCTGGCCCGCCGGACAGCCGGGCTGGGCGACACCCTGATTCGCGACGGTTTGTCGCCCCATCTTTCCGAAGCGGCTTGCGCTCGGTGGTCGCGTATCCCGATCCGCGCCGGCGGTGACGGCGGCAATGCAGTCCATGGGGCGGAGGGAGGAACCTTCCGCCCGTTGCAGGTGCCTATGTGTCTTTGCATCCCGCCGCAGCGCGGGTGCTCTCCCTGAACCGCACTCGAGACCGGACCTGTGCCTGCAAGCTCTTCGTACTGCTGGTGGCGACGACTGCGCGCCATCCTGCTGGCGGTGTTTTTCCTGCCGCCCGGCTATGCCGTGGGCAGTTATTTCTTCAACGGCGAGGCCCATGCCGATTGGCGCAGTGCCCGTCAGGACAGCAGTGGCCAGGCGCCGGATCCGGCGCTTGTGTCCGAGGCCGTGATCCAGGTCTATGCCGCACGTGCGGTCAGGTGGCGCGGTGCCCTTGGCGTGCACACCTGGGTTACGGCCAAACCCTCGGGTGCTCAGCGCTATACGCGATTCGAGGTAATGGGTTTCGGCGTCGCCCGTGGTCGCGATGCGGTACGGGTGCACGAAGGGGTGCCCGATGGCTACTGGTTCGGCAATCGGCCAACGTTGCTTGCCGATTTGCGCGGAGGCTCGGAGGTCGACGAACTGATCGCGCGGCTGCATCGCCTGTCCGCCGAGTATCCGTACAACCATGAGTACCGCGTATGGCCGGGCCCCAACAGCAATACCTTCACTGCCTGGCTAACCCGGCAGCTACCCGAGTTGCGGGCGGAACTGCCACCCACGGCGATCGGCAAGGACTATCTCGCCGACAAGGCCGTGTTCGCTCCGGCGCCAAGTGGCGCTGGCTTGCAGGCCTCGCTCGGCGGGCTGATCGGTTTTACGGTAGCGCCTCAGGAGGGGCTGGAGCTGAATCTGCTCGGCCTGACGGCGGGGATCGATTTCTCGCCGCCCGCACTCAAGCTGCCCGGAATCGGACGGATCGGCTTTCCGGTGTTGCCCTGATTGGTAGGTGGGTCGATGTGTCCGGTCAGACCGGCTTTTCTTGTTGTGGCCAACGCCTCGGGGAAACGGCGTGGGATGGGCGTAAGAAGCGCGCTTGCACCCGTTCTGTTGGGGTATCGACCCGGCACCTTCTCGATGTCTGGTCCCGCCTGAATGGCGGGACCAGACATCGAAGGGCGATTCGCGTACGGATTCAGCGGTGCTTATGCCTTGCGACGGCGGACTGCTCCAAATGCGGCAAGTGCAAATGCGAGCAGGCCGATCGTTCCGGGCTCGGGGACCGTGCCGCCATTTCCGCCGCCAGTGTCGACGCCGCCTCCGCCAGCCTGGATTTCACCATAGACGGCCAAGCCATAGAGATCGGTCAGACCGGTACTCCAGCTTTCCTCTATGGCGCCGGTAGCAATGTTCACTTTGCGAACAGCCGAGCCGCCAAGCGTACCGGTCCAGAACGACGTTCCGTTCGGATCGAGGTTCAGGGCAAAGACGCTGCCGATTCCAATGGCATAAGTCTGCTGCAGGACACCGTTCAGATCCCAACGGTAGACGTTGCCGTTGCCCGATGCTGCCAGCACACCACCGTCTGCAAGGTAGCGTTTGGCAAACAGAGCGCCATACGCTCCGGAGGTAAATACCGTGTCGACGTTGGTTGCCGTATCGATCTGCCGAATGGTGCTGCCTTCATTACTGTATAGCAGCGTCGTCTGATCAGCAGCGAGATCGATCCAGTCCGTGTTCTGCAACACCGCGATGTTGGTGATCGGGGCACCAGTAGAGCTCACTTTCTGGATTTGGGCTGAACCAGCGTTGCCGAGGTAGGCGTTGCCGGCAGCATCGAACACGATCGATTCGACGCGCGATATACCGTTGGCCCAGGTGGCATCCACAAGGTTGCCGTTGTTGTCGAATTTCGAGACGACATTGGCGCTGAATGCGGTGACGTAGAAGTTGCCGTTCTTGTCGAAAGTGCCGCCAGTGGTAAACCCACCCAGACCGGTGTCGAGCGTCTGCTTAAACACCCCGCTCTGGCTGTAAACATTGACCTGGCCATTTCCTGTCGATGCGAACACGTCTCCCACCGCGAACGGCGCTGCCGATGCGATGGTGCTCATGCCGATACACGTCGCACCAATAAGCGATGCGACGAGCCCCTTGATTATCGATCTGCGAAACATTGTCTGATCCCCCTTGTTGTCGGACAGGTGAAACGCTGAGTGCGCCAAATCCGCCAATGTGGCGCATTCGAATCTTTCCGAGCATCATTTGTGCCAAAATGTAACTTTTAATGAATTCAAAGAGTTGCACTGAGCGCCAGGGGGTGGTGTGTAAAAATATCCGACAAAGGGCAAGGGTTATCGGAGTCGATCGCAGCGAGTGCGTCGATATCGTCAGATCATAGGTCATCAGCGTTCCGGCATATGGATGCTGACTACACAGATAGCTTGCTGGTGCCCCGATAGATCTTGATGGCGTCGACGAAATGCGGGCCCACGATCGCGCTGACCGGCACCTTCAGGGGCCGGGTTGTCGACCGGATGTCGAAGCAGCCACCATGCACCCGGTTCGCAAACGGCTATGGCCCCGGTGGCGGAGGTTTTCCGGTTGCAGGCGGCGCACGGTTGCCGGGCGATGCGTACTGCCAATCACCACATCATCCCCATTTCCAGTCGTGCCGCTTCGCTCATCATCTCGCGGCTCCACGGAGGATCCCACACCAGGTCCACCTCAGCCTCTTCCACCCCGGGGATGGTCAGCAGCTTCTCGCGTGCTTCGTCGGCGATGAGGGTACCCATGCCGCAGCCGGGGGCGGTGAGCGTCATCTTCACCGCGAGGCGGTAGCTGTCCTTGTCGATCGGCTCGGCGGTGCAGGCGTACACCAGGCCGAGATTGACGATGTCGATCGGAATCTCCGGGTCGAAACAGGTGCCCAGCTGTGCCCAGGCCGCCTGCTCGATGCTCTCGGCGCTGCGCTCGCCGTGCTCGGCCACGGTGGGCAACTCGACCAGCTGCGGCTCGAGGCCCAGCGCGTCGGCGTTGCGTTCGTCGATGCGATAGAGATTGCCGCCGCACATCACCGTGATCGAGCCGCCCAGGCGCTGAGTGATCAGTGCGTAGTTGCCGGCCTCCAGGGTTTCGGGACGGCCCCAGGGCACACTCACCGCCGCGCAGTCGCGGCTCAGGGTGCGGGAGTCGGTTTCGCCGTAAGCGTCGCCCATGGTCGTTTCCTTATTCGGTGCGCGCGGGGTCGTGCTCCCCGATCAGCGCGTTGTGCAGGGTGTGCCAGGCCAGCGTTGCGCACTTGACCCGCGCGGGGAATTCGCGCACGCCGCCGAGCACCGCGAGCTTGCCGAAGTCGCGGTCCGGTGGCGTGTCGGTGAGCATGGCGTGAAAGTCGCGGAACAGCGCCTCGACTTCGTCCACAGGCTTGCCCTTGATGGCCTCGGTCATCAGCGAGGCCGACGCGGTGGAGATCGCGCAGCCGTGGCCGACGAAGCTCGCATCCGCGATCCTGCCGTCCTCGATGCGCAGGAACACGGTGAGCTGGTCACCGCACAGCGGGTTGTGGCCATCGGCCTGGTGATCGGCCTCGGGCATTTCGTGAAAGTTACGCGGCTGGCGGTTGTGATCGAAGATCACTTCCTGGTAAAGCTCGCGCAGGTTGCCGTCCATGGTGCTCATCGTGTCTGCCTCGTGCCGAACATGTGTTGTGCCTTTTCGATCGCCTCGGCAAGCGCGGCGATGTCGGCCTCGTCGTTGTACACGCCGAGCGAGGCGCGGGCGGTACCGGGGATGCCGAAGCGGGTCATCAGCGGCATGGCGCAGTGGTGGCCGGCGCGGATCGCCACGCCCTCGGCATCGAGGATGGTGCCGAGATCGTGTGGGTGGATGCCGTCGACCATGAAGGACAGGATGCCGGCCTTGTTGGCCGCCGTGCCGATCAGGCGCAGCCCGGGGATTCCGTTCAGTGTCGCGGTGGCATGCTCGAGCAGGGCATGCTCGTGTACCGCGATGCTGGCCATGCCGATGCCCGATACATAGTCGATCGCCGCGGCCAGACCGACCACGCCGGCAATGTTCGGGGTGCCCGCCTCGAAGCGCTGCGGGACGTCGGCGTAGGTGCTGCGCTCGAAGCTCACCGTGCGGATCATGTCGCCGCCGCCCTGCCAGGGAGGCATTGCGGCCAGCAGCGCGTGGCGACCGTAGAGTGCGCCGATGCCGGTCGGCCCGTACAGCTTGTGGCCGGAAAAGGCGTAGAAGTCGCAGCCCAAGGCCTGCACGTCCACTGCTTGGTGGGCCACTGCCTGGGCACCGTCCACCAGCACGGTTGCGCCGACCGCGTGCGCCTGCTCGATCAGTCCGGCAAGCGGATTCACCGTGCCTAGCGCGTTCGACACATGGGTGATCGCCACCAGCCGGGTGCGCTCGCCGAGCAGCGCCGCGAAAGCGTCGAGCTCGAGCTCGCCGGCGTCGTTGATCGGCGCCACCTTGAGCACTGCGCCGGTCTGCTCACAGAGCAACTGCCAGGGCACGATGTTGGAGTGGTGCTCCATGGTGGTGATGAGGATCTCGTCGCCGGCCTTGAGCTGCGCGCGTCCCCAGCTCTGGGCCACCAGGTTGATCGCCTCGGTGGTGCCACGGGTGAACACGACTTCTTCGGCTTTCGCGGCGTTGATGAAGCGCTGTACCGTCTTGCGGCCTGCCTCGTAGAGGTCGGTGGCGTGTTGCGACAGCCAATGCACGCCCCGATGGATGTTGGCGTTCGACTCGCGGTAAAAGGTCCGTTCGGCTTCGATCACCGTCTCCGGCTTCTGGGTGGTGGCGCCGTTGTCGAGATAGACCAGGCGGCGGCCGTGCACCGTGCGGGACAGGATCGGGAAGTCGCCGGCCACCTCGAGGCGTAGCGGCGCGAGTGCGGCGCGGGCGGCGGAGCTCTGCGCATTCATAGCAATTCCTCCAGCAGTTCGCCGCCCGGCAGGCGGGCCAGCAGCGCCGCGCGGGCGCGCTTGCGCAGCGGCAGGAGCGTGATGCGTTCGAGCGCATCGGCGGCAAAGGCGTAGGTGAGCAGGCGGCGGGCGTGGATCTCGTCGAGCCCGCGCGAGCGCAGGTAGAAGAGGCTGTCCTCGTCGATCTCGCCGACGGTCGCGCCGTGCGAACACTTCACGTCGTCGGCGTAGATCTCCAGCTCGGGGCGGGCGTCGGCCTCGGCCTGGCGCGACAGCAGCAGATTGTCGCAGCGCTGCATCGCGTCGCTACGCTGGGCGTCGCGCGCCACCACCACCCGACCGGTGAATACCCCACGCGCATTGCCGTCGAGCAGGCCGCGGTAGAACTCGCGACTGCTGCCGTTCGGCCGGGCGTGGTCGATGCAGGTGTGATGGTCTACATGGCGGCGCCCGTCGACATGGTAGAGGCCGTTGAGCAGGGCCTCGCAGGCTTCACCTTCAAAGCGGGTGCGGATGTCGTTGCGCGCCAGCCGTGCCCCGAAGGACAGCGAGTGCGACGCAAAATGCGCGCCGCGCGCCTGTACCGAGTCAATGCTTGCGAGGTGGATGGTCTGTTCGTTCTCCTGCTGCAGCTTGAGGTGGGCGATGCGCGCGTCCGCCCCGGCTTGGATGCGGGTGACGGCGGTGGTCAGGGATGCCGCGGTGCCGCTGCCGACATGGTGTTCGACGATGCTGGCCTCGGCGGCGGCTTCCGCGATCACCAGATTGCGCAGGTGACGGCTGCGCTCCTCGGCCCCGGCGATGAAGACGAGATGGATCGGTGCCTCGAGCGCGATGCCGCGGCCAAGATGGATGAAAGCGCCGTCCGCGGCCAGCGCGGTGTTGAGCGCCGCAGGGCTGTCGCCGTCGTCTGCTTCGCCGAAGGCCGCCTCGAGCTGGTCGGGACGCTGGACCATTGCTTCCGCAAGGCTCTGGATGAGCACGCCTGCGGGCAGGGCACCGATATCGGAGAGCCCGGCATTGAAGCACCCGCCGATGAACACCATCCAGTGTCCGGCTTCGCCGCCACGCAGCGCGGCCAGGGCCGCCGCGGCGTCACCGGCACCCGATGCCGCGGCGAATTCCTGTTGCTCCATGAAGGCCAGCGAGCTGTGCTGCCAGCGCGGATGGCGGCGCGTCGGCCAGCCCTCGTCGGCGAAGCGTTCGATGGCCCGCTGGCGCCGGGCGGCCAGCCAGGGCAGGCCTGCGCCCGGCAGCTGCGCCGAGCGCGCCTTGAATTCGGCAACCCAGGTGTCTATCGCGCTCATCGCGTGGCCCCGCTTGCAGGCGGTTCGTGATGCACCTCGCCGCTGTCGCCGATCCAGCCGTAGCCTTTTTCCTCGAGCTCGAGTGCGAGTTCGCGGCCGCCCGAGCGCACGATGCGGCCCTGCGAGAGCACATGCACCTTGTCGGGGACGATGTAGTCGAGCAGGCGCTGGTAATGGGTGATGACGATCAGCGCGCGATCCGGCGAGCGCAGCCGGTTGACGCCGTCGGCCACCACCTTGAGGGCGTCGATGTCGAGGCCGGAGTCGGTCTCGTCGAGGATCGCCAGGCGGGGTTCGAGCAGCGCCATCTGCAGCACCTCGTTGCGCTTCTTCTCGCCGCCGGAGAAACCTTCGTTTACCGAGCGGTAGAGGAACTCTTCCTTCATGCCGACCGCCTTCATCTCAGCCTTTACGCGGGTGAGGAAATCCATGGCGTCGAACTCGGGCAGGCCGCGATGCTTGCGCACCGCGTTGACTGCCGCCTTGAGGAAATAGGCGTTCGACACGCCCGGTATCTCGACCGGGTACTGGAAAGCCAGGAAGAGGCCGGCGCGGGCGCGCTCCTCGATCGGCATGGCGAGCAGGTCCTGGCCGTCCCAGGTGACGCTGCCTCCGTCCACCGAGTAGGCCTCGCGGCCCGCCAGCACCTGCGACAGGGTGCTCTTGCCCGAGCCGTTGGGGCCCATGATGGCGTGCACCTCGCCGGCTTTGACGTGCAGGTCGAGCCCCTTGAGGATGGCCTTGCCTTCGACCGAGGCCTGTAGATTGTTGATGTCCAGCATGTTTGTTCGCTCCTTAACCGATGCTGCCTTCGAGGCTGACACCGAGCAGTTTTTGCGCCTCGACGGCGAATTCCATTGGCAATTCCTTGAACACCTCGCGGCAGAAGCCGTTGACGATCATCGACACCGCGTCCTCCGCGGTGAGGCCGCGCTGCATCGCGTAGAAGAGCTGGTCCTCGCCGATGCGCGAGGTGGTGGCTTCATGTTCGACCTGGGCCGAGGGGTTGCGCACCTCGATGGTCGGGAAGGTGTGGGCGGCGCATTGATCGCCGATCAGCAGGGAGTCGCACTGGGTGTAGTTGCGCGCGCCCTCGGCTCTCGGCGCAATGCGCACCAGACCGCGGAAGGTGTTGCTGCCGTGGCCGGCCGAGATGCCCTTTGAAAGAATGGTGCTCCTGGTGTTGCGCCCCATGTGGATCATCTTGGTACCGGTGTCGGCCTGCTGGCGATGATTGGAGAGCGCCACCGAGTGGAAGTCGCCCACCGAATCGTCGCCGCGCAGGATCACGCTGGGGTATTTCCAGGTGATCGCCGAGCCGGTTTCCACCTGCGTCCATGAGATGTGCGAGCGCGCACCGCGACAGTCGCCGCGCTTGGTCACGAAGTTGTAGATGCCACCGACGCCGTCCTTGTCGCCGGGGTACCAGTTCTGCACCGTGGAGTACTTGATCTTGGCGTCATCGAGTGCGATCAGCTCGACCACCGCGGCGTGAAGCTGGTTCTCGTCACGCATTGGCGCGGTACAGCCTTCGAGATAGCTTACCGAGGCACCTTCCTCGGCGATGATCAGGGTGCGCTCGAACTGGCCGGTGTCGCGGGCGTTGATGCGGAAATAGGTCGACAGCTCCATCGGGCACTTGACGCCCTTGGGGATGAACACGAAGGAACCGTCCGAGAACACCGCCGAATTGAGCGCGGCATAGAAGTTGTCGGACGGCGGCACCACCGTGCCGAGATACTGGCGCACCAGTTCGGGGTGATGCTTCACCGCTTCCGAGAACGAACAGAAGATGATGCCGTGTTCGCCGAGTTCCTTCTGGAAGGTGGTGGCCACCGACACCGAATCGAACACCGCATCGACCGCCACGCCGGCAAGCCGCGCCCGTTCGTGCAGCGGTACGCCGAGCTTCTCGAAAGTCTTGAGCAATTCGGGATCGACGTCATCGAGACTCTTCGGACCGTCTTTCTTCTTGGGCGCCGAGTAATAGACGATGTCCTGGAAGTCGATCTCCGGGAAGCTCACCGCGGCCCAGTGTGGCGGCGTCATGGTGAGCCAGTGGCGATAGGCCTCGAGGCGCCATTGGAGCAGGAAATCGGGCTCGCCCTTCTTGGCGGAGATGACGCGGATCACGTCTTCGGACAAGCCCTTGGGCAGGGTGTCTGCCTCCAGCAGGGTTTCGAAGCCGGCCGAGTATTCCTGTTCGAGGAAGGAATCGATCTGTCGCGCCGGGGTGGCGGTTTTCATGGGTTGAATCTCCATTTCATTGTGTCTTGAGCTTGTCGGCGATCACGCGCGGCGCCACGCGGGTGGCGATGCTGGAAGGGCGGACCGCGACTGGTGCCGGTTGCATCATGTCGGCAAGGCTGATGCCGTTCAGCACGCCACGAACCGCGGTGTTGATGCGTTGCCAGTTCGCGCGGATGCGACAACCGGACTCGAGATCGCACGTGCCAGACAGCGCGCTGCATTCGGTCAGCCCGAATGGTTGCTCCTCGAGCGCGTCGACGATTTCGGCGACGCTGATCGTGCCCGCGGGGCGGGCCAGCGCATAGCCGCCACGTGTTCCACGCACGCTTGTCACGAGGTTGTGGCGGCCCAGGGCCTTGAGCACCTTGCTGACCGTCGGCGTGTTCAGGCGCAGGGTCCCGGCGAGTTCGGTGACGCTGAAGAGTCGGTCGGGGCTGCCCGCCATGTGCGACATGACGAGCGTCCCGTAATCCGTGAGTTTGCTTACCCGCAGCATGACTCTTCTCCGCGGACGGATGTCCCCTGCATGTCGCCATCCCGCTTCGGCTGCTCTCGGGACGGTTCGACCGTGGTCCAGGCGCGCCTCGCTGCAGACGCGCGGCCGGCGCGCAGCTCGGCATCGTCGAGCCCGAAATGACGGGCGGACACGGCAAGAAAATCGAGAAGGGGAGCGGTGAGGTCCATGTTGCGGCTCCGGCAGGTGGACATGACGCAAATAAGACTAAAACGGTCCTATATTGAAGTCAAGTCTCCGTAGCGCTGCATGGCAGGCTTATCCGCCGCTCAAGGCCTGCACGATCAGGAGTTGTCCTTCCGGGTCGAGTGGGTGGGCGAGCGTCTTAACCATCTGTTCGCCGTGGAAGAAACGGATGTGGCGGCGGATTGCGCCCTGCTCGTCAATCATGCGGAAGCGGATGCCGGGGAATTGCCGGTCGAGGTCGGCGAGCACCTCCGACAGGACGGTGCCGCCTGCCTCGACCCAGGCTTGCCCGGTGTAGCTGCGCAGCGCGCTGGGGATCAGGACCTTCATCGCGCGCTCAGGGCAGCGTTGCCGCTTCGACGGCGTAGATCTCGGGAAGGTGGCGGGCGATGCAGTCCCAGCTCCGCCCCTCGTCGCGGCTTGCCCAGAGTTCGCCGCTGGTGGTGCCGAAGTAGAGGCCGACCTCGGCCTCGCCGTCGGCGCACATGGCCTGCCGCTTCACCGTCCACCACGCCTGCCCGGCCGGCAGCCCGTGGTCCTGGCGCTGCCAGCTCTCGCCGCCGTCGCGGGTCGCATAGACTGCCGGCCTGCCGCCCGGGCTGGTACGTGGCCACACCTGGGTGCCGTCCATCGGAAAGACCCAGGCGGAGTCCGGATCACGCGGATGCACCACCATCGGAAAACCGATGTCACCGACCTCCGCCGGCATGCCGCGGCCGATGCGCTGCCAGCGGGTTGCGGGGCGATCGAGGCGGTAGATGCCGCAGTGATTCTGCTGGTAGAGGCGGTCCGGTTTGGCCGGGCAGAGGCGGATGCAGTGCGGGTCGTGGAAAGCGATCGAGTTCGGGTCGAAGCCCTCGACCACTTCCATGCCTTCGACCAGCGGCGCGAAGCTGCGCCCGCCGTCGAGCGATTCGTGTACGCCGCCCCCGGACATCGCGATGTACAGGTGGGCCGGGTCGCGCGGGTCGACGATGATCGAATGCAGCTTTGGGCCGTCCGGTGTGCCGTCCTGTTCGGTGCCCATCCACTCGCGGTACTGCGGATCGTCATTGATCACCGAGAAGGGCGACCAGCTCATGCCGCCGTCTTCTGAACGGAACAGCCCCTGCGGCGAGGTGCCGGCGTACCACACGCCCGGCTCGCCGGCGGGGCCCGGAGTGAGCCAGAAAGTTTGCTTCACCGAACGGCCCGGCAGGCCGTTGGTTGCCGGGCCGAAAGCCGGCGGTCGGGTCGCTTCGGCCCAGCTCTTGCCGAAATCGGTCGAGCGGAAGAGGGTCGGCCCGAGGTGACCGGTGCTGGCGGCGGCGAGCAGGGTGCGACCGTCCCGCGGGTCCAGCACCAGGTGATTGATGATGTGGCCCAGAAAATGCGGACCGTCGACGCGCCAGCTGCTGCGCGCCGGGTCCGCGTGATAGAGCCAGGCGCCCTTGCGGGTGGCGACCAGCAGCGCAACGTGGCTGTCGGCGGGGGTTTGGCTGTTCATGGCTGTTTCCTCGCAGGGTTTGGCGGGTGGATCAATCCTGTTGCGTATGTGCAGCCTCGGCCGCAGCGACCGTTTCGCGGATCGGCCTGACCGGCCGGATCTCGATGCTGCCGACCCGCGCCGGCGGAATGCCCGATGCCACCCGGATCGCCTCGTTCAGATCGCGCGCCTCGATCATGTAGAAGCCGGCGAGCTGTTCCTTGGTTTCGGCAAAGGGGCCGTCGGTGATGCCGAGCTTGCCGTTGCGGATCCGCACCGTGGTGGCGGTATGCACCGACTGCAGGGCCTCGGAGGCCACGCAGTGCCCGCTTTCGCGGATCTCGCGGTCGTAGGCCACGCAGTCGGCATCGGGCAGTTCGTCGAGACGGGCTTCGTCGAGATAGACCAGACACAGGTATTTCATGGGGCGCTCCTTGGGTTGCCACCGTGTGCGCAGGTGGCGGGCTTCAGCTCATCGAATGAAGACCGATCATGTTGCCTTCGGTGTCGAGTACCAGCGCGATGAACCCGTACTGGCCGATCGGCATCTTGTCCTGATGGATGCGCCCGCCGGCGCCGGCGACGCGGGCCGCCTCGATCGCGCAGTCCTGGCAGGCGAAATAGACGATGGTGCTGGTGCCCCCGGAGGACATGCCCTCCATCTTCACCAACGCACCACCGGCGCCCACGCAGTCCTGCTGCATTGGGAAGGCCATCATCTCGAGGCCTGGAATCGGTGCGTCGAGCTTGTCGAGCCTGATGCCGAGGACGGTTTCGTAGAAGGCGGTCGCGCGATTGATGTCCTGAACGTAGATTTCAAACCAGACGACGGGATTGTGGTTCATGGCGGGTCTCCTTTGCTGCGGCGTTGTGGCCCGGGGCTGGTTCAATCAGTGCCCGGCGAGCCGGATGTCGGGTGTTCCTGACATCTGGTCGAATGGCCGCGCGCCGATTCGACATGACGGCAAAAATAAATTCCGAGGCCGTTCCGCCGCGTCCCCGATCAGTCCCCGAGTGCCGCCAGGCGGCGCGCCAGAAAGCGCTGCTCGGGGCCTTGCCGGGTCAGCGCCAGTGCCTGCCGGTAGGCTTCGCGGGCCTCCTCGTTGCGACCGAGGCGGCGACACATGTCGGCGCGGGCGGCGTGGGCAAAGCGATAGTCGTGTAGCTCGCCCCCCGCCAGCAGCGCGTCAACCAGCGCCAGCCCGGCGGACGGGCCGTCGCGCATCGCCACCGCCACCGCGCGATTGAGCGCCACCACCGGCGAGGGTTCGACCCGCAGCAGCACATCGTAGAGCCCGACGATCTCCCGCCAGTCGGTCTGGGCAAAGCAGGGCGCTTCGGCAGTGACTGCGGCGATCGCCGCCTGCAGACTGTAGGGCCCGAAGCGGCGCGAGGCCAGCGCCTGCTCGACCAGCGTGCAGCCTTCGGCGATCTGCGCCCGGTCCCACAGGCTGCGGTCCTGGTCCTCGAGCAGGACCAGTTCGCCTTCGGCGGTAGTGCGCGCGGCGCGCCGCGATTCGTGCAGCAGCATCAGCGCCAGCAGCCCGTGCACCTCGGCTTCCGGTAGCAGCTCTGCAAGCAGCCTGGCGAGGCGAATGGCCTCGGCGGACAGGTCGTGGCGGGTGATGGCGTCGCCCGCAGATGCGGAATAGCCTTCGTTGAACACCAGGTAGATGACCCGCAGCACGCTGTCGAGCCGCTCTGCCAGCTCCTGCGGCTGCGGCACGGCGTAGGGGATGCGGCTGTCGCGGATCTTGCCCTTGGCCCGCACGATGCGCTGGGCCAGGGTCGGCACCGGGGTGAGGAAGGCGTGAGCGATCTCCTCGGTGGTGAGGCCGCACACCTCGCGCAGCGTCAGCGCCACCTGCGCGTCGGCAGCGAGGGCAGGGTGACAGCAGGTGAAGATCAGCCGCAGGCGGTCGTCCTCGATCTCTTCATCGTTTGCGCTGTCGTCTTCGGCCGCAATCTCGTGGCCGTTGGCCTCGAGGTCGTCGAGCGCTGAAAAGCGCGCATTCCTGCGTACTGCATCGATCGCCTTGAAGCGGCCGGCCGACACCAGCCAGGCCCGCGGGTTCGACGGCACCCCATCGCGTGGCCATTGCTCCAGCGCCGCGCGAAAGGCCTCGTGCAGCGCCTCCTCGGCCAGATCGAAGTCGCCGAGCAGGCGGATCAGCGTGGACAGCACCCGCCGCGATTCGCTGCGGTAGATGCGCTCCAGCGCAGCGGCGATCGGCTCGTTCGGGTCCGTGGCCATGCCGCGACTATCCTGTCCGCCCGTGACGGCTATGCAGCGGCGGCTGGATCACTGCGCCGCCAGCGCCTCGTCGAGCGCCGCCAGCAGTCGGTCAACCTCTTCGACGCTGTTGTAATGGACGAGCGAGATGCGCAACACCCCTCGCGCCGGGTCGATGCCCAGCGCCTCGAGCAGCCGCACCGCGTAGAAGTGACCCGCGCCGACCATCAGGCCGCGCTGGCCCAGCGCCTCAGCCAGCGCCAGCGGTGTCTTGCCGTCGGGCACCACCGACACCGTGGCGGCACGTCCTTCGGGATTTGTGGGCCCGAGCACGCGCAGCCCCGGGCGACGATGCAGGCCGTCGAGCAGGCGGCCGAGCGGCGCCGCCTCGGCGTCGTGCAGCAGCGCCCGCACCCGCGCCGGCCGGTTGTCCGCGGCGGCACCCGGGTGGTGATGTGCGTCGAGTGCGTCGAAGTAGTCGGCAATGCCCGCCGCGGCCGCGACCTGTGCATGGTCCGGCCCGGCCGGGACGAGGCACTTGCGCGGCTGGTCGGCGTTGAAATAATGGGCCTCGTTGCCCAGCGCGTCGCGCAGATCGGGGCGGATCACCATCAGGCCCTGGTGCGGTCCGAAGGTCTTGTAAAGCGAAAACAGATAGGCGTCGGCACCCAGCACGCCCACATCGGGCAGGCCATGCCCCGCGTACGACACCGCATCGACCACGCAGCGTGCGCCGTGCGCGTGCACCATCGCCACGATCTCGGCCACCGGGTTGATTTCGGCGACGATGTTGGAGCAGTGGGGGAGGCACACCAGCCGGGTCCGCGGGCCGAGCAGCCGGGCTAGGTCGGCGGGGTCGAGATGGCCGCTTCGCCGATCCACCTGCCACTCGCGCACCACCACGCCGTCGGCAGCGAGGCGCCGCCACACGCCGCTGTTGGCCTCATGGTCCTGGTTGGTAACGACGATCTCGTCGCCGGGCGAGAGCAGCCGCCGGAAAGCCTGGGCCAGCACGTAGGTGTTCTGCGAGGTGGAGGGCCCGAAATGCAGCCAGTCTTCCGGCACGCCGAGATAGGGCGCGAGCCGCCGGTACGATTCGTCCATCCACTCGCCCGCCTCGCGCGAGGCAGGGTAGGCGCCATAGGGCTGCACCTTGAGCCGCCGGTAGTAGGTATCGAGCCGGCGGATCACCGCCTCGCAGGCGTACGAGCCGCCGGCGTTCTCGAAGAAGGCTGTCGACGCCAGCGTCGGCTCGGAAAAGGCGGGAAAACAGCTGCGGACGAATTCAAGGTCCAGGGGCATCGGGCAGGCTCCATGAAAATGCTGAATTCGCCAGACTATCCCAACGCCGCCCGTTTGTGCCGGCGGGCGGGCCGGATCGCGCACGGTATGCTATCCCTTCGCCCAGATGACCAGGCCCTGGGCATTCAGCTCCAGATCCAGCGACAGGATCGACCGCATCTCATCCTCGGACAGCTGGCAGCCGTGCGCGCGCGCTTCGGCCAGCAGATAGCTTTCCGTTTCCTTCTCGACCCGCGCGCAATCGTCGGCGTGGCGGCGGGCGATGCGCACACATTCGTCCATGCGGCGCAGCATGTCGGCGGCCAGCGCGCGGGGCTGTTCGAGGCGGCTGTAGTGGGTGAGATAGACGGCCTGCGGCTCGAACCCGAGCATGCGCTCCACCGAGTTGCGCATCTCCACCGGATCGAATTGCGAAGGCGTGGTGGAAGGGAAGATGAAGGGCCGACCATCCACATCGAATTCCCGGTAGCTGATGCCGAAGGTGTCTCCCGTGAAAATGCCGGCCGTCTCGCGATCGACGATGGCGATGTGGTGCTTCGCATGTCCCGGGGTGTCGATACACAGCAGCTCGCGCCGGCCGAGCCGCAGCACGGTGCCATCACTGGCTTCGATGATTCGCTCCGGGGCCACGGGACGCAGCTCGCCGTAGAGGACCGTCGCCCGCTCCTTGCCATAGACGGCCTCGACGCCGGCCATGAGCTTTGCCGGATCGGCCATGTGCCGCGCACCGCGCGGATGCACCACAAGGCGGGCGTTGGGAAAGGCATCCATCATCAGGCCGGCGGCACCGGCATGGTCGAGGTGGATGTGGGTGAGGATTACGTAGTCGACCGACTCCTTCGTCAGCCCCCGCGCTTCGAGCGCCGCCAGCGCACGTGGCAGGGCCGAATGATTGGCCGTATCGACAAAGGCCGCGCGGCCCTCGCTTTCGATCAGGTGAATGGCTGCCAGCTGCGGGCGCAGGTAGCCGGAGTCGATGGCGACGACGCCGTTGCCGTAGTCGGTAAGGGTTTCCATGCTGGTGTGCTCCGCCGGGCGGCGCGAATCGCTTGTGCACCGCAAAAGGGGATCATGATAGTCGGGGAAGCGGGGTGGCCGGAAGTGATGGTCGGCATCGTTGAGGCGTCTACGGCAGGAGGCCATGTCGTGGCTCTCACCTTCAACTCGGGATCGGTGACGGAGGCCGGATCGTCGGCGCGCCCGCCTGGCAGGTGCGGCCCGGATGGAAAACGGTGGCGCCGACATCGCCCAACGCGACGGCCGGGGCCACCGTAACGTCGAGTTCCTGCTGTCGCTCGTGTTGGCACTCAACGCGGAACCCGGCGTCCACGCGCTGGCGGGCGATACCGACGGCGTAGACGGTGGCGAGGAAATCGCCGGTGCGGTGGTCACGTCGGATACCCTGGCACGCGCCTGGGCGCTCGGAATCCGGCCCGCCGATTCCCACGCCCGCAAGGACGCCCATGCATTCTTCGAAGCTCTCGGCGACTCGGTCGTGATCGGACCTATGCTGACCAACGTCAATGATTTCCGGGCGGTCTATCTCGGCTGAAGGGGTAGGTGGCGCTGAGCGTTGCGGGCTCCGCAAGGATCTCCGGGAGCGGGTCGGGCAGTGCCGCCATTGTGGAAAGTGTGCATGGTTGGCTGCTGGACCAGCCAAGGCGGGTTTCGACCCAATTCCGCCGGTGGGATTTTCGGCAACTAAACGGCCGGTTCCGAAAGACAGCTGACGCTCCAAGTCAAACGCTGGTGACAACTGATCGGCCGAAGGGGCCGGTCAGTTCGCGTGGGGTGGAATGCTGGTTCACGGATCACTTCCGCCATCCACCGAGCAGATGCACCAATGCTAGACCGAACCCCGAAGTTGCTGCGCGGCCTCATCGCGTAGCGCCCAGCGACCGAATGGAGCGAGGTTGAATGATGGGATGGACTCCCCCTCCTTTTGCGCGCCCAATGGGCGCCACCGGTGCTCATGGGGATGGGGATCGGTTTTCAGAAGGAGGAGTCCGTCATGCATGCTACTACTGTTGCCGTCGATCTGGCCAAGAGCGTCTTTCAACTCGCCGTCGCCGATTCTTCCTGGCGTGTGATCGAAAATCACCGGCTCACCCGAACCCAGTTCGAGCGCTGGTTTGCTAATCGCAACGTCTCGCTTGTCATCATGGAAGCCTGCGGTTCGGCGCATCACTGGGCACGCTGGCTCAATTCGCTTGGTATCGAGGTACGACTGCTGCCCGCGGCCTATATCCGAGCTTACGTCAGGCGCAACAAGACCGATGCCGCCGACGCCCGCGCCTTGCTCGAAGCAGCCCGCGCGGCTGACATCGACCCGGTGCGTGTGAAGTCCGTCGAACAGCAAGCGCTGCAGGGCCTGCATCGAATTCGGTCGCTGTGGATGAGTACCCGTACTTCGCGCATCAATGCATTGCGTGGCTTCTGCCGGGAGTTCGGCTTGAGCATCCCGCAAGGTGCACGCACCGGTGTCGAGGCGATCAGCCGCGTACTGGCCGATCCGCGCTCGCCGGTGCCCGCGCTGATCCGCGAACCGATGCGACTGCTCATCGAGGAGATCCGTCTGCTCGAACAACGCATCGCACAGTTGGAGCGGGAATTCACCGAACTGGCGAGGCACAGTGCCGCGTGCACGCAACTGATGTCGGTGCCAGGCATCGGCCTGCTGACCGCGACGGCGATGGTGGCGGCTACCGGCGGTGACGTGACGCACTTCAAGGATGCCCGCCATTTCGCGAGCTGGTTCGGGCTCACCCCCAAGGAATACTCGTCGGGAAGTACCCGAAAGCTCGGCAGGATTTCGAAGCGGGGAGACCGCTATCTGAGGATGCTGCTTACCCATGGCGCCCGCGCCGTGCTGCGGGCAGCGGCGCTGGCCCGAAATGCGAGCCGACCCCTCGATGGACTGCGCGCCTGGGCAACCGAGGTGCAGCAGCGCACCAACCACAACAAGGCTGCCTGCGCGCTCGCCAACAAACTTGCCCGTATCTGCTATGCGGTCCTGCGTGACCACACCGCTTATGGCAATCCGCAACCGCGCCCGAACAAGAAGTTCGAACGTACCGCCTTTGCCATCGCCGCCTGACCGATTCACCCTTTCTTCTCACCCTTGCGCCGAGACTGATCGCTCATCATGGCAAACCGGGTCACACCCACGCGACAGAACGCCGATAACTCTTCCGGCTCTCCAGCAGCCGCTTGTAACGATTGGCGCTTCGCGGGCAGATTCCATGTCGGCACGGGTCACTCAGAACCCACCACAGATGCCGGATATACGACTGCAGGTGATTCATCCCGGAAAGTCAAAAACACGATCCGTCTTGATTTACGGGGGAGTCCATATACGCCATGTTAGGGATTGCCGATGGGGTGTTTTTCAAGAAACTTCTCCATCGCGGCCGAGAAAGGTTGCTGCAGATGAAAAGCGCCGTACTTTTCTATGAAGAGGGGCCAAGATTTCGACAGATGACCGCGTGCGCGAAAGTAAGGATGAAACCACGCCCATTGAAGTGACCAACTAGCCGGAGCGTCTGACCATTCGTACCAGCGAAAGCCGCAGGCGCCGATACAACGATGTTTGACTGGTTTGTCGACTTCGAAGAGGTCTCTTGCAACCTCGTGGAACAAATAGGCTTCGTACGGGATATAGCCGGGGCTACGAGTCGTTTCGGCCGCGTCGAACGGCACAACGTCGAAATGAAGTTCTCGACGGAAATGCTTTGCGAATGTTTCCACGAATTCGCGGAGACGGCGCGGTGAATCAGGCAACACAAGCAACGGACTCGGACTGTCCGTTAGCAGGGTGATGCAAAAGCGCCAGACTCCTCACCAGCAAAGGGCCCCAGCGTAATTTTCATGGCGACTTCACGGCGAGATTTGATTTTTCAATTCGATTCGAGGTGCCGAATCGCGCATCGGAGGACGC
>NZ_WUAF01000099.1 GCF_009800965.1 Cognatazoarcus halotolerans | reverse complement strand
GCCCGACGGGCACGGAACGGTTGGCTTGCTCGCTCATGGCGTGTGTCTCCTGTAAGGGTTGTTTCTCATAAACCGGTACGGAATGTTCCGGCAAGTGAGATTGGAGGCAACTGTAGGGGGAGAATGAGCGAGAGTCAACGGGAAAATACAAAAAACGATACGACTTGTACCGAAAACAGAAATTGCACTAAGATGGAGTCACCATGAACGAAGCGATACATCTGAGCCGAGAAGCGGCCCGCATTGACGGGGACA
>NZ_WUAF01000098.1 GCF_009800965.1 Cognatazoarcus halotolerans | reverse complement strand
CGCCGCGTAGAGCAGCTCGTGGGCGTTGAAGAGGATGTCGTCGGAGGCCTTGCCGAAGCCCATCTGCACCGCCTCGAGCGCGCTCTTGGCGACCTTGGCCATGGCGATGGTCTGGAAGCTCTCCTGGATGTACAGGAACACGTCGCCGCCGGCGGCACGCCTGGCCAGGGCATGGGCCTGCAGCGCGAACTCCTTGCTGCCGCCACCGGCCGGGATCAGCCCGACGCCGGCCTCGACCAGGCCGACATAGCTCTC
>NZ_WUAF01000097.1 GCF_009800965.1 Cognatazoarcus halotolerans | reverse complement strand
TCGTCATCGAGGAGAAGCGCCCCTTCCTCGAGATGTTCGCCAAGAACGTGCTCTACGGCATGGCCAACGCGCCGCGCATCGTCGGCAAGTTCGACGAGCAGGAGCAGGAGCTGCTGCCGCACTACGGGGAGTTCGAGTCCGACGTGATCTGCCGCGCGCTCACCAAGCGGCTCTCGCAGAAGGCCCGCATCGAGTCGGCCGAGGCCTGGCTCGCGCGGCTCGACGAGGTGCACTCGCGCGGCAAGCTGCCCACCG
>NZ_WUAF01000096.1 GCF_009800965.1 Cognatazoarcus halotolerans | reverse complement strand
ACGGCGGCGTGCTGGCGATCGCCGGCGACGACCCGAGTTGCAAGAGCTCCTCGCTGTGCAGCCAGTCCGAGCCGATGCTCATGCACGTGGGCATGCCCTCGCTGTATCCGAGCAACGTCCAGGAGATCCTCGACCTGGGCCTGCACGGCTACCAGATGTCGCGCCTGTCGGGGCTGTGGGTCGGGCTCAAGATCGTCACCAACGTGGCCGACGGCACCGGCACCGCCGACATCAGCCCCGAGCGGCTCGACTTCG
>NZ_WUAF01000095.1 GCF_009800965.1 Cognatazoarcus halotolerans | reverse complement strand
GAGAGCTATGTCGGCCTGGTCGAGGCCGGCGTCGGGCTGATCCCGGCCGGTGGCGGCAGCAAGGAGTTCGCGCTGCAGGCCCATGCCCTGGCCAGGCGTGCCGCCGGCGGCGACGTGTTCCTGTACACCCAGGAGAGCTTCCAGACCATCGCCATGGCCAAGGTCGCCAAGAGCGCGCTCGAGGCGGTGCAGATGGGCTTCGGCAAGGCCTCCGACGACATCCTCTTCAACGCCCACGAGCTGCTCTACGCGGCG
>NZ_WUAF01000094.1 GCF_009800965.1 Cognatazoarcus halotolerans | reverse complement strand
CGGGTTTGGAGAGGGCATCGCGGCGGAACGGGTCACCGAGTTCGCGGGTACACATGATCTCGATGATGGTGGTCTTGCCCTCGTTCATCTGCGCATCGATGGCCTTCTTCAGGGCCGGGCCGACATCCTCGATCCGATCGACGGTGATCCCCTCGGCGCCCATGGCGCGGGCGATCTCGGCGAAGCTCTGGTTGTCGAGCTCACCGGCGACGAAACGACGGTTGTAGAAATCCACCTGGTTCTTCTTCTCCGCGC
>NZ_WUAF01000093.1 GCF_009800965.1 Cognatazoarcus halotolerans | reverse complement strand
CGACCCAGCTGAACATTCCGCGCGATTATTTCTACGGTGACATCACCTGCGAGATTCCGAAGCCGGCGCGGCTCGATCGCGGTGCGGGCGGTGAGCAGAGCCTCCAGGCGGCGGCCGAGCTGCTGGCGACGGCGAAGTTCCCGGTGATCATCTCGGGCGGCGGGGTGGTGATGGCCGATGCGGTCGAGCAGTGCAAGGCGCTGGCCGAGCGCCTGGGTGCGCCGGTGGTGAACAGTTATCTGCACAATGATTCGT
>NZ_WUAF01000092.1 GCF_009800965.1 Cognatazoarcus halotolerans | reverse complement strand
AGTTGAAGCACCCCGAGTACGAACTGACGATCGCGGAGATGCTTGAGCACGAACAGCCGCAGCTGATGCCGATGATCGCCCCGTTCGACGGCTACGTCGAAGAGACCGGGCGGGTCTCCAGCACCTGTCTGGTGAGCGCGGCCCGCAATCATTACTCCGTGCCGTGCGAGTTGGCCGGTCGGCTGATCAGCAAGCGCTTCTACCCCGAGCGCATCGATGTCGTCTTCGACGATCGTGTGGTGGCGAGCCATGGGC
>NZ_WUAF01000091.1 GCF_009800965.1 Cognatazoarcus halotolerans | reverse complement strand
CGACCCAGCTGAACATTCCGCGCGATTATTTCTACGGTGACATCACCTGCGAGATTCCGAAGCCGGCGCGGCTCGATCGCGGTGCGGGCGGTGAGCAGAGCCTCCAGGCGGCGGCCGAGCTGCTGGCAACGGCGAAGTTCCCGGTGATCATCTCGGGCGGCGGGGTGGTGATGGCCGATGCGGTCGAGCAGTGCAAGGCGCTGGCCGAGCGCCTGGGTGCGCCGGTGGTGAACAGTTATCTGCACAATGATTCGT
>NZ_WUAF01000090.1 GCF_009800965.1 Cognatazoarcus halotolerans | reverse complement strand
TCGATGCCGGTTTCTCGGAAACCGCCTCGATCGGCGACAAGGTGTGGGTCGACAGCAATGCCAACGGCGTGCAGGACGCAGGCGAAGTGGGCAAGGCCGGCGTGACGGTCGAGCTCTACACCTGTGTTGATGAGATGCCGGGCACGCTGGTCGACACCAAGGTGACCGACGCCAACGGCAACTACAACTTCAGTGGCCTGATGCCGGGCGACTACATCGTCAAGTTCATCGCCGCTGACGGCTCGGTGCTCTCGA
>NZ_WUAF01000008.1 GCF_009800965.1 Cognatazoarcus halotolerans | reverse complement strand
TCGAGAGCACCGAGCCGTCAGCGGCGATGAACTTGACGATGTAGTCGCCCGGCACCAGGCCGCTGAAGTTGTAGTTGCCGTTGGCGTCGGTCACCTTGGTGTCGACCAGCGTGCCCGGCATCTCATCAACACAGGTGTAGAGCTCGACCGTCACACCGGCCTTGCCCACTTCGCCTGCGTCCTGAACGCCGTTGCCGTTGGCATCGACCCACACCCGGTCACCGATGCTGCCCGTCTCGTAGAAGCCGGCATCGACCGTGGTGTTGTTTTCGCCCGAGGTCAGCGTGTAGCAGCCGGTGAAGCCGTCCGCACCTGCGTCGGAGTCGAATGCGTCGTCACCCACGTTGGCGGTCGAGAGCACCGAGCCGTCAGCGGCGATGAACTTGACGATGTAGTCGCCCGGCATCAGGCCACTGAAGTTGTAGTTGCCGTTGGCGTCGGTCACCTTGGTGTCGACCAGCGTGCCCGGCATCTCATCAACACAGGTGTAGAGCTCGACCGTCACGCCGGCCTTGCCCACTTCGCCTGCGTCCTGCACGCCGTTGGCATTGCTGTCGACCCACACCTTGTCGCCGATCGAGGCGGTTTCCGAGAAACCGGCATCGACGGTGTCGATGGTCTCGCCCGAGGAGAGCGTGTAGCAGCCAGTGAAGCCGTCCGCACCTGCGTCGGAGTCGAACGCGTCGTCGCCCACGTTGGCCGTGCTGAGCACCGAGCCGTCGGCGGCGATGAACTTGACGATGTAGTCGCCCGGCACCAGGCCGCTGAAGTTGTAGTTGCCGTTGGCGTCGGTCACCTTGGTGTCGACCAGCGTGCCCGGCATCTCATCAACACAGGTGTAGAGCTCGACCGTCACACCGGCCTTGCCCACTTCGCCTGCGTCCTGAACGCCGTTGCCGTTGGCATCGACCCACACCCGGTCACCGATCGAGGCATAAACCGGCTCGACGGTGAGCGTGA
This sequence comes from Cognatazoarcus halotolerans, assembly GCF_009800965.1. GTDB lineage: Bacteria > Pseudomonadota > Gammaproteobacteria > Burkholderiales > Rhodocyclaceae > Cognatazoarcus > Cognatazoarcus halotolerans. Next base: position 222,513 of record NZ_WUAF01000008.1, on the reverse strand, counting down.
AGGTATTCGGAGTCTGATCGGTATCCTGCCCCGGGCACTCGCCGGCCACACCACCATCATCACGGACCTGGAAGGTAAAACTGGTGTCACCGGTAAAACCGTCGGGCACGAAAGTGAGCTTGCCGGCAATGATGTCGGCCACATTGATCTCGTCACCGACGAATACCTGACTGCCATCCAGCAGCACCTGCCCACCGGCAGGGAGTGTGGAGATGATCACGCCTGCAAAGGCATCACCTTCAACGCTGTCGACGAAGCCGAAATCATCTACACCGAATACGTAGGCGGAATCTTCGCCGATTACTGCGCCACCGTCGGCCCCGTCCGGCGCGTCATTGACAGCCGCGACGGTAACATCGACATCGAGAGTGATGACCGCGCCCGCATCGTCGGTCGCGAGGATCCGGATCGGCAGATCACCATTGAAGTTAGGCATCCCCGACAGATCGATTTCGATGGTGTCGGCATCTACCTTGACGAGATAACTGCCGACGGGTGCGGGCACGTAATTGCCGCTGGCATCCTGGACGTACAGCTGGATCGTCAGCGGGTTTGTCGGCGTGTAACCCGCTTGCTGCAACAAATTGTAGAGCTCAAAGGATCGTGTTGTGTCTTCGCAGAGCGAAACACTCGTAGACAACGCAATGTTTGCCATCTAAGGAGCCTCGATTTTTCATTTTATAAGTTGCGGCTGCCCGCCTGAGCGGGCGGCCACTCTGACCTCGGCTGAGGGCAATGCAAGTTCCGGGCCGCCCAATCATCACAATCTGTTACACAACGGGAAATCAATGCCTTAGCGAAATGGCCTATGAAGCAGTGCACGCCCGCCACAGAGGTTGTCATCCCCCAATGTAAAATAATCCGACATCCTGACGCGCATCCCGCCCGAAAAAACCCACCCCAATCAATAAGTTAAGATTTGTTTCTCGACCAGGGTACGGGACGCCGCACACCTTCCCGATATCACCCGAACGTGAAGTTTGTGGGTGCGATGAGGATTTGCATGTGCCACCATCCGCCCCGGCTGCGGCCGATCTGCAGCCCCGCCAACCACCCGACAGGGCACCATGTCAAATCTCAACGAATCACCGACGACACACCAGCAGCCTGACGCCCTGCTCGACCGGCTGATCTTTCTTGCACGCTTCTTCGGCCAGACAGTCGAAGCCGGCAGAATCACCGGCGGCGTGCCGCTCGCCAGCGGCCGGATCACGCTTGCCGAACTCGACGAATGCGCTGCGCGAGCGGGATTGACCCTCAGCTCGGCACGAATCCCGCCGAAACAGATCCGCGCCTCGATGTTGCCGGCATTGCTGGTGGATGAAACCGGCGATGCGCTCGTGGTACTCCATCGCCGTGGTGACGAAGTCGAGATCGCCGCCGCCGGGATCGACGGTTCGCGCTGGATCAAACTCGAACTGCTGCAGCGCGAGCACCCGGGACGCTGGTTCTTCGCACGACCGATTTTCCGCTTCGACGCCCGCAGCCTGCTCTACCACCTGCCCAGGCCGCGACGCTGGTTCTGGGACGCCTTTCTGGCCAACCGCTGGATCTACGGTTGGGCGCTGCTCGCTACCGTGCTGGTAAACATGATCGGCGCGGTCATCCCCTTCTACACCATGGCGGTCTATGACAGAGTCGTTCCCAACAACGCACTCGACAGCCTGTGGGTGCTCACCTCCGCGGCAGTGGTGATCACCCTGTTCGATCTGGTGATGAAGCTGTTGCGCAGCTACCTGGTCGAAAGCGCGGCGCGCAAGGCCGACCTGGCGATGTCTTCACATGTCTTCGCTCATGCGCTCCAGCTGCGCGCCGCCAGCCGCCCGGCATCGGGCGGGGTGTTGGCGAACGTGGTCCGCGACTTCGAGTCGGTACGCGAGTTCGCCTCGTCCGCAACGCTGAACCTGCTCGGCGACATGCCTTTCATGATCTTCTTCCTCGTCGTCATCGCACTCATCGGCGGCTGGATGGTGGTCGTTCCGCTGGTCATGATTCCGATCACGCTGGGCGTTTCGTGGTGGCTCCGCAAGCCCATTTCGGCTGAGCTCTCCTCCAACATGCAAGAAGGGGCCCAACGCACCGCCCACCTGTTCGAGGTGATGAACGGCCTCGATACGGTAAAGGGGATGGGCGCCGACGCGTGGGCCCGTCGCAAGTGGGAAATGCTCACCGTGAAGATTTCCGAGAGCACCCTGCGCATGCGCGAGTGGTCGACCTTCGGCAGCAATTTCTCGACGACGATGTCAGGCCTGTCAACCGTACTGCTGGTCATGGTCGGCGCCTTGCTGATCGCCGACGGCAAGCTCTCCCTCGGCCAGCTGATCGCGGTATCGATGCTGTCGAGCCGCGCGCTCGGGCCCGCAAGCCAGATGGCAGGGCTGATCCTGCGTTCGCAGCAGGTGAAGATGTCGCTGGAAGCGCTGGACAAGATCATGATCTCGCCGATCGACGAGCACAGCGGCGCGCTTCACATGCCGACGCTCGAAGGCCGGATCGAATTCCGCGATGTGCATTTCGCCTACCCCAATTCCCCACCGCTGCTCAAGGGACTCAACCTTCGCATCGCGCCCGGCGAGAAGGTCGGCTTCATCGGACGGATCGGTTCGGGCAAGAGCACGCTGATGCGCATGCTGCTCAACATCTACGGCCCCGACCAGGGATCGGTGCTGATCGACGGACTTTCGGTCAAGCAGATCGAGCCGCTCAGCCTGCGCCGGCAGATCGGCTACGTTCCTCAGGACGTGGTGCTGTTCCATGGCGACATCCGCGAGAACATTCTGCTCGGGGCCAGCGACGTCAGCGACGCCGACCTGCTGCAGGCGATTCGCGGGGCCTGCCTCGAGGACACCCTCACGCAACTCCCCCAGGGCCTGGGCAGCGAAGTCGGCGAGCGCGGGGAACGGCTTTCGGGCGGTCAGCGGCAGGCCGTCGCCATTGCCCGGGCTCTGGTTCGCAGGCCACGTCTGCTGTTGCTGGACGAGCCGAGCAGCATGATGGACCCGGCCACCGAATTCCAGCTGATCCAGAACCTGCGCAAGATGCCCGACCTGACGATGCTGCTGGTCACCCACCGCACGGCAATGCTGCCGCTGGTTGACCGGCTGGTGGTTCTGGATCAGGGGCGGGTGGTGGCAGACGGACCACGCGACGAAATATTGCGCCAGCTTCAGGCCGGCACCCACACCAGCAAGGGACAACAGGCAGCATGAGCGGAAATATGCAGCACACCCAGACGCTCACCACACATCACGATTTCGACCGCGGTCCGCGGCGCGCGGTCATCGTCATGCTGGGGCTGATCGGGGTCATGTTCGTCGTCGGCCTGCTATGGATGAATTTCGCCAGCCTCGACATCTCGGTTCATGCAGCGGGCAAGGTCATCCCGAGCAGTCGCGTGCAGCAGATTCAGAGTCTCGAGGGCGGCATCATCGAAGCGCTCGCGGTGCACGAAGGCCAGCACGTCCGCAAGGGCGAGCTGCTCGCCACGGTTCAGAACATGCAGTTCGCCTCGGAACTCGGCGAAGCCCGCCAGACCTATCTCGCCGCACGCGCATCGATCGCGCGTCTCGACGCGGAGCTCAAGGATCAACCGCTGGTCTTCCCCGACGAGGTCGTGCGCGAGGCACCGAACATGGTCACCGAACAGACCGCACTGTTCCAGTCGCGACGGCAGGAACGTCAAAGCGTTGCCGAAACGCTCGACCGCCAGCTGGCCCAGCGCCATCAGGAGCTCGCCGAGGCTCAGGCACGGGTGCAATCGCTGGAAGGCCAGATCGTTTCGGCGCGCGAGGCACTCGCCATCGAAGAACGGCTCGGCTCGCGCGGCGCAGGTGCACGCAGCGATTACCTCGCGGCCCGCGAACGTTTCGATGGCCTCCAGGGAGAACTCGACGGCGCCCGCATCTCGGTGCGGCGGATACGCTCGGCGGTGGGAGAGGCACGGGCCAAGCAGCAGGAAACGCAGGCTCGCTACGAATCGGAGTCGAGCCGCGAGCGCGCCGAGGCCGAGCAACGTGCAGCGGCGCTGGGCGAGCAGCTCACCGCCCGTGAGGACCGCGTCAGCCGGCGCGAACTGCGCGCTCCGATGGACGGGATCGTGAACCGCGTGCTGCTCAGTACGGTAGGCGGCGTCGCGAAGGCCGGCGAGACGATCATCGAGCTGGTGCCGGCGGAAGACACGCTGCTGATCGCCGCGCGGGTCAAACCTTCGGAAATCGCCTTCATCCACGCCGGGCAGGACGCCCAGGTGAAGGTCACCGCATACGATTCGTCGATCTTCGGCGTGCTCTCCGCGAAGGTGCTGCGCGTCGGTGCCGACGCCCTCAAGGACGAGCGCCAGGACCTGTCCTATTTCGAGGTTTTCCTTGAAGCCGACCGCAACTACCTCGGCGCGCCCGAAGAACGCCTGACCATTTCGCCGGGCATGGCCACCGACGCCAGCATCCACACCGGCAAGCGTACGCTCATGGAATACATGCTCAAACCGATCGTAAAAACCTTCGACAAGGCGCTGCGCGAACGATGAAATCCCGCTCGAATCCCAATGGCGTGCGCTGCGGCCGCGCCATCGCATTCGCCATGCTCGCCGGCTTCGCCTGGCCTGGCGTCGCCGCGCCACTGCCCGAGGTTGTCCAGCAGGTGCTTGATGCGCACCCGGACGTCCGCTCGGCGCAATCCTTGCTCAAGGCCTCCGACGAGGTTGCCAGGCAGGCACGTTCAGCCTTCTACCCGACCTTCGGTCTCGACTGGCGAGCCGCCGACTCGCGCGACGAGCAACTCGGCAACTCCCTCGACCGTTCGATCAGACGCTCAGAAGCGGTGCTGAGCTGGAACCTGTTCCGCGGTGCGGCCGACCTGCACCGCAGCCGCAGCGCAAGCGAAGACCGTGAAGCGGCGCAGGCCGATCTCGACTCGGCCCGCGAGCAGGTGGCACTGAGAATCACGGAAGTCTATCTGGACGTGCTGCGTCAGCAGCAGCTCCTGATCCACAGCAGCAGGTTGCTCGAGGACTACCGACAGCTGCGCGACCAGATCGAAGTGCGCGCCGCAGCCGGACGCATTTCGCAGGCCGACGTCGAACAGATCCGGGTCAATCTGATCGAGGTCGAAGCCCGCCACACCCGCATTCAGGCGGATCTCGCCAGCGCCGAATACCGCTTTACCCGGATCACCCGCCTGCCAGCCGAGAACCTCAGCCTTCCCGGCTTCATGGCACGCGAATGGGACCAGGACTCCCTGCTCGATCTCGCCCGCGAGCACAACCCGCGACTCCAGGCAGCATTGCGTCGCGTCAAGGCACGCAGCGAGGATATCGGGGTGGCGCGCGGCAGCATCCTGCCGAGCATCGACCTCGAGCTGCGCAAACGCCTCTCGGCAAAAATCGATCCCGCGCAGCTGAGCGACACGGTCGACTCCACGCAACTCACCGTGGCACTTCAGATACCACTCGGCGGTGCCAGCTTCAGTCGCGTCAGCGAAGCGGCCGAACGACGCGATGCGGCCCAGGCGGCCGCCGATTCGGCCCGTCTCGACATCGACACGCAGCTTGCCCCGCAACTCAACGAACTCGAACAACTACGCAAGATCCGGGGCCAGCTGATCGAACGGATCAAGGCCAGCCATCGTCTGGTCGATGCCTACGCGCTGCAGTTCGATGCCGGCCGCCGCTCGCTCTCCGATCTCGCCAATGCGCATACCGACCGCTTCAACGCCCAGAGCGAACTACTGGACAACAGCGTGCGCCAGTTCAATCTGGAGGCGGCACTGCTTGCCCTGACCGGTGAGTTGCGCATCGCGCTGGCGGGCAACTACGTGCCGGCGGCCTTCGATGTCGTACGGAACCCCGAGGCGCCCGATGCCACCAGGGCGAAAGACGATGACACCCGGGCAACACCGCCGGCCGCGGAGAATGCCCCAACGCACGGGATGCCCGCCGCTGAGATGACGACGGCGCTGGGGTTCGACGCAGCGGCGCTGGTAACCGCCTGGGCCGCCGATTGGTCTTCCGGCGACTACCCGCGTTACCGGAGTCACTACGTCGCAGACTTCCGCTCCAGGGCGCATGCGACGACCCGCGAATGGGAGCGCGAGCGACGCGAGCGGCTTGCCAAACCAGGCATCCACGTCGACGTACGGGAGATCACCGTCGCGGCGCTGCCCGACGGACGCATGCTGACGAGCTTCATCCAGAACTACGCCGCCAGAGGATACAGCGACACCGTCAGCAAGCAGCTGCTCTGGGAACACGGTGCCGACACCTGGCGGATCGTCGGAGAAAGTACCGACTGAGGCCGCATCAACGCCTGCGGCTCATCACCAGGACGCCCGCAATCACCAGGGTCGCGCCGAGGACCTGCACCGGGCCAATCGACTCGCCGAGCAGCAGCCAACCGAGCAACATCGTGACCACGGGGCCGGAAGTACCCGCAAGGGCCACCGGCCCCGCGCCGATCCGCCGGATCGCCTCGGAAACCAACCAAACCGGCAACACCGTCGAAAACGCCGCCATCGCCAGCGACAGGCCATAGACCTGCCACGGCAGCGCCAGGCTGGCGAGCGGTCGCGTGAGCAGAAACTGCCCAATGCACAAAAGGCACGCAACGGTACTCGCCCAGGCCGTCACCCGCGAGCTTCCAAGCCGCCCGACCACCTCGCCGTTTCCCATCAGATAGAGCGCATAGGAAAGTGCGCTGCCGAACACCAATGCACAGCCGAGCAACACCTCGCCGGCTTCGCCAGCTACGCGCAAGTCATGCACCATGGCCAGCCCGATGCCCGAATAACAAAGGCATAGCGCCGCGACTGCCCTGCCCGTGACCGGTTTGCCGAGAAACGCGGCAGAGAGCAGGATCACCAGGGTCGGATAGATGAAGAGAATGAGTCGCTCGAGCGCCGCGGTGATGTACTGCAGGCCGAGGAAATCCAGATAGCTGGCGAGGTAGTAGCCGAACAAACCCAGGCCGAACAACGCCGCGAGGTCACGCCGGTCAAGCCGGAACGAGGCTTTCCGCTCGGCCTTCCAGCCCATCAGCAGGAAGAAGGGCAGCGCAAAGGCCATGCGCAATGCCAACAGGCCGACCGGGTCGACACCGTACGGATAGGCCAGTTTGACCAGGACGGCCTTGAACGAAAAGCCGACAGCCCCGAGCAGCGCGAACGCCATCCCGAGGCGGGCGCCTCCATCGCTGGTCGCGACCATGCCCGCGGCGGGCTGATCGTTTGTCCTTGCAGCCGTCGCCCGCGGCGAACCCATGCGCATGCCTCCTCCCCTCTTGCCATGCCCGCCAACAGGTGACGAACGAGGTTCGACATGATGCCGCAAACCGAAGCTCGGGAAACAGCTCAGGACCTTGCGTGGTCAAAATTGCATTCGACTATGCCACGTCCAAGGCGCAAGCTTCGTCGCACGGCACTACACTGCCTACGCGCCAGCACAACAAGGATCCAGCCAGCCCATGCCCCAAGCGCCGTTCGCTCCCCGGAAAGATGCCGATGAACTGATCGCGGAATGCCGAGCGACGCTGCTGTCTACCGTGGAAGAGACCTTTCGCGCGATGCGCATGAGCGATGACGCCTGGCTGGCCACGGCACGCAGCGCGGCCGGGCAGCGCTTCGACGAACTCAGCGGAATTCGCGACCGTCGTGGATTCGAGATCGCGCGAGGACTTACCGCTTCACGCATCAGCCTGATCCACGAGGAGGACCTCGATTTTTCCATCGAGCTTACCGAGTTGGCTCGCCATCTGCACGATCGGCTCGAGGCTGAGCTGATCCCCTTGAGCCAGCGCATGCGCATAATCTTGAGCCAGACGGAAGTCATCCCGGAACAACTCCCTCAGGGTCCGGAAACGGCATGTGAAGCCTTGCGTGCCCTCGCCGGAGCGGCCGGCCTCGAGACCGAGGCGCGCATGAAACTGCTGGAACGGCTACGCGAGCCGCTTGCGCAGCACCTCGGAGCCCTTTACGAACGACAGAACAAACGACTCGATGAGGCCGGCATCAAGACCAGCCACGCGCCCCCTCGCCGACCCGCGGAAACCCGCTCCCTCAGCCCGGCCGAGCTTGTCACGAGCAACGCGAACGCTGCCGCCCAGCGCACGGCACTGGGTCGCCTGCAGCAAGCCTTGCTCGCCCGGGCGCCCGAACGGCAAGCTGCCACACCACCGAATCCGCAGGTCCGGCAGCGTTTGCTCACGGCACTCGAACCGGTGGCCCCGACGGAGGACAGATCCGCACCGGCCAACACGCTCGCTCAAGGCACGCCGCCCGACCTGAATGAGCTCTTTCAACAGCTGCCCGCACACAAGGCCTGCACCGTGGAGGCGGTCTCCCAGCTTTTCAACACCGTCTCGCTGGATACAAACCTGCCGCAGACCATACGCGATCTGCTCGGACAACTTCGCGCCCCATTGCTCAGACAGGCCTTGCTAAACGATCGCCTGCTCGAGGATCCGGACAGCATGGCACTCGCTCTGCTCGACAGCGTCGCCACGGTGGGCTACTCGCTGCCGCTGGCGCTTTCACCCAGGGACGACACGGCCCAGGCGCTAGGACATGTCGTCGCCCCGCTGCGCTCGCCGAAGGCCGACGAGATCACCTTCAGCCAGGCGCTCGGCTCCGTCGCCTTGATCGCGGCAGAGCAAACCCAGCGTGCAATCGCGCTCGGCCTGCCGCATCACGAGCAGGCAAAGCGCGCCGAGCGCAAGGAGGTGGCCCTGCAGACCGCGTCCAAGGCGATCCGCGCGCTGATCCAGAGCGACACCCATGCCGCGGTCAGACAGCTGCTTGAAACCTACTGGGTCCACCTCCTCGCCCAGGCAGCCTCGCGCCACGACGCAAACGACCAAGGCTGGCGGGAGCGCCTCGAAACGGCCAACCTCCTGATCCGCAGCGTATCGCCGCACCCCACCCAGACCACCCGGCAAGCGCTGGTCCACGGCCTGCCCGGACTGATCGCGAGTTTGCGCAAGGGCCTTGCCGATCTCGGGCTCGACGAGCAGAAAGTGGGGCTCGCGCTCACGCCGTGCATGAATTTGCACGCGGCCCTCATCGCCGGCACGCCGATGCCCGATCTGAGCTGGACGAGCCCCCGGCGGCCCGCCAGCCTCGGCGGCAGCAGTGAGCCGGGCGGACTTCGGATCCTCCTGCATGGGGGGCACCTGGCAGAAGAGCCGCGCATCCCCGCCGCACTGCCAAACCTTGCAGTAGGCGAGCGCGTGCGCGCCGAACTGGCGGACGGCACGGTATTCGACGGCATGGTGGCGTGGCGTGCTCCGCGCGGGCAGGTGCTGTTGCTTGCCAGCCCGCGCACCAGTTGCTGCCTCGCCATCAGCCTGCGGGCCCTGGCCGAACTCGCCGCGGGCGGCAAGCTGCGGGTAGGGCGCCCCTCACTCGCAGAACGGACGGCCTCGCGGGTGCTCGCTCAAGACGCCAGGGATGACGAGTAAGCGCGTCCGGATTCAGCGACGGCGACTACTGCCACCCAGCAAGGATCCGAGTACGCCCCGGACGATCTGCCGGCCGACGGATGAGGCCATGGTGCGCGTGAGCGTCTTGGCGGCGGTCTGGACGAGTCCATCATGCTGGCCGCCACGCGGGCCGGTGTGACCGAAGAGGATGCCGGACAGACTGCCCATCAGGCCACCCTCCTCCGAGCCCCCCGCACCCCCGGCGGGTTGCGCATCCGCCGCGGTCCGCGCTTCGGGCGCAGCCGCCCGGAGTTTCTCGTAGGCGGACTCGCGATCGAGCACCTGCTCATAGTGGCCGTACAGCAGCGACCCCTTCACGACACGTTCGCGCTCGTCCGCATCCATTGGCCCCAGACGCGATGCCGGAGCAATCACCGAACAGCGCTCGACCACATTCGGCCTTCCCTTGGCATCGAGAAAAGAGATCAGCGCCTCGCCCACGCCCAGCTCGGTGATCACCTCGGCGGCATTGAAGGCAGGATTGGCCCGCATGGTCTCAGCCGCAGTCTTTACCGCCTTCTGGTCCCGCGGGGTAAACGCCCGCAGCGCATGCTGAACCCGGTTGCCGAGCTGACCGAGCACCGTGTCGGGCACGTCGAGCGGATTCTGGGTAACGAAGTAGACCCCGACGCCTTTTGAGCGGATCAGCCGCACCACCTGCTCGATCTTCTCGAGCAGTGCCTCGGGCGCATCGTTGAAGAGCAGGTGAGCCTCGTCGAAGAAGAACACCATTTTCGGCTTTTCCATGTCACCGACTTCGGGAAGATTCTCGAAAAGCTCGGACAACAGCCACAGCAGAAACGTGGAATACAGCTTGGGCGAGTTATAGAGTTTGTCGGCCGCCAACACATTAATCACGCCCCGGCCGTCGGCGTCGGTTTGCATCAAATCGTCGATATCGAGCATCGGCTCGCCGAAGAACTTGTCCGCACCCTGCTGCTCGAGTGTGAGCAGGCCACGCTGGATCGCGCCAATCGAAGCGGTCGAGACATTGCCGTACTCGGTGGTGAACTGTTTCGCGTTCTCGCCCACGTACTGGATCATCGCGCGCAGATCCTTGAGGTCGAGCAGCAAGAGGGCATTGTCGTCGGCGATCTTGAAGACCAGTTGCAACACACCCGATTGCGTTGCGTTGAGATTGAGGAGTCGCGACAGCAGCAGCGGCCCCATGTCGGAGATCGTGGCGCGCACCGGGTGCCCGGATTCACCGAATACATCCCAGAACACCACCGGATTGGCGCGCGGCTCGTACTCGGTGATGCCGATGGCGTTGAGGCGCTTCATGAGCTTTTCGGAGGCCACGCCAGCGGCACCGACCCCGGAAAGATCCCCCTTCACATCCGCCATGAATACCGGCACGCCAATACTCGAGAACGATTCGGCAAGCTTCTGCAGCGTCACCGTCTTGCCGGTACCGGTGGCCCCCGTGATCAGTCCATGACGGTTGGCCAGTTGCGGCAGCAGGGCGATTTCGGTGTCGCCGGACTTGGCGATGACGAGCGGGGCAGCCATTGCGATGATCTCCTCGGGTTCCTGAATCTGAGCGCTGTCAGCATACCCGAGGCGGGACCGGTCGCGCAGGCGCCGGGCCGGTCGGGCACGAATGTTTATCTCGCCCCGGCCTCACTCGGGAGCACACGCTTCGCTCACTGGCCCGAGCGTGCGGCGTCGCACTCGCTCGAGCATTGCCGGAACGTGCTCATGCACGCGTCGCTGCGGCCGCAGTGAAAAAGATGGTCACCACAGCGGTGCACGCAAGCATCCCATTGCTCACTAGCGGCGCTTGGGGCACCCGGGATACGCAAGGCCTCGCTGCGACAGGCGCCGAGGTCGAACCCTCTGCGCGGCCCTGGCACCTGGGCCCACTCTGCATCCGAAAAATCGAGCTCAGCCTGGATCGCCGCGAGATCACCGGAGTGCGACAGCAGACCGGATCGGCTCAGCGTGGTGACACCCCAGCAGTCTGCCCGCCGGGCCTGCGAGAGGCTCAGCGCCGAGCCCGCCGGATAACCGAGATTCAGCGCTGCACAGGCCTGCGCGTACAGAAAAAGCCGGGTCCGGTCGCTGAGTCGCGACAATGCGGTCGGGTTGTAACGGATCACCGCACCGCCAACGCCCTCCATCGACTGCACCACTGCAGGCAACGAAAGATCCTGTATCGACTGCACCTTCCGTCCACGGTAATCGGTACAACCATCGTAGGTCGTTCCTGCCGCCATCGCCCCGGCGCCGGCCAGTATCAACGCGCCGGCCAGCGCCGCGCGCACGCTTGCCACGCTCATGACCGCCCTCCCAATTGAAGTGCTCGAACACTTTCCCGCTGCGAAACACCCCGAATCTAGCAGACCTTGGCGGCCTTGGCGCCACCGCCATCCCACCGTGACACGGCTCCGGCTCGAAGTTCGCTTCGCCGACGCGCTATACAGCCTCGCCGCCGGCGGCAATCGTGGCGGGCCGCCAGGCCGCCGCGGTGCTAGAATTCCGCGGTCGAATTTTCACGCTTTTGGAGCATTACCCTATGGCCGGACACTCAAAATGGGCCAATATCCAGCATCGCAAGGGTCGGCAGGACGCCAAGCGCGGCAAGGTCTTCACCAAGTTGATCAAGGAAATCACGGTCGCCGCCAAGATGGGTGGCGGTGACATCACCGCCAACCCGCGCCTGCGCCTCGCAGTCGAAAAGGCACGCGGCGAATCGATGCCCAAGGACAACATCGAGAACGCCATCAAGCGCGGTACCGGTCAACTCGAGGGCGTCACTTACGAGGAAGGCCGCTACGAGGGCTACGGCATCAGCGGCGCGGCCGTGATCGTCGATTGCCTCACCGACAACAAGACCCGCACGGTCGCCGACGTCCGCCACGCCTTCTCGAAGTACGGTGGCAACATGGGCACCGACGGCTGCGTTGCCTTCCAGTTCAAGCACTGTGGGCAGTTGATGTTCGCCCCCGGCACCGACGAGGATGCGCTCATGGACGCGGCGCTCGAAGCAGGTGCCGAAGACGTGATTACCAACGACGACGGGTCTATCGAAGTGGTGACCGGCCCCTACGAGTTCTCGGATGCGAAAGCCGCACTCGAGGCTGCCGGTTTTGTCGCCGAATTTGGCGAGGTCACCATGAAACCGCTCAACGAAACCGAACTCGAAGGCGACGACGCAGTGCGCATGCAGAAACTGCTCGACGCGCTTGAATCACTCGACGACGTTCAGGAAGTCTATACCAGTGCCGTCATGGATGACTGACCCGAACTTGCGCGGCGACCAAGGCTCGTCCGCGCCCCATGCCAAATGAAAGACTTTCCCGAATCCGGCGAACGCCGCAAGAACATGCGCCTGCGCGAACTTTTCGAACAGGCCTATGAGCTCATTGCCCCTTTCTACGACGACGAACAAACATGGGGCGGCCACCCCCTGAACGGATTTGCCTTCCACACGCTGCGCGACCGTATGCCGGAACTGTCCGAGGCGGAAGCGCATATCATCGTCATTGCGGCCGCGAGAGCGAAGGGAGAACGCAGCCCCCGTTGAGCACGGCCAGAAAGCAAAAAAGAGCCGCCCCGAAAGGCGGCTCTTTTCATGTCACGACCATGAAATCAGCGACGGCGACGAAGCGCGCCAGCGCCCAGCAGACCAAGTCCGACCAAGGCCAGTGTGGCAGGCTCGGGGATCGGATTCAGCGGGGGAGTCACGTCCGGATCCGTATAGGCCAGACCAAATGCGTCGAGCGTGAGATCCCAGCCGGTAGCACCGTTGATTACCAAAGAAAGCGTGCCACCCCCATCAAGCGCACCGTCCGCGATCCCGAAGGTCAGGTCCGCGCCGTTGGTGCCACCGGGAATTGCGAACGCGGCCAGCGGCGAACCTTCGAAGCTGAAATCGAGGTTGGTCGGGTTTCCATCAGACTGGACCACAGTAAACAGGAAGCTGAGGTCGGACGAACCACTCGGAACCAGACCTGCGGCCACGTTCCACGAAAGGGTTACGGTTGAATCGACACCGGAACCGTTCGAGACGCTGAAAAGACCGCCCTGCACCGAAGCGACTGCGGTGTTGAAGATGGTTTCTCCAGTGATATTCGATATCTCGAGGGTACGACCGTAATCGGTCGAAGTGGGGGCCGCCGACGTAACACCGTAGGCACCAACGGCAGGGGCACTGAAATCGTCGATAAGCACGGTGCCGGCATTCGCGGCGAGCGACGACATGGCTGCCAGCGCTGCAACTATTAATTTTTGTTTCATATTGAATCCCGTTTTATTTCGTTCAGATTAGAAAGCGACAAGCTCTCGTACGGCAAATAAATTCAAGGCAAGAATCGCGCCAAATTCATATCTGACTGAATTGAATGAATTTAACGCCATGAAACAAACGGCAATGTAAAATAAACCGACATGTTAATAGCATTAACGGTTAATTTGTGTAAGCAATCCGCCTACACGAAATTCATACCCGCCCCCATCTGCACTAAAAATACAAACGCATCGCAAAAAATTCAACACATGTTCGCAAATTTTCCGGGTTAATTCCGGATGCGGGTGGTAGCGTCCCGATTGGGTAATTGAAGATTGGGCCAGGACAGGGCGGTCGCCCCGACATCGTGGTGCACCAGCCGATACGGCCCGCAATTGGAGACACACAATGCCGGCATCGAAGTATGCGCTGATCATCGCCATCGGCGTGGTTGGTTTGAGCGGATGCGGGGGCGGGGGCGGAAGCTCCGCGGTGAGGCCATCAGGCGGAGGATCTGCCGGTACTACGACCCTGCCGCTATCCTCGGGTATCGCGCGACTGGACGGCGGATCGGCCAACAACGTGAGCTACTCCATCGCGTTCGGTGGCACGGAGACCGACGTTACCCTGACCCCGACCATTGACGGATCCGCCATTGCGCCGATCGTCTACTCGGCGGCCGATGCGAGCACCAACAATCCGGTATTGAAGCAGTTCGCGTTTTCGAAGGCAGGCGCAGACGGAAAAACCTATGACCTCGCCGTCATCGGCACACGTAGCGCAACCGAAACACTTGCATATGCGCGCTACGGATACTGGGCGCAGCGCCCGAACGCGACCGGCACACCCGACATCATCGCCGCCTTCCACACCGGCTCGGCAACCCCGCTGGCCGGCGTACCGGCCGGCGGCACAGCCACATACACCGGCCTCTCGGTCGGCCAGTTTGTCGACACCGGCATCGACGCCTCTACCGATTACGCGGCGACCATCAGCCTGAGCGTCAACTTCAGCGCCAAGACGATCAGCGGCACGCTCAGCAACTTCACCGGCATCAGTTCGTCATCCGGCGCGCTTGCAGCGGCCGTTACCGGCACTGTGTCGGGCAATCAATTCAGCGGAACGATGGTTGCAAACGATGCGGCCACAACACTGGGCAACGGCACCATGAGCGGCAAGTTCTATGGTCCCGCAGCGGAAGAAATGGCGGGCACCTACGGCATCGCGATAGGCGCAAATCAGGGCATGATCGGCGCCTTTGGCGCGCGACGCCCCTGAAGAACCGCACGCGGGGACGCAACAGGCCCGGTCGCCTGAGGCGCTGCCTGATTTCGGCATTGCTGGTCTTCGCGCCAGTGCCGGGAACTGCCTCCGAGACCGATCAGCTTCGCAACGCGATCGCGGCCGGCAACTGGCCGCTCGCGGAGTTCGAAGCAGCCCGGCTCGCCGACGAGAAGGTAACCGATCCGGTCGATTACTACTTCCTCGTCGGCATGCTGGCCCAGGTTCGCGACCAGCCGGCCCGCGCGGCACAGGCCTTCCGCAAGGCGCTCGCAATCCGCCCCGAAGTCCCGCGCATCCGCCTTGAACTCGCCCAGGCACTGTTCAACATGGGCGACGATGAAGCAGCGCGCTTTCACTTCGAGCGCGTGCTCGCAGCCGAGCTTCCCGACGAGGTTGCCGACAATGTGCGTAATTTCCTCGCCCGCATTCGTCAGCGACGCGGCTGGCTTTTCGATCTTTCGCTCGGCTACCTGTCCGACAGCAATGCAAACAGTGCCAGCCGGCTCGACACCCTGCAGATCAACGGACTGGTTTTCCAACTCGACGAGCGCGCCCGCCAGACAACGGGAGAAGGCATGCTCATCACCGCCAGCGCCAGCTACACCGGCGACCACGGGATGCATGCCTGGGGCGAGCTGCAGCGCCAGGACTACACGCGCAGCGAATTCGACGACATGCAGTTACGCACCGGCGCGGGAATCAAGCAGAGCGGCCCGCGCACCGAGTGGTTCATCGGCCCCTTGCTGGGCTGGCGCGAATACGGCAATGCCGCCTACTCGAGGGAAATCGGCTTGCGCACATCGGGCCGCCGCCAGCTCTCGACGACGTGGTGGCTCGAAGGCAGCGGCGAATGGACCTATCAGCACAACTTCCGTTATCCGTCGCGAAGCGGATCCCGCACCTGGCTCAGCCTGCGGGCGATCCGCAATCTCGATGCGCGTTCTGCGATTGCGCTCGGCGTCGACTTCCTGCGCGAGGGAAGCGATGACCCGCAACTCGCCAGCACGACGCGCGGACTCTCAGCCAGCTATTTCGCCGACTGGCCTTACGGCATCAGCGCAGGCCTGACACTGAGCCACCAGCGCATCGACTACGATGAGCGCCAACCCATTTTCGATCAGAACCGCCAGGATCGGCGCAACAGCCTGACCCTGCGTCTCGCGAATCGCCATTGGCAACTCGGCGGATTCATGCCGGTACTGAGCATCTCGCGCATCGAAAATCACTCCGGGATTGCCTTCTTCGGTTACCAGCGCACCGTCTTCCAGATTCTCGGCGAACGACGTTTCTAAAGCCACGGCGGGTGTGCTGTAGCAGAATCCACCTGTTGCCCCTTTCGGGCCGGAGTCTCCGCGTGCTCACGTCGTTTCACCCCCTGCCAAAGGCCTTGATGCCCCTGTTGTTCGTACTCCTGTGGAGCACCGGATTCATCGGCGCAAAGTTCGGCCTGCCTTATGTCGAGCCACTTACTTTTCTCTGCACGCGCTACCTGCTGGTAATCGTCCTGATGGCCGCACTGGCCTTCATCAGCCGTGCTCCGTGGCCCCGCTCGGCGGCGCAATACGTACACATCGGCATCACCGGGGTGCTGGTGCACGGAATCTACCTGGGCGGCGTATTCATCGCCATCTCGCATGGCCTGCCGGCGGGCGTGACCAGCCTGGTGGTGGGTCTGCAGCCGCTACTGACCGCGCTGGGCGCCGGCTGGCTGCTCGGCGAGCAGGTCCGCGGCCGGCAATGGCTCGGTCTCGCAATGGGTTTCGGCGGGGTCGCGCTGGTGGTCGGCAGCAAGCTGGGCGGCACCAGCGTGCCCACCTTCGGCGCGATGTTGCTGCCGGCACTCATCGCGCTACTCGGCATCACCGTCGGCACGCTCTACCAGAAGCGCTTCTGCCCGAGCTTCGACCTGCGCAGCGGCGCGGTGATCCAGTTTCTGCCCACGCTGCTGCTCACCGCCCTGCTGGCCCGCACCACCGAGACGATGCAGATCGACTGGAGCGGGGAGTTCGTCTTCGCGCTGCTGTGGCTGGTGCTGGTACTGTCGCTCGGTGCAATCAGCCTGCTGAATCTGCTTATCCGCAGCGGAGGCGCAGTCAACGTGGCCTCGCTGTTCTATCTCACCCCACCGTGCACCGCACTGGTGGCCTGGGCGGTGTTCGGAGAGACACTGAGTGGAACCGCGCTCGCGGGCATGGTAATCGCAGTCGCGGGCGTCGCCCTAGCAAGGCGACAATAGGCCGCCTCCCGTAGAATCCGGCCATGCATCCACTGGGCCCTTCCGCCTCCAGCGTCGTCGCCACGCGCATCCTCGGACTCGATCCGGGGCTGCGCATCACCGGCTTCGGCGTGATCGACAAGCTTGGCAGCCAGCTGCGCTATGTCGCCAGCGGCACCATCAAGACCCGTGACGGTGCATTGCCGGGGCGCCTCAAGACGCTGCTCGACGGCGTGCGCGAGGTCGTCACCACCTACCAGCCCGACCAGGCAGCGGTCGAGATCGTCTTCGTCAATGTCAATCCGCAATCCACCCTGCTGCTTGGCCAGGCGCGCGGGGCGGTGATCTGCGGCGCGGTCTCGTGCGAGGTCCCGATGTCGGAATACACCGCGCTGCAGATCAAGCAAGCGGTGGTCGGCTACGGCAAGGCGCGCAAGGAGCAGGTCCAGCACATGGTGCAGCGCCTGCTCTGCCTCGACCAGTTGCCCGGCCCCGATGCTGCGGACGCGCTGGCCTGCGCGATCTGCCATGCCAACAGCGCCACCGACGGGGCCGGCCTGCCGGCCCACGGGCGCCGCCGGGCCGGACGACGGCTCGCCTCGATCTAGCCCAGCAGCGCCGCGAGAATCCGTTCGCGGCAGCGCCGGTCGAGCACGGTCGCATCGATCCACGCAAATCGCCCTGGCGGTGCGGCCCTGGTTTCTTCCTCCGCAACGGCGCGGTCGGTGAGCGCATCGTGCAGCACGACCACACGCACCAAGCCTTTTGCCGCCGCGAGCACGCCCAGTTCGAAGCGGCAGCCCTGGTTCGCAGCCGCGAAGCCGCGCAGATCCATGAGTACGACATGCGCCTGGCCCACCAGCGCGTCCAGCGCCGCCTGCCAGGTGTCGTCGGTGCAGTAGCATTCGTTCACCCTGAAACGACCATCAGGATCGGCGGCCAGGTCGAAGTTGCCGACGCGCGCGGTGACCGCCGCAGGTGTGTCGATGAAGCGCTCGGCGAGGCGGCGCGAAAGAAAAGCGAAGATGTCGTCCGGATCTACGGTATGGCTCACCAGATCGGTGCCGGCGATCATCACCGTGTTGCCGGTCTGACGCCAGCGCTCGACCACCGCATCGAACAAGGCCGCCACCTCGGCATCGCGCCGGAACACTCGCAATACCAGCAGCGTGGGTGGGTCGGCCGGCG
Source organism: Cognatazoarcus halotolerans (assembly GCF_009800965.1). GTDB lineage: Bacteria > Pseudomonadota > Gammaproteobacteria > Burkholderiales > Rhodocyclaceae > Cognatazoarcus > Cognatazoarcus halotolerans. The sequence goes on along the minus strand of NZ_WUAF01000008.1, from coordinate 204,128 downwards.
GCCTGAGCCAGCCTCCCGCCAGCGACAGACCCACGGGAATCCACAACCACGCCAGCAGCTCGGCAAATGCGCCGAGCCCGATCCGCGAGTGCGTTGCCGGCAGAGCATGAGCAATGAGCACGACCAGCCAGAACACCCCGAACAGGTAGCCCAGCTCGGAAAAACGCTTGTCGCAATACCGCCTGGCGAGCCAGCGCGCAAGGCCGGCGAGTGGCCAGCCGACCGCCAGCCACGGCAGCAGCGCGAAAAGCGCAATGGCCGGTATCGCACCGATCGCATCGACAACCGAGAGCAGCGCCTGCGGAGGGGCGTCGACACTCTGCGCGAGCCACTCAAGGGCGAGCATCGAGGCCGCCATGAGACTTGCACACACTGGAAAAAGGAAGGGGGAGACTGCGCGGATGCGGCCGCTGCTGGCCAGCGTCACCAGCGCGACCAGCGGCACCACGGTGCTCCCCAGCAGCCACAGGAATACCGTCACCACGGACTGGCGCTCGGTGGAGCTCACCATCACCAGTGCGGTGATCGCCAGCATGTAGGCCAGCACGGCAAGCGCGGTGCGGCGCAGCGACCAGCGCCACAACAGACCCAGCGCGGGTACTGCCGGCCAGCTCTCGAGCAGCGTCATCACCAGCAGCTTGCGCGGACCATAACCGCCCTCCGGGTAGACGAAGCTCAGTTCGAACCACGCCAGGCTCAGTCCGACCGCCACCGAGATCGCGCAGAGAACGACCGACAGCCGGAATGTCATGCGGCGGTTGCAGGCGAAATCGATGAGCGAATTGGCCGGCGGCCGGGGCGACAAGCGCGTCGGGGCATGACGATCGGGCCCGCCGTCGCGGGCCGCCGGCGCCAGAGCACGCATCAGCTTCAGCATGCGCCGCCGGTAGACACCAGCGACCGACCACCCCAGCGCGGCCGACAGCGGTAGCGCAAGCAGCATGGCAAAGATGATCTGCCCGTCGACGTAGCTCATCAACGCACTCGCAGCGCTTCCAGCTGGCGGTCGTGCAGGCGCGTCAGCGCGAGCAGCGCGGTAATCGCACCGATCAGCGCCATCGCCATGTCGGACTGGGTATCCCAAGGGTCGCCCTGGGTGCCGAGAAACTCGACCGCCCCCTGCCCCATCGCCACCGCGGCGCCCCATTCGATGAGCTCATACACGGCAGAGATGGCCAGGCATACGCAGCAGACCAGGAGAACAGCCAGCCACCCTTGCCCAGCACGTGCTTTCGCAGGAGGATTTCGCGGGCCACCAGCGCCGGCACGAAGCCCTGGAAAAAATGGCCGACCCGGTCATACGGGTTGCGCTCGAAACCGAACATGTCCTGCAGCCAGAAGCCGGCAGGCACATGAGCATAGGTATAGGTTCCACCCACTATCAATACGAGTGCATGCACCGCGATCAGGATGTAGAGCAGCGGCGTCAGCGGGAAGCCGGAGCGGGTGGCGAACAGCAGTGGGATCGCGACCATCACCGGCAACACCTCCATGAGCCAGGTGACCCGATCGGCCGGCGACACGGCCGAAATTGCCAGCGCCGCGATCACGATCGCGAGCAGGAAGACTTGGAGGCGCGATTCGCTCCTCATGGCAACTCCCGCTTGGGTAGACGAGCCGGATTATCACGGAAAGCGGCATGGTGCGACAGCCCGCCTCTGCGCCGCGGCGCGCACCTGGCCGGTCGGTGCGCTTGACCTTCGCACCTCGCACGCCAAGAATCGAGACTTCAGACCTCCGGACCGCCCATGCTCCCCGCCGAAACCCTCTTCGCCTTCCTGGGCATTTCCCTCGTCATCACCTTCGCGCCGGGGCCGGACAACCTCATGGTCCTGTCGCAGAGCCTCTCGCGGGGACGATCGGCGGGTTTCGGCATTGCGCTTGGCTGCGCGCTCGGCTGCGTGACGCACATTCTGTGGGCCACGCTGGGGGTCAGCGCGGTAATCGCCTCATCGCCCCGGCTCTTCCTTGCGCTCAAGCTGGCGGGCTCGCTCTACCTGCTATGGCTCGGCATCCAGGCCCTCAGGAGTCCCGGCGCGACGCTGAAGGCCGCGGACGCCGCGCGCGCAACCGAGCCGTGGCTGCGCTATCTTCGCCGGGGCTTCATCGCCAACGCGATCAACCCCAAGGTGGCCCTGTTTTTCCTGGCCTTCATGCCACAATTCCTCAAGCCCGAACTCGGCCACCTGAGCCTGCAGATGGTGCAGCTCGGTCTGGTTTTCATCGTGCAGACCATTGTCGTGTTCGGTCTTTTCGCCTTCGCGGCAGGCAGTCTCGGCCGTCTGCTGGCCCGCCGGCCGCGCATCGCGCCCTGGCTTGATCGCGTAACCGGCGGGGTGTTCATTGCACTCGCCGCGCGCCTGGCCTTTGTACGCTGAACCATGCGCGGAAAGGCCGTGAGCGGGATCGCCACAGCACAACCACCTCCATCCTTCAACACCGCTCACCCCTGAAGCCCCCGGAAAATGCGCCGCTCCTCAGCCACAGCCCTGCCCGCCCCGGAAACCGGCCCACGCCATGACTGGGACACCCTCAAGACCCTGATTCCCTACATCTGGGCCTACAAGCTCAGGGTCGTCTTTGCGCTGTCCTGCCTCATCGCAGCCAAGGGCGCCAACGTCACGGTGCCGGTCATCTTCAAGCACCTCATCGACGCACTCTCGCTCACCAAGCAGGAAGCCTTCATCGTCGTGCCGGCGGCACTGCTGCTAGCCTACGGCGTGCTGCGCTTTTCCACCTCGCTGTTCACCGAACTGCGCGAATTCGTCTTTGCCCGGGTCACCCAGCAGGCGGTGCGGCGCATATCGCTGCAGGTGTTCCGCCATCTGCACGCACTCTCACTACGCTTCCATCTCGAACGCCAGACCGGCGGACTGACCCGCGACATCGAGCGCGGCACCCGCTCGATCGGCTCGCTGATCAGCTACACGCTCTACAGCATCCTGCCGACGCTGATCGAGATCGGGCTGGTGATCGGCATCCTGCTCTACAACTACGATGCCGTATTTGCGCTGATCACCCTGGCCGCGCTCTCCTTCTACATCGTCTTCACCGTCAAGGTCACCAACTGGCGCACCGCGCTGCGCCGCCAGGCCAACGAGCTCGATTCCGCCGCCAACGCGCGGGCGATCGACAGCCTGATCAACTTCGAGACGGTCAAGTATTTCAACAACGAGGAGTACGAGGCGCGGCGCTACGACGAGCAACTCGAAAAGTGGGCCACGGCCCAGATCCGCAACCAGACCTCGCTGTCCCTGCTCAACATCGGCCAGGCCGCGATCATCGCGGTGGCCGTCACCGCGATGATGTGGCAGGCCTCAAGCCGCGTGGCCAGCGGCGCGATGACCATCGGCGACATCGTTCTGGTCAATGCCTTCCTGATCCAGCTCTACATCCCGCTCAACTTCCTCGGCGTGCTGTACCGCGAGATCCGCCAGGCCCTGACCGACATCGAGCGCATGTTCGGACTCATGAAATCCAACAAGGAGATCGACGACGCGCCTGATGCGCAGACCCTGCTGCCCGGTCCTGCCTCGGTGCGCTTCGAGAAGGTCGGCTTCTCGTACGATCCCAAGCGCGCCATCCTGTTCGAAGTCGACTTCGAGATTCCAGCGGGGCGGACGGTGGCAGTGGTCGGCCACTCCGGCTCGGGAAAGTCGACGCTGGCGCGGCTGCTGTACCGCTTCTACGATGTCCAGCAGGGGGCGGTGCGGGTCAATGGCAGCGACATCCGCCAGCTCACCCAGGCCAGCCTGCGCGCGGCGATCGGCATCGTGCCGCAGGACACCGTGCTGTTCAACGACACGCTGCTCTACAACATCCAGTACGGCCGCCCCGACGCCAGCCGCGAAGAGGTCGAGGCGGCCGCCCGCGCGGCCCAACTGGAAGCCTTCATCGAACGCCTCCCGGACGGCTACGAGACGCGCGTCGGCGAGCGCGGCCTCAAGCTCTCCGGCGGTGAGAAGCAACGCGTCGCAATCGCCCGCGCGTTGCTCAAGAACCCAGCCGTACTGATTTTCGACGAGGCCACGTCGGCGCTCGACTCGAAAACCGAAAAGGCCATCCAGGCCCAACTCGAAGCAGCTGCCGAAGGGCGCACTGCACTGGTCATCGCCCACCGCCTGTCGACCGTCATGAACGCAGACGAAATCCTGGTGCTCGACCAGGGCCGCATCGTCGAACGCGGCCGCCACAACCAGCTTCTCGCGCAAGACGGCGCCTATGCCCAGATGTGGGCACTTCAGCAGCAGGAAGAGGCAAACGAACCCGACAGCAACGCGCTGCCCGCAACGCCGGTCTGAGTGACGAAACCCGTGCGCAAAAAAAACGGCGCCCGGAGGCGCCGCTGAGAAGAACCCCTTAAGGTTTCTTCGTTATCCGTTACGCTTGAAGCGCCGCGATCCGAACAGCCCTGCCAACGCGAGGCCGGCAAGCGCCAGTGAGCCGGGTTCGGGAACGCCAGTGCTGGACGACGGCGGTGGCGGGGCATAAAGACTGCCTGAAACGGCGGCGAGCTTGAAATAGTCGTTGTTGTTGGTGTAGTTCTTCCACTTGGTACCCGAATTAACCCACCCGTTCATGCATATTCCGCTCGAATCACGGGTACAGCCGCTGTCCGGGTTCCCCACTGTCTCGAGTGCGCTGGAAGCGAACACCGGATTGTAAGCCCCGATCAGCCAGTAACTCGAAGCGATGTTGGCACCATTGACGCTTACACCACCATTACCCGATTTCTCGTAGTTGCCGACGACCGTCCATCCCGAAGTCGTCAGGCTGGACCAATCCGTTATGCCGCTCAAGGCCGGCGTGCCGACTCCGGTAAAGGCAAGCACGCTGATATCGGCACCATACTGGGACCAACCGATCGTGACACTCTCGAGCTGGATCAACGAGCTGCCGAAATCCAGCATGACCATGTCGAAACGACCGTCATTATCGATGGCATGTTCAGGGCTGGAGCCTTCGGTCTTGTCGAAATCCGAGCCACTGCTGTATGCATCATCGTTCTTGAGCCCGAGACCGCTCGAACCCCAGGTGGACACATAGGCCTGCTGAATCGAGCCGCTTGCGACGTCCTGAGCATACGACCCGCCGGTATTCGACCAACCCGTCGCCTTGACGGTGATGGTCGGCGAAGACGTGCCGGTCGCCGTGCCGCTGATGGACTGGGTGTTGTTGTCCGACGCCGAATTACCCCCTGTCCCGCAGGCGGTACAGCTGACCCCCGAGCCGAAACTGAAGGCCGCCTGGGCGTTCCCGCCGAGCAAGGCGCCCGCGGCCAATATCGCGAGTACACCAAATTTATTCATTTCTGACCTCCTTGTCTTATTGATCGAGCCAACGCAAATAGCAGGCCAAAACTCATAACACACTGAAATACATGAACTTATTTGACGAATTCCGACCCATGCCACGTATCACTGTCAAAATCACCGACACAAAACCTCACCTTTCGATACTTGCAATGACTGCTCGCGCCTCGTCCACGTCATCCAGCCGTATCCCGGCGTGCCGTGCATCCGCAAGCTCACTCCGCGCTTCGACCTGACGGTCGACCGCGACAAGCGCCGCGATGATGTGAATCCTCACCGTCGGATCATCGGGTGATTTCAGTCTCGCGTCCCGCAGGAAGCGCAAGCCCTCTTCAGGCTTGCCACCCTTCACGAGCGCCCAGCCCAGCGTGTCGAGTACGCCCGCAGCACCTGGTGCAAGCGCATAGGCTTGCCTGGCGTGCTGCTCAGCAACTGGAAACTCGCCGAGAGAGATCAACACCATCGCAAGGTTGTTATGAGCGTCGGCATCATTCCCGTTGAGCGTGGCGAGCCGCTCGAAGTACGCTCGTGCTGCGGGCATCCGCTTAGCCCGTACGGCGACCTCCCCCGCGATTCTCAGAACTGCGAGATCATCGGGGTGCAACTTCAACCACGCTTCGATGCGCTCCGACGCGGCGGACGCCTGACCGGTAGCCATCTGCAGTCGGGCAAGTGCGACCAGGTTGGCGCCGCTCGGTGCGCGAGCGAATGCCTCCCGATACAAGCGCTCGGCCTCGCCGCTGCGGCCTGCCGCCGCTGCCACGGCCGCCCCCAACTGGTAGCGCTCCGCGCTCTCGGTGCGCATCTGCTTCACTACACTCTCCGCGTCGGCTAGCGCCCCCCGCCCGAGTCGAGCTCGGCCGATCAGCAACAGCGCCTGCTGGTCGGCCGGTTGCAGCTCGACTGCCTTCGTTCCGGCATATTCACTGTCTTCAAAGGCGCCTGCCGAAAGCAGAAGGTTGCCGGCCCGCACAAGCGTGTCGGCATCGGACGATGACAGTCGCGACATTTCGACAAAACTCTGGCGAGCCCCCCTGGTGTCGCCCGTCGCGAGTTGGACCCGGCCGAGGGTCTCCAACACACGAGCGTCACCGCGCACCGTCGCGGCGAGGTTTCGGGCGATCTCCAGCGCCTGCGCCTCTCGACCGCTCTCCATGCTCAGAGCGACGAGCTCGAGACCGGCCCGCGGATCGCGGGGACGCGCGGCACGCGCCTTCTCGAGCCATTTGCGCGCCTCCTCGTCCTGTCTGCGGTGTCGCTCCAGCACACCCAGCTCGAACAGGACATCGGCATCATTCCGTGCATGCTGCAGAAGCCCCTCGAGCGACTTCCGGGCCGTATCGAAATTCCCCGAGGCCATGTCCAGCCGGGCCATGTTCAGCAGCGCCGGCTTGAAGCGCGGCTCGATGCGAAGTGCCTGCAGATAAGCTTCGCGGGCACGGACGCGATCACCGCTTCCGCCCCGGATCACGCCAAGGAAGTTCAATATGGCGGGATTCCCGGGGTGTGCGGCGGCGAGTTGCTCGGCAACCCTTTGTGCCTTCATCTTCTCGCCGCCCTTCAGGTAGAGCGTGGCGAGCGTGAAACCCACCGAGGCATCGCCGGGATGTTGCGCGAAACTGGCTTCCAGCGTTTCCACCCCCTGCTCGGACCGTCCGCCACCAAGCTGGGCGTAGCCGAGCGCGGTTAAGGCACGGGTTTCGGCACCGCCTCGTCGTGCCGCATCCTCGAGCTGCTCGCTGGCCGTGGCGTAGCGCCGCAAAGCCATGTTCGCCTCACCCGAGAGATAGAGCGCCTGGGCGTCGTGTGGCGTCGCCTTGAGCACCGGCTCGACCATCGAGAGCGCGCGCACCGGGTCCTTGTCATCTAGATAGACCCGTGCCATCAACTTACGTGCCCCCAGATTCCGTCCATAGCGGGCAACCAGGATGTTGAGGTATTCCTTGGCGCGAGACGGATTGCCAAGTCCATAATGCGCCAGGGCACCGAGCATCAGCATCTGCTCGCGTCCGACAATCCATTCGCGCGCGACCGAATCGACCAGATCGACGACTTCGGCGAGGGCCCGGGTGGCGGCCTTGCGGTCGCCACGCTGCTCGGCAATGACGGCACGGAGATAGGCCGCGCGCGGCTCGCCGCGCACGTGCTCCCGGATGTAATCAAGATCCTTCAGCGCCTCGTCCTGACGCTTCAGATCGACCAGCAGGGCCGCTCGCGCAACCCGGGCGTCCAGATGGGAAGACTGCAACTCGAGAGCTTTGCCGTAACCCTCGAGCGCGCCGGCGATATCGCCTTTGGCATGCGCCACCGAGCCACGCATGTTCCAGGCGTCCGCCGAAGTCGCGTCGAGTTTGACCGCCGCATCGGCTCTTTCGGTCGCCTCGGCGATCCGTCCCTGGCCGAGAAGTACCGGCACCTCGGCCACCAGCGGTGCAGCCGACCCGGGCGCTAGGCGCCGTGCATTTTCGAAACTCTTTGCCGAGGCCCGATAGTCGGCGAGCTGTCCCTGCGCGACTGCGCGCATGGTCTGTACTTCGGCATCCACCCGCGGCGGCAAGCGGTCGGTCGGCACCTTGTCGAGGAGATCTCGCGGACGGCCACCCAACAGATAGAGACGCCCCAGCGGAATGGCCACCTCCGATGCGCTCACACCGAGCCTCAGCGCCTCGCGCAGGGCGATCTCGGCGGCGGGCAACTGACCGTCCTGAAGCAGGGCCTGGCCAAGCAGAAGGTGCACCGCAAGCATCTTGTTGTCCTGCTGCAGGGCATTCTTGAGTTGAATGATCGCACCTGGCATGTCGCCTTTCTGGTAGCGCCCGAGACCATCCTCGTAGAAACGCGAGGCGGCCGCCGCGTCGCCGGCGGCAATGGCGGGGGCGCTGAACAACAGGGCGAACGAGATGGCGCAGAGTCGAAAACGGGACAGGGATTTCATGGCAGAGCAAGGCAAGTTTGTCGCAGGAATCCACTTTAGTGCCTGCCCGGCAACAGCCACCGTGATATTTGATCGGCTTGCCTGACGATTACTCCGATGCCGCAATCGGCCGTCAAATCGATCACGCATCCGGCGGCGGTTTTCGCGCCGGTATAATGACGCCTCTGCTCGTCGGCCCTGGTCGCCAGACGTCCCCCCACTCGTTACCGGAGGAGTCCGTTTGAAGGACTGGATAGAAAGCCTGACCGCCTCGTTCAAGATTCTGCCCGCCGGATCAGGCTGGATCGCCGAAGTATTCGTGGTGATCTTCATCGCGCTGCTCGGCAATTTCCTGCTGAAGCGCTTCTTCAACCGCCTGGAGAAGCGCTTCGCGCACACCGCCAACCGCTGGGATGACACGCTGCTCGAGGCCGGGCGCAAGCCGGCCGGTGTCATGGTCTGGGCCGTAGGCATGTTCTGGGCGCTCGACATCGTTCGCGCGCACTCCGACTCGGCGATCTTCGATGCCGTTGGTCCCGCCAGGCATGTGACGATCATTTTTCTGCTCACCTGGTTCCTGGTCCGCCTGGTGCAAGGCATGGAACGCCTGATGGTGGATCCAGCGCGCACCGACAACCCGGTGGACGAAACCACTGCGCGGGCGGTGGGCAAGCTGCTGCGTGCCTCGGCGATCATCACCGCATCCCTCGTGGTTCTGCAGACGCTCGGCTTCTCGATCTCCGGCGTACTCGCGTTCGGCGGCATCGGCGGCATCGCCGTGGGTTTTGCCGCCAAGGACCTGCTGACCAACTTCTTCGGCGCGATGGTCATCTACCTCGACCGCCCGTTCAAGGTGGGCGACTGGGTGCGCTCGCCGGACAAGGAGATCGAGGGCACCGTCGAGGACATCGGCTGGCGCATGACCCGCATCCGCACCTTTGACCAGCGCCCGCTGTACGTCCCCAACGCAACCTTCGTCAGCATCTCGGTCGAGAATCCTTCGCGCATGCGAAATCGTCGCATCAAGGAAACCATCGGCATCCGCTATGACGACGCCGACAAGATGCGAGCCATCATCGGCGACGTGACCGCCATGCTGCGTGCGCACCCGGATATCGAGGCAAAGAAGCGCACGCTGATCGTCAACTTCAACAGCTACGGGCCCTCATCGCTGGATTTCTTCATCTACACCTTCACCAAGACCACCGACTGGGTGAAGTTCCATGGCATCAAGCAGGACGTGCTGCTCAAGGTGTATGACATCATCCGCAGGCATGACGCAGACATCGCCTTCCCCACGTCGACGCTGCATATTGCAACGGCGCCCTCGCGTGATGCCGGGGAGCCCGATGACGATGTGCCTTGATCCTCGCGCCAGCGCCCCCAACTAGCAAGCGCTAACAGACCGGTAAAGGTAATGGAAAAGAAAACCCAGTTCAGTATCTGGTACTTCATCTTTGCGATGTTCGCGGTATTCACCCTGCACGACATCTGGGTACAGATGCGTTCGACTGAACCGCTGCCATACAGCGAGTTCCAGAAGTTGGTGAAGGAAGGCAAGGTGGCCGATATCGCCATCTCCGACAACACCATCCAGGGCACCCTCAAGACGCCGCTGTCCGACGGCCGCGACAAGTTCGTCACCACCCGCGTCGATCCGGAACTGGCCAAGGATCTCGGCCAGTACGACGTGAAGTTCACCGGCGTAATCGAGTCCACCTTCCTGCGCGACCTGCTCGGCTGGGTGCTGCCGGCGGTGATCTTCGTCGGCATCTGGATGTTCGCGATGAAGCGCCTCGCCGGCAAGCAGGGCGGCATGGGCGGCTTCATGTCGATCGGAAAGAGCAAGGCGAAGATCTATGTCGAGACCAAGACCGGGGTGAACTTCGATGACGTGGCCGGCGTCGACGAGGCCAAGGCAGAGCTCGAGGAGGTGGTCGGTTTTCTAAAGGACCCAAGCTCGCACGGGCGTCTCGGCGGGCGCTCGCCCAAGGGCATCCTGCTGATCGGCCCCCCGGGCACCGGCAAGACGCTGCTCGCCAAGGCCGTGGCCGGCGAGGCGGGCGTGCCCTTCTTCTCGATCTCGGGCTCGGAGTTTGTCGAGATGTTCGTCGGCGTGGGCGCCGCGCGGGTGCGCGATCTCTTCGAGCAGGCTCGCCAGAAGGCGCCGGCAATCATCTTCATCGACGAACTCGATGCCATGGGCCGCGCCCGCGGCGCCTTCGGCGGCATGGGCGGCGGCAACGACGAGAAGGAGCAGACGCTGAATCAGCTGCTGGTCGAGCTGGACGGCTTCGACTCCTCCTCCGGCCTGGTGTTGCTGGCCGCCACCAACCGCCCCGAAGTGCTCGACCCGGCGCTGCTGCGCGCTGGCCGCTTCGACCGACAGGTGCTGGTGGACCGTCCCGACAAGCAGGGCCGCATCCAGATCCTCCAGGTGCACATGAAGAAGATCACCCTCGCACCGGACACCGACGCCGAGAAGGTGGCTGCGCTGACGCCGGGTTTCTCCGGCGCGGATCTCGCCAACCTGTGCAACGAGGCGGCCCTGGTCGCCACCCGCCGCAACGGTGACGGTGTCACGGTGGAAGACTTCACCGTCGCGGTCGAGCGCATCGTCGCCGGGCTCGAGAAGAAGAACCGGGTGCTCAACGAGCACGAACGCACCGTGGTGGCCTACCACGAGATGGGGCACGCACTGGTGGCGATGAGCCTGCCCGGCAGCGACACGGTACACAAGATCAGCATCATCCCGCGCGGTGTCGGCGCACTTGGCTACACCATCCAGCGCCCTACCGAAGACCGCTTCCTGATGACCCGCGACGAGCTCGAGAACCGCATGGCGGTATTGCTCGGCGGACGCGCGGCCGAGCAGATCGTGTTCGGCAAGGTTTCCACCGGCGCATCCGACGACTTGCAGAAGGTCACCAGCATCGCGCGCTCGATCGTGATGCGTTTCGGCATGCACGAGAAGCTCGGCAACGTGGTCTATGAAGAAGAGCGGCAGAACTTCCTCGGCCAGCCCGGCGCCATGCCGGGAGAACGCAGCTACTCCGAAGAGACCGCGCGCGAGATTGACTGCGCCGTGCGCGAGATCGTTGCCGAAGCCTTCAAGCGCACCGTCGCCCTGCTCAACACCCGGCGCGAGATTCTCGAGGATACAGCCCGGGATCTGTTGGTGAAGGAAACCCTCGACGAGGCCGACCTGACGCGGATTCTGAAACGAGTAGAGGCCTCCACCGACACCGCCGGCGATTGATAACCCTGTGCGGAATCCGGGAGCGCCCACCGTCGCTTCGGAGTGATACGCTGGACGGGCGCGGCGACCGCCTCCCGGACCCCGAACCGGGAGGCATTTAGCGGAACCCGGATCGCATGCGCCGGGCAGATCGCCTCTCGTTGACGCGCACCATGACGCCTGTCCTCCTCGGAAGCCCGACAAACGTTCGGTGATCCTCGCTTGATCGTCGCACGGGCTGCCGGCCATGTGTCATCAGGATGGACGGGAATCGCTCCGATGATGGGTTCCTGCCCGGGGCACGGCGCAATCCCGTCCTGCCGGTTCTCGATCGCGACACGGCCAGACAGGTGAATACACTGATACCCGCCCACATCGTCGGCAAGGCAGCGAGCGATCCGCTTGGCCGCGCAGATCTGCGTCCGCGAGGCTTCAGCGAGCCCGCGCATACCGGCTAGAATCATGGGCTAAACAACAACCAACGCCCCTCCGACGCTGCAGACCGCCACTCGATGTCCGAAGAACACGCACTGCCCTACCTGCGCGAAACGATTCTTTTCCTGACCCTTGCAGGGGTGTTGATTCCGTTGCTGCAGCGGGTACGCATCAATCCGGTACTCGGATTCCTCGCGGTGGGCGCGCTGATCGGGCCATTCGGTCTGGGCCGTGTAACCGAGCACTACCCGTGGTTGCACTGGGTCACTTTCGGACGCCGCGAAGATGTCGAGACCTTCGCCGAGCTAGGCGTGATCTTCCTCATGTTCACCATCGGTCTCGAGATGTCGGTGCTGCGGCTCTGGTCGATGCGCCGCCTGGTATTCGGTGCCGGCGGCCTGCAGGTCGGTCTGTCGGCACTGACCATCGGGGGCATTGCCTGGGCATGGGAGCATGCACTCGAACCCTCGGTCATTCTGGGCCTGGTGCTGGCTTTTTCGTCCACCGCGGTCGTGATGCAATTACTCGGGCAGCGCCGCGAACTCGGTACGCCGATGGGTCAGGCCACGTTCTCGATCCTGCTGTTCCAGGATCTCGCAGTGGTGCCACTGCTGGTGCTGGTGACAATCATGGGCCAGCCGGGGGATGCGGACTTCGTTACCTTGATGGGCATTGCCGTGGCAAAGGCGGTCCTCACGGTCGGCGCAATCTACCTGATAGGCAGCCGCCTGGTGCGACCGGTATTTCACCACCTCGCCTCAACCCGACAGCCGGACAGCTTCATGGCCCTCACCCTGCTCTCCAGCCTCGGCGTGGCTGCGCTGACCTGGGCCGCTGGTTTGTCGATGGCGATGGGTGCGATGCTGGCCGGCCTCATCATCGCGGAAACCGAATTCCGCCATGAGGTGGAGATTACCATCGAGCCCTTCAAGGGCCTGTTGATGGGCCTGTTCTTCATGTCGGTCGGGATGGGCATCGACGTCTCGGAACTCGCCCGGGAACCCCTGTGGCTCCCCCTCTCGGTTGCCGGTCTCATGTCGATCAAGGCGACGCTGCTGTTCGTGATCCTGCGAACCCACGGCCTTTCGTGGGGAAGATCCGCCGAGGGCGCGATCTTGCTGTCCCAGGGCGGGGAGTTCGCCTTCATCGTCGTCGGCGTGGCAATGACCCTCAAGTTGCTCAGCCCGGCAGCTGGCCAGTTCATGCTTCTGGTGGTGGGATTCAGCATGCTGCTCACGCCACTCGCGGCCCGCTTCGGCACGCTCCTCGGCAACTGGGTTGACGAACACGTCGGCAAGCGCGGCGAACCACCGGAGGAACCGCAGCTAGAGACGCTTTCCGGCCATGTCATCATCGCCGGCTACGGCCGGATCGGCGAAATGGTCGGCCAGGTGCTGGCCCGGCAGCAGGTCGCCTTCGTGGCGGTCGAACACGATCCGAAACTGGTCGCGCGCCGGCGCCACCTCGGTGCGCCGGTGTTCTATGGGGACGCCAGTCGGCCTGACCTGTTGCGCCGCCTGCACCTGGAGGACGCACGCGCCGTGGTCCTCACGATGGATCAGATGCATGCCGCGATGCGTGCCGTCGAGGGCATCCGCCTGGTGGCGCCGAAGGTACGCATCATCGCCCGCGCGCGCGACGAAAAGCACGCGGCAGCACTCCGGCGAGCCGGTGCCGACGCGGTCATCTCCGAAACACTCGAATCCGGCCTGCAACTGGCAGGATTGACCCTCGAGCGTATCGGCACCGACGAAGAAACCATCCTTCACGTTCTCGAACACGAACGCGAGCGGCGCATCGACGCCATTCATCATGGATGAAGGCACCGCTCAGGAGAGATCACTGCTCGAGGTTTTCCAGGGCGGCCCCGATCACACGCGTCTCTTTTTTCCCAAGCTTCATCAAGGCGGCCGGCCTTTTCGACGTAGATCAGGAGACTTGAAGCGGGAAGGACGCGGCGTCGATTGCCCAAGGCGCCTCGCCGCTGAACGACAGACTTACCTGCACAGTGACGGCCTCCGCGATCAAAGAGAAGCAGGCCAATCGAGTCTGGTATGGCCGGGCAGCAAATTTACAATGGGCACCGGATAAACGAACACGACCGCGTCAGCGACGCAGGCCTGGGCAGCGATAGGGGCAGACGCACCACCTCGGTGCCCGAATGCGCCGGAACCTGCCGCCGGGCTGCATTTCGGGGCGCCGCGGCAGCGACATGCACGAGTTTCGGGTACCTAACCGGCGACAGGGCAAGGTATATTTCTTGCTGCATCGCAACATCCGGTATTTGACCATCGCCAAACCACCGGCGACCCAGACAACAACGACGGCGGCCGGACGCCCCATTCAAGGAGTTAGCGCAGTGAACGAATTCGTCAGCATGCTCAACGGCATCATCTGGAGCCCGGCCCTGATCTACCTGTGCCTGGGCACCGGCCTGTATTTCTCGATCCGCACCCGCTTCATGCAGGTACGCGGCTTTGGCGAGATGATCCGCCTGATGTTCTCCGGCAAGAGCTCCGAGTCGGGCGTCTCGTCCTTCCAGGCGCTGGCCATGTCGCTGTCCGGGCGGGTCGGCACCGGCAACATCGCCGGCGTGGCCACCGCCATCACCTTCGGCGGCCCCGGCGCGATCTTCTGGATGTGGATGGTGGCCTTCCTGGGCGCCTCCACCGCCTTCGTCGAATCGACCCTCGCGCAGATCTACAAGGAGCGCGACGACGAAGGCATGTACCGCGGCGGCCCGGCCTATTACATCGAAAAATGCATGGGCCAGAAGTGGTATGCCTGGATCTTCGCGGTCGCCACGGTCATTGCCACCGGCCTCTTGCTGCCCGGCGTGCAGGCCAACAGCATCGCTTCGGGGCTGGCCAACGCCTGGGGGGTCGATACCGCGGTGAGCGCCGCCTGCATCGTCATCCTGCTCGGCTTCATCATCTTCGGCGGGGTCAAGCGCATCGCGCTGTTCGCCGAGATCGTGGTGCCCTTCATGGCGCTCGCCTACATCCTCGTGGCGCTGGTGATCGTGCTGCTGAACATCGATCACCTGCCCTCGATGATCGCGTTGATCTTCAAGAGCGCCTTCGGCCTGGAGGCCGGTTTCGGTGCGGTGCTGGGCATGGCGGTGCAGTGGGGTGTCAAGCGCGGGGTCTATTCGAACGAGGCCGGCCAGGGTACCGGCCCGCATCCGGCCGCCGCCGCCGAGGTCTCGCACCCGGCCAAGCAGGGTTATGTGCAGGCCTTCTCGGTGTATATCGACACCCTCTTCGTGTGTTCGGCCACCGCCTTCATGCTGCTGTCGACCGGCATGTACAACGTCAAGGCACCGGACGGCTCGATGCTCGCCAACGGTCTGCCCGGCGTCGAGGCCGGCGCGGGCTACACCCAGGCGGCGGTCGAATCGGTGCTGCCCGGCTTCGGCTCGACCTTCGTCGCACTGGCGCTGTTCTTCTTCGCCTTCACCACCATCGTCGCCTACTACTACATGGCCGAGACCAACATCGCCTACATCAACCGCAAGGTGCACCGCCCCTGGCTGTCCTTCGTGCTCAAGATCGGCATCATGGCCGCGGTCACCTACGGCTCGGTCAAGAGCGCGGGCGCGGCCTGGGACCTCGGTGACGTCGGCGTCGGCCTGATGGCCTGGCTCAACATCATCGCCATCCTCATCATCCAGAAACCCGCCCTGCTCGCCCTCAAGGACTACGAGGCACAGAAGAAGGCCGGCAAGGACCCCACCTTCAACCCCGAAAAGCTCGGCATCAAGAACGCCGCCTTCTGGGCCTCCAAGAAATAGAGCCCGAGCGTTCACTCCCCCCTTGCCGCCTCCGCTTGCCGGAGGCGGTTTTGTTTGAAACCATCGCTCCGCTCAGGCGCTATCGCAACAGTCCCGGAGAGTCCGCAATGAAACCCCGCATCCATCTCATCGCCACAGGCGGAACCATCGCAGGCGCGTCGCCCAGCGCCACCGACACAACGGACTACCGGGCGGGCACGCTCACGATCGAAGCGCTGATCGCCTCGGTGCCACCCTTGGCCGATCTGGCCGAACTCACCACCGAACAGCTATACAAGCTGGACAGCAAGGATATGACGCCACGACATTGGCTAGGTTTGGCTCGTGCCATCGAGGCAGCGGTCGCTCAGGAACACATCGACGGCGTTGTCATCACCCACGGAACTGACACGCTCGAGGAGTCTGCTTTTTTTGCAGATCTTGTGCTGACTCCCGACAAACCCGTGGTCTTCACCTGCGCCATGCGTCCAGCCACCGCACTGTCTCCAGACGGACCGATGAACCTCTACAACGCGGTTTCGGTGGCCTGCGACCCCAGCGCTGCGGGACTCGGCGTACTGGTCGTTACCAACGACCGGATTCACGCAGCCCGGGAAGTCACAAAAGCACATACACAGGCGGTTGACGCCTTCATCTCGCCCGATACGGGACCACTGGGCTGGGCACGCCCACCGTTGATAACACACAAGCCAGTTCGCCCAATCGGCCATCCGGTCGAATTACAAGGCATTTCAACTTTGCCGCGTGTGGACATCCTGTTCGTTACGGCGGGCAGCACACCGGATCTGCTACAAGCTTGTATCGCAGCGGGTGCCCGAGGCATCGTTCTAGCGTTACCCGGTCATGCCAGCGTCCCGGAATCATGGAAGGGCCCGATCGCACAGCTACGGAACAAGGGCTACCCAGTGATCGAGACGTCCCGCACGGGGGCCGGTCCGCTGACCATGTCAACGGAAATGTCGAGGACACCGACCAAGGCCAGGATTGAATTGATGCTTGAGCTTTCGATTTCCGACCGCACACCGCCACTTGGAAAAGCTAGCTGAGATGTCATGCGATCCCCGCGGTGCCAGCCTCGAATCAATGTCGAAATTCTTTACATGCCGAGTAAAAAGTCACATCCACGATGTCTCGCATTTATTTTCATTCAATGACTTAAACAAAATGGCACAGCTTTTCCTTTAAAAATGACATAGATCAAACAACAAGGGTGCCATCCATGAACAAGCAATTCGGCCTTGCATTCAAGCGCAGCTGCGCAGCTGCAATGCTCATCGCAGGAAGTGCATTCCTTGCGACCGACGCGGCCGCTGTTGTCTTGCCCACCGCCGATTGCGGATTGGGACCGACGAATAACTGCATCGCGTTCAACGACTTCAACGTGTTCTCCCTGCCGCTGCTGAATCTGCGCGCTACGGGAAGTTCGGTGCCGTCCCCGGGCGACCCCTATTTCGCTCCGTCGACCTACGGTGCGATCAAGGACTACACCATCATCGGAATCAACAACGGTCAATATACTTCGACCGGCAACCCCACGGGCGGGACTGACGGCTCCTACAACACCCCCTCCCCGAACAACGATACAAGCGTGACGTTTTCAACCCGGACGACGGATGATCCGTACAGCGGGAATGGAAACCCTCAGACTTTTCAGAGCGAATTTTTCGGCGATGCAGAGGGAAGCTGGGATGCGACCACGACCTCGCTTCTTTCGCTGACCAACAACACGCCGGTCGCCTTCTTCTTCGCATTCAACGAAACCGGAAGTGGCACCGGTCTCGAAACGACGGACTTGTTGATCTGGGGCATGATCAAGCTCGTTGATGCCGAGTCTGCTGACGTCAAGTACCTTTATCTTGGCGGAGACATGGGCACAAATGGCGCTTACTCGAGTAACTACACGCCTCTTGACGACACTCTGCCTGATGCCACGGGCACCAATTCCACGTACGGTTCCGCAGGCTATGACTTTGGCCCGTGGGTTTACGTCCATGCTGGAATCTGTGCGAATGCCGCGGGCGACTTTCTTGGTTTCCCCGAAACGGATGGATCTTGCGCAGATCCGAATGCGACCGTTCGGAACCAGAACAACCTTGGGCAGAATGCAGCCGCGTTCATGGTCAACAGCCCGGAGCTTGACGCCGAACTCCTCACTGGCAAGTGGGACGCTGTACAGGTCACTTGGGAAATGGCGTACATAAACGGTGGGGGCGAGACGGCGTGGATCATGCCGGTGACCGCCACGAATATTTGCGAGGAAAGCCCGACGGCCCCGGGGTGTCAGACCACGGTTCCTGAACCGAATGGCCTTGCCTTGGTTGCGCTCGGGCTGGCGATCATGGGCGGCCTTGGCTACCGCAGCGCTCGTCGCTAAAGCTTGAGCCTGATTAGGATCGAAGACGAGAGCCGCATATCGCGGCTCTCGTCTTTTCCTTTGTAGAACAACATCTCCCAAGGGAGAGTCACAACCCCGGATCGCTCCCGCCTCCGGCAATTGCCGCCTCCACCATGCGCTTCGACAGATGTGGGGCGAACAATTCAATGAACGCGTAGACATAACCCCTCAACCAGGCATTCCTGAGTATCCCGATGCGAGTGGTGCTCGATTCGAAAAGGTGTGAGGCATCAAGCATGCCGATACGGGTATCGGTTGTTTCGTCAAAGGCCATGCTGGCAAGGATGCCGATGCCGAGACCCATGGCCACGTAGGTCTTGATGACGTCGGAGTCGATCGCTGTAAGCACAACGTTTGGCTTGAGTCCTCGCCCGACAAAGGCTTTGTTGATCTGGCTGCGCCCGGTAAAGGCCGAATCGTAGGTAATGACCGGCCACTTTGCTATTTCCTCGAGCGTCAGCGGCTTTGCACCCAGGATCGGGTGCTTCCTGGGCGCGATCACACAGCGATTCCATTGATAGCAGGGCAGCATGACAAGCTCGCCATATTCTGCGATCGCCTCGGTGGCGATCGCGATATCCGCTTCTCCGGCAAGCACCATGTCGCACACCTGGCGTGGACTCCCCTGATGCAGTTCGAGCTTGACGGCAGGATATCGTTGCATGAATGCCGCAATCACCTTTGGAAGGACATAACGCGCCTGGGTATGGGTGGTCGCGATGGACAGTCGGCCGCTGGCCTCATTGGAAAATTCCTCGCCCACCTGACGCAGGTTGTCAAGATCGCGCAACACCCGCTCCGCAATCGACAAGACCTGGCGACCGGGATCGGTAAAGCCGATCAACCGTTTGCCGTGACGGGCAAACACCTCGACGCCGAGCTCATCCTCAAGCAAACGAATCTGCTTCGAGACGCCCGGTTGAGAAGTGAACAGTGCGTCCGCCGCCTCGGACACATTGAATCCGTGCCGGGCGACCTCATAGACATAGCGCAATTGCTGCAGATTCATGGCAAGGTCACCATCAAATAACTTTTGGTTCTTTGATCTTAACCCAACAGGCCTTCATTGATCTATTGCCGCACCGTACGATGCACCGCACAAGATTGGGGAGCATCATGGATTTTGCCTACACCGTTGCGGGATTTGCCGTTGGCGCCATCGTCGGACTGACCGGGGTTGGCGGCGGATCGCTCATGACGCCGCTGCTGGTGCTGATGTTCGGCATTCACCCCTCGGTCGCGGTCGGCACCGATCTGCTGTACGCAGCCATCACCAAGGCCGGCGGCACGCTGGCCCACGGGCTCAAGGGCACGGTAGACTGGACCGTCACGCGGCGGCTCGCCAGCGGCAGCATTCCCGCTGCGGTATTGACGCTGCTGTTCATCGGCCACTTTGCTCCCGGCGGCATCGACGGCGCAACCGGCATCATCAAGGTGGCGCTCGGGATTGCGCTGGTGCTCACCGCGGTTGCCATCATCTTCCGCAAGCGCATCCAGGAGTACGCGCTCGTACGATTCGGCGAGAACCCCGATCCGCGCCGCACCGCAATATTGACGGTACTGACCGGCGCGGTGCTGGGCGTACTGGTGTCGATCTCCTCCGTCGGCGCTGGTGCGCTCGGCGTAACCGCCCTGTTTTTTCTTTATCCACGCCTCCCGACGCTCCGTATCGTCGGCTCCGACATCGCCCACGCCGTGCCACTGACCGCGGTTGCAGGCATGGGCCACTGGATGCTCGGCAGCGTCGACTGGCTCCTGCTCGGCAGCCTGATCATCGGTTCCCTGCCCGGTATCTGGCTCGGCAGCCACATCTCTACGAAGGTGCCCGACCGCGTGCTGCGTCCGATTCTGGCGACGATGCTGATGCTGGTCGGGGCCAAACTGATTACCCATTGAGAGAATCCCCATGTACCGTTACGACGCATATGACCAGCGCAATGTAGATGAGCGCGTTGCCCAGTTCCGCGATCAAACGCACCGTTATCTCGCTGGCGAACTGAGCGAAGACGAATACCGCCCGCTGCGCCTCCAGAACGGCCTCTACATTCAGCGCCAGGCGCCGATGTTGCGCATTGCGATCCCGTACGGCAACCTCAGCTCGACCCAACTTCGCAAGCTTGCCGCGATCACCCGCAAGTATGACAAGGGCTACGGCCACTTCAGTACCCGCCAGAACCTGCAGCTCAACTGGCCGGCCCTGGAGAACGTGCCCGAGATCCTGGCGGAGCTGGCCACCGTGCAGATGCATGCAATCCAGACCTCCGGCAATTGCATCCGCAACGTGACTTCCGACCCCTTCGCAGGCGTGGCCGGCGACGAGATCATTGACCCGCGCCCGTGGTGCGAAATCCTGCGCCAATGGAGCAGCTTCCATCCCGAATTCACCCATCTGCCGCGCAAGTTCAAGATCGCGGTGAACGGTGCGGAGCATGACCGCGCGGTGATCCAGGCCCACGACATCGGCCTCGATCTCGTCAAGAATGCCGAAGGCGCGATCGGATTCCGGGTACTTGTCGGCGGCGGTCTAGGCCGCACGCCGGTCATTGGCAAGGAAATCAGTCCGTTCGTACCCTGGCAGCACCTGCTCACCTACTGCGAGTCGATCCTGCGCGTATACAACCGCCACGGCCGCCGCGACAACCTCTACAAGGCCCGCATCAAGATCCTCGTCAACGCACTGGGCATCGAGGAATTCCGGCGCCAGGTGGAGGAGGAATGGATTCATCACAAGGACGGCCCGGGCACGCTGACGGTCGACGAGGTGCATCGCATTGCCGACCACTTCGATGATCCAGCCTACGCGACGCTGCCGGCCGATGATCTTGGTTTCGAGCAGAAGCGCGTAGAGAACAAACCCTTCGCAGCCTGGGTGAAGCGCAACGTGCGTTCCCA
The DNA here is from genome assembly GCF_009800965.1 of Cognatazoarcus halotolerans. Lineage (GTDB taxonomy): Bacteria > Pseudomonadota > Gammaproteobacteria > Burkholderiales > Rhodocyclaceae > Cognatazoarcus > Cognatazoarcus halotolerans. The sequence continues at coordinate 183,149 of NZ_WUAF01000008.1, read as the reverse complement.
CAAACAGCCGGGCTACGCCGCGGTGGTGTTGTCACTCAAGAAGACCGGTGTGGCGCCCGGCGATATCACCGCCGAACAGATGGATCTCGTTGCCGACTGGGCAGATGCCCATGCCTTCGGCGAACTGCGTGTCACCCATGAACAGAATCTGGTGCTGGCTGACGTGAAGAAAAGTGATCTCTTCGCGCTCTGGCAGAAGGCTCGCGACGCCGGTCTGGCGACGCCCAACATCGGCCTTCTGACCGACATCATCTGCTGCCCGGGTGGTGATTTCTGCAACCTCGCGAATGCCAAGTCGATTCCCATCGCGGAGGCGATCCAGCGACGTTTTGACGACCTCGACTATCTCTACGACATCGGCGAGCTCGAGCTCAACATCTCGGGCTGCATGAACGCCTGCGGACATCACCACGTGGGTCATATCGGTGTGCTCGGAGTCGATAAGAACGGTTCCGAGTGGTACCAGGTCACCATCGGCGGCGATCAGGGCAACGATGCCGCGATCGGCAAGGTCATCGGTCGCGCCTTTGCGGCCGCCGAAATGCCCGACGTGATCGCGAAGCTGATTGAGACCTATATCGACAATCGCCACGAAGACGAGCGCTTCGTGGACACCGTGCGCCGTATCGGCCTCGACCCGTTCAAGACCCGGGTGTACGGCGAACAACAGACGCAAAGGAAAGTGGTCAATGGCTAAGCTCATCAAGAATGGCCGGATCGTCAGCGACGACTGGCAGATCGTGCTGCTCGGCGAAGACGGGCGGGCCGAGGATCTCGCGCTTCCAGCCGGGAAAGTCATCGTGCCGCTGTCGGTGTGGCAGGCGCAACGCGAACCCATCGCAGCCCGCCAGGGTGAGATCGCCGTCTGGCTGGACGGCAGCGACGATCCGGCGCAGATCGTCGCCGACCTCGCCGCGCTGCCGCTGGTGGCGATCCGCTTTCCCAAGTTCACCGACGGCCGCGGATACTCGAGCGCCGCACTGCTGCGTACCCGCTACGGCTACACCGGCGAGCTGCGCGCGATCGGTGAGGTGCTGCGCGATCAGTTCCAGGCCTTCACGCGCTGCGGCTTCGACGCGCTTCAGCCAGCACAAGACCGCTATACGGACGAGCAACTAGAACGGGCTCTCGCCAGCCTCGGGGACTTCTCGGCGCCCTACCAGCGTTCGGTGACGGAGACTGAGCCGCTGTTCCGCCGTCAGCAACGAGGGCTCGCGGCATGAGCGGCGCCGTCTCGATCCTGCGGCCGGCAGCGAAGAATCCCGCCACCAGCCCTCATCTAAGCCCCGAGCTGACTGCGACCGTGCAGCAGAAGTCCGCCTCGGCACTCGACTTTCTAAAGGCTTCTCTGACCGAGTTCGGCAGCGAAGGTCAGCTGACCTTCGCCAACAGCTTCGGCGCCGAAGACATGGTGCTCACCGATCTGATCCTGCGCGAGGCGCTGCCGATCGAGATATTCTCGCTCGACACCGGTCGCCTGCCGGCCGAAACCTACACCCTGATGGGCGAGGTCGAGCAGCGTTACGGCCGCAAACTCAAGGTCTTCTTCCCAGAGTCCGGGGCGGTCGAAGCCTATGTCCGCGGCAACGGCATCAATGCCTTCTACGACTCTATCGAGATGCGCAAGGCCTGCTGCCAGATCCGCAAGGTCGAACCGCTCAAGCGTGCGCTGGCCGGCAAGAGGGCCTGGATCACCGGTCTGCGCGCGGCCCAGTCCCCGACGCGCGCCGCCTTGCCGACACGCGAATTCGACGCCGGCAACGGTCTCGAGAAACTCAACCCCTTGTCCGACTGGTCGGAAGCCGAGGTGTGGGCCTACATCCGCCTGCATGAAGTGCCCTACAACGCGCTCCACGACCAGTTCTACCCGAGCATCGGTTGCGCGCCCTGCACCCGCGCGGTCGCAGTCGGCGAGGACGTCCGCGCCGGACGCTGGTGGTGGGAAGACCCGGCCAGCAAGGAATGTGGCCTGCATGTGAAGAAGAGCGTGTAGCCCCCGGCTTCCATGTACAAGCCCCGATCAATCCCGAATCACCGACAAGCAAAATGAGCACACTCACCAAACAGACCCTCAGCCACCTCGACTGGCTGGAAGCCGAAGCCATCCACATCCTGCGCGAGGTTGCCGGCCAGTGCAGCAATCCAGTGCTGCTCTTCTCGGGCGGCAAGGATTCGGTCTGCCTGCTGCGCCTCGCCGAAAAGGCCTTCCGGCCGGGACGCTTCCCCTTCCCGCTGATGCACATCGACACCGGCCACAACTACGAGGAAGTCATTGCCTTCCGCGACAAGCGTGCCGCCGAACTCGGTGAGCGCCTGATCGTGCGTTCGCTCGAAGACTCAATGGCGCGCGGCAGCATCGTGCTCAAACATCCGCTCGAGTCGCGCAACAAGCACCAGTCGGTGACCCTGCTCGAAGCGATCGAGGAATTCGGCTTCGACTGCTGCATCGGCGGTGCACGTCGCGACGAGGAGAAGGCGCGCGCCAAGGAGCGCATCATGAGCTTCCGCGACGAGTTCGGTCAGTGGGATCCCAAAAACCAGCGCCCCGAACTGTGGAATCTCTTCAACGCGCGGACCCACAAGGGCGAAAACATCCGCGCCTTCCCGATCAGCAACTGGACCGAACTCGACGTGTGGCAGTACATCCAGCGCGAACAGCTCGAGCTGCCCTCGATCTATTTCGCCCACACCCGCTCGGTGGTACGCAAGAACGGGCTGCTGCAGCCGGTCACCGAGCTCACCCCGGCGAAGCCCGAAGACAAGGTCGAAGAGGTGCTGGTGCGCTTCCGCACGGTTGGCGACATCAGCTGTACCGCCCCGGTCGAGTCCGATGCGGACACCCTCGACAAGATCCTCGCCGAGACGGCGACCACGACGATCACCGAACGCGGCGCCACGCGAATGGACGACCAGACCTCGGAAGCCTCGATGGAGCAACGCAAGAAGGAAGGGTATTTCTGAGACGCCTGCCGATGCGGGACCCGCCTCCCGCAGCAGTGCCATACGCCCAATACCCCGGAACGCCAGTCACCTCATGCCTACGATCGAAACCATGAATGCACCTCATCCCCTCGGCCCCGATGCGGCCGACCACGGCCTGCTCCGCTTCCTCACCTGCGGCAGCGTAGACGACGGCAAGAGCACCCTGATCGGTCGCCTGCTGTTCGACAGCAAGACCATCCTCGCGGACACCCTCAACGCCATCGAGAAAACCTCGGCCAAGCGCGGCATGACCGCAGTAGACCTGTCCCTGCTCACCGACGGCCTGCAGGCCGAACGCGAGCAAGGCATCACCATCGACGTGGCCTACCGTTACTTCACCACCGGTACCCGCAAGTACATCATCGCCGACGCGCCCGGCCACGAGCAGTACACCCGCAACATGGTCACCGCCGCCTCGACCGCCAACCTCGCGATCATCCTCGTCGATGCCCGCAAGGGCGTGCAGACCCAGACCCGTCGCCACTCCTACCTCGCCAGCCTAGTCGGCATTCCGCACCTGTTGGTGGCGGTCAACAAGATGGATCTGGTCGATTACGACCAGGCCGTCTTCGAGAAGATCAAGGCCGACTACCTGGCCTTTGCGGAAAAGCTCGGCATCAAGGACCTGCGCTTCATCCCGCTGTCCGCACTCAATGGCGACATGGTGGTGGATCGTGGCGAGCGCCTCGGCTGGTACAACGGGCCCACGCTCATGAACATTCTCGAGACCACGCCGGCGGCGCACACCGAAAAGGCCGAGGATTTCCGCTTTCCGGTGCAGTTCGTGTGCCGCCCGCAGGACTCCGCCAATCCCGCCCTGCACGACTATCGCGGCTTCATGGGACGAGTCGAGTCTGGCGAGATCGCCGTCGGCGACGCGGTGACGGTGCTCCCCTCAGGCCTCACCAGCACGGTCAAGGCGATCGAGATCGGCGGTGAACAAATCGCCTGCGCGATCCACGAGCAGTCCGTCAGCATCCTGCTCGCCGACGAGATCGACATCTCGCGTGGCGACATGATCATCAAGACCGCGGAGCAGCCACTCACCACCAAGCAGGTCGATGCCACGGTGTGCTGGTTGTCGGAGACCCCGATGTCACCTGCCCGCACCTATCTGCTGCGCCACACCTCGCGCGAGGTGAAGGCCAAGATCGCCAAGATCGACTACCGCCTCGACGTGAACACCCTCGAGCAGGAAAGCACCGCCACGCTGGCGATGAACGACATTGCCCAACTCACGCTGAAGCTTGCCCAACCGATTTTCGCCGATGCCTACGACAAGAACCGCTCGACGGGCGCCTTCATCATCATCGACGAAAGCACCAACAATACGGTTGGTGCCGGAATGATCGACGGCTGATCACCTTCGCCGAATCCATGCACCGAACGGGTCGCACAAGTGCGGCCCGTTCTTCCATTGTGCATGCACCAATACCGCGCTCTGGCGCCAGCAAGGTGCATGCCCAGGGACATGAACGTGCGTTCTCGCCCACGCTCACCCTGGCCAAGATGATCGATTCCGATCAAGAAACGCATAGAGATTTCATTAAATTCAATATCTTGCAGATGACTCGCGGACCGAAGGCCGGACCCGAAGATTTCTGGCACGTTTGACGCTTGCATCGACTGGCCAACCCGGCTGAAACCCGACAGATCACCCGGCCTTTCCGGCAAGGGCCTGCAGGAACGTTCAACCGGCAAGGCGCAAGAATCCAGCATCCCAGAAATCCGAAAAGGAGACTCGTCATGCCCAGCCGTCCGATTCATCAGGTGATTGCCGACCGCACTTTCGTTTGCGTTCCGATCGACATGCCGGTTCGAGCCGTCACGCAACTCATGCAGGATTACCGCCAGAGTGCCGCACTGGTTACGGAGCATGGCGTACTGACGGGTATCTTCACCGAGCGGGACGCCACATTCCGGGTGCTCGCCTCCGGCCTCGATGCTGACACCACGCCCGTGGGCGAGGTATTGACACATAACCCGCAGACAATCACTGATGATCGCCCCTTCGGCCACGCGCTGCACATGATGTACGAAGGCGGCTTCCGCCACGTCCCGGTCGTGTCGGCCGATGGACGCCCCCTCGGACTGATCGCCTCGAGCGACGCACTCGACCTCGATGCCCTTCAGTTCGGAGAAGAGCTGATTCGTCGCGAGGAAATCGCCGTCATCCTCTGATCATCTCAACCAACCGATCGGCCGTGCTCATGAATCCAGGGGTATGCCGGTCGGGACAGATACCGGATTATTCTCGGCCCAGGTTACGACGGCAGGCAAAGCGCGGCCCAAGTCTGCTGAAGGGCGAGCGCATCAGCGCTTGCACGGTGCCGGCGCAGCGATAGTTCGAGTTCGATCCGCTTGCGCATGGGATTCCATTCGGCAAGCCGTACCTCGGGCACGATCGCGCGCAAGGCCTCTATCCGGAAACGCTGAACCAGCCCCGCCTCATCGAACAATGCGGCAACCCAGGGCATGTCGTTTCCCCAGGCGTCGCTATAGACGACCTGCCCCGCCAGTACTTCGTTGAGTTCCTCGGCAACGCTGCGGATCGGCCGGCCGTGACGCTCAAGGAGATCCCGGCTCAGCCTGTGGATGCGCTCCGCGGCAGGCTCCCACGCGCGCCAGAGCGGTGCAGGTCGGATCAGCCAGCACCTGGAGGTCCCGTCGGGCAGGCAGACGCCGATCTCTATCGGGTAACTGCCGCGTCCGAGCCCCGACGCCTCCACATCGATGAACGCCGGCAAACCATGCGCGCTGGAAACATGGAGCCCCATCTGAATACCTCCCCGAAGAATGGCCGCGGCAGACCTCACCTATATGCCTAGCAAATAGCGAACCAAGTTGTACAAACCGCGCGCCGCGCAACGGCCGTTTGCCCTCCACCACGGGTACAATAGCGCCCAGGCAGACGACGCCGGTTGGAGAGACTACCTTGAGCGAGGGAGGGAGCCCGCGCACCGACCGGCCAGCCAGACGCGAGTCCACAACCGTGCAGAAGAGGCCCCGACATGCCCGCACGATGGAACCGCATCCCCCGGTACGCCCTTCCGGCGTACCGGCACCGCAACGCGCGAGGATAGAACACATATGAAATGCGTCGATGATTTCCGCCTGACCTTCGACAAGAAGGAATACGTGCCGATCATGATCGGAGGCATGGGGGTGGACATATCCACGTCCGATCTGTCGCTCACCGCGGCCCGGCTCGGCGGAATCGGCCATATCTCGGATGCCATGGTGCCAACGGTGAGCGACCGGCGCTACGACACCAAGTATGTCCGCGACAAGCTCAAGAAATACAAGCACAACGTCGCAAACGAAGACAAATCGGACGTGCAGTTCGATCTCGCCCTGCTCGAAGAAGCACAGCGCGCGCACGTCGAGAACACCATGGCGCGCAAGGAAGGCAGTGGGCTGATCTTCATGAACTGCATGGAGAAGCTCACCATGAACGGCCCCAAGGACACCTTGAGAGTGCGTCTGGCCTCCGCGCTGGATGCCGGCATAGATGGCATCACTCTGGCCGCCGGCCTTCATCTCGGCTCCTTCGCACTCATCGAGGACCACCCGCGTTTTCGCGATGCCAAGCTCGGCATCATCGTATCTTCGGTCAGGGCCCTGCAGCTCTTCATCAAGAAGAGCGCGCGGACCGGTCGGCTGCCCGATTACGTAGTGGTCGAGGGCCCGCTGGCAGGCGGTCACCTCGGTTTCGGCTTTGACTGGGCCGAGTACGATCTCGCCACCATCGTCGCCGAGATCCGCCAGTGGCTGGTCGACGAGAAGCTCGAGATCCCGTTGATCGCCGCGGGCGGCGTGTTCACCGGCACCGACGCCACCACCTTCCTGGAAAACGGTGCCGCCGCGGTCCAGGTCGCCACACGCTTCACGGTCACCAACGAATGTGGCCTGCCGCCGGACGTGCGTCAGGAATATTTCATGGCCGAGGAAGATGACATCGAGGTCAATGGCATCTCGCCCACCGGCTATCCGATGCGCATGCTCAAGAACAGCCCGGCAATCGGCGCCGGCATCCGTCCAAACTGCGAGGCCTACGGCTACCTGCTCGACGCGAAGGGAAGCTGCGCCTACATCGTCGCCTACAACCGCGAGCTCAAGGCCAACCCGGAGGCGAGGCGCCTCAAGGTCATGGACAAGACCTGCCTGTGCACCCATATGCGCAACTTCGACTGCTGGACCTGCGGCCACAACACCTACCGCCTCAAGGACACCACGCATCGCAACGCCGACGGCACCTATCAGTCGCTGTCGGCGGAGCATGTGTTCAAGGATTACCAGTTCAGCAAGGATCACAAGATCGCGCTCCCGCCGCTCGAGTAAGCCCCGCTTCGGCCGGGCCAGACCCGTTTGGTGCAGGCCGGAACTCGCCGCCCACCAAAGCCCTCTGACACTCAGGATCGCAAGGAGGGGAGCATGTTCCGGACTGCAGCGGGATTGTTGCTGACGATTGCGCTGACCCTGGGTGCTGCAACGACGGCTCTGGCGGGTAGCGTCGTCAGCCTGCGGCTCGACGGCATCATCGAGCCCGCCTCGGCCGACTTCATTGTCCGCGGCCTTGAGCGTGCGAGCGCAGGCGGCGCGGAACTCGTGGTGATCGAAATGGACACCCCCGGCGGACTCGATACCGCGATGCGCCAGATCATCAAGGCAATCCTCGCCTCGCCGGTGCCGGTCGCCACCTTCGTCCATCCCGAAGGCGCACGCGCCGCAAGTGCCGGCACATACATCCTTTACGCCAGCCACATTGCCGCGATGTCGCCGGCCACCAATCTTGGCGCTGCTACCCCGGTAGCCATCGGCATGCCCGGCGGTGGCGCCAGGGACAAGCCCCCGGCCGGAGAGCCAGCCGACGAGGCTGCGGACGCGCCCGGCGCCGCGAACGACAAGGCATCGACACCAACCGCCGCCCCACCAATTGGCGATGCAATGATGCACAAGGCCACCAATGACGCGGCGGCCTATCTCAAGAGCCTCGCGGAAATGCGCGGGCGCAACGTGGAATTCGCAGAACGGGCGGTGCGCGAAGCCGCAAGCATCTCGGCCATGGAGGCGAAACGCGAAGGGGTCATCGATTTCATCGCGACCGATCTTCGCGACCTGCTCGCCCAGGCCGACGGACGTGTCGTCAGCACCAGCGCCGGAGAGCGCACGCTTCACACACGCGACGCACAGCTTCAGGTGGTGGAACCGGACTGGCGCAGCCGCACCCTTGCGGTGCTGGCCAATCCGCAGCTGGCGGTGATCCTCATGATGATCGGGGTGTACGGCCTTTTCGTCGAATTCACCAGCCCGGGCTTCGGCGTCCCCGGCGTCGCAGGCGCAATCTGCCTCACGCTGGCGCTGTTCGCCTTCCAGATGCTGCCGATCAACTGGGCCGGCGTTGCACTGATCGGGCTCGGCGCTGCGCTGATGATCGCCGAAGTCTTCGTGCCAAGCTTTGGTGCGCTGGGCGTGGGCGGTATCGTCGCTTTCGTTCTCGGCGGCCTGTTTCTCGTCGACAGCGAAATTCCGGGTCTCGGTATTCCGCTTCCTTTCCTGGTGGGAACCGCACTGGTCAGTGCCGGGCTGATCTTTGCGGTCGGCACGATTGCATTACGGGAGCGCAAGCGCGCTGTGGTCACCGGGCGCGAGGAGATGCCGGGCAGTGTCGGCGTTATCACACTGGTAGACGGCGACGGCGCCCGCGCCCTGGTACATGGCGAATCCTGGCAGGTGCACGCCAGTTCGGCGCTCGCGCCCGGTCAGAAAATCCGCGTCACACGAATCGACGGCCTCACACTGGAGGTCGAACCGGTGGATAGCCGCCCAGCAACTGGAGCAAGACATGATGCCCTTTGACCTCAGCTTCGGCCTTGCGCCGGTCATCTTCATCCTGCTTGCGATCGTCGTCGCATCGCTCAAGATCCTGCGTGAATACGAGCGTGGCGTGGTGTTCACGCTGGGACGCTTCTCCAGCGTCAAAGGCCCGGGCCTGATCATCATCATCCCCGGCCTGCAGCAGATGGTGCGTGTCGACCTGCGGGTGGTGACCATGGATGTGCCGAGCCAGGACGTGATCTCGCGCGACAACGTCTCGGTCAAGGTAAACGCGGTGGTGTATTTCCGGGTCGTCGATCCGCAACGCGCCATCATCCAGGTCGAGAACTACCTGATGGCCACCAGCCAGTTGGCGCAGACCACGCTGCGCGCCGTGCTCGGCAAGCATGAGCTCGACGAGATGCTTTCCGAGCGGGAAAGGCTCAACACCGACGTCCAGAAGATCCTCGACGCGCAGACCGATGCCTGGGGCATCAAGGTGGCCAACGTCGAGATCAAGCACGTCGACCTCAACGAATCGATGATTCGTGCGATCGCACGGCAGGCCGAGGCCGAGCGCGAGCGGCGCGCCAAGGTAATCCATGCCGAAGGTGAGAAGCAGGCCGCCCAGAGTCTGCTCGAAGCCGCCGAGATGCTCTCCCGCGACCCTGCCGCGATGCAGCTGCGCTATCTGCAGACGCTCACCCAGGTCGCCAATGATCGCACCTCCACGATCGTTTTCCCGGTACCCAGCGAACTCATGCAGTCGCTCTTCGACCGGGCCGGCAAGAAGCCCTGAAGAGCACACCGCGCAAAGACAGCGCCCGCTCGGCAAAGTGTCGGGCGCGACTTTTGCGCGCAGCAGGTAAGCTTTGCCTGTCCCACACGATCAAACCGTTCAAGAACAGTTCACAGGAGAATCGGCATGACCGCCTACGATTTCGATCTCATTACCCTCGGCGCAGGCTCCGGCGGGGTCGCGGCCAGCCGGCGCTCGGCGGCGCTGGGGGCTCGGGTCGCAATCTGCGAGGGGAGCCGGGTCGGCGGCACCTGCGTGATCCGCGGCTGTGTGCCGAAAAAGATCTTCATGTACGGCTCACAGTTCGGCGAGGCCCTTGCGGATGCACCGGGCTACGGCTGGCAGATCGATGCCGCACGCTTCGACCTCGCAGCCCTGACCGCTGCCAAGAACCGCGAAACGGACCGACTCGAGGGTATCTACCGCAAGATGCTGGCCGATTCCGGCGTGGCGCTGCTGTCCGGATGGGCGCGCATCGTGGATCCGCACACGGTCGAAGTGGACGGGCGCCGTATCACCGGCGAACGCATCCTCATCGCCACCGGCGGCATCCCCAGCCACCCGAAGATCGAAGGCATTGAGCTGGCCATGAGTTCCAACGAGATCCTCGACCTGACCGTCCTGCCTGAGCACCTGCTGGTGCTCGGCGCAGGCTATATTGCCGTCGAGTTTGCAGGGATCTTCGCCGGCTTCGGAAGCAATGTCAGCCTCGCCTACCGCGCCGACCTGCCGATTCGCGGCTTCGACGATGACATTCGCCGCCGCCTCGCCACTGCGATGAGCGAACGCGGAGTCACGCTGAAACCCGGATTCTCGCCCGCAAGGCTCGAAAGGGCCGGCAATCGCTTTGTATGCACCGGGGCCGACGGCAGTACCATCGAGGCCGACGCGGTGCTCTCGGCGCTGGGACGTTCACCCAATACCCAGGGCCTCGGACTCGAGTCCGTCGGCGTCGCCACGGCGCCGGGCAGCGGTGCGATTCCGGTGGACCAGTGGTCGCGCACCAGCGTGCCGAGCATCTTCGCGGTCGGCGATGTGACGAACCGCGCCAACCTCACCCCCGTAGCAATCGCCGAAGGACGCGCCTTCGCAGAAACCGAATTCGGCGGCGCACCGCGATCGGTAGATCATCGCCTGATCGCCACGGCGGTGTTCTCCCAGCCGCCGATCGGCACCATCGGCCTGTCCGAAGCGGACGCGATCGAAGCAGGCCACGACGTGCGCGTCTTCGAGGCCGACTTCAGGCCGATGAAGAACACCATCTCGGGACGTACCGAGCGAGCCTACATGAAAGTGATCGTCGACCGGAACGACGACAGGGTGCTGGGAGCCCACATGATCGGCGCAGATTCGGGCGAGATCATCCAGGCCCTCGCCGTGGCCGTCACCATGGGCGCCACCAAGGCCGACCTCGACCGAACCATTGCGGTGCATCCCACCGCCGCAGAAGAGTTCGTGCTGCTGCGCACGCCGCGCGAGTGATCGGCGGCCGGGTGCCCTAAGCTTCCGAGCTTGGGCTGAGGGGCCGGTCGGCGCCGCAATTCCAGCACTGGGCGAATTGCCCCTCCAGCAGTTCGCCACACGCCGGGCAGCGCCACACCGGCAGCTTTCCGGCATCACGCCCCGCAGCACGGATGACCGCCATTGCAGCGGACTCGTCCTGCAGCAACGGGATCCACAACTGTGGCCACGTCTCCCGTTGCGGGATGTCCCCGACCGCACCGGACAACCAGGTGTTGCGCACCTCGACACGGATCCCCGCTGCCCGCAAAAGGTTCGCCCAGTGATGTGCCTCTACGAGATTGCTGCAACGGGTGAGCAACTTCATCACATCACTCGGCGAAGGCGATGGTCACTCGCTTGTTGCGTTTGCCTTCAGAGCGGATGCGAACCACCCTGAGCGGGCCGATCTCCCCGGTGCGCGCGAGGTGGGTTCCGCCGCAGGGCTGCAGATCGACCCCCGGGATGTGGATAGTCCGCACACTGCCCTGCCCACGCGGCGGCTGGACCGACATGGTCTTCACCAGGCCGGGATTGGCATCGAGCTCTTCGTCACTGATCTGGCCGGTCTCGACCGGCGTATCCGCGGCAACCAGGGCATTCAGCCTTTCCTCGATCTCGGCCGCTACCAGTTTCTCCATCTCTATATCGAAATCAAGATGCGCCTTGTCCTCGGCCATCCTGCCACCGGTCACCGGTGCATCGACGACCGCACACAGCAGATGCAGCGCTGTATGGAAACGCATCAGCCGATGGCGACGCCCCCAGTCGATTGCCGCGGTGACGATCGTTCCAGGAGCAAGGTGCTCCGCACCTTCGGCCAGAACGTGCATTACTTCGTCAGACGCGGCCCCCTTTATCGTGTCGATCACCCGAAGACGCAGATCCTCTGTGGTCACCAATTCACCCGTATCGCCCGGCTGCCCACCGCCCGCAGGATAGAAAACAGTGCGATCCAGCAACACCTTTTGCCCGTCGATCCGTGTCACACGAGCCTCGCAGAGCCTTGCATATGCATCGTTGCGAAACAGCAGGTCCGTCATGGGGTTCTTCCTCTCTCGAATTGTTGGCGGTTCAGACCACACGCGCCTCGCCGGAGGGGCGCTCAGACCGTCGGAAGTACGATTGCGAGTGCGACCGAAAGAAAGGCCAGTGACGCCACGTTGCCGATCACCACCATCGAGGCGACCTTCTCAGGCTCCTGGTTGTAGCGTTCGGCGAAGATAAAGTTCAGCACCGCCGGCGGCAGGGCGCCAAACACAAGCAACAACGCCTGCTCCTGCTGCGACAGCTCGATCACCTGCATGACCAGTACGGCAAGCAACATGCCAAGCAAAGGCCGTGCAGTGGCACCGATGAGACCGAGTCTGACCTCTGAAATGCGCGAATCGGTAAGCCGCACGCCGAGCCCCAGCAGCATCAACGGAATTGCGATGTCACCAAGCATCTTGATGGCAACCATCAGGGGTGGCCATACCTCGAAGCCGGCCACACTCACCCCGATTCCGGCGAAGGTCGCCAGCACCGACGGTACCCGCCACAGATTCACGATGCGGATGTGACGATCGAGCAGCCACGCGCCGAAGGAAAAATGGAGCAGGTTCGAAACCATGAACATGACCACGGCCGGCGCGAGAGCCTCGTTGCCGAACGCAAGCACTGCAAGTGGAAGGCCGAGATTGCCGCAATTGTTGAACATCATCGGCGGCACCAGCGTCTTCGGATCCAGGCCAAGGCGTTTCGCGGCAGCCCAGGCGGCAAGGCCCGAGCCGACCACGACGATCAGCGTGGCAACGCCAAGCGGCACAAACTGCGCCACGGCAAAAGACTTGCTCGCCAGCGCCGAAAAAACCAGTGCCGGCACGAACACATCCATGTTCAGCTTGTTGGCGTGCGTCAGGTCAGGCTTCATCCAGCGGCCGACCACATAACCCAGGGCTGCGATCGCAAACAGCGGGAAGAGGATCGAGACGATACGAACAAACATGGCGGATCACTTTCGGCTGCCATGCTCGGCTCGCCGCGATTGAACGGAGAGCGGCCATTCTAGACCGCTTTCCAGCCCACCCCCAGTGCTTCGTGCCCTTGCTTCATCCGGCCGGTACGGCCGACCTACAGCACGTAGCGGGCGAGATCCTCGCGCTGGGCGAGCACCTCGAGGCGGCTGTCGACGTAAGCCGCATCGATCACCAGCTTGTCAAACCCGATCTTGCCGGCATCGAACGCAACCTCCTCGAGCAGCTTCTCCATCACCGTGTACAGACGTCGCGCACCGATGTTCTCTGTTTTCTCGTTCACCTGGAAGGCGATTTCGGCCAGTCGACGGATGCCATCCTCGACGAAATCGAGCTTGACGCCCTCGGTCCGCAGCAAGGCCTCGTACTGGCGCGTGAGACAGGCATCCGTACTGGTCAGGATGCAGGCAAAGTCGTCCACCGAGAGGGAATCGAGCTCAACCCGGATCGGAAAGCGTCCCTGCATTTCCGGGATCAGGTCCGAGGGCTTGGAGAGGTGAAACGCGCCGCTCGCGATGAACAGGATGTGATCGGTGCGCACCATGCCGTACTTGGTGCTGACCGTAGTGCCCTCCACCAGCGGCAAGAGATCGCGCTGAACACCCTGACGCGATACATCGGCACCTTGAGCACTGGAGCGGGCTGCGATCTTGTCGATCTCGTCAAGAAACACGATGCCGTTCTGCTCGACCGCTCGCACCGCATCGGTCTTGACTTCCTCATCGTTGATGAGCCGTGCGGCCTCTTCATCGGCAAGCACCTTCAGCGCATCGCTGACCTTCATCCTGGCGGTCTTCTTGCGGGCATTGCCAAGGTTCTGGAACATGCCCTGGATCTGCTGCGTGAGCTCTTCCATGCCCGGCGGCGCAAAGATCTCCGCGCTCATGCCGACGGCCGAGACCTCGATCTCGATCTCCTTGTCGTCAAGTTCGCCCTCGCGTAGCTTCTTGCGGAATTTCTGTCGCGTGGACGACTCCTCGGCGGGCGGTGCGTCGGTGCCGAAACCCACCGGGCGGGCAGGCGGCAGCAGGGCATCGAGCACGCGGTCCTCGGCATTGTCCATGGCCCGGTCACGCACGCGCTTCATCGCCTGATCGCGACCATCCTTTATCGCAACCTCAACGAGATCGCGGATGATCGTCTCGACATCGCGCCCGACGTAGCCGACTTCGGTGAACTTGGTGGCTTCCACCTTGATGAAGGGCGCGTTGGCGAGCCTTGCCAGGCGACGTGCGATCTCGGTCTTGCCGACGCCGGTCGGACCGATCATGAGAATGTTCTTCGGCGTGATCTCCGAGCGCAGCGGCTCCTCGATCTGGGCCCGGCGCCAGCGGTTGCGCAGCGCGATGGCAACGGCCCGCTTGGCGCGGGCCTGGCCGACGATATGCTTGTCGAGTTCGGAGACGATCTCCGGCGGTGTCATCTGGGTCATGGTGCGGTACCGGATAGGGTTTGTCGACGGCACAGCGCAGGAAGCGCGCGCCGCATCGATCTCAGCCTTCGATCAGCTCGATCGTGTGGCTCTGGTTGGTATAGATGCACAGATCGCCGGCGATCTCCAGCGAGCGGGCAACGATGTCCTCTGGCGGCATCTCGGTATTCTCGAGCAATGCCCGGGCCGCCGACTGGGCATAAGCGCCGCCACTGCCGATCGCAACGATGCCGTGCTCCGGCTCGAGCACGTCACCATTGCCGGTGATGATCAGTGAATTGTCCCGATCGGCCACCGCCAGCATGGCCTCGAGACGCCGGAGCATACGGTCGGTCCGCCAGTCCTTGGCAAGTTCGACTGCGCTGCGCAGCAGATGACCCTGGTGCTTTTCGAGCTTCTCCTCGAATCGCTCGAAAAGCGTGAACGCATCCGCGGTTCCGCCGGCAAATCCGGCGAGAATCTTTTCCTGATAAATGCGCCTCACCTTTCGGGCCGTGGCCTTGATGACGATATTGCCCAGCGTGACCTGACCATCGCCACCCAGAGCCACGCGCTTGCCGCGCCTGACCGACAGGATGGTTGTACCGTGATACTGTTCCATACGGGGATTTCCACTGAGATCGCGATCGCTAGCGGCGGGTCACGATCTGAGCCACCTGATCGACCCCCATCACCCGGAGCAGCGCCGCGACCATGTTGTTGACATGTCTGAAGACCACGAGTTTACCCTGAGCCCGCAAGGTCGCCAGAATATTGAAGAAGGCACCGGCAGATACGAAGTCTACCCGGCGCAAGCGCGAGCAATCGACATCGACCATTGCGCGCTCCGCGGCAAAAGCCGCCAGTCGGCGCAGCTGACCTTGTTCGTTGGCGGTGATATCACCCTCCAACATGAAATCACTGTCCGGGCGTACCGCAGCGGCCAGTTTCACGCGGTCTCCCGTCTGCTCCCCGCTCGGGGCCTCCCATGAGGGCGGAGACTCCTCAAAGGTGATCGCATAGTCGATCGCCAGCTCTTCGAAGCGATCGAACTCCCCGGCACGCTGCAACAGATCGAACAGGAGCTTCCATGACTCCTGGCGCTCGCGTCGGCCACAGGAGAGCTGTCCGCCAAGCATGTCGGCAAGGTGCCCGCAATTGAGCAATTCGAAATCGATTCGTTC
This sequence comes from Cognatazoarcus halotolerans, assembly GCF_009800965.1. Lineage (GTDB taxonomy): Bacteria > Pseudomonadota > Gammaproteobacteria > Burkholderiales > Rhodocyclaceae > Cognatazoarcus > Cognatazoarcus halotolerans. The sequence goes on along the minus strand of NZ_WUAF01000008.1, from coordinate 167,441 downwards.
GCGCTTCATCTCGGCAAGCGTCTTGCGCAGAATCTGACATCCCAGATCATCGGCGCCGCGCAGGCGGCCAAGATCCAGCCGCACGCCGCCATTGCCGCGCGCAAACTCCACCAGCTTGCCGAATTGCTGAGCGGCCTGTCCCGACAGGCTGCCGCTGAGCGTGACGCAGGGTACGACGCCTGCGGCCGGTGCAGGCGCCGCCACCGACAGGTCCTCCCACGAGGGAGAGGATTTCTCGAATCTTGCCGCATACGCCGCACTGCGTTGATCGAATCTGGCACGCTCGCCGGCGAGGCGATGAAGGTCAAGCAGCATCAGCCAAAGCCCTTCCCCGGCCTCTTCACCCACAGCGCCATCGAGCGCCGCATCGAGTACCGCCGCGGCCTCGACATCGTTACCATTCGCAAACAGCATTGCGGCCTCTTCGGCAACCGCGAGGAGCGCATCTCCGCCCTCGAGCACCTCGACCTTGTCGGCACACTGGGCGAGCGCACGACCGACATCGCCCGCACCCGAGAAATCGAGCGTGGACAATTCGGAGCGCGGCGCGCTCTTGCCGCTTGCCGCGGCGGGCTTCGCCCGCTCGTCGGTCCCGGGCTTCTTGCCGAAAAACGAGATCGCCAAACTAACACCTCACCTTGGCGTTGCCATTACAGCCACGAACTAAAGGTTATCACCGGAACCGCGGCTTTGCCGGCAATAACTCTCGCTTGCAACGAATCAGCCGGATCGCCTCCCACTCGCTTACCTTCGGACACAAAATGCCGGCCACCATGCCATCAAAGGGCTGGCGGCTTATCGGTTAGAATCGGCGCCATGTATGCCGTTCCATCACCAACATCCGAGCCGGTTTCGCCCCCGTTCGCGTGGCCTGTTCGCGTCTATTATGAAGACACCGACGCGGCCGGGATGGTTTACTACGCAAATTACTTCCGCTTCTGCGAACGCGCCCGTACGGAGTACCTCCGTGCGACCGGCTTCGAGCAGCAAACCCTTCGCGACGATCGCGGCATCGTTTTCGTGGTCCGGTCGGTACAGGCCGATTACCTGGCCTCCGCAAAACTCGACGACATGCTCACGGTGATCACCACCATCGAACGACTCGGCCGGGCCAGCATTGGTTTCGGGCAGAAAATTCTCCGCGACGAGGCACTCCTGTTCCAGGCGAGAGTCGATATCGCCTGTATCGATCAATCCCGCGGCAAGGCTGCGGCCATACCCGCAGACGTGCGTCGACAACTTCATCCTTCCTCCTCTTCATGACCATCACCACCGATCTTTCGATCATCAGCCTGATTGCCAATGCCAGCGTGGTCGTCAAGCTGGTCATGGCGCTGCTCGCGCTCGTCTCCTTCATGTCCTGGTACTGGATCTTCCGCAAATCCTTTGCCATCCGCGCCGCCCGGACCAAGACGAATCGCTTCGAGCGTGACTTCTGGAGTGGCGGGGATCTGAACAGTCTCTATCAGAGCGCAGTGAACGATCGGCACCATGCGGGCGCGATGGAGCGGATTTTTGAATCCGGCTACCGCGAATTCGCCAAACTGCGTGGCAAGAACATGGATAACGTCGCAACCATGGATGGAGCACGTCGGGCCATGCGCGCGACCTACCAGCGCGAGGTCGATGAGCTCGAAGCACATCTGGCATTTCTCGCATCGGTCGGCTCCGTATCTCCGTACGTCGGCCTCTTCGGAACGGTATGGGGCATCATGAACGCTTTCCGGGGTCTCGCCAACGTCGGTCAAGCCACCCTGGCCCATGTTGCACCCGGCATTGCAGAAGCGTTGGTCGCCACTGCGATTGGTCTTTTCGCGGCGATTCCGGCGGTTGTTGCATACAACCGCTTTGCCCACGACATCGACCGCCTGTCGATCCGCTTTGAGAGCTTCATGGAAGAGTTCTCGAACATCCTGCAGCGCCAGTTGCGCTAAGCGAACGGGAGCACTCGAATGCGCCAGCGCCGACTCATGAACCAGATCAACGTAGTGCCCTACATCGACGTGATGCTGGTCCTGCTGGTGATCTTCATGGTCACCGCACCGATGATCCAGACCGGGACCGTCGATCTTCCGAGCGTTGCCAATGCCTCGAACGTACCGACGCAACCGATCCAGATCGAGGTTGCGGTCGACGGAAGCCTGAAGATGCGCGAACCTGGAGGCAACGCACGGAATGTCTCCCTGGACGGATTGGTAGCCCAGCTGAAGGCGGCCCAGACCGAGAACCCGCAGCAGGCAATCGTGATCGCCGGTAACGGCAAGGCGCCTTACCAGACGATCCTCGATGTCATGGACAGACTGCAGATCGAAGGTCTGCAGAAGATCGGACTGCTCGTGCAGTCGGGTCACAAGTAAAGGTACGGAGCAGCACCCCAGATGGAGGGACCACGCCCGGCATCGCCGAAATCCGGAAAATGGATCTCGTTGGCACTCACCGCCCTGGTGCACGGCCTGCTGCTGGCCTTCCTCTTTTACGGCCTTCGTTGGCAATCGCAACCACCCGCGGCGGTCGAGGTCGCGCTCGTGCGCGGGAGCGAGCCTGCGCCGCCTGCCAGACAGCAACCCAGACCAGAACCCAAGCCACAGCCGACGCCCAGGCCGGAGCCCCCGCCCAAGCCGACACCCACGCCACAACCGGCACCAGAGCCACCAAGAACCCCGGACATAGCGGTCAAGACCGAACCAAAGAAACCCGAACCGAAGAAGCAGGAACGGAAGCCTGAACCCGTGCCTGAAAAGAAAACGCCGGAACCAAAAAGAATCGAGCCCAAGCCCGAGAAGAAGCCTGAGCCGAAGCCCGAGCCAAAACCGGACCCCAAACCCGATCGTCGCGCGGAAGAGCGTGAAACGGCACGCCTGAAGGAAATGCTCGCAAAGGATGCCGAACGTGCTCGGCAGCAGGCACTGATGCGCGAGGACTCGGCGCGAGTCGCCGACATGCAGGCTCAGGCGGCTTCGGCAAAGGCCTTGGCGGACTACCAGAACAAGATTCGCGTCAAGGTTCGGGGCAATATCGTCCTCCCGCCAGGACTGGGCGGCAATCCGGAGGCGCGCTTCGAAGTCGATCAGCTGCCCGACGGTACCGTGGTCGACGTCAGACTCAAGCGCAGCTCCGGTGATGCGGCACTGGATCTCGCAATCGAACGCGCGATCCGCAAATCGAGCCCGCTCCCCAAACCGGACAAGGCAGAACTGTTCAACCGCAGCCTGGACCTGAAATTCAGGCCACTCGATGACTAGAGTGCCATCAGAGTTGATCGGTGAGCGCGATCCTGCCCAAGTCGCACCGGCGACGCACGGACGGACGCTCAGACAGAAAAAACCGGCTGGATGTCGTTCGACGACAGGGCGACAACCGGACGCCCAGCCCCTTCGGTATAATTTGCAGCAGGTGAAAGGCCTTATGAAACATACTCTTCTTGCCCGTTACATCGTCGGCTTCGTCCTCGTTGCGCTCGCACTGTCGGCCCGCGCACAGCTTGCCATCGAAATTTCGGGAGCAGGTGCGAACCGCATACCGGTGGCAATCGCGGCCTTCGAGGGCGAGAACGGTCTGGCCGGCCCGATATCCGAGGTGGTGCGAGGCGATCTCGCGCACAGCGGCCTCTTCAACATGGTCGAGGTCGGTTCACAACCCATGTCCGCGGCGACGCTTCCGGATCTCGCGGATATCCGTGGCCGGGGCGCCGATGCAGTGCTGGTCGGTAGTGTGGTGCCGATCGACGGCGGGCGCTTCGAGGTCCGCTTCCGCCTCTTCGACACCCAGCGCCAGGCAGAACTCGGTGCCCTTGCGCTGCGCATGACCTCCCAGCAAAACCGTGCAACTGGTCACCGTATCGCGGATTTCGTATTCGAGAAACTCACCGGCCTCAGGGGCGTGTTCTCGACCCGCATTGCCTACGTCGTGAAATCCGCCGGACGTTACCAGCTTCAGATCGCCGACGCCGACGGAATGAACGCCCAGACCGCCCTGGCTTCGCGCGAGCCAATCATCTCGCCCGCATGGTCTCCGGACGGCAGCAAGCTGGCATACGTTTCGTTCGAGGCAAAGAAACCGGTGGTATACGTGCACTCGCTGGCAACCGGCCTGCGCAACGTGGCCGCCAACTTCAAAGGCTCCAATTCGGCACCGGCATGGTCACCGGATGGCCGCCAGCTCGCCGTAGTGCTGACCAAGGACGGTCAGAGCCAGCTTTATACGGTAAATGCCGATGGCTCTGGCGTGCGCCGCATCGCTTCCTCGTCCGGAATCGATACCGAGCCCGCCTGGTCTGCAGACGGAAAATGGATATATTTCACCTCGGACCGCGGTGGCAGCCCGCAGATCTACCGCATTCAGGCCGGTGGCGGTGGTGTCGAGCGGATCACCTTCGACGGTGGCTACAACGTTACACCACGTCCGTCGCCGGACGGCCGCAGCCTCACCTTCGTAACGCGCAACAATGGCCGCTTTCAGGTCGCCATCATGGATCTCGCCAGCCGTCAGGTGCAGATACTTACCGACGGCAGCCGCGACGAGTCGCCCAGCTTTGCGCCCAACGGACAGATGATTCTCTACGCCACCGAATCCGGCGGCCGTGGCGTGCTCGCCGCGGTCTCGGCAGATGGCCGCATCAAACAACGACTGTCGGTGCAGGCTGCCGATGTTCGCGAACCCGCCTGGGGCCCCCTGCCCCGCTAAAACCCCGAAACGAAGGAGTTTCACATGCGTCACCACCTCGTCGTACCCGCGCTGATGCTGGCGCTTCTCGCTGGTTGCAGCTCGACCCCGATGTCCGGAGACCAGTCCGGCGCCAGCGTCGAAGACCGCTCTTCCGGCACGGTCCAGACTCCGGGCGTCCAGACCGTCACGCCGGGCCAGAGCGGCGGCGACGCCGGCATCGCCGCGTTGAAGGATCCGAACAATATCCTCTCCAAGCGCAGCGTACTGTTCGACTACGACAGCTTTACGATTCGCGACGAATTCAAACCGCTGATCCAGGCGCATGCCCGCTTCCTGCAGACCAACCCCAAGATGAAGATGCTTGTCCAGGGAAATACCGATGATCGCGGCAGCCGCGAGTACAACATCGCCCTCGGCCAGAAACGTGCCGACGCGGTCAAGAAGGCGTTGCAGCTGCTCGGCGCGGCGGATGCGCAGATCGAATCAGTCAGCCTCGGCGAGGAGAAGCCACGCTGCCTCGACGCAAGCGAGGCCTGCTGGGCGGAAAACCGTCGCGGAGACATGCTCTATTCGGGTGAATTCTAATGAGTAGGGCCCTGGCTGCAGCCTCCCTGGTCGCGCTCCTTCTTCCGGCTGCCATGCCGGCGGCCGCGGGCGTGTTCGACGACACCGAGGCGCGCAAGGAGATCGTGCGCATTCGTGACGCCTATGGACAACGACTGGACCGGCTGGAGGCCGGCAGCCAGGCCCAGCTCGAGCTCTCCAACCAACTCGAGACCATGAAGTCCGAAATCGCAAAGCTGCGCGGCCAGGTCGAAGTGCTGACCTACAAGCTCGACTCGATTGAAAAGCGCCAGAAAGACTTTTACGTCGATCTCGACAACCGCCTGCGGCAGATCGAGACGCGCTCCCAGCCCGCAGCCTCCAAGCCGGTCGACCCCGCTGCGGAAGCGCGCGACTACCAGGCGGCGCTCGACCTCCTGAAGGCCGGAAAGTATGCGGAAGCCGGGGATGGTTTCGAGAAGTTCACCCAGTCCTACCCGGCCAGCAGCTTTTTGCCAAGCGCGAACTTCTGGGCGGGAAGCGCATGGTACCAGGCACGCGAGGTTGCCAAGGCCGGCGATTACTACCGCAAGGTGGAGTCGAAATGGCCGGACGACCCGCGAGCGCCCGATGCGTTGCTTGGCCTGGCCAACAGCCAGCAGGCGATGGGCGATGCAAAAGGCGCCCGCAGCAGTCTTGAAGCGCTCCTGAGTCGCTATCCCGACAGCTCCGCCGCGCAGATGGCCAAGCAGCGCCTGGGCAAGAAATAAATGCCCGAAGAGCGAGCTCCGGGGCCCCCGGCGGAGGCGCGACTGCGCCTTACCGAGATTTTCTGCTCGATACAGGGCGAATCGTCGCGCGTCGGCTTGCCTACGGTCTTCGTGCGCCTCACCGGCTGCCCCCTGCGCTGTCGCTGGTGCGATACGGAATACGCTTTCAATGGTGGCAAGAGCTGGAGCATTGACGAGATAGTCACCGAAGTGGCACGTCACGGGGTACCAACGGTATGCGTGACGGGCGGTGAGCCGCTTGCCCAGAAAGCCTGCCTGGTGCTGCTCGAGAGACTTTGCGATGCAGGCTACTCGGTGTCGCTCGAGACCAGTGGCGCCCTGGACATCGGCGGCGTCGACCCGCGTGTCTCGCGCATCATGGACCTCAAGGCGCCGGGTTCCGCCGAGACGTCAAAGAATCGCTGGGAAAACATTCCCTTGTTGAATGCCCGCGACGAGATCAAGATCGTGCTGGCGAACCGCCAGGACTACGACTGGGCGGTCGAGCAACTCGGTATTTACGGGATTGCGCAACGCTGCCCGGTACTGTTTTCACCGGTGCAGGGCGAATTGACGCCCGCCGATCTGGCTGAATGGATTGTCGATGATCGCCTGCCGGTAAGGATGCAGGTGCAGTTGCACAAGGTCATCTGGGGCAATCAGCCAGGGCGCTGAAAAAGACCCGTACATCTGGAAGATTCACTTCGAGCATGACTGACAACAAACGCGCTGTCGTCCTCCTCTCCGGCGGCCTAGATTCCACCACCTGCCTGGCAATCGCCCGCAGCGAGGGCTTCGACTGCTACGCACTCTCGGTCGAGTACGGCCAGCGCCATGCCGCCGAACTGACGGCATCGAGAAGGGTCGCCACGGCTCTGGGCGCCATAGAACACCGCCTCGCGCGGGTAGATCTCGGCCAGTTCGGCGGTTCAGCCCTGACCGATGCCGGCATTGCGGTTCCGATCGGGGGCGTCGAAGCCGGAACGATCCCGGTGACCTATGTCCCCGCCCGCAACACCGTCATGCTCTCGCTGGCGCTCGCCTGGGCCGAGGTCCTGAACGCCCGGGACATCTTCATCGGGGTCAATGCCGTCGACTACTCAGGCTATCCGGACTGCAGGCCGGAGTTCATAAGGGCTTTCGAGAACATGGCGAAGCTCGGCACCAAGGCAGGCGTCGAAGGCGCTCCGCTCAACATTCACGCCCCGTTGATGGCGCTCGACAAAGCAGCGATCATCGCCCGTGGCGTCGCGCTGGGCGTAGACTACGGGCTCACCGTTTCCTGTTACCAGGCCGACTCGTCCGGCCGCGCCTGCGGTCTGTGTGATGCATGCAGGCTGCGCCGGGCGGGTTTCGAGGCCGCGGGTGTCGCAGATCCGACGCCCTACGCTCAGCCCCAGAGCTGAACGGCACGTCCTACCCGCCGTTCGCTGCGGCGACCCCAATGACCAGACATCGCGCCAAGAGCCTTGCCCATGGATGACCATCTGATCGCTTCGACAACCATCGCCTGGCTCGCATTTGCGCTTGGCGTCATCTTCGGTTTCGTCGGCAACAAGACCAACTTCTGCACCTTGGGGGCGATCTCCGACGCGATGAACATCGGCGATTGGGGGCGGATGCGGATGTGGGCGTTGGCCATGGCCGTCGCCATTGTCGGGGCTACGGCACTGCAGCTGGGCGGGCTGATCGATCTGCACAAGTCGATCTACACCGGACCGCGCCTGCTCTGGCTATCGCATATCGTTGGCGGATTGTTGTTCGGTGCTGGCATGACGCTGGCCTCGGGCTGCGGCAGCAAGAGCCTGATCCGCATCGGGACCGGAAACCTGAAATCGCTGGTCGTATTCGTCTTCCTCGGAATCGCCGCGTACATGACCCTGCGCGGATTGTTCGGCACCTGGCGCGTCGCAGCACTGGACTCCGTCGGCATCGACCTTGGCAGCACTCAGGATATCCCTGCCATCCTGTCACGCCAGACGGGGCTCGCTGCCGACATCGCGATCATGATCACCACTGCGATTGTCGGCGGCGGCCTCGGCCTGTTCGCACTGGCAAGTCGCGACGCATGGCGCAGCGACATACTCATCGGCGGACTGGTCATCGGCGCAGTCGTCGTTGCGGGCTGGTATGTATCGGGCCACGTCGGCTTTGTCGCCGAACACCCGGACACCCTCGAGGAGGCCTTCATAGGGACCAACAGCGGTCGCATGGAAACCTTCACCTTCGTCGCGCCGTATGCATTCAGCCTCGAGTTGCTGATGTTCTGGAGCGACACCAGCAAGATCGTGACTTTCGGCATCGCCGCCGTACTTGGGGTCACGGCGGGCTCTGCGCTCTATGCGCTGCTCACCCGCAGCTTCCGCCTTGAGAGCTTTCGCGATGCAAACGACCTCCTTCGCCACTTGAGCGGCGCGATCATGATGGGCTTCGGCGGCGTCACCGCACTGGGATGTACGATTGGCCAGGGGATCTCTGGCGTTTCCACCCTGGCGCTGGGTTCGCTGATCACCACCGCTGCGATCATCGCAGGCTCGGCGCTCACCATGAAAATTGAATACTGGAAACTGATGCGAGAGGGCTGAATGGCCTGCTTCTCGTCTGCGGAGACGTCCCGGGTTGACGGAGAAAAGGCCCTAAACTATAATGCGCAGCTCTTCGGGGGTCGTTAGCTCAGTTGGTAGAGCAGCGGACTTTTAATCCGTTGGTCGCGTGTTCGAGCCACGCACGGCCTACCACCGAAATCAAGCACAAAGCCCAGCCCACAAGGCTGGGCTTTGTGCTTTCTACCTTGGTGTAGCCACCATATAGCCAGATTCGCGTGATTCAGGGTACCTGTTCAGCCAAAATACGCGCTTGTTGCAGCTAGGCGCGGCCAGCCCTCGACACCAGCAGATCCGGGACCACGACCGAGTGCTTTTCGTCCTGCGCGTAGAGGGCTGAAAGCGTTCTTCGAAACCGGAAGCAAGGCCGGCGTTCAGCCGCACCACGCGTCGAGGTTGGCTCGGCAGTTGGCAAGACTGGATGCGGCGCAAGCTCCAGAGGACATGAAACTGCCCGGCTGGAGGCTCCACCTGCTGACTGGTGACTTGGCTGGCCCTTGGTCGGTAACGGTAAATCGAAACTCGCGCCTGACGTTCCGTTTCGAGGGCGACGACGCGGTTCTGGTCGATTACCAGGACTACCACTGAGAGGACATGGATATGAACGCGATGCACAATCCGCCACACCCCGGTGAAATCTTGCGTGAAGACGTGTTGCCCGAGCTTGGATTGACGGTTACCGACGCAGCAAAGCAGCTCGGCGTTACTCGTGCGGCGCTGTCACGGGTACTGAATGGCCACGCTGCGATTTCCCCAGAAATGGCACTTCGCCTGGAAGGATGGCTTGGCGTCGAGAACGGCGGCCGGGCCGATACGTGGATTTGGCAGCAAGCGGCATACGACCTGTGGAAAGCTCGAGAAGCCGGTATGCCCGTCGTGACCAAGGCAGCATTGATGGCCGCGTGACAAGCACGGCCTGAGCCAGACCGAACTCTGGTCGCGCCTGGGCATTACGCAATCCGGCGGAAGTCGATACGAGAGCGGGGGGACATCCCACAACCAGCACAGACGCTCCTGACTGCGGCATATGGCAGCCCAGCGTAGTCCGCCAAGGCGGTGGAGTGGCTGCGCGGGAGGAAGGGGTGACCGTCGGCCTACAGCGCTATCCGCGTACCAAGGATGACGGCACGGCTTTTCTGTGCTCACGCCGCCCAAAATGTCAATTGCTGTACGTACCCTGCTTTCCGTGTGGGCACTGTCTGCGAGCGTGAAAAACAAATGGCCGATGATCCCTACAACGGATGACAGGGGCTTGCGATTTCTCAGCTATCGGTAGCCGTCGCACTCATTTCAGGCTTGGCAGTTTCTGCACTTGCTGTGGGTATGTCGCTCTTGCAAGACAAAGAGCTCGTGCCTCCTGGCGTATTCAACGGAGCCTTTGCTTCGTCATTTTGTCAACGCCCGGCAAATCCTGCTCTTTTCCGCGCTCGTGATACCAGACTTAGATCGATCCGCTAGACTGTCGGCTGGCCGGCACGAAAACGACGAGCGATCTTTGCGCCAGCAAGGGCCGCATTTTTTCTGCCTTGCTCCGCATTCGACCTTGAACCGGCCACATCACGGCGCCCGGGGTCAGCCCGATCAGTACCCACATCCGCGCTTCCTCAACCACCAAAGGAGCGGCGATGAGTTACGAGACAATCATCTATGGCATGACGGACGGCATTGCGGAAATCCGCCTGAATCGCCCACACCGTCTCAACGCAGTCACCCAGACTCTCTATGGCGAGCTCAACGACGCACTGAGTCGCGCCGAAGCGGACAAGGATGCGCGTGTCGTACTTCTCAGCGGCGAAGGCCGCGCCTTCTGTGTCGGCGCCGACCTCAAGGAGCACAAGGCTGGACGCACCGCTTTCGATCGACGCCAGTACCTGCAGGGCGAGCAGATCGTCTGCAAACGGCTGATGCTCCTCAAGAAGCCGGTCGTCGCTGCGGTCAATGGCTTCGCGTTGGGAGCCGGTGCCGAGGTGGCACTGGCCTCGGATTTCGTTCTGATGGCGCGTAGCGCTCAGATCGGGCTGCCCGAAATCAGCATCGGCAATTTCCTGGGTGGTGGCGTGACCTTGCTGCTGCCGCGCCTCGTAGGACTCGCCAAGGCGCGCGAACTGGTATTTCTGGGAGAACGCATCGACGGCGAGGAAGCCGTCCGAATCGGTCTCGCCAACCGCGTTTTCGACGATGAGGGTTTCCTGGACGCTGCCCGAGGATTCGCGCGCAAGCTCGCTGGCAAGGCGCCCTTCTCGATGCAACTGGCCAAGGAGCAGCTCAACATGGCGGCCGAACGCACCCTCGATGCGGCGCTCACCGCGGAGCTCGAGGGCATGATGTTCGTCGGCACCACGCGGGACTGGCAGGAGGGCATCGACGCCTTTGCCGAAAAGCGTGCTCCGGTCTTCAAGGGAGAATGACATGAATACACCCGAACCTCAGCTTGCCAAGCGCAGTCCTCTGCACGACTTTCTCGCACCCGACTCGATCGCCATCGTCGGTGCGTCGGCGGATCCGACAAAGCGCGGCTACAAGGCCATGATCGGGCTGATCAAGGACGGCTACCAGGGCGCCATCTATCCGATCAATCCCAAGGTCGACATGATCCTCGGGGTGCGGACCTGCCCATCGCTCGCCGACGTACCCGGTGCGATCGATCTCGCCCTGATCTGCACGCCCGCGGCAACGGTACCGGGCCTGCTCGTCGAATGCGGCAAGAAAGGCGTCAAGGGGGCGGTGATCCTTGCCAGCGGATTTCGCGAAACCGGCCCCGAAGGCGCAAAGCTGGAGCAGCAGGTGCTCGACGCAGCCCGTGCGGGTGGCGTGCGCATCATTGGGCCGAACACCTCGGGCATGTTCAACCTTCACAAGAAGGTGAACCTGCTTGCGCTGGCCAACGTCAAGGCTGGCGACATCGGCTTCATCTCGCAGTCGGGCAACATGCTCCTCTCACTGGTGCTCGAGGCCGAACATAACGGCCACGTCGGCTTCAGCACCTATGTCGGGCCCGGCAACCAGACCGACATCGGCTTCAACGACTATCTGCGTTATCTCGGCGAGGACCCGCACACCAAGGTCGCGACGCTCTACGTGGAAGGCTTTCGCGACGGCGAACGTTTCCTCCAGGCTGCACGCGAGATCACCGCGGTTAAACCGGTGGTGGTGTACAAGTCCGGCTCCACCGAGCAGGGCGCGAAGGCGGCCAGCTCGCACACCGGCGCGCTGGCCGGCAGCTATGCGATGACGGTTGATCTGCTGCGCCAGGTGGGCGTGAGCGTGGTTCACGATTCCGACGACGTCCTGCCGGTGGCCGAAGGACTCGGGCTGCTGCAGAAGGCTCCGGGAAAACGCGTCGCCGTCGTTTCGGACGGTGGCGGGCAGGCGACGATCGCCTCGGACCGGCTGGCCGAAGCGGGACTGGAACTCGCGGTACTCAGCGAAACGACGCGCAGACGCCTCGGCGAGATCCTCTTTCCACAAGCCTCGCTGGTCAATCCGGTTGACGTTGCAGGCAGTACCGATGCCAATCCCGCCCTGCTAGCAAACTGCATGGAAATCGTCGCGGAGGACGAAAACGTCGATGCCGTGTTCCTCGTAGGGATGTTCGGCGGTTACAGCATCCGCTTTGCTGAGGATCTGCTGGGTGGCGAGATGCGCGGCGCCGAATCGATGATCGAACTGGGTCGCCGCTCGAGCAAGCCGCTCGTCATCTACAGTCTCTACGCCCCCATAAAGCCGCCCGCGCTGCGCCGCCTGCATGAAGCCGGACTGCCGGTGTACTCCTCGATCGAGCACGCCGTGACCGTCCTGAAAGCGCTCGGCGAGCGTGGCATGTATCTGCGTGACGCGACGGGCGGCGAGCCCCTGCCACCCGCAATACCAACTGCAGAAACCGAGGCTCTCTTCGCCACGGCCAAGAACGAAGAGCGCGCCCTCCTTGAATTCGAAGCCAAGGCCCTGCTGCGCGCACACGGCGTCAACGTGGCGCCCGAGGTCCTTGTCCACGACACGGAAGAACTCGGGGAGGTAGCGCACCGGTTCGGAGATCAGGCACTGGTCATGAAAGTGGTGTCAGAGGACATCCTGCACAAGTCCGATGCGGGCGGCGTCAAGCTCAACCTGCGCGGCGAAGCCGCGTTACGCGAAGCCTACGACCAGATCATGACGTCCTGTCGCGCCTTTCGGCCATCGGCAAACATTCGCGGTGTATTGGTAACGCCGATGGCGAAAAAAGGCACCGAGGTGATCATCGGCGTAAGTCGCGATCCGATCTTCGGCCCGGTGATGATGTTCGGCCTCGGCGGGATCTTCGTCGAGATACTGGAGGATGTGGCCTTCCGGGCGATTCCGCTGTCACGCCACGATGCCCGGTCGATGGTCGAGCAGATCAAGGCACGCAAGATCCTCGAAGGCGCACGGGGCGAGCCGGCGGTCGACAAGGAGGCCCTGGTCGACCTGCTGCTCAAGGTGTCGAGCATGGTCACCGCCTACCCGGCGCTGGCGGAACTCGACCTCAACCCGATCCTCGCCTATGACGATGGCTACGCGGTGGTCGACGCGCGCGTGATCGTCAATTGGGCAGTTTGAACCGCAAGGGAGCATTCTTATGACACTACCGCGGCTTTCCGACGCCTTGCTCGAACTTGATGGCGGCGTCGCCACGCTCACCTTGAATCGCCATGACGTACGCAATGCCCTTACCGGAACGGCCCTGATCGATGACATCCTGACCGTCGCCGACTGGGTAAACCATCACGAGGACGTCTCGGCGCTGATCATCACCGGAGCAGGCTCGGCATTCTCAGCCGGCGGCAACATCAAGGACATGGCCGAACGCGGTGGCGATTTCGCGGGCGGTGTCGCCGAATGCGCCGAGCGCTATCGCCACGGCATCCAGCGGATTCCGCTGGCCCTGCAGCAGGTGGAGATACCGATCATCGCCGCGGTGAACGGCCCGGCCATAGGTGCAGGCTTCGACCTGGCGAACATGGCCGACATCCGCATCGCTTCGGAAAAGGCCAAGTTCGGCGAAACCTTCCTGAATCTGGGCATCATCCCCGGGGACGGCGGCGCCTGGTTCATGCAGCGGCTGATCGGCTACCAGCAAGCCTTCGAGCTCACCCTGAGCGGGCGCATCATCGATGCCAACGAAGCGAAGTCACTGGGCGTGGTACTGGATGTCGTCCCCCACAATCAACTGCTGACGCGGGCAGGCGAAATTGCCAAACGCTATGCGGCCCAGCCGCCGAAGGCGCTGAGGCTCACCAAGCGGCTCATGAAAATGGCGCAGCGGATGGAGCTGAAGGACTTCCTCGACCTGTGCGCCACCTTTCAGGGGATGTGCCACAACGAGCCGGAACATCTGGCGGCGGTGCAGCGCATGCTCCAGAAGTAGCGAATCGCTGCCTGAGCGCGTCCTCAGGATGTGATCAGGCAGCGAATCACCGACTGGAAACCGACGATCAGCTCCCGGGTATCGATGTCGGCCTGCCGCACCCTGCGCAGCAGCAGCCCATCGAACATCGCCGCGATGACTTCGACCATGCGTGCGATTTCTTCGGGTGTGGCGGACTTTCCGGCGGCCAGGCGTGCCAGCCGGAAGGTCTCCGCGAGGCTGGCTGTGCAGCGACGATCGGCACCGCGCACGATTTCGGCCACCGTGGGATTGCGCGCAGCTTCCGCCGCGATTTCGAGTTTCAATCCGGCGCCGCGCGACTCGAGTTGTTCGACTACGCCCTCGGCAACCCGGTCGATCAACGCATCGAGCACATTGTCCGCATTGCGCATTTCAGCGGACATCGCCAGCAGGCGGTCAAGATCGTTGGCGACGATCGCCGCAATGATGGCTTCCTTGTTCTCGAAGTAATGGTAAATATGTCCGGCACTCATACCGCATGACTTCGAGATCCTGGAAATGCTTGCGCCATGGAAACCATATTCGCGGAAACACGCCTCGGCAGCCTCGAGAATCTGGTTGCGGCGGGCCTCTGCCCGCGAGCAATCGGACGAAGAAATGGCTTCATCGGTCATCGGCCAACCCCCGGTCCTGAAAAAGGACATGATTCTTTTGCAATGCCACAATTCCTAACTTAGAATGAGCGCTCAAACTAGAACGTGCATTCTATACCACCCCCTGCAGATTTCCTACCCGGGAATCTCCGGCACCCGACCCCCACGAGGCCTTACATGCACCAGGCACTGTCCAACCCCATTCTGAAACCGTTTGCAGCAACACTGGCATGCGCATTGATCGTATCCGCGTGCGGTGGAGAAGCGAAGCAGGCGGCACCTGCTGGCGGCGGTGCGCCGCAGGCAAGCCCCGTCGGCATCGTGACGGCGAAGACCGAGCCGATCCAGCTCACCACCGAACTTCCCGGACGCACCGCCGCCTACATGGTCGCCGAACTGCGCCCGCAGGTCACCGGTATCGTCCAGAAACGGCTATTTACCGAAGGGGGCAGCGTCAAGGAAGGACAGTCCCTGTACCGCATCGATCCGGCCACCTACCGCGCGAACTACGAAAGCGCCAAGGCCAGCGTCGCTCGCGCCGAAGCCAACGTATACAGCGCTCGTCTGAAGGCGCAGCGATATGCCGATCTGGTGAAGATCGAAGCGGTGAGCAAGCAGGCCAACGATGATGCTGCCGCTGCGCTGAAGCAGGCAGAAGCCGACGTCGCATCCGCACGCGCTGCGCTGGAAAAGGCGCGCATCGACCTGGCCTTCACCGAGGTCAAGTCACCCATTTCGGGTCGCATCGGCCGATCGAGCGTCACCGCCGGCGCGCTGGTGACCGCCAATCAGGCCGACGCGCTGGCAACCGTCCAGCAGCTCGACCCGATCTATGTCGATCTGACCCAGTCAAGCACAGATCTCCTGCGCCTCAAGCGCGATCTTGCGGACGGCAAACTCCAGCGCGTCCCGGGACAGGCCGTACCTGTGCGACTGGTGCTCGAAGACGGCAGCGATTACGCCCCCGAAGGACGTCTCGCGGTTTCGGAGGTCACGGTCGACAGCAACACCGGCAGCGTGACGCTGCGTGCAGTGTTCCCGAACCCCAAGGGTGAGCTGCTCCCCGGCATGTACGTCCGAGCACATCTCGTCCAGGGTGAAGTCGAGCAAGCAATCCTCCTGCCCCATGCCGCGGTCAGCCGCGACCCACGCGGAAATGCGGTGGTGATGCTGGTCGGCGCCGAGAACAAGGTCGAAGCGCGTCCGGTCACCGCAGTCCGTTCGATCGGCGACAAATGGCTGATCAGCACAGGTCTCGCCGCCGGCGACAAGGTCATCGTCGATGGCCTGCAGAAGATCAGGCCTGGCGCAACGGTCGCCCCCCAGGAAGCGAACGCCGGTGCGACAGCCCCCGCCGCCGCCCCTGCGAAGCAGTGAGGCGCTGAATCATGGCCCGCTTCTTCATCGACCGCCCCATCTTCGCGTGGGTGATCGCGATCGTCATCATGCTCGCCGGTGCGCTCTCGATCATCGAGCTGCCGGTATCCCAGTATCCATCGATCGCCCCGCCCGCGATCGCCATCAACGCCCGCTACCCCGGTGCCTCGGCGAAAGCCGTGGAGGACTCGGTCACCCAGATCATCGAGCAGAAGCTCACCGGTCTGGACGGCCTGCTGTACATGAACTCCAACAGCGACTCCTTCGGCAATGCCACTGTCACGCTCACCTTCGATGCCGGCGTCAACCCGGATATCGCCCAGGTGCAGGTGCAGAACAAGGTCCAGACGGCACTGCCGCTGCTTCCCCAGGCGGTCCAGCAACAGGGGGTGACGGTTGCCAAGTCCGCGCGCAACTTCCTGATGGTGATCGGCTTCGTATCGGAAGACGGCGCCCAGAGTGGCACCGATCTCTCCGACTTCCTGGTGTCGTCGATACAGGACTCGCTCTCGCGGGTGGATGGCGTGGGCGAGGTCACGGTGTTCGGCTCCCAGTACGCGATGCGCATCTGGCTGGACCCGGCCAAGCTCACCAACTTCCGACTCACCCCGGGCGACGTAAAGAATGCCATCCAGGCGCAGAACACCCAGGTCTCCGCTGGACAGCTCGGCGGCACGCCGGCCGTGGCCGGCCAGGGTTTCAGCGCATCGATCACCGCCCAGAGCCGTCTCCGGACGCCCGAGCAGTTCGAGAACATCCTGCTACGCAGCGCCACGGACGGCGGCGAAGTTCGGTTGCGCGACGTCGCGCGCGTGGAGATCGGTGCGGAAAGCTACAGCACCGTTGCCCGTTACAACGGGCAACCCGCAGCCGGTATCGGCATTCGCCTCGCCGCGGGTGCCAACGCCCTCGATACAGCCACCGCGGTGCGCGCCCGACTGGACCAGATGGAGCGCTATTTCCCGGCCGGCGTGAAGTACGTGGTGCCCTACGACACCACGCCTTTCGTCAAGATCTCCATCCAGGAAGTGGTCAAGACCCTGGTCGAAGCGGTGATCCTGGTGTTCCTGGTGATGTACCTGTTCCTGCAGAACCTGCGCGCCACGCTCATCCCCACGATCGCCGTGCCGGTGGTGCTGCTCGGCACCTTCGGCGTGATGGCCGCCTTCGGCTTCTCGATCAACACCCTGACCATGTTC
Organism: Cognatazoarcus halotolerans; assembly: GCF_009800965.1. Taxonomy (GTDB): domain Bacteria; phylum Pseudomonadota; class Gammaproteobacteria; order Burkholderiales; family Rhodocyclaceae; genus Cognatazoarcus; species Cognatazoarcus halotolerans. Next base: position 150,287 of record NZ_WUAF01000008.1, on the reverse strand, counting down.
GGCATGGTGCTGGCCATCGGTCTGCTGGTCGATGACGCCATCGTGGTGGTCGAAAACGTCGAGCGCGTCATGACCGAAGACGGCCTGCCACCCAAGGAAGCCACCAAGCGCTCGATGGGCCAGATCACCGGGGCCCTCGTCGGCATCGGCCTGGTACTGTCGGCGGTGTTCGTGCCGATGGCCTTCTTCGGCGGCTCTACCGGCGTGATCTATCGTCAGTTCTCGATCACCATCGTCGCCGCCATGGGACTGTCCGTGCTGGTCGCCATCGTGTTCACCCCAGCGTTGTGCGCCACCATGCTCAAACCCGTGGAGAAGGGCCACGAACACGGCGAAGGCGGCCTTTTCGGCGGATTCTTCCACTGGTTCAACCAGAAGTTCGAGCGCGGGACCCGGCGCTACGAGTCGGCGGTCGGCGGGATCCTCGGGCGAAGCCTGCGCTTCATGCTGATCTACGCGGTGATCGTGGTCGTCCTCGGTTTCCTGTTCGTTCGCATGCCGACATCCTTCCTCCCGGAAGAGGACCAGGGCGTGATGTTCAACCAGATCATGCTGCCTGCCGGTGCCACCCAGGAGCGGACCCTCGAAGTCCTCAAGAAAGTCGAGAAGCACTTCCTCGAGAATGAAAAGGACACGGCCCGCTCGATCTTTACCGTGGCCGGCTTCTCCTTCGGCGGCAACGGCCAGAACGCTGGTATCGGCTTCGTGAACCTGCGTCCGTGGGACGAACGCCGCGAACCGGGCATGGACGTGAAATCGGTCGCCGGTCGCGCCATGGCGGCCTTCTCGCAGATCCGCGAGGCGATGGTGTTCGCCTTCGTGCCGCCCGCCGTGCTCGAACTCGGCACTTCGGGCGGTTTCACCGTGCAGTTGCAGGATCGCTCGGGCCTCGGTCACGACGCACTGCTCGCGGCGCGCAACCAGTTCCTCGGCATGGCCGCACAGGACAAGCGCCTCGTCGGCGTGCGCCCCAACGGTCAGGAAGACATGGCCGAACTGGCGCTCGACATCGACCACGCCAAGGCCGGCGCGCTGGGCGTGTCGGTGGCCGACATCAACGACACGCTGTCCACCGCCTGGGGCGGCACCTATGTAAACGACTTCATCGACCGTGGCCGCATCAAGAAAGTCTACGTCCAGGCCACCGCCGACGCGCGCATGACACCGGGGGATCTCGACAAGTGGTACGTACGCAACGCCAAGGGCGAGATGGTCCCCTTCTCGGCCTTCGCGAGCGCCCACTGGACCTACGGCTCGCCGCGTCTCGAGCGCTTCAACGGCCAGCCGTCCATGGAGGTACTCGGCCAGGCGGCACCGGGCCTCTCGTCCGGAGAGGCGATGAAGGCGGTCGAGGAAATCGCGGCCAAGCTGCAGGCGGGGATCGGTTATGACTGGTCGGGCACTTCCTACGAGGAGCGCAAGAGCGGCTCCCAGGCGCCGGCGCTGTTCGCACTGTCGATTCTCGTCGTCTTCCTGTGTCTCGCGGCGCTCTACGAGAGCTGGTCGGTACCCTTCGCGGTGATGCTGGTGGTACCGCTCGGCGTGCTCGGCGCGATCGTTGCGGCCACCGGCCGCGGGCTGTCCAACGACATCTACTTCCAGGTAGGTCTGCTCGCCACCATCGGCCTGTCGTCGAAGAACGCGATCCTGATCGTGGAGTTCGCCAAGGAGCAAATGGCCGAGGGCAAGGAACTCGTCGCGGCAACACTCGAAGCGGTGCGCATGCGCCTGCGTCCGATCCTCATGACCTCGCTGGCCTTCGGCTTCGGGGTGCTGCCGCTCGCACTCGCCACCGGCGCCGGTGCGGGCAGCCAGAACGCGATCGGTACCGGCGTGCTCGGCGGCACCATCTTCGCCACGGTGCTCGGCATCTTCTTCGTACCGCTGTTCTACGTGGTCATCAAACGCATCTTCAAGGACAAGCCGGAGGCATCGGCCGCGCCGACGCTGGAGGCCAAGCAATGACACCGATACGTACCACAGGCATCATCATGTCGGCACTGCTGGCCGGCGCCTGCACCACGCTCACGCCCGACTATGAACGCCCCGCCGCACCGGTTCCGGCCAGCTGGCCAGGCGCTGCTGCGAGCAGCGACGCTGCGGTGGTGGCCGACATCGGATGGCGCGACTACTTCGCCGACCCGCGGCTACGCGAACTGATCGCGCTCTCGCTCGCCAACAACCGCGACCTCCGCGTCTCGGCGCTCAACATCGAGCAGGCCCGCGCGCAGTACCGCATCCAGCGCGCGGACAGTTTTCCGGCAGTCAATGCCGGTATCGGCGAAACCGCCCAGCGCCTGCCAGGCGATCTGACCAGCAGTGGCAAACCGACCATCAACCGCCAGTACAGCGCGACCATCGGCCTGTCCGCCTGGGAACTCGACTTCTTCGGGCGCATCCGCAGTCTGAGCGAGCAGGCGCTGGAGACCTACCTCGCCACCGAGGAAGCGCGCCGCGGCGCGCAGGTCAGCCTGGTGGCGGAAGTCGCCAACGCTTGGCTGACCCTGGCGGCGGATCGCGAGTTGCGAGAACTGGCCCGCAGCACCTTCGAGACGCAGCAGAAATCCCTCTCGCTCACCCGCAAGAGCTTCGAAGCCGGCGCGTCTTCGGCCCTCGAACTGCGCCAGGCGGAAACCACCATGCAGCGTGCCCGCGCCGACGCGGCCCGCTACACCGCGCAGGTCGCACGCGACGAGAATGCACTTGCCCTGCTGGTCGGTACGCCGGTCCCGGCCGACCTGCTGCCCGGCAGACTCGTCGACGCGGTCACGGCGCTGCCCGAACTCGAAGCCGGCGTGCCCTCATCGGTCCTCACCCGCCGGCCCGACGTGCTCCAGGCCGAACGCCAGCTGCGTGCTGCCAATGCCAGCATCGGCGCGGCACGCGCCGCATTCTTCCCGCGTATCTCGCTCACCGCCAGCGCCGGCACCGCGAGTTCGACCCTCGACGGCCTGTTCGGCTCGGGCTCGGGCACCTGGAGCTTCGTGCCGCAATTGAGCCTGCCAATCTTCAACGCCGGCGCCCTGCGTGCCAGCCTCGACGTTGCCGAAATACAGCGCGACATAAATATCGCCAACTACGAGAAGGCCATCCAGTCGGCCTTCCGTGAGGTCGCCGATGGACTCGCCGACCGCGCCACGCTGGCCGAGCAACTCGATGCGGAAAGGCAACTCGTGGCAGCCAGCGAGGAAGCATTCAGGCTCTCCGATGCGCGCTACCGCAATGGCGTCGACAGCTATCTCGGACTGCTCGATGCCCAGCGCTCGCTCTACGCAGCGCAGCAGGAGCTGATCGGCGTGCGACTGTCCGAAGCGGCCAACCGGGTGACGCTCTACAAGGTGATGGGTGGTGGCTGGAAGTAATCCATGACCGGGCCTACCGGGGATGATGACCGCCGGCTGCCGGTGACGGTGCTCACCGGTTTCCTCGGTGCCGGCAAGACCACCATCCTCAACCACCTGCTGCGCCAGCCCGACATGGCCGGCTGCGCGGTGCTCATCAACGAGCTCGGCGCGGTCGGCGTGGATCACCATCTGGTCGAGCAGATCGACGAAAACCTCGTCGTCCTCGACTCCGGCTGCATCTGCTGCAGCGTGCAGGGAGATCTGGTCCGCGCGCTCAAGGATCTGTTCATGCGTGCACTGCGCCGCGAGATCGGACCACTGCGGCGGGTGCTGATCGAGACGACCGGCCTCGCCGATCCTGCGCCGGTCATTCACACGCTGATGTCCGATCCGTTCATTTCGGCGCGCTACCGCTGCGACGGCGTCATCACCGCAGTGGACGCCACCCACGCGATGACCCAGCTCGACGAGCACCGCGAGGCGGTGCGCCAGGTGGCGATGGCCGATCGCCTGCTGATCACGAAATGCGATCTCGCCGATGCCGCGCAATGTGCCGCCCTGTCGGAGCGCCTCGCTGCGCTCAACCCGGGCGCCCGCCAGATCGAGATCGCCGGCGGCGCGGCACCGGTCGAGGCCGTCCTCGGCTGCGGGCTCTACGACCCGGCCGGCAAGACACCGGACGTCGCTGCCTGGCTCGGCGACGAGGCCGCGGCACGCCAGCGCATCCGTCCGGTCGCCTGGCGCAGGGCGGGCGCACCCGCGGTCTCGAGCAGCAACGCCGGCCGCCACGACGCGGGCATCGACAGTTTCGTGCTCCGCTTCGACGCGCCGCTGCAGTGGTTCGATTTTTCCGAGGCGCTCGGTCTGTTGCTGCAGGTCTATGGCGCGCGCATCCTGCGCATCAAGGGCCTGCTCAATGTCGCCGGTGATCCACGGCCGCGGGTCCTGCAATGCGTGCAACATTCGGTATATCCGGGCGCCAGCCTGCCCGCGTGGCCGGACGAAGCGCCCTACAACGACCGCCGCAGCCGGTTGGTCTTCATCGTCCGCGACCTGCCTCGCGAGGAGGTCGAAGCGATCCTCTCGTCGATCGGCGGGCAGGCCCCGGCCTGAACAGCCTCAGGCTTCGATCGAGGCGAGCCGCGCCAGCCACGGCGCCCGTTCGGCGTCACTCACGAAAGCGGCCTCGAGGCTGTTGCGCGCGATGCGTTTGAGTTCCTCGCGGCCAAGGCCCAGCGCCGCAGCGCTATCGACGTAGTTCTTGCCGACATAGCCGCCAAAGTAGGCCGGATCGTCGGAGTTGATCGTGACCTTGATGCCCGCGTCCAGCATCGCCTTGAGGTTGTGATCGGCCAGGGTCGGGAACACGCACAGCTTCACGTTGGAGAGCGGACACACGGTGAGCGGCATCTGCTCACCCGCGAGGCGCGCCATCAGCGCCGGGCTCTCGAAGGCTCGCACCCCGTGATCGATGCGCTCCACCTGCAGCAGGTCCAATGCCTCGATGATGTACTCGGGCGGCCCCTCCTCGCCTGCGTGGGCGACCACATGGAGGCCCAGTTCGCGACAGCGTGCAAACAACCGAGCGAACTTCGACGGCGGATGGCCCATCTCGGACGAATCGAGCCCGACGCCATGAATGCGCGCGACCTGCGGCAGCGCCTGCGCTAGCGTGGCGAAACCCTCTTCCTCGCTGAGATGGCGCAAAAAACACAGGATCAGCCGCGAACTGATGTCGAATCGACGCTGCGCCGTTGCGCAGGCGCGCTCGAGCCCGTTCAGTACCGTCTCGTAGGCGACCCCTCGTGCGGTGTGGGTCTGCGGATCGAAAAACAGCTCGGCATGCACCACGCCATCCGCTGCGGCACGCTCGAAGTAGGCCATCGCGAGGTCGAAGAAGTCCTCCTCGCACACCAGCGCGGCGGCCCCCGCGTAATACAGGTCGAGAAAACTCTGCAGGTCTTCGAAGGCGTAGGCCGCGCGCGTCTCCTCGACGCTCTTCCAGGGCAGCGCAACGCCATTGCGGCGCGCCAACTCGAACATCAGCTCCGGTTCAAGCGTGCCCTCGATATGCAGATGCAGCTCGGCCTTGGGCAGTACGCGGACATAGCTTTCGAGATCCATCATGCGTCTCCGGTGATCGACATGAGGATTCTAGCCCCCGGCCCGGCCCGTGTGGAGCCGATTGCTGCACCGCACTCACATCAGGTTGGGCGGAACGATGCCGTAGCGCTTCATGCGCCGGTAGATGGTCGCACGACACAGCCCCAGCTCTTCGGCAGCGGCCGTGACGCACCATTTGTGGCGCTTCAGGCTCTCTTCCAGCCACAGCCCTTCCTGGTCCCGCCAGCGCAGCCGGTCCGCCTCGCTCGACGTCTCGGCCAGCGCGGGACGGGCCTGCGCCGGCACCTGCGCCAGCTCCGCCGGCTCCATCAGCTCACCGGGCAAGTCGTCGATGCGGATGATCCCCGCGTCGCTCACCGCCAGCGAAAAGCGCAGTACGTTGCGCAGCTGACGAACATTGCCCGGCCACGGGTGCGCGCACAGCACCGACATCGCCTGCGGATCGATATCGACACTGCCGCCCATCTCCGCGGCCTCCTCCGCGGCCAGACGCTCGATCAGGTAAACCTTGTCGCGCCGCTGGCGCAGCGGCGGCAAATAGAGGATCGCCCCGCACAGACGATAGTAGAGATCTTCCCGGAACAGCCCCTCGGCGATCAGCTTGCGCAGGTCGCGGTGCGAGGCGGCCACCACGGTCAGGCGAATCGCCTGCGCCTTGTCGCTGCCCAGCGGCGTCACTTCCTTCTCGGCCAGCACGCGCAGCAACCGTGTCTGCAGATGCAGCGGCATGTCGCCGATCTCGTCGAGGAACAGGGTGCCGCCGTCGGCCTGGGCGATCAGACCCTTCATGCCCTTACTGCGGCCACCTGTAAACGCGCCCGCCGCGTAACCGAACAGCTCGCTCTCGATCAGCGACTCCGGAATCGCCGCGCAGTTGATGGCCACGAAGGCCTTGTCGCGGCGCTCGCTGGATTCATGCAGCGCCTTGGCCACGACTTCCTTGCCGGTTCCTGTTTCGCCGTGCAGCAGGATGTCCACCGACTTGTTTACCAGGCGCTTGGCCTGCCGGATCAGGCGCTGCATCTGCGGATCGTCACCCGCCAGCCGATCGAGCGCAGGGGCACTGACCATCGCGTCACCATCATCCATCGCGGCCGGGCGGCTGCGCGCGACCACGCGGGGCGGCGTCACACTCGCGTAGAAGACGCCGTGCTGGTGAGTGGTGAGCGCGGAGCGGTCGTTGCACAGGCCCGCCCGCGCGATGCGCCAGACTTCGGCCATGCTCTCACGGAAGATGCCACCAAGCGGCGCCCCCACGAGTTCCGATACCAGGCCGTCTTCGCCCACGGCCTGCAAGGTACGCCGTGCGCCGCTGTTGGCACCGACCACCACCCCGTCCGCATCGAATGCGAGCATCAGCTCGCCGCTCAGATCGACCATCGGCCAGGCCGCCCCGAGCCGCAGCACCGACGCCTCGCGGAAGAAATGCATGAAGTTCGCGTCCTCGATCATCTTCGCGTACATCATGGTCAGTTGCAGCGCCAGGTGCTGGCTTTCCCGCGGAGACGGCGAAGTCAGCGCGGAGACGTCCAGCACACCGAGGAAATCCCCGGTCGGATCGAGCAGCGGCGCGCCGTTGCAGGTCAGCCCGATGTGCGACGCATCGAAGTGATCGGTCTGGTGGCAGGTGATCGGCAGACGATCGGCAATGCAGGTCCCCACCGCGCAGGTACCGGCGCGCGCCTCGCTCCAGTCGGCTCCGAGGTAGAGTCCGGATCGCCGCAGCTCGCCCTGCCAGCGGTCGTTACCGATGAAATCCACCGCCACACCTTGTGCATCGGTGAGCAACAGCACATAGCCAAGGTCGCAGACCCGCTTGTAGAGCTGCTCCATGCCGGTTCGCGCCACCTGCAGGAAATCCTCGATCTGGTCACGATGTTCGCGGAACAGCGAAGCCTCGATGATGTGCGCCGGCGTCGGCCGCGTCGGATCGAGGTCATGGTCTTCGATACAGCGCTTCCATGAACGCTGGATCCTGTCGTCACGCAACTGCGCCGCGTTCGTTACCGACAGCACATGCTCGATGTGCGCTTTTTGATCGACTTGCATCTTTCTGTCTCCTCCCGCGTTCCGGCAACGATGCCGGCCTGCGCCAAGGGTGCGCACGGGTCCGCTGCCGGCCCGTGCTTTCGTTTATGTCCATCGCCGCGTCGTCCCTTCGGATGCGCGCTGCGGCAGTCCGGGGATCGCCGCTAAGTTCATCAGTAGACCACTATCCGCCTCTCGCTGCCATGGCCGCAATGGCGCTGCGTCCACCCGGACCCGCTCGTCACGCGCAAGCCGGACGCCATCGCTTACACAACGAGCCCGAGCCGCGCCGCGATGGCGACGAGTTCCGCCGTCGAACGCGCCCCGAGCTTGGCCCGTATGTTCTGGAGGTGGCTCGCCACGGTGCTCGCGCGCATGCCGAGCATGATCGCGATCTCGTGGCTGCGCACACCGCTCACCAGCAGACCGAGCACTTCGCTTTCCCGCCGTCCGACCACACCTTGCGGCCGCACACCGCCCGTCTCGGCCGGATACCCGACGCCACCCGCCCGGATGGTCGCCAGCCGTCCCCGCATCTGGCGGGGCGGCAAGTCGACCGGCAGGCAGTCGCACGCGCCGGCGCGCAGAAAGCGCGTCGCCTCACCCGCACCATAGCCTCCCACGAGCACCACCGCCAGCACGTGCGGGTCCGCCGTCACCAGCGCGGCTACCTGCGACTCTGCCGTTGCAGGCCGGGAGATACCATCGACCACCCAAAGCCCGCCCTGCTGTGCGGCAAAATTGTGGCCCGCGCCTGCTGCTGCCACGACGCGTAGCTCGAATGCCGGATCGCAGCCTGCCAGACACTGCGCCAGACCCCGTGCGATCAACGGACTGGCGCCAAGCAGGTTCAGGCCGATGGGGCCGGTCTCGACCCGCACCGGATCCGTACCCCGGCTTGCCGACAGGCCATGAGACATGGTGCCCGACAGGATTGGCCCGCCTCCACGCGTCGCGGCACTCATGGCGGCAGGGCCTCGAACAGAACCGCGCCGCGCTCGAGCAACCAGAACGAGGCGGTCGCAACGCAGGGCAACACCAGCACATGGCTGCAGCTGAAGCGATGGCTGACCCAGTAGCGGCGCAGCAGGTAAAGCAGCGGTGCGGCAGCCAGGCAAAGCGCGAGCTGCCCCGCTTCGATGCCGAGATTGAAGCCGACGACCAGACCGAGGAAGCTGCGCGACAGAGCCGGCACCACGCCCTCCAACGCAAATGAAAAGCCGAAGCCGTGCACCAGTCCGACGCAGAACACCGCTGGAGCCAGCAAAGGCTGCTCGCGATCGGTCAAGACGCGCACCCCTGCATAGACGATCGAGGCCGCGATCGCCGCCTCGACCGCCGGCGCGAACCACGCAAGCGCACCGAGCCCCCCGAGCGCGCCGGCACACAGGGTGATCGAGTGGCCCAGCGTGAAGGCCAGCGAAGTACGCGCGAAATGGGCAGGGCTGGTAGCACCGACCAGCAGGATGAGGATGAACAGCACATGGTCTAGCCCGGCGAGGACATGGCTGAAGCCCGCCCCGATATAGCCGACGAAGCCCGGCGCCGCCGGAGACTCCCTGGCGTCGAAGGCTGGCCCAGTGCTCAGCGAGTCGAGTGCGAGATCGAGCGGGCCGACGCTCTGCAGCGCGCCGACACTGCCATCCTCGCGGTACAGGCGCACGATATTGACGGCGCGGGCGGCCAGATCGGGCCACTCCCCGCTGCCGCCTGAAAGCGCCAGCGCGGCCCCGGGTCCAGGTCGAGCGAAGCGCAGGTGCATGCTCACCACGGCGTCGGCGAGGTCGAGCTGGGTGGCCTCGCCGAGAACCAGGCCCGGCCCGACGCTGCGCTCCACAGCTGGCAGGTAGGTGAATGGATCGCGCTCGGCCAGCGTATCGATGCGAGCGCCGATGAGGCTGCCGTAGCCCCCGTCGAGCCGCAGGGCCGTTCGCAGCCGCTCGGCGAGCAAGGCTTGGTCGCGATGCAGCGCCGGCACGTCGACCGCGAGACGACCGTCGGCATCGCCGAGCAGGAAATGCGGCACGACCTGCCCGCCCCCCACCTTCCAGTCATGCGGCAGCAGAACCAGCGCCAGCGGCATCTGTACGTAGGCCTCCAGCGCATCGCCGCGCGGCACCACGTGCACGATACGGGCCATGAAATCCTGGAAATGGGCCGAGGCCGCACTGCTCAGACACAGCAGTGCGGCCGCCAGCGCCAGTGCGCGCGCAAGGCGCGCACCGCGCCCGGCGCTTACTTGCGCGGGTCCCACAGCCGCTCGCTCATGGTCTGCTCGTAGGCTCGCCCGTTCGGTGCGGTGACGAGTTCCAGTTGCATGCCCCAGGGCGCCATGAAGTAGATCCAGGTCAGGCCCTTGAGCGGTCCATCGGTGAACAGGTGCGGCTCACCGAGGAACTTGACGCCCTTGGCGCGCATGTCGGCCATGGCGACCTTGAGGTCGTCGACATAGAAGGCGATGTGATGTCCGCCGATATCGCTGTTCTTCGGCTCCTCTTTGCGCTGATCTGGCGACGTGTACTCGAAGATCTCGAAGTTGGTCCCGTTGTTGCAGCGGACCAGATGCGCGACGGGAATCTCGGCGCGTGGATTGACGTTGAGGTTCTGCTTCATCCAGTCGTCCTTGAAGGGACCGAACGGGCCGATCGTGAAGAACGCCTTGCAGCCCATCACCCCGACGAAGAAATCCACCGCCTGTTGCGCGTTGGGCACGGTGAAGCCGAAATGCTCGACACCGCGCATGCCGGGCACGCCGGCCGCCTGTGCAGCGGGAATGGAGGCGGTCATTGCCGCCGCAAGAGCGCAGCCGCCGAGCAGGCGGGCCAGGCCGGATTGGGTTTTCTGTTTCATTGCTGGTTTTCCTTTGGTGAGTTCCACGGGACAACGCCTCGTGTGCAACTGGCTTCGCCTCGCAAAAAGGGCGGGGCACCGCAAGCGGGCCCCCAAAGCCACGCGCGAGGAGGAGCACGTTCGATTGGCCGGGCTGCGTCTCAGGACGCCCGCCCGGCCGCCAGCGGGCCTCAGAGTTCGCGGCGCTTCATCGCACCGGCGATGTATTCGGCCTGGCGGATTGCCAGCGCCACGATGGTGAGGGTCGGGTTCGCCGCCCCGCTCGAGGTGAACTGGCTGCCATCCGAGACAAACAGGTTCTTGATGTCATGCGTCTGGCCCCACTTGTTCACCACGCCGTCGCGCGCCTTGGCGCTCATGCGGTTGGTGCCCATGTTGTGGCTGGCCGGATAAGGCGGCATGTCGATCACCCTGGTCGCCCCCACGGCCTCGGACAACTTGCGCCACTGCGCCAGGCCGTGGCGACGCATCGCGGCGTCGTTGGTGTGGTCCGTCTTGGTAACGATGGGGATCGGCAGACCGTGCTGGTCCTTTTCGGTCGGGTGCAGGGTGATGCTGTTTTCCTCCTGCGCCAGATCCTCGCCACACACCCACACGCAGCTCATGTGGTCATACATTTCCAGCGCCGAACTCACCTCGCGACCCCAGCCGCCGGGCTTCATGAAGGCCGCGGTAAAGGGTAGATGCAGGGCCAGGCCTTCGAGGTGATAGCCGCCGACGAAACCCCGGCGGGTGTTGTTGGCCACCTCGTCGGAGACCACCGCGGCGATGTCGAAACCGCGGTACATGTAGACTGGGCCGGGGTTGATGGTCAGCGCCGCCGCGGTGGTGTGGTTCATGTAGTTGCGACCGACCTGCCCCGACGAGTTCGCCAGACCGTTGGGGAACTGGCTCGACGCGGAGTTGAGCAGCAGCCGCGGAGATTCGATCGAATTGCCGGCCACGCACACCACGCGTGCCTTCTGCAGATGGTGGTTGCCGTCCTTGTCCGCATACAGCACACCGGTGGCCTTGCCGCTGCTGTCGTGCTCGATGCGCAGCACCATGCTCTGCGGGCGCAGCTCCGCATGGCCGGTCTTCATCGCCCGCGGAATCTCCGAGTAGAGCGTCGACCACTTGGCGCCGATCTTGCAGCCCTGCATGCAGTAACCGATCTGCTGGCAGGCCGGACGACCGTCGTTGGGCCGGGTGTTGGAGGCCACCGGACGCACGATCTCCTTGTAGCCGATCTTGCGCGCCCCGGCCTCGATCACCTTGTAGTGGTTGTTGGGCGGCATCGGGGGAAGACCGCTGGCCTTGGTGCCGGCGACGCCCATCTTGCGCTCGGCAACCTCGTAGTAAGGGGCGAGCTCCTCGTAGCTGATCGGCCAGTCGAGCACGTTCGCACCCGGCACATCGCCGTAGGTGGTGCGGGTCTTGAATTCGTGCTCCATGAAGCGCAGCGCCAGGCCGGACCAGTGCATGGTGGAGCCACCAACGCCCTTGACGATCCACGCCGGCAGGTTGGGATAGGTTTCGGTGTGATGCCAGCCACCAGCCGAGATGCGCTTGTCGAGCCACGAGATCTTGGCGAACATCGCCCACTCGTCGTTCTCGAAATCGTCCTGGGTATGGTGCTTGCCGGCCTCCAGGATCACCACGTCCACACCCTGGCGGGTCAGCTCGTCGGCGAGGGTGCCACCACCGGCGCCCGACCCGACGATCACGACGACGCTGTTGTCGTCCTTGGAAAATGTCTTGCTCATGATTCTTGTCTCCATCCGCTCTTGTGGGGTGGCCGGGTCAGGCCTTGGGCAGCCAGTCGATGTCGTCGAAGCCGCGGTTGATGTAGCCGCCCTTTTCCCAGGACGAGCCTTCTTCACCAAAGAAGGGCCACACCGCCTTGTTGTTGTAGAAGCCGGTGACCATGTCGCCCTTGATCTTCTGGAAGAAGGCGCCGTGCTCGATTTCGTAGAGCAGGCTTACCCGCTGGACTTCCGTGTCGACCTCGGCGTAGGGCTTCCCGAAGCGGGTCCTGGCCAGCGCATCGAGCTGCGCCACACCGTCGCCGATGAGCTTGGCAAGGGCAGGATCCTTGGCCGCCTTGGCGTCGTAGGGCTCGATCGCCAGCATGTAGTAGCGATCGGAAATCTTGTCGTGCGGGAAGATGTCGCGGGCCATCACCAGCAGGGTCTTGCCGGTTGCTGCACCAAGGGTGGTGAATTCGGCGGCCAGTGCATCGCGCGCCGGCAGCATCAGGCTGCCCGCCGACAATGCCCCGACCCCAGCCGCCATGCCGGAACCCTTGAGAAAGGCCCGGCGGCTGACGGTGATGCGCTTTTCCAGCACCCGCATGTCGGCTGTCGCCAGGGATCCGTGCTGATCGTCTTTCATGATGTCTCCTTGTTGTATTGCCACTGATGCTCGGCTGTAGGGTCCGTGGCGCTCAGGCAGCCACGGGATGTGTGCGGAGCTCGCCGAGCACGTCGGTGAGCATTTGGTGCAGTTCGGAAGCGAAGCTCTCGACCAGTGGCGCGGCGCCGAGCTGCTCTTCGCACGAGGTGGTCACCCCGGCCAGTGCGCGGGCATCGTCCGCCGGGCGCCCGAGCGCCGCGCACAGGGCTGCCCAGTCGGGTCGCGCCAGCAAGGTGCCCGAGGTCAGCAACACACCGGTGCGACGACGCAGCTGGGCGAGACCGACGATCTTTCTCCCGTCCGCCACCACCTCCCAGGGCGAGAGCCCGCCGAAGCAGGCCCAGCCGAGCGCCGGATTGCCCGGGTTACGACGCACGTCGTCGGGCGACAAGGCATGGGCCGCCACGCCCATGTCGCGCAGCAGTCCGGCGATCAGTGCCCCCAGCCAGCGATAGCTGGACACCGTGCCGCCGGCGAGCAGGCGGTGCTCCGGCGGGAGCAGGATCGAGGTACTGAGCATCCACGGCCCGGTCAGGACCGCGCCGCCGCCGGAGCGCCGCAACACCATCTCGGTGCGGGCGCCGCGACCGCGCGCCTCGGCCAGCAGCGCCGCCTGGGAGCAACCGAACACCACCCCGGGTGTGCGATAGGTCCACAAGCGCAACTGCGGTTCGCACACCGGCGCCTCGAGCAGCGCTTCGTGCCAGCGCTGCTCATCGGCGCAACCGGCCACGGCGAGCTGGGGATCGGCGCTCGTCATCACAGATCCGCCGTCTCGATGCGACGTGCGAGCTCGCCCAGGAACAGGGCAGCTGGGTAGCCGTCGACCGCGCGGTGGTCGAAGATCAGATGCAGGCCCATCATCGGCGCGGCGACGATCGCCCCATCGCGCACCACTGGCCGCTCGATCACCCGGGTGACCCCGAGGATCGCCACCTGCGGCGGGTTGATGATCGGCGAGAAGCGATCGATCGCGGTCATGCCGAGGTTGCTCACCGTGAAGGTGCCGCGCTGGTAATTGCCGGCACTAAGCGTGCCGGCGCGGGAACCTTCGGCAAGGCGGCGCAGCTCGGCCCCCAACGCCTCCAGCGGCAGGGTGTCGGCATTGCGGATCACCGGCACCATCAGCCCGTCGTCGAGACTCACCGCGACGCCCAGGTTTACCTCGGGCATCAGCTCGACCGCCTTCTCGCGCATCAGTGCATTGAGGCCGGGATGCTCGCGCAGGGTGAGCGCGACCGCCCTGAGCAGCAGCACCGTCAGGCTGGGCTTGCGACCAGCCCCGCCCAGCGAGGCGCGAAGCGCCTCACAGCGGCTCACATCCACTTCAACCGAATGTGCGACCCGCGGGATCTGCCAGCCCTGGCTCATGTTGCGCGCGATGGCGCCACGCATGCCGGTGAGCGGGATCAGCCGCCCGGCATCCGGGGCGGCGCCCTGAGTCGTGATTGCCGGGGCGCTCACGACTCAGGCCTCGAGCACCGCAAGCACTGCGCCGCGGCCGAAAGTGTCTTCGGCGGCAACTTCAAGGCTCACGATCCTGCCCGCGGTGGGCGCGGTGACTTCGTGGGTGGTCTTCACCAGCTCGGCCACGCACAGCACCTGGCCGGCTTCCACGCTGTCGCCGGCAGCCACCTGCCACTCCTGCAGCAAGGCCTCGGTGCCTTCCTCAACATCCGCCCAAACGGCGTCATCCAGAACGATATCGGTCATGGTTTTCTCTCTCTTTCAGTCAATGGTCAGTTTCATGAGGTCGCGCACCGCAGCGGCAATCCCGTCCACCTGTGGAATGGCGAACTGCTCGAGCGGGCGGCTGAAGGGGATCGGCACGTCGGGCACCGCCAGACGGCGGACCGGCGCCTTGAGCTTCAGGTGGTTGAGCTGCTCGGCGATGATTGCGGAGATTTCGCCGGAGACACCGAAGGACAGGTAATCCTCGTCGGCGACCAGCAGGCGGCCGGTCTTGGCCACCGAACGCAGCACCGTTTCCTTGTCGAGCGGCACCAGGGTGCGCAGATCGACGACCTCGGCCTCGATGCCTTCGGCGGCCAGCTTGTCCGCCGCCAGCAGCGACTTCTGCACCATCTGCGAGAGGGTCACGATGGTGACGTCGCTTCCCTCGCGGACGACCTTCGCCTGGCCGAAGGGAATGGTGTAGGACTCGGTGGGGACTTCGTTGGTGCTGCCCTCGAAGTAGGACATCCAGGACAGACCCATGATGCCCTTGTGGTACATGAAGACCACCGGGTTGTCGTCGCGGATGGCCTGGATCATCAGGCCCTTGGCGTCGTAGGCGTTGGACGGCACCACCACCTTGAGGCCCGGCACGTGGGCAAACAGTCCGTACAGGCACTGCGAGTGCTGGGCGGCATCGTTGTAGCCGCCGCCGATGCCGGTGGTGATGACCACCGGAAACTTGCAGGCACCGCCCGACATGTAGGTGTTCTTGGCCAGGTGGTTGTAGATCTGGTCGAAGCACACGCCGAAGAAGTCGACGAACATCAGCTCGGAAATCGGCCGCAGGCCCTCGGCGGCGGCACCGATCGCGGCGCCCATGAAGCCGGTCTCGGAGATCGGCGTATCCATGATGCGATCGGGACCGAACTTGTCGAGCAGGCCGGTGGTGGCGCTGAAGATGCCGCCGTACTTGCCGATGTCCTCGCCCATTACGAAGACGCGCTCGTCGCGCGCCATCTCCTGGCCGATGCCTTCCGAGATGGCTTCGGCCATGCTCAGCTTGCGCACTTTGCTTGCAGTGCTCATTTGGGTGTCTCCTGAATGTCTGGGGTCGGGGGCTCAGGCTGCGAACACATGCAGCAAGGCGTCTTCCGGTGCCGGGTAGGGGCTGTTGCGGCCGTGCTCGTAGGCGGCCTGGACGCGCTCGCTGATCGCGGCGCGCAGCGCCGCATCCCTGCCGTCGTCGAGCTCACCGCGCGCGCGCAGCTGTGCGCCGAGCACCACGATCGGGTCGTGCTCGCGCAGATGCTGGGCTTCGTTCTTGGGACGGTAGGTTTCCGGGTCGCCCTGGAAGTGGCCGAGGTAGCGGTCGGTCTTGACCTCGATCAGGGTCGGGCCTTCGCCGCGCCGCGCCCGTGCCACCGCCTCGCCGGCGGCCTCGAACACCGCCACCGCGTCGTTCCTGTCCACCAGCACGCCGGGCATGCCGTAACCGGCCGCGCGATCGGCGTTCGAGGCGATTGCCGTGGAAGCCGACTTCTCGACCGAGATCCCGTACTTGTTGTCCTCACAGACGAAGATCGCCGGCAGCTTCCACAGCGAGGCGAGGTTGAGTGCCTCGTGGAAAGATCCCTGGTTGGCCGCGCCCTCTCCGAAGAAGGACACCGCCACCCAGTCCTTGCCGAGCTTCTTGGCGGCCAGCGCGGCACCGCAGGCCTGCGGCGCACCGGCGCCGACGATGCCGCTGCACGAGAATTTCACTGCCGGGTCGAACAGGTGCATGTGCCCGCCCTTACCCTTGCCCAGTCCGTTGGCCTTGCCGAACATCTCGGAGGTCATGGCGAACAGGTCGACATCCTTGGCAATCGCGAAGTGGTGCGGCCGGTGCGCGCCGACCACGGTGTCCTCGCGGCGCAGGTGGGCGCACACGCCCACCGCCACCGGCTCCTGGCCGGCCGCCAGGTGCATCTCGCCCGGCACCGGGCCCGCACCGATATCGAAGGCCAGTCCCTTCTGGATCTTGGGCGGCAGCTTGCCCTCGAGGTAGACCTTGGCCATGGTCTCCTCGTATTCACGGATTTCGATCATCTTTTCGTACATCCACAGCAACTGTTCGGATGTGGGGTCCATGGCGCGCGGTCTCCTTTTTCGATGTTTGTCCCGGACGGAACGCTGCGTCCCGCCGCCGGCCTGTCGAGGTCCGGTCGCTGAGCCTTCTGCAAGCTTGGTGCCAGCTGCCGGCGCGCCTTCAAAAAACGACGGCAAAAACCTGATTTAAAATAACTTTTTCTGAAACGACGGGGTGTCCGGGGGGATCGGGCAGCGCCTTGTCGCGTGTCGCAGGGGATGCGACATCTGTCGCAGCGAGACAGACGGATGTCGCATCCCCTGCGACACGCGACACTTTCCGGCCCGCTGCGGCCGGGTCCGGGTCACAGACAGCCGGCGTCACATCGCGCGCAGCAGGCGGCGTCAAGTGCCGCTCAGCTGCGACACCTGTCGCCATCGTCGCAGCGCCGACGCGACATCTGTCGCCCCCCGAAAAGCGACAAAAAACACGCAACAAACTGTTTTTAAATTGTTTTTTATGTTGGCAAGGAGGTTGCTATACGACTTTTGGCCGACGGAATCGAAGCTCGCGCCGTGACCTCGCCCGTGCCGGCGCACTCCGCTCCCGGCGCAGAACAAATCAAAATCAGGAGACACCATCCATGTATCGAAATCCCCCTCCACGCTCCGCCCTGCGCCGCCTGGCACCCGTCGCACTCGCGGTGGCTGCGCTTGGCAGCGCCGCGTCCGCGAGCGCCCAGGTCACCTTCGACGTGATCGGTCCACACGAGTACGAGCTGCCGGTCGGCTTCAAACCCTTCAACGTCTTCGTGCAGTACGCCACCTTCCAGGACAGCTCCAAGCTGTGGAACGCGAGCGGCAACCGCAAGAGCACGCCGCGGACCGACGTCATCGTCGGCCTCTCCAAGTACGTGCGCTTCTGGTCTCCCGAGTCGCACCCGGAGATCGGTCTCGCCTACGAGATCATCGTGCCCGAGGTCAATATCCGCAGCAGCGCCACCCACAGCTCAAACGGCGGGTTTGGCGATCCGCTGACCGGGCCCGCCATCTGGTACAAGCCCGGCCCGAACACGACGCTGGGTTTCCAGACCTTCATGCAGGTGCCGGTGGGCGACTCGGATGTGGGCGGCGGAGACGTCTGGAAGAACTACTCGAGCTTCTTCTGGGATGCCCAGGTGGGCAGGCTCAGCTACACCGCCGATGCGGGCTTCGTGTTCTTCGGCAAATCGACCGCTGCCGACGCCACACCCGCCACCATCTTCCACACCAATCACCGGGTCGGCTACGCGATCAACGACGCGATCGAGCCCTTCGTCGCGCTCGACTACGAAACGCAGGGCTCCTGGACCAACAAGACCGGCAACGCCCGCGTCGCCCGCAACCGCGAGCTCACCGCCGGTCTGGGAGTGATGTTCAAGTACTACGGCAACCAGTCCATCACGGTGCGCTACTCGGGCGGTGTCAGCGGCGAGAACCGCAGCGCCACCAACAGCCTGAACCTCAAGTACGCCTACGCCTGGTAATCGGGCACGCACGCCATGCCGGACCTCGCACCCGCGACCGGCCCACTCACAAGAAAAAATGGAGACACCATGAAGCTCAGCAAATACATCCACCTGGCACCGCTCGCGCTGGCCCTCACATGCGCCGGCGCGAGCGCCGCCGACGCGGCCAAACCCGGCTTTGGCGACCCCGACAACTGGCCGCAGTATCACCGCAGTTCGAACGCGTGGCGCTTCAGCCCGCTGACCGAGATCAACAAGGACACCGTCAGGAACCTGAAGGTGGCGTGGATCCACCAGCCGGGCAACATCACCCACGGCCTGCAGGCCACGCCGATCGTCATCGACGGGGTGCTCTACTACATCTCCGCCTTCAATAACGTGTGGGCGGTGGATGCCGCCACCGGCAAGACCCTCTGGCACTACGAGCCCAAGCTCGCCCCGATTTCCAGGCAGGTGTTCTACGCGGCCGCCAGCCGCGGCGTGACGGTCGGTCGCGGCAAGGTCTTCGTCGGCACGCTGGACGGGCGCTTCATCGCACTCGACCAGAAGAGCGGGAAGGAAATCTGGTCGACCCAACTCACCGATCAGAAGACCCAGTACGGCGCCCTCTTCTCGGCACCGCCGCAACTCGCCGGCGATGTGCTGTTCGGCGGCACCACCGGCGGCGACCAGCCGATCTCGGGCAAGATCTACGCGGTCAATGCCGACACCGGCAAGCCGGCGTGGACCTTCGACATCATCAAGAACGACCCCGCCAGCTGGCCGGCTGACAGCGGCAAGGTGGGCGGCGGCTCGGCATGGATGCCGGGCACCTACGACGAGAAATCCGACACCATCTTCATCGGCACCTCGAACGCGGCGCCGGACTTCTACGGCGCCGATCGCAAGGGCGACAACAAGTACACCGCCACCCTGCTCGCCCTCGACCCGAAGACCGGCAAGCTCAAGTGGCACCGGCAGGAAATCCCCCACGACGTCTGGGATTTCGACTCCGCCTACGAGGCCCTTGTGGTCAAGAAGGACGGCAAGGACGTGATCGTCCACCTCAACAAGAGCGGCTTCGTGTTCGTCATGGACAAGGACGACGGCAAGCTCGAGAACGTCTGGCAGTTCGCCGAGAACCTGAACTGGGCCAAGGGCATCGATCCGAAAACCGGCGCTCTGATCGAGCCGCGCCGGCCGGAGCCGGGCAAGCGTGAACTGCTGTGCCCCAACCTTCTCGGCGCGCGCAGCTGGAACCACGGCGCCTACAACCCCGGCACCGGCCTGTGGTACTCCCATGCCATGGAGGTCTGCAATGAGGTGGTTTCGGGCCCGGATGATCCGACCAGCCTCAAGGCACTCTCGGCGCTGTCGCTCGGCATCGACGAGATCAAGCTGGTGCCGCCGCCAAACAGCGCCAAGCCTTACGGCCGGCTGGACGCCCGCGACCCGCTTACCGGCAAGCTCAAGTGGAGCATCCGCTACGACATGCCGCCGTTGAGCAGCGTGCTGACCACTGCCGGCGGGCTGGTGTTTACCGGTGACATGGAAGGCCACCTGTTTGCCTACGACGCCGACAACGGCAAACAGCTGTGGCAGTTCAATGCCGGTTCCGGTGTGCGCGGCGGTCCAGTGAGCTATGCGGTCAATGGCAAGCAGTACATCGTCATTCCGACCGGCCTCGGCTCGCACGCACCGGGCTTCCTGGCCGGCGCCTATCCGCAGATCAAGGATCTGCCGGGCGGCGCGGCACTGATCGGCTTCACGCTGGAATAAGGCGACGAGCGCCTGAAAGCCCGCGCTTTCTCCGCCATGGCGGGCGACGAATGCCGTCGCCCGCCACCTCCCCTCAATGGAGTTGCAGATGAACCATCAAGGACTCTCCCCCCGACCCGCGCCCATCCGCCGACGCATCGCCGCCATCCTGCTGCCGATCACCCTTTTGAGCAGCACCGCGTGTCTTGCGGTCGCCCCTCCGGCCGACCCCGAACGCGCACGAATGGCCGCGGGCAAGAGCCGTTTCGACAAACTGTGCGTGAGCTGCCACGGCGCGGAAGGCGCCGGCAAGGACACCTACGGGCCACGCCTGAAGAACCGGCCGGAACTCGACGAGGCGCGGATTCGCGATCGCATCATCCACGGCAAGCATGGCGATCACGCCATGCCCCCCTGGGGCACCGTGCTCAAGGAGGCCGAGATCGAACAACTGGTCGCCTATGTGAACATGCTCAGGCAGGAGAACGCCGGCCGGCCCGCCGCGCTCCTGACACCCTTCGACCTCGACGATCCGGCGCGGATCGAGGCCGGCCGCAAGCGCTTCGCCAAGACCTGCGCGGGCTACTGCCATGGCCACGAAGGTGTCGGCGGCCGCGCGCCGGATTTCAAGGGGCGCACCGATCTCACCGCCGAAGTGATGTTCACGACGATCTCCAAGGGGCGCGTTGGGGCAGACGTGATGCCCCCGTGGGGCGATGCACTGTCGGAAGAGCAGATCTGGGAACTGGTCGCCTATCTGCAGTTTCTGGGCCGGCAGCAACTCGATTGATCCATGCCGGATCGACGCACAGGCCGGCCGGCATGTCCGACCGGCCTCCCGTCCGGTCGAGGCACGAAAAAACACCCGTTGCCGGGGCCTGCGCCTCGGCAACGGGTGCGATTCAGGCCCTCGGGCTCAGGTCGTTGCGTGGCCGTGCTCCGGCTCCTGGCGGCGACGCTGGATCATCACCACCGCACCGAGCAGGATCAGCGCGGGCAGGAACATCCACTCCTTGGCGGGCCGGTCCGAGGGTAGCTCGATGGCAGTGATGTCGAAACCCTGCTCGATGCCGAGCTTTTCAGCCTGGCTGCCGAAACCCACGGCGAGGACCTGGAGATTCTCGCTGCCGGGCGCCGGCATCACCTTCAGGCCGATCGCATCGAGGCGCTTGCGCGCATCCGTCTCGGCAGGGCCAAGTGGTAACAGCACGCCCTTCTTGACTTCCTTGCCTTCGATGCTCAGGCCTTCGATCCAGATCCGCAGGCGTTCGCCCGCGGGTGCTTGCCCGACCACCTCGAGCAGCTGAGTCCCCGGCACGTCCTTGAAGGGCGGATACACCATGTCCATCCAGAAGCCGGGACGGAACAGGGTGAAGCACACCAGCAACAGCGCCGCCGACTCCCAGATCTTGTTGCGTGCGAGGAACCAGCCCTGGGTCGCCGCGGCAAAAAGCAGGTTGGCTGCCACCGCACTGGCCACCACCAGCAGCAGGTGCCACAGCGAATCGATGCCGATCAGCAGCAGCTGGGTGTTGAAGATGAACATGAAGGGCAGGATCGCGGTGCGGATCGAGTAGCCGAAGGCGGTGACCCCGACCTTGATCGGGTCGCACCGCGCGATACCCGCGGCGGCGTAGGAGGCGAGCCCGACCGGTGGCGTGACGTCGGCCATCAACCCGAAATAGAACACGAACAGGTGCACCGCGATGAGCGGGACCAGCAGGCCGCTCTGCGCACCAAGCTCGACCACCACCGGCGCCATCAGGGTCGACACCACGATGTAGTTCGCGGTGGTCGGCAGGCCCATGCCGAGAATCAGGCAGATGATCGCCACCATCGACAGCATCACCATCAAGTTGCCACCGGAGATGACTTCCACGAACTCGGTCATGACCAGGCCGATACCGGTCAGGGTCACGGTGCCGACGATGATGCCCGCCGCCGCCGTGGCGATGCCGATGCCGATCATGTTGCGCGCGCCGATGCCCAGGCCGTCATACAGGTCGACGAAGCCCTGACGCAGCTCGGTGTTCACATCGCCCCTGCCGCGGAACAGCGCAAACAGCGGCCGCTGGGTGACCAGAATGAACATCATGAAGGTGGTCGCCCAGAAGGCCGACAGCCCCGGCGAGAGCTCTTCGACCATCAGGTTCCAGATCAGCGCCGCCACCGGCAGCAGGAAATGCAGGCCGGACTTGAGCGTGGGTGCCGCGTCGGGCAGCTCGGTGATCGGTTCGTTGGGGTCGTCCATGTGCAGCTCGGGGAAACGGGCCGCGTAACGCACCAGGCCGACGTAGGCCAGCCCCATCAGCACCGAAATGACGATGTAGGACGCTTCGCCGGTCAGATCCTTGATCCACCCCAGGCCGTAATACACCACGCCGGAGAGGATGACGATGCCGGCCACGGTCATCCCGAAGGAAGCGAGCCGCGAGGCCAGCGGACTCAGGTTGCGGCGCGGCAGGCCGCGAATGTCGGCCTTCATGGCCTCGAGGTGCACGATGTAGAACAGCGCGATGTAGGAGATCACCGCGGGCAGCAGCGCGTGCTTGAGCACCTGGGTGTAGGGGATGCCGACGTATTCCACCATCAGGAAGGCTGCCGCCCCCATCACCGGCGGCATGATCTGGCCATCGACCGAGGCCGCCACCTCGACGGCTGCCGCCTTGTCGGGCCGGTATCCAACCCGCTTCATGAGCGGGATGGTGAAGGTACCGGTGGTGACCACGTTGGCGATCGACGAGCCCGAGATCAGGCCGGTACTCGCCGAAGCCACCACCGCGGCCTTGGCCGGGCCGCCACGCATGTGACCGAGCAGGGAGATCGCACTCTTGATGAAGTAGTTGCCCGCGCCCGCCGTCTCGAGCAGCGCACCGAACAACACGAACAGGAAGATGAAACCGTTCGAGACCCCCAGGGCGACACCGAACACACCTTCCGTCGTGAGCCACAGGTGGCTCATCCCCTTGGCGAGCGAAGCGCCCTTGTGAGCGATCATCTCCGGCATGTAGGGCCCGGCGAAGATGTAGGCGATGAAGACGATCGCGAGAATCACCATCGGCAGGCCGAGAACCCGCCGCGCAGCCTCCAGCAGCAGGATCAGGCCGACGATCGCGACGACGAGATCCTGTGTGGTCGGCTGACCGGGCCGGTTGGCGAGTTCCGAGTAGAACAGGAAGAGGTAGGCCATGCAGAAGGCGCCGACGAGCGCCAGTCCCCAATCCTGGAGCGGAATCCTGTCGCGCGGCGAAGACTTGAGTGCGGGATAGGCCAGAAACGCCAGAAAGACCGCGAATGCAAGGTGGATCGAGCGCGCCTCGGTATCGTTGAAGACGCCGAAACCGAGCGAGAACGGAAGTGGAGAGGCATACCAAAGCTGGAACAGGGACCACGCCAGCGCCCCGATGATGAGCACCATCGCGGCAAACCCGGCAGGCTTGCGGCCTCCGGTGTCGGCCTCGGCGACGATCTGCTTGAGATCGTCATCGGTCAGCTCGTGATGTGCCGGATTCTTCTTTTCTGCCGCCATGTCACTTTCTCCCTGTGCGGTCGGTTACCGGGCAGACGCATGCGTTGCCATGTGCGGGCATCGCCGACGGTATTCGCTTCAGCCGGCTGGTGGCCGGCCCCGGAAGACTGCCGCCCGACAGCCTTCCGGCATTTCAGCCCGAGACCGGGCTTACATCCAGCCCTTTTCCTTGTAGTACTTGACCGCGCCGTCATGCAGCGGGGCGGACAGACCGTTCTTGATCATGTCCTTGGGCTCGAGGTTGGCGAAGGCCGGGTGCAGCTTCTTGAAGTCGTCGAAGTTGTCGAAGACCGCCTTGACGAGGGTATAGACCACATCGTTGGAGACCTTGCTGGAGGTCACGAAGCTGGCCACCACGCCATAGGTCTTGATCGGATCCGGGTTGTTGGCGTAGGTACCGCCGGGCACGGTGGCCACCGCGTAGTACGGATACTCCTTGACCAGCTTGTCGACCGCCGGACCGGTCACGTTCACCAGCTTGGCGCCGCAGGTAGTGGTCGGATCCTGGATGTTGGCCGAGGGGTTGCCGACCACGTAGGCGAAGCCGTCGATCTTGTTGTCGCACAGCGCCGCGCCGTGCTCGTCGGCCTTGAGCTCGGAGGCCAGCGAGAAGTCGGACATCTTCATGCCCAGTGCCGCCATCAGCCCGTCCATGGTGGCGCGGGTACCCGAGCCGGGGTTGCCGACGTTGAAGCGCTTGCCCTTGAAGTCTTCGATCTTGGTGACACCGGCTTCCTTGCGGGCCAGCACCATGAGCGGCTCGGGGTGGATCGAGAAGACCGCACGCAGCTCACTCATCGGACCGGCGTCCTTGAACTGGCCGACACCCTTGACCGCGTTGAACTGGGCGTCGGACTGGGCCACGCCGAAGTCGAGCTCTCCGGCCTTGATGGTGTTGATGTTGTAGACCGAGCCTCCGGTCGATTCGACCGAGCAGCGGATACCGTGCTTGGCGCGGTCCTTGTTCATGAGGCGGCAGATCGCGCCGCCGGCCGCGTAGTAGACGCCGGTGACACCGCCGGTGCCGATCGTCACGAACTTGGTCTCGGCCTGCGCCGGGACACTCAGCAACGAAGCGCCAAGACTCAGTGCTGCTGCGATTGCGGTCAGTTTCTTCATGTATTTGCTCCTTGAGTTAACCAGTTGATGCCGGCACAACCCATGCCGGTCGTGAGCCAGCCGTCGGTGACACCGATCATCAGGCGCCGATAGCCTCGAGTGATGCCTCGATGATGTCCAACCCCTCCTCGAGCAATGCTTCCGGTACGGTCAGCGGGACCATCATCCGAAGCACATTCCCGTACACCCCGCAGGTCAGCAACAACAGCCCCCGCCGTGCGGCCTCATCCTTCAATGCAGCGGCGATCTCGCCGGCCGGCTGTTGCGCATCGCCATCGCGGCAGAACTCGACCGCAACCATCGCACCGAGCCCGCGGACCTCGGCAATGCTTGCAAACCGCGTCTTCATCGCCGCGAATCGCACCTTCATCACTTCGCCCAGCCGCATGGCCCGATCGCACAGTCCCTCTTCCGCCACCACGTCGAGCACGGCCAGCGCCCCGGCCACCGCCACCGCATTGCCGGCGTAGGTGGAACCCAGCCCGCCCGGCTCGGCGGCGTCCATCAGGGCCTGTTTGCCGACCACCGCAGAGATGGTCAATCCGCCCCCCAGACCCTTGGCCAGCGTCACGATGTCCGGCTCGACACCGTAATGCTCGCTCGCGAAGAGCTTCCCACACCGGGCAATGCCCGTCTGCACCTCATCGACCACCAGCAGGATGCCGTGCCTGTCGCAGAGTTCGCGCAGACGGTGCAGAAACGTCGGCGGTGCCGGTATGTACCCGCCTTCGCCCTGCACCGGCTCGACGAGTATCGCCGCCACCCGAGTCGCCTCGATACTGCACTTAAACAGACGTTCGATTGCACCCACAGAATCGTCTTCGGTAATACCGTGCAGCAGGTGCGGAAACGGCACATGGAAGATCTCGGCCGGAAACGGACCGAATTTCACCTTGTAGGGCGCGACCTTCCCGGTCAGTGCCATACCGAACATGGTGCGCCCGTGAAAGCCGCCACCAAAGGCGATGACACCGCTGCGTCCGGTTGCCGCACGGGCGATCTTGATCGCATTCTCGACCGCCTCGGCCCCGCTGTTCATGAGGAAGGATTTCTTGGCGCTCGACCCCGGCGCCGCGGCGTTGAGCCGCTCGCACAGCTCGACGTAGGACTCGTAAGCCATCACCTGGAAACAGGTATGCGTGAAATTCTCGAGTTGGGCACGTGCGGCCGCCATCACGCGCGGGTGGCGGTGGCCCGTATTGACCACCGCGATCCCCGAACAGAAATCGATCCAGCGTTTGCCCTCGACGTCCCAGATTTCCGCATTCTCGGCCCGCGCGGCGAACAAGGGATGGGCCTGCCCGACCCCGCGCGGCAGCGCCGCCGCACGCCGGGCCATCAAACCTGCGTTCGTTCTGGTACCAGAGCTGTCACTCATACCGGTCTCCTGGACGACACGTCGATCGATCGAACGCACGCCAGTTCGTGCTTTCGAGAGGCAGCACAGGGCGGGCCACGGTGTTTCCGGCCACGTGCTAATTGATTCTAGACACGAAATCGGCGCACCATTGGTCCAGTTCCCGCGAATGTTCTGATACCAATTCATGCACACCCGATGAATCCGCTCCATCAGACAGACCTGATCCTGCGCCAGATCATGAGGGAGTCTCCGAGCCGGAAACTGCGTGCCAACCTCTATCTGGCGATTCGTCGACTCATTCTTGAGGGCGAACTACGGCCCGGCAGCCTGTTACCCCCCAGCCGCCAGCTGGCCGACCAGATCGGCTGCAGCCGCAGCACGCTGGTACGCGTCTATGAACAATTGCGGGAGGGCGGCTACCTGCAGACCGTGTGCGGTTCCGGCACCCGTGTCTCGGATGCATTGCCCGAATCCGCAGCGGACGGGCCGGGTGCAGCCCGCCGGCCCGGCAGCAACCTGGTACTTTCGGCGCGTGGCCGGGAGATCGCCGGGAACGCAACGAGCAGCCGCATCCAGGGCGGCGCCTTCGTCCCCGGAGTACCGGACGTCGGCCTGTTCCCCTTCGAGATCTGGCGTCGCCTCCTGTCGAAGAATATCCGCTTCGAGCAACGTCACCTCGCACGCTACAGCCATGGGGGCTACGGCCCGCTCAAGGTCGCGCTGTCGGAACATCTCAAGGCCTCGCGCATGATGAGTTGCTCGCCGCAGCAGATCCTCATTCTCAACGGCTCGCATCAAGCCATCGATCTGTGCGCGCGAATGCTGTGCGACGCGGGCGACCGGGTGTGGATGGAGGATCCCGGTTACTGGGGCGCCCGCAACGTGCTGCGCGCGAACGGGCTCGAACTGGTTCCGGTGCCGGTCGATCACGAGGGTATCGTGCCCTCGCGCGGCAGAGCCGCGGCCCCGAGACTGATCTTCGTTTCGCCTTCCAGCCAGTATCCGACCGGCGCGCTGATGTCTCTGCGTCGCCGCCTCCAGCTGCTCGAGTTTGCCGAGACGCAGGACGCATGGGTCATCGAGGACGATTACGACAACGAAATCCGTTACCACCCTCACAGCATCGGCGCCCTGTTCGGACAATCGCGCGATCAGCGGGTGCTCTACCTGGGAACCTTCAGCAAGGTCATGTTTCCGGGGCTGCGCCTCGCTTACCTGGTGGTGCCCGAAGACCTGGTGGACGCCTTCTCCACGGGCAATGCCGAACTCTACCGCGAAGGCCGCCTCATCGAACAGGCGGCGCTGGCCGAATTCATCGACGCCGGGCACCTCGGCAGCCATCTCAAACGGGTGCGCGGAATCTACCAGGAGCGCCGCGGGCAACTGCGCGTGGCGATCGAGTCGCGCCTCGGTGAGCATGTGCGCAGCACCGGCGGCCTGGCGGGGCTTCACATGACCTATGTCTTCGACCGACCGATCGACGATCTTGCCCTGGCGCAGGAAGCCCTCGCCGACGGCATCGTTTTCCGCCCGCTCTCGATGTACTACGGCGACCGTGCGCGCACGCTCAGCGGCATGGTGCTCGGCTTCGCGGCGGTCTCGCCCGAGGATATCGACGCCGCCGCCTCGCGACTCTGCGCACTGGCCGAACGACGTCTGCGCGACGATCGGCCGGCCCCCCGATCGCCGCGCGCCTGAGCCCCTTCCCGGCGAGTGTCGAGGCACGGCTACGAACACCGCGATCGATCCGCGCTTGCTTTACGACGCCAGCGGCCGTTCAATATTTTCAGGGTTCCCACTCGAGAACATCTTTCGGAACAGCCCTTTCGTCGGCCCCCCCTGCGCACGGCACCAGCACAGACACCAGGAGAGTACGCATGACCCCCTTCGCGATCGCCGGCATCCAGATGCAGCTTTCCGCCCGAGAGGAGAACATCGCGGCCATGGGGCGCAAGCTGGATATCCTCATGGCACGCTTTCCCTGGGTCAGGATGGTGATGTTCAGCGAGCTCGCCCCCTACGGGCCCTCACCTCGCCACGCCCAGCCGACCGGCGGCCCGGCCGAGCAGATCTTCTGCCAGATGGCGGCCAGGCACGGCCTGTGGCTGTTGCCCGGCTCGCTCTTCGAGCGCGTCGGTGACGACATCTACAACACCACCCCGGTAATCAACCCCAGCGGCGAGGTGGTCCAGCGCTACCGCAAGATGTTCCCGTTCCAGCCGTACGAGACGGGCATCAGGCCCGGCACCGGCTTCTGCGTGTTCGACGTACCGGAAGCCGGGCGCTTCGGGGTTTCGATCTGCTACGACATGTGGTTCCCAGAGACCACCCGCACGCTGGTGTCGATGGGCGCCGAATGCATTCTGCATCCAACCATGACCGACACCATCGATCGTGACGTCGAACTGTCGATCGCCCGCGCCAGCGCCGCCACCAATCAGTGCTACTTCTTCGACATCAATGGCTTGGGAGACTGTGGCACCGGCCGCTCGATCGTCATCGACCCCTCCGGCTACGTCATCCACGAGGCGGGCAGTGGCGAGGAGACGATCCCGGTCGAAATCGACCTGTCGCGGGTAAGACGCGAGCGCGAAGTCGGCGTCCGCGGCCTCGGCCAGACGCTGAAGAGCTTCCGCGATCGACCGGTCGAATTCCCGGTCTACCAGCGGAACAACGCCATCGACGGCTATTTACACAGCCTCGGCCCGCTGACCAGGCCCGTCCGCACCCCAGGAGTGGGCACCGAACAACCGCCAGTCGCCCCCGATCCTGGCAAGTCCTGAGGCTTCGGGGCTGCGGCGACGCCTACCTGCCGCCAACCACGTAACTCGACACCCGAACAACCGTTGCAGGCGAAGACAACCAGACTGCGCATTTATCGATCGGACAAAGCGCTCTCCGAGGACAGGCGCCCACCGCCTTCGATCGACACCGACCAGCGGCGCCGAGCGCGGGACAACCGTCGGCGACCGCCTGTCAGCGGAACAGGCCGCCCAGGCCCTTCTCCAGTTCCTTCTTGAGCGCCTCGCCCGCCTTCTGCCTGATCTCGGTTTTCTTTTCCTCGATCTTTTCCTTTACCGTGCCGGACACGAGGCTGTTCACATCGAGCGCAAACTTCGGCTCGGCAAACGTGCCCGTGACCCGGATCGGTACCGTCACCCCGCGCAGACGGTCCAGCGACTTGCCGTCCTGGCCGGTCAGTGTCCCCACCACCGAGGCCCTGACGAGGTAATCGATCGTTTCGGTGTTGAGATTGGCGCTGCCCTCTCCGCCCACCCGCAACAGTGGCGAGCGCAGGCTGAGATCCTTGTTGTGGGCCACGCCGCCGGCAATCGAGAGGGTGGCCGAAAGATCGGAAAAATCGGTCTGCCGGGTATCGGCCACCGCGGCAACCGGCTTGCCGCTCAGGCGCGCCTGGGCCTGGCGCAGATAGGCTGCGATGTTGACACCCTTGACTGCACCGTCACTCACCCGCAGAGCCACGACGCCATCGAGATTGCGCTTGTAGGCCACCGCATCCGGACCCGCGGTCCTGAGCTTCAAGGTCACGTCGGCCCGGCCGGTGAGCTTCTCCTCCCGTCCGCTCAGCGCGCGCAACAGCGGACCGATCGCCACCCCCTCGAGTCGATCGTCGGTGCTGACCGAAAGCACCTTGCCGTGGCCATCCAGGGCAATGTTCCCGCGATAGCGGCCGCCGTAAAGGGCAGCCTCGGGCCTGAGCCGGTAGCGCCCACCCTGTCCGTTCAAGGCCAGTCGGAGATCGCTGAGCGACAAGCCTGAATACTTGAGCGCCCCCACCGCGAGGCGCCCGTCGACATCGAGCGCCGGCAGAGCCTGCCCGGACTTCCTGTCGCCACCGACCGAAGTGCCCCCATGCTTTCCTGCGCCACCAGACAGATAACGGTCGAGGTCGATCCGGTCCAGCGACAGCTCGAAGCGCAAGGCCATACGATCGAAGTCCTCGACCGCGAAACGCCCGCTCAGGGTGCTGTCATCCAGACTCAGCGCCAGATCGCGCAGGGCCACGCCCTTGCTGCCGCCCTCGATCCTTGCCGACAGGCTGGCCCGCTTCAGTACCCCGGCATCGGCTGGCTTGTCCGCACCGAGCGCCTTCATAAGCGCGGCCGGATCGAACTGCGCGAGCTTCAACGGGCCACTGACATGCAGCGTGTCGCCAAGCCCGGTAATGGCAAGATCGGCCTGCAAGGACAGGCCATAGGCGGCAAGCTGCAGACCCGTGGCACTGGCAGTGCCGCTGCCGAGGTCGGCGGCGAGCCGACCGATAAGCGTGAGTTCGGTCTTGCCACCCGGCACATCCTGCCCGGCGGCATTCACGACAAGTCGCATGTCATCGAGCGCGTACTGTCCGGCAGCGGTATCGACACTCGCCCGGCCTGCGAGCTGCAGCGTGCCGTCGACCGCGGGCTGCGCGGACTTGAAACCCAGCCCCACCTTGAGGTCGAACGGCTTGCCGGGACGGATCGCACCGACCTCGAGGCTCAGTCCGTCGATGCTGTGCTGCTTACCTCCCTGACGGTCATCCCACATCAGCGCGCCATCACGCACCTCCAGCCCGCCGAGCTCGAACCCGGCGACGGCAGTCCCACCGCCATGCGCCTCGGCAGCCGATCCGGGAGCCTTTTCGGCGCCACCCAGATCGGCCCAGTTGGTCGTGCCGTCCGCCCGCTTCTCGAGGCTCAGCGTCAAGCCATCCAGCACCACCCGATCAAGCTCGATCTTGCGGCCCAGCAGCGGCAGCAGCTTCACACCCGCCTGGACCGCCTTGACGCTCGCAAAGGGCCGCTCCGAAAACCCCGCGGCATTGCCCAGCCGGGTCTCCCCCAGCTCGATCGCGAGCGACGGAAAAACCGACAGTTCGATCTGGCCATCTATGACGAGTTGGCGGCCGGTACGCTCCTGCACCAGCCGGGCAAGCGTATCGCGGTAATCGTTGGGATCGAAGGCGAAGCGCAGGTAGGCGGCAACGCCCAGGGCCAGCAGCACGAGCAATCCGCCAATGACGACGGCCGCGCGGAGAATGGGTTTCATGATCTGTCGGCAAGAGTGCTGCGCTCGCCCGACGCACCGCTTCAGGAGGTCGCTGCGGACGCACTCGATACGGCAGACCCTATCAGCCGGCAAGGGTCCGGACAAGGCTCACAATGCAAGCAGTTGTAGCCATCGGCTGAGGAACCGGGCATCGCGGGAGGGGCGGAGAAGAGGTCCGCAAGGATGCCGGAAAGGATCTGGTGCTCTGGGCGAGACTCGAACTCGCACGGCTTTCGCCACTGCCCCCTCAAGACAGCGTGTCTACCAATTTCACCACCAGAGCGACAAGAGGCGCGATGATACCAAAAAAAGCGCCGCGGGCAAGTCCCGGTTGCGAGGTCAGGCGAGGCTCGCAAATCCGTTTCATCACCCTGCTGAAGACCATTCGCTTGAGCGCAGCCGGCCGCCGCCATAGGATGGCCGCACACAACGAGGCGACACCACGCCCCCAAGCCGGAGGAGATCGATGCCAGAGACCCAAGCGACACAGCCCCATGTCGGGCTTTTTGCAACCTGCCTGATGAACGTCTTCAGACCGAACATCGGCTTCGCCACGGTACAGTTGCTGGAACGGGCCGGCTGTCGTGTTTCGGCGCCGCAACAGCAGACCTGTTGTGGCCAGCCCGCCTATTCGGCCGGCGATGACGACGCGGCCCGCGCGCTCGCCCGCCAGTTGATCGCCCAGTTCGAACCCTACGACTATATCGTTGCGCCATCAGGCTCGTGCATGGGCACGGTGCACAAGTATCCGGAAATGCTCAGGGACGACCCCGAATGGGGACCACGCGCCAAGGCGCTGGCGGCAAAGGCCTTCGAGCTGTTCACCTTTCTCACCCAGGTACGCAAGGTGAACATAGATGCCCGCTACGAAGGCACATTCACTTACCACGACTCCTGCAGCGGCCTGCGCCAGCTCGGTGTCAAGCAACAGCCGCGCGAACTGCTGTCGAGTGTGACCGGACTCTCCGTATCGGAGATGGACGATGCCGAGGTGTGCTGCGGCTTCGGCGGCAGCTTCTGCGTCAAGTACCCGGCCATCTCGGAGAAGATGGTCGACGACAAGATCCGCTCGATCGAAGCGTCCGGCGCGGACACCCTGCTGGGTGGCGATCTGGGCTGTCTCATGAACATGGCCGGCCGGCTGCGCCGCAAGGGCTCGAAGGTCAGGGTGTGGCACGCTGCTGAGGTGCTGGCCGGCGCCACCGACGGCGCGGCGATCGGCGAGGAGGAAGCACGATGAGTGGCGTGTATCAGGGCACCTTCAAGAGTCGCGCGGACGAGGCGCTGCACAACCCCTCGCTGCAAAAGGCACTCAAGAACTTCAAGCCGCTGTTCGTCGCCAAGCGCGCCGATGCGGTCGCGGCGCTCGAGGGTTTCGAGCAGCTGCGGGAGACCGCGGCGGCGATCAAGGACGCGGTGCTCGACAATCTCGACGAGTGGCTGGAACGCTACGCCTCAGCCGTCGAGGCGGCCGGCGGCCATGTGCATTTCGCCAGCGATGCTGAGGAAGCGCGCAACATCATCCTCGACATCTGCCGCAAGGCAGAGGCAAAGACGATCTGCAAGGGCAAGTCGATGGTCTCGGAAGAGATCGGCCTCAACGAGGTGCTCGAGGAGGCCGGCTACAAGGTCGTCGAGACCGACCTGGGCGAGTACATCATCCAGCTCGCCCACGAGCCGCCGTCGCACATCATCGCCCCGGCCATTCACAAGACCCGCGAGCAGGTGGCAGACCTCTTCGAGGCCAACCACCCCGGCCGTCCGCGCGAAGACACGGTGGCCGGTCTGGTCGGCGAAGCTCGCACCGTGCTGCGCGAGAAGTTTTTCCAGTCCGACGTGGGCATCACCGGCGGCAACTTCCTGATCGCAGAGACCGGTACCAGCGTGATCGTCACAAATGAAGGTAATGGCGACCTCACCCAGACGCTCTCGCGAGTGCATATCGTCACCTCGGGCATCGAACGCGTGCTGCCAACGCTCGACGATCTGTCGGTCTTCCTGCGCCTGCTGGCGCGCAGCGCCACCGGCCAGGACACCGAGTGCTACACCACGTTGTCGACCGGCCCGCGCCGCCCCGGCGACCCCGATGGCCCAGAGGAATACCACGTGGTGCTGGTGGACAACGGTCGCTCGAAGATGCTCGGCGGCAAGTTCCGCGAGATGCTGCGCTGCATCCGCTGTGGCGCGTGCATGAACCACTGCCCGGTGTATGGCGCAGTCGGCGGTCACGCCTATGGCTGGGTCTATCCCGGCCCGATGGGCTCGATCCTCACGCCGCTGTTCAACGGCCTCGCCGAACACTACGACCTGCCCAACGCCTGCACCCTCAACGGCCGCTGCCAGAGCGTCTGCCCGGTGAAGATTCCGCTCACCGAGCTGATCCGCACACTGCGCAGTGAACAGGTGAAGGCCGGCCTGATGCCCGCCAGCCAGCGCCGCATGATGGGTGTGTGGGGCTGGGTCGCCCGCAATCCGGGGCTCTACCACGCGCTGGAGCGCTTCGGCAGCCGGCTGCTGCGCGCCCGCGCCGGCAAATCCGGCCGCATCGCCAGCCTGCCCGGCGCCGGGGCTTGGACCTCGGTGAGGGACATCCCCGCACCCGACGGCCCGACCTTTCTCGAAAAATTCCAGGCAATGCGGGGTGAGAAATGAGCCGCGAACAAGTCCTTTCAAGCATCCGCTCGGCGCTCGCAGGGAAAAGCGGGCGGGGCGGCCGCACGCCCCTGCCGGGGTCCCGCCCGCCTGGGCCAAGCTACGGCGAACGCAGCATGGCGCAGTTCGTAGAGCGGCTCGAGGCCCACGCCTGCAGCTGGGAACGGCTCGCAGCGATCGAAGAGGTACCCGTACGGGTCATGAACTGGCTGGCCGAGCGGCAGCTGCCGGCGCGCATCGCGGTTGCCGCGCCGCTGGCCGGGCTCCCCTGGCCCGAAGATCTCGCCCGCCACAGCGACAAGGCCGGCATCGACGAGGTCTGCGCGGTATCCAAGGCCTTTGGCGCCATCGCCGAGTCCGGCAGCCTCGCAATGTATTCGGGACCGGATTCGCCGATCACCCACAACTACGCGCCGGAGTTCCACCTCATCGTGCTCGACGCGGCCGATCTGCGCGACAACCAGGAAGGTGTCTGGGAGATGGTTCGCGCCACCGGAAAGATGCCGAGGGCGCTGAACCTGATCGCCGGCCCGTCGCGCACCGGCGACGTCGAGCAAACCATCCAGCTGGGTGCTCACGGCCCGCGGCAGGTCCATGTCCTGATAGTCGAGCCCTGAGCGGCGCGGCGGGGGCGCCGGTCGTGTCTGATACGGTGTATTTCTGCAAAGGCGTGTAAAGAGAACGTATCGGAAATCGCGCAAATGTCGCACCGCGGCCCCGTCGAAACCTCCGTTTGCACGCCGCAGCCCCCCAGCCGGCGCGAATTTGCCCGCGATCTTGCGGCACTCGGCAGAGGATTCGCTTACAAATCGCGCAACACCACATCGCGATCGGCCCTTATCGTGCAATTGCACCGGCCCTGCACTGCTTCTCGGCAGACGTCCGGCAGCAATCGACAACAAGGAGATTCCAGATGAAACATACTGGCCGAAAACTGCTGGGGGCGGTGGTTGCCCTGGTTGCGCTGGGAAGCGCCCTTCCGGCGAGCGCCGACGGACGGCGTGGAGACGATCGCCACGGCTCACAACGCGAATGGCGGGACAACCGCTCCGACCGGCACTGGCAAGCGCCGCGCGGCCGCGAAGTGGTACGCGAACGCGTGGTGGAGCGCCGCTGGGCGCCGATGGCCTATGGGCATGATCGCCATCGCCATCATTACCGCCATGAGCCCCGTTACGAACGCCGCACCGTCGTGCGCGAATCGAACTACTACTACACCAATCCGCCGGCTGCCTATTACGACCGCAATCCCTCGGTAGTGATCGGCTTCAACATCCCGCCGCTGGTGATCCCGCTGCGCTGAGGCACGGCACACCGCGCCTCGCTTGCGGGGCGCGGCTCAAGCCACGCTTTGCTGCAGCCAGTCGATGAAATCAGCCACGGCGGCACGCTTGGCCGACAGTGGCGAGGCCACGGCGTAATAGGTGAAAGGGGCCGGCGCCCGCACTTCGAACAACGGCGCCAAGCGGCCGGCTTCCACCCAGCCCGCGGCAATCCGGCGGGTGCACAGCGCGACCCCGAGCCCCTGGGCGGCCACCTCCAGCAACATGCCCAGATCATTCAACACGGTGCCGCGCTGTGGCTCCTGCCAGTCCAGTCCCGCCGCCTCGAACCAACCTTTCCAGGGCAGCAGTTCCGCGCGCAGCAGTTCCGTCCGGGCGAGGTCGGCAGGCTCGAGCAGGCCGTGCATGGCGCCGAACGCCGGCGCGGCAAGCGGCGTGACGGTGTCATCGAACAGCTTGCAGACCTTCCATTCCGGATAGTCGCCATCCCCCCACCTCACCTCGACGTCCGCGGATTCGGCCGAGACATTGGCGAGCGGCACGGCCATGTTCACCGCGAGTTCGATCTCCGGATGAAGACGCAGGAATTCCGGCAATCGCGGCATCAGCATCTGCCGCGCGAATGTCGGTGGCAGCAGTACCCGCAAACGTTCCTTTTCGGCGGCCACCCGCCCCCCCGCGCTGGCGAGCTTGTCAAACGCCTCACGTACGCTCTCGAGGTAGCGCCGCCCCTCGCCGGTAAGACGTGTCCCGGTGGGGGTCCGCTCGAAGAGCTGGATTTCCAGAAGGGCCTCGAGCTGGCGGATGCGATGGCTGACCGCGCTGGGCGTGATGCAGAGCTCGTTCGCGGCCTGGCCGAAACCGCCCAGCCGGGCAGCCGACTCAAAGGCTGAAAGCGCATGCATCGGAGGAATACGGCGGATGGCACTCACCACGGCCCCTCAGGCGAAGCGCGAGTCTGGCAGCGGGATCCGCTCGTCATCGCCCGGCACCCCGCCCATGTGCCCGTTCGCCCACGCATCCGCGGCCTCCCGGATACGCTCCTTGCGCGACGAAACGAAGTTCCACCACATGTAGCGGGGTCCATCCAGGGGGGCGCCACCGATCACCACGAATCGCGCCGCCTCGTCAGCACTGACCCTCACCTCCTCGCCACTGCGGAGCACACCGAGGGTATGCGCGGGAAGCGCTTCACCGTCGACCACGAACGGGTGGTCGACACCATAGATGGCGCGCTCCGGATAGCAGCCCGGCAGCGCGATGCTGCCGCCCGCAGGCATGCGAATATCGAGATAGAGCGTCTCGCCCAGGGTTTCGACCGGAGAAACCGCGCCAAATGCCTGGCCGAGCAGCACCCGCACCGCCACACTGTCGATCGTGATCGACGGAAGCGCGTCCGCCTCGGTATGCTCGAAGCGCGGAGCGCATTCTTCGAATGCCTGCGGCAGCGCCACCCATAACTGCAGGCCGTGACTGGTGTAGCTGCGCTCGCGCAGATCGGCCGGGACACGCTCCGAATGCACGATGCCGCGTCCGGCGGTCATCCAGTTGATCGCGCCGGGCTCGATGCGTTGCACGCTGCCGAGACTGTCGCGATGCATGATCGCCCCCTCGAACAGGTAGGTCACCGTCGCCAGACCGATGTGCGGATGCGGGCGAACATCGCGCCGGTCGCCCGGGCGCACCATGACCGGGCCGAAATGGTCAAGAAAGAGGAACGGTCCGATCGAACGTCGCGCCGAACTGGGCAGCACCCGCCGGACCCTGAAGCCGCCCCCCAGATCCTTCTCGCGGGGATGCAGCGTCTGTTCGATACTCAACGCGCCACCTCCTCAGGCACGCAGCTTGCACGCCGCCGTGGTCAGCGCGCTTGCAATCCCCTCGAGCATGGCCTGCTGGCGCGGATCGAGGAGACGCAGGTCGTCGCCGATTGCGGCGCCGGCCTGCCCGACGCCGAGTTGCTGCGGAATCACGTACATGCCAAGGTATCCGAGTATGTCGCGCAGATGGAACAACACCCTTACGCCACCCATCGGCCCCGGCGAGCTCGCCAGCACCGCGGCAGGACGGCCGGCGAAAATACCGCCGCCCGAACGTTCGGGATCGGCGGGGTTCGGGCGCGAGCACCAATCGAGGGTGTTCTTGAGAAGAGGCGGAATCGAGCCGTTGTACTCCGGCGAGACCACCAGCAGGCCATCACTTGCCGCGAGGTGCTGCTGCAGGCTGATCATGCTCGGCGGAATGCCGGACTCTGCCTCGAGATCGCCGTTGTAGAGCGGTGCCGGGTAATCGGCCAGGTCGACCACGTTTAGCTGCGCGCCGGCCGCTTCTAGCGGTCGTATGCACGCGGACAGCAGACGTTTGGAAAGCGCCTCGCGGCGGGCGCTGCCGGCGAAAACGAGAATGCGGGGAGCGGACATGCCTGGTATCTCCGTCGAAACAGGCCTGCAGCGAGGCCGGTGGGCCGAGCATAACCCGGCCCCGACCGCAGCGCACCCCGCATTTTTGCCTGTCAGCCTTTCGGCACCCGTCCCATCAGGAAGAACTGCTCGTTCGGCGGCGTCCCGGTCAGATGAACAAGGCGGTTGCTCATGGAGAAGAACGCCGTGATGGCACCGATGTCCCAGATCGCCTCGTCATCGAAACCATGCTCGCGCAGCACCGCCATGTCGGCATCCTCCACCGCACCGCCGGACAGAGACAGCTTCATCGCGAAGTCGAGCATCGCGCGCTGGCGCGCCGTAATGTCGGCCTTGCGGTAGTTGGTGGCAAGCTGGTCGGCCACGTACGGGTTCTTCGCGCGAATCCGCAGCACCGCACCATGGGCCACCACGCAGTAGAGGCAGTTGTTGGCACCCGAGGTGGCCACCACGATCATCTCCCGCTCGGCCTTGGTCAGACCGACATCCTTTTCCATGAGCGCATCGTGATAGTCGAAGAAGGCACGGAATTCCGCCGGGCGGTGGGCCAGCATGAGAAAGACGTTTGGTACGAAGCCGGCCTTTTCCTGCACACCGAGGATGCGGGCGCGGACGTCTTCGGGTAGCTCGGCGAGCTCCGCGACCGGGAAGCGACTGATTTTTGCCTGTGTCATTTGCAGATCCTGTTTCCGTTGTTGTTTCCGTTGTATGCGATGCCGGGCAAGTGCGGCACGCTGCCGGACTTGCCGAAGCCTCGGAGAATATTCAGCGATTCACATCCACCACGATGCGCCCACGCACCTTGCCTGCCAGCAGTTCCGCCGCGGTGGGGATCGCTGCCGCAAGACCGATTTCGTGGGTGATCAACTCGAGCAGCGCGGGGTCGAGGTCACGCGCCAGGCGCGCCCACGCCTCGAGACGATCGGGCCGGGGGCACATCACGCTGTCGACACCGGCCAGCGTCACGCCACGCAGGATGAAAGGCGCCACCGTGGCGGGCAGGTCCATGCCCTGAGCCAGGCCGCATGCCGCAACCGTGCCACGATAACGGGTCGTCGCGCAGACGTTGGCCAGCGTATGGCTGCCGACCGAATCGACCGCCCCGGCCCAGCGCTCCTTGCCGAGCGGGCGGCCCGGTTCGGAAAACTGCGCGCGGTCGATGATCTCCGCGGCGCCGAGCTTCTTGAGATACTCCGCCTCCGCAGGCCGACCGGTCGAAGCCACCACGGTGTAACCGAGCCGCGCGAGCACCGCCACGGCCACGCTGCCGACGCCACCGTTGGCTCCGGTCACCAGCACCTCGCCCTTGTCGGGCGTGACGCCATGGCGTTCGAGCGCCATCACGCACAGCATCGCGGTGTAGCCGGCCGTGCCGATCGACATCGCCTGCTTCGGCGTGAACCCGGTGGGCAGCGGCACCAACCAGTCGCCCTTGAGGCGCGCCTTCTGCGCCAGCCCCCCCCAGTGCCCCTCACCCACGCCCCAGCCGTTCAGCACCACCGCATCACCCACGCGGTAATCCGGATTGCTGCTGGCCTCAACCGTACCCACCAGATCGATACCCGGCACCATCGGGAACTTGCGCACCACCGGTCCCTTGCCGGTGATCGCCAGGCCATCCTTGTAGTTGAGCGTGCTGTACTGCACCGCCACGGTCACATCGCCGTCGGGCAGCTGTGCTTCATCTATTTCAGCCAGGTTTGCCCGGTAACCCGCGTCGTCCTTCTCGATCAGAATGCCCTTGAACATTTGCTGCCTCCTTTTTGGACCGATTGTCTCTAATTAAACGAAAAAATCATCGCGGCAGACCGCCGATGAAACCCTGCGCAAAGATGTCGAGTGCCGTCTCGCTGCGCATGAGGCGGGCGCGCAGGACCGCCCCTTCCCAGCCGATCCAGAAATACGCGGCCAGCCGTTCGCAGTCGGCTTCGGCCGCGATATCGCCTCGCGTGCGCGCCAGAACCAGGCACTTCGCCAACCGCGCCTGCCAATCGAGGAACACCGCCTCGAGTCGATCGCGATAGGTTTCGGGCAGCGCACTCATCTCCTGCCCCAGATTGCCGATCAGACACCCCCGCCTGAACCCGTGGCGCGCCATGCCAGCCTTGGCATCATCGACAAAAGCGGCGAGGCGGGCCAGCGGCTGCCGCGAATCGTCGAGGAACCAGCGATCGAGCTTGCGGGCGAAGTAGGCCGCGTAGCTGTCGACCACTTCGAGGCCAAACGCTTCCTTGCTCTCGAAGTAATGATAGAAAGAACCCTTGGGTACGCCGATGCGCTTGAGTACCGCATCGATTCCCGTCGCGGTGAAACCCTTTTCGGTGAGCACCTCGATGCCGCAGCGGATCAAGGCCTCGCGCGTTTCAAGACGATCATCGATGCGCTTGGGCGGCCGGCCGGGGCCACGGCGGATGGGAGTCGGATCAGGCATGGCCGGATATTAGACCGATCGTTTAGTAAACTCAAGGCTCATTTCCATTGGACCCTCCGCCACCTTTTCTGCACTCAGCCGAAAGGACGGCAGGAGACACCGAATCTCTTGTCGAGGCCCGCACCGCTCCGATTCGGCGCCACCGTCCGATACAAACGATGATACTTTCATGCCTCAGCTTCTTTTCCGTCATGTGCGAGACAAGGCACACTTCCACGAAAAAGACGAACAGATAGACGTCCGGCCATGCTTGATCGAGCATCAGACCCGAACCAGCCACACCGTGCCGAAAAACCGATTCTCACCGGTTTCGCGATTGCCGCGCTGCTGTCACTGCTGATTGCCCTCGCCGCGCTCTACAGCCTCGTACGGCTCGAGGGTGACCTTGGCCGGGTTGTCGAAACGAACGAACTCATCGTCACGCTACAGACGGTGCAGTCGCTGGCTTCGGACGCGGAAGCGGCCAGCCGCGGCTACGCCATCACCGGCGACCAGATCTTCCTTGTGTCCT
Source organism: Cognatazoarcus halotolerans (assembly GCF_009800965.1). Taxonomy (GTDB): domain Bacteria; phylum Pseudomonadota; class Gammaproteobacteria; order Burkholderiales; family Rhodocyclaceae; genus Cognatazoarcus; species Cognatazoarcus halotolerans. The sequence continues at coordinate 110,204 of NZ_WUAF01000008.1, read as the reverse complement.
ATGTACGCGCAACCTCGCTCATAACCGGGCAACTCGAGAGCCTGCGGGGGCTCACATCCACCGACGCGCGCCAGGCCGAACACGGACAAAAGCTCACGACACTGATCGGCCAGCGGCTCGAGGTGGCGAAATTGCTGGTCGACACCCGGACCTCCGAAGGCTTCGAGGCGGCTCGGGCCATCGTCGAATCGGGCAGCGGCAGGCGCCTCCAGGATGCCATCCGCGAGACCGTCTCCGAAATGCGCGCCACGGCGCGGGGCCTCTATCAGCACCGCGCCGCGCAGACGGGCCGAACCACCCTGATCACCAAGCTCATCGTCGGTCTCGGGCTCGTCTTCGCCCTGCTCACCGCGTTCGCCGCCCGCACGCTGGTAAAGAACGACTACGCGGGCAGCCGGCGCGCGCATGACGAGCTCAACGAGGCCAACCGCCAGCTCGACGCCCGCGTGACCGAGCGGACCGCCGAGCTCACCGCAGCATTGCAGCGTCTCCAGCTCACCGACGCGGCTTTTCACGGCACCCAGGACGGCATCGTGATCACCGATGCCGACGGCTGGATCCTCACCGTCAACCCGGCCTTCAGCAAGATCTCCGAATACGCAGAGACCGAACTCGTCGGGCGTCACATCAATATGATGCAGTCCGCCCTGCACGACGGGCACCTCTACCAACAGATCTGGGACAGCCTGTCCCGCGCGGGTTCGTGGCATGGCGCGATCCCGAACCTCAGAAAGGGTGGAGAAGTCTTCCAGGCATGGCTCGGCATCAGCCGGCTGACCGATGATACCGGGGTGGCCACCCACTACATCGGCATCACCACCGATGTCGGCCGCATGAACCGCGTCGAGACCGAACTCGAGCGGCTCGCCCACCACGACACCCTGACAGGCCTGCCGAACCGCCTGCTGCTGATGTCCCGGCTGGAACACTCCATCGAACGTGCGCGACGCGACCGTCTGCTCTCCGCAGTGCTGTTTCTCGACCTCGACCGCTTCAAGCAGGTCAATGACACGCTTGGCCACGCAGCCGGCGACGCCCTGCTCCGGCAGGTCGCCGAGCGGCTGCGGCGACGGCTGCGCGAGGTCGACACCCTTGCGCGACTCGGCGGCGACGAGTTCGTGATCGTCCTCGAAGGACTCCAGAATCCGCTCGAAGCCGCCCGGATCGCCGAGGCCCTCATCGACGAGTTGCGCCCCGCCTTCGATCTTGGCGAACACGGCGAGGCGTCGATCGGCACAAGCATCGGCATCGGCATCTTTCCCGACCACGCCACGGCGCTCGACGTCCTCCTCGAATCTGCCGACAAGGCGCTCTACACGGCCAAGCGCGAAGGGCGCAACCGCTGGAAGTTCGCCGACCAGGCGAGCACGCCACAGCCCCCGGCCTGAGCGCCGCGCGCGACGTGCGCATCCCCCCGCACACCCGCCACCTTCACGCCACTGAGCCGACCGGCCTACCACCGACCCGCATCCGCGACACGGTCGCACCTGCGCACCCTTTCCCCTACCTGAAAGCCGACTGAAAGCAGTTTCCCCTCAAATGCGCCCACCGCACGGCAACCAGCCCCGCGGACGACAAGGCATTCACACAAGGAGGAAACAATGCACAACACCAAGTTCGCCGCGCTCGCGCTTGCCGCGGCTCTGGGCCTGCCGACGCTCGCCAGCGCCGAAGGCAACGTCACCATCTACGGCCTCATCGACGTCAACGTGGGCTACGAGAAAGCGGGCGATCTCAACCGCCTCGGCATCGACCACAGCGAGCTCAACGGCAGCCGCATCGGCTTCAAGGGCAGCGAGGACCTCGGCAACGGCCAGAAGGCGCTGTTCGTGCTCGAGAGCGGGTTCGATCCGTCGACCGGCTTCTCCGAGCAGGGCGGACGCCTGTTCGGCCGCAGCGCCTACGTGGGCATCGAAGGCGGCTGGGGCAAGCTGACGCTCGGTCGCCAGTACTCGCCGGCCTTCTACGCGCTCGATCCCTACGAAGCCACCGGCAGCGCCGACCGTACTGCCGGCCTGCTGTATCGCAAGAGCGGCTCGGTCAAGCGCGGCTACGAGACCCGTTTCGACAACATGATCAAGTACCGTTCGCCGAGCTTCAGCGGCTTCTCGGCCGAGGCAGGCTACTGGGCCGGCGCCGAAAACGGCGGCTCGGGCGATGCTCACAAGGAAGGCCGCGGCTACGGTCTGACCGGCATGTACAACAACGGCCCGATCGGTCTCGCGGCAACCACCCAGAGCTATTACACCAACGCCACCGGCGGCAAGGCCACCACCAACGGCATCGCCGGCTCATACGACTTCGGCCCGGCCAAGCTCTACGCCTTGTACACCCAGGATCGCGAGAGCGGCAGCCAAGGCACCGGCAAGGCGCGCAGCTACTCGGTCGGCGCCGAGGTTCCGGTCACCAAGGCCGGCACCGTGGCGGTGAGCTACGGCTCGCGCGACGAGAGCAACGAGGCCAACACCGAGGATGCACGCGGCTGGTCGCTCTATTACACGCACGGGCTCTCCAAGCGCACCACGCTGTACACCGCCTACTCGCACATCAGCAACAAGGGCAACGCCAACTACGGCTGGAATCTCACACCTGCGGCCGGTGACGACCCGAGCGTGGTGATGGCAGGCATCCGCCACCGCTTCTGACGCCCCTATCGCTCCTCTTGAAGCACGCCATCTGCAGGCGTGCCCAATTGACGCCCCGACCGGTGGAGGGGATTTCCGGTCGGGGCCTTTTTTCGTCCATCGACAGCGCAACACCGAGACATCGATACCCGCCGAAAGCGGACTGAAAGTCACCACGCATAAGGTCGGGCTATCACCCCATAAACGACAGCAGGAGACAGCAATGCAGATAACCGGAATGCTCTACGGCAGCAAACTGCTCGAATTCGTCGAGTTTCCCAGCGCCGAAGTGCTCGGACCCGATGCCAGCGAGGAAGCCATCAAGGCGATGATCGAGCGACACGGTTCGGTCTTCATCAAACCGGTCTTCAAGGGTGGCGTCGGCAAGAAGGGTAAGGCCGGCCTGCTTGGCCGGGCCAAGGACCTCAAAGGTGCGCTGGCCGAGAAGGAGCGCCTCTACTTTGTCGAGCATCACCACGGCAACCAGTCCGCCAAGGCCAACGGCGTGACCTTCGAAGGCGCCGTGCCGGCCGAGCACGAGATCTACTTTTCGCTCTCGGTGTCGACCGAATTCCGCGCCCCCACGCTGACCATCACCCACTGCGGCGGCATGGACATCGAGGAAGTCGACGAGAAGCACATCGCCCGCGTGCCCTTCGACGCGCTCACCGGCATGAAGGCCTTCGTGGTCGCCAACGCGCTGGCCGACATCGGCGCTCCGCCGGAGATCATCTCGCCGCTGGTGCAGCAACTGCCCAAGTTGTGGGAGCTGTATCACAACTTCGGCATGACCACGCTGGAACTCAACCCGATCCGCATGCGCCCGGACCGCCGCGGCCGGCTCACCCCGGTAGCCTGTGACTTCAAGTGCGGCTTCGACCGTGACGACGCGCGCTGGCATCGCCTCAACCTGCCGAGCGAACTCTTCGCCGCCGATTATTCGGACTTCGAGCAGGAGATCAACCAGCTGCGCACCCACCAGGGCCAGAGCGACGTCTACGTGATCAACGACAAGGGCACCGTCCTCGCGCCGACCTTCGGCGGCGGCGCCAACTCGCTGGTTACCGAGATGCTCGGCGACGACGCGATCATCTCGTCCGATTTCGGCGGCAACCCGCCCTACGAGAAGATGAAATCGGTGGCGGCGATCTGCTTCAGGCACTGGCTGGCGCAATCGAACGTGCTCTTCGTGATCGGCGGCAAGTCCAACAACACCGACATCTTCGAGACCTTCCGCGCCATGGCCGACGCCCTGCGCGAGCACTTCGCCAAGCACGGCCCCACCCCGCTGTTCGTGGTGATCGGCCGCGGCGGCCCCAACCTCGTGCGCGGCATGGGCGTGTTCCGCGACACCTGCGAGGCGCTCGGCCTGCCCTATCGCATCTTCGGCTTCGATTCGGCGATGAGCGAGGTGGTCGACTACGCCCGCGAGGTCAACGAATGGATGAAGGCCGGCGGCCGCGCGCAGATCGCCGCCAGGCTCGGCGTCACCCAGGCCGTGGCGGCCTGAAGCCGACCCGCCCGCAATCACCAGGACATCAAGGAGACAGACATGCATCAGCAAGGCGTAGGCGACTTCGCGTATTACGTGGGAATCAGTTCCCTTTCCCAGATCGCCACCCGGCACGACCGGGTGTGCGTGCTCAACATCCTCGGCGGAGAATCGTCCGAGGTCACCCCGGTCAGCCACGTGTGGTCCGGCGGCAACGTGGTGTTCGGCACCGCCCCCGGCAAGAGCGGGCAGGTGCTCGAGACATCGCTCGGCCCGGTACCGGTCTTCAACAGCGTGCGTGAAGGGCTGGACGCCGGGCACCGCTTCAATTGCGGCGTGGTCTACCTGCCGCCGACCGCGGCACGCGACGGCGTGGCCGAGCTGATCCGGGTGAACCCGGAACTGAAGAAGATCTTCATCATCACCGAGAAGATCGCGGTGCACGACGCCCGCGAGATCCGCGCCATGGGCCAGCAGGCCGGCATCGACATCTTCGGTGCCAACTGCCTCGGCGTGGCCGATGCCTGGAACGAGGTGCGCATCGGCGGCGCGCTCGGCGGCGACAGCCCGTCCGACACACTCAAGCGCGGCTCGATCGCGATCCTCTCCAACTCCGGCGGTTTCACCACCACCATCGCGCAATACCTGCGCATGGCCGGCTGGGGCACCACCACCCTGGTCTCCAGCGGCAAGGACATCTACATCCACTATGCCGCGCCGGAGTTCGCCTTCGCGCTGGCCAACGACGCGCGCAGCAAGGCGGCGGTGCTGTACTGCGAGCCGGGCGGCTACTACGAGCGCGACGCGGACTTCACCAAGCCGGTGGTGGCCTGCGTGGTCGGCCGCTGGAAATCCAGACTCACCCGCGCGGTCGGCCACGCCGGCGCGATGGCTGGCGGCAGCGACGACGCCGCAGCCAAGGAAGCCTGGTTCATGGAGAAGTTCGGCGTCGATGGCATCTATACGCCCGACAAACCGGTGTTCTCGGCCAAGGGCGCGCTGGTCACCAACATCGCCCACATCCCCGCCGCGCTGACCGCGGTGATGCGCGCCAACGCCACGCTGCCCGACTTCGAACCGGAAGGCACGATGGAGCTCAAGCCCTGGTTCGGAAGCAACATGGGCATCGAACTGCCCGCCGCAATCGACCTGCCGGTGGTGCAGGCGATGCCGCCCTACCGCGAACAGATCGGCGCACTCGCCAGCCAGGTCGGCGCGGTGTTTGCGCGGCAGAACATGAAAGACATCTCCGGCGCCTCGCAGATGGACCCGCGCACCCAGGTCTCCAGCCTGCACGGCGTGACCATGCTGCAGGCCGCGCAGAACAGCCTCGAAGCCAACCTAGCGCTGGCCTTGCTGCGCGAAGCCGGCGGCCGCAACGACCGCGCGCTGGTGAATATCGCCGTCGGCGCCTTCCTCAACCTGCACGGCACACCGGCACTGGCCGCGGCCGACGCTGCGCGCGAGTCGGGCAGCGCACCCAATGCGGTGCTTGCCGCCGCAGCCGCGATGGTCGGACCGCGCGCCGCCGAACCGGCCCGCCAGGTCGCCGCGCTGATGATCGAGCTGTTCTCGCGGGCCGGCCTGCGTCGCGCCGAGGATGACAGCTTCGACGCAAGCGCCATCGAAATCGACGAGGCCACCCGCGCACGCCTCATCGGCAGCGAAGCCGATCCGCTTGCCGGCGCGATGATCGAAGCCGCCATCGCGCGCGGCGTGCGCTCGGCGCCGCTCGGCTGGCTGATCAGGCTCGGCGCCCATCCGCGGGCCGAGGCGGTGCTCGCCGCGCTCACCACCACGCTGGCCTGGGGGCCGCTGCAACGCAAGCGGGTGTCGCGCACCACCGTCGAGAACCTGCCTTGGTGGATGCGCCTCACCGGCACCCTCATCGGCGCCACTGCCCCCGCAGAGCAGCACACGGAGCAGGGCCTGTGCGGCATTGCCCAGACCCGGCTGCTCGGCGAATCCTCGCTCACCGAGGTGGCGGCCACCGCCCTGCTCGGACGCGCCCCGGGCAGCGACGACCTGTTTGCCTACCAGACCCTCACCGGCCTTTTGCTCACCAACGGCCCGGGCGCGATCTCCGCCCAGGGCGCCAAGGGCGCGGTCTCGGCCGACGGTCCGGAAACGCCTTCCCGGGTACAGCTCAACAAGGCCATGATCGGTTTCCTGAGCCACACCGGCTTCGCACACGGCGGCAACGGCTTCGAAGGCGTCGCCTTCCTGCTCGAGCGCTTCGCCGGCCACACCCTCGCGGACCCCGCCAGCCCCGACCACGGTCTGGACCTCACCGCCATGGCCACCGCCTACGCCCGCGAATACGGCGCCGAGCGTGCCGCCAGCAAGGAAGTCGGCAGCGCCGCACGCAACATCCCCTGCGTGAATCACCCGGTGTTCAAGGACAAGCCGGTGAACATCGACCCCCGCGAGGAATTCGTGCGCAAGCTCTTCGAGGCACGCGGCGAGTACAACGTCTTCCACGACTACTACCGCAAGCTGGTGCAGGCACTATATGACGAGGGCGTCACCCGCAACGTGTTCTGTGTGAACGTCGATGCGCTGATCGCCACGCTGCTGCTGAAGATGATGTGGCCGGCGTGGCAGGCCGGCAGCCTCGCCCCGAACGAGCTCGAGACCGCCGCCTTCACCGCATTCCTGCACGGACGCCTGATCGGCTGCGCTGCCGAAATCGAGGATCACCTCAACCGCGGCAAGAACATGGACACCCGCACGCCGCAATCGCAGGTGAGGTTCGTCGCCTGATCGACGCCACGGCCGCCGGCACGCAGACCGTGTGCCGGCGGCCGGCAGGCTCAACGCCCGCCCCGGCTGCAGCGGCTGGCACTGGCAACGCAAGCAATGGAGGAACAGAATAGGACGAAACGAGCGCTGGCGGCTTCCGCCGCGGAGGGAACGAAACATGCGTCGAAACCGGAGCCTGTTCCCAGGCCAATTGGCAGCCCTCAGCCTCATCATCGCCGGCTGCGCCTCCGAGCCCGGGCAGATGAACTACCTCTCCGAACCGAATCTTCCGATCACCGGGCGGGTCGACAAGGCGCCGGAATCGCTCACTGCCGACACCCTGGGCTCCGACGTGCTGGTCTATGGGCGGCTGCGCTGGATCGACAACGGCGAAGAGCGCACCGACTACCGCAGCGGCTGGGGCTGGAACGTCTGGCTGCGTTATTTTCGCGACTATCCCGAAAGGTCCGGCCTGTTCGTCGTTGAAAAGGACGGCCAGTTCACCTGGCGCATTCCACGCGGCACCTACACCGTCTACCAACTCGAATGGCGCGAGGTATCGGACGGCATGCACTACCTCGTTCCAAAGCTCCGCTTCGAACCGCCAGCCAGTGCAAATGCCGTCTGCCTGGGGACCCTGCTGATCGACATCCGCTCCAAGCGCGACGTGATCGGCGGCCACTGGGTGAAGAATATCGGCATCCAGGTCGACGACGACTGCGACCGCCTGGGCGCGCGTTTCGCGACTCACTACACCGACAACAGGCTGGTCGCGGGCAAGGCGCTCATGCGTTTCGACGCGCAGATGCAGATCCCCAGGTCACTCCAGAACCGCAACGCGCTGCTGGGCATTTCAAGGGCCTTGAATCCCAACCTGTTCATGATCCGCTGACCCGGGACGCGGCCCCCGGCGAACGGGCACGATCGTCCGGGGATTCGCCTGAATTTCCGGACTATTGCAGCTGCCAGGTGGCCGACAAGGCCTCGGCCTGCTGCAACACGGTCTGCACCGCCGCGTCCTGAAGGTCCGGCGGGTAACCGTATTTGCGCAGGATGCGCTTGACCAGCACGCGCAGCCGCGCCCGGGCCGACTCACGATGCGCCCAATCCACCGCCACGTTTTCGCGCAGGCTCACCAGCAGCTCGTGGGCAATCACGCGCAGCTTGTCGTCACCCATCACCTGCAGGGCGGACTCGTTTTCGGCCAGCGCGTCGTAGAACGCGATCTCGTCGTCGGAGAGGCCCTGCTCCTCGCCGCGGCCGCGCGCCGCACGGATGTCCCGCGCCAGCCGGATCAGCTCCTGCAATACCTCGGCCGTCGTGATGGCATTGGCGTGGTAGCGGGATATGGCCGCCTCCAGCCGCTCGGTGAACGCACGGGTTTCCACCACGTTGGTGCGGCTGCGCGAACGGATGCCATCCGCGAGCAGCTTGCGCAGCGCCTCCAGGCCGAGGTTCTTCTTCTCCATCTGCTGCACTTCGGCGAGAAACTCGTCCGAGAGGATGGAGATATCCGGCGACTGGATCCCCGCCGCGCTCAGGATGTCGACGATCTCGGTGGACACCACCGCCCGGCTCACGATCTGCTGGATGGCCAGGTCACGTTCGTGGTCCGATCGACCACCCCCGGACCTGCTCTTTGTCAGCGCCACCCGGATCGCCTGGAAGAACCCGACTTCCTCGCGGATGTCCCGCGCCTCATCCGAACTGGCCGCCAGCGCGAAGGCTTTCGACAGGGCCAGCACCCCGTCGGCGAAGCGCCGCTGCGCCCGCTTCTTGCCGTCGGGGGTGTTCTCCGCCGCCGCCCACTGTTGCTGCTGCGCCAGAATCCACTCGATGGCCTCGGCCATCATCACCAGGCGCTCGCCCGGCGTACCGACCAGCGCGCGCTGGTAGCCGAAGCCATGGAACATCTCGCGCACGATCTCGAGCTTCTCCAGCATCACCGCCACCGCCTCGGCCTCGTCGATACCGGTCTTGTCCTGGTCGGGGCGGGAATACTGCGCCAGCGCGGATTTCAGGTTCTGTGCGATGCCGATGTAATCGACGATGAGCCCCGCCGGCTTGTCGCGGAACACCCGGTTCACCCGGGCAATCGCCTGCATCAACCCATGGCCTCGCATCGGCTTGTCGATGTACATGGTGTGCATGCTGGGCGCGTCGAACCCGGTCAGCCACATGTCGCGCACGATCACCAGCTTGAGCGGGTCCTGCGGATCGCGGGCGCGCTTGGCGAGCAGGTCGCGCCGCGCCTTGTTGCCGATGTGGGGCTGCCAGGGTGCCGGGTCGGAGGCGGCACCGGTCATCACCACCTTGATGCTCCCGGCCTTGTCATCATCGCTGTGCCAGTCCGGCCGCAACTTGACGATCTCGTCATGGAGCGCCACGCAAATGCGCCGGCTCATGCACACCACCATGGCCTTGCCATCGAGCGCCGCTACCCGGTCCTCGAAGTGCTGCACCAGATCGGCGGCCACCAGCGCCAGCCGCCTGGGACTGCCCACCAGGGTCTCGACCGTGCTCCACTTCTGCTTGGCGCGCTCGGCGTCGGACTCGATCTCGTCTTCCAGCAGCGCCTCCACCTCTTCATCGATGGTCGGCCTCTCGGAATCAAGAAGTTCGATGCGCGCCAGGCGGGATTCATAGTAGATGGGCACGGTGGCGCCATCCTCCACCGCCCGGCTGATGTCGTAGACATCGATGTAATGACCGAACACCGCCGGCGTGTTCACATCCGCCGCCTCGATCGGCGTTCCGGTAAAGCCAATGAACGACGCATTGGGCAAAGCATCACGCAGGTACTTCGCAAAGCCATAGGCGATCTCCCCGGTCTTCGCCGTCACCCGGGCCTTGAAGCCGTACTGGCTGCGGTGCGCCTCGTCGGCGATCACCACCACGTTGGCCCGGTCGGTGAGCATCGGGAATGTCGTGTCGTCCGTCGCCGGCGAGAACTTCTGCAAGGTGGTGAAGATCACCCCGCCCGAGGCGCGGTTGAGCAGGGCGCGCAGGTGCTCCCGGTCCTGCGCCTGCACCGGCGTCTGGCGAAACAGGTCGCGGCACATGGCGAAGGTGGCGAACAATTGGTCGTCCAGGTCGTTGCGGTCAGTGAGCACCACCAGGGTCGGATTGGCCATGGCCGGCGCCGCCACCAACAGGCCCGCATAGAAAGCCATCAGCAGGCTCTTGCCCGAACCCTGGGTGTGCCAGATCACCCCGGCCTTGTGGTCGCCCGGCGGCTGGTCGGCCGCATCGGGCAAGCCGTACACCGCCGGCTCTTCCGCCGCACCGGCGAAGCTCGCCCGCAGCGTGGAGGCCACCGCCTTCTTTACCGCGTGGAACTGGTGATAGCCGGCGATGATCTTCACCAGGCCCTCGGGGCGCTCGCCAAACACGGTGAAGTGACGCAGCAGATCGAGCAGCCTTTCCGGCGCAAACACCCCCTCGATCAGCGTCGCCAGTTCCGGTGTGCCCTTCGGCTCGATGCGCCGGCCGTCGACCGTGCGCCAGGGCATGAAGCGCTCCAGGTCGGCCGACAGCGAGCCCACCCGCGCCTGCAAACCGTCCGAGCTCACCAGCAAAGCATTGCTGCGGAACAAAGCCGGAATCTGCTGCTTGTAGGTCTGCAACTGGTTGAAGGCGCTCTCCACGGTGGCATTCTCACCACCCGGCGCCTTGAGTTCGATCACTGCCAACGGCAGGCCATTCACAAACACCACCACATCCGGCCGGCGCCGCGCATGGCCCGCCACCACCACCAACTGCTGTACCGCCAGCCAGTCGTTGTTGGCCGGCATCTCGAAGTCGATCAGGCGCAGCTTGCCCGCCGTCAGTACGCCGTCCTCGGCGTAGTACTCCACATCCGCCCCCTCGACCAGCAGGCGATGGATGCGGCGGTTTTCCTCCAGCAGGTTCGGCAGTTCCGATTGGGTCAGGCGGCGGATCGCGTCGGCCCGGGCTTCCGCCGGCAGGGTCGGGTTCAGGCGCGCCACGCTGGCGGCCAGCCGGCCGGCCAGCACCATCTCGTCATAGGCGGCCCGCTCAGGATTCGCCCCGTCCGGGCCGATCAGCTCATCCGAAGCCGTGGCATAGCCCAGGCTGGCAAGCTGCGCGAGCAGCGCGGATTCGAGTTCAGCTTCGGAGAGAAAAGCCACGACCGTGTTCCCCTTGGTTGCGATCAGGTTCGCTTCGCGACGCGCTTTTCATGCGGGTGCGCGCTCATGTTAAGAAAACGCGCTTTTTCTAACATGACGCGAGGGTCATGTTAAACAGATGGCGCTGCGATCATCGTTGTTCCGTGGCGCCGTTCTCGCTCAACAACACGAAATGCTCCACCAGCTTCACCATCAGGTCTTTCTGCTCGGGCAGGCTTTCGGCCACCAGCAGCGCCAGCGCCACCAGGGTGTTGTCGTTGATCAGGCGCTCCACCGGGCGGGCCAGCAGGTGCTGGTTCAGGCGCAGGTACCACAGGAACAGGAACGAGCCGGTGCGCTTGTTGCCGTCAGCCAGCGGATGGTTCTTGATCACGAAATACAGTAGATGTGCCGCCCGGCTGGCTACGTTGGGGTAGAACAGTTCCTCGCCGAAGCCCTGCTCAATGGTGGCGATGCTCGAGGCCAGACCGTCGCCGCGCAACTGCCCGAACAGCTCGGTCGCTTCGCCCTTGGCGATCAACTCCGCCTTGAGCTGGGCGATGGCGGCCAGCACCGCATCCAGGTCAAGCGCGCGCATCCCCTGCTGGGTGGCGCGCTGCCCGATCAGGCTCTGCTCGTCGTAGCCTTGCAGCAGGCTCCAGCTACGGGCGTAGTCGCCGATCACCTGCAACACGGCCCGGCCCTCGTCATTGACCAGCTGCCGGCTGTCCAGCGTGCGCGCCAGCAGGCTCACCACCTGCTCGAACTCGATGCCACGCTCCTGCAGGCGGCGCTGGTTGAGGGAGTAGCCGTCCACCAGATGCTGACGCAGCACGCCGGTGGCCCAGATGCGAAACTGCGTGGCCCGCGCCGAACTCACGCGATACCCCACGGAAATGATGGCGTCCAGGTTGTAATGCTTGAGCCGCCGCTTGACCTGCCGGGCGCCCTCCTGCCGAACTACCGAGAAATCCTCGGTCGTTGATCGCTCATCCAACTCCTTGTCGGAGAAAATGTTTTTCAGGTGCAGGCTGATGTTGTCCGTCGATGTGGCGAAAAGCGCCGCCATCTGCCCCTGGCTCAACCACACGGTTTCGCCTTCAAGCCGCACTTCAACCGGCTGCTCGCCCGACGCGAAGATCATGATGTCAGCCATGGCTCAAGCCTCGTGTCCGTCCTTGTATTCGCACATCGGTGCCGACGTCATGGACCGACATGCTCGACGAATTTTTCCGCATCGGCAACTCGGAGCTCGCCGGAGATCAGTTTGGGGAGCAGGGTGTCGCGGAGTTGGGCTAGCACACCGGCCTCCGATTGCAGTTGTTTTATGCAAGTGAAAATGGGCGAAACGCGGTCCGAAAAACAACGTACTAAATCATTTGTTGGAACGAGTATCGGAAGTGCCTTAATGCTTTTCGAGTTCACAGCGGTTGCGATAGACGAGGTGTTCCCCAGCCTCCCAAAGTCAAATTCACGGAGGTAGCAGTACAGATACTCGCTTGAGTAGGTGTTTTCATCTCTGACTTTAAGATGTGCGATAGCCTCGTTGGTCACCATTTCCCCATCAGTAATCGCGACACGGCCAACCGTAAGTTTGAAGCTCAAAATTACGGTGTTATCAGGGACTACCCGAACGTTAAATTTCTCTACTGCCTCAGCTGTCAGGAATTCAGATGTCTCCTGCAAGAAAACACCCGAATTTCCCATATCTCGTATGGAGACCCAGGGCACATCAGTGTCGGCAGTAGAAAACCACTGGGATTCTTTTCGTGGAGGAGTCTTGCCGATCCCAACGTCAGCGACGATTTCCGCAGCTACTTCTTCCCACCCCGCCGGCTTCCCCGCCTCATCGAGCCGTTCAGGAAAAAGCCGCCAGAGCTCGGCGGGCAGATAGGGTTCGCGGCCTTCCATCTTGGCGCGGACGGGGCCGAAATCGACGAACCAGTCCTGGAACAGGGCGCGGGCCATGGCCTCCAGGGTCTGGCTGCGGCGGCGGTTGAGTTCGATCTTGTCGTCCAGCGTGCCGAGGATGTGGGCGATGGCTCGTTGTTCTGGAGGCGCTGGCAGGCAAACGTGAAACGCTTTTGCCTCTGGAAAATAAATTGTCTGATGTGTTGTTCCGCTAGCGAAACGTAGGAAAGCGCGCCGCTCGGAAAGCAACACATACTTAAAATATCGATAGTCGATCGCTTCAGAACAGACCCAATTCACGAAATCTTGGCTCGTGGCCATTGGTCTTCCCATAACCACGACATAACCAACGGATGCCGTTCTGGAGAGACACACCGTATTTTTGGGCAGGATTCGAGCAGACGAGTTTTCTATCCCAAGTGCGGTCGTGTGCTGAAACGTATCGTCAAGAACGCGGCCGTGATTTTCAGTAGCGTCCTTTATGCCTATCCACGGAATATCGCCGCCCCAGTATTCGGGATGCTTTCGGCTGGGCGTGTGTCCAGATTCCAGTCGCGCGACAGAATTGAGCGGTGTCCAACTCCAACCTTTCGGAGCGGGGCGATCGGGTTTCCCCACAGAGAGTGAATAATCGCCAACAATCACTCCTTGGCTTGCAGGCTTCCCACCCGTCCTCGTTTCAGGGCGACTAGCTGTCATAACCGAGCTCCCGTAGGTTCGCCCCGATCAAAGCATCCAAACGCACCGCTTCCTGCTGCTGCTCCCGCCACTGGGCACTGAGCCGGGCCATCTTCTCGGCAAAAGGTTCGCCATCGTCCTCGGCGACTTCGGCGCCCACGTAGCGCCCAGGCGTGAGCACATGGCCATGCTGGCGGATCTCGTCCAAGGAAGCGGATTTGCAGAAACCGGGCACATCCACGTACTCGCCGGCGTCCTTCTCGCCACGCCAGGCATGGTAGGTGTCGGCGATCTTCTGGATGTCGGCCTCGGAGAGTTCGCGGCGGGTGCGGTCCACCAGCGTGCCCATATTCCGGGCGTCGATGAACAGGACCTCGCCCCGGCGGTTGCGCAGGGTTTCCTTGCCGCGTTTGCCGTTGGACTTGTCGCGGGCGAGGAACCACAGGCAGGCGGGGATCTGGGTGGAGTAGAAGAGCTGGCCGGGCAGGGCCACCATGCAGTCCACAGCGTCGGCCTCGACCATGGCCTTGCGGATCTCGCCCTCGCCGCTCTGGTTGGAACTCATGGAGCCGTTGGCCAGCACCACCCCGGCGGTGCCGAAGGGGGCCAGGTGCCAGTGGATGTGCTGCAGCCAGCCATAGTTGGCGTTGCCCACCGGCGGCACGCCGAACTGCCAGCGGGCGTCTTCGCGCAGGCGGTCACCGCCCCAGTCGGAGATGTTGAAGGGCGGGTTGGCGAGGATGTGGTCGAAGCGCAGGTCGCGCAGCTCGTCCTTGTGGAAGCTGCCTTCGTTGTTCCAGCGGATGTCGCTGTCGATGCCGCGCACGGCGAGGTTCATCTTGGCCAGCCGCCAGGTGGTGTAGTTGCTCTCCTGGCCGTAGATGGCGATGTCGCCGATGCGCCCGCCGTGCTCGAGCACGAACTTTTCGGACTGCACGAACATGCCGCCGGAACCGCAGCAGGGGTCATACACCCGGCCAGCGTAGGGTTCGAGCATTTGCACCAGCACCTGCACCACCGAGCGCGGGGTGTAGAACTCGCCGCCGCGCTTGCCCTCGGCACCGGCGAACTGGCCGAGGAAGTATTCATAGACGCGGCCGAGCACGTCGCGGGATTTCTCGCCCTTGTCGTTGAGGGCGATGCCGGAGACGAGGTCGATGAGCTCGCCGAGCATCACCTTGTTGAGCGCCGGGCGGGCGTAGTCCTTGGGCAGCACGCCCTTGAGGGAGTCGTTGTCCTTCTCGATGGCGCGCATGGCGTCATCGATGAGGGCGCCAATCTCCGGGCGCTTTGCCGCCGCCTTGAGATGCGACCAGCGCGCATCCCTGGGTACCCAGAAGATGTTGTCGGCGAGGTATTCGTCCTTGTCCTCGGCGGCGGCCGCGTCCTCGGCCAGCAGCTCGGCATGGCGGGCCTCGAAGGCGTCGGAGATGTACTTGAGGAAGATGAGCCCGAGGGCCACATGCTTGTAGTCGGAGGGCTCCATGTTGCCGCGCAGCTTGTCTGCGGCCTTGAACAGTTCGGCCTCGAAGCCCAGGTCGCCGCCCTGCCTGTTGCCATTCGCTTTCGCCATCGGGTTCCTTTGCAATTCGGTGCACGGCGCCGGATGCGCCGCATCGGGCATCGCCGTTCGTGGAAGTGCCGGGATCGTATCACCCGGGCATCCGAACACGGCCACCGACATGCCTGATTGCCTGCGGTCCGCACCCGCCCGACAAATTTTTGCGGACCTGTCGAAATCCGCCCCCGCCGTTCGACTAAGGTACAAGCACACACACAACACCCCCACCCCAGCCCCGACCAAAGGAGAGAAATCATGCCCACCGGTACCGTCCGTCTGCATCGCGTCCTGCGCGCAAAACCCGAGAAGATCTACCGCGCCTTCCTCGATGCGGAAGCGCTGGCCCGCTGGCTGCCGCCCAATGGCTTCACCTGCAAGGTCGAGCACCTGGATGCCCGCGTTGGTGGCAGTTTCAGGATGGCTTTCAGGAATTTCAGCACCGGCAACGGAAACGCCTTCGGCGGTCGCTACCTGGAGCTGGTTCCGAACGAGCGCCTGCGCTACACCGACCAGTTCGACGACAGCAATCTGCCCGGCGAGATGGTGACCACGGTGGTGATGCGCGCGGTGGCCTGCGGGACCGAGCTGGACATCGTGCAGGAGGGCATCCCGGAGGTGATCCCGACCGAGTTCTGCTACCTCGGCTGGCAGGATTCGCTCGATCATCTGGCCCGACTGGTCGAGCCCGAGATTCCGGACTGAAGAGGCGCCGTGGCCCGCCAGCGCAAGCCACGGCAACAAAGCGACACCGGTACTGCAAGGGGAAATGCCATGGCCGTCGAACTGAATCACACGATCGTGCATGTCGGCGACAGCGCCGGCGCGGCGGCAGCGCTGGCCTCGCTTCTCGGCCTGCCTGCGCCGGTGCGCTTCGGCCCCTTCCAGGTGGTCACATTGGCAAACGGGGTGAGTCTCGATTTCATCGACGACAGCGGCCGGATCGCGCCCCAGCACTATGCCTTCCTGGTTTCCGAAGCCGAGTTCGATGCGATCTTCGCGCGCATTCGCGAACGGCAGCTCGCCTTCTGGGCCGACCCGGCGCGCAAACACCCGGGCGAGATCAACCATGGTGACGGCGGTCGCGGGGTTTACTTCGCGGGGCCGGACGGGCATTTTCTGGAGATCATCACCCGGCCTTATGGCAGCGGCGGCTGAACGCCGTCACGACACCGGGCAGCACGCCCCTTCAACACCCCCAGAGCAAGCGATGTCCCGAATCAGAATCCCCGCCGCATGGATGCGCGGCGGTACCAGCAAGGGCCTGTTTTTCCTCGCCGCCGACCTGCCGGCCGAGCCGGCCGCGCGCGATGCGCTGCTGGTACGCGCCATCGGCAGCCCCGACCCCTACGGCAAGCAGATCGACGGCGTGGGCGGGGCCACCTCGAGCACCAGCAAGGTGGTGATCGTGTCGCCTTCGCAACGGTCCGATTGCGATGTGGACTACCTCTTCGGGCAGGTGCCGGTAGGCGGCTCGGCGATCGACTGGTCGGGCAACTGCGGCAACCTCACCGCCGCGGTGGGGCCGTTCGCGATCGAGCGTGGACTGCTCGCCTGCCCGCGGGACGGCATCGCGGTGGTGCGCATCTGGCAGGCGAACATCGGCAAACACATCATCGCCCATGTGCCGATGCACGACGGCGCGGTGCGCGAGGACGGCGACTTTCTTCTCGACGGCGTGGCATTTGCCTCGGCGCCGATCCGCTTGGAATTCCTCTCGCCCGGCGGCGGCGCGCTGTTCCCGGCAGGCGGGCCGATCACCCGGCTGGCGCCAGACGGGCAGCCGCCGGTCGAGGCGACCCTGATCAACGCGGCGATTCCGCTGGTGCTGGTTGAAGCCGCGGCGCTCGGTGCCGACTGCGCCGCATCGCAGGCGCAGCTCAATCGCGATGCGGCACTGCTGGCGCGCTGCGAGGCCCTGCGCGTTGCGGGCGCAGTAGCGATGGGCCTGGCCGGCTCAAGCACCGAGGCGGCCGCGCGCGGCCACACGCCCAAGATCGCCCTGCTCGCCCCGCCGCAATCCTATGTGGCAGCGGATGGTCGCCACGTGGAAGCCCGCGCGCAGGACCTGACCGTGCGGGTGCTGTCGATGGGTGTGGTGCACCACGCGATCCCGGGTACCGCGGCGATCGGTCTTGCCGCCGCGGCGAGCATTCCGGGCACGCTGGCGGCGCGTCAGCTGCGCGGCTCGGTCACCAGGCTGCTGCGCATCGGTCATCCTTCGGGACGGGTCGAGGTGGGTGTGAGTACGCGCTGCGAGGGCGGCGACTGGCGGCTCGACAAGGCCGAGATGCAGCGCAGCGCGCGCCTGCTGATGGATGGCGTGGTGTGCGTGCCCGGGGTCAGGGCCTGATCCGCAGGAACAGCCGGTACAGCGCCGGCGCACCCATGGTCAGCACCACCACCCGCAGCACATGGCACACGGTCACCAGCGGCACACCGAGTTGCAGCACCTTGGCGGTGATGCACATTTCGGCCACGCCGCCCGGTGCAGCCGCCAGCACCAGGGTTGCCAGCGGCGCGCCGGTCACCGCCGCGGCGGCCAGGGCGAGCAGGCTGCCGAGCCCCACCGCAAGCAGCGCGGAGGCGGTGGCCGCGGCCAGGAAGCGCGGCGCGGCGCTGAAGAACTCCGGCGAAAAACGGCAGCCGAGCGCGCAGCCAATCAACAGCTGACCGCCGTTGACCACCCCGCCCGGCAAGGCCGACAGGCCCACGTCGAACCCGGTCGCGAGCCCCACCCCGAGCAGCGGACCAAGCACCCAGGCATTGCCGACCTTCAACACGATCAGCAGCCCCGCGCCGGCGAGGCTCGCCAGCAACAGCAGCGGCAGGCGCTCGGGCAGCACCGCGGTGGCCAGCGGTTGGTAAGCGTCGCTGCCGTGCGCGCCGAACCAGCTCAGACCGAAGGGCACCACCGCCACTACCACCATCACGCGCAGGGCATGCGCGGCGGCAATGCGATCGACCGCGCCGCCGAAGCGTTCGGCGACCACGGCCATCTCCGAGGCGCCACCCGGCAACGAGGCGAAAAAGGCGGTGGCGCGTTCCTCGCGGGTCAGCCCCGCGGTGAGCAGCGCGCACAGCAGGCCGACCAGCAAGGCCCCGCCGGCGATCACGCTCACCAGCAGCAGGTTGGCACCGAGGAGCACCAGCACCGCGGGCGTGAAATAGAGGCCGAGCGCGGTGCCGATGGCCCACTGCCCGGCCTGCCGGCCGCCGGCAAGCGGCTGCAGCGGCACGCCGGCCATGCGCAGCAGGGCCACGGCGAAGAGCGGACCGAGCATCCACGGCAGCGGGGTATGGATGCTGTGCGCGGCAAACCCGGCAAGCGCTGCAACCAGCAGGGTCAGGCCGACCAGGAAAAAACCGCGCAGCGGGCCGGAAGCGGCCGAATCGAAGAGAGGCATGAGGACGAGCGACGTTGTATCAGGGTGGCGGCGGCGCGATCGTCTCTCGCCACTGCCGCAGAAAGACCCGCCCCTTCATCTGGTCGAGATAGGTCAGCAGGCCCGCGCCGATCGCGATCGGCCGGAAGGCCCCGCCGAGGCTGTGGCGCAACTGCTCGGCGGCTTCGCCCGCAGGCACGTCGGCGCGCACCGAGTAGAAACCGGGTTTTTGCGAGAGCAGGCGCTGGCCGCGCGGCGAGAGCAGATAGTCGAGCCACAGGCGGGCGGCATTGGGATGCGGCGCCTGGCGCGCGATGAAGGCCACCCGGCTGAGCACCAGGGTGTAGTCGCGCGGATACACCACGCCGAGCCGGGAATCCTGCGCGGCACGGGTCATGGCGTAGGAGCCGAGCACGTTGTAGCCCAGCACGGCCCTGCCGTCGGCAACCCGGTCGAGCATTGCGGCAGTGGAAGCCACCGTCTGGATGCCGGTCCGCCCGAAGGCTTCGGCGAGACGCCAGAAGACCACCGGGTTGGCGAGCACGTCCTGACTCTGCAGCAGGAAGCCGATGCCAGAGCGTGCCGGGTCGTAGGTGACCAGCAACCCCCGGTATTCACGTGGCGAACGTGCCAGCAGGCGCAGGAATTCAGCGTGGCTGGCAGGGACTTCGCCGGAGGTCAGTGCCTCACGGTTATAGACCATCGCGACCGGCTCGAAGGTGGTACCGAACGCTTCGTTCTTCCACACCGCCCAGGCAGGCAGCGCCGCGGTCTCGGCCGAGCGATAGGGCTGGGCATGACCGTCGTTGACCAGCTTGACCTGCAGATCCATTGCCGAACTCCACAGCACGTCGGCTCGCGGCCCGGTCTGCTCCTCGGCAAGGAAGCGCTGATACAGCTCCACCGAGTTCATGTCGTGGTACTCGGTCCTGACACCCGGGTAGAGCCGCATGAAATCCTGCAGCAGATCGCGCGCCACGCTCTCGTCGGTGGCGCCGTAGATCACCACCACGCCCTCGCGTGCCGCGGCGACCTGCAGATCCGCCTGGGCGCGAGCCTGCGCCGCCGGGAGCAGCATCGCCCAGACAAACATCAGCAGCAGGCAGCCACGCGGACGGGGCAAACGGAACACGTCGGGTCTCCAGGCTGTGCGCGCAAGGCTTTGCGCACGGGGTTCTTTTGCGGCAGGATAATCGGCCACAAAGCTTTCGATCCACTTTCAACACCATGCGCTTGCTTCTCGTGGAAGACCATGCAGACCTGGCCGAGTGGGTATCGAAAGCCCTCACCCTGGCCGGTTACGCGCTCGACGTGATGACCCGCGGCGATCACGCGGATCATGCCCTGCTGACCCAGCCCTACGATGCGGTGATCCTCGACCTGTCGCTGCCCGGCCTCGACGGGCTGGAAGTGCTCAAGCGCATGCGCGCGCGCGAATCCACCGCCCACACCCCGGTCCTGATCCTGACCGCCCGCGGCAGCACCGAGGACAAGGTGCGCGGCCTCAATCTCGGCGCCGACGACTACCTGCCCAAGCCCTTCGATCTCTCGGAACTCGAGGCGCGCATCAAGGCCTTGCTGCGGCGCGCCGGCAACCTCGTGCCGACGGTGCGGATCGGCGCGCTGAGCTTCGATACCAACTCGCGCCTCGCCAGCGTGGCGGGCAAACCGCTGGCGCTGACGCCACGCGAGCTGGCGGTGCTCGAGGCACTGATCTCGCGGCAGGGCCGCCCGGTGGCGCGCGAGACGCTGTTCGAGAAGGTGTTCAGCTTCGACGAGGACGCCCGCCCCGAGGCGATCGAGATCTATGTACACCGACTGCGCAAGAAGCTCGACGGCTCGGGTGCGGTGGTGACGACGCTGCGCGGTCTCGGCTATCTGATCGATGAGTCCGCCGAACGCTGAGGGCGGCGGCCGGTGAAGCCCGAAACCAGCCTGCGGCGGCGGGTCGCGGCGTGGCTGCTGCCCGCGCTGCTGCTGTTGCTGGCGATCAACGCGGTGCTGTCCTATCTCGGCGCGCTGGTCGCGGTGAACCGCGCCTACGACCGCTCGCTGACCGCCTCGATCAAGTCGATCGCCGAGCGGGTGCATTCGCTCGAAGGCGAGATTTCGGTGGACGTGCCCTACTCCGCCTTCGAGGTCTTCGAGGCGGGCGTGCAGGAGCGCATCTTCTACGCCGTGATCGGCCCGGACGGGAAACTGGTCACCGGTTACGAGGATCTCGCACCACCGCCCGGCCTGGTGGCGGATGGCCCGCCGGTCATCGCGGACGGCGACTATCGCGGCGAGGGCGTACGCATCGGCGCGATCAGCAAGCGCCTTTACGATCCGGCGCAGCGGGGCGGGGATACGGCAACGATCGTCTTCGCCGAGACCATCGAATCGCGGATCAAGCTGGCGCGGGCGCTGTTCCTCGACAGTCTGCAGCGGCAGTTGCTGCTCGTCGTGATCGGCGCGATCGTGCTCGCCTTCGCACTGTCTTCGGCCTTCAGGCCGCTGCTCGAGATGCGCGACACGGTGATCCGGCGCGACGCCGAGGACCTGACGCCGATCGCCCGCGAGGGGATTCCCAGCGAAGTCCTGCCGCTGATCGACGCGATCAACCATCACACCGAGCGGCTCTCCGGCATGCTCGCCGCACGGCGCCGCTTTCTGGCGGATGCCGCCCACCAGATCCGCACCCCGCTGGCGGTGCTCGGCACCCAGGCGGAATACGGTCTGCGCGTCGGCGATGCGGCCGAGATGCGGCGTACCTTCGAAGGTCTGCTGACGACGGTACGCGACACCCGCCGGATGGCGGACCAGATGCTGGCCCTGTCGCAGGCCGAATTCACCAACCGCCCGGCGCAGCACGAAGCGCCGGTCGACCTCAGCCGGCTGGCCCGTGAGGTGGCGCTCGAACTCACCATGGTGGCCCGCAAGAAGCCGATTGATCTGGCCTTCGAAGACGGCGGCGAGGCGCTGATCGCGGGCGACCCGCAGATGCTCCACGAACTGATCGCCAACCTGCTCGACAACGCGATCCGCTATAGCCCGGAGCAGACCCAGGTGGTGATCGCAACCGGCGCGACGGACGACGCGGTGGCGCTGTGCGTGAGCGATCAGGGCCCGGGGATTCCGGCCGCCGAGCATGACAAGGTCTTCCAGCGCTTCTATCGCATCCTCGGCCAGGACAAAGCACCGGGCAGCGGGCTCGGCCTCGCCATCGTGCGCGAGATCGCCATCGCCCACGGCGGCCAGATCACGCTCGACGCGGGAGCGGACGGGCGCGGGTTGACCGTGCTGGTGGAATTCCCGCGGGTCCACCGATCCGCCGTCGTGCAATCGTGAAAAAACGCGGGGTGCCAGGGCACCCCGCGTGGAACCGCGTCACTGTCAGGTGCGACGCGGCAGATCGGGCGGAAATCGGGAGGAGATCCGCCGCCCGAACGATACTCAGGCCTGCGCCAGGCGGTTGCGACGCGCCTCGAAGGCCTTGGCCAGACGCGGCCCCACCAGCATCGCGATGGCCGCGACCCACAGGCCGATCGAGATCGGGCTGGAGAACAGGATGGAGACCTCGCCATTGCTGATCGACAGCGCGCGGCGCAGGTTCTGTTCCATCATGTCGCCGAGCACGAAGCCGAGGATGAACGGCGCCATCGGGAAGTTCATGACCCGCAGCAGATAGCCGAAGCCGCCCAGCAGGGTGCCGACGATGAGGTCGAAGGTGGTGCCATGCACCGCATACACGCCGACCATCGATACCGCTGCCACACCCGGCACCAGCACCCAATTGGGAATCTGCAGGAACTTGACGAAGACCTTGACCAGGGGAATGTTCATGAGCACCAGCAGCACGCTGCTGATCGCCAGCGAGGCAATCAGGCCCCACACGATCACCGGCTGATCCTGGAACAGGGTCGGACCCGGGGTGATGTTGTAGAGCGTGAGCGCGCCGATCATCACCGCGGTGGTACCCGAACCCGGCACGCCGAGGGTCAGCATCGGAATCAGCGAACCGTAGGCCGAGGCATTGTTGGCCGCCTCCGGCGCCGCCACGCCACGCACGTCACCATCGCCGAAGCAGTGATCCTTGCCGGCCATGCGGCGCTCCATCGAGTAGGTCATCGCCGAGGCGATCGAGGCGCCGGCGCCCGGCAGCACGCCGACGAAGAAACCCACCACCGAGGAGCGCAGGATGGTCCACCGCGCAAGCATGAATTCCTTCATGTTGAACATCGTGCGGCCGGTGACCTCCACCGCCTGGGCACCGCCGTGATGGCTCTGCAGCATCAGCATCAGCTCGCTCACCGCGAACAGGCCGATCACCACGACGATGAAGGGGATACCGTCGGACAGGTGCAGCAGATCGAAGGTGTAGCGATACACACCGCTGTTGGCGTCGATCCCCACGCAGGAGATCATCAGGCCGATGAGCACCCCGACCATCGCCTTGAGCAGCGAATCACCCACCAGGCCGCCGAGGCAGGACAGCGCCAGCACCATCAGTGCGAAGTACTCCGCCGGGCCGAAGGCCAGCGCCCAGTTGGCGAGGATCGGCGCGAGGGCGACGATGCCCAGGGTGGCGATGATGGCACCGCTGAACGAGGCGACCGCAGAGATCGACAGGGCCGGGCCGGCGAGCCCCTTCCTGGCCATCGGGTAGCCGTCGAGCGTGGTCATGACCGCCCCCGCGTCACCCGGCACGTTGATGAGAATCGCCGAGATGCGCCCGCCGAATTCGCAGCCGGAATAGACCGCCGCAAGCAGGATCAGCGCCGACTCGGGCGGCAGTTTCATGGCATAGGCGATCGGCAGCAGGATCGCCACACCGTTGATCGGACCGAGTCCCGGCAACATGCCGATGACCGTGCCGAGGAAGGCGCCGATCAGGCAGATCATCAGGTTCGTGGGCGATCCGGCGACGGCGAAGCCGTCGAGAAGATGAGAGATGATTTCCATGGCTTACCCCAGTAGTGGCTTGAGCCAGAAGCCGGTCGGCAGAACAACGTCGAGCAGCTTGTCGAAGAGCAGGAAAAGGACCACGCCAAGCCCCGCGCCGGCGATCAGCGACTGCTTCCAGTTACCGCCGAACAAACGGGCGAGCGGGACGCTCATGAGCGCGGTCGAGATGACGAAGCCGAGCTTGTCGAACAGCAGCGCATAGGCGAGCACTACCAGGAACATGCCACCGACCCGCATCAGCACCGGCGACGGTGCCCATTCGGTAGCCGGACGCTTGCTCAGCATGAGGCCGAGCGAGCAGATCCCGAGCAGCGTGAACACCAGCAGCGGAAAGGCGCGCGGGCCCACCGGTTCATAGGAGATCGGGGCCTTGAGGTCCCAACCGATGTAGATGCCGGCAGCA
Source organism: Cognatazoarcus halotolerans (assembly GCF_009800965.1). GTDB lineage: Bacteria > Pseudomonadota > Gammaproteobacteria > Burkholderiales > Rhodocyclaceae > Cognatazoarcus > Cognatazoarcus halotolerans. Next base: position 86,333 of record NZ_WUAF01000008.1, on the reverse strand, counting down.
GACACCAGCAACAGGAAAATGCCGAAGATTCGTTCGCTCATGTTGTTCTCCATTCGCGTGATGGCCGCCTCGCGAGGCCGGCGCCGGACGGGCGCCGGTGGGCTCACGAAAGGCGGACCGGTCGGGACTTACTGAGCGGCCATCCCGAATTCCCTGGCGAGATCGGCGTAGTCCTTGACGCGCTGCTTCACATAGGCGTCGAGCTTGGCGCCGGTCATGTTGAAGGGGAACAGGCCCTGGGCGTCGCGCAGCTTGGCGTAGTCCGGCGAGGCGAGCATCTTGTCGAAGGTACCCACCCACCACTTGTAGTCGGCGTCAGAGACCTTGGGACCGACGTAATAGCCGCGGATGATCGGCCACTCGACGTCGTAGCCCTGCTCCTTGGCGGTGGGGATGTCGTGCAGTTCGCCGGGCAGACGCACATCGGAAAGAATGCCGAGCACCCGGACACGCCCACCCTTGATCTGCGCGGCCACTTCCGAGGCGTCGCCCGAATAGACCTGCACGTGACCACCCTGCAGCGCGGTCATGGCCTCGCCGCCCCCTTCGAAGGCGACATAGCGCATCCCCTTGTAATCGACACCCGCAGCCTTGGCCACCAGCGCCGACTTCATCCAGTCCTGGCTGCCGACCGAACCGCCCGCGCCGAACACCACCTTGGTCGGGTCGGCCTTGAGCGCAGTCATGAGATCCTTGAGGCTCTTGTATGGCGAATCGGCGCGCACGATGATCGCGCCGTAGTCGGCACCGGCGCTGCCGACCCATTTCACGTCGTTGACCGTATAGCGGCCGAACTTGCCGATCGCCAGATTGAGCAGCGAGCCGCCCGAGAAGGCCACGATGGTGCCGCCTTCATCAGGACGCTGGGCGATCACCGTGTTGTAGGCCACAGCGCCGATACCGCCCGGCATGTAGGTGATGCGCATCGGCGAATCGATGAACTTGCCGTTCTGCAGGCCGCCCTGGGCGAGCTTGCAGGTGAGATCGAAGCCGCCGCCGGGCTTGGCGGGCGCGATGCATTCGGTCTTTTCGGGTGCGGCCTGGGCAGCGCTTACGGCAACCGTGGCGGCAAGGGCAAACAGGGTCTTCTTGATCATTTCGGGTCTCCTCCGTTCTGGTCTGGAATCGGGTACCGGGGAAGCGCCCCGGTACATGGCTGCGAACGATAGGGGTCAGCGCTTTCGATCTGCTTTCAGTCCGCCGCGGAGACGCTACCGCGAACAAAATCCGGGGCACACTGTCGATCCGCTGTCAGCACACACGAAGGAGAACCCAGGATGAAGAACCCCGATTTCGAGAGCCTGTTGCCCCGTTCCATCGTCAATCGCCGCGATTTTCTGGCCGCCACGGGTGCCGCCGGCTTCGCGCTGGCGGTCCAGCCCGTCTGCGCGCAAACCACGATCAGCACCGATGCGGCGGGCCTGTCGGTGGGCAGTGCCACGATCACGGTCGATGGTGGCGCGCTACCGGTCTACCATGCCGCCCCCGCCGGCAAGAGCGGCCTGCCAGTGGTGCTGGTGGTACAGGAGATCTTCGGGGTGCACGAGCACATCCGCGACGTCTGCCGGCGGCTCGCCAGGCTGGGCTACCTCGCGGTGGCGCCGGAGCTCTATTTCCGCCAGGGCGACCCGCAGAAGCTCGACAGCGTCGGCGCGATCCTCGACGGCATCGTCTCGAAGGTCCCCGATGCCCAGGTGATGTCGGACCTCGACGCCTGCGTGGCCTGGGCCGGCCAGCACGGCGGCGACACTGCCCGGCTGGCGATCACCGGTTTCTGCTGGGGCGGCCGCATCACCTGGCTCTACGCCGCCCACAACCCCGCGCTCAAGGCTGGCGTGGCGTGGTACGGCCGGATCGACGGGGCCCCCTCACCGCTCACCCCGAAACAGCCGATCGACGTGGTCGACGACATCAAGGCGCCGGTACTCGGGTTATACGGCGCCAAGGATCAGGGGATCCCTGCATCCGATGTCGAGATGCTGCGCGACGCGCTGCACAAGGCGGGCAAGACGGCCGATTTCGTGATCTACCCGGAAGCCGGTCATGCCTTCCACGCCGACTATCGGCCGAGCTACCGCAAGGCCGAGGCGGAAGACGGCTGGAAGCGGCTGGTTGCCTGGTTCGGCAAGTACGTGTGAGCCACCGCGAGGCGGTGCGCGCAATTCGCCCGGGCGCAGGCTGCGCCCGCGGCTTCACACGCGCGGGTCGTCGCGGCGCCCAGCCGGTGCCGCCCCCACGGGAGCGGCTGCGCTATGAGCGACAGCCCGTCGATACGCAGGGCACGACGTAGTCCAGCACCGTGGCGCCGCCGACGACGGCAAGGGTGCTGAACATCAGCATCCACAGGCTGGGCACGAAGAGAAGGCTGTCGATGCTGAGGGGATGAGCGTCCATTTTCTTGTGCTTCCTTGTCGGAAAGGGCAATCCTAACGGCGCGGCCCCCAAATGTCGAAGCCAAACCGCACGTCCGCGCCGCGATTGTCCGTCCGTGGCCGTCCTAAGCGGGTGGACGGGGCGGTACGGGATCGCTGTCGAGCTCGATCAGGAGGCGCGAGGCGACCAGCCCATTGATCAGGCCGAACACCAGCGCAGCGGTAAAGAATACCGGAGCAAGGTAGAAAACACCGTCGTGCGGCACCAGCCACACCCGCGCGATCAGCAATTGCCCGCAGATGTGCGCAAAGGCGGCGATGACGCTGTGACTGACCGGTCCGAACCAGCGCCGCGGCAGATGGACCGCAAGGCCGAGCGCGCCGAGGCTGCACAGCGCGCCGGAGAAACTCAGGAAGAAGCCCGGCGCCAGAAACTGCCCGAGCAGCAGGCTGCCGGCGAGCACCCGCAGCAGCGTCACCCAGGCCGCGTCGCGCCAGCCATAGCGGGACAGCACGATCAGGGTAACGATGTTGGCGAGCCCGGGCTTGACCCCCGGCAGCGGCAGCGGAATCGCCGCTTCGGCCACCGTCAGCACGATCGCTGCGGTGGCGAGCCGCGCGATGCGGTGGTCATCCGCGGTGACCGCAAGTTCAGTAACTGATGGTGTCATGCTCGTTCTTGCGCCCGGAGAGCGTCAGGGAAACATGGTTCGGCGCGCAGATTGCCACCGCGCCACCACGCGTCAGCCAGCCCTGGCGGACACAGTATTGCCTTGGCCCCGGATCCGAGGCGACCCGCGCACGGCCGGGCTGGATCTCGATGCGGGTCTTGCCGATCGGTCCGTCCACCTCGATGAAGCGCGGCGTCGACAGCGAGACCTCGGCCACCACCTTGCCACCGGCACGCACGATCGCCTTGTCGGGTACGTCGCCCTGCCACAGCAGCACTGTCGCACCGACGCAGGCCGCGCAGCCGAGCGCCATCACCAGCCAGTCGCCGGCACGCAGATGGACCAGCCACGGACGCAATTGGGCAAGGCGCGGGAACAACATCGTGCCGAGGCGCCGCTCAACCGGCCTTGGGCGGCTGCGAGGCGAGGCTCTCCGACTTGAGCGAGCGATGCCTCACCAGCACGCGCGCGCTGCTGCCGAACTGCCGGGCGAGCGTCTCGGCAAAATAGACGGAGCGGTGCTGGCCGCCGGTGCAGCCGATGGCGATCGTCAGGTAACTGCGGTTGTCGCGGATATAGCAGGGCAGCCAGGTGGCGACGTAATCGTGAATGTCCTTCGCCATGCGTCCGACCTCGGGAACCTTCTCGAGGAAGTCGATCACCGGCTGATCCTTGCCGGTCAGCGGGCGCAGCTTGGGGTCGTAGTGCGGATTGGGCAGGCAGCGCACGTCGAAGACCAGGTCGGCATCGGTGGGAATGCCGTACTTGAAACCGAAGGACTGGAACAGCAGGGTCAAGCCCTCCGCCGCCTGCAGATCCATGAAGTTCTTGATCCAGCCGCGCAGGGTGTTGGCCTGCTGGTCGCTGGTATCGATGCGATGACCGAGTTCGGCCACCGGCTCCAGCGCCTCGCGCTCGCGATGGATCGCCTCGGCCAGCGTAATGCCCTCGTCGGCCAGCGGATGCCGGCGACGGGTCTCGGAAAAGCGCGCGATCAAGGTATCGTCGCGCGAATCGAGAAAGATGAGGCGCAGATCAGAAACGATGCCGCGCAATATCTCGACCTGGTGCGGCAACGCCGCAATGCTGGCGCCGGAGCGCACATCGATGGCCACCGCGGCATGCTGATAGCCGGTGCTGTGCAGATGGCCGACGAGATGCGGCAGCAGTACCGAAGGCAGGTTGTCCACGCAGAAGAAACCGGCATCCTCAAGCACCTTGAGCGCAACGCTCTTGCCGGAGCCGGACAAACCGCTGATGAGCACTAACTGCATTTCGGGACTCGGGGGAAGGCGATGGCTTGTTGTAACAAAAGCACGCGTCAATTGCCACCGCAGCGCGTCGAACGTAGCGCGAGGCCCGTGCCGGCGCGCGACCTGGGGGCGATCGCCGTACGCCCGCCTAGATGGCGACGAGGCCGTCGCCCTCGCGACGCGCCACCCCGGCACGTTGCAGATCACTCACCAGCCAGTCTGCCAGCGCGTCCGGACTCAACCCGAGGAAACGGCTGTTGGCCTCGCGATAGAGCGGCACTTCGTCGAGATAGCCCGGCATCGCCTCGATCGACATGCGGCGCTTCTCGAGCAGCATGAAGGTCACGCAGGCCCTGATCGCATTGCGTGCCATGCGTGCGCCATCCTCCTCGAAGGCGCGCAGACGCGAGAACGCCCGCTCCAGCGCGTCGTCGAACTCGGTGAATGCCGCGCCGTGACCGGGGAGCACCGCATCGACCGCGAGCCTGCCGATCGCCTCGAGGGTGGCGCGCGTGGCGGCCAGTCCGTCGTGGGTGCCAAGGACCTCGACGAAGAGGATGCCGAAACCGTCCCGCCACAGCGCGTCGCCGGAGATCAGCAGACGACGCTCGGGGTTGTAATAGACCAGCGCATCCATGTCGTGTCCCGGTGCGGCGAGCACCTGCCACTCGAGTTCGCCCATGGTGAAGCGCTCGCCGGGGCTGAGCGTGCGGTCGTACGCAAAGGGTTCGGCACGCTGCGCGGCGGTGGTCAGCAGCAGGGCATCCTCGTCCCAGTCGCCGATCGCCCGGGCCATGCCTTCAGGAACCGCGATTTCGCAGCCGAAGGCGCGCTGAACCGCGGCGTTGCAGCCGATGTGATCAGAATGGGAATGGGTGTTGATCAGCCTTTCCAGCCGCCGCCCGGCGAGGGCATGACGCAGCAGCGCCACCGTCTGGCCGGCGTGACTGACGTAGCCACTGTCCACCAGGACCGCCCGCTCCCCCTCGAAAGCGAGAATGTTGTTGGCCGAAAGCCAGCCGCGCTCGATCATCAGCAGGCTGTCGGGGAGGCGCACGCCGTCCATCATCGATCGCCGCCGACCGGAACTGGCACGGCCGCCGATCGGCCATCGAACAATCGTGTGGGGTTTGACACCTTGCCGTCTCCTGCGGGTGAGGCGAGCGCTGCCCGCCGCGGCAGGACCGTCATGGCGGCCTGCTCAATACGCCGCAGTATGGCACAGCGCGCGAAACGAGCAAGCCCGTACCTTACTCTCCGGGAAGGTGGAAAATCAGCGTGCGCCCCCCCGCCTCGATCCGGTCACCTTCGCCAAGCAGCGCTGGCGCGTTGCCCAGCCGCTGCTGGTTGAGCCGCAGATTCGCCTTGTCATGCACCCGGGTCAGGAAACATCCGTTGGGACGGCGGTTGATCACCGCGATGCAGCGTTCCCCTTCGCGCAGCGGCAGCAGCAGGCGTTCGATCTCCCGCGGGGACTCCGTCGTCCCGTCGGCCGAGGCATATGCGACCAGCCCGCGCGCCAGCCGGGCCCGCGCCGCCCGCGCCGCGACCGAGGCCATGTCGAGCCCCGCTCCGGTCGGTGCGGCGGCCGATTCCAGGCCGAGCGCCAGACCGGTTTCGAGCAATTGCGTCCGGTCGAATCCGAGCCCCGCGGAAGCGGCATTGAGATACTTGAGCCGGTAATCGCCGAGAAAGACCACGTCACCGTTCTGCAGCAGATGCCGGTCCACCACGCGACCATTCACCACGGTGCCATTGGTGCTCTGCAGGTCCTCGATGAAATGGTCATGGACCGCAGTAGTGATGACTGCGTGGCGCTGGCTGATGTGCGGCGAGTCGACCACCAGGTCGCAGGCGGCATCCCTGCCGAGCAGCAGGCGCGAGGCGCCAAGCACCCGCTGATCGATGATTTCGCCATTCAGGCTGAGCACGACCTTGGCCATCAGCGATCTCCCCGCAAGGGCAGCCAGGCAAGCAGCCTGGCCAGCAGCGAGCGCCCGCCCTGGGCAAACGACATGTCGACCCGCGCCAGCGCGACCGATACGTTGTCGTGCCCGCCGCAGTCGCGGGCGATCATCACCAGCTGGTCCGCCGCCATCGGCAGTTTCTCCGCGAAGCTGTCGAGCACGAGTTCGATGTCCTGGCCATCGACCATGTCGTTGAGGCCATCCGAACACACCAGAAAGATATCTCCGGGCACTACCGGCACGAGCTGGGAGCGCACCACCCCCTCGCCGCCGAGCCCGAGCGCCTGGGTCACCAGATGGCGGTTGTGGCTCGCCGCGAGTTGTTCGGCCGAGATGAGCCCGGCATCGTGGGCCTGTTGATTGGGACTGTGGTCACGGGTCAGCAACTGCAGGCGGCGGTCCCTGAGGCGATAGACACGCGTATCGCCGACGTGCACCACGCAGGCATGATCGTCATACAGGAGGACACAGGCGAGTGTAGCGCCCATGCCGGACTGATGGCGTTCGGCGGCAGCCTTGCGGCGGATCCGCCGGCCGGCCCGAACGACTGCCTGGCGGAGCAATTCACCTGCCGCCGCGGCATCGACGGGCCGCCGGACAAGACCGTGGCGTAGCTTCTCCTCGACCGCCTCGGCGGCAATGCGCGCTGCAAGCTCACCCGCATTGTGCCCCCCCATGCCGTCGGCCACGAGCAGCAGGCCAATGTCCGGCCGCACCGTGGCGACATCTTCATTGAGCGTTCGGACACAGCCCGCATCGCTTCGACAGACCATCTCGCATGCATCACTGATCAACACGCCTGCTGCTCCCTCATCCGGGCTTGCCGGGAACGCTGCCATGAACGGACGAACCGGACGGATTATCCCACAGCGCATAGCACCGATAGTTCATCCCGTGACGCGTCCATGGGATACTTCGGCTCCTGAACCGTGGTCCTGTTGTCATTCAATGGTCACTCCCCGTCCCACTCTGGTCACCAACGATACCGATCCGCTGCGGATCGGACGCTACCGGCTCGTCGCCGAGCTGGGCAGGGGCGCCATGGGCACGGTATACCGGGCCGAGGACCCGCTGCTGGAACGCAAGATAGCGCTCAAGGTACTGGCCACCGAGTACCGGACCGCAACGCAGGCAGCCTTTCAGACGCGTTTCTTCCGCGAAGCGCGTGCGGCCGGGCGGCTCAACCATCCCAACATCGTGACAATCCACGACGTGGGCGAGAGCGAGGGCACGCCGTATATCGCGATGGAGTTCCTTTCCGGCCTGAATCTCAAGGAAACACTCGAGGAGGGCGCGGTCCTGCCGATCCGCCGACTGCTCGAGATCGCGATGCTGGTCGCGCGCGGACTCGACTATGCCCACCAGCACGGCGTGATCCACCGCGACATAAAGCCGGCCAATATCATGCTGCTGCGCAACGGCACCGTGAAGATAATGGACTTCGGCATCGCCCATGCACCGGACACCGGCGCCACACTGAGCGATGCGCTGCTCGGCTCGCCCCGATACATGTCTCCCGAGCAGATCGCCAACCGGGGCGTCGATGCGCGAACCGACATCTTCAGCCTCGGCGTCACGCTCTACGAGGCGCTGACCGGGAAGGACCCTTTCGACGCCGACAACATTCCCGCGGTGATGCAGCTCATCCTGCAGTCGGAGCCTCCCCCGCCGTCGAGCCTCAATCCGGACGTCCCGCCAGCGCTGGACGCCCTTGTTCTGCGTGCCATTGCAAAGGCCCCGGAGGCCCGTTTTGCATCGGCGCGCGAGATGGCCGGCGAACTGGCCGCGATCAGACGAACCCTGCGCGATGCCGAAAAGGCAAGCCCCCGCGCGCACACGCTGCGCACGCCGTCGGCCGGCGAGGCGACGCAACTGATCACCGCGCCGCCTGCGACCGCCCGGGCAGCCGGAATGCCGGCAGCGGGACGGCGGCGCGGTCCCGTGATCCTGATCGGCCTGACCCTCGCCGCATTCGGGACCGTGCTGGCCCTCGGTACGCACCGGACACCGCCGGCCGCACCGGGCCCCTCACCCGCCCCCGCATCCGCGCCGTTACCGGCGCCACCGGCCAGCGCAATCGAAACCGCGGTACCCGAGCCGACCGGAACACCCGGACAGCCCGACCCGGCTGGACCTGCAGCACCGCTGCCGGCAGCTGCGCCCGCCGTCGCGACGGAACCGCCCGACCACCCTGCCGAAGCGGTCGCCGAAAGCCGTCCGCAGCCAGTGCCGGCAGTCGAAGGCACGCTCACCCTGTCGGTGCTGCCATGGGGTGAGGTTCATGTGGATGGCCGCAAGCGCGGGGTGACACCGCCGCTGCGCACCCTCAAGCTGCCGCCGGGCACCCATCGCATCGAGCTGCGCAACGCAGACTTTCCTCCACACGTGGCCACGGTACGCATCGAACCCGACCGCAACCACAGACTCACCTACAGGTTCAGGGAATGAAATCACTGCGCCGCCCCGCCCTGTCGATCCTGCTGTCGGTCTCGGTGGCCCTGCTGTGCGCCGCCTGCGCGTCCGACTCGGCGCGCCGGCTGGGGCTTTCGGGTCTTGCCCACGGCGAGTCCGAGCAGCTGCTGCTCGCCGGCATAGAGCATTACGAGGAAGGCAGCTACGACACCGCGGTCACCGAGCTTCGGGCGGCGCTCGGCCTCGGGCTCACCTTCCGCAGCGACCAGATACAGGCGTGGAAGCATCTTGCCTTCATCCACTGCACGTCGGGTCGTACCCGCATGTGCAGGGAGGCATTCCGCAAGGCGCTGGCACTCGACCCGGGGTTCGAACTCTCGCGTGCGGAAGAAGGGCATCCGATGTGGGGGCCGGTCTTCGCCGCGGTGAAGGCGGAGAGCCGTTCGCGCTGAACGGCCCGGCCGCCGGCTTCAGTCGTCCGAAGCGTCGACCTTTCCCGAAACCGGCTTTTCGAGGGTTTCCACCAGGATCGGCGAGGCAGGCTCGGGCGGCGGCTCACCATAGATCTGCCAGGTCGGCCGGCCGCAGCCGAGACAGTAGCCGGCCTCGTCGTCGATCTCGCAGATGCCGAGACAGAGGGATTCGTCGTCATCCATCGCTTCGGTACTCATTCGGCCTGGCGCGGCGGGTCGTCGAAGATGTCGCTGTGGGCGCCGCGCCTCGCCACCCGCGCGAGGATCTCGCGCTTCAGGGCGTCGTCGGCACGGCTCCACACGGTGATTTCCTCGATCGTGCGAAAGCAGCCTTCGCACAGGCCGGTCCGGCGGTCCATGCGGCAGATGTTGATGCAGGGGGAATCGATGCTCATTGCCTTGCGTTGCTCCACTCAGGCGACGGCGAGCGCAGCGGCGCGCCTGGCGAGCAGCGCGCGGGCCACCTTCGATTCCGGCGCACGCCCAAGCCTGGTGCAGATCCATTCGGCGATGTCGACCAGCGCCTCGAGATCGACACCGCTGTCGATGCCCAGGCCGTCGAGCATATAGACCACATCCTCGGTGGCGACGTTACCCGACGCACCGGCGGCGTAGGGACAGCCGCCGAGGCCGCCCACCGACGCATCGAACACCGCCACCCCGGTTTCCAGCGAAGCGTAGATATTGGTCAGCGCAAGACCGTAGGTGTCGTGGAAGTGGCCCGCCATCATCTTGATCGGAATGCGCCGCGCCACCGCCTCGATCATCTTCTTGGTACGACCTGGCGTGCCGACACCGATGGTGTCGCCGAGGCTCACCTCGTAGCAGCCCATGTCGTACAGCGTGCCGGCCACTTCGGCCACGGCGCCGGGTTGGATATCGCCTTCGTAGGGGCAGCCAAGCACGCAGGACACGTAGCCGCGCACCTTCACCCCGTTGCGCTTCGCCGCCTCGACCACCGGCCGGAAGCGCTCAAGCGATTCGGCAATGGAGCAGTTGATGTTCTTCTGGCTGAAGGTTTCGGAGGCCGCGCCGAACACTGCGATCTCCTGGGCTCCGGCTGCCAGCGCGGCCTCGAAGCCCTTGAGATTGGGCGTCAGCACCGGGTAGGCCACCCCGGGCTGGCGCACGATGCCACGCAGCACCTCGGTGTTGTCAGCCATCTGCGGCACCCACCTCGGGGACACGAAGGAGGTGGCTTCGATGGCCTTCAGCCCCGCCGAACCAAGGCGATGAACAAGCTCGATCTTGACGTCGGCGGGGATGAGCTGTGCTTCGTTCTGGAGACCGTCTCGCGGGCCGACTTCGACGATCCGCACTGTCTTGGGGAGGTGCATGCGTTTTCCTGTACCACGGTGCCGCCCGGCAGGGCGCTCGAGCGGGATTTTACCCGCCCGCGCGCCGCCGGTGTGATCCCGTCGATCAGGCAGTGTCGGCCTCGTCCAGCCCGAGCTCGCGCTTCATCTGCTCGCGGATCTGGAACTTCTGGATCTTGCCGGTCACGGTCATCGGAAAGCTGTCGACGAACTTGATGTAGCGCGGGATCTTGTAGTGAGCGATCTGCCCCTGACAGAAGGCCTTGATCTCGTCGGCGGAGAGGGTCTCGCCCTCGCGCACGATGATCCATGCGCACAGTTCCTCGCCGTACTTCTCGTCGGGCACGCCGACCACCTGCACGTCGAGCACCTTGGGATGACGGTAGAGGAACTCTTCGATCTCGCGCGGATAGAGGTTCTCGCCGCCGCGGATCACCATGTCCTTGATGCGGCCGACGATCTTGCAGTAGCCCTCTTCGTCGATGGTGGCGAGGTCACCGGTGTGCATCCAGCCCGCCCTGTCTAGCGCCTCGGCGGTCTTGGCCTCGTCGTCCCAGTAGCCGAGCATCACCGAATAACCACGGGTACACAGCTCGCCCGGCGTGCCGCGCGGAACGATGCGGCCCTCGTTGTCGATGATCTTGACCTCGCAGTGCGGCTGGACGCGCCCCACCGTGGACACCCGGCGCTCGAGCGGATCGTCGGTGCCGCTCTGGAAGCTCACCGGCGAGGTCTCGGTCATGCCGTAGGCGATCGTCACCTCGCGCATGTTCATCTTGTCGACCACGCGCTTCATGACCTCGGTCGGACAGGGGCTGCCGGCCATGATGCCGGTGCGCAGGCTGGCGATGTCGAATCCGGCGAATTGCGGGTGATCGAGCATCGCGATGAACATCGTCGGCACCCCGTAGAGGCCGGTGCAACGCTCCTCGGCCACGGCCTGCAGGCAGGCCAGCGGCTCGAAGGCCTCGGACGGGTAGACCATGGTGGCGCCGTGGGTGAGGCAGCCGAGATTGCCCATGACCATGCCGAAGCAGTGATACAGCGGCACCGGGATGCACAGGCGGTCGTTCTCGGTGAGGGCGATCGCTTCGCCGACGAAATAGCCGTTGTTGAGGATGTTGTGGTGGGACAGCGTGGCGCCCTTGGGATTGCCGGTGGTGCCGGAGGTGAACTGGATGTTGATCGCCTCGTCGAACTGCAGGCGCTCGCCGAGCAGCGCCAGCTCGGTGAGTTCGTCGCGCGTCGGCGCGCGAAGCAGCGCATCGAAGTTCAGCATCCCCGGCGATTGGCCCTCGCCCATGCGGATCACCATCTCCAGCGTCGGCAAACGATGGCTGCGCAGCAGGCCGGGTTCGCAGTGAGTCAGTTCCGGCGCGAGGTCGCCGATCATCTCGAGGTAGTCACTGCTCTTGAAAGCCGGTGACAGCACCAGCGCACGGCACCCCACCTTGTTGAGCGCGTATTCGAGCTCGGAGCGGCGGTAGGCCGGGTTGATGTTCACCAGCACCAGCCCGGCCTTGGCGGTGGCGAACTGGGTCAGTGCCCATTCCATGTTGTTCTGCGACCAGATGCCGATGCGTTCGCCCGGCTCGAGGCCGAGCCGCATCAACGAGCAGGCCAGCGCATCGACCTTCTGCTTGAGTTCGGCGTAGCTCAGACGCACGTTCTGATGGCGCACCACCAGCGCCTCGCGGGCGCCGTGCCGCGCGCAGGCCTCGTCGAAGAAACGGCCGATGGTCTGGCCGATCAGCTGTTTGTCCGAGGCCCCATGTACGTAACTCGAAGTGCTCATTCTCGTCTCCTCATTCTTCTTGCCGGCGGGCGGCATCTGCTCGCTGCCCCAGTCCCGGCTCATTGTCGATCCATTCCTGCCGCCGGCGTCAGCCCGAATCGGCAACCCGCGCGCGCGGGCGAAGCAGGCGCCGGACAAATCGCCACATCGTCACGATCACCAGGCCCGCCAGCAGCATGAACACCACCAGCGCGCCGAGAAACCACAGCGGATGCGAAAACAGCGTCCACACCCCGCCCGCGAAAAGGGCGTCCTCGCCAAGCGAGGTGGCCACATTGCTGAAAGGCTCGGGCGAGGTGTTGATCGCCGCGCGGGCACCCGCCTTGGCAAAGTGGCTGCCGGCAGCCAGCGAGCCGCCGAGCAGGCCCATGGCGAGCTGCATCGCCCCGCTTTGCTCGCCGACCACCGCGGCGGCCAGTGCCGCACCGGCGGGGATACGGATGAAGGTATGCACGCCGTCCCATACCGAATCCAGCCAGGGCAGCTTGTCGGCAAAGAACTCCGTCACCAGCATCAGTCCCGAGGCGCCCAGCACCAGCGGATGGGTCAGCGCCACGAGCCCACCCGGCAGCTCGACCCCACCCCAGCGGCCGAGCGCCCCGAGCACGAACACCAGGGCGTAGAGGCGCAGCCCGCTGGCCCAGCCGAGACCCGCCGCCAGCGCAGCCAGCGAGGCCATGTCGACCGGCACGTCGCGCCAGTCGAGCAAGGGTTTCAGCCCTTCGAGGCTGGCGCCCAGCTGATTGAGATCGAGGTCCATGCCGTGCTCCGGATCAGTCGCATTCCGGCTGATTGAACTGCTTCAGGGGCAATCGGTGTGTGAAGAAATGCAAGCGCCCGCGTATCGCTCAAGCAGCCGGTACCCAGTTCGCCGGGCGCTTTTCGAGGAAGGCCGAGAGCCCCTCCTTGGCCTCCGGCGTGGCGCGCAGTCCGGCGATGCGCCGCGAAGTATCCTCGACCACCGCGTCGTCCACCGGCTTGTTGGCGACCGCGCGAATCAGGTCCTTGGCCGCCGCCTGCGCCCGGGGCCCACCCGCCAGCAGCGCGGCGACGATCTCGTCGACCTTTGCATCGAGTGCGTCGACGCTGGTGACCTCGTGGGCGAGGCCGATCTCGCCGGCACGCGCGGCACTGATCCGCTCGGCGGTCTGGAAGTAGCGATAGCTCTGGCGCTCGCCGATCGCCCGGATCACGTAAGGGCTGATCGCCGAGGGGATGATGCCGAAGCGCACTTCCGAGGTGGCGAACACCGCCTTCTCGCTGGCCACGCAGATATCACAGGCCGAGGCGAGGCCCATGCCGCCGCCCAGCGCCGCCCCCTGGACACGCGCGATGGTCGGCGTCGCCATGCCCGAAAGCGTCCGCAACATGCCGGCCAGGCGGCGCGCATCGGCGAGGTTTTCTTCGACGCTGGCTTCGCCGGCGGCCTTCATCCAGTTGAGATCGGCGCCGGCCGAGAAGCTCTTGCCGCGACCGCCCAGCACCACCACGCGCACACTCTCGTCGGCATCGAGCGCCTCGCAGGCGGCGGTCAAATCGGCGATGAGCCGGGCATTGAAGGCATTGTGCACATCCGGGCGGTTCATCCAGATCGTGGCGACACCGCCACTGCGTTCGATTTCAAGGGTTTCGTACATCGGGTCTCCTCACGGCCGCCGACGCTGACGGATCAGCCGGGCCATCGTTGTTGATTGTTCGTTGTCGTCCGCCTCGAGCGCGGCGACCAGGCTTTCCTGATTCTCGGCGGGCTGGTTCTGGCTGACTTTCCACTTGCCTTCCAGGCGGCTGACGACGATTTCGATGCCGACCACCGCCATCCTCATTCTTTCAATGTAGTCCGCCGGCGCATCTTCCACCGACCAGGGTGCGGCGCGCCCGGCCTCGTGGGTCGAAGTGAGCGCCTGCATCTGCGCCGCCACCCAGGCCGCATCGTCGATGACGCGAAGCGTACCGTGGGCGTGCACCGCAACGTAGTTCCAGGTCGGCACCACGCGGCCGTCCCTCGCCTTGCTGGCATAGCTCGAGGGGCTGATGTAGTGCTCGGGACCGTTGAAGATGACCAGCACTTGCGCGTCGGGCCCGGCCTCCTTCCACAGCGTATTGGCTCGCGCGACATGTCCCTGGAGACATCCATTGGGCGCGGGCTCGGTCGACAGGTGCAGCGGCAGGTGGTTGGCGCCGAGCCCTTGCGGGCCGCTGTGCACCACGGTCGCCAGCGGATGCGCACGCATCAGCGCGTGCATCGCGGCCACATCTGTCTCGGCAAAGTGCTTGGGCAGGTACATCGTGCAGCGCTCCTAGAGCTGGGCCTGGTCGCGGATGCGCCGGGCCGGCACCGGGGCGCGGTATGCCGCCATGTCGGCAAGCAGCGTTTCGGCATCACGGCCATGCAGCAGCAGGCGACTGTTCTCGGGTCTCATGAAGCCTTCGCTCACGCCGCGCGCCACCATCGCCGCCAGCGGCGCGTAGTAGTCCTCCACGTCGAGCAAGGCGACCGGCTTGCCGTGAAAACCCAGTTGCGCCCAGGTGAGCATCTCGAACAGCTCCTCGAAGGTGCCGAGGCCACCCGGCAGGGCGATGAACCCGTCGGACAGCTCTGCCATGCGCGCCTTGCGGGTGTGCATGGAATCGACCACCTCGAGGCGGCTCAGCCCGGTGTGCCCAACCTCCCATTCCATGAGCGCCTGCGGAATCACGCCGGTCACCGCGCCACCCGCGGCCAGGCAGGCATCGGCCACTGCGCCCATGAGGCCGACGTTGCCGCCGCCGTAGACCAATTCGATACCGCGCGCGGCGAGCAGGCGCCCGAGCCCTTCCGCCGCCTCGCGGTAGGCGGGCCGCACCCCGAAACGCGAACCGCAGAAGACGCAGATCCGCCTGAAGGTCACACCATCGTTCATCAGAACCCCCCTCTTTGCAGCCAGCGCTCGATCTGCGGCAGACGATCGACCCCCCAGAACGGCTCGCCGTCGATCACCACGAAGGGCGAGCCGAACACCTCGCGCGCCACCGCCTCGTCGCACGCAGTCTTGAGCAGGGCCTTGACCTCGTCCGAAGCGAGTGCTGCAGCCAGTTCGTCGCGTGCAACACCGAGCGTCGTGGCGACATCGAGCACCGCCTCGGCCTGCGAGATGTCCTGGCCGGCGACGAAATAAGCGCGGTAGGCCGCGCGGGCGAAATCGCGCGCCAGTGCCGAATCCCGCAGCTGCAACCAGTAGAAGGCGCGCGCGGCCTGTTGGGTCGGGATCGGAAACTTCTCGGGCAGCCGCAGCGGCACGTCCAGGAAACGCGCTGAACGCTCGATATCGCGAAGCGCATAGCCGCCCTTGAGCGGCACCTGAGGCAGCGGCGCAGCGCCAGTCGTCTTGTAAACGACACCGAGCAGGATCGGTCGCCAACTCACGGTGCGCCCGTGCGCAGCGGCCAGTGCATCGATCTTCTCGCTCATGCAGTAACCATAGGGCGAGGAAAAATCGAAGTAGAAGTCGATTGCGTCTGCCATCGGCAGTGTCCCCTTAAAGATGCTTGAGGCTCGCGACCTTGAGCCCGGACAGGATGAAGGCGCTGCCGGCACCGATGTTCAGGAACCTGACCAGCGCCGGCCTGGCAAGCAGGCAGTCGCGCAGGCGGGCAGCAGCGACGGCCATGAGCGACATCAGCACCAGCGCGATGGCCGCGTAGCACGCACCCAGCACCATGATCTGCAGGCCCAGTCCGCCGAGTTCCGGCCGCGCGTACTGCGGCAGAAAGGCCAGCATGAAGACGGCCACCTTTGGATTAAGCAGGTTCACCAGCAGGCCGCTCAGGAAGACGCTGGGCAGGGGCCGGGGCGCGGCGCCCTTCAGCGGTATCAGGCCCTTGCTGCGAATGGCCTGGACACCAACCCAGACGAGGTAAATC
This sequence comes from Cognatazoarcus halotolerans, assembly GCF_009800965.1. Lineage (GTDB taxonomy): Bacteria > Pseudomonadota > Gammaproteobacteria > Burkholderiales > Rhodocyclaceae > Cognatazoarcus > Cognatazoarcus halotolerans. The sequence continues at coordinate 70,174 of NZ_WUAF01000008.1, read as the reverse complement.
GCCCCGGCACCCCGCAGCACGAAAAACAGCGATTCGGATGCGGCGACGATGGCCGAAAGGCCGGCCGCGACGAGCGTCGATGTCAGCAGGATGCCCAGCGCACAGCCGGCAGCCGAAGTCACGCCAGCGCGCGCGCCCTGCCCGAGCGCGCGCGCCAGCAACATCAGGCTGTCGGGCCCCGGGGCAAGCGTGAACAGCGCCGCCACCGGAACGAAGATCAGTAACTGCTCTGCGTCGGGCATTGTCGGGAATCCGTTCAGCTCACGCGGCCTTCGGCCAGAGAATCATCTGGGTGCACCGGAACAGGGCCAGCCTGCGCCCATCGCCGCCCACCACCTCGGCATCCCATACCTGGGTCATGCGGCCGGTGTGCACCGCGGTGGCCACGCACCGCAGCGCCCCTTCGGTCTGGGTGCCCAGGAAATTGCTCTTGAGCTCCACCGTGGTGAAGTTCTCCGCCCCGCGCGGCAGGTGGGCAATGGTGGCAAAACCCGCGCAGGTATCCGCCAGCGCGATCACCGATGCGGCGTGCAGAAAGCCGTTCGGGGCCAGCATCTCGGGCCGGATCACCATCTCGGCGACGAGCAGACCGGGCTCGAGCCGCGTCATTTCGATGCCGAACCAACCCGGCAACGAACCGGGAAGCCGTTTGTTGAGACCCTCGAGCGTGCAATCGGGATTCAGCTTGTGCACTCTTGTTCACTCCTCAAGATCAGGGCTCCGGCACCTGCCGGAGCCCGCATCGCCCGTCAGCGGGCGCTGTGGATCAGCCGCAAGCGACCGCGGCGTTGACCTCGATCGCCATGGCAGTCGCTTCGCCGCCGCCGATGCACAGGCTGGCGACACCGCGCTTGAGCCCGTATTTGCGCAGCGCACCGATCAGGGTGACGATGATGCGCGCACCGGAAGCACCGATCGGATGGCCCAGCGCACAGGCCCCGCCATGCACGTTCACCTTGTCATGCGGCAGGCCCATCTCCTTAATCGCCGCCATGGTCACCACCGCAAAGGCTTCGTTGATTTCCCACAGATCAACGTCACCGACCGACCAGCCTGCCTTGGCGAGCACCTTCTGCATGGCCCCGACCGGCGCGGTGGTGAACCACTGAGGTTCCTGGGCATGGGTTGCATGGCCAACGATCGTGGCCAGCGGCTTGAGTCCGAGCCTTTCGGCGGTGGATTGCTTCATCAGCACCAACGCCGCGGCGCCGTCGGAGATCGATGAGGAATTCGCCGGCGTGACGGTTCCGTCCTTCTTGAAGGCCGGCTTGAGGCTGCCGATCTTGTCGAGCTGCGCCTTGAGCGGTTGCTCGTCCTTGTCCACCAGCACCTCGCCCTTGCGGCCGGACACGGTGACCGGCGCGACCTCCCAGGTGAACGCGCCGCCGGTGATGGCCTTCTGGGCGCGCATCGTCGAGCTGATCGCGAACTCATCCTGTGCCGCGCGGGTGAAATCGAAATGGCTGGCGCAGTCTTCGGCGAATGTGCCCATCAGACGGCCCCTGGTCTCCTTCGAGTAGCTGTCTTCGAGGCCATCAAGGAACATGTGATCCAGCAATTGTCCGTGGCCCAATCGATAGCCGCCGCGCGCCTTCGGCAACAGGTAGGGCGCATTGCTCATCGACTCCATGCCGCCGGCCACGATCACCTCATTGCTGCCTGCCAGGATCAGGTCGTGGGCCAGCATGGTGGCCTTCATGCCGGAACCGCAGACCTTGTTGACCGTGGTGCAGCCGGCGGAAAGCGGCATGCCCGCGCCCAGCGATGCCTGACGTGCCGGCGCCTGGCCGACACCGGCCGGCAGCACGCAGCCCATGAACACCTCCTCCACCGCCTCTGGCGACAAGCGCGCGCGTTCTACTGCGGCCTTGATCGCCACTGCGCCCAACTGGGGCCCGGTAAGACTCGAGAGTTCGCCCTGGAAGCCCCCCATCGGGGTACGGGCGACGGATACGATTACGACTGGATCGGACATGCGATTCTCCTGAAAGTCGTGCAGCTCAAACCGGCTGCATCAGATTGGGAAGCGCCTCGAGCGCTTCGGCATAGCGTTGTGCAAGTTCGTCGGGGCGGCTCACGTTCAGGCCGAGGTTGCGCATCAGGCCATCCTTGAGGCCGTAAACCCAGCCATGGACGGTCAGTTGCTGACCGCGGCGCCACGCATCCTGGACCACCACCGTCTGGGCGACGTTGGCAACCTGCTCGAGCACGTTGAGCTCGCACAGGCGATCGTGCCGTGCGTCGGGCGACAGTGCATCGACCAGGGCACGGTGCTTCACATGCACGTCCTGGACGTGCCGCAACCAGAGATCGACCAGGCCGACGCGTTCGCGCCCCAATGCCGCCTTGACGCCACCACAACCGTAGTGACCGACCACCATGATGTGCTTCACCTTGAGGACGTCGACTGCGAACTGGATGACCGACAGGCAGTTGAGATCGGTATGCACCACCACGTTGGCGATGTTGCGATGGACGAACACCTCGCCGGGCAGAAGGCCGACGATCTGGTTGGCCGGCACGCGGGAATCGGAGCAACCGATCCACAGATACTCGGGCGCCTGCAGCTGGGAGAGCTTGTCGAAGAATCCCGGATCCGCCCTGCGCATCTGCTGGGCCCAGGCGCGGTTGAAATCGAACAGGTGATAGAGCTGGGTGCTTTCGATCTCGGCGGCCGACCAGTTCTCGAGATCGAGCGCCAGAAACATCGTGCCTTCAATCGGGGTCTGATAGTACGAAGGCGCCTCGGTGAACCCGAGTTCCCGATAGAGCTTCTGGGCCATGCGCATTTCCGGCAGGGTGTCGAGCATGATCCTGCGGTACCCGAGGTCCTTGGCACAACGGATGGCAGCCATGGCGAGATCGCGACCGACGCCGTTGCCACGCATCGACGGCTCGACGTACAGCCGCTTCATCTCGCACACCCCTTCCGAGAAGGGGCGTACGCCGACGCAACCGGCCGGCGCGCCATCGAGTTCGGCATAGAAGAGCCGCCCGCCCGGTGCGGAGTACGCGCCGGGCAGGGAGGCCATCTCCTGGTCGAAGCCCTGGAAGGACAGATCGCGACCGAGCCAGGCCGCGTAGTTTCGAAAGAACTGGCGAACGTGCCCAATCGCGTCGACATCGGCAGCGTTGATGATTTTCAGTGTGCTTGGCATGGCGGGAATCCGGAAATTGGACACGCGGCGCGGAAGGGTCCGGGCCGGAGACAAGATTACATCGTCTCTCGTCGCTACAGTTTGCGGTCGATCGGCAGGCCCGCGCGCCCACCGGCAACCCGGGCTGCCCTGACCGCCGCGACGGACAGCTCGCTGCGTTCATCGACCGGCGTGCGGGCACCTGCGCGCAGGCGGAATCGGCCCCCCTGCCTCACGACACGCCCTTACCGTGCATCGTCATCAAGGTCTGCTGCATCGAGGCGCAATGCACCCACCGGTCACCCTGCGCCACATGGACCTCGGCGCGCGAAACGACGAGGTTCCTGCCGGCGCGAACCACGTCACCCTCGGCACGCAGCATCTCGCCATCGGCAGGCGCCATGAGGTTGAGCTTGTATTCCACGGTGAGCACGCCCGCGTCGTGGGGCATCAGCGAATAGGCCGCGAATCCGCCCGCGTTGTCCGCAAGCGTACCGATGATGCCACCGTGAAAGAACCCGTTCTGCTGGGCCAGCTCGTTACGGAACGGCAGCCGTATTTCGCAGCGCCCCGGGGTTACGGCCACGAGCTCGGCACCGATGAAGGCCATCAACGGCTGCATGCGAAAGCTCTCGCGGACCCGCTGTTCGAACAGCGGATCCCGCGCCTCGAAGCGGGTTGTCATCGACTGCATCTCCTCTGCCAGGAGCCGGTCAAGCGCCGGCCTTGAATTTACGTTGACGTAAACGTAAAGTAATCGCAAAAAAAATCAAGCGCTGCTTTGCATGCGCTTGTCGAGTTCGGCCCTCGCCGCGGCAGCACTTTCCGCGTCATCGCCGAGCAGTCCGGTGCACTGGCGCTCGAGCATGTCGATTTCGGCAAGCACGGCAACAATGTCTTCGCGCTGTTGTTCGAGGGCTGTCCGGCGCGCGGCGAGCACCTTGAGCAGGCGCTGCAGTTGGGGAGTGGAGTTATGCACACCGTCGTACATGTCGATCAGCTCGCGGATCTCGGCCAGCGAAAGGCCGAGCCGCCGCCCGCGCAGGGTCAGCTTGAGCCGGGTCCGGTCGGCACGGCTATAGACCCGCGCACGGCCGGCACGGGCCGGTTGCAGCAGGCCCTGGTCCTCGTAGAAGCGGATTGCCCGCGGGGTGATCGCGAATTCGCGGGCGAGTTCTGTAATCGTGTACGTCTGTTCGATATTCACGGGGAGGTACGGGCTCCGGAAACCAGGAGAAATCCGCGCGACGGGCCGACGCGCAGAGGCGCGCGCGCCTTGCGGCAACGCGCCCGATTATAGATTTAGCGTCCGGCACCATAAAGCCCCTATCAGAGAGAGAGACCACAGAATGACGAATCAACACCCGCTCGACTATCCGTTCCCCGAACTGCCGCCGGCAGGCGAAAGCCTCGCCGTCGCCGATGGCGTGCATTGGCTGCGCATGCCGCTTCCGTTCGCACTCGACCACATCAATCTGTGGCTGCTCGAGGACGGGACGAAGCTCGTGCCGGTCGACACCGGCATCGGCCAGGAGCAGATCAAGACCTACTGGGAGTCGGTACTCGCCGCGCACGATGGACGCACCATCGAACGCATCCTGATAACCCACTGCCACCCCGACCACCTCGGCCTCGCCACATGGCTAAGCGCCCGATGCGGCGCTGATCTGTGGATGACCCAGGGAGAATTCCTGGGCGGACAAGCGATCTGGCACCAACTCGCGGGGCACGGCATTTCCGACATGCTGGCGCAGTTCCGCCGCCACGGCCTCGACGAGCCGCGCTGCGAGGCACTCGCCAGCCGCGGGAACGCCTACCGCAAGGGGGTACCCGAGATGCCGGAGCGCTACCATCGCCTCGTCGATGGCGACGAGATCCGGATCAATGGCCGCAACTGGCGGGTCATGGTCGGCCTGGGTCATTCGCCCGAGCACGCCTCGTTCTACTGCGAAGCGCTCGGCGTACTCATTTCGGGGGATATGCTGCTGCCGCGGATTTCGACAAACGTCAGCGTCTATGCGGCCGCGCCGGACGATGATCCGCTCGGACGCTTCCTCGATTCGCTGCAGTGCAACAAAGTCTTGCCCGATGACACGCTCGTGCTACCATCACACGGCAAACCTTTCCGGGGTATCGCTGCACGCGTCGCGCAACTCGTGGATCACCATGCCGCAAGATGCCAGGAGCTTCTCGACGCATGTGTCGAGCCACGCAGTGCCAACGAGTTGTTGACGACGCTGTTTCCGCGCGCGCTTGATACCCATCAGGTGATGTTTGCAATGGGGGAGGCCATCGCCCACCTGAATCATCTCGTGCACAAAGGGAGCCTGCGCGAGATTGATGACGGCGATGGACGTGTCCGATACCTTACGAGCGCTTGATGCAGGAGAAGATGAGCATGGCAGCACCCAACGCCACAGAGACAAAGGAATTGCCCGATCCGACCGAAGTCGCAAAGACTTACGCCGAAGTTGCCCAGCGGGCTTCGAAGCTGATCAGCGAACATGTCCAGCGGCAGGTCAAGCGCGGCGTCACCGCCCCCCAGGACGAGTTGGGCATCGCCCAGGCCTTCATGGACATGATGGCCAAGCTGCTTTCCAATCCCTACAAGCTGGCCCAGTCCCAGATGAACCTGGTGTGGGACTACTTCTCGCTGTGGCAGCACTCGATGCTGCGCTTCATGGGCATGCACGGCGCGCCAGTCGCCTCGCCCGAAAAAGGCGACAAGCGCTTCAAGGACGAAGAATGGCAGGAGCACTTCCTCTTCGACTTCATCAAGCAGTCCTACCTGATCACCGCTCGTCACGTGCATGACACCGTCTGCTGCGTCGAAGGCCTCGACGAACAGAGCCAGAAGAAGGTGAGCTTCTACACCCGCCAATACATCGACGCGCTGTCGCCGTCGAACTTCGCCATGACCAACCCGGAAGTGTTCCGCGAGACGGTCAAGAACCACGGCCAGAACCTGGTCAAGGGCCTCAACAACCTGTTGCGCGACATCGAGGAAGGCGGCGGCAACGTGCGCGTCAAGATGACCGACACCAGCGCTTTCGAACTCGGAAAGAACGTCGCCACCACGCCGGGCAAGGTGGTGTTCGAGACCGAGATGATGCAACTCCTGCAGTACACGCCGTCCACCGACAAGGTACTCAAGAAGCCGCTGCTGATCGTTCCGCCCTGGATCAACAAGTTCTACATCCTCGATCTGCGCGAAAAGAACTCCTACATCAAGTGGGCGGTTGACCAGGGCCACACCGTATTCGTGATTTCCTGGGTCAACCCGGACGAAAAGCAGGCCGAGAAGAGCTTCGACGCCTATGTCCAGGACGGCGTGGTCGCCGCGCTCGACGCAATCGAAAAGCAGACTGGCGAGAAGGAAGTCAACGCCGCGGGCTACTGCCTGGGTGGCACCCTGCTCGCCACCACCTGCGCGTACCTCGCTGCCAAGCGCCAGAAGCGGATCGCCTCGGCGACCTTCTTCACCACCATGACCGACTTCTCCGAACCGGGCGAACTGGGCGTATTCATCGACGAGGGCCAGGTTGCAAGCCTCGAGAAGAAAATGTTCGAGCGCGGCTATCTTGAAGGTTCGGAGATGGCCGGCACCTTCAACATGCTGCGCGCCAACGATCTCATCTGGTCCTTCGTGGTGAACAACTACCTGATGGGCAAGGACCCCTTCCCGTTCGACCTGCTCTACTGGAACTCCGACTCCACGCGCATGCCGGCCAAGATGCACAGCTTCTACCTGCGCAACATGTACATGGAGAACAAGCTGGCCGAACCCGGTGGCATCGAGATCGACGGCACGCCGATCGATCTGGGCAAGATCAAGATCCCGTGCTACTTCATCTCGGCGATCGAAGACCACATCGCTCCGTGGAAGAGCACCTACATCGGTTCCCGCAACTTCGGTGGTCCGGTGCGCTTCGTGCTCGGCGGCTCCGGCCACATCGCCGGCATCGTCAACCCGCCGGCCGCGAACAAGTACGGCTACTGGATCAACGCCAGCGGCAAGCTGCCGGAGAACGTGGACGCCTGGTTCGAAGGTGCTGAGCAGCATCCGGGATCGTGGTGGACCGACTGGCAGAGCTGGGTCGCCGGCCACGACGCCGAAACGGTCGCCGCACGTGACCCTGCCAAGGGCAAGCTCAAGGTCCTCGAAGACGCACCGGGTTCCTTCGTCAAGATGCGTATCGACAGCAAGAAGGCCGCCTGAGCGCGGCGACGCGGAACATCAAGGGGGCGCAAGCCCCCTTTTTTCGTCCACTGCGTCATTCACCACCATGATCCAGCCACAGGCACCCGCCTCCATGGAAGCAAACGATATCGGCGTCCAGACAACGCTGGTGCTGGACACGAACACGGTTCTCGCGCTGTGGATGTTCCGCGACCCGGTGCTGGAACCGATGCGCGAGCGCCTTTCCCGCGGGCCCTGCAGACTGTTTTCGCGCGAGGATGCGCTCGAGGAACTGCGACGGGTGCTGGCCTACCGTCAGTTCGCACAGTCGCCGGAGGCGCAACAGGCCCTGCTCGACGCATATCGGCAGCGACTCGCTCATTGCTTCCCTCCCGGCACGCCGGACGAGCAGCTCCCATCCTGCCGTGACCGCGACGACCAGAAGTTCCTCGAGATCGCGCTGGCATCCGGTGTCTGTGCGCTGATCACCCGCGACCGCGACCTGCTGCGACTCAGGCGTCATCGCCTCATCCGCGACCGCTTTGCCATCCTCCGGCCGGAGGACTGGCAACAACGATACGGAATATGACGGAAGCCACAACATTTGACGTGGGAAATCCTTTTACTTTCATCCGAATCGGCTACTTTTGGAGAATGAGCCCCGCAACCGGGGTTACCCCGATATTCTCGAAAGGAGCGCGTCAATGAACACCGAAAGCATTGCCAATATGTGGCAATTGGTACTGCAGAACATCATCCCCTTCGCATGGACGGTGGTCGGCGCAATCGCACTGTGGATCATCGGCGGATGGGTCATCAACGCCCTCAAGCGGTTCGCCCGCGGCGCGATGAGTTCGCGCAAACTCGACGCGACCCTGATCGAATACCTCGAATCGGCACTCGGCGTGATGCTGCGCATCCTGCTGGTCATCGCGGTGCTCAGCCTGTTCGGTGTCGAAACCGCCTCCTTCGCGGCGATTCTCGCAGCTGCCGGCATCGCGATCGGCATGGCCTGGTCGGGGCTGCTGGCCAACTTCGCGGCCGGCGTATTCCTGATCCTGCTGCGCCCCATCCGCGTCGGCGACTTCATCGAGGCCGGAGGCGTGATGGGAACGGTGCGCGAGATCGGCATGTTCGCGACGGTCATCGACACCATGGACAATGTCCGTACCGTGGTCGGCAACAACAAGATCTTCGCCGACAACATCACCAACTTCACCACCAATCCCTACCGGCGCGTGGATCTGGCCTGTCAGCTCGGCCATGGCGTCGACCCCCAGGCTGCCCAGGCCCTGCTCAAGAGCCGTCTGGCGCAGATTCCCAACGTCATGACCGAACCGGCGCCGGACGTCGAGATCCTCGAGTTCAACCTGGCCGGCACCAAGCTTGCCGTGCGGCCGTATTGCCACAACAACGACTACTGGCAGGTGTATTTCGACACGAACAAGGCCATCGCCGAAGTAGGCGCGACCAACGGCTGGCCGGTACCGGCGCCGCACCAGGTGTTCCTGCAACCCCGCTGAACGAGCGCGGCGGCCCGTTTGCCGCCGCTATTGCGCCGCGCCCTCCGCCAGGGCGCGGCGCAACCTCGCCAGGTAGCGCAAACCCTCGATTGCCCGGCTCCCGTACCACGACACCATCTCTCCATCGATCAGATGGACCGGCAAGCCGCAACGGGAGGCCACCTCGTCGAGATGCTGTTCCCGAAACCGGTAGGGTTCGCTGGACAGGAACACCCGTTCGACCCCGCCAAGCCACCCCTCCCCCCAGTCGAACGAAGGGTAACGCCCGGACGACGGCGGAGCGGCACACTGCCAACCGACACAGTCCAGCATTGCGGCGATATAGGTTTCATCCGAGACGGTCATCCACGGTTGCCGCCAGATGAGATACAGGACTTTCTCGGCGGGCAGGCTCGCCCGGCAGGCGTGCGCCTCGGCCAGTGCCGCCTCGAGCCCTTCCACCATCCGCCCGGCCTCGTCGCCACGTCCGAAAATGCTTCCGAACAGGCGATAGACACTGACGTTGTCCTCTGGTGAACAGGGGTGGGTCACGATGACCGAGGGGACGAAGGCGGCAAGCGCTTCGACCGTCTCCCGCCGGTTCTCGTCGATATTCACCACGAGATGGGTAGGTGCAAGCTCACGGACTCGCTCGACATGCACGTCCTTGGTGCCGCCGACCTTCGGAATCCGCCGCACGGTCTGGCGCGGGTGGATGCAGAAACCGGTGCGCCCGACGAGCGAATCGGCCAACCCCAGATCGCAGATCATTTCGGTGAGAGACGGAACCAGGCTGACGATGCGCGGCTGCTCGCCCGCGAGCGTATGCACGTTCCCGCACGCGTCGGTTCTAAGGTCGGAGTCCTGGGAAAATCGGGAGGAAGACATTCGGCTTGGTCGTAGATGGTTGATCGGATCGTTTGCCGGGCCGGAACGACATCCGGACATCTGCGGACGCACCGGGCGTCAACGCCGCGTCATCGCGTCCGCCGCATACCGGCCTCAGCGCGCGCCAAGTGCGAGCGCCCCGGGCGCCGCCCGTCGGTCGACCTCCCGGGCACAACCGGCGGCGGCCTCGCCGAGACAGTCGGCCAGACGGTCAACCAGCAGCGAGCGAACGACACCGGCACCGCACATCATGTCCAGCGAAAATTCGATCTGTGGCGTCAGGCGCAGCAATGCAATGCGCCGCGGGTCGAGTCCGACCGCAGTATAGGCGTCGAGAAAGGCATAGCCCAACCCCTTCTCGACCAGCGAACCGGCCAGCGCATAGGTCTGCACCCGCAGGGATGTCTGCGCCTCCCACTTGGCCTGATCCAGTGCTGCGGCCAGCCGTTCGCCCAGTGGCGTGGCCTCCGCCAGCCCGACGAACGGCCGCCCGACAAGCCAGGCCCGGTCGTCGAGGCGCATCACGCCCTCGGTCCAGGCCCTCGGTGCCGCCAGCACCATTTCGCTGCGAGCCAGTGTTGTCACCGTCACCGTCACCCGTTCGGCGGGCTCGATCGCAAAACCCGCATCGATTTCGAAGGCAGCCAGATCCTGTTCGATCTGGGCCGTGTGACTCGCCCACAGATCGCAGGCAACGCCCGGGCAAGCCTCCCGCATGGCCTGCAGCGCAGCAGGCAAAAGATGGCTCGCCAGCGACGGCGTGGCGGCAACGCGCAACAAACCGGACGTGCCACGCCGCAGATTGGAGGCAAGTGCATCGATCCGTTCGATCTCGCCGAATGCACGCTGCACCTGCACGAACAACGCTTCCGCCTCGGGCGTCGGCTTGAGTCGCCCGCCAGTGCGATCGAACAGCGGGAAGCCAAGAGTCAGCTCGGCGTGCTGCAGGACCCGTGAAACGACCGGCTGGGAAACACTGAGGAGACGAGCCGCAGCACTTGCCGAGCCGGTCAGCATGACCGCCCGGAACACCTCGATCTGTCGCAAACGCATCGCCGCTCCATGCTGTCATGACATATACGGTTCAATGATCCGCATCATTCGCCATGTGATCAAGCACTAGGATTGCACTGCGGCCTGACGAGATCGGCTCAGGCATACGGAGTGAATCACATGGAAATCACCGTCATCGGCGCTGGCATCGTCGGCCTCACCACAGCGTGGTATCTGCAGCGCGACGGCCATCAAGTTACCGTCATCGACCGTCGGACAGCCGTAGGTCAGGGTGCCAGCATGGCCAACGGCGGCCAGCTGAGCTACCGCTATGTCGCTCCGCTGGCCGACCCCGACATTCTTGCCAAGATTCCCGGATGGATGTTGCGGCGCGACGCACCGGTACGATTCCGACCACGCTTCGACCCTGCACAGTGGCAGTGGATCATGCGATTTCTGCAGGCCTGCAACGGGAACGACAAGATGCGCTCGGTCGCGGCCTTGCTGCCGCTCTCGCTCTACAGCCAGCGCCTGATCCACGATCTGGTGAATCACGATGGATTCGAATTCGACTACCGGCAGAACGGCAAACTCATCCTCCATCGCGATCGCAAGAGCTTCGAAGCTGCACGCCGGCTGCTCGAAGCACGCCCCGAGCTATCCGGCCAGCAGCTGTCTATCGGGCGGGACGCCTGCCTTGCGCTCGAACCCTCGCTGAGTGGTATTGCGGACAGCATTGCGGGCGGTATCCATACCGCAAGCGAGGAAACCGGCGACTGTTACAAGCTGTGCCAGGCACTCGAAGCGCGGCTGCGCACGGGCCCCATGCCGGTATGCTTCCGGCTGGGCGAAGAAGTGAGCGGCTTCGAGGTGAACGATGGGATCCTTGGCGCAGTCATGACACGGTCGGGTCGCATCCGCGGCGACGCCTGCGTCCTCGCGGGCGGCGCCGAGGTCGCCAGGCTGCTGGTACCGCTGGGTATTCGGGTTCCGGTCTATCCGCTCAAGGGCTACAGCATCAGCCTGAGCATCGACAATCCGGACAATGTGCCGGAAGCGAGCGTCACCGATTACCAGCGCAAGATCGTCTACGCCAGACTCGGCAATCGGCTTCGCATCGCAGGGATGGCCGATATCGTCGGTTTCGATGATGGTATCCCGGCAGACCGGGTGGCGGGCCTGTTGCGCGAAACCAGTGAAACCTTTGGCGAGGGCGTCGATCTGTCAACCGTAGAGCCCTGGGCCGGGTTACGCCCCGCAACCCCGACAGGCAGGCCCGTCGTGGACCGCAGCCCGATTCCCAATCTGTGGTTGAACGTTGGCCACGGCGCACTCGGTTTCACGCTCGCGGCCGGCTGTGCGGGACTCATCGCGGACAAGATCGGGGGGCGGCAATGCGCCGTCCCGGCAGCGGATTTCGAGCTTGCCCGCAGCACTCCGAGTGGCTGGGGTGTTTTTCGCGGGCGCCGGGCCGCCTGCCCGGCACCCGGGCTTTCCACAACTGACAGCGCTGCCTAACGGGCGCAAAGTCGGAAGGGCTGCGGCCAATCGACCGGCGCAGGCATGACCGGAAACTGATTTTCAACGCGGGGGAAGACCCTCCAGGAGGAAACGGCATGAAGAAACTGACCGCAATCGCAGCAGCACTGAGTCTTGGCGCTTCGTTGCTGAGTGTCCCGGCGCAGGCCGAGACCAAGTTCGTGACGATCGGCACCGGCGGTGTCACCGGCGTGTATTACGCTGCCGGCGGCGCGATCTGCCGCCTCATGAACAAGGACCGCGCCAAGCACGGTATCCGCTGCTCGGTCGAATCGACCGGTGGCTCGGTCTACAACATCAACACCATCAAGGCCGGCGAGCTCGACTTCGGCGTGGCCCAGTCCGACGCCCAGTTCAACGCGGTCAAGGGCGTTGGCCAGTTCAAGGACGCCGGTCCGATGAGCGAGCTGCGCGCGGTCTTCTCGATCCACCCTGAGCCGCTCATGGTGCTGGCCCGCAAGGAAGCCGGTGTCACCAAGATCGAAGACTTCAAGGGCAAGCGCTTCAACGTCGGCAACCCCGGCTCGGGTACCCGCGCCACCATGGACGGGCTGATGGCGGCACTGGGCATGAAGATGTCCGACTTCTCGCTGGCCTCCGAGCTCAAGGCCGACGAGCACGGCGCGGCGCTGTGCGACAACAAGATCGACGGCTTCGCCTACGTGGTCGGCAACCCCTCGGCCAACATCCAGGATCCGACCACCACCTGCGGCGCCAAGCTGGTGAACGTGACCGGTCCGGCGGTCGACAAGCTGGTCAAGGAGTATCCGTACTACGCGGTGGCCACCGTGCCCGGCGGCACCTACGCCAACAACCCGGACCCGATCAAGACCTATGGCGTGGTGGCCAGCTTCGTGACCTCGAGCAAGGTCTCCAACGACGTGGTCTATACCCTCGTCAAGGCGGTCTTCGACAACTTCGACGACTTCAAGAAGCTGCACCCGGCCTTTGCTAACCTCGAGCCCAAGGACATGATCAAGAACGGGCTGTCCGCTCCGCTGCATGACGGCGCGGTCAAGTACTACAAGGAAAAGGGCTGGATGTAAGCGCCCCTGCCCACCGGCAGCCATCAGGGAGCCGCGCTGGCGGCTCCTTTTTCGTATACGGCGGAAAGCCGTATCAGATGATCGACGGCCCGGCCACGATGCGCGCCGCATCTTCCTCGCGCAGCGGCAACGCGGAGCAGGCGATCACGTGTCCGGCCAGCCATCGCGAAAGGGCAGCCTCGCCCTCGCCGAAAAGTTCGACGAAGCGGCATCCGGCAAGCCCGGCGCCCGCCCGCGCCAGATAATTGACCACCTGCGCCCTGCCACTCACGATCGACGTATCGCCCTCGTGTTCGATCACGAACTCGAACGGCTGATCGCTGCCCGGCGGCGTCGACGCGGAAACGGCAAACCCTTCCAGCGAAAGATCCTGCAGCTCGAGCCGCTGCCCGCCCCACACCAGCCAGAACCTCGGTTGACCTGCCTGCACGGTAACGATTCGCTGCCGGGTCCGGCGTTCATGTGGGGCATTCATGGAACTCGTCCTGTATGGGATGTTATTGCCAACATCGGCTTGCTCGCACGGAACTTGAGACGAGCGAGTCGGGCGGCGCGGCTCAGCGCGCACCCGGCTGGTCTCCCGAGATGACCGCCCCCGGGCGATTCGCAAGAATCACCCCGCACACCACCATCAAGCCGCCGATGAGACTGGCCGGTACCGGCCGCTCACCAAGCAGGAGCACCGAAAGGATCACGGCGAAGACCGGAACGAGGTTGGTGAACAGGGTGGCGCTGGCCGGCCCGACCGCGGCGACACCTTGGTTGTACCAGAAGAAGGCCAGCGCGGTTCCGAACACGCCGAGGTAGGCCATCGCGAGCCAGGAAAGCGCATCGGGCATCACGACCGTCCCCTGCGAAAGCTCCCAGGCGGCGGGGCCAGCCAGCATCAAGGTGCCCCACAGCGTGGACCACGTCGTCGCGGAAACGGCATTCATGCCTTGCAATGCGTAGCGACCGATCACCGTGTAGGCGACCCAGGAAACCACTGCAATAAAGATATAGAGCTCGCCAAGACCGGCCGCCTGCGCAAGCGCGGCGCCGAATTCTCCGCGGGTGATCACCAGCGTGACCCCCACCAGCGATATCAATACCCCGCCGACACGTAGCCAGGTCCACCGCTCGTGCGCCAGAAAACGCATGACGAACATCGTCATGACCGGCGACAGCGCCACGATAAGCGCCGCACGCGACGCCGGAATATAGGCCAGGCCGGCAAGGAAGAACGTGTTGTAGGCGAACACCCCGGTGGCGCCGAGCAGGATCGTCGCCACCAGATTACGGCGATCCAGTGGCTGCAGCCCGTCTCCGAAAACGAGTGCGAACGCGAAGAGCGGTATCAAGGCGGAGACGAAGCGCCCGGTTGCGGCCAGAAAATGGGGCATGTGCTGGGCGAGATGCCGGCCGGCGATGAACGCACCACCCCAGAAGGCCGTGGTGACGACAAGTTTTAGGTAGACCGGAAAAAGTCGCTGGCTGCGCTGCATTTACTCGCTCGAAAACTCGGAACCAACTCGTCTATCGTGGCGAGTTGCCTTTGGCAGCATAGCGCGCACGGCGGGTTCGGGGACGCTTTCCGGGTCTGTCACGACGGGCCCCGGCTTTACAGGGGCAAGCCCCTCGGCTTGCGTCCGGCACGCGAGAAGAGGCGATCGAACACGGGACGCGGAATGGCCGCCAGCAGCCGCGCGACCACCGCCATCTGCCAGGGCACCACACCGAATCGGCGACCGGCCTCGATCATCCCGAGCATGCGCCGGGCGGCCGCATCCGGCGCCATCAGGAATGGCATCGGATAGTCATTCACGTCGGTCATCGGCGTGCGGATATAGCCAGGCGCGATGGTCACGACCCGCACACCCGAACCATGCAACTCGACGCGGAGGCTTTCGAGGTAGCTGATCACGCCGGCCTTGGAGGCGCTGTAGGCACCCGCTCCGGGCAGGCCCCTGATCCCGGCAACCGAGGCAATGCCGACGAGGCGCCCACTTCCGCGCCGTCGCATCGGCTCCACGAAGGGCTGGAATGTCGCGACCATGCCAAGCAGATTGGTCCTCAGCACCTGTTCGAAATCCGCCAGGTCGGATTCATATTCGGTCAGGGTACCAACCGACACCCCTGCACTCGCGATCACCACGTCGGGAACGCCGAAACGGGAGACAAAGCGCCGCGTCGCATCGGCAATCTGCGCCTGCACGCTCACATCTGCAAGCAGCGTCAGATGCTCCCCGGGAAGGCTTTCGGCGAGTCTCGCAAGTGCAGCTTCGTTGCGTCCGAGAAGCCCCAGGCGGGCCCCCCGCTCAGCATAGGCGCGGGCAAGTGCCGCGCCGATTCCGCTCGACGCACCGGTGATGAAAACGACGGGGGCGGGATTCACACGGATGGCTCAACCATGACCCGCAGGATGCGCCCCCTCGGCGATCTACTTTCCGCGTGCGGCCCGGGCACGCTGTATCAACTGGTCGGCCACCTTGAGCGCATTCTCATGGGTTCCCGCCATCGAACCGGCAGTAAGGTACTTACCGTCGATTGCAAGCGTGGGCACCCCTTGGATCTTGTAGGCTCTGGCCACCTGATCGGCCCGCTGGACCATCGACTGCACACCGAAGGACTTGTAGGCCTCCATGAAGCGCTTCTGATCGACGCCCTGCTTGCCGATCCAGTCACGAACCCCCTCTTCGGTGTTGAGGGGCACCTTGTCGGTCTGCAGGGCGCCGAACACCTTGCCATGCAGCGCGTGCAACTGACCGGTCACCTCGAGCGTGTAGTAGAAACGGGCGAGTTCCTTGAGCTGAGGATTGCCCCAGATCGCCGGGACGCGCTTGAAATCGACATCCTTGGGAAGCGCGGCAACCCACTTCTCGAGCAAGGGATCGAAATCGCGGCAGTGAGGGCAGCCGTAGTGGAAGAACTCGATCACCTCGATCTTGCCTGTATCCGCAGTCGGTTGCGGCGGGTTCACTTCCACGAACGGCTGCTGGGCTCCGACCTTTCCGGCCACGGCAGCGATGCCGGCCAGCACCGCCATCTGCTTGAGGACACTACGACGATCCATTACTCACTCCTGTATGGCGGAACATCGAAACGGTTCCGCGAACGCATGGGATCGAGGCTCGAGGCCGGGAGTTCCCCGGCACATTCGAAGCCCGTAACTGCAACAGTAAAACGCCCCGGTCGATGCAAGGTTGACCGTCGAGGCCGACGTTCGCCGGATCAGGGCTTTGCCGGCACCCTGACGATGCTGGTATCGATGCCGGCCGCAGCCATCTCGGCGCGCTTGCGCTCGAGCGAGGACTGCGACGAGAACGGACCGACGCGCACCCGATGAACCGTTCCCCGATTGCTCGTCTGGGCGCGTTGCACGCTTGCCTCGATCCCCATCAGCGCCAGCTGGGCCTTGACGTTGTCGGCTTCGGACGGATCTTCGAACGCACCGGCCTGCAGGTACAGCCGTTCGCCGCCGTCCGGCCCCGAGGCATCCTGTTTCGACGTGGAAGGCACCGGTGCCGCGGCACCCTCGCCCTGCGGCAGGATCTTGTAGAAATCGAATTGCGGTTTTTCCACCGGCCGCCCGCCCGGCTTGCCCGGCAGGACGATCGGTGCGGTCTGCGTCGCCTCTCCCTGGCCCTGGGGCTGAGCCGGGACCGGACTCTCGGCGCGACGCGGCGGCTCCTGGAACGGAGAGGATCGGGTGAAATACCAGGCCGCCCCGACCGCGCACAGCGCGCCGATCAACAAACCGATGAAGATGCCGACGAGAATGCCGCCCTTGCTGCGCGAGGGCTTTTTCGCCGTCCGGGCGCGGGGCTTGTGATCACGACTCATTGCTTGGGCATTCCATCCGTTACATCGCTTCGGGCGCGGAAACCCCGAGCAGGCGCAGTCCATTGGAAATTGTCTGGCGGACCGCAGCAGCCAGCGCCACACGCGCGAGCTTCAGCCCCTCGTCCTCCACCAGCATGCGATCCGCGTTGTACCAGCTGTGGAAATCGCCAGCCAGATCCTTCAGGTAGAAGGCGACCTGATGCGGCGCATAGTCCTCCGCAGCGTTCAGGATCACTTCCGGGAAGCTCGCCAGGCGCGCGCACAGGCCGAGCTCCCGCTCGCCGTCGAGCCGCGACAGGTCGGCCGCGGCAAGCTCCGCCACTTCGCCATCCCATTGCCGAAGCACGCTGACGATCCGCGCGTGGGCGTACTGGATGTAGTACACCGGATTCTCGTTGGTCTGGCTCTTGGCAAGATCGAGATCGAAGTCGAGGTGCTGATCCGCCTTGCGCAGCACGTAGAAGAAGCGGCACGCATCGTTGCCAACTTCGCTGCGCAGCTCGCGCAGGGTCACGAACTCTCCCGAGCGGGTGGACATCGAGGCCTTCTGGCCATTGCGGTAGAGCACCGCGAACTGCACCAGCGCCACCTCGAGCTTCTCCGGCGGCAGTCCAAGCGCTGCGAGCGCGCCCTTCACCCGCGGGATGTAGCCGTGGTGATCCGCGCCCCAGATATCGATGATGCGGTCAAAGCCGCGCTCGTATTTGTTGAGGTGGTAGGCGATATCGGAAGCGAAATAGGTGTAGAGACCGTTCTCACGCTGGACCACGCGATCCTTCTCGTCGCCGAAGGCGCTCGAGCGGAACCACTTGGCGCCGTCCTGCAGGTAGATGTGGCCGCGTGCCTCGAGCTCGCTCACGGCGCGCTCGACGAGTCCGGTGTCGAACAGGCTGCGCTCCGAGAACCACTTGTCGAAACGAACGCCGAATTCCTCGAGATCACTGCGCCCGTCGCCGAGTTGCTCGGTCAGCGCAAAGCCGTGCACCCAGTGCCAGTCCTCGCCGAGCAAGCGCTTGGCGTTACCGATCAGTGCATCGAGATGGCCTTCCTTGTCGGCATCGACCGGGGGTGCGTCGGCCAGCACCTCGGCGGCCGTCACCCTCGCAAAACGGTCCTGGTGGCCATTGCGGATTTCCTCCGCCATCCCGACCACGTAATCGCCCTGGTAGGCATTGGGCGGGAACGGCACCACGATGCCGAACAGGGCAAGGTAACGCAGCCAGGTCGACAGGCCGAGGATGTCCATCTGCCGGCCGGCATCGTTCACGTAGTATTCGCGGCTCACCTCGAAACCGGCGAAGTCGAGGACGTCCGAAAGCGAGGCACCATAGGCTGCGCCACGTCCGTGCCCGACATGCAGCGGACCGGTCGGGTTGGCCGAAACGAATTCGACCTGCACCTTGACACCACGCGGCGCGGCACGTCCGAAATTCCCGCCTTCGGAGAGGACGCGCGAGACGATCCCGGTCTTGGCATCACTCGCCAGCGTGAAGTTGATGAAGCCGGCGCCGGCCACTTCGGCCTTGACCACCAGCGGGGAGCGGGGCAGCTCCGCCAGCAGCAACGCGGCAAGATCGCGCGGATTGCGCTTGAGCGGCTTGGCCAGCTGCAGAGCCAGGTTGGAAGCGAAGTCGCCGTGGCTCGCCTGCTTGGGTCTGTCGAGCACGATCGGGGTATCGATCAGCTCGGGAGCAACACTGCCGAGCGCCTGGCGCAGCAGGTCGGCAAGTCGGGATTTTGGATCGGCGCTCATGGCACTCGTGCAAATGCGAAACCCGCAATTATACAGAACGGGCCCGCATTATCCCGGACGCCCGACACGGCGATCTGCATGTTTTACATGAAAAGAACAGCGCCTTCGCTGCGAAAGACGCACTGCACCACGATGCGGCGCTTCCGGAGGAGGTCGGAAGCCACATCGCGGTGCAGCGCAAAGCACGAATACGCGGGACCACAGACACTTGCCCCTTAGCGCTCACCATCGTCCGGTTTCGCTGGCGCGCCCTTGGTAGCCCGCTTGGGCTTGGCACGCGCCTTCGGCTTGCTCGGGGCCGCGCGGACGCTGCCCCCACCATCCGAGGGCGACCCGCCCGGCGCGGCGGCAACACTGCCCGCAATCCGCGAGCCGTTGTTGGGATCGAGCCCGTTCGCGAGATCGCGCAATACCTTTTCGAGTTCGGCATCGCCGGCAGCGCCACGCACCCGCACCAGATCGGCCAGCGTCCGCAGGTGGGACACCACCGAATTGAACTGACGTGCACTCGATGAAACGCCCTCACCGGCCTCGCGGTAGGTACGGGCCACCTCGTCCGCGGCTTGTCCAAGCGTTCCGTCGAGGAGGCGGACTGCCAGCAAGGCATCGGCCGGCCCGATCGCGTCGAAGAAATCGCCCGTTACGGCGAAACGCTGACGCGCGAGCTTCTGGCAACGCTCGGCCAGACCGATATCGTTCGCGACATCGGCGCTACCGGTCAGCCCGGCAAACTGCAATCCGTTGATTACCGTGTAGGGGCTGAAATCATCGCTCTCGGGTGACATGTCCCCGGCCAGGGAAACATTTCTGGCCCGCTCCAGTTCAGCCTGCACTGCCGGCCAGTCCTTGCCCGGTATGGCCGTCCGCGCCAGCAGCACCGCCAGTCGCTTGTATGCCCCCGCGAGCAATGCCCGCCGTTCGTTGTTGGCGTATTTCAGCGCTGCCTCCAGGCTTGCCGTGGGTCCGGTAAAGCAGGTCAGCGCCTCGAGCCGGCCTATTGCGCCGCGGATCAGGGTTTCGCCTTCATGCGGATCATCGCAATCCGCACCGCGGCGGGCCTCCAGATTGGCAAGCTGTTCGATGGCCTTGACCGGGACCCTGCCGGCCGGGTCGTTGGCGACGATCGCCCGCTGGTACGCGGCACACGCTTCGTCGGCCCCGGCTGGGAAGAACTCCGCGAACAGGGCGCCCAGCGCAGCCTGCACTTCGGCCCCGTCGCGCCAGCGTGCGGGGACTGTTTCGAGCAGCGCCGTGACCGCGCTGCGCGCGGCCTTCAGGTCTCGGCCCTTGTCATGCTGCGCATCGATCCGCATATGCCCTAACGCGGCAATCAGCTCTGCCGGAGAAACCGGCGCGACCCCGGTGCCGCCGCCGCTGCCGCTGCCCGGCTCGAGGCGATAGTGCGGATCGCCATAGGCCTGGTAGGCCCCCCAGGTGTTGCATTGCGGCCAGCGTTCCCAGGTCGTCTTGCGGGCTGTATGGACCGCCTCGCCAAAGGGCGTGTTCTTGCTGACGAATTCGCTGAAGAAAGTCTCGGCGAAGCATTTCGCTGCGTCGTCGTTGACCTGCCATCCGGCTGCGATCACGCAGCGGACACCCATCTCGATGAGCTCGCGCGACAGGCTGTAGGCAAGGCGATTGGGGTCCTTCAGCGGTGAATTGATCTCCCCCAGGTGGCAGCAATTCAGAAACACCAGCTCTGGCACCACCTCCATCTGGGAAACTTCGGCTGCAGTGAGAAGCATCCCGTCCGACAGCACAACACCGGTACGCGCCCTGCCATCGGCAGCCATCAGTTCGAAGACCCCGTGTGCCGCGATCACCAGCACCCGGTAAGGCTGCCTGAACAGTCGCGCGAACACGTCGAGCGCGGCCCCATCGTCGCTGTAGGTCACCTCGTAGTGCAAGGCTTCGAGCAGACCGCGAACCGCCCGCCCCTCCGCTTCGGCACCGGTCAGCGGCGGCAGGCGATCCTTGGCCGGATCTCCGATGTCCTTTTCGGCCACGCCGAGCAGCCGGCTGCGATAGCCGGTGGTATCCGGGTTGGCGATGACACAGGCGGTACGCCGGGTGGTGGTGCGCGGCATCGTCCGATAGCGGGTCGAGGCGAACTGGCGTACCACCGCGGTCTTGAGCACCATCGGCAGATCTTCCGCCTGCAGCATCTCCCAGGGAAGATTGGCGGTGTAGCCATCGACCACCAGCACCATCTGCTCGGTTTCGCGTGCGGCGGCCTTGAAGTCGAGCGGCACCATCAGCTGGAACAGGGTTCGCGACAGATCGGGGTCGTACGTATCCCGGCCGATCGCGTTCTTGACGAGCGCCTCGACCAGGCCCGGCTGCCGTTGCTGAACCACGCTTTCGGCACGCGCCCGCTCGGAAAGGAAAACGTAGCGGATCTTCTCGGCAATCGCCGGCGGAGCCGGTCGGCGCGACATGGCAGCCGAGCCCTGACCATTGTCTCCGGTCTGCGCATCGTCATCGCACTCGTTGTCCTTGCGGGCATCATCCGTCACCATCAGGCGCGGCCAGTAGCCGAACGGCGCAAACACCGAAAGGCGCGCACGCGCGCTCTCGTGCTCGAGAAGTTCCGCCTGCGGTTCGAGATGCGCTTCGAGCCGCCGCAGGTCGCCCGCCATGCGCGTGGGCAGCTCCTGGATCGCGTGGGCTGCGGTGATAGCGGTGTCGGTAAAGAGTTCAACGAACTCCAGCCGGCCCACCCGCAGCCTGGCCTTGGGCATCGCCTCGTTGAACTGGCGGTTGCCTTCGAGCACGCCGCGCACGATCGCGGCAATCGAATCGATGACGCTGATGTGGGTCGTCGAGTTGTAGCCGATCAACAGGCTGGCCAGCGTGAGTTCCTGCACGTCGCCAGCCACCGAGCGCTCGCCGCCCTCGCGATCGAGCGTGTGCAGCAGCAGGCGCAGTACGCCGGAGCGAACCGTTTCGGACACATCGCTGGCCGACAGATTGCCGTATTCACCGAGCCCGACGATCACCGCGCCCTGGCCGGTGCCGCGCTTGCGGACTTCGTCGTTGCGCGCCTGCAGCACCACCGCCGAGGTGCCGATCTCGCCGGCATAGACACCGAGCCGCTCGCGCTGGGCGAGCGCCCCCGCGACCAGGCAGGTGTCGATGCGCCGCTCGGCGCCAGCGATCGCATCGCCGATGTAATGACCGCAGAGGATCGGGTACTGCACGAAGCGCAGGTCCATGGCGCGCACCGCCACGCTGAACTTGTGGCTCGCCGCCTCTGCCACCCGACGCCTTGGCCTGCTGCCGACCAGGCCGCGGGCGAGCTCTTCTTCGCCGGGCAGGCTCGGCGGGGCGGCATCATAGGTCCACGTCGCGGCATCCCCCCGGGATACCGGCAAGCGGCCGAGGCGCAAGGTTTCGCCACGCTCGACCAACTCCATGATGGCCGGAAAATAGTCGTCGGTCGCGGTCAGTGCGCCGTGCTCCACCGGCATGTACCAGCAGCGCTCGGCAGGCAGGTTGTCGAGTTTTCCGGCCGCCCAGCTGACCGTGCCGTCGCCTTCCGAGGTGCCGACCATCTTGAGCCACTTGTTCGCACCCTCGCCCTCGATCCGTACGCCGCAGGGTGTGCTCTTGCCCTGACCGAATACGTAGGCGACCCGGTCCGGGTGGGGGATCGTGCTGTCGGTCAGCACCTTGTCCCAGAGTTCACGGGCGCGCTTGAAGGTGCCGTCCGAAACCTTGCCGACCACACCGTCCCCGATCCAGCGATCGCGGTTGAGCTTGCGCATCTCGTCTAGGGTGCCGGTGCTGTAGTAATCTGCCCACGGCGTGCCGCCATCGGCAAAACCAGGCCGCGGCAGCAGCTGCACGCCACCGTAGAAACCGGCGACGATGTCGAGCACCTCCTGCATGTCGTGCTTCATGTCGATGAGTTCGAGCTTGCGCATGCTGTCCGATTTGGCCAGCAGGGTCTCGACCATCGCGTGCGAACCGCGGTTGGGGGTACCGAGCATCACCAGGCGCCCGCCCGGTCGCGCTACCACGTCATCCCAGAGATCCGCATGCTGCGCGATCATCGCCCGGCTCACCAGCCCGCCCATGCTGTGGGCCAGTATTCGCACCGGCTGATCGGGGTGCGTCTTCAGCGCATCGCTCAGCACCCCGGCGAGGCTTTCGGCGAGCGCCTGGATCGGCTGGCGCCAGTCGTAGGGAAAGCGGATGACCAGCTGGGTGCGCTCGAGGTATTCGGCCAGGTCCTCGTAGAACATGCCGAACAGCGATTCGGCCTGCACCGCCGGACGGTCGATGCGGATCTTGTCGAGACCGCCCCAGTTGAGATCGAAGAAATCGAACCACACCCGATCGCCGTCACCCGGCTTGCCGCCCTTGCGCACCTCGAGATGCGAACCCATGATGCCGGGCAGGTAGATCGTCACCGGCCGGGTGTTGGGCGCAGGCGCAGCACCGCGACTGTCGGAACGCGAGCGCACCTCGGCAAAGGACGCCACGCGCGCCTGCTCGAGCGGGCTGAAGGCGGTCAGGCCTTCCGGCTTGTCGGCAACGAGCCAGTCCTTCATCGCCGAGCGGGTGCGCCGGCGGGCAAAATAGCTGAAGTGGTTGACCGCCTCGCCCTGATCGAACAGATAGCGCGTTTCGTTGCGCGAGGCGAGCCCGCCGTACATCGAATCGGTATCGACCACCAGGTCGTTGTCGGCACGATCGAAGAACATCCAGTCGGTGAACATCACGCCGAGCTGCTTGAGCACACCGCCGCCCTCGATGTCGCCAGCAATCACCGACATGGCGAGGCCCTGCCTGCGCGGTGAGCGCGCCAGCAGCGCGGTCAGCGGCGAATCGGTAAGCATCGCCTCGATACCCGGCACCAGTCGCGCATCGACGCGCTTGTCGGCAATCTCCAGCACCACCCGCCGGAACACCGACATCACCGCACCACCGGCCGGACCGGTCACCGCGCCGACCATGCGGCTGGCCAGCGAGAGCAGCCCGGACAGAAACACATCAAGATTGTCCGACAGCAGCGTGGTACCGCGAGCCGGCGCCGCGACCCGCACGTAGCGCTCGATCTGCAGGCCCTTCTTGTCGAGCAGACTGCGCAGCTCGCGCAGCTTGGCCTGCTCGTCGGCGGCGACCTTTTCGCGCAGCAGGTTCTGCTCCGCCGTCTCTTTCTGGTTGACTGGCGCATCGCGGCGGTAGGCCGCGATCGATTCATCGCTGAGCGCCCCGATGCACACCAGATCCCCGACCAGGCCACCGCGCGAATGGCTGACCAGCGACACCCGCGAACCGGCAGGCAAGACCCTTACCAGCTCGAGCGCGTTGTCGATCGGGCTCTCGGAAAAAGTGCGGTGCTCGAGACCGAACACCCGGTCACCGAAGCGCCGCGCAATCGGCTCCCAGTCGGCTTCCGCATCCGGCGCATGCAAGTCCTTGAAGCCGCCCATGGTGTGCGATGCAGTGCCGTGGATGAAGACCAGCATCGGCCCCTCGGCAGCGGCCTTCTCGAGCCGCGGATCGCCCGCGACGCAGCGGTCGGAAGCAGACAGCGTATCGCCGCGCCACTGGTAAAGCCCGGGCTCGCCGGCCAGTTGCGACTCGATCGCCCACATCAGCGCCTTGGCGCCCAGCCACGAGGCATTCGGCGCCACCAGCGAGGCGGCCTTGTCGCCGAGCCAGTCCTCGACCCATTCGCGCGCCTTCTCGGTGGCCAGGTCGGTGATCGAGTCGCGGTCCAGCCGCAGCACCGAGAGTTTCGACCAGACCCAGTCGAGTGCCCCGCGGGACGCCGCGCCGCGATCGCGCAGCAGGCCGATGTCGATCGCGCCCGCGGCCGCCTCGTCGGGATACAGGCGGGCCAGTTCCTCGGCCAGGCGGTCGGCGCGGATGAATACCGTGGTGCCGTCGGCCGCCTCGAGCGCGAGCAGGCGCGCGCCGTCGACGTCCTTCTTGAGCTCATCGGCATCGCCGCGCCCCGGCGCCGCGAGCTCGACGACGGATTCAACGGTCAGCGCCGCATCGAGCAGCCGGTCCCCCGCGATGTCGCCGCGGGTCGTGCTCTGCAATACACGCGGCACGGTCGCGGGCGCGGCTGCGCCTCGACGCGCGGGCAGCGTCAGTGTCAGACCGCCTGAAGCCTTGGCCATGGAAATCCTCCCTCTGGTGCTTTTGTCTTATGTTGCCGGCCTCGTGCGACCTGCGTTCCGATCAGGCAAAGATCTTGAAATTGCGGGCGCTTCGCGAGCCGGATATCTGCGGATTCTGCGGCAGCTTGGTGGATGGCAGGTAATCGCGGATGGCCTTGAACCACTGCGCATAGGTCGCGCCTTCCGGCAGGGTCTTCAGCGACTTGAGGGCGTAGTAGGTGAACGCGCCATTGGGCCGCCCGCCGAACCGGGTATCCCAGCTGTATTCGGTGTCGAGGCAGCCCGCCAGCAGCAGGTCACCCCCCGAGCGGGTAAATCCGCTGAACAGGCCACGCGGTCGCGCCGGCAGCGTCGCAGGGAGCTGGCTGCGCGGCATCCAGGCCTCCGGCGGCAGGAAGCGGGCGCGCGGCATGCCCGGATCGAGGTCGTCCTCGCTGCCACGGGTCACCGAGCCGGAGTGGCAGCTGTCGGAGATCAGCAGCACCCGCACCCCAGCGGCGCGCTCGGAAAAGAGCTGGTGAATCTCGTCGTCCAGCAGCACATTGCCCGAACCGATGTCGTAGGGGCACAGCGCCTCGTCGCGGCCGTCGGGCTCGTCACCCGATTCGTCGGGCACCCAGGTGCCATGGCCGGAATAGGTGATCACCACCGAATCGCCCTTGGTGGCACCGCCGACAAGCTCGCGGATCGCCGCAACCATCGCCGCCTTGGTGGCGTCGCGATCGATCAGTTTCCTGACCTCGAAACCGCGCGCCGACAGCGTCACCGCCCAGTCCTCGGCATCATTGACACAACCCGACAGATCGCTGTCGGTCCCCGGATAATCATTGATACCGATGCACAACGCACGCTTGCTCATGGTGGCTCTCCCGCTTCCGCTGTCGATGCGGGCAGCCCGCGGCACCCGTCCAGCGACACGGATCAATTTGCATGAGATCTTTTACCAGATTCGTATTTAAGCATCTGCACTATCAAGTGCAAGCACGGCCGGGCGAGGCTGGCCGCGGCATCAGGTAAGGATGAAATTCGCATCCGGCCGCGGTGCGGCGGGCGGTACCTCGCCAAGCATCTCGCGCAGACTCGCATCGATGCCGCTGACGATCGCATCGAGCGCAAGGTCGTTCGGCATGGTGCCGAAAGGCTCTTCGATCTCGTCGCTGAGGGACTCGAGCGCAAAGAAGGTGTAGGAGACGAAACCCACCACCAGCGGCGTCATCCAGCCGATGGAGTCCACCAACCCGAACGGCAGCATGATGCAATACACGTACGAGCTGCGATGCAGGATCACCGTGTAAGTGAATGGCAGCGGCGTACTGGCGATCCGTTCGCAGCCGCCGAGGGCCGCGCCGAGTTCGTCGAGCGTGGCCTCCATGTGCTGCGCCAGCATCGGTGACAACGCGCCCGCATCGCGCCACTTCGCAACTTCCTCGCCAAGCCACAACAGGATCAGGCCCGGAGCGAAGCGGGCCTCGCGCAGCCGCTCGATCACCGCCTCCGGCAACAGGCCTGCGAGCCCTTCGTCGCGCGGACGGGCACGCAGCTGGTTGCGCATGCAGGCCGCAAACGCGATCAGGCCGAGAACGAAGAGCCGTGCATCGACTCCGTGGCTGGGCAAGGTGAGCGACTGACGCGCCAGGTTGCGCGCTACTACCAGAACCGCGCCCCACAACTTGCGGCCCTCCCAGTAGCGGTCGTAACTGGCATTGATGCGAAAGCCCAGAAAGATCGCCAGGGTCACGCCCATCAGCGAGAACGGCGACGCGGTCAGCGTCACCTTCCAGTGATAGAGCTGGCCATGGGCGAATGCCACTGCGCAGGCCAGCGTCAGCACGAAGAGTTGCTGCGGCAGGATTCGCGGCAGGAGCGAGCCGCGTCGGACCAGCAGGAGATGCAGCCAATGAGGTCTGGGGCGGATGATCACGGCGTCGGGCAGGCAGTAGCGACGAATTGCGCAGGCGAGGATTCTGGCAGATTTCGGCCGTAGACAAGGCGGACTTTGGCGAAGGCCGGCACCAAGCGCCCGCCCGGACACCTTCCCGGCGGCGCCACGTGTCCGGGCGGCATACGCCAGCGGCGAGCGTTTTCGGGCACAATCCGGCCTTCTTCCCCCTTCGCCCAGATTGCCGTGCGCCTGCTGCGACTTGCCAAGATTGTTTCCGTCGGACTGCGCTTCGGTCTCGACCAGATGGTGCTGGACGGCGACAGCAGCGGCCGCCTGCCCCGCCTGTGGCATCTGGTGTTCTTCTGGCGCAGGTTCGACAAGCCGCGGGCGGTGCGCCTGCGCCTGGCGCTCGAATCGCTGGGGCCGATCTTCGTCAAGTTCGGCCAGATGCTGTCCACCCGGCGCGACCTGCTGCCGCCCGACCTGGCCCAGGAGCTGTCGATGCTCCAGGACAGGGTGCCGCCCTTTCCCAGCGACAAGGCGATCGCCGTTCTCGAAACCCACTATGAGCGCCCGGTCGACGAGGTATTCGATGCCTTCGAGCGCACCCCGGTGGCCTCCGCCTCGGTCGCCCAGGTGCATTTCGCCAAACTGCAGGACGGCACCGAGGTGGCAGTGAAGATCCTGCGCCCGGGCATCGAGCACGTCATCGCCCACGACCTCGGGCTGCTCGAGGTGGCGGCAATCCTGCTCGAGAAGCTCTGGCCGGAAGGCCGCCGCCTCAAGCCGCGCGAAGTGGTCGCCGAATTCGACAAGTACTTGCGCGACGAGCTCGACCTGATGCGCGAAGCCGCCAGCTGCTCGCAGCTGCGCCGCAACTTCAAGGACTCACCGCTGCTGATCGTGCCGGAGGTGTACTGGGACTATTGCGGCAGATCGGTGATGGTGATGCAGCGCATGCACGGCGTGCCGATCTCGCAGATCGAGGCCCTCAAGGCCCAGGGCAACGATCTCTCGGCGCTGTCGCGGGCCGGCGTCGAGATTTTCTTCACGCAGGTGTTCCGCGACGGTTTCTTCCATGCCGACATGCACCCCGGCAATATCTTCGTACATGCCGACGGCCGCTACATCGCGCTCGACTTCGGCATCATGGGCACGCTCAACGAAGTCGACAAGAACTACCTCGCGCAGAACTTCCTGGCCTTCTTCAAGCGCGACTACAAGCGCGTCGCGATGGCCCACCTCGAAGCCGGCTGGGTGCCGGCCCACACCCGGGTGGACGAGTTCGAGAGCGCTATCCGGGCGGTCTGTGAGCCGATCTTCGACAAGCCGCTCAAGGACATCTCGTTCGGCCGTACCCTGCTGCGCCTGTTCCAGACAGCGCGCCGCTTCGAGATGGAGGTCCAGCCGCAGCTTGTGTTGCTGCAGAAAACCCTGCTCAACATCGAAGGACTCGGCCGCCAGCTCGACCCCGACCTGGACCTCTGGAAGACCGCCAAACCCTTCCTCGAGAAGTGGATGAACGACCAGATCGGCTGGCGCGCGCTGCTTCGCCACGCCAAAGAAGAAGCACCGAACTGGGCCGGCACCCTGCCGCAACTGCCACGCCTGGTGCATCGCGCCCTCGCCGCGCCCGACCGCGCCGAGCAGGCCCAGCGCGAGATCGCCCGCCTGGCCGCCGCACAGCGCCGGCAGTCGATCATCCTCACCGTGGTCGGTGTGTTACTCGCGGCAATACTGGCGCTGCAGGTCTGGCATTTTCTCGGGCGGTAGGGCCCGCTAACGCCTGTTCGACGACGTAACAGCGCGAGTCGCCTTCACCGGGTGGGCCGGAGACTTGGCCCGCCGGCAGACGTTCAGGCAAACTGGTGCCGCACTCCGAACGACCAGAAGTGGGCCTTCATGGCTCTGCCGGGAGCGACAATGACGATCTTCATCAGCCACTGTTCCGAAGACAAGGCCATTGTGGACGAGCTGATTCGCCTACTGGAAAACACGGCCACCAGCAGTGCCAACGAAATAAGGTGTTCAAGCGACGATTCGGGCGAAAAAGGCATTCCTGGCGGAGAGGAGTGGTTCAAGTGGATCGTGAACGAGATCAATTCGTGCTCGGTAGCCTTGGTGGTGTTGACGAAACGTTCGATTTCCCGCCCTTGGGTTCTTTGGGAGTTCGGCGCAACCTCCATTGCTGGGGGATATAAATCACTTGCTGCAACCGCCAACCACGAACACCAGGACTCGAATGGTGGGAAGAAGCCGTGCGTCATCCCAGTGCTGATCGGTGCTGATCCGTCGGCCCTCAAGGGCGGCCCCTACAGCCCGCTCGAAGCAATCGATGGCACGATCAGGGCCGGAGTCAGGAAACTGATAAGACAGATTAGTCCTCCGGAAACGATTCAAACGCCTTCTGTAAACGAGAGCAAGGAAATCGAACTCGCGATCGGGACGTATCTGGAGCGCTTGGCAAGTCATCTTCACGCGCTCGAAAGATGCCTTGAAGAGGATGCCGTGCGGCAGTGGGTAAGCACTGCATCCAATTGGTTCGCGGATAACAATGCCCTTCTCGGAAGCGCCCTCCGGCAGCTGCTGCAATCGCCCTGCAACGAAGCCCTGTCGACGATGGTCCGTGACCTGCGCCTGCTCTCGCAGGAAACGATCCTCTCGCTCGATCGATACCTGAAGATCAATAGCCACCACGAGCTGCCGATTCCGGTCGAATACGGGCGAGCCCAGGCACTGCGCGATGCGTTTGAAGAACTCGTCAGGGAGGCATTGAAAAGCTCAAATTTCTTCGAGACGATCAATGAAGCCTTGGGCGTATCCTGTTTCGGTGCATATGTGTACGCCATAGGTCGGTTGAGTGGCGACGGCAAAGTAAAAAGGAACCTTGCATCATGTCTCTCTGTTCCCGGACATCCTCTTCCTGCCCTTATTTCCTTGATCGGCGGTGGCGAGCGGCGTAAAGAGTGGATCGAGCAGAACATCGAGAACTCGATGGGAGAAGAAGACGGCGCGTTCGGTCATCTACTCATTTCGCAGTGGCCCACAATCCCCTTCGCCATCGTTCTCGAATTCAAGCAAAGGGGGGCGTGGTCGGCATCACGCCACTGGAGCAAACCGAACGGCAAGGAAACCCATCCTCTCCTGTATTCAGTCAGCGCATCCGGAGATGTTGAAGGGATGGAGGACGCCTTGAATCATGCGTTCGAAGGGGGCGCGACGCAGCAGCTACTGGAGGATTTCGAGTTGCTCCGCGAAGCACTCGCCGGCGAACCGAACAAGCTCGAGGGTTCCGAAGAATCCGAAACGAACAAGCCCCTGGAGCAGTACATGGCAACGAAGATCAAGGGCGGTTTGCTGCTTCCCATTTTCGGACAGCCCAAGATCACGCTCCTGATTCTCACGAAGAATCCCATCGACCTGACCGGCGATCACTCAGCGGACGTTTCCGGAGCGGGACACCGGACCCGTTTGTCGCCTGACGCCCTCTTTTCAATCCGCCTTGCCGGCGAACAGTTGCAGGGATTGATCGCATCTCATGCCGAAGCGCAAGGCTTTCGCATGCCCCCCGCTCGGCGCAAGGCACCGAACTCAAGGCAATCGAACGGCGCAACCGGACGAACCAAGGCCTAATCCAATCCGCAACCAGCACCTGTTCACACGAGCCACAGACGGCTTCAGGCGGAGCACCCATCTCATCGCTCTTTCAAGATCCATGCCCTTGAGGTCAAAAATCGGTGAGCCGATCGGTAACAACGAAGCGTTGTCACCGATCTTGAGGTGTCGCTCAATCGTATCCTCGATGTATTCCTTGCTGCGTAACATGAAGTAAGTCGACGAGATTTTGGCGAAGACCATGGCGAGCTCGGCTCTGGCAAGCCCCATCTGCAAGAGGTAGCCTAGGTAGTACCTGATCTGCAGCAGCGGGTAACCTGCGGCCGAGTAGTCGTCATTAAGCAACAGGGCGAGTTCACCATCTTCCTTCAGCAAGCCTGCCCGCACCAGCGTACAGACGATTCCAACGCCACGCATGCCGGAAGATTTCAGTTCGGCGGCCCGGAGGGCTCCCGCACTGGCGCAGCCGACGAGTTCGACGCCCGAGCCGATCAGCGCCATGATTTCCCGATGCGTCGGGCAGGCGTCGAAGAAGAGACTGTCCGCGTAAACAATCCGGCGGATTCCGAGACGATGCGCAGCGACAAGGTCTCCGGCGCTGGCTGGAGGAAACCGGACAATCCGCGGGTCATTCACGACACACGCGCTTGGTCCCGCAAAAATCGCCACGCGCTCGGAATTCACGGCACCGATGCGAGCGTCAGTCACAATCATTAAACTCAGGAACGACAACGCGCACGGCCGGGTATTCGAGCACCTGCCGCAGTGGAAAACATCCGATCGTTTCAATGCCAGCTGCGGCCTTCAGCTCGATGGCCAGCTCTTTTGAAAGCGTGCGGTGCCCGGATCGCAGGGTTGGTTGCGGTGCGGCGAGCGTCGATACGGCCCGCAAGCGTTCGAGCCACGACAACTGCATCGCATCGTGGCAAGCATGCGTCTGCTTGGGCCGAACCGACCGGGCCACATCGTCTCGCAGTCCGGATGCGAACGCCGCTCGTCCCTGCGCGACCTCCAGCAGCGCTGAAACCAGGGCATGCTGCATGTCGATGCCAGCTGCGAAGCCGGAGCAATGCAATTGCGGAAATCGCAAAGCCTGATCGAAACCGTAACAGTAGACGACGCTGTATGCCGCGGCTTGGGCCAACAAAAAACAGTGAATCTCGATGTCGTTCGCAGTAAACCGCTCCAACAGACTCCTGGCCAATTGTCCAAACCTGCGCCCGTCGATACGCCTCAGTTCTTCAATTGCGAGGCCCGCCGTGTGGTGTCGCTCGAAACACTCCAGCGCTCCCGAGAGGATGGCTTGGTCTAGGTTGGTATGTGCTGCCAGACCGGTTGTGCTGCACCGGTATCCAAACCGTCCGGGAGGAGGGAACTCGACCCACTCGGACGGCATGACCAGCACCCGATCGTCCGAGATATCCTTGCCCAAGGACCAGCGATACTCGCGCTCCTCATCAAACTCGTCGGGAACGATATAGTGAAAATCGAGCGCATCTGCCCACCGTACGATTTGCGGCAGCGTCGCGACAAAGCTGTACAGGCTCTCTTCGGCTGCCCAACGTTCATACGATTCGAACACCGCGGTGACATCGGCCTCGAATCGCGTTGCGCCCTTCCCACTACTGTAGATGGCCGCGGGATGCAGCGCCGCGGGGCGCACCGCATAGCCCGTAGGAACCCCAATGCGGTCCAGCAAGGTTGTCGAGGCGACTCTCGTAACCCCAATCTGGCGTGATAACTCGGAAAGCTTCTCTTCCGTCAGCAGCTCAGAAGGCTCGGGACCCCCAGAGCAAACACGCCATCGGCGTACCAGCTCAACTAGTGCTGTTGCCTGGCCGCTCGATTCGACAAACATGTCGCTGGTTCCATACGGCGCAAGCACCAGAGGCGTCGCCTTTCAATTGGCGATGACGAGTCGCTGGTTGAAACCTGGTTCGTTACGACTAAGCACCTTTCGCTTCAGCGGCACTCGCCGCTGCGTCCGCGGCATCTCCACTGAATCCGTTCGGCGCACATCCCGCGTAGAACTGGTCGCGGCAACCTTCATCTTGGTCATTCCATCTTCTCCATTCTTAGCCGATCAGGCACCGCGATCCCGCCCCGGAGACATGAACTCTGCCTCATCACGTGGCGGACACTTGCGAGATGTCATGGGAAAACGCTGTGCAACACCAGATTCAGTCTAGCACTCAGCGATGGACAATCGAAACAGGCCAGATTCGCCACTCCGCGACAAACCGTCGACGTGAAGGGTTCTGCCCGCATCCCTCCCTCTTGCCGCCCGCCCGACCTCGGCCACGTGCCCTGAACAACCGTCCCAAACACGTGAGCCCGCACCCCTCTTGATTCACATCAAGCGCTGAAAGCGCAGCCCAGCCTATCCTCCCGCCCCATCTTCGCGAGGCGGGAAACCTCATGTCCCAGATTGAACTGGTGTGCCCGGCCGGCAGCCTGCCGGCGCTCAAGACGGCTGTCGACAATGGTGCCGACTGCGTCTATCTCGGCTTCAAGGACGCCACCAACGCGCGCAACTTCAGCGGGCTGAATTTCGACGACGCGGCGATGAAGGAAGGCATCCGTCATGCCCACGCACGCTCGGCGAAGGTGCTGCTGGCACTCAATACCTATCCGCAGAGCGGCAACTGGGCGAAATGGACCGCCGCGGTGGACAAGGCCGCGGACCTTGGCATCGACGCGGTGATCCTCGCCGATCCAGGATTGATGGCCTACGCGCAGCGAACGCATCCGCAGCTGCGGCTGCATCTGTCGGTACAGGGCTCGGCCACCAGCTATGAAGCGATCAACTTCTATCACCGCCACTTCGGCATCCAGCGCGCGGTGCTGCCGCGGGTGCTGTCGCTGGCGCAGGTCGAGGAGGTCATCGCCAGCACGCCGGTCGAGATCGAGGTGTTCGGCTTCGGCGGGCTGTGCGTGATGGTCGAGGGGCGCTGTGCGCTGTCGGCCTACGCCACCGGCGAGTCACCCAACTGCAACGGCGCGTGCTCGCCCGGCAAACATGTGCGCTGGGAACAGACCCCGAAAGGCATGGAGACGCGCCTCAACGGCATCCTCATCGACCGCTTCGACGATACCGAGCGGGCGGGTTATCCGACGCTGTGCAAGGGCCGCTTCGACGTGAACGGCGAGACCTATTACGCCATCGAGGAGCCCACCAGCCTGAACACCCTGGAACTGCTGCCGACCCTGCTCAAGGCGGGCGTGCGCGCGATCAAGATCGAGGGTCGGCAGCGCAGCCCCGCCTACGTCGCCGAAGTTACCCGCGTGTGGCGCGCGGCAATCGATCGGGCCACCCGCGACGCCGACGGCTTCCGCGTCGAGGCGGCCTGGATGGCGGCGCTCAACAAGGTCTCCGAAGGGCAGAGCCACACCCTCGGCGCCTATTACCGACCGTGGAAATGAAGCCGCCCGGCAATCGGCACGATCGCCGCCGCCTCGACCACTCACCGTCAGCGAACTACAAGTGAACAAGACCAGACTCAGCCTCGGCCCCCTCCTCTATTACTGGCCCCGCGAGGCCACGCTCGCCTTCTATGCGGACATGACCCAGGCGCCGGTCGACATCGTCTACCTCGGCGAAACGGTCTGCTCGCGCCGCCACGAACTGCGTCTCGCCGACTGGCTCGAGATCGCCGAGGCGATGGCCGCTGCGGGCAAGGAAGTGGTGCTCTCGAGCCAGGTGTTGATCGAGTCCGAATCCGATCTCAAGACCCTGCGCCGCATCGTCACCCAACCGCGCTTTCGCGTCGAAGCCAACGACATGGGCGCGGTGCGCCTGCTGGTCGACGAGGCCGGCCGCCGCGACTGGATCGCCGGGCCGACGCTCAACATTTTCAATCACATGACGCTCGGCATGCTCGGCGACCTCGGCGCGACCCGTTTCGTCGCGCCGCCGGAGATGTCCCGCGAGGCGCTGGCCGAACTGCGTGCGGCCCTGCCGACCCGCATGGAGACCGAAGTCTTCGCCTACGGACGCCTGCCGCTGGCCTTTTCGGCACGCTGCTTCACCGCCCGCCACTTCAATCTGCAGAAGGACAGCTGCGCGTTTCGCTGCATCGAGTTTGCCGACGGCATCACCCTGCGCACCCGCGAGGGCGAACCCTTTCTGGCACTCAACGGCGTGCAGACCCAGTCAGCCCGGGTCAACAACCTGCTGGCCGACCTGCCGTCGCTGCTCTCGGATGGCGTCGACATCCTGCGCATCAGCCCGCAGGCGGAACACACCGGCCGCATCGTGCAGACCTTCCGCGATGCGCTTGACGAGCGGCTCGACGCCGACGAAGCCCTCGCTGCCAGCCGCCCGCTGATGCCCGAAGCGCCCTGCAACGGCTTCTGGCACGGCCGCGCGGGGGCCGACCAGTTCATCACCCGCTAATGGAGACCTCGATGCCACGTGCGCTCCCCGCCTTTACCGTTCCAACCGCGCTGGCACGCATCGCCGGGCGGCTGCCGCAGCTGCCGCCGACGCTGGCCCTGGTCGGCGCGCTCAATCTCGCGCTCGGCCGGGTGCTGCCGCGCGATCAGCTCGAACCACTGCACGGCAAGCACCTGATGCTCAAGGTCACCGATGCGGGGCTCGCGCTGCGCTTCACGCTGGGCGCGCGGGGCTTCCGCCCGCGGCTCGATCGCGGCGTGCCTGACCTCACCATCTCCGCCAGCGCGCGCGACCTCATCGCCCTGGCGCTGCGCGAAGAAGACCCTGACACCCTGTTCTTCAGCCGACGCCTGCTGATGGAGGGCGAGACCGACCTCGGCCTGCTGGTCAAGAACACCCTCGACGCCATCGACTGGGACGCGCTGGTTCGCTCGTTCGGGCCATCCGCAGTGCCTGAGCGCCTGCGTCTGCCCACGCGCCGGAGCGCCCACTGACAGCACTGGCGCCCCGTGCGGGCGCTTGCCCACGTCGTCGCTTCAGGGCGGCTGCATAATCATTTCTACATAGAGCGGTCATAAACCCGCTTCAGACTTCGCGAGTCGGCAACCCGCTGCCGGCGCCACGCCCCACGACCCAGCGAAGGAAGTCAGAAATGCTCAAGCCCATCACTCTCGCAGTGCTCGCCGCACTGTCCGTACCGTCGGCCATGGCCGCCGGTAACACCCTTTTCGATGATGTCGCCCCGCTCACCGGTGCCAACACCCCGATTCCGGTCGGCTCACCGCTCGAAGCGACCAACCCGCTGCTGCTGCCCGACGGCCCGACGGCCTGACGCAGAAGACGATCGTCTCGCGCAGCGATGTCTCGCCCGATCTGAACTCGCTCAGTTCCGGCCGCTACTGGGACATGATCGATACCAACCGCACCGGCCCGGACGCAGGCCGCTACCTGTTCATGCCGTTCGAGCCGAGCAACCTCGCCGGCCCGAACACCGCCTCGGGCGCGCTGCGCGTCGACCTCCAGACCGGTACGGCCACCACCATCGTGCCGGTCGGCACCCAGAACTGGCAGCGCGGCGACGCCTCGCGCTGGGCGCCCTGGGGAGGCTGGATTACCGGAGAAGAGAACTGGAGCCCGTCCAGCGTCGCGGTCGAAGCGACCGGCCGCCTGTTCGAAGTCACCAACCCGACGACCGCCACCGAAGGTACCGGCAACCTCGTCCAGCGCAACAACGTGATCCCGCGCGTCTCGCATGAGGGTCTCGCCTTCGACAGCCAGAAGAGCTTCTACTTCATCGACGAGAACTCGAGCGGCTCCTTCTACAAGTTCGTCTCTGCGAACCCGAATGCCAGCAGCGGCGACGATTACTTCGCCGCTGGCACCACCTATGCACTCAAGGTCGGCGCGGGCAACAACGCCAGCGCCGCCGGGGCATTCACCTGGGAAGCCCTCGATCCCTTCAATACCAATGGCCGCAGCGCCGCCGACAACGTTGGCGCGACTGCCTACAACCGGCCCGAGGACATGGAAGTCAAGACGCTCGGCAACGGCGACGAGGCGATCATGTTCACCGCCACTGGCACCCACGACGTGTGGACCGTGAATCTCACCCAGAACACGATCAACCAGTTCGTCTCGCGCGACACCATCGACATCGCCACCGGCGTCGCGGTGGGCTCCGCGCTCGCCAGCCCCGACAACCTTGCCATCGATGCGGACGGCAACATCTACATCGTCGAGGACCAGCCGACCCCGAGCGCGGACATCTGGCTCGCCAAGGACACCGACAATGACGGCGTGGCGGAGTATGTCCAGCGCTGGGCGGCGATGCAGGTCACCGGCGCCGAGCCGACCGGCCTGTTCTTCGACCCCTACCAACCCAATGTCGCCTACGTGAACATCCAGCACCCGGACAGTCTCAATGACCGTCTCGTGCAGATCACCGCAGCGGTTCCGGAGCCCGAGACCTACGCGATGATGCTGGCTGGCCTCGGTCTGATCGGCGCGTTCGCACGTCGCCGCCGCGGCTGACGAATGCTCCGGCGGGCGGCGCATGGCGTCGCCCGCCTTCGCTAGCGGGACTCCGCCCCGTCCCGGGCAAGAACAGCCCAGAAACCGGCGAGCACGATCAGCCCGCCCCCCAGCCAGCCGCTCGCACTCAGCCCCTCACCCAGCGCCAGCGTCGCAAAGAGCGCGCCGAAGACCGGCTCGGTCCCCATCAACAGCCCCACGTGGGTCGGCGAGCTGCGCCGGATCGCGTGATTCTGCGCATGGAAGGCAAACAGGGTGCAGAAGATCACGAGATAGGCGCACGCCAGCCAGAACCCGGGGTTCGAGGGAAGCTGCGGAAGGTGCTCCGGCCCGATTGCGGTAGCCAGCAGCAGGCAGGCAAGCGATACAACCCCCGCCTGGATGGCAGTGAGTCCGAGCGTATCGACCGCTTTCGGACCGGAAACGCGCTTGGTCAGGCACACCGCAACCGCTCTCAACGATGCCGCCAGCAGCATCAGTGCGTCACCGTCGCCAAACGTCATCTGCATGTTGCCAACCAGCATGGCGGCACCGACCGCCGAAAGAACCGCAAAGCCGAGCGCACGGGAGGTGGGTCGCCGCCCGAGCAGGAGCCATTCGGCAAACGGCGTGAGCACCACGCACAGGCTGATCAGGAAGGCCGCATTGGCCGCACTGGTGAGCGCCACGCCGTAAGTTTCGCTGAGAAAGATCATCCACAGCACCAGGCCGAGCGGCAGACCGGCGTGCAGCGTCGCGATCCGGGTCGCGCGGTCGAGCCGCCACAGATGGGGCAGCAGCAACGCAAAGGTCAGACCGAAGCGGACGGCCAGGAAGCCGAGCACCGGATACCAGGCCAGCGCCAGCTTGGTGACGCCGTAACTGCTGCCCCACACCAGTGCAACGGCCAGCAACATCAGATCGGCGTGACGCTCGGGACGGCTGGAGACAGCAACGGGAATAGGCTGAGCGGACATGGGCGGCAAATGAGAAGCTGAAAGCAGGGTAGCCAGTATCGGGCTGTTCCAAATGGATGATAATTACCAGATTCATACAATCAGCTTTGCGTCGTGCGCACAAATAGCCTCATTTCCCTGCTCCCTGATCTCGCTGTATTGGTTCGCGTGGTCGATGCCGGCAGCTTCTCTGCGGCAGCGCGCCATCTCGGCGCCTCGCCTTCGGCGCTCAGCCGTCAGGTCGCCCGGCTGGAAGCCGCCCTGTCAGTGCGGCTACTGGAGCGCACCACACGCAGCCTGCGCCTGACCGACGCGGGCGCGGACGCCTACCGTCACGCCAGCGACATGCTCGCCGCGGCGCACGCGGCAAGCACCGTCAGCGAGGGCACTGCGGCAACACCGCGCGGCCTGCTGCGGATCAGCGCACCGAAGGCGCTGGCGCGCCAGGTGGTGCATCCACTGGTATTGGAATTCCTGCGGAGCCATCCGGAAATGGATGTGCAGTTGATGTTGCTCGACCGGGAAACCGATCTCATCGCCGACAACGTCGATCTCGCCCTGCGCGTCACCGACGCGCCGCCGCCCGGGCTGGCTGCACGACCGCTGATGCGGGTGCGCCAGCTACTGTGCGCGAGCCCCGCCTACCTCGCGGCGCGTGGCACGCCGGCGCATCCGATGGCGCTAGCCAGCCACGACTGCCTGTATCTGGGTGAAGTGGACGGCGACAATCTGTGGCGCTTCCGGCGAGGGGACGAGACCGCGGCGATCAGGGTAAAAGGGCGCTACATCGCCAACCATACCGAAGTGCGTCGCGAAGGGATGGAGGCCGGTTTCGGTATCGGCAGCCTGCCCGACTTCGCCGCGAGGCCTTCGCTTCGGGCAGGAAGTATCGTCCAGGTACTGTCTGACTGGCAGCTGCAGACAGCCTATCAGGGCACCCTCTGGGCGCTCTACTTGCCCGGCCGCCACCCGGCCCCGCGGATCCGGGCGTTCATCGATCATCTGGTCGCCAGACTGGAGGTCGGCGGAGGCTCCCCTTCGACACGGCCCTCGTCCGGCTGAAGCACAGTGGCGCGAACAGGCGCGGGACCCGTTGGCAGCGCTGTGCAACGCGCCCGGTCAGTCCCGGCGCATGGTTGAAATGTCGATGCCTTGTGTCGCCAGGTGCATGCTGGCGGCGGCCGACTGTTCGCGCTTCGATGGCTCACGGGCAGCCTTGACCACAGCAGCGATCACGGCAGTGATAATGCTTTTGAGATTAGTCATTTACAGTCCTCCTTTTGCACTTACGGTATTACCGTATGAACACAAACGCAAGCCCATGATGTGACAGATTGCATATGAGGGACTTGATTGTTCGACCCGAAAACGAAGAACTGGTTGCTCCCGCACTTCGGCACGGTCGATGCCGTTGTGGAAATCAACGGTTATGCTGTGCCGGACTTTAGCCACCACCACAAAAATGCCTACCCACCTTGCCGACCTCTCGCATGCGATACAACTGGCCGTTGCGCCAGTGTTCCTGCTTACTGCGATCTCGACCCTGATCAACGCAATGAACGGACGTCTCGGCCGCATCGTGGATCGACGGCGGGTCGTGCAACGGCGTGTCCAGGAGCAGCCCTCACACCCCCATCGAAACGATTTCGACAAGGAACTCGATCTGCTTGCCCGCCGTGGCCGGTTGATCTACCTCGCGATCTTTACCGAAGCCCTGAGCGCACTACTCGTCTGCGTGGTGGTGACCGCCGCCTTCGTCGGAACGCTGCTGCATGTGGAACTGGCACTCGCTGTTGCCGTGACCTTCATCCTTGCCCTGCTGTCGCTGATCGTCGGCCTCGGGATCTTCCTGCGCGAGGTCTACATGGCGGTACAGGGGCAGATTCACTGGGAACCGTGAAACCGGAAACGACCGGTGCGCCCGACAGCCCCGAAGCGACACCCCTCCTCTGCAATTGAAAAAGGCAGATCGAAATGCAGACCGTTTTTCTCAGCTACGCCACCGAGGACTATTTCTTCGCCGAACTCGCCGAGATCAAACTGGAAAATGCAGGCATTCGCATCTGGCGCGACCAGGACCGCCTGCGCGCGGGGTCAGACTGGCGCCACGGAATCGAAGCGGGCATCGACGATTGTGTCGCGGTCCTGGTGGCCCTCAGCCCGCGTTCGGCCCAATCCCCGTACGTGACGTTTGAATGGGCATACGCGCTCGGCAAGGGCAAGCCGGTCATTCCACTCAAGCTTGCGGAATGCACGTTTCACCCCAGGCTCGAACCCATTCAGTATCTGGACTTCTCGCATGGCGGCCATCTGCCCTGGGAGTCGCTGGTCGAGCGGATCAGGGAGATCGAAACGGAAACCCCTGACCCGGACGCCCCGGTCGAATCGCCGCGGGTGGCGGCAGCTGCAAGCGCGCCCGCAGACCCTCAAACCGACGCGGACATCGATGCGGTGCTGGCCTACCTCGAACAACGCGGCTTCCGGATGGCAAGCTTCGAGCGGCTTCAGAATGTTCTCGACAGGCCCCTGGACGATGCCGCGTTCGAGAAAATCATCGCACAGAGCGGCGGCCGGCTACGAAGCGCCCGCCTCAAGGGCGACAAAGCCGGCCTCGCCAGGACGACATTCTGAGCCTGCTCCCGGCCTGACGATACCTGCCCGCGCTCAGTGAGCCTCGTCCCAGTTGTTGCCCTCACCCACCTCGGCGAGCAGCGGCACCGAGAGCTCAGCCACACCGGCCATCAGCCGTGGCAGCTGCTCTCGGATGGTCGCGACCTCGTCCTCCGGCACTTCGAGCACCAGTTCGTCGTGCACCTGCAGGATCAGGCGCGACTTTGCGCCCGATGATTTGAGCCAGCCGGACACCGCGATCATCGCCAGCTTGATCAGATCCGCCGCGGTGCCCTGCATCGGTGCGTTGATGG
Organism: Cognatazoarcus halotolerans; assembly: GCF_009800965.1. Classification (GTDB taxonomy): domain Bacteria; phylum Pseudomonadota; class Gammaproteobacteria; order Burkholderiales; family Rhodocyclaceae; genus Cognatazoarcus; species Cognatazoarcus halotolerans. The sequence continues at coordinate 29,391 of NZ_WUAF01000008.1, read as the reverse complement.
CGGCGCGTTCGGCGCCCTGGCGGCGGCCGGCCTGCTGGGCGCGCAGCTCGGGCAGGTAGAGGCGGCGCCCGAAAACGGTCTCGACGTAGCCCTTGTCCTTTGCACTGGCGCGGGTGTTGTCCATATAGGCCGCCACCCCCGGATAGCGGGCAAAGTAGCGGTCGATGTAGTTCGCCGCGGCGGCGCGTTCGATACCGAGATTCCTGGCCAGGCCGTGGGCACTCATGCCATAGATGAGGCCGAAGTTGATCACCTTGGCGTAGCGGCGCTGCTCGCTGGTCACTTCGCCCGGCGCGGTGCCGAATATCTCGCCGGCGGTGGCGCGGTGCACATCCTCGCCCTTAGCAAAGGCATCGAGCAGGCCCTTGTCGCCGGACAGGTGGGCCATGATGCGCAGCTCGATCTGGGAATAGTCGGCCGAGACGATGCGGTGGCCTTTGGGCGCGATGAAGGCTGCGCGGATGCGGCGTCCCTCTTCGCTGCGGATCGGGATGTTCTGCAGGTTGGGCTCGGAGCTCGCCAGCCGACCGGTCACTGCAACAGCCTGCGAGAAGCTGGTATGCACCCGCCCGGTGCGTGGATTCACCATCAGCGGCAACTTGTCGGTATAGGTGTTCTTGAGTTTGGCCAGGCCGCGATGTTCGAGCAGCAGCTTGGGCAGCGGATAGTCCTCGGCCAGTTGGGTGAGCACGTCCTCGTCGGTCGATGGCTGGCCTGTAGCAGTTTTCTTGACCACCGGCAGGCCGAGCTTGGTAAACAGGATCTCGCCGAGCTGCTTGGGCGAACCCAGGTTGAAGGGCTGGCCGGCAAGCTCATGGGCCTGCTGCTCCAGGCCATGCAGCCGACGACCGAGCTCCTCGGAGTGCTGGGCCAGCAGGAAATCGTCGATCAGCACCCCGGTGCGCTCCATCTCGAAGAGCACCTCGAGCACCGGCAGCTCGATCTCGCGATAGACCTTGGCAAGCCGCGGCTCGGGTGCGAGCTGCTTCGATAGCTTGTGGTGCAGCCGCAGGGTGATGTCTGCATCCTCGGCGGCATACTCGACGGCACGCTCGACCGCGACCTCGGCGAACCCGATCTGCTTCGCCCCCTTGCCGCAAACCTCGGTGTAGCTGAGGGTCTTGAGCCCGAGGTGGCGGCTCGCCAGTGAGTCCATGTCGTGACTCTTGTCCGACTCCAGCACATAGGATTCGAGCAGCGTGTCTTCGGCAATACCACCCAGGCGGATGCCGTGGTTGGCCAGCACATGAGCGTCGTACTTGAGGTTCTGGCCGACCTTGCGATGCTCGGCGGATTCGAGCCAGGGCTTGAGCTTCGCCAGCACCTCGTCGAGCGGCAGCTGCGCGGGCGCATCCGCGTAGGCGTGGGTCAGCGGCAGATAGGCGGCCTCGCCCGGCGTCACGCTGAATGACATGCCGACCAGCTTCGCCGCCATCGGGTCGAGGCTGGTGGTTTCGGTATCGAAGGCAGTGAGCGAGGCGGCCGAAATCCTTGCCAGCCAGGCGTCGAACTGTGCCCATTCGAGAATGCCTTCGTAGCCGCTGCGGTGCGCGCCGGGCTCGACCTGAGGAGCCGCTTCTGCCGCCGTCTCGGCTGCGGCCGGAGCGCTGTCAGCGGCAGCCGGATTCTGCAGCTCCCGCAACCAGCTCTTGAACTCCATGCGCTCGTAGAGCGCGGCCAGCTTCTGCTTGTCGTCGGCGCGGGCGTGCAGTTGCTCGGGCTTGAGCGGCAACTCGAGATCGGTGGCCACGGTTACCAGCTTGCGGCCCAGTGGCAGGAAATCGAGGTGCTTGCGCAGGTTCTCGCCGACCTTGCCACCAACCTCGTCGGCCCTTGCCATCAGCGTATCGAGATCGCCGTACTGGTTGAGCCACTTGACCGCGGTCTTGGGACCGCACTTTTCAACGCCCGGCACGTTGTCCACGGTGTCGCCCATGAGTGCCAGGTAATCGATGATGCGCGACGGCGGCACGCCGAACTTGGCCTCGACCCCGGCCTCGTCGAGCACCTCCTCGCTCATGGTATTGACCCAGCGCACCCCGGGGCGCACCAGCTGGGTGAGGTCCTTGTCGCCGGTCGAGATCACCACTTCCCAACCGGCCTCGGCCGCCTGTCGGGTGAGCGTGCCGATCACATCGTCGGCTTCGACGCCATCGACCACCAGCAGCGGCCAGCCCTCGGCCTCGACCGCTTCATGCAGCGGTTCGATCTGCGCGCGCAGGTCATCCGGCATCGGCGGGCGATGCGACTTGTATTCGGGATAGAGATCGTCGCGGAAGGTCTTGCCCTTGGCATCGAATACGCATGCGCGATATTCCGCCTTGTAGTCCGATTCCAGCCGCCTTAGCATTGACAGGACACCACGCACCGCGCCGGTCGGCTCGCCGGCCGAATTTCGCAGGTCGGGCAGCGCATGGAATGCGCGATACAGGTAACTGGAACCGTCAACAAGCAGCAGGGTGGGCATGGATTACATCAGCTCGAGCGACACCGGCGCAGTGCGAAATGGCCTGCAGCCCTGCCGGAGGGCTATGCCAGCGTTAAGGGAACGACATGACCGCAAGCGGAAAAAGCTTCCCGCATGGTCCCGTACGGCACGCTATCGCACCGCAACGCCCGGAAATCGCGGCGTGTTTTCGGCATTATGTCAGAGATGACGGAGGCCACGGAACTGCGTGGAATACCTTCCGGGGCGCGGCCGGACTCAGAGCCTGATGAACAGGAACCAATGCCCGGTCGGCGAGATCAGCTTATCTGAAAGGCCGGGACGCCCGCCGCCGCTCTGCTAGAATCCGGCGCTCAGAATGTGCGAGCGATCTCCCCGGCCCGGCCGCCTGAATCGAACATTCCAATACGGAGATTTCCATGCGTAGCCCTGCCGTACTCACGACTGCAAGCCTGTTGCTGGCACTTGCCCTGCCCACTGCAGCCCAGCAGCCGCCCAAACTCGAGCCGCTTCCCGAGGCGCCACCACCACCGGCGATGCAGGCCGACAACCCCGCCGACGAGCCACAGGTGACGATCAAGCGCCGCGGCGAAGACAAGGTCGAGGAATTCCGGATTCGCGGCAAGCTCTACATGGTCAGGGTCACGCCGCCGCACGGCGTCCCCTATTACCTCGTCGACCAGCGCGGCGACGGCTCGCTGGCGCGCATCGACACGCTCGACCCTACCTTGTCGGTGCCGATGTGGGTGATCAAGAGCTGGTGAAGATGCGGTGGGTAGCGGGATGTCGGCGGCGGGGAGCACCCCTGATTCGCCTTGCCCCTCACGCCTGACCCCTCACGAAAAAAATGTCCGTCTTCACCCCCGTCACCGACGAAGCACTTCAGCACTGGCTCCGCAACTACGCCATCGGCCGTCCCGTCGAGTTGCGGGGCATCGCCGCGGGTGTACAGAACAGCAACTTCTTCGTCACCACCACGCTCGGTCGCTACGTGCTGACACTGTTCGAAACCATGAACCGCGCCGAGTTGCCTTTCTATCTGTACCTGATGGCCCACCTCGCGCGCCATGGCCTGCCGGTACCGGCCCCGATCGCCGATCTCGACAATGAGTACCTTGGCACCCTGTCGGAGCGCCCGGCGGTGCTGGTCGCGCGCCTGTCCGGGGCCTCGGTAATGGATCCCGGCCCCGAACACTGCGCTCGAGTCGGCGCCATGCTCGCCGGGCTGCACCTGGCCGGACGCGGTTTCGGGCGGCGCCAGGACAATCCGCGCAATGCCGCCTGGCGGGCAATCACCGCTGCCCAGGTTCGCGATTACCTGCCGACCGACGAGCGAGCCCTGCTCGACCAGGAGATCGCCTTTGAGGCCGCCCGCGACGACAGTGCCCTGCCTTGCGGCGTGATTCACGCCGACCTGTTCCGTGACAACGTCTTGTGGGACGGCGGACACATCGGCGGAGTGATCGACTTCTACTTTGCGGGCGTCGATACCCTGCTGTTCGATGTCGCGGTCACCGCGAACGACTGGTGCACCACCCCGGGCGGCGAATTCGACGACGCGCGCTGCCGAGCCCTGCTGGATGCCTACCACGCCGAACGGCCATTCACCCGCGAAGAGTGCGAAGCGTGGCCGGCCATGCTGCGCAGCGCGGCGCTGCGTTTCTGGTTGTCGCGCGCAGCCGACTATCATCTGCCGCGTGGCGGCGAGATGGTGCTGGTGAAACCCCCCGAGGAGTACCGCGACATCCTCAGGCTGCGCATTGCCGGCGCGCCGGCACTGGTCGCGTCGGCATGCGTCTGAGGCGGAAAGCAGCTGCGCGGTGGCAGTTTGAATCGGCACGAAGCTTGCTGTTAGCATCGACGCACGCGGACTTCGCCGTCGTTTCAAGACACTTTGCATGAATCAAGACACTTCCACCCGCCCGAGTCGCAGCTGGCGCCACCCTGAACCGCATGCGGTGGGTGCCCGCCATTGCATCGACTGGCTCTCCTCCGGATGGCGCCTGTTCATGGGCGCACCGGGTATCTGGCTGCTGCAGACGCTGCTGTTCATGGCGATACTTTTCGCCGTGGGGGTCGTGCCGCTGCTCGGTTGGGCCGTGGTGCTGGTGGCCTTCCCGGTCCTCTCCGCGGGCATGCTGTGGACCGCTGCGGAAACCGGTGCGGGACGTCCGGTGAAGGTTTCCGGCCTGTTCATCGGCCTGCGGCGCCACGCCGGCAATCTTCTGATGGTCGGCATCTTCTACCTGCTCGGCGGGCTGCTGGCCGGCCTCGTCGGCGCCCTGGTCGGCGGCAGCGCCGCGCTCACCGGCTACGTGCTTGGCGCGCTCGCCGGCATGGGTCTGACACTGGGCGGCGTGGTGCTCGGCAGCGCCGTGTTCATGGTCCTCTGGGTGGGACTGATCATGGCGCTGTGGTTCGCCCCGGCACTGGTGCTCTTCCATGACGTTGCCCCGCTCGAGGCAATGCAGCTGTCGGTGGAAGCCTGCATCCGGAACGTGCTGCCGTTCAGTCTCATGGCGGTGATCCTCTATGTGCTGATCTGGCTGGCCATGCTGCCCGCGGGGCTGGGGATGCTGGTGCTGGTGCCGGTCATGGCCGGTACCGTGCATGCATCGTACCGGGACGTGTTCGGCGATTTGCCGGCGCTGCCCGAAAAGCCCGCGACGGAGGGTTGAGCGATGCAACTCAACACGCTTCCGGCAAGCCGCGGCTGGCTCTGGATCGTCGAGGGCTTCCGACTGTGGAAGCGCAACCCGGCGCTCATGACCTTCCTCACCTTCGGTTACTTGCTGATCCTGCTGGTCGTGAGTCTTCTGCCGTTCATCGGCCAACCGCTCGCCACATTGCTGATGCCCGCCCTCTCCCTCGGTGTGCTCAACGGGGCACGCGGCATCGCCCGCGGGCAGAAAGGGGGGCCGGATCTGATGTTCTCGGGATTCCGCACCAACCTGCAGTCATTGCTGACGATTGGCGGGATCTACCTGATCGCGTCGCTGCTGGCGCTGCTGGCCACCGGCCTGGTGGATGGCGGGTTGCTGGTGGAAGTGATGACCGGCACCCGCAAGATCGATTCAAGCCTGTCCGATGACCCGCGCTTCACTTTCGCCATGCTCACCGGCATCACCCTTTCCACGCCAGTGATGATGGCGTACTGGTTCGCCCCGCTGCTGGCCGGCTGGCATCATCTCCCGGCTCCCAAATCCCTGTTCTTCAGCTTCGTCGCCTGTGCCCGCAACTGGCGAGCGATGTTCGTCTATTCGCTCGGCCTGTTCGTGGTCGGTGGCGTTCTGCCCGGCATACTGGTCGGGCTGCTGAGCCTGGTTTCGCCGACCCTCGGCGCACTCGCTTCGGTACCGATGCCGCTGATCATGATCCCGATCGTGTTCGCCACCTTCTACCCGAATGCGCGCGATGTGTTCGGCGACGCGCAGGAAGTACTGGATGCCACGCGCCCCTGAGCCCGCCCCGCTCGGCCTGCTCGGCGGCACCTTCGACCCGATCCATCTCGGCCACCTGCGTCTCGCCGAAGAAGCGCGCGAGGCGCTGGGCCTGGCGGGGGTGCGACTGATCCCTGCCGGCCAGCCCCCTCACCGCGACACGCCCAGCTCGGCCTCCGAACACCGCCTCGCGATGAGCCGGCTGGCCGCGGCGGGAAACCCGATGTTCGAGGTGGACGATGGCGAAGTTCAGGCCACGGTACGCAGCTACACGGTGCTCACGCTCGAGCGCATCCGTGCCGAGCTCGGCCCGCGCCAGCCGCTGGTCCTGATCCTCGGCGCGGATGCCTTCGAAGGCCTGCCGAGCTGGCATCGCTGGCACGAGCTCTTCGGCCTGGCCCACATCGCCGTTGCCAACCGTCCGGGCTATGCACCCCACGGCCGACGCTGGCCGGGCACACTCTCGGCCGAGCTCGACGCTGCCTGCCGTGGCCGCATCACCGACGACATCACCACGCTTGCAGCGGCACCGGCCGGTCGGGTGGTGCCCTTCGACATGACTCCGCTGGCGATTTCCGCATCGCTGATCCGTGATCTTCTCGCCGGCGGCCACAGCGCACGCTATTTGCTGCCCGATCCGGTTCTTGACTATATTGACAAGCATTCTCTCTACCGCTGAAACAATGGATATACGCAAGCTGCAGAAAATCGTCGTCGCCGCCCTCGAGGAGATCAAGGGCAAGGACATCGAGGTGATCAACACCACCAAACTCACCGCGCTGTTCGATCGCATCGTGATCGCCAGCGGCGACTCCAACCGGCAGACCCGCTCGCTGGCCAGCAACGTCCAGGAAAAGGTCAAGGCCGCGGGCGGTGAAGTGATCAGCGTCGAAGGCGAGGAATCCGGCGAATGGGTCCTGGTCGATCTGGGCGCCATCGTGGTGCATGTGATGCTGCCCGTCGTGCGCCAGTACTACAACCTCGAAGAGCTGTGGGCCACCACCCCGGCAAAACGCCGCAAGCTCTCCGACGCCACCGCCGACGCCTCGGAATAGGCCGCGGGTGAAGCTGCTGGTCGTGGCGGTCGGCACCCGCATGCCGGACTGGGTGAGCGCGGGGTTCGACGAGTTCGCAAGACGCATGCCGCGCGAGATGCCGCTGCAGCTCATCGAGGTCAAGGCTGAGCCCCGCACCACCGGCAAGACCGTGGAAGCGATGATGGCCGCCGAGGCGCAGCGGCTCGAGGCGGCGCTGCCACAACGCTGCCGCAGGGTCATCCTCGATGAACGCGGCGACGACCTCACCACCGTCAAGCTCGCCCGGCGGCTGGAGCAGTGGCAGGGGCTCGGCGAAGACATCGCCCTGCTGATCGGCGGACCGGACGGACTCGCCCCGGAGATCAAGGCGGGCGCGCATGAGCGCCTGCGTCTCTCCAGCCTGACCCTGCCACATGCGCTGGTGCGCCCGCTGCTCGCCGAGGCGCTCTATCGCGCGTGGTCGCTGCACAAGGGCCACCCCTACCACCGCGAGTAGCCGCGGCACCGCCGCGCCAGACGATCAAGGCCTGACCGGCTCGGCAGCACCACGGGTTAGAATCGCGGGATCATCCGTTCGCGCAGGAGTCTTCATGCCGCTCGTTCCGTCGTACATCTACCTTGCGTCCCGCAGCCCGCGACGACGGGAGTTATTGAGACAGATCGGGGTGCATTTCGAGGTACTGACCTTTCGTGGCGGCGAGCGCGGTGAAGATGCCGATGTGAACGAGACCCCTTACACGAACGAGGATGTCGAACGATACGTCGTCCGGCTCGCGCTGACCAAGGCCGAATCGGGCATCCGCCGACTGCAGTGGCGCCACCTGCCGCCCGCGCCGATGCTGGCGGCCGACACCACGCTCGAGCTCGACGGCGAGATCATCGGCAAGCCGGCCGATGCGGCCGATGCGGCCGCCATCCTGCGCAGACTCTCGGGACGCAGCCACCGGATACTGACGGCAGTGGCGATCAGCAACGGCAGTCGTACCCGCTACCGTCTCAACGTCAGCGACGTCCGTTTCCGCACACTCGGCGATACGGAGATTCGCCACTATGCCGACAGCGGCGAACCCATGGACAAGGCCGGCGCCTATGGCATCCAGGGACGCGCGGCGATGTTCATCGAGGAGATCCGTGGCAGCTACAGCGGCATCATGGGGCTCCCTCTGTTCGAAACCGCGGAACTGCTCAAGGAGTTCGACTACCCGCTGATCTGAGCCGAAATGACGAAGTCATGATGAGTGATAGGCAAGGGGCGGGGCTCCTTTCCCATCCCCCATTTAGAAGAAGCCCGTATGGCCGAAGAATTTCTGATCAATTTCACGCCGCAGGAAACCCGTGTCGCGCTGATGCAGCACGGCGTCGCGCAGGAGCTCCACGTCGAACGCACCGCCAGCCGCGGCATCGTCGGCAACATCTATCTCGGCAGGGTCGTGCGGGTGTTGCCCGGCATGCAGTCCGCGTTCATCGACATCGGCCTCGAACGCACCGCCTTCCTCCATGTCGCGGACATCTGGAGCGAGCGCCACAATGGTGACGGTCCCAAGCCGATCGAACGCATCCTGATCGAAGGCCAGAACATCACCGTGCAGGTGCTCAAGGACCCGCTCGGCACCAAGGGTGCGCGGCTATCGACGCAGATCAGCATCGCCGGTCGGATGCTGGTCTACCTGCCCCAGGAAAAGCACATCGGCATTTCGCAGCGCATCGAGGACGAAACCGAACGCGAACAGCTGCGCGAGCGCCTCATGCGCCTGGTCCCCGAGGACGAGCCGGGCGGCTTCATCGTGCGCACCATGGCGGAATCCGCCTCGGACGAGGAACTGCTGGCCGACATCACCTATCTGCGCAAGATCTGGGCAGAAATCGGCAGTCGCACCGTCGGCGCCTTCCCGCCCAAGGTCCTCTATCAGGACCTGACCCTGGGCCAGCGGGTGCTGCGCGATCTGGTCGGCGACGAGACCAGCCGTATCCAGATCGACTCGCGGGAAAACTTCCAGAAGCTCACCGCCTTCGCCCAGGAATACATGCCCAAGGTGTTGCCGCTGCTGGTCCATTACGTGGGCGAGCGGCCGCTCTTCGACCTCTACGGCGTGGAGGACGAGATCGAGAAGGCCCTGGCCCGCCGGGTGGACCTCAAGTCCGGCGGCTACCTGATCATGGACCAGACCGAGGCGATGACCACGGTCGACGTGAACACCGGCGGCTTCGTCGGCGCGCGCAACTTCGACGACACCATCTTCAAGACCAACCTCGAAGCTGCGCAGACGATCGCGCGCCAGCTGCGCATGCGCAACCTCGGCGGCATCATCATCGTCGACTTCATCGACATGGAAAGCGCGGAGCACCGCGACGCGGTGCTCGACGAGTTCCGCAAGGCGCTCGCCAAGGACCACACCAAGATGAGCGTCTCGGGCTTCACCCAGCTCGGCCTGGTGGAGATGACCCGCAAGCGCACCCGCGAGTCGCTGGCCCACCTGCTGTGCGAATCCTGCCCCACCTGCGACGGTCGCGGCGAGGTCAAGACCGCCCGCACGGTGTGCTACGAGATCCTGCGCGAGCTGCTGCGCGAGGCACGCCAGTTCAACGCCCGCGAGTTCCGCGTTCTTGCCGCGCCGAACGTGATCGATCTCTTCCATGACGAGGAATCGCAGGCGCTGGCGATGCTCTCCGACTTCATCGACAAGACCATCTCGCTGCACCCCGAGGCCAGCTACGGCCAGGAGCAGTACGACATCGTGCTGCTGTAACGAGGCCCCGCGAGAATGCGCTACAACGGTCAGATCATCGAGTGGAACGATGCGCGCGGTTTCGGCTTTGCCACGGTACCCGGCTCCGACCAGCGATATTTCGTGCATATCAAGTCGATCGCCGGCCACGGCCGGCGGCCACAGATGGGAGACCGCGTGACCTTCGAGGTCGACACCCCCGCCGGCAAGGGCCCGCGCGCAGTGCAGGTGCGCTACGCCGACCAGCACCGGAAAGTGGCCGCGACACCCGCGCGCAGCGGCGGCTCCCGCAGCTTCGCGATCGACTGGGCGCTGGCCGCGGCAGTGTGCGCGGCGCTCTCATGGAACGTGCTCGAGCGGCGCCTGCCGGCCTGGTCCTTCGCGGCACTCGCCGTTGGCAGCCTGCTCGCCTTTGTCATGTACAACATCGACAAGCGCCGGGCCCAGCGTGACGCGCGTCGCACGCCGGAAGCAGAGTTGCTGGCGATCAGCGCCGTCGGCTGGTTGGGCGCCCTTGCCGCCCAGCAGTTGTTCCGCCACAAATCCTCGAAGAAGGCCTTCTACTACCCCTTCCGGATCATCGCCGTGCTCGAAACCGTCGCCCTGCTGTGGTTCGGCAAGGCGGGACCGATCATCTGAGCTTCCTGACCAATGCCCGCAGAACCCTCACTCGCCGCACTCCCCTCGCCGCCACTGCGCTACTTCTTGGCAACCCGCCCGGCCTTTCTGAGCGTGACCCTGGTCGCGTGCCTGATCGGCCTGGCCTCGGCGCACGCGGGCGGCGTGACGCTCAACGCGGCCAGTGCGACCCTCACCATCGTGTTCGCACTGGTCGCCCATGCCGGCGTCAACGTCATCAACGACTACCACGACGCCGAGAATGGCAGCGATGCGGTCAACACCGAGCGACTCTTCCCCTTCACCGGCGGCAGTCGCTTCATCCAGAACGGCGTGCTGAGCATGCGCGAGACGGCGGCGCTCGGCTACGGCCTGCTGGCAACGGTGGTTCCCGCCGGGCTGTGGCTCGCCTGGCACAGCGGCGGCGGCCTGATCTGGATCGGCCTTGCCGGCCTCGTGGTGGGCTGGGCCTATTCGGCACCGCCGCTGCGCCTGATGAGCCGCGGGCTTGGCGAGGTGGCGATTGCCGCGGGCTGGCTGCTGGTGGTGGTCGGCACCGACTTCGTCCAGCGCGGAGAATTTGCCGCCACGCCCGCACTGGCCGGCCTGTCCTACGCGCTGCTGGTCGCCAACCTGCTGTTCATCAACCAGTTCCCCGACCGCAGCGCCGATGCCCGCGCCGGCAAGCGAACCCTGGTGGTGCGGCTCGGCGCGCAAACAGCCAAGTGGGGCTACCTGCTGATCGCGCTCGTCGCCTACGGCTGGCTGTTCCTGCAGGTGGGCCGCTACAACCTGCCGCAGGCCTGCGCCGCAGCGGCGTTCACCCTGATTCTTTCCTTTCGCGCAGCGAAGCTCTTGATTGAACACGCCGGCACGCCCTCGGAACTCACCCCGGCAATCAAGCTCACCATCGCCGCCACCAACCTGCACGGCCTGATCCTCGCTGCCACCCTGGCCTTCGGACGCATGCCGCTCAACCTGCAATGACACGCTTCGATCCGTCTTCAATCCGCGCCGTCATCTTTGACATGGACGGCCTGCTGCTCGACTCCGAGCGCATCGCCTATGAACTCGGCCGCGAATCCAGCCTGCACCTCGGGCTGCCGTGGGACCATGACGTGGCCATGCGCATGATCGGCAGCAACTCGCGCGACGGCTACCAGCTGCTGCGCGATGCCTTCGGCCCGGACTTCCCGATCGAGGCGCACCAGGCCGAATTCGGGCGACGCTACGAGATCGCCATCGAAGAAGGCCGCTTTCCGCTCAAGCCCGGCGTGCACGAGCTTTTCGACCTGATCGAGCAACTCGGCCTGCCGCGCGCGGTGGCCACCTCCACCCGCCGCAGCCGCGCCCTGCCCAAGCTTGCCCATACCGGGCTGCTCGAGCGCCTGAGCGGCGTGGTCGGTGGCGACGAGGTCAGCGCCGGCAAGCCGGCGCCCGACATCTACCTTGCCGCTGCGCAGCTCATCGACGTGCCGATCGCCGACTGTCTGGTACTCGAGGACTCCAACACCGGCGTGCGCGGCGGGCTCGCGGCGGGTGCGCGGGTGGTGATGGTGCCCGACATGCTCAGCCCAGCCGAAGACGTGCTCGCCCGAGGCGTGCCGGTCATGAAGGACCTCTTCGAGGTCGCCACCGCGCTGGCCGCGGGTCGCGGCAATTCATAACTGTTTACCCATGTCCCGCGCGTGAGCCGTTAACATGGCGGGCTTCAGCCGCTGATGCGGCAGGTATCACGGGAAATCCAGCATGGCCGCATCCAGCCTGCTCGCGCTCATCGACGACATCGCCACCCTGCTCGACGACGTGGCACTGCTCACCAAGGTCGCCGCCAAGAAGACCGCCGGCGTACTCGGCGACGACCTCGCCCTCAATGCCCAACAGGTCACCGGGGTTACGGCCGACCGTGAACTGCCGGTGGTCTGGGCGGTTGCCAAGGGCTCATTGCGCAACAAGGCCATCCTCGTCCCGGCGGCGCTGGCGATCAGCGCGTTCGCGCCATGGGCGGTGGTTCCGCTGCTGATGCTGGGTGGCGCATTCCTGTGTTTCGAGGGCTTCGAAAAGCTGGCCCACAAGTTTCTGCACGGCGGCGAGGACGATGAAGCCAGGCATGGCGAACGGGTCGAAGCGCTCACCAACCCCGCAACCGACCTGGTCGCCTACGAGAAGGACAAGATCAAGGGCGCGATCCGCACCGATTTCATTCTCTCGGCCGAGATCATCACCATCACCCTCGGCACCGTCGCCGATGCATCCTTCACTACCCAGCTCACGGTGCTGACCGGCATCGCGGTCATCATGACCCTGGGCGTTTATGGCGTGGTCGCCGCCATCGTCAAGCTCGACGACGTCGGCCTCTATCTCAGCAAGCGCGGTGGCGACAGCGGCGCCGCACCGCTGCTACGCAAGCTCGGCCGCGGTATCCTGATTGCCGCCCCCTGGCTGATGCGGGCCCTCTCGGTGGCCGGCACCGCCGCGATGTTCCTGGTCGGCGGCGGCATCCTCATCCACGGCATCCCGCCAGCGCATCACTGGATCGCTCACGTCGCCGAACAACTCGGCGGATTCTGGGGCGCGCTCGCACCGATGCTGCTCAACGCACTGGCAGGCGTACTCGCCGGGGCGCTGGTGCTGGCGGTGGTGAGCGGGGTGCAACGGGTGCTCGGGAGGGGAGAGGCCGCAGACTGAAGAACACTTGCTTCGGCGACGGGAATGTACGAAGCCCCGTCGGATTGCGGTCAGGCCGCAATCCGACGGGGCTTCGTGTTCACACCCAATCCGCCTGTTTTAGCGGAAAATCCGGGACGAGCTTACTTGCCGGCGACTATTCCGGTGACCGGCCGTCGCCTGGCCATCACGATGTGAATGACGACGTATGCCACGCTAACCGCCATGGATACTGACCATATCAAGCTGCCGGTCTGTGTAATCATCGCGCCCGCGCCGCATACCATCAGCATGGCGCGCTCCATCAGATTGAGGTTTCTTACGATGAAGCCGGTCAATCCCATTGCCCATACCAGCGTCGAGACGATCAGGCCTACGCCAGCAATGGCGATCTGGGCATAGGACCCCTGAAACAACAATGCCTTGTCTGCGATGAAGGCAAAGGGAATCAGGAAGGCAACACCGCACATTGCGAACGCCACCATACTGGTTTTCATCGCATCCGTTTTGGCAACGCCTGCAGCAGCGAAGGACGCCAGCGATACCGGCGGAGTGACCATGGACAGGATGCAGAAGTACATCACGAAGAAGTGCGCCTGCAGCGGTTCGACACCGAGAGTCTCCAGCGCCGGCACGTAGAGAATCGCGCCGATGATGTAGGCCGCCACGGTGGGCAACCCCATTCCCATCACAATGCACCCCAAGATGACCAGGATCAGGGACATCGCGTAGGAGCCGCCACCAACCGAGATCAGGCCTGACGCGAACTTGAGGGCGAGGTTAGACTGGATGGCGACTGCGATGACGATCCCGATTGCAGCAATTGGCACGGCGATGGTGGCTGCCTGCTTACCGGTTTCGAGAATCATCGATGGCAACTCGCTCAGCGGATAGCGGGTCTCCTTGCGAACGAAGGGCACCAGCAGACAGGTCACGGTGGCGAGCGTCACTGCGATCTGGGCCGAGTAGCCCATCATCAGGCCGGCAACGAGCACCACCACCGGAAGGAGCATATGGATCCGCGGCAAAACCGGCGCGATGCCACGAAGATCCTCATCGGTCAGCGTACCGATACCGTACTTGCGAGCGTGCAGATCGGCCGAGGCGAAGAGCGCGAAGTAGAAGGCCAGCGCCGGGAATACGCCGGCAAGCGCCACCTCAGCATAAGGAATCACCAGCAATTCGGCCATCACGAAGGCCGCGATGCCCATGATCGGTGGCATGAGCTGGCCCCCGGTGGACGCGATGGCCTCCACGGCAGCGGCACGCTCACCCGACATGCCGGTCCTGCGCATGAGCGGAATGGTGAATACCCCTGTGGCGGTGACGTTGGCAACGGCACTGCCCGAGATGGTGCCCATCAGGCTCGAACCCACGATGGCCACCTTGGCGCCGCCGCCACGCGACTTGCCGACCATTCGCATGGCGATGTCTATGAACAGTTGGCCTCCGCCGACTGCGCTGTAGATCACGCCAAACACAATGAAGTAGAAGATGAAGTTCACCGAAGTTGCGGTAGTCACGCCGAGGATGCCACTGGTCGTCATGGCAAGGATTTCCGACCATGCGTCAAAGTCAATCGCGCTGAAACCGATCCCGCCAGGCAGCAAGTAGCCGAAAGCGCCGTAACAGATGAACGCGACGATAACGGCGAGCAGGATCTTGCCCACCGTGCGCCGTACCGCCTCGAGCAGCAGCACCACAAGGGTCGCGGCGAGAGCCATGTCATACCACTCGATCGGAGAGACGTTCTCGATCCGCGAGGTCAGTCGCGGCATTTCTTGCCAGTAATAGACGCCAACGCCAATTGTGGCGAGGAGAATCAGCCCATCGACACTTCGCTCGACGAATCTGGGCAGGCCCGTACCCGAAAGTGGTAGTGCAAGGAACGTCATCAGCAACGCGATAACGAGGTGCGCGGGCCGTTCCAGGTGAGGTTGCTGCGGATTGAAAAGAATCCAGAACTGGAATGTTACAAAACCCAATGCGAGCCACGTCTTTGGATCGCGCAGGGTCGTGTTGAGATTACTGACCATTTTTCTTCCCCGAATCTTGCGGTGGGACTTTGGGTCGACGCTCAAGCCAACCCCTTGAAATCAGAGCAGTCCGATTTCCTTGTAGTAGCGAATGGCGCCCGGATGAAGCGGGATGCCATTCTTTTCGGGGCTTGCGGCCTTTTCACGGATGAAGGCCTTCCACGCAGGAAACTCGGCGGCCAGCTGGTCCATGTGTTCAACCACCGCCTTGGTGATCTTGTAGGCGACATCGTCTGGAAGACTCTTGTTAGCGATCAGATGAGTGCCGTAATCGCCGCCAATGGTGGTTTCCTTCTGAATGTCGAACCACTTCGGTATGTCACCCTTGACGATTCCGATCTTGGCCAGTGCAGCAATCGATTCGGGGGACAGGTCGATGAAGCTCACATCGCCCGTGAGAGAAATCTCCTGAATGGTTGGGTGGCCGCGAAGAATCGTGTCGAAGAAGATATCAACCCGTCCGTCGCGAATCATGCCGGCCATCTGCGAGGAATCGACCTGGATGATGCCGCCGCCGTCTGCCTTGACCTTCTGCACGCTACTGCCATGGGCCTTGAGGATGACGTCCACCGCGGGTGGAATGTTCGAACCCGGCGGCTTCATCATGATGTGAACCGGTTTGCCCGACTCGAGAATGTCCTTCAGTGTCTTGAATCCGTTTTCCTTCATGTAGTCGTTGCGGACGATCGCGCCGATAAACACCGGGTTGAGCCCACCGACCAAGGAGCGGATGTCCGGTGCTTTCTTCCCCGCATAAAGGAGCTCGCCATTCATGGCCCACTGCGAGGTTGCGACGTTCGACAGGGCAATCTGAGCCTTGCCCTGCTGCACCACCATCGGATTTGCGATGCCGCCTCCACGGGCGATGATCTCAACGTCGAGACCGCTCGCCGTACTCTCGAGCGTTTTCTTGATGGCCGCCGCGGCAACATACCAACCGGATCCGACGGGCATGGCCCCGATACGGATGGGTTCGGCACTTGCCGAGAGCGAGACCGCACTGCCCAATAGAACGGTCGCGGACCAGCGAATCAGCGTTGATGTGATTCTGCGCATTTTCATGTCTCCTCTATTTTTGACAGCGAATCAGTGCCCTGAGTCACCGCCGGCCCTGAGGGCCTTTAGCTTTTGTTCATGCTCCCGACCAAGGAAGCAAAGGGAAGCCACCTTCGGCGGCCTCCCTGCAACCGATCAGGCCACGCGGCCCAGACCGGCAGAGCGCATCGCCTCGGCGATTTCCTTGTCTGCGCCCTCGGCCAGCGGCAGCAGCGGGGAGCGGACGGTTGCGTGCTCCAGGATCCCGCGGGCAACCAAGGCCCACTTGAGCGCCACGGTGCCTTCCATGTGGGAGCCGCGGTGATAGACGTTCTTCGTCACCGGCAGCAGTCGGTCGTGCAACTCGCGAGCCTTTGGGTAATCCTTGGCCTTGCCAGCGTTGATCAGCTCAACAAGCAGTTCGGGAGCGATGTTGCCGTAGCCTACGAGCAGGCCGTCGACATCGAACATGGTGTGCAGGAGGTATTCATCATGGCAGCTGAGAATCTGCAGGTCCGGCCGTTCGCGGCGGATCACGGGAATCTCGGTATCCCACCGACGCATGTTGCGCACGCCATTCTTCATCGCGAACACGCCGGGCTGTGCGGATATGTCGAGTTGGGTCTGGAGATCATAGGTGCACTTGGTTGCATCCGGGTACTGGAACAGGATCAAGGGCAGGCCGCTGCCTTCGTAGACCTGACGGTACTTGTCTTGAGGTGCCCCCTTTTGGTAGCCGAAACGCAGCCAGCCGTGGGACGGATACAGGAGACCAGCGGATGCGCCCGCTTCCTTGGCGCGCTTGGCCTCTTCGGCTGCAACCTGGGTTCCTTCCAGGGTGATGCCTGCGATGACGGGAATCGCGCCATTAACCGATTCTACGAAGGCTTCGATCACCCTGGCCTGTTCGTATTGAGTGAGAAAAGTACCCTCGCCCGCGTGACCTAGCACGGTGAGGCTCTTCACGCCTTCGATGCTGCCGAGCCAGGCGCCCAGCCTTTTGCAGGCCGCATAGTCAACGGCACCATCGCGGGTGAAAGGGGTAACAGGGGCAGGGTTGAGACCTCTGAGGTCGATGTTGATGGTCGTCATGGCATTTCCTTTAGCGTTTGGTGCTGCAATATGGTTGTCTTAACCGTTGGCCTTTTCAGCAACCCAGCGGGGTGACTGCGGCTTGTAACGCCTTGCTCAACGATAGCCCGCCGCGTGTTTCTCTCTAAGCTTTGCCTTTCGACAGCAGGTGAGATGCAGTGTAGGGAACCCATTGCCATGCCGGAACTGGCAAGTCAGGCATGGCAGATATAAATAATACGCATTTCATCATCACCGGTTTGCATCGCATCCGCCCAATGAAGGCTCTTGCAGCGCGTGCGAAACGCGACAGCGTCCAAACGGTTACAGCAAGTCTGAGCTACTGGCGAGCACCGACGGGAAACGCGCGGTTTCGGGTGCCGAGGATCCGTGAAAGCGGGGGTTTCAAACCGGCTCCATTTGGAGAAAAAGCGGATTTCGCGGCATCAGGACTTGCGAACCAGACGCGATCCAGGCATCGGTGAAGCGAAACGGTAAACTGGCACGTCGCTATCAGCATTCGTGTTCGCGGCGCTACCGATGGCACTCAACAGATCACGGAAAACTCGAGGGGATGTGCGCTGCCCTGACCGCAATCGCAACGCAGACGGCTTCGTTTTCGCACGCCACAAGGAGCAGCATTATCGGCCTTCGAGGTAGTCGCCCGCATGAAGTGACGACGTTAACGGCGCATTTTTCCGGTGCCACGGAAGGGCGAGACCGGGCGATACGGGAAAGGCCGGTAAGGACCGGCCCTCCTGCAGGCGGTGGATCGACTTCAGAAGCTGTGGCGCATACCGACAGCGTAGGTGTTGGCCGACGACTGGTCCGTCTTCTTGTCGTGGGAGTAGACAGCGAACAGATCGGTCCGCTTCGACAGCTTGTGGTCGTATCCGAATGACGCAGTCGTTCTGCGGACATCAGCCGCATTGGTCAGGTCGATTTTGGTACTGGCCAGCTCAAGCATGAGCTTGCCCGGCTGGGAGACGGGAACCGACGCGCCGAGGTCGTAGAGCCGGGTCGACGTGCCGCCGCCAATGTTTGTGCGCACCGTATTCCCGTAAATCTTCAGCGGGCCGAAATCGTAGTTAGCGCCTGCCAGAACCGAGTGCTGCGCACTCGGCAGCGGCGTATTCGCCAACATGCGGACGCGCTGTGCGGAGATGGCGGCCATGAACTTCCCGGCCCGGTAGGTACCGTGGAGGCCGGCATTGCCATACCCGGACTCACCCGCCGTCTCCCCAAAGCCATAGAGAACCGACCCCTGGAAGCCCTTGTAGGTCGGCGAAGCGTACTTCACAACGTTGTTCCAGACCGAGTCACCGAGTATGTTTCGACCATAAGCGGGCACGAAAGACTGCACGGTCAAAGGTGAAAAAACCACCGATGCGCCGAAAGGACTCAACTGGGACATCACGCCGTAGGTCGGATTGGTCTGACGCCCGAAGCTCACGCGGCCAAACAGGCCATCGATGCCCAGCCATGCGTTACGAGAAAACAATGGGTCTGCCGGGGTACGCCCCTGATCGCCTGTATCGGGCCGGAAGAAGCTCTCAAGAGCAAACACTGCCTTCATGCCACCGCCCAGATCCTCCTCACCTTTGAAACCAAGGAAGGAAGTCTGCAGCCCTCCGCCATTGATCGCAGTGACGGCTTCTGCGTCACCGCTATGCTTGATACTTCCCATATACACCCCCACCAGTCCATAGATTTTGACGGACTCGGCATGGGCACCTCCAGTGACACCTCCTGCCAACAGGCTTGCGAGTAGCACGCCCACCGATCTTCCTACATGTTTCATTCTCGTCTCCACCCTTGATTGTCGTCCAGACCCCGCACATAAAGAGGTTTGTAGCGGGGGCGCTGATACCGACCCACTCCGCGGACTATTCGCTTGCAGGTGGGTGCCGACACGAGTCTATGGACACACAACCCATGCATGAAGAGGCATTTCAGACATTTCAGATATACTTATCAAACATAATTATTTGGCGGAGGCAGCGTGAACTACGACATCTGGAAACTCTTTATCGAAGCCGTCGAGTTCGGTAGCCTCAGCAAAGTGGCGTCTGCGAGGGGGAGCAGCCAGCCTCATATCAGCCGGCAGATAGCTGACCTAGAGACGGAGTGCGGAGGACGACTCTTTCAGCGGACTGGCCGGGGCGTGATTCTCACGGAACTGGGGAAGCGCATCGAACCAAGAGTGCGAGCCTGGTTGGCGAATACTGAACAACTGTCGAACGACATCCAGGCGACAGCAGGCGTACCAATCGGAACCGTGCGGGTGGGGATACTGCCTTCAATGGCGCACCCCCTGATCAGCAGTCTCCACTTCCGACTCCGAAAGTATTTTCCGATGATCAATCTGGTCGTCCGCGAAGGCCAGGGGGCGCAGATCGAGCACTGGCTCGAGACCACATCTGTCGATCTGGGCCTTTTATTTCGCCATAGTCCATCACCGCGAAACGGTGACACCTATCTTGTCAAAACCGATACCTACCTTGTCGGCCCGGCGGGGAACCCCTTGACGGCCGGAGAGACGGTCCCGTTCTCCGCGCTACACCAACTCCCGCTGGTTCTCTTTTGTCGCCCAAACAGTTGGAGGGATCGGCTTGACCAGTTGTGCGCGAAATACGGAATCACGCTGAATGTCGTCCTTGAGGCCGACTGCCTTGCACTGCAGACCCATGTCGTCGCGGCAGGCGGCGGCTACGCTTTGCTGGGGCCGTACGCAATCGCGGGAGCAGACAAGGAATGCCTGTTGAAAGCGGCCAGGCTTGTCGAACCGAGCGTGGCGCGACATATCGCGCTTGCAATGTCACCCCACGGCGAGTTGACCCTCGCGTGTCGAACCGTCATGCAAACATTGCAGGAGATCGTTGGCAGCGGAATAGACAGTCTGGAGCCTTACACATAGTGGACTGCACGCTTTCGTCACAGAACGACAGTATTGACTCACCTCGTTGCAAGACCCCGCCAACTATCGTATAGCGAAGGCTCCTTTCAACCCGCCCCCACCACTCGGAGCTTCCACAGCGACGTTACCTCCGCTGCGCGCGCGGCGTGCAGCGGATCGTCGGCGTCCTTTGCGCGGCCGTGCCGCGGAACTGTGTCCAGCTTTGCCAACACCTTGAGTCCGGCCTCCTCGATCATCTGCAGCAAGGCCTCCCGGCTGCGCAGGCCGAGATGCTCGGCGAGGTCGGACAACACCAGCCAGCCCTCGCCGCCCGGGGCAAGGTGGGCGGCGAGGCCCGCGAGAAAACCGCGCAGCATGCGGCTGTCGGGGTCGTACACCGCGTGCTCGAGCGGTGAGGTGGGTTTGGCCGGCAACCACGGCGGGTTGCACACCACCAGTTGCGCCCGGCCATCGGGGAACAGATCCGCCTTGAGTACCTCGACCTGCTTCGCATAACCAAGCCGCTCGATGTTCTCGCGGGCGCAGGCCAGGGCGCGCTCGTCCTGATCGGTGGCCAGCACCCGCTTGACGCCCCGCCTCGCCAGCACGGCGGCAAGCACGCCGCTGCCGGTACCGATGTCGAAGGCCAGCTGCGTTGCGGCCGGCAAGGGCGCTGAAGCCACCAGCTCGAGATATTCACTCCGCACCGGGGAGAACACCCCGTAGTGCGGATGAATGCTGGCTTCGAGCGCCGCCACCGCTACGCCGCGGCGGCGCCATTCATGTGCGCCGATGAGCCCCTGCAATTCGCGCAGCGACATCACCATCGGGCCGTCGGCCGGCACCTGCCCCTCGCGGCAGGCCGCGCTCACGTCCGGCGCCCGCCGTAGCGGGATCACGTGCCCGGCCTCGAAAGGGATCAGCAACATGCCGAGGATGCGTGCGCGCTGCGCTTGGGCCATGCGGTAGAGGTGAAAGGCTTCGAGCTGCGAGGGCTCGGCCTTGGCGCGCTTGCCGGACCGGCCGGGCTTGCGCCGCAGGCCATCGACCCGGCGCGCCATCGCCTGCAGCAACAGCCGCGCATTCTGGAAGTCGCCGCGCCACAGCAGCGCCGTTCCCTCGCAGGCCAGTTGATAGGCGGTGTCGGCCTTCAAGGTATCGTCGGCAACGACGACCCGCCGAGGCGGCGGCAGGCCCGCTTCGGACTGCCAGCCGGCGCGATGCACCGCCTCGGCTTCGGTCCATTCGATGGATGCGGGATTGCCTGTTCGCGGCTCGGCGGATGTGTTCATGTGATTCGACTCTGGGTGGGGCCGGCGACAGGCGACCGGACAAAGCGCGATTGTACGGACATGTGGCCGATCCACTCCATGCTTCGACACCGGGAGATGGCCGGGGGCAGCTCGTCCCCGCGCCTCGAAACAAGCCTTTCGGGCCTCTTCGGACGACACTTTCCATGAAGCCCCGAAGACGGGTTGTGCGTCGCAACATTTCTGTTGACAAGCGCATTTTGCTCCGTATAATTCGCTCCATGCTGCACCGCAACATCAGCACCTAATGACTGATACGCGGCTAACCGAAGTTCGCTTAACTCACCGAGGAAATCAATCATGACCAAATTCACCGCTCCTGAGCAGTTCGTCGAAGCCGGCAAGGCCGCCCTCGAGACCCTTCTTGGCCAGGCCACCAGCGCTTTCGGCCGTGCCGAGCGTCTTGCTGCCCTGAACCTGAACACCGCCCGTTCGGTTCTGGAAGACGGCGTTGCCAACACCAAGGCCGTGCTGGCCGTCAAGGAGCCGCAGGAGCTCGTCAAGCTGCAAGCCAGCCTGGCTCAGCCGATGGTCGACAAGGCCGTTGCCTACGCTCGTAGCGTGTATGAAATCGTTGCCGAAGGCCAGGCTGAACTGACCAAGCTGGTCGAAGCCCAGATCGCCGAGATCAACAAGACCGTGAATTCGGCTCTGGACCAAGCTGCCAAGTCGGCTCCCGCCGGTTCCGAAGCTGCCTTCACCGCCGCCAAGTCGGCCATGGCTGCTGCCAACAGCGCCTACGACAGCATGAGCAAGGCTGCCAAGCAGGCTTCCGACATGGCCGAAGCCAACGTCGCTGCCGCTACCAAGGCAACCGTCAAGGCCCTGAGCTCCAAGAAAGCTGCCTGATCGGTCTCGGCCCCAGGCCGAGCTGAATCGAAAAGCCGCCCGATTTCGATCGGGCGGCTTTTTTACGTCTGTGCGATCCGTCTCCACACAGTGCGGACCCACGGTGCGGCAAGCTGATCGGAATACTCGCGCGCCGGCCCCGTTGAAGGCCTCGCGGTGCATCGCGCCGATCAGAGCGGATTGCCCGAGATCGCGATGCGCGCCGTGGTCAACAACTCCTCTTCCATGTCGCCGAGCGGCGCAAAACTGTCGGCGCGGCTCAACAGCTTCTCGACCTGCCGCCAACGCTCCGCGGGGGCATCGCCAAACTGCGCCAGCCGCGCCTGGGCCCAGGCCAGATCGGTCAAGCGCTCGGTCGAGGTGAAGCCGGCCTCCACGACCGCGCGACGCAATTCGAGACACTGGGTGAAGGCCGTCAGCGCACCGGCCCGATCACCTGTGAGTGCGCGCAATTCGCCGAGATTGAGCAGCCCCTGGCCAAGTTCGACCTTGAGCGCATTATCGGAACCCGCTGGCGCGGTCAGATCGGTCAACAGCGCCACATACTGCTCGTAATGCGGCAAGGCGGCGGACCGGCGACCGAGCCGCCAGTCGAGCAGCCCCACCGCCTTGTGCGCCTCGGCGAGCATGGCACGGTTGTCCCTGCCTTCACTGCCCAGCCGCTCCTCGAGCGCCAGCTGTCGTTCTCGCAGCGCGAAGGCGTCCTCGAATTCGCCCTTGCTCTCGAGCACGCCGGCGAGCCTGTAAAGGGCCAGTGTCATCTCGCGCATCGCCGCCGGGTCGTCCGGCGTGGCGGCGAGATTCGCTTCATTCAGTGCCAGCAGACGCCGTGCCGCACCCTCCGCCGCGCCGTTGAGGCCGCCCCCGGAAAGCGCGTCGACCGTGCGGGCCAGCGAGAGCTGCAGCGCGAGACGCACGTCCTCATCCTGCGGTGCGCTCTCGAGCATCGCCTCGAGCGCCTCCCTGCTCTCGCGGAACATTGCGGCGGACTCCATAAGTGCCCCGCGGCCCGCCAGCAACTCGGCTTCCTCGGCGAGTTTCGTCGCTCGCATGCGCCGCGCCTCGCGATTTTCGGCATCGCCCGCGGCCAGCGCGGAGATGGTCCTGGCGGAGCGCTTGCGCGCGGCCTCGGCCTCGTCGGACCTGCCGAGCTCGTCGAGCAGTCTCGCCATGCTGGTCTGCACGCTGCTGAGCAGGCCACGAATCTGCGGCATGTCGGGCTGGCGTCCGGCGGCTTCCACCAGCCGCCCCTCGACTTCCTCGTAGATGCCGAGCGCCGCCTCGCGCTTGCCCTGCTTGAGCAGCAGCTCGGCCTCCATGTTTCGCGTCGCCACCTGCACGAGGCGATAGCGCCAGTCATCGGGATTGCGGTCCGACAGGGCGCCGGCCAGCGTGCTCGCCCGGCTGCCATGGGCCTGCGCGCCCGGCAGCCTGTTCTGATCGGCAAGCAGCAGTGCCAGCATCATTTCGGCATTCGCGACTTCCAGCTGCAGTTCGGGGCTGCTATCGACGCGTGACGCGTCACGCCCGAGCGCGCTCAGACCGGCCTCCATCTTGTCGATCGCCGCCTCGCGATCGCCACTGGCCGCCAGCGCGCTGCCGAGCCGGGTACGCACCAGCGCCAGCAAGACTTCCCGCGCGGGGTCGTCGGGCTGGGCGGCGAGCAGGCGGCTCGCCAGCGTTTCGGCCTCGCGGTAGCGCAGCAAGGCGCCCTGCTTGTCGCCTTTGGAGAGCAGCGCCTGGGCAAACACGCCCTGCGCATTGACCCGGCTGATCTGCAGCTCCGGCGCATCCGGCAAGGTTTCGCTGAGCTTTTCGATGATCGCGTTGGCACGATCGATGACCCCCCTGGTGGTCTCCAGCTCGACCCCTTCGACCCGGATCAGCTCCATGCCGACGTCGTCCAGCAGCGAATCCGCGGCACCGAGCGCAGCCTGGTAGTTGCGCTCCGCCACCACCCGCCGCGACTCCGAAAGCCAGGCGAAGCCGCCGGCCGAGATCGCCAGCACGGCCATCAGCGCCGCCACGCCGAACATGATGCGGCTGCGCCGCCGTGCTGCCTGCAGCGCCCGCCGGGCGATCTCGTCGAAAGGTACGCCGAGCAGGCCGGCAACCACCTTGGCGAGCGCCTGGCGGTGTCCGTCGCCCGAATCACGCGCGTCGGCGGCAAGTGGCTCGACCGGCTCGCCGAGCGGATTGCCGTCGGCGTCGAAGGCCTGGCGCAGCGCAGCCGGAAAGCATTCGGCGTCCGCACTGCCCGGCTCCCCGGCGACGATCAGCGGAATGATCCGCGCCTCGCGCCCCATGCGCTTGAAGAGGCGGATCTCTTCATTCACATAATCGCTCTGCGCCGCCTCGCGCGAGCACAGCACGATCATGAATTCGGAATCGGCAAGAGCCTGCCTGATCACCTCGCTGAGGGTGCCACCACCGGCAAGCTCCTCGCGGTCGCGGAAGATCGGCCGCAGCGTTTTGGGCACCGGGCCCAGCGGCGTATCGCGGCCGACCAGGCCGGGATCGATACGCCAGGCTTCCAGTTCGCGATGGATGCGGCGCGCGAGCCGGTCATCGCGGTGGCTGTATGAGAGAAAGGCACGGTAGGTCTTGGTCATCACGGTAGCCGATCACAGTCGCCGCGCCGCACGGGCTGACCCGGGGGCCCCGTCCGAATCGCGGGGCAGCCTTGCCGCCAGCCCTTGCGGCGCCATTGCCAGGGACTCCAATAGTGGCACGCAAGGATCGGTCTGTCTCATCCAGCATGGCAGGAAGCCGTCACAAATGACACAAAGACGCGGAAATCCCACACTCCGCGCGCCACGCCACTATCATGTGCGCCTTTCCCACCCAAGCCGTGCGGCCCCCAATGCCATCCACCCTCACCACGCACCTCGCCGCCGCCCTTGACGCCCGCGCCGCCCTCATCGCACAGCTCGACGCCGAGCAGACCGACGCCTACCGTCTGTTCCACGGCACCGTCGAAGGCGAATCCGGGCTCACCGTCGACCGTTACGGTGACCTGTTGCTGGCGCAGACCTTCCACCGCGCGCTCACGGCCGAAGAGCTGGCCGCGCTGGAGGCCTTCTACGCCGGCCCCTTCCCGGGCCTGCCGCTGATCTGGAACGACCGCAGCCAGTCCAACTCGCGCATCGCCAATGCGCTCCCACCTGCGCTGAACGAGATCGCCCACGCGCCACGCGAGATCCGCGAGCTGGGCGTCAGGTACCGCTTCCAGGCACGCCACGCCGGTCAGGACCCGTGGCTGTTTCTCGACCTGCGCGCGGGCCGCCGGCGGGTCATGCAGGAAGCCGCCGGCAAGTCGCTGCTCAACGTTTTCGCCTACACCGGCGGCGTCGGCATCGCCGCGGCAAAGGCCGGTGCGCGCCATGTGGTAAACGTGGATTTCGCCGAATCGGCGCTGGCCGTCGGCAAGGAGAGCGCCCGGCTCAACGAACTGCCGATCCGCGTGCGCTTCGTCAAGTGCGACGCCTTCGCCGCGCTGCGGCAGTTCTCCGGCATCGGCCAGCCGCAGTTCGTGCGCGGCAAGCGCATGCCGCCCTTCCCGGAGCTCAAGGCACAGCAGTTCGATGTGGTGTTTCTCGACCCGCCGCGCTACGCGCGCAGCCCCTTCGGCGTGGTCGATCTGGTCAAGGACTACCCTGCGCTGTTCAAGCCCGCGCTGCTGTCCACCGCCGAGGGCGGCACCCTGATCTGCTGCAACAACGTCGCCCAGATCGACCGCGACGGCTGGGTGGACCAGCTGCAGCGCAGCGCGAAGAAGGCCGGCCGCGAGATCCGCGAGGTCGAGATCATCGCCCCCGAGGCGGACTTTCCCAGCCCGGACGGCAAGCCACCGCTCAAGATCGCGCTGCTGCGGGTCTAGTCACCGCGCCCCGGGCGGCGGCCTTCAGCCACCCGCCCGCTTCACGGTGAAGCCATCCTTCCTGAGCAGTTCGATCACCCGCTCGCAGTGGTCGCCCTGCACCTCAATCACGCCATCCTTCACCGTGCCGCCGGTACCGCAGCCGGTGCGCAGCTTCTTGCCGAGCAGCGCGAGTTCCATGGCGCTGCGCTCCACCCCGCGCACCAGCGTCACCGCCTTGCCGCCGCGCCCCTTGGTCTCGCGGCTGACCCGCACCACGCCATCGCCCTTCGGCACCGCCGCTGCCTTGGCCGCGCAGACGCACGCATCCACCGGCTGGCGGCACTGCGGACACATGCGACCGCTCTCGGTCGAATACACCAGCCCGCCCGCACCTGATTTACGCATTCCCGACTCCGTT
The DNA here is from genome assembly GCF_009800965.1 of Cognatazoarcus halotolerans. Classification (GTDB taxonomy): domain Bacteria; phylum Pseudomonadota; class Gammaproteobacteria; order Burkholderiales; family Rhodocyclaceae; genus Cognatazoarcus; species Cognatazoarcus halotolerans. The sequence continues at coordinate 2,980 of NZ_WUAF01000008.1, read as the reverse complement.
CCGGCCGATTCGCCCACCGGCCGAATCATAGCCGAGCCGCGCGCGCACGAAGCGCCGCGACCATGGTCTATGATGCAGGCCAAACGACCGGGACCAACCATGAGCACCAAGGACACCAGCAAGCTCGACCGCATCGTCGCCGATGCCCGCCGCAACGCCGACGCCCGCAGCGAGGGCTACCGCGAACGCGCGCTCAAGATCTACCCGTGGGTATGCGGCCGCTGCGCCCGCACCTTCACCGTCGCCAACCTGCGCGAACTCACCGTGCACCACCGCGACCACAATCACGACAACAACCCGCCCGACGGCAGCAACTGGGAGCTGCTGTGCCTGTACTGCCACGACAACGAACACCAGCGCCAGGCCGAAGCGCAGGCCGGGCGCAGCGTACAGACGCCGCGCGGCGAAATCGCCACCCACTCGCCGTTCGCCAATCTCAAGGCGATGCTCGGCGACAAGAAACCCTGAACCCACGCCCAGCACCGGCCTCGGGGCAGCCCGGGGTAACCGCCTCCACTCGTGATCGCGCCAGATCATGTATGTTCAAGGGCCCGGGCGCCCCGGCCCACACCTGAAGCTCGTCACCTGCAAGCCATGCCGCGAACACTGCTCCCGCTGATTCTGGCCGCCATCGTCACCACCGCCGCCCACGCGCAGGAACCACGCTCGGTGGGCGGCTGCGACATCCGCCGCGGCACCCTGTGCGCCAGCATGAACCTGAGCGGCGCGGACTTCTCGAGCGCCAACCTCGCCTACTCGCAATTCTCCCGCTCCGAATTGCAGGGCGCGAACCTGAGCGACACCACCCTCGACGAAGCCAACTTCTCCTACGCCCAGCTGCAGGGCGCCGACCTCTCCAAGGCGCGCATGGGCCGCATCAACCTGCGCGGCGCCAAGCTCAACGACGCAAAGCTCTCCGGTGCGAACCTGCGCAACGCCAACCTCCAGAACGCCGACCTCGGCAAGGCAGACCTCACCGACGCAGACCTCACCGCCGCCGACTTCACCAACGCCCGCCTCGTCGGCACAAACCTGCGCGGCGCCAACCTGCAGCGCGCCAACCTGCGCGCCACCCACCTCCACAACGCCTCCTTCGCCGGCGCCAACCTGCGCGGCGTCGACTTCACCAACGCCCTGCTCATCAACGCCGACCTCACCGGCGCAAACCTCGACCAGGCGATCTTCCTTCATGCGCAGATGGACGGGTGCGTGGGGTGTCCGAAGCAGGGTCAGCAGTGAAAAAGGGCGGCGTCCAGAAGGTCGCCGGCTTGATCTGCTACACACGAATCGTCCCGCCTGCCGCTGCGACCCCGCACCGGAGAGAATCGCCCCGCTGCCCGAGTAATTTCATTTCAGTGCGTCATGGGGATCCGACCAAGCGGCCGGCGTCGTCGCACCGCGGCATTGCGAGTAGCTTGGCCAGACCTCACCAAGAGCGACCTGACTAGCCCCTGAACGCCTGCGCGTCACCTCGCTCAGCCTAGCCAGCTCGATTCCCGACACCTCGCGATACCGAAACGGAGCAAGGCACTTAGCGCCTGGGTGGAAGCACTGACCGTTCTCTCCACGGCGAGATGCGTCAGGAACGATTCGACCTCCTTTTTTCCCATTTCGCGGGGGTGGTGCTTACCATGAAACAGGATGTATCTTCTGATCCATCCTACATATGCGGTCTCGGTACGCAGGCTGTAATGCTTCACCCGCAAGCGCTCGCGAACCTGATCGAGCAATCTCGGGGCGGCTGGGGCGGAAGTGGGCGGCGGGGTTTACACGACATCCGCATAAACACAGACAGGGCAGTCTTATCCGCCACTTTGTCGCCCACTTCACGTTAGGGAATTGGGAGGAATCACCGTGGCCATGATCAAATGCAAAGAATGTGGGGGTGAAGTCAGCTCAAAAGCTGATGCTTGCCCAAAGTGTGGCTTTCGATTGAAAGCCAAGCCATCTGGCTGCATAGTTGGCTTCTTCAAACTGGTTGGCGCAATCGTTGGCCTGATGGTTGCCATTTCATTTCTCTCAGGCGGCGAGAAGCGCGACCCTGTACAAGAGCTTGAAAGCCGGTGCCGTTCTTTAGCCGACTCGTACTCCATCGAATCTGAAAAGCCAACGGTCTATTCAAGTTGTGTTGCTTCTGGCAAGGCAGCACTGAAGTCGCGAGGCGTGAATTAGCCGCGACTTTCAAGACATATCGTTGGTCTTAAAAGGACTTGGCCATGAACAAGAACCACATTGAACAACTGGCGCTAGCATTTGTGCTCATGGCGTCGCACATCGTTGCCCAAGCCGGTGTTTGTGAATACGCAGACACGACCTACGCAAAAATCTCTACTGGCGTAGCCGGTGCCGGAGTTGCAACAGGCGTCGGTCTAAATGTCGCTGGAGTAACTGCGGTCGCTCACAGTTCAGGGGCCGCAATCGCAGCTACCGCGTCCAGCGGCTACTTGGCGGGAACATTGGGCGCCGTCGGCAGTGTGGTCGGCTTTCTTACCGCCCCGGCGACCCTCGTGGTTGGCGGGGCCGCGGTAGCGGCGGCAGGCGGAACAATTGCTTATTGCCACTACACGAAAGACGAAAGATCCGGAGTGCCTGCGCGTCCTGCTCCTGTTCCTGCGCCCAGCAAAGCAAAGTAAATGCACTGTCCCTCTTTCAGTCACCTCCAGTTGCCATCTCGCCAGCGCCTACTTTTGACCCAACATCTAATCGTCACGCCATTCCTAACCCGGCAGTCCACACGGACGCTGCGCGAAAAAGCCGCGCAGCGCCGGTGACTTCTACGTTAGCAGGGTGATGCAAAAGTGCCGGACTCCGCACCGGCAAATGACCCCAGCGTAACTTTTATGGCGACTTCAGGGCGAGATTTGATTTTTCAATTCGATTCGAGGTGCCGAATCGCGCATCGGAGGACGCTCCGACGGGCAGTTTCGGATACCACTTCATGCTTCCGCCCTCGAATTGCTCAATTTCGCAATTCTGAGAA
>NZ_WUAF01000089.1 GCF_009800965.1 Cognatazoarcus halotolerans | reverse complement strand
GAGCATCGGCGGCGTTAATGTTTCCGTGTCCAGTACTGGCACGGAGGCGCAGATGGTCGGCAAGGAACGATGGGAGCAGATCCAGCGATTGCGGGCAGCCGGCCAGAGCGTGTCGGCCATTGCGCGGCAGTTGGAACTGGACCGGAAGACGGTGCGCTACTGGCTGCGGCAGTCCGAATGGAGGCCGTACCGCCGGGCCGGGAAGGACGAGACGGTTCTGTCGGCGCATCGTGCCTGGCTTGTTCGGCGGGCACCGCAGGTGAGCTACTCGG
>NZ_WUAF01000088.1 GCF_009800965.1 Cognatazoarcus halotolerans | reverse complement strand
TCTGCAATGTCGCTTCGGGCTGGGAGAAGGGCGTCGTGGAGAAGAACGTCCAGGACAGTCGGCGGCGGATCTGGCTGGATGCCGGCAAGCTGAGGTTCGGCAGCTTCGCCGAACTGAACGACTGGCTACTGCGACGCTGCCAGGCCCTGCGGCAGGAGTTGAAGCACCCCGAGTACGAACTGACGATCGCGGAGATGCTTGAGCACGAACAGCCGCAGCTGATGCCGATGATCGCCCCGTTCGACGGCTACGTCGAAGAGACCGGGCGGGTCTCCAG
>NZ_WUAF01000087.1 GCF_009800965.1 Cognatazoarcus halotolerans | reverse complement strand
GGTCGGCGCTCGTGAAACTCGTGACCGGGGTACCGGAGGCGCTACTCAATTGGAAGTAACCGCCCGAGACGCCGCTCACCGTGTAGGTGAAGCTCGCGCTGTCTGGGTCAGCCACACCAAAGTTGCCGGCACCGAGCGTGATCGTCTGGCCTTCGGATACGGTGAGCGAAGCACTGGTCACCACCGGCACGTCATTGACCGGCGTGTAGCTGATCGTCGCCGACAAGGTGTTCGAGTCCGCGCTGCCGTCATTCACCGTCACGTCAAATGCAGGCGC
>NZ_WUAF01000086.1 GCF_009800965.1 Cognatazoarcus halotolerans | reverse complement strand
ATTTTTTGATGAAGTCGTGTGCCTTGCGCGCCGTGAGCGGCTGCTGTCTTCGGATCACTTCACCGTCGATGGCACGCTGATCGAAGCCTGGGCCTCGTTCAAGAGCTTCAGGCGCAAGGACGGCGAGTCGCCCAAGGATGGGGGTGACGGCACCGGCATGATCGATTTCAAGGGCGAGAAGCGATCGAATGCCACGCACCAGAGCACGACCGACCCGGAATCGAAGCTCATGAGGAAAGGCAACGGCCAGCCGGCCAAGCTCAGCTACGGCGGTCATGTGCTCATGGA
>NZ_WUAF01000085.1 GCF_009800965.1 Cognatazoarcus halotolerans | reverse complement strand
TGTAGAAATCCACCTGGTTCTTCTTCTCCGCGCCCCACTGACGGTTGTGGAAGACCACTGCGGTGACCGGAATGTTGTGACGCACGCAGGTCATCGTCTCCATCAGGCTCATGCCCCAGGCCCCATCGCCGGCATACGAGACCGCCGGGCGATGCGGCGCCGCCACCTTCGCCCCGATGATCGTCGGGAAGGCATAACCGCAGTTACCGAAGCTCATCGCCGCAAAGAACGAACGCGGCTTCTCGAAACGCAGATAACTGTTGGCCACCGAATTGATGTTGCCGATAT
>NZ_WUAF01000084.1 GCF_009800965.1 Cognatazoarcus halotolerans | reverse complement strand
AGGGCGTCATGCCGATCCACTGCGCGCCCTCGGCGCCCATGTGGGTGCCCATCACCACGTTGCGGTCCATCCACATGGCCATGGTGTGGCAGCCGATGCCGGCCGAGACGATGCTGCCCTCGGGGGCTACGGTCGAGCTGTTGTGCGGGCAGCCCGAGCAGTACCAGGCGGTGCGCGTGGCGGTGGGCAGCTTGCCGCGCGAGTGCACCTCGTCGAGCCGCGCGAGCCAGGCCTCGGCCGACTCGATGCGGGCCTTCTGCGAGAGCCGCTTGGTGAGCGCGCGGCAGATCACGTCGGACT
>NZ_WUAF01000083.1 GCF_009800965.1 Cognatazoarcus halotolerans | reverse complement strand
CGGTCACGGTCACATCCACCGTCGCCGTCACCGGCGTCGTGCCGTCGGTGACCGTGTAGTCGAACGAGACCGGGCCATTGAAATTCGGGTTCGGCGTGAAGGTCAGCGTACCGTCCGGGTTCAGCGCAACCGAGCCTTCCGGAATCGTCACCGGGTTGCCCACGCTGATCGGCTGCCCCCCCACTTCGGTGATCGTCAGCGTGTCGCCGTCCGGATCGCTGTCGTTGCCCAGCACGTCGATGATCACCGGCGTGTCTTCGGCCGTCGTCGCCACGTCGTCCTGGGCGATCGGGGCGTCGCTCG
>NZ_WUAF01000082.1 GCF_009800965.1 Cognatazoarcus halotolerans | reverse complement strand
CGCCCCCAGCGTCACCGAGCCACTGCCCGTGAGCGCAATGCTCGGCGCGACGTTATTCACCGTCACCGCATGGGTCTGCGTGGTCACGCCGCCGTCGCCATCGTTCGCCGTAACCGTGATGGTGCGCGCGGTGGCGTTCACCGGGCCGTCCTCGTCGTCGGCAAAGACGTGCTCGACGCTGCCGCCCAGGGCCGCCAGTTCGGCGGCGCTGAGCGTCTGCAGCGCGGAGCCGTCGCCCCAGTCGATGGTGTAGCTGAGTGGATCGGCCGCCCCGGCCACGTCGCTGCCGGCGATGGCCAGCGCGA
>NZ_WUAF01000081.1 GCF_009800965.1 Cognatazoarcus halotolerans | reverse complement strand
TCGCATCCGAGAGCGTCACCGTCTGACCTTCAGAGAGCGTCAGGCTCGCGCTGTCGAGCACCGGGGCATCGTTCACCGGTGTGTAGCTGATGGTCGCGCTCAGCGTGTTCGAGTCGGCACTGCCGTCGTTGGCCGTCACATCGAAGCTCGGGGCAAACTCGTTGCCATCATCGACGAACTGCACCAGGCCACCAGTGAGATCGGCGCTCGTGAAACTCATGATCGGCGTGCCGGCGGCACTCGAGAGCTGGAAGTAGCCACCCGAGACATTGCTCACCGTGTAAGTGAAGCTCGCGCTGTCGGGGTCGGAGACGCCGAAGTTC
>NZ_WUAF01000080.1 GCF_009800965.1 Cognatazoarcus halotolerans | reverse complement strand
GCAACTTTGGTGTGGCTGACCCAGACAGCGCGAGCTTCACCTACACGGTGAGCGGCGTCTCGGGCGGTTACTTCCAATTGAGTAGCGCCTCCGGTACCCCGGTCACGAGTTTCACGAGCGCCGACCTCAGCGGTGGCCTGGTGCAGTTCGTCGATGATGGCAACGAAGTGGCGCCTGCGTTCGACGTGACGGTCAACGACGGCACGGCGGATTCGAATACGCTGAGCGCGACCATCAGCTATACGCCGGTGAACGATGCCCCGGTGCTCGATAGCGCAAGCCTGACGGTGAGTGAAGGCCAGACGGTGACCTTGTCCGGCGCGAACTTCGGCGTCTCCGACCCCG
>NZ_WUAF01000007.1 GCF_009800965.1 Cognatazoarcus halotolerans | reverse complement strand
TGCCGTCGACGAAGTGGATGTGGTGCTCGAGCAGCAGCTTCTGCTGCTTGAGCAGCGCCGCATCGAGCATGCCCACGGGCGAGCCGCGGTAGCCCGAGACGAACATCCCGGTCTTGAGCCCGCGCCGCGCATCGGTGCGCACCTGGTCCAGCGACAGGCGCACCAGCGCATCGATGCCGCCCAGGTGGATCTCGCCGCTTTCCTGCGCGAATATGTTGGGGACGATCTGTTTTGATGACATTTTGATATTCCGTTTGCTCCACGGGATCCAGTCCGTTGCCGAACCGGGGCGCAGGCGGGCCCTGCGACCGGCTCACGGATGAGCGGGTCGGCACGTATCGCTTCCTGCACTACGACTTCACGACTTCTTCGGCGAGCCTCGGGCAGCCGGACGGATCCCTTGTTCCGTTGGGGGCGTGACGTCCGCAAACCGCAGCGTCACCGGGTGGGTTGATCGCCGACGGGCAATCAGTCGAAATGCGCCTCGACGCAACCCAGTCCTTCGACCTGTGCCGCAAACACCTGTGGCCTTCGGGTATCGACCGTCACCATCGGGCCCAAGGCACCGGTCAGCACGATGTCGCCCGGTTGCAGCGGCTGCCCGACGCGAACCAGCATGTCGGCGAGCCAGATCGCAGCATTGAGCGGATTGCCGAGACACATGCGTGCATTGCCGGAGGACACGACCGCCTCGCCTTCGCGCATCTGCATCGCACAGTTGGCGATGTCGAATTCGCCTGCGCGGACCGGGTTGGACCCCAGCACGAAGAGGCCGCTCGAGGCGTTGTCGGCGATGGTGTCGAAAAGACTGATCTTCCAGTCGGCAATCCGGCTGTCGACGATCTCGATGGCCGGCAGGCAATATTCGATGGCACCCAGCAGGTCCGCGTAGGTGTGGCGCTCAAAGGCCAGCGGCTTGCCGATCACGAGCGCGATTTCGGCTTCGACCTTGGGCTGGATGAGCCGCCCGCGAGCCACCGGTTCACCGTCACCGACCGCCATGTCGGCAAAGAGCATGCCGAAGTCAGGCTGGTCGACACCGAGTTGCCGCTGCACCGCCGGCGCGGTGAGACCGATCTTGCGACCGACCAGGCGCCGCCCTGCGTCCACCGCACAGGCGGTGTTCTCCGCTTGCACTGCATACGCGGCCTCGAGGTCGTTGCTCGGTACCCGATCGCGCAGCGGGGCGATCGGCGTGTTCTGCCGCGCCGCCTCACGCAACAGGGCTGCTGCATCGGAAATGGAGAGCTGTGCGTTCGTCATAAAACCCTCACGTACGGACGATACGTTCATCTATGGAGCCGGCCAGCGATCGGGCCGGCTCCGCGGGCGGTCAGTCGACCAGCTTCCAGGCGCCGTTGCGCACTTCGATCAGCACCACCGCGCTCGGGTCATAGCCACCGTGGTCGGTCGCACTCATGGTGTAGGTGCCGTTCGCGCCGACCAGCTTGCTGGTCTTTTCCAGCTCGGCGCGGATGGCGTCGCGGAAGCCCTGGGTACCCGGCTTGGCGGTCTTGATCGCCTTGCTCATCGCATTCTGGAGCAACAGGGACGCATCCCACGACGCACCCGCGAAGGTCGAACGCGAATCGGGACCGTATTCGGCCTCGAGCTTCTTCAGGAAGGCGAGACCGGCCTGCTTGTTGGGATGGCTGTCAGGCAGTTGCTCGGCGACCAGCACCGGGGCGACCGGAAGGCGCGCGCCTTCAACCGATTTTCCACCGAGACGCAGGAACTCCTTGTTGGCCACGGCATGCGACTGGTAGATCGGACCCTTGTAGCCGCGCTCGCGCAGCGTCGTCTGCGGCAGCGCCGCCGGCGTGCCCGAGCCACCCACGAAGACCGCATCCGGCTTGACCATCTGCACCTTGAGGGCCTGCGCAGTCACGCTGGTATCGGTGCGGCCGAAGCGTTCGGTGGCGACGATCTTGATGCCGGCCGCCTCGGTTGTGGTGGTAAGCGCCTTGAGCAGAAGTTCGCCCCAGGAGTCGGAGAAGCCGATGAAGCCGACGGTCTTGACCCCGTTCTTCTTCATGTCGGCAACGACCCGGCCGACCATGACTTCGGCCGACGGTTCGACGCGGTAGACCCACTTGCGCTTGTCCGCGCCAACATCGATCGGCGCGATCGAGATCATCGGCGTGCTCTTTTCATTCACCACGTCGGCCATCGCCACGCCATTGGTGATCAGGTTGGGGCCGATGATCGCATCGACACCGTTTTCGCCGATGAGCTTGCGCGTGTTCTTGACCGCATTGGTCGGGTCGGTGCCATCGTCGAGAACGATGTAGTTGATCTTCTCGGAACCGAGGCTGGTCGGCATCAGGGCGATCGCCTTCTTCGTCTCGGCACCGAGCGAAGCGGCCGGACCGGTGAGCGAGAAGACCACGCCGATGTTGATGTCGGCGAAGGCCGGTGCCGCGGCAACGGTGAGGGCGAGTGCGGCAAGCTTGGTCTTGAAAGTGGTTTTCATGCTTGTATGTCTCCTGTTTGTGCTGCTGTGGGGTCTCGAATCGGGTTGAACTAGAGGGCTGCTGCGCCGGTAAGCGCGCCGAAACCGGCGATCCACTCGGGAATTTCCCGGTAGTAGCGGACCTCGGCCTGCCAGGCACCGCCGCTGGCGGCATCCATCGCCGCCGTTGCCGCCACCCAGGTCTTCACCTCGTGGGCGGAAGCCCCGGCCCGGTCGGTAATGTCGGCGTTGCGATAAGCGTCCAGCGCCGGCCAGTCACGGGCGGCCAGATCTTTCATGAGCTGCTGATCCCAATCGGCATTCAGGGGATGCAATCCGCTGCTCCCACCCGCAAAGGCGGTGGCGGCGGCAACCGTGCGTGCCTGGCGCGCGTCGCGCGCTTCGGGCGTGGGATTGCGGCCGGCGATCAGGCGCTCAATGACCACCGGATCGGTCGCGGTGGCCATCTGCGGCACCGGCGGGTTGTGCGACAAGCCGCCCGAGCCGATGAACATCGCACGCTGACCACGGCCGCGTGCAAAGCGCCCGACCGCCTCGCCAAGCAGGCGGGCACGATGAAAACTGGCCAGCGGCGGTGCGACCGCATTGATGAAGATCGGTATCACCGGATAGCGGGCCAGCGTACCGGTAAGCTCTTCGAGCGGCTGGGCGAAACCGTGGTCCACCAGCATTCGGTAGGACACCGCGAGGTCGATGCCGTCGTCGACCACCGCGGTGGCACAGGCCTCGGCCAGTTCGCGCGGCACGTCCAGCGGTCCGGCCGAACTCTGGTAATCACCGACCGAATCAGCCGCGATGCCAAGGCAGAACTGCGGCATGGCGTCGAGGAAGAAGCCGTTGTAGTGATCCGGCGCGAAGAGGTAGATGATCTCCGGATCATAGGCCTCGAGCTCGGCGCGCAGGCCGGCGACCAGATTCGCCACCTCGTCGACCACGTCGGGCACGGGGTCGAAATACCCCTTCAGCGGCGTGTGCGACAGGCAGGTGAGTCGCGCCTCCATCACGCGGCCCCCTTGCCCAGCTTCAGGCCCATCTTGTCGGCGACCTGGGCAAGCAGCTCATTGACCTGCACCCCGTAGCAGATCCCCGCGACGAAGCGGTCGGGACGGACCATTGCGACGCCACCCGGATACTGGCCGAACCATTCCTTGAGGCGCCCCTGCTCGTCACCGACGACGATCGCGTCCGGACCGATGTCCTTGTCGCGGTCGATCTGCACCACCGGCTTGGCGGTGATGATCTTGCCGCCGATCGCAGCGAGGATCTCGCGGCTGCGGGGCGTCAGCCAGAAACTCGGATCGATGCCCCAGCAGACCAGCGCGAAGCCACTGCCGAGCACGTCGTCGAACAACTTCACCTCGCCATCGCGGGTACGAACCTTCGGCTGGATGAAGAGCTGACCGACCGGCGAATTTGCCTTGGTATTGCCAGGACGGGACTTCTTGCCGATGAAGCGCTTGAGCGGCGTCTTGCACAGGATCTGGCGCGCCAACTGACCGATCGAGGGGTCAGCCGGGATTTCGATATCGCGCACCACCAGGCCGGTTTCGTAACGGGGCATCGGCTTGAAGCGCATCTCGGTGAAGTAGCGCTTGAGCGGCGGCACCAGGTTGAGCACCCAGGTGGCGAAGTCACGTGCAGCCACCACGTAGGCCTTGCGCGGCGAGAAGATGCGACCCGCGGTGACCGACAGATCGATCATTGCCTTGGCGTGCGGCGGACGCTCGAGCTGGTAGGTCTCGAGCAGCTTGTCGGAAGCGATACCCTTGACCACGTAGGCGAGTTTCCAGCCCAGGTTGGCGGCGTCGCGCATGCCGGTGTTGTAGCCCTGGCCCTGCCACACAGGCATGATGTGGGCGGCATCGCCGGCGAGCATCACGCGGCCGATCTTCCAGCGGTCGGCGATACGCGCGTTGTGGGTATAGACACGCTTGCGGATGTAGTCGAGCTTTTCCGGATCCGCCCCAGGCGGCAGCACCTTGGCCATCAGCATCGCCATGTTGTGCGGCTGGGTCATTTCCTCTTCGGTCTCGTTCTCGAAGATCATGAACTCGAAGCGGCGGATCCCATCCGGCAGCGCGCCCGAGACGTAGGGTCGCGAAGGATCGCAGTGCATGTAGATGTTGGGGGTGCCGAGCGGGTCGTTGCGGATATCGACGACCAGCCACTTGGAGGTGTCGGTGAAACCACCGAAGCCCACGTTCAGTGCGGTGCGGATCGGACTGCGACCGCCATCGCTGCCGACCAGGTAGCGGGCGCGGAGGCTGGTGGTGGTGCCGTCGCTGCGTTTCACGTCCAACGTCACGCCTTCGGCGTCCTGTTCGAAACGCATCACGTCATGGCCGAAGCGCACATCGACGCAGTCAAAGCGATCGAGCGCGGCGTAGAGTTCGCGGTCGATCAAGGGCTGGTTGAAGGCATTGCGGCGTGACCAGCCGAACACATCGGTGCGCGGCTCGATCGAGGCGAAGCAGCGCCCGCTCTTGGTCACGAATCGCATCCAGTGATTCGGCGTCAGGTGCGGCAGCACACGCTCCGCCATGCCGATCCCCTGCAGGGTACGCAGGCACTCATCGTCCATGCCGATGGCACGCGGGTAGTCGATCAATTCGTCACCACGCTCGAGCAGAATGGTCCTGATCCCATTCATGCCCAGGGTGTTCGAAATTGTCAGGCCCACCGGACCTGCACCGACGACAATCACGTCGGCGTCGAATTGACGATCATTGCTCATATCTGGTCTTCTCCGTTTCACGCTGGTTTCGGATCCGGCGCGGTGCGTACCACGCGGGTCTCTTCGTTTTTCACAGGGAGGCATCGCACGAGGCGGCGCCCATTTCAGGAAAGCAGGGGGATCAGTTGCGGCGGAAACTGCTGTGGGAACCACGCGGGAATCGCATCGCGTTTGCGTGCGGCGCTTTGCGGATCGGGGTGGCGTTCGTGCAGTGGGCTTCCGCCAAAATGCTTCGATAGGCTCTTGCGACCATCGTCGTCTCCTCGGTGCACCCTTGGTCCGGGTGTCGCTTCTGTCGTGGGAGACACTCTAAGTTTTGGGTATGGCGCCATCAAAAGCAGTTGGACCAGTGTCCACCTGATGCACAATGCGGTTTGTGAGACGCAAGAGGGGGATGGCGGTGAACTCTGCGAACGACGCCGGATACAGCAAGGTACGAAGCCTGGTTCGGGGGCTCGAATTGCTCCAGGCCCTGAACCGCAACGAACAGGGCCGGGCCAGCCTGGCCGACCTCGCGACTGCGACCGGATTGCATCGCACGACGGTACGCCGGCTACTCGAGACCCTCATCGAAGAAGGCTACGTGCGACGTAGCGGCTCGGACGACCGCTATGTGCTGACCCTGAAGACACGTTCCCTGTCCGAGGGCTTCACCCACGACGAAAGGGTCTCGGCGGTGGCCGGACCGGTACTGGCGTCCTTGCTTCAGCAGGTACGGTGGCCGTCGGACCTGTGCACGCCGGACGGCGCGGCGATGCTGATCCGCGAATCCACCCACCGCTTCAGTGCGCTCTCGTTTCATCGGACCATGGTCGGCCAGCACCTGCCGATGCTGGTCACCGCGGCCGGGCGTGCCTATTTCGCCTATTGTGCAGACGACGAAAGGGCCTCTCTGGTCGCCTTGCTTCGGCAGGATCCCTTTCAGGCGAAATACGCCAACGATGCCCGCTTCATCGACAATCTGCTGGAGCAGACGCGCGCCCGCGGCTACGGCGCGAACGAGGGAGACTGGTCCGAAGAGGGCAAGGTCGGCGCGATCGCGGTGCCGGTGTTCGAGAACGCACGCGCCGTGGCGACGATCAACGTGATCTATCTTGCCCGGGCGATCGGGCGCGAAGAAGCGGTGAGCCGCTACCTTTCACCCTTGCACAAGGCGGCGCGGCAGCTGGAGGTGCTGCTCGCGAAAGGCGTGCCCGACTGACCCGGATCGCCCTGAAGACTCCGCGGACCCCGCGGGAAGATCGGCCGAGCCCCCGGATTGATGTTGTGGATGGGAAGGGCCGAATTGCGGGCGGACACACGCCGCCCGCTTAGACTCACACCACCCCGGCACCATGGGCCTGCTGATCGGCCCAGTAGCTCGAACGCACCATCGGCCCACACGCCGCGTTCCGGAAGCCCATCTTGAGCGCTTCGGTTTCGAACATCTTGAAGGTGTCGGGATGCACGTAGCGCAACACCGGCAGATGACCGCCCGAAGGCTGCAGGTACTGACCGATGGTAAGCATGTCGACGTCGTGGGCGCGCAGATCGCGCATCACTTCGAGGATCTCGTCATCGGTTTCGCCCAGGCCGACCATCAGGCCGGATTTGGTCAGCACTTCCGGATGCCGCGCCTTGAACTGCTTGAGCAACTCGAGCGAGTAGGCGTAGTCCGAGCCCGGACGCGCCTGCTTGTAGAGACGCGGCACGGTCTCGAGGTTGTGATTCATGACGTCGGGCGGCGCTTGGTCGAAGATGTCGAGGGCTATCTCCATGCGACCACGGAAGTCGGGAACGAGCACCTCGATGGTGGTCTTCGGCGAAGCGCTGCGGGTCTGGCTGATGCACTCCACGAAATGCTGGGCGCCGCCGTCGCGCAGATCGTCGCGGTCAACCGAGGTTATCACCACGTAATTGAGGCGCATCGCCGCGATGGTCTTGGCCAGATCGGCCGGCTCGTTCTCGTTGAGCGGGTCGGGGCGGCCATGACCGACGTCGCAGAACGGGCAACGGCGGGTACAGATGTCGCCCATGATCATGAAGGTGGCCGTACCCTTGCCGAAGCACTCATGGATGTTGGGGCAGGAGGCCTCTTCGCAGACGGTGTGCAGCTTGTGCTCCCGCAGCGTTTCCTTGATCTCGTTGAAACGCTCCACTTCGTGCCCCGCACCGAGCTTGATGCGGATCCACTCAGGCTTCTTGAGGCGTTCGGCGGGAACGATCTTGATCGGGATGCGCGCCGTCTTGTCGGCACCGCGCTGCTTGCGTGCGGGGGTTTCCATGCTGTGTCTTCCTTTCCTCGGCCGGCTTGGTGCCGGCTCGTCGTTCAGTGGGCGCGAATGCCCCTGGTTATGGGTGGCATCAGGCGCTCGAGATGGGCAAGCAGACGCTCGCCTACCTGCGCAACGCTGTCGGTTACGCCGAACTGCCTGAGTTGCACTGTTTCGAGGCCACTATAACCGCAGGGATTGATGATCGTAAATGGTGCAAGATCCATATCGACATTCAGGCTCAATCCGTGGTAGCTGCAACCATTCCTGACCCGCAGCCCCAATGCCCCGACCTTTGCACCGTCTACATAGACCCCGGGCGCACCTTCCTTGCGGACTGCTTCGACGCCATATTCCGCAACGCAGTCGATCACTGCCTGTTCGATGAGGTTGACCATCTCGCGCACCTTGAGGCCACGCCGGTGCAGATCGAGCATCAGGTAGCCGACCAACTGGCCGGGGCCGTGGTAGGTGATCTGGCCGCCGCGGTCGATCTTGACCACGGGGATCTCGGTTGCCGTGAGCAGATGCTCGGGTTTGCCCGCCTGGCCGAGGGTGAATACCGGCGGGTGCTCGAGCAACCACAACTCGTCGGGCGTCTGCGCGTCACGATCAGCCGTGAATGCCTGCATTGCATGCCAGCTGGGTTCGTAGGGCACCAGCCCGAGCCGCCTGACCATCAGGGCCTTTTCGCTCAGTTCGCCATCCGGCAAGTGCAGGCCGTGCTCGGCCGCGAGTTCGACAAGATTCACAACACCACCTTGACCAGCGGATGGCTCGAAAGCTCACGGTAGAGCGCGTCGAGCTGCGCCTGCGAGGTCGCCGTGACCGTACAGGTGACCGCAAGGTAGTTGCCCTTGCTCGAGGTCCGCATCTCCATCGCCGCAGCATCGAAGTCGGGGGCGTGACGGATCACCACCTCCATGATGGTCTGGGCGAATTCATCGACCCGCGCCCCCATGATCTTGATGGGAAACTCGCAGGGAAACTCGAGCAGGGTCTTTCTGGTTTGATCAGTCACCGCGCATCACCGTTTCCTTGAAGTCCTGATACCAGCCGTGCATCCGTTGCGCGACCGGACCGGGTTGGCCGCCACCGACCGGACGATCGTCGAGACGGGTGATCGGCAGGATCTCCTTTGTCGATGAAGTCATCCAGATTTCGTCCGCGCCACGCAGTTCGTCTTCGAGGATTTCGCGCACTTCGTGTGCCTGGCCGTGCTTCGCGGCAAGTTCCAGCACGATGTCGTAGGTGACGCCGGGTAGCACGAGATGGCTCTTTGGTGGCGCGAGCAGCACGCCATTGCGAACGATGAAGATGCTGGAGGCTGCACCCTCGGTCAGGAATCCGTCGCGCAGCAGGATGGTTTCGGCACAGCCATGTTCGACTGCCTGCTGTCTGAGCAGGCAGTTGGCAAGCAGCGAGACGGCCTTGAGATCACAGCGCATCCAGCGGATGTCCGCCGCGGTGATCGCACCCACTCCGGCGGCCCGCTGCGCGGCGGGGGTGGTGACCAGCTCTTCGCTCATCAGGAACACGGTGGGGCGCGTTACGTGCGGGAAGGCGTGGTTGCGCCGCTCGTCCGCCCCGCGGCTCACCTGCAGATACACCGACTGGTCCGGCCAGCGGTTGCGGGCAACCACTTCGCGGACGATGCGCCGCCACTCGTCGAAGGCATGCGGGTCCGGCAGACGCAACGCCGCGAGGGTGTGGCCGAGGCGGACGAGGTGTTCGTCGAGCCGGAACGGACGCCCGGAATAGACCGGTATGACCTCATAGGCACCGTCACCGAACAGGAAGCCACGGTCCATGGGCGAAACCCTGGCTTCGGCAAGCGGCAGGAAGCTGCCGTCGAGAAAACAGATGCTGGTCACACGTTCCTCACAGACTCTTGATCCACAGCCGCAGGGCGTCCCAGGTGCGGCCGAACCAGCCCGCCAGCGGCACCTCCTGCAAGGCAAGGACAGGATATTCGCCAAGCGCCCGACCGTCGAGCGAGACCTTGAGCGTACCGACCTGCTGGCCTTTGGCGATCGGCGCGATGACCGGCTGCAGGCTGACGAAGTCGACCTTGAGCTTGTTGGCCTGATCCTTCGGTACCGTCATCAGGAAATCCCGCTGGAAACCGGCCTGCACCTCGTTGCTGGCGCCCTTCCAAACCGGCAGGGTCGATACCGCTTGCGCCGCGCTGTAAAGACGCACGGTGTCATAGAACAGAAAACCGTGGTTGAGCAGCTTCAGCGACTCTTCTGCCCTGGCGGCCTCGCTGCTGGTACCGGTCACGACGGTGATGATCCGCCGCTCGCCTCGCTTCGCCGAGGCAATCAGACAATAACCCGCGCTATCCGTATGGCCGGTCTTCATGCCGTCTACAGTGGGGTCGGTCCACAGCAGGCGGTTACGATTGCGCTGGGGGATGTTGTTGTAGCGGAACTCTTTCTGCGAGTAGGTCGAATAGTCTTCCGGGAAGTCTCGCACCACCGCCGCGGCCAGAATCGAGAGATCACGCGCAGTGGTGTAGTGGGCCGCGTCGGGCAGGCCGGTGGTATTTGTGAAATGGGTGTTCACCATGCCGAGTCGCTTGGCCTCCTGGTTCATGATGTGCACGAACGCGTCGGTGGAGCCCGCGATTGCCTCGGCCAGCGCCACGCAGGCGTCATTGCCCGATTGCACGATCATGCCCTGAATCAGTTCGCCCACCGTGACCGGTTTTCCCGGTTCGATGAACATCCTCGACCCTTCCATCTTCCAGGCCTTTTCCGAGACCGGCACTTCCTGCTCGCGCTTGATCTTTCCTTCGCGCAGCGCGGAGAACGTAATGTAGGCGGTCATCAGCTTGGTCAGGGACGCCGGCTCGATGCGCTTGTCGGGATCGCGCGAGGCAAGCACCTGGCCGGAAGTGTAATCGAGCATCAGCCAAGAATTGGCCGCGACGACGGGAGGCGGAACCTGTGCGAAGGCGAGAACCGAGGCAAAAAACAGGGTGAAGAAGCTAACTAAACGCATGAGTCTCAACTTTTCGGTGCTGGGGATTGATAGGTGGCGTCCGATACCCGCCAGGATGGGAGATGACTCCCTTTGGTTACGGCTGGTTCAACGCATGACGACAAAAGGCTGCAATTTGAGTGCCGAGGCGATCCGCTCCGCATCCCGACGGGCTGCCTCGACGCTATCGAAGGGGCCGAGATGCAGGCGGTAGCGTCCACCGCCGTCCAGCACCTCGAGGCGACTCGACAGCCCTTCCATCTCCTGCTCGACGAGACTGCGAAACCCCTCCGCATTGGCCCGTGACACGAACGCGCCAAGCTGCAGATACACGCCGCCGGCACTGGCTGCGGCAGCCTGCGTCGCGGCGGGCTGAACGGCTGGAATGGCGGCAAGTGCAATCGGCACCGGCAAGGGCGCCAGGGGCTGGACCGGACTGTCGGCCTGCGGCACAGCCTCGCTCAATGCGGGACCTGCCGACACCGGGGCGCTCTGTTGGCCGGCCACGATCATCGGTATCTCGTCGGGCAGGATGCTCACCACCTCGACTTCGGTACTGCCGCGATTCACGTAACCGAGCTTGTAGGCCGCGGTGTAGGAAAGATCGATGAGCCGTCCCTTGTGGAAGGGCCCGCGATCATTGACCCTCACGATCACCGAGCGTCCGTTCGAGAGATTGGTGACGCGGGCGTAGCTCGGGATCGGCAGCGTCGGATGCGCGGCAGTCATTGCATACATGTCGTAGGGCTCACCGGTCGAGGTCGGCTTGCCGTGGAACTTGCGGCCATACCAGCTGGCACGGCCACGCGCCCTGTAGGGTTCGATCTGCGTGGCGGGCACGAAGGACTGCCCCAGTACGGTATAGGGCCTGTTGGCGAAGCGATGCAGCGGGTCGAGCCGCGGCTGTGCGTCCGGGACCTGATCGAGATTCTCCGGCGGATTCTCATGCGGACCGTCGTCACTGTAGTAGCCGCCGCCCTTTGTCGAAGGTCGCCGCACCACCTTGTCGCCGCCGCCCCGTTCAGCCTGACTTGCCGCCGAGCCGGCGTCGCCGCTGCGCATCGGTGCGCTGCCGCACGCCGCCAGCACGCCGCTCGCCGCCGCCAGCAACACGAAATTGCGCACGGCGCGCGGATCAATGGCCGAATTGAATCGTGCAAGTGCGTTCATTGCCTATTCCCGTTCATTACTTCGACATCAGGTAACTTCGATTGATGCTCATGAGGATGCCCAGCCCCAGGCACAGGGTCACCAGCGCGGTGCCCCCATAGCTGATGAAGGGTAGCGGCACACCCACCACCGGCAGGATGCCGCTGACCATGCCCATGTTCACGAAAGCATAGGTGAAAAAGATCATCGTGATGGCGCCGGCCAGCAAACGCGTGGCCAGGGTCGGCGCCTGCGCCGCGATTACGCAGCCGCGCAGGATGAGCAACAGGTAGAGCACCAGCAGGACCACCGCACCGGTCAGGCCGAATTCCTCGCCGAGCACGGCGAAGATGAAATCGGTGTGGCGTTCGGGAATGAAGGACAGGTGCGTCTGCGTACCCGCCTGCCAACCCTTGCCGAAAACACCACCGGAACCGATCGCAATGGTGGACTGGATGATGTGAAAACCCTTGCCAAGGGGGTCCTGCGTCGGATCGAGCAGGGTGCACACCCGGTTCTTCTGGTAGCCATGGAGCACGACCCAATCGACGTCAGGCTGACAGATGCGGTCACCGAAACCGACGATCGAACCGATGCCTACGATCGCCACGGCAGCGATCGGCAGGATCAGCTTCCACGAAAGGCCAGCAAAGAAGAGAACGTAGAAACCGGCTGCGGCCACCAGCAGGGCGGTCCCGAGATCGGGCTGCTTGACGATCAGGCCGACCGGCAGGAGCAGCAGTCCGCCTGCCACGATGAACTCACGCGCGCGGATCATGCCCTCGCGTTGCTGGAAGTACCAGGCCAGCATGAGTGGCGCGGCGATCTTCATGAGTTCGGAGGGCTGAATGCGTGCCACGCCGAGATCCAGCCAGCGCTGGGCGCCCTTGGAAATCTCGCCGAACAGGGCAACCGCAACGAGCAGCAGGACACCGACGACATAGACCGGCAGCGCCAGGGCGAGGATGCGCTGCGCAGGCATGCGCGCGGCCACCCACATCACCGTGACCGCGACCGCCGAGTTGATCATCTGCGACTCCATTCGCTCGGGCGAAGCACTGACCATGAGCATGAACGCATAGGACAGCAACAGACTGAGCAGCAGCAGCAGCGCGGGATCGAGTGGCTCGACGATCAGCATCAGCCAGCGGCGCGGATCGAATCGACGGTCGGTCATGTACGGTCGGCCCTCATGGTGCGTCCGCGTCGCCAGGCGCGTCAGCATCTTCGGGTGCCGGCGTGCCGGCCCGCTTGCCGAGCAGATAGTAGTCAAGCACCTGGCGCGCGATCGGAGCCGCCGCCGACGCACCGAAACCACCGTTTTCCACCAGTACGGCGAGCGCGATCTTCGGCGCGTCGGCCGGCGCGTAGGCGATGTAGAGAGAATGGTCGCGCAGGCGCTCACGCACTTCGCTGGCCTTGTAGCGGCCGCCACGCAACGAATAGACCTGCGCGGTGCCGGTCTTTCCGGCGACCAGATAAGGCACGCCCGCAAAGGCACGCCGCCCGGTCCCCTCGAGGTTCACACCGACCATGCCGCGACGGATCTCGGCAAGATGTTCGGGTTTGAGATGGAGGTCCGCCACCGGGTTCGGCTCGATCATGCGCTTCTCGCCACTGCGCACATCCTCCACATAGCGCACGAGGTGCGGCTTGTAGACCACACCGCCGGCAGCGAGCGTGGCCGTGGCATGAGCGAGTTGTAATGGCGTGTATGCGTTGTAACCCTGGCCGATACCCACCGAGATCGTCTCCCCGGCATACCACTTCTGCTGCTCGGGCCGTTTAAAGCGGCGCTTCTTCCATTCCGGCGAGGGCAGCACGCCCGAGGATTCGCCCTCGAGGTCGATACCGGTCCGCGAACCGAAATCAAAGCGCGTCATAAAGGCCGCGATCTGTTCGATACCCATGTCCGCCGCAAGCTTGTAATAGTAGGTGTTGCACGACTGGGCAATCGATTGATACATGTTGACCAGTCCGTGGCCGCCGACCTTGTCGTCCCGGAAGCGGTGTCCACCGAAATCGAAGTAGCCCGGATCGGAGATGACCTGCTGGGCGGTGCGCTTGCCGGTGGTGAGCGCCGCCAGCGCCATGAAGGGCTTGAAGGTGGAACCCGGCGGGTTGGCGCTGTTGAGCGCGCGGTTGATGAGCGGATGGTCGGGTGAATTGTTGAGGGCGTCCCAGTCCTGGGTGGAGATGCCATCGACGAACAGGTTCGGGTCGAAGCCCGGCGCCGACACCAGCGCCAGCACGGCGCCACTGCCCGGCTCGATCGCCACCATTGCACCGCGGCGGTTGCCGAAGGCTTCCTCGGCCACCTTCTGCAGTTCGAGATCGACCGTGAGCACCAGATTGTTGCCGGCGACCGGCGCGGTCCGCCGCAGCAGCCGCACAGCGCGTCCTCCCGCGTCGACCTCGACCTCCTCGAAGCCGGTGATACCGTGGAGTTCGGCTTCATAGCTCTGCTCAAGACCAGTCTTGCCGATGTGATCCGTCCCCCGATAGTTGGCTTCCTCCTCGCGGTCCTCGATGCGCTTCATGTCACGATCGTTGATGCGGCCGATGTAACCCAGGAAATGCGACGCAAGCGTCCCGTTCGGGTAGTCCCGGAAAAGCCTCGCATTGACCTCGACACCCGGAAACTGGAAACGCCGTGCGATCAGGCGGGCCACTTCCTCGTCGGTAAGCCGGGTACGGATCGGCACGCTTTCGAAGTTCTTGCTCTCGTCAAGAATCTTCTTGAAGCGACGCCGGTCCTTGGGCTGGATCTCGACGATCTCTGCCAAGCCATCGATGGTGGCATCCACGTTCTTGAGGGCCGACGGGGTGATCTCGAGCGTATAGGCCGCGTAGTTTCGCGCCAGTACCACGCCATTGCGGTCGGTGATCAGGCCCCGGTTGGGAACGATCGGCACGAGCGCGATGCGATTGTCCTCTGCGCGGGTGTGATAGTAATCGTAGCGGCTCACCTGCAGCCAGGCGAAACGTGCCGCCAGCAGGGTGAAACAGACCATCACGAAACCGCCCGCGACCAGCACGCGTCGGCGGAATTGCGATAGCTCCTGCTCTGGTTCGTCGAAACTCATGCAAATGCGGGGCGCGGATCAGATGGGACGATTGTCATCGCGATCGGCAGGGCGGTACTGCGGCAGCAACAACAGGAAATGCAGCGGAACCCACAAGAGGGTCCCGGTGAAGGTACCGACAAAGTACCACCAGCCCGGAAACTCTGCCCCGGCGACGAGGCGCACCAGCACCATCAACACCTGGGTGAACAGCAGCAACGGAAGGATATGCAGCGCCTGCTCGGCAGGCGGGAACCACAGCACCCGGCGCGACAGCGCATTGGCGCCGTAGGCAAGCAAGACATAGGCAAGGGCGTGCTGCCCCATCGCGGCGCCATGTCCGACATCGACCAGAAGGCCGAACAGGAAACCGGTCCCCATGCCGACGCGCAGCGGCTCGCGCACGCACCAGAAGGCCAGCACCAGCGCCAGCCAGTCTGGCACGCCAGGCAGTCGCCCTGTCGGCACCAGATCAAGCACCAGCGCAAAACACAGGGACAGGTAGACGAACCACAGCTTGACCGGTTGAAGGATGCGACGGGAACGATTGGTTGGCTGCATGGCTTACTCGCTGGCCTTCGCTTCCGACGACGCGGTATCGCCGGTTGCGGATTTCGCATCACGCGTCTTGCCGCTAGGCGCAATCGGCAATGCGTCGGCCGGATCGGGCATGGGTGGCAGAGGCTCGGCACGCGACAGCACGAGCACCCGCATGCTGCTTTCCACCCCCCCGGCCGGCACGCAGAGAATTCGGGCAAAGGCTTGCGAATCACGCTCAACGCGCACCACCCGGGCTACCGGAAGACCTGGCAGGTAAAGACCGTCGAGCCCCGAGGTGAGGAGCTCGTCACCCGGCTGCACGTCTGCGTTTGCGGGCAGGAAGCGCAGTTCGAGTTGGCCGCGGCCGGCCCCGAAGACCGCACCGCGCAGGCCGTTGCGTGCAACGGTGACGGGGATGGCCTGATCCTTGTCGGTAAGCAGCGTCACCTCGGACTGGATCGGATAGACCCGGGAGACCTGGCCGATCACGCCGGTGGCGTCGACGACCGCCTGGCCAGCACCCACACCATGGCTCGCCCCCCGATCGAGGATGACCTTGCGGCTGAAGGGATCACGGGCTGCATACAGAACCTGGGCAGCCACCGAGTGCGCCTCGAGCCGTTGCGCCATGCCCAGCAGACCGCGCAACTCGGTGTTCTCGCGGCTCATCTGTTCGAACTGGACCAGCCGCTCGCCGACTCTCAGCCGCTCGTCGCGCAAAGCCGCGTTCTCCTTTTGCACCTTGGCGAGGGTGGCAAAGTAGGTCGACGCGTTTCGTACCAGATCGGCGGGCGTGGCCGCCGCCATCTCGACCGGGTAAAGGATGACCGACAGACTCTGCCGCATGACCTCGAGATAACGGAACTTGAGGTCGGCAACGAGCATGGTCAGCGCGATCGCCACGAACACCATCAGGCGCACGAGCGGCGCCGGCCCTCGTCTGAAGATTGGGGGAACGGAGTGTCCGATCAGAGACATTGGCTGTAAACGGCGACGCGGCCGATGCGGTTTTCCGCCGGCCGCGCACAGAACTGCACCGGCTTACTCTGAGGCGAAGATGGAACCCAGTTCATCCATCTTTTCGAGCGCCATCCCGCAGCCTCGGGCAACACAGGTCAGGGGCTCTTCGGCAACGATGACGGGCAAGCCCGTCTCTTCCATCAACAGCCGATCGAGGTCACGCAGCAAGGCGCCCCCGCCGGTGAGTACCATGCCACGATCCGCAATGTCGGCGCCAAGCTCGGGCGGTGTCTGCTCGAGTGCGATCTTGACGGCGGAAACGATCTGGTTGAGAGGTTCGGCAAGGGCCTCGAGGATCTCGTTGGACGAAATCGTGAAGCTGCGTGGGATGCCTTCCGCGAGATTGCGCCCCTTGACCTCGATCTCGCGCACTTCCGAGCCCGGGAAAGCGGAGCCGATCTGCTTCTTGATGTTCTCGGCGGTGGTGTCGCCGATGAGCATGCCGTAGTTGCGACGGATGTAATTGACGATGGCTTCGTCGAACTTGTCACCGCCGACACGCACCGAGCCGGCATACACCATGCCGCCCAGCGAGATCACGCCCACTTCCGTGGTGCCACCGCCGATATCGACGACCATCGAGCCGGTTGCGTCAGCCACCGGCAGCCCGGCACCGATCGCGGCCGCCATCGGCTCCTCGATCAGGTAAACATGGCTCGCGCCCGCAGCAAGCGCCGCGTCGCGGATTGCGCGACGTTCGACCTGGGTAGAGCCGCACGGAACGCAGACAATGATGCGCGGACTCGGCGAAAACAGCCGGGTGTCGTGCACTTTCTTGATGAACTGCTTGATCATCTGCTCGGTGACCACGAAATCGGCGATCACGCCGTCTTTCATGGGCCGGATGGCAGTGATGTTGCCCGGCGTCTTGCCAAGCATCTGCTTGGCGGCATGACCGACCGCCTGGATGGTTTTCTTGGCGTTGGGACCACCTTCGGTGCGGATGGCAACCACGGACGGTTCATCCAGCACGATACCCTTGCCTCGCACGTAAATCAGCGTATTTGCGGTACCGAGGTCGATCGCCAGATCGTTGGAAAAATAGGAGCGAAGAAAACCAAACATGGAAATTGTGTTCCGATAATCCGGATGGGGATGGGGCGAAATAAACGAATATGATAACCTACAAAGCCTTGTGAACTAAGCAAGTTTGTAATTTCATGTCGCTCGATCAAGACCAGATCAAACACATCGCCCGCCTCGCCCGAATCGAGCTGTCGCCCGGAGAAACCGGCCCCACGCTCGACAAGCTCAACGGCGTATTCGCACTCATCGAACAAATGCAGGCGGTCGATACCACAGGCGTGGAGCCGATGTCCCACCCCCAGGACGTCAGCCAGCGTCTGCGCCAGGATGCCGTCAGCGAAACCGATCGCCACGAAGCCTTCCAGCGGATCGCCCCGCAGACCGAAGCCGGACTTTATCTGGTCCCCAGGGTGATCGAATAAGTCCCCCGCGGCCGCCCGGCCACCCACGCCCGCCGAATTTCACCGACGAAACCCCGCCATGCTGAATGCCAGCCTCAAGGAACTCGCCTCCGCGCTAGACGCCAGGCAGATTTCCAGCGTCGAACTGACGACGCTTTTCCTCGACCGGATCGAAACCCTGAATCCGGTGCTCAATGCCTTCATCACGGTAGACCGTGATGGTGCGCTGAGCGCCGCATCGGCCGCCGATGCACGACGAGCCGCGGGCAAGGCCGGGCCGCTTACCGGCATTCCGCTGGCTCACAAGGACGTCTTCTGCACCGAGGGACTGCTCACCAGCTGCGGTTCGAAGATGCTGTCGAACTTCACGAGCCCCTACGATGCGCACGTCGTGAGCCTGCTCAAGGCCGCCGGCACGGTAATGCTGGGCAAGACCAACATGGACGAGTTCGCGATGGGCTCGTCCAACGAGAATTCCTTCTACGGTCCGGCCCGCAATCCGTGGAATACCGGACATGTCCCCGGCGGCTCGTCCGGCGGATCCGCGGTGGCGGTGGCCGCGCGGATGAGTCCGATCGCCACCGGCACCGATACCGGCGGCTCGGTACGCCAGCCGGCCGCATTTTGTGGCGTCACGGGCATCAAACCGACTTATGGCACCGTTTCGCGCTTCGGCATGATCGCTTACGCATCTTCCCTCGACCAAGGCGGCGCAATCGGCCGGTCTGCGGAAGATTGCGCCCTGCTGCTATCTGCCATGACCGGTTTCGATGCGCGCGACTCCACCAGCCTGGAGCGCCCCGCCGACGACCTTGCCACCGGACTCGACACGCCGCTGAAGGGTCTGCGGATCGGCCTGCCGCGCGAGTTTTTCGGCCCCGGCATGGCGGACGAGGTGCGCACCGCAGTTGAGGCGGCACTCGCCGAATACCGCAGGCTCGGCGCCACGACGGTCGACATCAGCCTCCCCAACGCAAAGCTTGCCATCCCGGCCTATTACGTGATCGCGCCGGCCGAGGCGAGTTCCAACCTGTCACGCTTCGACGGCGTGCGCTACGGCCACCGGGCGGCCGAATACACCGATCTCGCGGACATGTACTCCAAGAGCCGCGCGCAAGGCTTCGGAGCGGAAGTCAAGCGCCGCATCCTCGCCGGCACCTATGTACTCTCCCACGGCTACTACGACGCCTACTACCTGCAGGCGCAGAAGCTGCGCAGGCTGATCGCGGAAGATTTCAGTCGGGCCTTCGAGCACTGCGACGTGATCGCCGGACCCACCGCTCCGACCACTGCCTACGCGATCGGCGAAAAGAGCGACGACCCGGTACAGATGTATCTGGGCGATATCTACACCGTGGCGGTCAACCTCGCTGGCCTGCCTGCAATTTCGCTGCCCGCAGGCGCCGCTGCCGGCGCTTTGCCGGTCGGCCTGCAGCTCATCGGCAACTACTTCAACGAGGCTCGCCTTCTGGGCGCAGCCCACCAGCTGCAAACCGCTACCGACTGGCATCTGCGCCAACCCGGGGGCGCCGAATGATCGGGCATCGCATTCGCCTGTCGGTCCTCGCGCTGAGCCTGTCCGTTGGCGGCTGCGCAATGCTCGGCGGTGGCCCCTGGCCCGACACGTCGGGAACACGCGACGGCACCGGCCCCGTGGCATCGCCGGAACCATCGGACCGAGGCAAGCCGCGTCTCCGACCGATGAAGGTTCGACCGCTCGATGTCGCCACGACATGCAGCTTCAAGGACGAAACCGGCTACAAGGGCAATGCGAGGGTTTCCGTCCGCCAGGCCCGTGTCGAGGACTTCAGCGCCCATGTCGACATTCCCCGGCGCGGCAGCTGCAACTTTGAAATGGCCGAATTCCGCCAGGTAAAGACCGCGCCGCATGTTGAGCTCGCCGCGGCGAGCGGCTGCAAGGTACGCATGTGGGAACAGGGCCGGCAGATCACCGTGGCATTCGCGGACTGTCGCGCAAACTGCAGTGGCACGGCGGTCGATTACCTGTGGCCCATCCTGATCGACGCCCCAAGCGGGCGTTGCGACTGAAGACTAGAACTGAATCGAGAACGACATGAGCCGTAGCGACTGGGAAGTGGTCATCGGACTGGAAGTCCATGCCCAGCTGAACACAGCCTCCAAGATCTTTTCCGGCGCCAGCACCGCCTTCGGCGCCGAGCCCAACGCGCAAGCCTCGGCGGTCGATATCGCCCTGCCAGGCGTGCTACCGGTGCTCAACAAGGGCGCAGTGGAGCGCGCCATCCGCTTTGGCCTGGCGATCGGCGCCCACGTGGCACCGAAGAGCGTGTTCGCGCGCAAGAACTATTTCTACCCGGATCTTCCGAAGGGTTACCAGATCAGCCAGTTCGAGCTGCCGGTGGTACAGGGCGGTGCGATCACGATCCGCGTCGGTGAAGGCGACAAGGCTTACGAAAAGCGTGTGCAGCTGACCCGTGCCCACCTCGAAGAAGACGCGGGAAAAAGCCTGCACGAGGATTTTCACGGCATGAGCGGTATCGATCTGAACCGCGCCGGCACCCCGCTGCTCGAGATCGTCTCCGAGCCGGACATGTCCTCCTCGGCCGAAGCGGTGGCCTACGCCCGAAACCTTCATGCCCTGGTCCGCTGGATAGATATCTGTGACGGCAACATGCAGGAAGGCTCGTTCCGTTGCGACGCCAACGTCTCGGTGCGGCGGCCGGGCGGCCCCCTCGGCACCCGCAGGGAGATCAAGAACCTCAACTCCTTCCGCTTCCTGCAGCAGGCCATCGACTACGAAATCCAGTGGCAGATCGAGACACTTGAAGATGGCGGCCGAATCCAGCAGGCAACCGTGCTGTTCGACCCCGACAGCGGCGAGACGAGGATGATGCGCTCCAAGGAAGACGCCCACGACTATCGCTACTTCCCCGATCCGGATCTGCTTCCTCTGGTGATCGACGAAGCCTGGATCAAGCGGGTGCGGGACGAAATGCCGGAGCTGCCCGAAGCGATGAAGACGCGCTTCGTGACCGAGTTCGGGCTCTCCACCTATGACGCCACCACCCTGACCGCATCGAAGGAAATGGCGACCTTCTACCAGGCCACGGTCAACGCTGCCGGTGCGACGCTGGCAAAACCCTGTGCCAACTGGGTCATGGGCGATCTGGCGGCGCGACTCAACAAGGCCGAGATCGAGCTTGATGCCTCGCCGGTCAGCGCCAGCCAGCTGGCTGGCCTGGTTGCGCGCATCGGCGACAACACCATCTCCAACAACATCGCCCGAAAAGTGTTCGAAGCGTTGTGGAACGGCGAATGCGCCACCGCTGACGAGGTCATCGAAAAGCAAGGCCTCAAGCAGGTCACGGACAGCGGCGCGATCGAGGCGATCATTGACGAAGTCCTGGCGGCCAACCAGAAATCGGTCGAAGAATTCCGCTCGGGCAAGGAGAAGGCCTTCAATGCCCTGGTCGGCCAGGTCATGAAGGCCAGCCGCGGCAAAGCCAACCCGACACAGGTCAACGACTTGCTGAAGCGCAAGCTGGCTGGCTGAAGCGGCGGGGGCGCAAGGCGTACGCGCCTTGCCTCCCGACGAATCGCACCGGTCGCCCCTCGCCGTGGAGCGCCGCACCCCGCCAAGGCGTGTCGCCCTCCACGCACCCGAGACCATTCGAACCGTTTGTCGATCGGTGGCGAAACACGCTCGATGACGGCGGAGCGTCGGCGCACACCCGCGCACTGCGGGCATCGACCATCCGTGCCGCGTCGCCCCGATTGCCCTCTGCACCGTCGAGGCCACACCCCCCGTCATCACAACGACACCCAGGGTCCGTTTTCGTGGTCGCGATGAGACTTCAGGCGCATGAATACCCGGAATCGCATCGCCAGGAGCAACGTATCGGGATGAGCGGTTCAACTAGGACCTCCGCGACCCGAGCAATCAACTATCATTAAGCGCCGTCAACCGAGGTCCAAGGTATGTGTCAGCTGCTGGGAATGAACTGCAACACGCCGACCGACATCTGCTTTTCTTTTGCCGGTTTCCAGGCCCGTGGCGGCCTCACCGACATCCACCGCGACGGTTGGGGAATCGCTTTTTTCGAGGGTGCGGGCTGTCGGCTCTTTCTCGACCCCAAGGCGAGCGTCGATTCGCCGGTCGCCGAGCTGGTGCGCAATTACCCCATTCGCTCCCTGAACGTGATCGCTCATATCCGCAAGGCGACGCAGGGACAGCTGGCGCTCGAGAATACCCATCCGTTTCAACGTGAGCTGTGGGGCCGCTACTGGATCTTTGCGCACAACGGCAACCTTTCGGATTTCAGGCCTACGCTCGACGGCACGTATCTGCCGGTCGGCAACACCGACTCCGAACTTGCCTTCTGCCACATTCTGCAAAGCCTTCGCCGGCGCTTTCGCTCGGGACAACCCGAGCCGGACGTGCTTGATCGCGAGCTTCAGCGACTCGCCATCGAAATTGGAAGCCACGGCTCATTCAATTTCCTGCTTTCGAATGGAGCCTGTCTGTACGCCAACTGCTCTACCCGCCTTGCCTACATCGTTCGCGAAGCGCCGTTCAGCGTCGCCCACCTCGCCGACCAGGACGTGACCGTCGATTTCAGCAAGGTGACCACGCCGAACGACCGTGTCGCGGTGGTCGTCACAACGCCCCTCACCGACAACGAGGCGTGGCAGCCCATTGCCCCGGGAACCCTGCTGCGCTTCAGTGACGGCAAGCCCGCAGGCAGTTTCGTCACCCGGGCCTCGCCGAACCTTGCCAGCGATTGCGCCGAAACCTCGACCATGACGGAAATTCGAAACAATGGCTGAGACACCCGACTGCCCGCTTTGCTCACCAGCAGCGGAAAACGTGCTTTGGTCAGACGACCGCTGCCGGATCATCGCGGTCGACGATTTCGACTATCCGGGGTTCTGCCGTGTAATCTGGCATGCTCACGTGAAGGAAATGAGTGACTTGTCGTGGCGCGATCGCCAGCATGTCATGGAAGTGGTGTACGCGGTCGAAGCCGGTTTGCGTGCATTGGTGTCGCCGGACAGAATCAATATTGCCAGTTTCGGGAACATGGTGCCGCATCTGCACTGGCATGTCATACCGCGCTTCACGGACGATCGTCACTTTCCTGAACCTGTCTGGGGCAGGCAACAACGTGAGCCCGCACACCGACCGGAGCGCACCCCGGATCCGGGAGCACTGACCGAACGGATTCGCCAATACCTGCAGCACCCGTCCTGACAATACGCAACGTTTTCCGGCCGCCAGGAACCCGGTCCGAAACGCCCCAGGAAACAATATGGATTATCGCAATCCCGCATCCTGCCTAGATCTGCTGCGACGTCTGCATCCCACGAACGTCGAGGAGACGCACAGCATCCTGTCGCGCATGATATCGACGCTGCAATCCTACCCTCCGGCGGCAAATCAGCATCTCGAGGTCCTCGAGACTGCACGACCGATCGTCGCGTTCGTCCAGGGGGAGCTATCGAAACGCTATGCGGCGCACCCCTTGCCGCCCGACAGCACCGAGAATGAAACGCTGCTCAAGGCCGTAACCCTGTGGCGTGACATGGCCCGCTCCTATACCCGGGTCATACTTGCCGACGCCATCGACAGCGGGCTCAGCGAGAACATGCCACAGTTGTTCCAGCGACAACTGCACTACAACGCCCAAGTGCTGCTGGAGTATTTCCGGGCCCGACGCGCACTGCCCGCCGGCACCTGGACCGACCTGCACGCGGCCTACTCCGCGGCGGAACGCAACAATGTCGCACGCACGCGGGTTGCAGACCCGCTCAACGAAGTCTGGAAGGCGCAAAGCTCGTCCGAGGCCTATGTTGCGTTGCTGCTGGTCGACCTCTCCAATCCGTTCGGAAGAACGCAGCGGGAACTCGTCTGGATTACCCGATGGGCGCAGCGCTTTGCGCCCTACTGTGGCCTCGACAATACCAGCGCCAACGCCAAGCCGCTGAGCTATGGGCTGGATCTTGCGGCCGATCACGGCGTTCGGCCCCTGGGTCTGCTGACCGTCAGCGACAGCCTGCGCTACTTCGACGGCACTCGTCTCGCCAACCATATACAGGGGGTGCTGCAGCAACTCAAGCGCGGCGTCTCGCCGGCCTCACTGGGTCTCGGTGACGATTGTGCTGCACGGGAGGCAGGCAAGCTTCTGCTTTCCCTTTACCGTCCCTGGGGCCTCTCCGCGGCGGGCAGGCGTTTTCCCAGGAGAGGGGCGCGCGGCAATCTCGAGATGTTCGTCGATTGGGAAGCAATTGCCTTTCACATCGCCGGCCGCCCCTTCGTGCCGCCCTCGACCCGCAGCGCATCGAACATCCGGAACGACATCTCGCTGCTTACCTTCGGCGAACGGGCCGCCGAAGTCACGCCGGATCGCGCAAAGATTCGTGAAAATGCTGAACGCCTGGGGTATACCTCGTCGCACTGGGAAGTGCTTGACCAGTCGGTAGGCGGTTTCCGGATCCGCTGCCGCCCGGAAGGGTTGCGCTTGAACCATCACCAACTAGTGGGTGTGCGCCCGCCCGACGGGGACCAGATCCTGCTCGCACGCGTCAGCTGGCTGATGTTCCGCGCCGACGGCCTTCTCGAAGCCGGGATCTACATGATGCCCGGAATCCCGACGGTCGCCGCGGCGCGCCAGGTCAGCGCGCATGCGGGCACCCGCGCGCCGTTCCTGCCCTGCTTTCTGCTGCCTGCCGTCCCTGCGCTCAAGGCGGAATCGTCGGTCGTGACGCCCGGCGGGTGGTATCAGGCCGAGCGCGTGCTGGAGATTCATGCCGCCCGCCCCTTTCAGGCGAGAATGACCGCCCAGACCGCAAGCGGTACCAATTACGACCAGATCAGCATCACGCCGCTACAGACGACGCGATAATCCGTCGGCGCGGGATCGTGGCGGAAAAAGTGCTTCCCTGTCCGAGCGTGCTTTCGATATGCAGTTCGCCCTGGTGGCGTGTCAATACATGCTTGACGATCGCCAGTCCGAGACCGGTGCCTCCGGTCTCTCTCGAGCGACCGCGATCGACACGGTAAAAGCGCTCGGTCAGCCGCGGAATGTGGGAGGCATCGATACCGATTCCATCGTCGCTGACGGAAAAGATGCCGTCGCCACCACTGCATTGCCATCGCATCGCCACATGACCCCCGTCGGGGGTGTAGCGCACCGCGTTGCTTGCCAGATTGGCGAAGGCACTGCGTAGTTCCTTTGCCGATCCAAGGATCCGTACCGGCCCGTCCACTTCAAGAGAGAGGGTATGTTGGCCCGCCGACAAGGCCTCTGCCTCGGCGCGGATTTCTTCGAGCAGGGTGGAAACGTCGACACTTTCCTCAGCCGGCGCAGGTGCCCCTGTCTCCAGGGCAGAAAGGGCCAGGAGGTCCTGGATCATGCGTTGCATCCGCGTCGCCTGGTCGCTTGCCATGCTCAGATACTTCAGCTTCTCGTCGCGAGACAGGTCGTCTACACCATCCTCCAGGATTTCGAGAAATCCGATGACAACCGTGAGCGGCGTGCGCAGCTCGTGGGAGACGTTGGCGACGAAATCGCGACGCACTGTTTCGAGGCGCTCGAGCTGGGTGACGTCGCGAGACAACACCATTTTCTGGTCTTCTGCGTACGGAATGATCTGCACGATCAAGGTATGACCCGCGTTTCGTGTAGACCGCATCAACAGCGGCTCTGCGTAGTTTCCGGCCTCGAGATAGTGAACGAAGTCCGGATGCCGCACCAGATTGGTCACCTGCGCCCCGATATCACGTCCGTGGTCAAGACCGAAGTGCTCTTCGGCGCGCTGATTGACCCAGTCGATGGCATTGCTTTCGGACAGATACAGCACACCGTCCGGCATTGCCTGGCTGGCCTCTCGAAAGCGATCGAGCGTCGCCGAGAGACGCTCCCGCTGATCATAACCAACCCGGGCGCGACGGCTGAGGTCCGAAAACGCGTAGTCCCAGACCCCCAGGGCACGCGGCAAGGGTGTCCCAAGCGGCTCACGCGACCATTTCACGAGCCTCATCAGGTTGGTCAGATAATAGGAGCCGAACAGTACCGACGCCACGGCAAAGAACAGGAGGCCCCACACGGCCCCGAAAAAAAAGGCCAACCCAAGCGACGGCAGCAGGACGAGGGATACGGTGGTAAGTGCGGCAGCCCAGATATAACTTGTGGAGCGAATGATGAAACTCCGATGGAGCCGGGAGGCAAATTATCGCACGGTCGCAGGAGCATCCTGCTGGACCGACAGGCGATAGCCACTCCCCCTGACAGTCTGTATCAGCGACTCGTGTCCGGTGGGTTCGAGCGAACAGCGCAGGCGGCGAATATGCACGTCGACGGTACGCTCCTCCACGAATACGTGATCCCCCCAGACCTGATCGAGCAGCTGAGCCCGGGAGTGCACCCGCTCGGGATGGGTCATGAGGAAGTGGAGCAGGCGGAACTCGGTGGGACCAAGGTTGAGCGGCTGCTCCCCTGCACTGACACGATGCGTCGCCGGATCGAGCGTAAGTCCCCCCATTGATACCGGATCCTCGGTCGCCTGGGGGGCACGCCGACGCAGTACCGCCTTGATACGGGCCACGAGCTCTCGTGGGCTGAATGGCTTCGTGATGTAATCGTCGGCGCCTGTCTCAAGACCACTTACCTTGTCCTGCTCTTCGCCGCGCGCGGTAAGCATGATGATCGGAATCGTCTTCGTGCGCTCTTCTGCGCGCAGGCGGCGAGCGAATTCGATACCCGACATACCCGGCAGCATCCAGTCGAGCAGTACCAGATCCGGAAGCGCTTCACGCACCAGCCGCTGGGCGGTCTCGGCGTCCGAGGCACGCACCACATGGTGCCCCGCGCGGGCGAGGTTGGCGGCGATGAGCTCCTGGATTGCGGGCTCGTCTTCAACCAGAAGGATATTTGCAGGCATATCGAATCTCCATTGAGCTGACGCAGTCTATTGCAGCAATTTGACGCTTTGATGACACGTCATCGGCCTGCAATGGGCTTCGCCGAACACCCGACGGCTTTCGGGTATCATAGATGACCTCATCGGCGCAGGTCACCAAGCATGGCCGGACTCGACAAAAACACCCCGATCCCCACCGAAATAAGGCTCCATCAGAAATCCAGGCGCATGGAACTGCGCTTCGATGATGGGGCGCATTTCGAGCTTCCTTACGAGTATCTGCGGGTGTATTCGCCATCGGCCGAGGTCAGGGGCCACGGCGCCGGACAGGAGACCCTCCAGACCGGAAAGCGTGAAGTCACGATCCAGAGCGTCGACCCGGTCGGCAGCTACGCGATCAAGCCAGTGTTCAGTGACGGGCACGACAGCGGCCTCTATTCCTGGGATTATCTCTACGAACTGGGCGTGCGGCAGGCAGAATGGTGGCAGGCCTATCTCGAGCGGCTGGAAGCCGCCGGGGCCAGCCGCGAACCTTCAGCAACACCGCCTGCCGCACCCGCGCACGGCTGCGGTCATCACGGGCACTGATCATGGAAGACAACAAGACCGATTTCGGCTTCGACACGGTTGCGGAGTCGGAGAAAGCCCGGCGCGTGGCCGGCGTTTTTTCATCGGTGGCGAGTCGCTACGATGTCATGAACGACCTGATGTCCGGCGGACTTCATCGGTTGTGGAAGGCGTTCACGATACAGATCGCGGGTGTTCGCCCGGGTCAGCGTGTGCTCGACGTCGCAGGCGGCACCGCGGATCTGTCACTGGCGTTTGCGCGGCGAGTGGGCAATGACGGGCAGGTCTGGCTGACCGACATCAATCACGCGATGCTCTCCCGCGGACGAGACCGTGTGCTCGACCACGGCAAACCCCTGCCGGTCGCCCAGTGCGATGCGGAGAAGCTGCCTTTCCCGAACGACTATTTCGATTGCGTGACGGTGGCATTCGGCCTTCGCAACATGACCCACAAGGACCGTGCCCTGGCCGAGATGCGTCGGGTGCTCAAGCCCGGTGGCCGCCTGCTGGTGCTCGAGTTTTCCCAAGTCTGGAAACCGCTCGCCCCGGTGTACGACTTCTATTCCTTCAAGATCCTGCCATGGCTCGGAAAGAAGGTTGCGGATGACGCGGACAGCTATCGTTATCTCGCGGAGTCGATTCGCATGCATCCGGATCAGGAAACTTTGAAATCAATGATGGAACAAGCCGGCCTGGTGAAAGTCGAATACTTCAATCTGACCGGTGGGGTCGTTGCCCTGCACCGCGGATTCAAGATCTGACCCCCCAATCAGTCCGTACAGCCGGGCCCCATCCAGGAGACATCAACGCATGACCCGCCTTCTCGTCACGGTTTTTGCATTTTTCATCGGTTTCGTAAGCGTCATTCCTGAGGCGGAGGCGAAACGCCTCGGCGGTAGCCGATCCTTCGGCATGCAGCGGGACAGCAATAGCTTCAGCAAGGCGACGCCACCAAGCAATACGGCGACACAGCCCAGCAAGAGCAGTGCGACAAACACGGCCGGGCCGGCACCCAAGCGCTCGTGGATGGGCCCCCTAGCAGGACTGGCGGCGGGGCTCGGACTGGCTGCACTGATGTCGCACCTCGGACTTGGCGAAGAGTTCGGATCGATTGTGTTGATGGCCTTGCTCGCGTTTGCGGCAATAGCAGTCATCAGGATGCTGTTGCGCCGTGCGGGCGGCCCATCTCCCAGTCCTGCGGGCATATCTCCGGCAGCAATGCAATACACGGGCCGTGCGGAGACCTACGGCACCCAGACCGATCCGAGAGCCACATCGGAAAAGACCGCAGTCGCCGCCGATTTTGACGCCGCAGCTTTCGAGCGGCAGGCAAAATTGAATTTCATTCGCCTCCAGGCCGCCTCGGATGCAGGCAATCTCGAGGACATCCGTAATTTCACGACACCGGAAGTATTTGCGGAACTCAGCTTGCAGATGGCGGAGCGTTCGACCGGAACCCACAAGACCGATGTACTGGAGTTGGATGCCGAGGTCCTCGATGTCTCGGAGCTTGAAGGCCAGCATGTGGTCACAGTCCGCTTCAGCGGCATGCTCCGCGAGGAAGAAGGCGCCGTACCTGCACGCTTCGAGGAGTTGTGGCATCTGGTCAAGCCGATTGGTGGCAATAACGGATGGCGTGTCGCTGGCCTTCAACAGATCGGCTGAACGCCAATACCCGGACAGCATGCTCTCGTCAGCCTTTGTCGCGCTCTTCAATCATCTTCTCAACCGGGCCGAGTGGGCCCGGCGACGGCTACTTCCGTTTTCCGGCCGTCCGGCGAGACTCGTGCTTGAAGCTGTCAGCATTGATTTCACGATTGAGGCTGACGGTCATGTAGCCGCTTCAGGCGGGCCCGCCGAGCCTGATGTGACGATCAGCGCACCGCTTGCGGCGTTGCCTGATCTCATCGATGGATGGGAGCGGGTTATGAAATCTGTACGCATCAATGGCAACGCGGAAATGGCCGACGCCTTGGGTTTCGTGTTCCGCAATCTGCGATGGGACCCCGAGGCGGATCTCGCCGGAGTCGTGGGCGACGTGGCAGCTCATCGCCTCCATCGCGGCGCCCTGCGGCTGCTGACAGGACAGGCGACGGCAGCCAAGGCAATTAGGGACAACCTGATCGAATACCTCACCATCGAAAGGAACGTTCTGCTCGAGCGAGCCAGTCTTTCACAACATGCGAGTGATCTTAGGGCGTTGAGAGATTCTGTTGCGCGCCTGGAAAAGCACGTCGAAGGTGTAGAGCACAGGTTAAAGGGGGCTCCCGCCCATTCGTGAGCGCCAACTCTGCTGGCTCGCGTGGGGCAGTTGCCCTTCGAACGGCCCACGACGTGGGCGGCCATGGCGCAAACCCGGTCCAGCTTCGTGGAAGAATTGCCTTGCCTATCGGAAAATGAAAAAGGCAGCCGAGGCCGCCTTTTCCTACTGAAGAATCGGGATTTCAGTGTCCGCGCTTGCGCAGGCGCTGAATTGCCGCCAGCTGTGCGATCGCCTCGGCCAGTTCGCCTTGGGCACGAGCATAATCAAGCTGCGAGCTTTGATTCTTGAGCGTTTCTTCAGCCTTGCTCTTTGCCTCGAGCGCCTTGGCCTCGTCGAGATCATGGCCGCGAATCGCGGTGTCAGCCAGAACCGATACCCGGCCAGGCTGGACCTCAAGGATGCCACCAGCAACGAAGATCAACTCTTCTTCCTGTTGATTCGGAAGCTTGAGACGCACCGCACCCGGTTTGATACGCGTCATCAGCGGCATGTGACCGGGGAGGATCCCCAGTTCGCCCGACTCGCCCGGCAACGCAACGAATTCGGCGAGGCCGGAGAAAATCTCCTCTTCCGCGCTGACCACATCCACGTGTACTGTCATTGCCATAAACTTTTCCTCCGATCACTCCTTGCGGGCCCACTGGCCCGCTGGAGAGATCAGTCCATTACTGGAGCGTCTTGGCCTTCTCGAAGGCTTCCTCGATGCCACCAACCATATAGAACGCCTGCTCGGGCAGCTGATCGCATTCCCCGCTGACGATCATCTTGAAACCCTTGATGGTGTCCTTGAGGCTGACGTACTTGCCCGGCGAGCCGGTGAAGACCTCGGCAACGTGGAAAGGCTGCGACAGGAAGCGCTGGATCTTCCGTGCGCGAGCGACCGCAAGCTTGTCGTCCGGCGACAATTCGTCCATACCCAGAATTGCGATGATGTCACGCAGTTCCTTGTACTTCTGCAGAGTCTGCTGGACCTGACGGGCAACGTTGTAGTGCTCTTCACCGACGATCAGCGGATCAAGCTGACGGCTCGTCGAGTCGAGCGGATCGACAGCCGGGTAGATACCCAGGGCAGCGATGTCACGCGACAGCACGACGGTCGAGTCAAGGTGCAGGAAGGTCGTTGCCGGCGACGGGTCGGTCAAGTCATCCGCAGGCACATAAACAGCCTGAATCGACGTGATCGAACCCACCTTGGTCGACGTGATCCGTTCCTGCAGACGGCCCATCTCCTCGGCCAGCGTAGGTTGATAACCCACCGCAGACGGCATCCGGCCAAGCAGTGCCGACACTTCGGTACCGGCCAGCGTGTAACGGTAGATGTTATCCACGAAGAACAGGATGTCGCGACCGTCATCACGGAAACGCTCAGCCATGGTCAGACCGGTCAGCGCCACGCGCAGACGGTTGCCCGGGGGCTCGTTCATCTGACCGAACACCATCGCGACCTTGTCGAGAACGTTGGAGTCCTTCATCTCGTGGTAGAAGTCGTTACCCTCGCGAGTACGCTCACCCACACCGGCAAACACGGACAGACCCGAGTGCTGTTTGGCGATGTTGTTGATGAGTTCCATCATGTTCACGGTCTTGCCCACACCGGCGCCACCGAACAGGCCGACCTTACCGCCCTTCGCAAACGGGCAAACCAGGTCGATAACCTTGATGCCGGTTTCGAGCAGATCGACCGACGGCGAAAGCTCGTCGAACTTCGGCGCTTTCTGGTGGATCTCGCGCAGTTCCTCGGAAGCAATAGGGCCCGCGTCGTCGATCGGGCGGCCAAGCACGTCCATGATTCGTCCCAGCGTGCCTTCGCCCACGGGGATGGAGATACCCTTGCCGGTATTTCCCACCTTCATGCCGCGGCGCAAACCGTCGGAAGAACCCATCGCAATCGTACGCACGACACCATCACCCAACTGCTGCTGAACCTCGAAGGTCAGACCAGCTTCGGCAAACGAACTCGAGGCATCCTCGAGCTTCAGTGCGTCATACACCCTGGGCATCGCTTCACGCGGGAACTGGATATCAACCACCGCGCCGATGCACTGAACGATCGTACCTTGACTCATCGTTTTTCCTTAAATCAATAATCCGTTAGACCGCAGCGGCGCCACCAACGATTTCCGACAACTCTTTCGTAATCGCAGCCTGACGGGTCTTGTTATAGACCAGCTGGAGATCACCGATAACGGATTTCGCATTGTCGGATGCGGCTTTCATCGCCACCATGCGTGCGCTCTGCTCGGAAGCCATATTCTCGGCGACCGCCTGATAGACCAAAGCCTCGACGTAGCGCACGAGCATCTCGTCGATGACAGTTTCCGGGTCGGGCTCGTAGAGATAGTCCCACGAGGTCTCCGGAGTACCGAGCTTCTCGCCTGTAAGCGGCAGCAACTGCTCCAGCACCGGCTCCTGCTTCATCGTATTGATGAAGCGCGAGTAGCCGATGAAGACTGCGTCGAGCTCACCCGCCTGGAACAAATCCAGCATGACCTTGACCGGACCGATCAGCTTTTCCAGATGCGGCGTATCACCGAGCTGGACCGCACTGGACACCACATTGGCCCGCAGGCGCTGCATGAAACCCAGACCCTTGTTGCCGATCGCGGTGACCTTGAACTCGGTCACGCCCTGACTCTCCCACTCTTTCATGGAGGTAAGGGCAACACGCTGGATATTGGTGTTCAGACCGCCACACAGACCCTTGTCGGTGGTAACCAGAACGATCCCTACCCGGCGCACCTTGTCGGCACTGACCAGGAAGGGATGCTTGTAGTCACTGATGTTTGCCTGGGAAAGGTTGGCGGCGAGGCGGCGGATCTTGTCTGCATAGGGACGGGCGGCCCGCATCCGTTGCTGCGCCTTGCGCATCTTGGATGCAGCCACCATCTCCATGGCTTTGGTGATCTTGCGAGTGTTCTGCACACTCTTGATCTTGGTTCGGATTTCCTTACCGCTAGCCATTTTCCGTCTCCGTCCGCTGTCTTAAGCCCAGCTCTTCTTGAACTCTTCGATCGCGGCAACGAGTTGCTTCTCGCCTTCGGCGTCGAGTTCGAGCTTGGACATGATCTGATCGACCAGAGCGGGGTTCTTGGTCTTCACGAATTGCTGAAGGCCGGATTCGAACGCCAGCAGACGGTCAACTTCGACATCGTCGAAATAACCGCGGTTGACCGCGAACAGCGAGATCCCCAGCTCCGCTACGGACAGCGGCGCGTATTGGGGCTGCTTCATCAGCTCGGTCACGCGGCGGCCACGCTCAAGCTGCTTGCGGGTCGCTTCGTCGAGATCGGAGGCAAACTGCGCGAAGGCAGCCAATTCGCGATACTGCGCGAGGTCGGTACGGATACCACCGGAGAGCTTCTTGATGACCTTGGTCTGCGCCGCACCACCCACGCGTGACACCGAAATACCGGCGTTGATTGCAGGACGGATACCCGCATTGAACAGATCGGTCTCAAGGAAGATCTGACCGTCGGTAATCGAGATCACGTTGGTCGGAACGAACGCGGAAACGTCACCAGCCTGGGTTTCGATGACCGGCAGAGCGGTCAGCGATCCGGTCTTGCCCTTCACTTCGCCATTGGTGAACTTCTCGACATAGTCGGCATTCACGCGGGCGGCGCGCTCGAGCAGACGGGAGTGCAGGTAGAACACGTCGCCAGGATAGGCTTCGCGGCCTGGCGGGCGACGCAGCAGCAGCGAAACCTGACGATAGGCCCATGCCTGCTTGGTCAGATCGTCATAGACGATAAGCGCGTCCATGCCGCGATCGCGGAAGTACTCGCCCATCGTGCAGCCGGCGTAGGCCGACAGGTACTGCATGGCGGCAGATTCCGAAGCTGTCGCGGCGACGACGATGGTGAACTCCATCGCACCGTGCTCTTCGAGTTTGCGTACCACGTTGGCGACGGTCGAGGCTTTCTGACCGATGGCGACGTAGACGCAGAACATGTTCTGCCCTTTCTGGTTGATGATCGCATCAACCGCGACTGCGGTCTTGCCGGTCTGGCGGTCGCCGATGATCAGCTCGCGCTGGCCACGACCAATCGGGACCATGGAGTCGACCGACTTGAGACCGGTCTGGACCGGCTGGGAAACCGACTGGCGGGCGATAACGCCGGGCGCGACCTTTTCGATCTTGTCGGTCAGCTTGGCGTTGATGGGACCTTTGCCGTCAATCGGCTGCCCGAGGGCATTGACCACGCGGCCGATCAGTTCCGGACCGATAGGCACTTCGAGAATCCGGCCGGTCGCCTTGACCGTGGCCCCTTCAGTGATGTGCTCATACTCACCGAGCACCACGGCACCAACGGAGTCACGCTCAAGGTTCAGCGCGAGGCCGAAGGTATCGCCGGGAAACTCCAGCATTTCACCCTGCATGACGTCGGTCAGACCGTGAACACGGCAAATACCGTCCGTCACCGACACTACCGTACCCTCGTTCCGAGCGGTCGCGGAGATCTGCAGGTTCTGGATCCGGCTCTTGATCAGATCACTGATCTCAGAGGGATTGAGTTGCATAGATAAGCTCCTAATTCTTTAGCGCAGAGGCCATGTTCGCGAGCTTGCCGCGGACCGAGGCGTCGATGACTTCATCGCCGACAGTAATCCTGACCCCGCCAATCAATTCGGGATCAACACTGACGGACACATTGAGCTTGGCTTGGAAGCGAGCTTCCAGGTCGGCCGTCAGAGTCTTCAGCGTTGCGTCGTCGAGCGGGAAGGCGGATTCGATTGCCACCTCCTTGACACCCTCGTGCTCGTTCTTGAGTTGAACGAACAGGTCACGGATCTCGGGAAGCACCTGCAGACGTTCGCTGTCCGCGAGAATGCGGACGAAATTCTGCTGCTCTCCATCGAGTTTGCCGTTCGCCACATCAAGCACCAGCTTCACGACATCATCCTCGGAAAACTTCGGATCGGTGAAGCAGGCCTGCATATCGGGATTGGCGGCTACGGTGGCGAGCCGGTCGAGTGCTTCCGACCAGGCCTCCAGCGCACCTGCCCCACGCGCCAGCTCGAATGCGGCGTCGGCGTACGGGCGAGCGATGGTGACATTCTCGGCCATGGCTTATTGAAGTTCCTGTTTCAGGTTTGCCAGCAGATCGGCATGAGCCTGTGCATTGATCTCCTTGCGGAGAATTTTCTCAGCACCGGCGACAGCCAGTTGGGCGACCTGATCGCGCAGAGCTTCCTTGGCACGCTGGGCGGCGACACCGGCTTCGGCTTCGGCTGCCTCACGGGCCTGGGTTACGATGCGGGCGGCTTCGGCCCGGGCTTCGTCAATGAGCGCTGCGGCCTGCTTCTCCGCCGAGACGCGAACATCTCCGGCGGATTCACGTGCCTTGCGCAGCTCTTCGACGACTTTCTTCTCGGCAAGAGAAAGATCGGCCTTGGCCTTGTCGGCAGCGGCCAGCCCGTCGGCGATCTTTAGTGCACGCTCGTCCAGTGCCTTCACGATGGGCGGCCACACGAATTTCATCGTGAACCACGCCAGAATGAAGAACACAACGAGCTGGGCTACCAGGGTTGCGTTCAAATTCACTGTTCGTGCCCTCAGTGTTGATTAACGAAAACGACTGAAGCGCGGACGGTTAGGCGAGCTGGAACGGGTTAGCAAACGCGAACATCATGGCGATACCGACACCGATCAGGAACGCAGCATCGATCAGACCGGCCAGCAGGAACATCTTGGTCTGCAGAGCGTTCATCAGCTCCGGCTGACGCGCAGAAGCTTCAAGGTACTTGGAACCCATGATGCCGATACCGATACAGGCGCCGATGGCACCAAGACCGATGATCAGACCAGCAGCCAGAGCAACCAAACCCAGAACTTGTTCCATGACAACTCCTTTATGTTGAAGTATTAAATTGTGAAGCTATGAAATCGAACTACCAAACTCTCTGTCGGCTTAGTGGCTTTCGTGGGCCTGGCCGATATAAACCAGCGTCAGCATCATGAAGATGAACGCCTGGAGGGTGATGATCAGGATATGAAACACCGCCCAGATCGAGCCCGCGATAACGTGGCCGACAAACCCCATGACCGTGGCCGTGCCTCCGAGCAGCGCAATCAGCATGAAGACGAGCTCGCCGGCGTACATGTTGCCGAACAGTCGCATGCCGTGCGAAACGGTCTTGGCCAGAAACTCGATCATCTGCATCACGAAATTGACCGGATAGAGCAGCGGATGACTACCGAACGGTGCAGTGAAGAGTTCATGCACCCAGCCACCAAAACCCTTGATCTTGACGTTGTAGTAGAGACACATGAGCAGCACGCCGATCGACAGACCGAGCGTCATGTTCAGGTCGGCAGAGGGGACGACCCGCATGTAGTGGATGCCGAACAGCGCGCCGATACGTGGCAGCAGATCGACCGGCAGAAGGTCCATCGCGTTCATCAGGAAGATCCACACGAACACGGTCAGCGCCACCGGCGCCACAAACTTGCGCGATTCGGCGCTATGAACAATGCCCTTCGCCTGGTCCGCCACCATCTCAACGAGAATTTCGACGGCCGCTTGGAAGCGCCCGGGAACGCCTGAAGTGGCCTTCGAGGCTGCGCGCCAGAGGAAGTAAAGCGTGATGATCCCGAGAACCACCGAGTAGAACATCGAATCGATGTTCAGCACCGACCAGTCGATCACGGCCTTCTGGGCATGACCGGTACTGTTCAGGTGCGTCAAGTGGTGGACGATGTACTCGGATGAGGTAGGTGCGTGCCCTGTTTCCATGGTCAAGTCTTCACCAAAAATGCAAATAAATTCGCTTTAAGTGCGAGCACAAGACCCAAGAACAACGCCAACCAGTGGACGTCGCGATATAGAGCCTGAGCCAACACCAACAATCCAACCGTCGAGGCGACCTTGAAGAATTCGCCTACGAAAAAAGCAGACATGTACGATGCATCATCTCTCTTCGAGACGAGATGCAGGCGCATGGCGAACATCAAATTGGGAAGAAAACAGGCTGCGCCTCCCAACGCTGCCGACACCGCACCGCGCCAACCCAGGAAAAGACTCGCTGCTATAGCAGCAATTATTGTCGCGCCAACTTGCAGATAAACTGCTTTAAACATTTTATAAGTTGGGCGAACCCTGTGATTGATCGCCGACTGCCGCTTGAAACCGGCGCAATACTAGGGGTTTACCGACACGAAGTCAA
Organism: Cognatazoarcus halotolerans; assembly: GCF_009800965.1. Lineage (GTDB taxonomy): Bacteria > Pseudomonadota > Gammaproteobacteria > Burkholderiales > Rhodocyclaceae > Cognatazoarcus > Cognatazoarcus halotolerans. The sequence continues at coordinate 212,551 of NZ_WUAF01000007.1, read as the reverse complement.
ACCTTATTGCGGCGCAGCAATTCCGTTGCTTCAAGATGGAGCAGCCCGCCAAATGCGGCGTTCCGGGCAAAGCGGAGGAAAGCCTGCAGCACGACGACATTCACCGCGCTGGCATGCTTTTCGCCTAGATCAGCCCTTGAGGTATTCGAGCAAGCCATCGAGCTGATCGAGACTGCCGAAATGCAGCGTCACGGTTCCCGCACCCTTGCGGTTCGAACGAATCCTGACAGTCGCGCCGAGTCGGTCGGCCACCTCTTCTTCGAGGCGAAGCAGGTCACGATCGGGAGGCGGCGCACTCTTCTTCGCCCGCGGATCGACGATCTGCTGCACCAGCTTTTCGGTGTCGCGAACCGACAGCTGCCTTGCGGCAACCTGATTTGCCAGCTGGATCTGATGCGCTCCGTCGAGCGGCAGCAGCGCGCGGGCGTGTCCCATGTCGATATCGCCAGCCATGAGGAGTTCCTGGACGGGCTGGGCAAGCTGCAGCAGACGCAGCAGGTTCGAAGCAGCAGGGCGCGAGCGGCCGACCGCATCGGCAGCCTGCTGATGGGTCATCGAGAATTCATCGACGAGCCGCTGGATGCCAGCCGCCTCTTCGAGCGGATTGAGGTCTTCGCGCTGGATGTTCTCGATGAGCGACATCGCCAGCGCGGCTTCGTCCGGGATCTCCCTGACGAGACATGGCACCTCATCCAGGCCCGCAATCTGTGCGGCCCGCCAACGTCGCTCGCCAGCGATGATCTCGTAGCTTCCGGCGCGATCGAGCGGGCGCACCAGCACAGGCTGCATGACGCCTTGCGACTTGATGGACGCAGCCAGCTCCTCGAGCGAGCCTGGATCCATGCGGGTACGCGGCTGATACTTGCCGGGCTGAAGATCCTCGACCGCAAGCGTGCGCAGATCACCCGCTGCTGCCGCGTCGTCCCTGTTGCCGGACAACAGCGCATCGAGGCCCCTGCCGAGCCCCTTGAGTTTGGGAGGTGCCATAATTTCTTAGAGGGTCTTCACCCGTTCGATCATTTCGTTTGCAAATGCCATATAGGCCTTGGCGCCCTTCGAGGCGCGGTCAAAAACGACACCGGGAATGCCATGACTCGGTGCCTCCGCAAGGCGCACATTACGCGGCACGATGGCGCTGAATACCTTGTCGCCGAAGTGGCCCTCGAGTTGTGCGGACACTTGCTGCTGCAGGGTCACCCGCGGATCGAACATGACCCGCAACAGGCCGATGATCTTGAGGTCCCGGTTCAGGTTCGCATGCACCTTCTTGATCGTATTGACCAGGTCCGACAGCCCCTCCAGCGCATAGTACTCGCACTGCATCGGGATGATCACGCCATGGGCCGCGCACAATCCATTCAGAGTCAGCATCGACAGCGACGGCGGACAGTCGACCAGCACGAAATCGTAATCGTTGACGACCAGTCGGAGCGCATCCCGCAAGCGGTTTTCGCGCCGATCCAACTCGACGAGTTCAACTTCGGCTCCAGCGAGATCACGATTTGCCGGAAGCACATCGTATTTGCCCGGTTCCGAGGCGACGCGCACAGCCGGCAGATCGGCCAGCCCGACCAGCAGATGATAGACGGATCGTTCGAGCGTGCGCTTGTCGATACCGCTACCCATCGTCGCGTTGCCCTGCGGATCGAGATCGACCAGTAGCACACGCTGCCCGGCCTCGGCGAGTGCCGCGGCGAGATTCACGCAGGTGGTGGTCTTGCCGACTCCGCCCTTCTGGTTGGCGACGCAAAAAATTCGGGCCATTCAGTCCGTCCGGTCAATATTGTTCAGGCTGCGCGGCCGCAGGCATTCATGATTCACGCCGAATGACCAGCAGATGCCGGCTGGCGTCTAGATCCGGCACGGTCAGTTCGATCGCGCGCTCAAGCACGAACCCGGCGGGCAGGCGTGCGAGCTCCTCGTCAGGATATATACCCTTCATTGCGTACAGGCGCCCTTCCGGGGCAAGCAGGTGGGCCGTCAGGTCGACGAAGTCGGCCAGATCAGAAAATGCCCGCGAAATCACCGCATCGACCGGTGCATCGAGGCGCACCTTCTCGACGCGTGCGCACAGCGGCGCGAAGTTGTCGAGACCAAGCTCGATCTTCGCCTGCTGCTGAAAGCTCGCCTTCTTGCTGACCGTCTCGATCGAGGTCACCTGCAGGTCAGGCCGGGCGATAGCCAAGGGAATGCCCGGCAGGCCACCGCCTGAGCCGACATCAACCAGCGTTTTCACAGCCCCCAGACAAGGCAACACGGACAGGGAGTCGAGCAGATGGTGAGTCACCACCTGCTGCGGATCGCGGATCGCGGTGAGGTTGTAGACCCTGTTCCACTTGTTCAACAGTTCAGCGAACGCGACCAGCCGCTCCTCCGCAGAGGGTGGCAGTTCGAGCCTCATCTCGGTCAGACCGCGGGCCAGGCTTGCTGCCACGCTCATGCGAGACGACGCTCCGCTTCGCGCGCGAGCTCGCCGCGCTTGAGCCATACCAGCAGCAGCGAAATCGCGGCAGGGGTAACCCCCTGGATGCGGCTCGCCTGGCCGATCGTTTCGGGCCTCGCCGCCGAGAGTTTCTGCTGCACTTCCTTGGACAGCCCCCTCACCTCGGCGTAGTCGAGATCGGGCGGCAGACGCTTTGCCTCAGCGTCGGCGTTGCGCACCACTTCGTCATGCTGGCGGTCGATGTAGCCCTGGTACTTGGCAGCGATCTCGAGCTGCTCGACCACCTGCGGGTCGGTTTCCGGATTGTCGGGCGCACCCGGCAGTTGCATCAAATCCGCGTAACGGGTCTGCGGCCTGCGCAGCAGCTCGAAGAAGCGGTACTCGCGTTCGAGCGCCTTGCCGACTACTCGCTCGGCATCCTCGGCCGACACCTGTTCGGGACGCGCGAATGCGGCCTTGAGGCGCCCGGTCTCGCGCTCGACCGCCTCTCGTTTGCGACAGAAGGCGTCCCAGCGCACGTCATCCACCAGACCCAGCTCGCGGCCCTTCTCGGTAAGCCTGAGATCGGCGTTGTCCTCGCGCAGGCTCAGCCGGTATTCAGCCCGCGAAGTAAACATGCGGTAGGGCTCGGACACCCCGCGGGTGATCAGGTCGTCGACCAGCACGCCGAGGTAGGCCTCGTCGCGGCGCGGGCACCACGGCTCTCGGCCCTGTACCTGCAGCGCCGCATTCGCCCCCGCAAGCAGGCCCTGCGCGGCCGCTTCCTCGTAACCGGTGGTGCCGTTGATCTGGCCGGCGAAGAACAGGCCGCCGAAGGTCTTGGTCTCGAGGCTGGACTTGAGGTTGCGCGGGTCGAAGTAGTCATACTCGATGGCGTAGCCCGGCCGCAGGATGTGGCAGTTCTCGAGACCGCGAATGCTGCGCACCACCTGCAGCTGTACATCGAAGGGCAGCGACGTCGAAATTCCATTGGGATAGATCTCGTGCGTCTCGAGACCCTCGGGCTCGAGAAACACGTTATGGCTGTCCTTGTCGGCGAAGCGATGGATCTTGTCCTCGATGGAGGGGCAATAGCGCGGGCCGACGCCTTCGATCACGCCGGAGTACATCGGCGAGCGATCCAGGTTGTTGCGGATGATTTCGTGGGTGCGTGCATTGGTATGGGTTATCCAGCACGGCAGCTGGCGCGGGTGCTGCGCCGCCGAGCCGAGGAAGCTGAACACCGGTACCGGATCATCGCCCGGCTGAACCTGCATGACCGAGAAATCTATGGTGCGGGCATCGAGTCTCGGCGGCGTGCCAGTCTTGAGCCGTCCCTGCGGAAGCTTCAATTCCTTGAGCCGGGCGCCCAGCGAAATCGCCGGAGGATCGCCTGCGCGGCCACCCGAATGGTTGCTCAAGCCGACGTGGATCAGGCCATTCAGGAAGGTCCCGGCGGTAAGCACCACGGCAGGCGCCTCGAAGCGGATACCCAGCTGGGTCACCACGCCGGTTACGCGTTCGCCGGTAACAGTGATGTCGTCCACCGCGGACTGGAACAGCGTGAGGTTGGGCTGGTTCTCGAGACGCTTGCGGATCGCGGCCTTGTACAGCACCCGGTCGGCCTGGGCGCGGGTCGCCCGCACGGCCGGTCCCTTGGAGGCATTGAGGATGCGGAACTGGATACCGCCCTCGTCGGTCGCCGCGGCCATCGCCCCACCCAGGGCATCGACCTCCTTGACCAAATGTCCCTTGCCGATGCCGCCGATCGAGGGATTGCAGCTCATCGCACCGAGCGTCTCGATATTGTGGGTCAGGAGCAGGGTCTGGCAGCCCATCCGCGCGGCCGCGAGCGCAGCCTCGGTCCCGGCATGGCCGCCGCCGACAACGATGACATCAAAACGGGTGGGATAGAGCATGGCGCACCCCGCGCAATGGAAGCAATCTGCAAGGGAGCGGATTTTACGCTGTTGCGCTGCAGAATCCTAGGCTCGCCCCTTCCTTCACTCGCGGAATCGCGCGACGAAACAGGTGCTTACGCAAACGACACACTCAATGCCCGCCGACACTCCCCGCCGCGGCGCCACTGATACCGAGCTTCTTCATGAGCGGCGCGAGCGTGGTAGCCTGCACCAGGATGCTGAACAGCACCACGATATAGGTGACCCACACGATCAGATCCTTTTCCGGCCCACCGGGCAGGGACAGCGCCAGCGCGATCGAGATCCCGCCGCGCAGGCCGCCCCAGGTCATCACCGTCACGGTATGGCGCTCGTCGCGCTCTGGCAGAAAGCGCTGCAGGCCGCGCATCGGCAGCGCCACGCTCAACCAGCGGCAGAAAAGAACCACCACGACCATCACCACCCCGGCGAGGACGTAGCCCCCCTGGTAGTCGAGCGCCAGCAGTTCCAGGCCGATGAGACCGAACAGCAGCAGGTTCAGGATCTCGTCCACCAGCTGCCAGAACGGGAACAGATGCGCCTGGGTGTGCTTTGACAAGGCCTCGCCCGGCCCGAGGTTTCCGATCACCAGGCCGGCGGCAACAACATACAGCGGCGCCGAAAGATGCAGCAATTCGGCCAGCGAATAGCCCGCGGTCACCAGTGCCAGGGTGAGCATGATCTCGACCGCGTAACTATCGATCTGGCGCAGCATCCACAACGCGCCTGCCCCGACCGCCATGCCGAACAGGATGCCGCCGCCGGCCTCGAGCGCGAACAGGCCGATGATCGACGAGGTCGTCGCCTCCCCCGTGCCGGTCGCCAGCCCGAGCAGCACCATGAACAGCACCACGCCGGTACCATCGTTGAAGAGGCTCTCCCCGGTGATACGCGATTCGAGCTTCTTCGAGGCTCCCACCAGCTTGAGGATGCCCAGCACCGCGATCGGGTCGGTCGGCGAGATCAGCGCGCCGAACAACAGGCAGTAGATAAAGGACACCTGCCAGCCGGCGAGCTGGACCAGGCCGTAGGCGATGCCGCCCACCAGGAAGGACGACAGCAGCACCCCGCCGGTGGCAAGCGTGAGGATCGGCCAGCGCTCGCGCGACAGGCTGGCAAGGTTGACGTGCAGGCTGCCGGCGAACAGCAGCGCGCTGAGCATCCCGTGAAACACCACCTCGGCGAACTCGATGCGCTCGACCAGCGCACCGGCGGTATCGGTGAGCTCCGGCACGAACACCCCGGCAACCAGCATCAGCACCGAGAACACCAGCCCCACCGCGGTGATGCCGATCACATCGGGCAGGCGCAGGAAGCGGTAGTTGAGGAAGCCGAACAGCGCGGAAAGTCCGACCAGGATGCCGACAAGCTCGAACACGGAAATGGAATGGGTCATGACGGTTTCGGATTTTGTGCAGCGCACACAATGCCATATGACTGCCGCGCACGAAACCCCACCGCTCCGGTCAGGCCGTACGCGCCTTTCCGGCCGGCAGCAGGGTTGCACCCAGCGCAGCAATGATCAGCAGTGCCGCCAGATAGTCCTCCGTGAAGGGCCGTTCGCCGGTGATCCACATCGCAGAGCCAAGGCCGATCACCGGGACGAACATGATCGACAGCGCACTCGCCACCGGCGGCAGGCTACGCGCGATGCCGAACCAGATGATCTGCGCTGCACCGTAGTTGATCGCGAATCCGTATGCCAGCGCCGCCCACATCGTCGGTGAGAACGACCAGCTCGGCGCCTGCTCGAGCGTGATCGCGAGCATCCACAACACCGGCACCGACAGCCCGATCATCCACACGGTCAGTGCTTCGGTGGGTACCTGCAGCGGCATCCGCTTGAGCAGCAGGGTGCCGATGGCCCAGCAGGCCGCTGCGCTGAGCATCCACACCATGCCGGCCGGTCGGCCGGCAATCGTCGCCAGTTCGTGCCACAGGAGCAGCATCACCGCACCAGCCGCGCAGCCGGTGGCCAGCCACAGGCGCGGTGTCATCTTCTCGCGAAACAACGCCACCCCGAACAGCACCGTGAAGATCGGCATGGTGAAACCGAGAATCGCGGCGCGGCCGGATGCAAGTGCCTGCACCCCGAAGATCGACAAGGTATGCCAACCGAGGATATTCGGCACCAGCAGCATCACCACCCGCGGCAGGCTGCCGGGCGGCAGAGCGAGCTTCGCGCCACGGTTGCGATACCAACCGATCAGCAGCAGCACGCCACCGGTCATCGTCACAGCGCGAAAATACAAGGGCGTCATCTCGCGCAGTGACAGCTTCATCACCGGCCAGTTCACACCCCACATCAGCGTGAGCAGGACCAGCGCGACGAGATTGCGAACAGGAAGCATCAAGCACTCATGGCGATAAAGGGGCGCGCGGACTGTCATGCCGACGGGCCCAGACAGCCGGGCGGCTCCGCCCGGTCAACGGAAAACGGCCCGCTGCTGCGGGCCGCGGCATGTAGTCACACGATTTACTTGAGCGCAGCCAAAGCCGAAGCGTAGTCGGGCTCGTTCTTGATCTCGGGAACCAGTTGCGAATAGACCACCTTGTCGTTCTCATCGATCACCACCACCGCACGCGCGGTGAGGCCGGTCAGCGGGCCGGAAATAATCGCGACACCATAATTGCGTGCGAAATCCGGGCTGCGGAAGTTGGACAGGGTCTTGACGTTCTCGAGTCCCTCGGTCGAGCAGAAGCGCGACATGGCAAACGGAAGATCGGCCGAAATCACCAGCACGACCGTGTTTTCGAGGTTACCTGCTTCGGCATTGAACTTTCGGGTCGAGGTCGCGCAGGTGGGTGTGTCGAGACTGGGCACGATGTTGAGCACCTTGCGCTTGCCGGCGAAGGCGTCCAGTCCGACATCCGCAAGATCTGCACCGGTGAGCTTGAGCGCGGGCGCCGTCGCACCGGCTTGCGGAAAGCTGCCGGCGACGTCGATTGGATTGCCGCCGAGTGTTACTGAGGCCATCTTTGTTCTCCTTCAGGGGTTGGGGCTGGGGTTGTTCTGTTTTTTCCAAGAGTGGCGCGTCATGCCGCAGGAAGCAAGTACACGGTGGCGCAACCGTCTCAGTCGGGCAGGAAACCCTGTAGCAGTTCATTGAGGAAGCGCCGCCCGTGCGCGGTCGGCACTACCCGCTCCTCGTCGATTTCGACGAAACCGGCCTTGCGCGCTTCGATCAGGCGCGGCTGCACCACCGCCAGCGGCAGGCCGGTATGTGCGCCGAATTGCGCCAGTGGAAAACCGTCGGTCAGCCTCAAGGCATTCATCATGAACTCGAAAGGCAGGTCGCGCACACTCACGCTGCGACGCTCCTGCACGAAATCGCCGCGCTGCGCGCCGGCAAGGTAGGCGGCAGGGTGTTTGTGGCGCATCTCGCGAACGATGCCGGCGTGCGAGGAAAGTTTTCCGTGCGCCCCGGCACCGATGCCGAGATAGTCGCCAAAGTGCCAGTAGTTCAGGTTGTGGCGACACGCCTTGCCAGGTCGTGCGAACGCCGACGTCTCGTAATGCGTGAATCCGGTTTCCGCGAGTCGAGCCTCGATCATGTCCTGCATGTCGGCCGAAAGATCGTCGTCGGGCAAGGCCGGCGGCGCGGCATGAAACGGCGTGTTCGGCTCGAGCGTCAGGTGATAGCAGGACAGGTGCGTCGCACCGCTACCGAGCGCCGTTTCAAGGTCGGCACGTGCCTGGTCAAGGGACTGGCCGGGCAGCGCGTACATCAGATCGAGATTGACCAACTCGAAATGCGTCATTGCCTGATCGACTGCGACCCGGGCCTCGGCGGCATCGTGGATGCGTCCGAGCACCTTCAGATGCTCATCGTTGAAGCTCTGGATGCCCAGCGACACCCGGGTCACGCCGGCCTCCCTGAAGCCCTTGAAACGCGCAGCCTCGACGGTGCCGGGATTGGCTTCCAGGGTGATCTCGGCGGCCGGGGCGAGCAGCGTGAGGGAGCGCACTGCTGCAAGGAGGCGGTCCAGCCCCTCGGGCGAGATCAGACTCGGCGTACCGCCGCCGATGAAAACGGTATGGATCCGCCGACCCCATATCTGTGGCAACGCCGCTTCAAGGTCGGCAATCAGCGCATCGATGTATGCGGCCTCGGGGATACCACCGTCGCGCACCGCATGCGAATTGAAGTCGCAGTATGGGCACTTCCTGACACACCAGGGAAAATGGACATACAGCGAAAGCGGCGGTGGGGCGGTCAGCTCGATTGCCGTGTTCTCCGGCAGCGGCGGCTCGCTGACCAGCGGGATGACGCGACGGGAACTCATTCGATCGGATGCACCCTCAAGCGGTCCAGCATGTGGCGCATTGCGGCACCCCGGTGGCTGAGGGTGTTCTTCAAACCGGCATCGAGTTCCGCCGCGGATTGTTCGAGTTCGGGAACGTAGAACAGCGGATCGTAGCCAAAGCCGTTCTCGCCGCGCGGTGCATGCAGGATCTCGCCATGCCATTCCCCATCGGCAATCAGAGGCCGAGGATCATCCGGATGGCGGACGAGTACGACGGCCGTATAGAAATAGGCCCGCCGGTCGTCCTTTCCTGCTAGCCGCGACAGCAGCAGCTCGTTGTTGCGCAGATCGGAACGGGGTTCGCCGGCGAAGCGTGCCGACCGGACACCGGGTTCGCCGTCCAGCGCGATGACACAGAGACCGGAATCGTCGGCCACTGCCGGCAGGCCGGTATGCCGCGAGGCATGGCGCGCCTTGGCAATCGCGTTTTCGACGAATGTCGCATGCGGCTCATCGGCCTCCGGCACCTGCAGCGCCGACTGCAGGACGAGCTCGAGGCCCAGCGGCGCCAGCAGCGCATCCAGTTCGCGCGCTTTCTTGGCATTGCCGCTGGCGAGAACGAGTTTGCTCATCGGATACTCTCCCGGGAAAGAAGCTTCAGTCTTTCAGGGCCTCGCGCTGCAGACCGACCAGGTGAGCGATCCCGTTCGACGCGAGTTGGAGCAGGCAGTCGAGCTCGTCGCGACGGAAAGGCTTGCCCTCGGCAGTGCCCTGCACTTCGACGAAACCACCCGAGCCGGTCATGACCACGTTCATGTCGGTCTCGCAGCCCGAATCCTCGGGATAGTCGAGATCGAGAACCGGAACGCCCTCATACATGCCCACTGACACCGCGGCGACGAAGTCGTTCATTGGGCTGGCGGCCAGCAGACCGCGTGCGACCAGCCCGTTCAACGCATCGGCGACGGCCACGCAGGCCCCCGTGATCGACGCAGTACGGGTACCGCCGTCGGCCTGCAGCACATCGCAGTCGATGATGACCTGACGCTCCCCGAGCTTCTCGAGATCGACCACCGCACGCAGACTGCGGCCGATCAGCCGCTGGATCTCCTGGGTACGGCCGCTTTGCTTGCCGCGAGCCGCCTCGCGGGCGCTGCGGGTGTGAGTCGAGCGCGGCAGCATACCGTACTCGGCGGTCAGCCAGCCCTGCCCCTTGCCGCGCAGGAAGCCCGGCACCGACTCCTCCACACTGGCGGTGCACAGCACCCGGGTATCGCCGAATTCGATCAGCACCGAACCTTCCGCATGTCGGGTGAAACCGCGGGTGATGCGCACCGGGCGCATCTCGTCCGGACGTCTGTGACTGGGTCTCATTGTTCTTCCTACTTCGAGAATTTCTGGATGGCGGAGTTGATCTCCTGGATCGCACGCTCGATCTCGTCGTCCGAGAGCTCTTCAACGCCCGGTACGCCCTGGGGCCGGGTGCGCGCAAAGCCTTCCATCTGGGTGGTAAACGAGCCGAGCGCCATGGTCTGGGTGGAAACCGTTTCCGCGGAATCCTCGGCAAAGTCCTCGTCCCAGTGCATGGCGATCAGCGAGAGATTGTCGCAGGTCGTGCCGGCCTTTTCCTCGGCAATGTCCATGACCCGCGGCACCGCCTGCATCAGGTTGGGGCCGGATAGCCCGCGCGACAGCACGTCGGTCTGGATCGGGCCCCACACGCCGTCGGAACACATCGCGATCACGTCCCCCTTGTGCAGCGGGGTGCGCTTGGAGAACTCGATCTGCGGTGAATGACTGCCGCCGAGGCAGCTGTAGATACGGTTGCGACCGGGATGCTTGGCGGCACTCTCCGCGTCGAGCAGGCCCTGGTCCATCATCATCTGCACCCGCGAGTGATCGCGCGTCTGCGCGGCGACCCCGCCCCGGCGGAACAGGTAGAGACGCGAGTCACCCGCGTGCGCCCAGTAGGCCTGGCTATCCTGGACGATGCAGGCGACCACCGTGGTGCGCGGCGCATCGGGCAGATTCTTGTCAAAGGCGTAATCGAGGATCGCATGATGGGCGCTCGACAGCACGCGCGACAGGAACAGCACGACGTCCGGCAGGCTGGGCTTGGCTTCGCGCTGGAACGACTGGGTCACGAACTGCACCGCGATCTGCGCTGCAACCTCGCCATGCAGATGCCCGCCCATGCCATCGGCAAGGATCATGAGCAGAGCCTCGCGCGAGTAGCAATATGCGACCCGGTCCTGATTGGTACGTCGCTGTCCGACCCGGCTTTCCTGAAAGATGGTGAATTTCATTGGCGTCCGATGAATGTACGTAGGCGGCTCGACCAGTCGGTGAACCAGGATGCGGGCACCGGATCGTCGCCAAAGCGTCGCGCGAGGGCCTTTTGCAGCGCATAGACGCTCTGCGGCCGCTTCAGATGGTCAAGGTGCAGACACCAATCCACGGTCTGCAGCAACTGCCGGCTGTAGCGCCCGGCGAACTGTTTCTCTGCCGGGATCAACTCGTCCTTCCGGGTCCGCTGGTCGGCCCGCAGTGGTGCCGCGCCGGCCAGGCATGCAAAGAGACTGGCCCCGACACTGTAGATATCGCTCCACGGCCCCAGGCCCTCTCGACCATTCAGCTGCTCTGGCGACGCAAACCCGGGGGTGTACATCGGCTTGAGAATCGGCTGGTCTGAGACCAGCGTCTGCCGGGCCGCCCCGAAGTCGAGCAATACCGGCGTACCGTCGGTACGCAGGTAAATGTTCGAAGGCTTGATGTCCAGATGCAGCAACTTGTGGGCGTGCACTTCCCGCAGACCGTTGAGCATGCGAGTGAACACCCCGCGCAGGAATCTCTCGCTGATGTCGCCCTTGTGCTTCTGGATGTAGTCATGCATGGTGCGGCCGCGTTCGAACTGCATCACCATGTACACCGTACCGTTTGCGCGGAAGAAGTTGAGCACCCTCACGACGTTGGGGTGCATCAGCCGCGCAAGCGAGCGCCCCTCCTCGAAAAAGCACTTCATGCCGTAGCGGAAGGCCGCCTGACTGTCACTCGGAATCGTCGGCGTTATCTCGCCCTCCTTGCGCAAGGCCAGCGAGTTCGGCAGATATTCCTTGATGGCCACCGGCGTGCCATCCTCGTCGTAGGCGAGATAGACAATGGAAAATCCCCCAAGCGAAAGTTGCCGCTCGATACGGTAATGCTCCAGCGCGAAGCCGGAGGGCAGGGGGTAATTCGCTTGAGAGGCCATCGGCAGGGGCGCTAAGATTCGCGTTTCCGCGGCATTGTCTTGTTTGCAACCGGCGCTGTAAAGCGCGATACCGCGGCTTTACGGGAATACACCATGATCCACAGCATGACCGGCTTCGCGGTTCAGAGCCGCGACCTCGGCCCCATCACTCTCCATCTCGAGCTACGAAGTGTCAATTCTCGTTACCTCGACCTGATCTTCCGCGTCGCCGAAGACCTGCGCCAGATCGAACCCAGGCTGCGCGAACTGATCGGCGCAAAACTCAATCGCGGCAAGGTCGAATGTCGCCTCAACCTGCAGGTCAACACCTCGGCGCCGCGTGATCTTTCGCTGAACACCGGCTTGCTGGGTCAACTGGAGCGTGCGCAGGCGACGGTTCGGACCAGCCTGCCGGAAGCCGCGCCCTTGTCGGTCGCCGAGGTGCTGCGCTGGCCCGGCATGCTCTCCGACGACAGCATCGGCTTCGACGAAATGCAGCCGGCCCTGCTCGAAATCGCCCAGGCCGCCATCCAGGACATGCTCGCAACGCGTCGCCGCGAAGGCGAAAAGCTGGCCGCGGTGATCCTCGAGCGGGTTGCCAGGATGCGCGAGCTGGTAGCCCATGCTGCACCGATCATTCCACGTCAGGTGAGTGAGCACCAGGAAAAGCTGGCGACCCGCCTGAGAGAAGCGATGGCGGGGCTGGATGAGGATCGGATCCGCCAGGAAGTCGCGGTCTTTGCCCAGCGGGTCGACGTTGCGGAGGAGTTGGCGCGCCTCAACACCCACCTCGACGAGGTCGAACGCATCCTGTCGTCCGGCGGCGCTTCCGGGAAACGGCTGGATTTCCTCATGCAGGAACTCAACCGTGAGGCAAATACCCTCGGCTCGAAATCCTTCTCGTCAGAACTCACCGGTATCGCCATGGAGTTCAAGCTGCTGATCGAGCAAATGCGCGAGCAGGTGCAAAACATCGAATAACCCCCGCCCGGCCACTCGCCGGGGCCCTGCGGAGCCATCCCGTGTCCGGAACCCTGTTCATCATCACCGCCCCGTCGGGCGCCGGCAAGACTACCCTGGTGCGCAGCCTGCTTCGGCGCGACCACCAGGTGCGGCTGTCGATTTCCTACACCACCCGCGTGCCGCGTGCCGGCGAGCGCGACGGCGGTGATTATCATTTCGTGGACGTGCAGACCTTCAAGGCACTGCGCGACGCGGGCGAATTTCTCGAGTGGGCCGAGGTCCACGGCAACTACTACGCGACCTCGAAGGTGTGGATCAAGGAACAGATCGAGAAGGATCACGACATCCTGCTCGAGATCGACTGGCAAGGCGCGCAGCAGGTGCGCAAGGTGTTCCCGCAGGCGGTCGGGGTATTCATCATGCCCCCTTCGATGGAAGAGCTGGAGAACAGGCTGGTCGGGCGCGGCACCGACAGCGAATCGACGATTGCGCGGCGAATGCTTGGCGCGCGAAGCGAGATGCGTCATGTAGGCGAATTCGACTACGTTATAATCAACAACGAATTACACGTCGCGCTCGACGATCTGGTGTCTGTCGTGCGTGCCTCGCGCCTGCGCTACACCAAGCAACGGGCGCGACATCCAGGTTATTTCGATTATCTAGAACAGGACTGAACCATGGCCCGCATCACCGTCGAGGACTGCCTCGAACGTATCCCCAACCGTTTCCAGTTGACCCTCGTGGCCACCTACCGCGCCCGTCAATTGACGGTCGGCGCGACGCCGCAACTCGAGATCGACAAGTCCGACAAGGACAAACCGACCGTCGTCGCGTTGCGCGAGATCGCCGCCGGCAAGGTCGGACTGGAAATGCTCAACCGCGGCCAGGCCTGATCCCCGCGGGGGGACGGAGGAGTGGACATGGCCGGCAGCAGCTCCACCGTTCCCGAAGTTCTGATCGAAACACCACGATCCAGTGTTCTTTCGCTCGATTTCGAGCGACTCAAGAAGACGATCTCGGAATACCTCCGACCCGAAGACGTCGGCAGGGTCGAGGCGGCCTATCATTTCGCCGCCCAGGCCCACAGCGGCCAGTTCCGCATCAGTGGCGAACCCTACATCACCCATCCGGTAGCGGTAACCGAACTGGTCGCCGGCTGGCGCCTCGACGCTCAGGCGCTGACCGCGGCACTGCTGCACGACGTGATGGAAGACACCACCGTCGCCAAGCAGGAAATCGCCGATCGCTTCGGCAAGGTCACCGCCGAACTTGTCGACGGCCTCTCCAAGCTCGACAAGATCGAGTTCCGCAGCCAGGAAGAAGCGCAAGCCGAAAACTTCCGCAAGATGCTGCTGGCGATGGCCAGCGATCTGCGCGTGATCCTCATCAAGCTGGCCGATCGCCTGCACAACATGCGCACGCTCGACTATGTGCGCCCCTCCAAGCAGCGCCGCATCGCCAGCGAGACGCTCGAGATCTACGCGCCGATCGCCAACCGCCTGGGCCTCAACGCGCTCTACCGCGAGCTGCAGGAACTGTCCTTCATGCACAAGTATCCGATGCGCTACCGGGTACTTGCCAAGGCCATCCGCGCCGCCCGCGGCAACCGCCGCGAGGTGGTCAGCAAGGTCCTTGCCGCGATCGAGGAACGGCTTCCGCAATGGGGCATCGCGGCTGAGATCCAGGGCCGCGAAAAGCATCTGTACGGCATCTACCGCAAGATGCTGGAAAAGCGTCTGTCCTTCTCGCAGGTCCTCGACATCTACGGCTTCAGGGTGATCGTCACCGACACCGCCACCTGCTATCTCGCCCTCGGTGCGCTGCATGGCCTCTACAAACCGGTGCCCGGCAAGTTCAAGGACTACATCGCGATACCCAAGGGCAACGGCTACCAGTCGCTCCATACCACCCTGATCGGACCGTTCGGCACACCGGTGGAAGTCCAGATCCGCACCCACGAGATGCACCACATTGCCGAAACCGGCGTGGCCTCGCACTGGCTCTACAAGGAAGACGAGAAGACCCTCTCCGAACTCCAGCACAAGACCACCTCGTGGCTGCAGTCGCTCCTGGAGTTGCAGAACGCGAGCGGAGACTCCGCGGAGTTTCTCGAGCACGTCAAGATCGATCTTTTCCCGGGGGAAGTCTATGTTTTCTCGCCCAAGGGAAAGATTTTCTCGATGCCACGCGGCTCGACATCGGTTGATTTTGCCTACGCAGTACACACCGATGTCGGCAATCGCTGCGTGGCCTGCCGCATCAATGCGGAACTCATGCCATTGCGGACCGAACTGCGCAACGGCGACCAGGTGGAAATCATCACCGCCGCGCATGCCAGCCCGAATCCCGCCTGGCTGTCCTATGTGCGTACCGGCAAGGCCCGTGCCCAGATCCGCCACTTCCTCAAGAACGTCCAGCAGGAAGAATCGTCCGCACTCGGCGAGCGCCTGCTCAATCAGGCTTTGCGGCCCCACGGGCTGACGCTTGGGCAGATCAGCATATTCGCCTGGGACCGCTTCCTGCGCGACCGCGGCGTGCGCAACCGCAAGGAAATCTTCACCGACATCGGCCTCGGCAAGCGGCTGCCGGTCATCGTCGCCCGCCGTCTGGCCGAGGCCCAGGACATGGAGACCGGCCGGCCCGACGTCGTCAAGCCCAAGCCTGCCGGCGCCATCCTGATCCGCGGCAGCGAAGGCATCGCGGTGCAGCTGGCAAAATGCTGCCAGCCAATCCCCGGAGATCCGATCATCGGCATCATCCGCAAGGGCCAGGGTCTCGAGGTGCACGTGCATGACTGCCCGACCATCCAGCGGCTGCGCGGCGAACGCGGACGCTGGGTGGACGTGGAGTGGGAACATACCGACGGCCGACACTTCGATGTCTCGATCCGGGTCCTTACCCACGACGCGCGCGGTGTATTGGCCAAGGTGGCCAATGCGATCGCCGAGAACAACGCGAACATCCAGCATGTGCGCATGGATTCCGAACAGGTGCCCTACTCCAGCCTCCAGTTCACCCTTCAGGTAACTGACCGGATCCATCTCGCGCGCCTGCTCAAGGGAATACGGCGGATTCCCGAAGTGGTGCGCATCATGCGGACCAGGGGCGATGGCACGGTCAGCTGACGGGGGGCGGCGATGATCGGCATCCTGCTGATTACCCACGGCAGTCTGGGCGAATCGCTGCTCCAGTGCGCCTGCCACGTACTCAACCGCCGTCCGCCGCAGATTGCGCAACTGGGCATCGCCGCCCAGGACGATCCGCTTGACCTGGTGCCGCTGGCACAGCGCATGAAGGAGATGGTCGACTCGGGTGACGGCGTGCTGATCCTGACCGACCTGTTCGGCGCGACTCCGTCGAACGTGGCCATGAAGCTGCTGGAGAAAAACCGGATCGAGGCCGTTTCGGGCGTCAATCTGCCAATGCTGTTGCGGGCGCTCACCTACCGCGAGAAAGATTTCAGAACCCTGATTCAACGCGCCGTCTCGGGAGCCTGCGACGGCGTGGTTCACATCACCTGAGGAAAAAATGCCCCGCGCAGATGCCGAAATCATCAACAAACTTGGCCTTCATGCCCGCGCCTCGGCCAAACTGACCCAGACTGCGAGCAACTTCAAGGCCGAAGTCATGCTGGAACGCAATGGCCGCCGGGTCAATGCGAAGAGCATCATGGGCGTGATGATGCTGGCCGCAGCCAAGGGCAGCACCATCGTCGTCGATACGGAAGGCCCCGACGAAGATGAAGCGCTCGAGGCGATTCTGGCTCTGATCGCTGACTATTTCGGCGAGGGAGAGTAAATCCGGGGCGCAACCGGCGTGCCACCATGCCAAGCATCGGCTAACATTCCCGTGGACACCACTCGCGGAACGCGCCAATGACTTTCGCTCTGCACGGATTACCGGTATCGCACGGCATCGCCATTGGCCATGTTCACCTGGTCTCCCATGCGCTGCTCGAAGTCAATCACTACCATGTGCAGCCGCGTCACCTGAAGAAGGAGCTCGAACGCCTGCGCATCGCGGTCGACACTGTGCGCGGAGAGCTGGCGGGTCTCAAGGCAGCGACCGGTTCGGGACAGGGGCATAGCGAGGTCGGCGCCTTCGTCGACCTGCATATCATGCTGCTCGACGATCCGATGCTGCTGGACGCCGCACGGCAGTTGATCGAAGAACGTCGCTGCAACGCCGAGTGGGCATTGGTGCAACAGATGGAACTGCTCGTCGAGCAGTTCGAGCAGATCGACGATGCCTACCTGCGCGAGCGCAAGGCCGACGTGGTGCAGGTCGTGGAACGCCTGGTCAAGGTGCTGCTCGGGCGTCCCGGCCATTTGCCGCCGCGGCGCAAGGACGGTCTGGGCACCATCGTGGTCGCGCACGATCTCTCGCCGGCCGACACGATCGGCTTCCGCGAACATCATGTCGCAGGCTTCGTCACTGACGTCGGCGGGCCGACCAGCCACACCGCCATCGTTGCCCGCAGTCAGAGCATCCCTGCCGTGGTGGCGCTGCATCACATACGCCACCTCGTCGAGGACGACGAACTGGTGATCATCGACGGCACCCGCGGCGTGGTCATCATCGAACCCGACGAGCGTGTGCTCGAAGAGTATCAACTGCGCAAGGCCGAGCTCGAACTCGAGCGCTCAAAACTCAAGCGTCTGGTGACGGCGCGCTCCGCTACGCTCGACAGCGAGGCCATCGGCCTGTTCGGCAATATCGAGCTCCCCACCGACGTCGCCCAGGTCAAGGCCGCCGGTGCGGACGGGATCGGTCTGTATCGCACGGAATTCCTGTTCATGGGCCGCGAGACCCTGCCCGACGAAGAAGAACAGTTCGAGGCCTATCGCAAGGTCATCAAAGGCATGGCCGGCAAGCCGGTCACCATCCGCACCCTCGACATCGGAGCGGACAAGGCACTCGAAGGCATCAACACCCGGGTCGAACCCAATCCCGCGCTTGGCCTGCGCGCAATCCGCTTCTCGCTCGCCGAACCGCAGATGTTCCTTGCGCAGTTGCGTGCCCTGTTGCGAGCCTCGCATTACGGCAAGCTCAAGTTGCTGGTGCCGATGCTGGCCCATGCCCACGAGATCGACCAGACGCTGGGTCTGATCGCCCAGGCGCGCGAACAGCTGCGCGAGAAAAAGCAGAAATATGACGAACATCTCGAGATCGGGGGCATGATCGAAGTGCCCGCCGCCGCACTCGCACTCGGAATGTTCATCCGGCGCCTGCAGTTTCTCTCGATCGGCACCAACGACCTGATCCAGTACACCCTCGCCATCGACCGCACCGACGAAGCTGTCGCGCATCTCTACGATCCGCTGCACCCCGCCGTGCTGAAACTCATCGGCGGCACCATCCAGAGCTGCGCACGCTTCGGCTTGCCGATATCGGTATGCGGCGAACTGGCTGGTGACAGCACCTACACGCGTCTGCTGCTCGGCATGGGGCTGCGCGAATTCTCGATGCACCCATCGCAGATTCTGGAGGTCAAGCAGGAAATCCTGCGTGCCGACGTCGGCGACATCGCACCCAAGGTCCAGCGCATCCTCAAGATGGATGAGCCTGCCCGCATTCGCGAGGCGATGGAACGTCTCTGACCCGCGGGCCGTATCTTCCGCGCTGTGCGACTGCTAGAATTCCGCTTTCCTTTGCGGAGAGCGTCATGGCGATCTACGAATCCGAACACACCAAATTCATGCGCGAGTGGATGGACAAGCATCCCGAGGAAGCGGCGGAGCAGGCGAAAGGCCGGGCTCTGTGGTGGGACAAGCCGCAGACACTGGAAACCAGCAAGCAGTATCGCGAAGCGGAAGTGCCGCAGAAGGCCTACTACTATCAAACCGGTGACTGAAAACCCGTCCCGGGCGGCAGGCTTCGAACCGGCACGCCAGGCCTAGTGCGGCAGTGTCCCTGCCCGCTTCGCTGGCCATCGTCGATGTCGAAACGACCGGTGCCAACCCGGTAAGTGACCGTATCACCGAGATCGCTATCCTGCGCGTCGAAGACGGCCGCGTGACCGAGCGGTGGTCCAGTCTGGTCAATCCCGGCCGACCGATTCCCGACAACATCCAGACACTGATCGGCATCACCGACGAGATGGTCGCCGATGCCCCCGTCTTTGCCGCGCTTGCCGACGATGTTCGTGCCCGCCTCGGGGACTGCACATTCGTGGCGCACAACGCGCGCTTCGATTACGGCTTCGTCCGCAATGCCTTCGCACTGATCGGCGAGGATTACCACGCCGAGGTGTTGTGTACCGTCAAGCTCTCGCGGGCACTCTATCCGGAGCACCATCGTCACGGCCTCGACGCCCTGATCCAGCGTCATGACCTCACCTGCAGTGCTCGCCATCGTGCGCTCGGCGATGCGGAAGTCCTGTGGGATTTCCTGCAGAAGGCGAGTTCTGCGTTCAGCCCCGAAACCGTCCGCGATGCCGCGGCGAGGGCGATGAAGATGCCGCCCCGCCCGGCGGGGCTTCCGGAGGGTATGCTCGAAGGCATTCCGCCGAAGCCTGGGGTCTATCTCTTCTTCGGCGAGGGGAACGGCGGCAAGGACGTACCGCTCTATCTCGGCAGGAGCATGAACCTGCGCTCTCGCGTCGGCTCGCACTTCACCGGCGAGCACCAGAACGGCAAGGATGCGCGCATCGCCCAACAGGTGCGGCGGGTTGAATGGGTGGCAAGCGCCGGCGAACTCGGCACGCAGTTGCTCGAAGCGCGACTGCTCAAGCAGCACGAACCCCAGCACAACCGCTCGCTGCGGCCCAACGACGAGGTCACCGGCCTGCGCCTCGTCGCCAATCGCCGCAAGCCGCCGATCTTCGAACGCGTCAAGCTCGCACGCAAGGATCCGGCGAGTTGGGGCGACAATCTTTACGGGACCTTTCGCAACAAGCGGGAAATCGACAACACCCTGCGGGAGTTTGCGCACCTGTACCGCCTGTGCCCACGGCGACTCGGTCTCGAACCGGGCCAGGATGGCCCCTGCTCCGCCTGCCAGACCAAACGCTGCAATGGCGTCTGCGCGGGCCGCGAGAGCCCGACTGCCCACGATGAGCGGCTTGCTGCCGCACTGGCCCCGCTGCGCATCAAACCCTGGCCCTGGCCGGGTCCAGCAGGTATTCCCGAAACGGACAAGGATAGCGGCTGCGTCGAGATCCACGTGATCGATCGATGGTGCTACCTCGGCACGGTCGCGGACGAGGCGGCGTTCGCCAGGCTTGTCGCGAATCCACCAGCCAGACAATTCGATCTCGACGTCTATCGCATCCTCGGCCGCTGGCTTGCGGTGGAAGCGCACCGCGAACAGGTCATCCCGACCGGTCCGGCCTGAAGCCCTTCAGCTGCCCCGGTACTCGAACCGCACGCGCTTCACGTTGCACAGCAATTCGTAGGCGATCGTGCCGGCAGCGCCGGCGACCGCGTTGATCGGTACCTCGGCGCCCCAGAACTCCACCCGGCTGTCGAACCCGGCTTCGTCGAGCGCGCTCAGGTCGACCGTGAGCATGTCCATCGAGACCCGGCCGATGATGCGGCTCGGCCTGCCATCGATGCTGACCGGCGTACCGGAGGGCACGACCCGCGGATACCCGTCCGCATAGCCCATTGCAACGAGCCCGACACGGGTCGGCCGCTCCGCGACGAAGCGGGCGCCGTAGCCCAGTGGCTCGCCGGCGGCGATCTCGCGCACCGCAATGACACGACTCTCCAGCGTCATCACCGGCTTGAGCTGCCCGCCGTCAAGCGGCATCGGGTCGGCGCCGTAGAGCATGATGCCGGGCCGCGCCCAGTTGCCGCGCACCGCGGGCCAGCCGAGGATCGCGGCCGAATTGCAGATGCTGTGCTCGGCCGGGATGCCGGCAGCGCCAGCCTGGAAGCGGGCGAACTGCTGCTCGGTCGCGTCCGCGTCGGGCTCGTCAGCACGGGCGAAGTGGGTCATCAACGTGACCCGCCCGACCTTTCCGCCGGCAAGCAGCCGATCGTGCAGTTCGCGAGCCTGCCCAGGCGCGAAGCCGGCGCGGTTCATGCCGGTGTTGAGCTTGAGCCAGACATTGAACGGCTTCTTAGGGGTGTAGCCATCGAGCATGCGAAGCTGCTCGGCGTGATGCACCACCATCCACAGGTTGCGCGCGTCCACCTCGGCGAGTTCGGCCGCTTCGAAGACGCCCTCCAGCAACAGGATCGGGGCAGTGATACCACCATCACGAAGGGCAATCGCCTCCTCGATCGCCGCCACCGCGAAGCCGTCGGCCTCGCCCTCGAGGACACGGGCACACCGCAGCGCCCCGTGCCCGTAGGCATTCGCCTTGACGACCGCGAGGGCACGGTCGCCATGCAGCGCCTTGGCGAGGCGGTAGTTGTGACGCAATGCGTCGAGATCGACGAGGGCGCGGGCTGGTCTCATGCGGATTCTTTGGCGTGTGCGAAGCCGGGACGCGATGCGCGGCCCGAAGACGCTACTTTGCCATAACGCGCGAGCGCCAGATCATCACAACGGATCGCCGGATTGCGACCGGTCACCAAATCCGCCATGAGCTTGCCGGAGCCGCAGGCCATGGTCCAGCCGAGCGTGCCGTGGCCGGTCGACAGATACAGGTTGGGGAAGCTGGTGGACCCGACGATCGGCGTGCTGTCCGGCGTCATCGGCCGCAGGCCGGTCCAGAACTCCGCCTTCGCAACATCGCCGCCGCCGGGGAAGAGATCATTCACCACGAGCTCCAGGGTTTCGCGCCGATGCGGGTTGAGGCGCAGGTCGAAGCCGCCGAGCTCGGCCATGCCACCGACCCGGATCCGGTCGTCGAAGCGGGTCACAGCGACCTTGTAAGTCTCGTCGAGCACGGTCGATACCGGCGCCAGGTCGGCATTGCCGAGCGGCACCGTGAGCGAGTAGCCCTTTACCGGATACACCGGCAGGTCGAGGCCAAGGCCTGCCGCGAGCTTGCGCGAATAGCTGCCCAACGCAAGCACGAAGCGGTCGCCACCAATGACCTCATCGCCGCAGCGCACGCCGATCACCGCACCGCCGCCGGAAATAACCTCATCGATCGACACCCCGTAGCGGAATTCCACGCCAAGACTGGCAGCCATCTCGGCAAGTCTGCGGGTAAACAGGTGACAGTCACCGGTCTCGTCGTTGGGCAAACGCAGTCCGCCGGCCAGCTTGTCCTTCACACGCGCCAGCGCGGGCTCGGCGCCGGCAAGGGCGTCGCGCTCCAGCAGCTCGAACGGAACACCGCACTCACGAAGCACGGCGATGTCGCGCTGCGCCGCCTCCATCTGAGCCTCGGTACGGAACAGCTGCAGCGTGCCGCCCTTGCGCTCTTCGTAATGCAGCCCGGTGTCGGCGCGCAATTCGCGCAGCACGTCGCGGCTGTATTCGGACAGGCGCATCATGCGCTCCTTGTTAACCGCGTAACGGTCGGCCGAGCAGTTCTTCAGCATTTCGGCCATCCACTTGAGCTGGAACAGGCTGCCGTCAGCGCGGATGGCGAGCGGCGCATGACGCTGGAACAGCCACTTGAGCGCCTTCAGCGGAATGCCCGGAGCTGCCCACGGAGTGGAATAGCCGGGCGAGACCTGACCGGCATTCGCATAGCTGGTTTCCAGCGCCGGGCCGTTCTGACGGTCTATGACAGTCACGCGAGCACCTGCGCGGGCGAGAAAGTAGGCAGTAGTGGTGCCGATGACACCGCTTCCGAGAACGACGACGTGCATGAGGGACTCTCCTGGGGCATTGCCGGAGCTCTTTGGGATGATCGCCTACCGATCTCCTGCACTCCGTTGAATATGCAAAGTTTAGAGAGCCTCATGCAGTGAATTTCACTTAACTATCGGGGTGGTACCATGCAATTCACCTTTTGAACGCTCAAAAGCCACGGAGCCTGGTGAAATGCGCGACCTCGACAAGACCGACCGGAAAATCCTCGATATCCTGCAGAAGGATGGACGTATCACGATGACCGACCTGGCCGCGAAAGTGGGCCTGTCCACCACCCCGGTCACCGAACGGGTCAAGCGCCTGGAGCGCGAGGAGGTCATCACCGGCTACCACGCCCGCATCAATCCGCAGGCCCTCGGCCTCAACCTGCTGGTGTTCGTCGAGATCAAGCTCTCGGCGAAGAGCGGGGAGGTCTTCGAGCGGGTGAAGAAGGAGATGATGTTCGTCCCCGAGGTGATGGAGTGCCACCTGGTTTCGGGCGACTTCGACTACCTGGTCAAGGCCCGACTGAGCGAGATGAGCGAATATCGGCGCCTGCTCGGCAACATCCTGCTCAAGCTGCCCTCTGCGGCGGAGTCGCGCAGCTATGTGGTGATGGAGGAGCTGAAGGAAACGCTTTACCTGCCGGTCGGCTGAGGCGCCATGCCCGGCCCCGCCTCGGCACGCCAGCAATCGCGGGACGGCGCGGCATTGCCCCACCCGCGGGGCCAGCCCTTCCATCTCGATCCAGCCAAACATGCGATTCCGTGCTCGAGTGGGCACCCACCCGCTAGGACATGGTGATACTCTCCCGCCTCCTTCCCACTGATCAGATCGGGCCCCCATCATGTCCTCCAGGCACTTCACGCTCGCGCTTCTTTCCGCCACGGCCCTGCTCGCCGGATGCGCCACCGAAACCTCCCGCAGCCTCGAGGTCGCCCAGGTCGCGACCGCGAGCACGCCCTACAAGGGCGTCCGCAGCCCGATTGCGGTGGGCAAGTTCGACAACCGCTCGAGCTACATGCGCGGCTTGTTCAGCGACGGCGTCGACCGGCTCGGCGGCCAGGCCAAGACCATCCTCATTACCCACCTCCAGCAATCGGGCCGCTTCAGCGTGCTCGATCGCGACAATATGCAGGAGCTCGGCCAGGAGGCCGGACTGGCCAGGAAGACACAGCAGCTCAAGGTGGCAGACTACGTAGTGACCGGCGACGTCACCGAGTTCGGCCGCAAGGTCACCGGCGACCATCAACTGTTCGGCATTCTCGGTCGCGGCAAGACGCAGGTCGCCTATGCGAAAGTCAGCCTGAATATCGTGAATGTGGAAACCTCGGAAGTCGTGTTCTCGTCGCAGGGCGCTGGCGAATATGCCCTCTCGAACCGCGAAATCATCGGATTCGGCGGCACCGCCAGCTACGATTCGACCCTCAACGGCAAGGTCCTCGACCTGGCGATCCGTGAAGCGATCAACAAGCTCGTCGCGGGCATCGATTCCGGCGCCTGGCGTCCGGCTCGCTGATCTCCGGGACGCAGCAACATGCCATACCGAATCGCCGGCCGCGCGCTGGGCATCACCTGCATCGCCGGCTTCATCCTCGGCGGCTGCGCATCGGGGTCGCAACCTCTCTACTACTGGGGCAGCTACCAGCCGCAGGTATACCAGCGCCTGAAGGGCGAAACCACGCCCGAAGAGCAGATCGGCGCACTCGAAGAGGACGTCCAGAAGGCCCGCTCCAAAGGCCTCGCCTTGCCACCCGGCTATCACGCCCATCTCGGTTTGCTGTACGCCGAGATCGGCAAGGAAGACCAGGTCCGCCAGGAGTTCGAGACGGAGAAGACACTCTTTCCCGAGTCGGCAACGTACATGGATTTCCTGATGCGCAACTTCAAGAAATGAGCGGAACCGATATCGTGCCCCGAACAACGACCCCGCGCGTGGCCGCGCTGCTTGCCATGGCGGCGCTCGCAACCGGGTGCGCCACCACCCAGCCCTACGATTACACGGCCCTGCGCCAGAGCAACCCACGCTCGATCCTGGTCCTGCCGCCGCTCAACGAGTCTCCGGACGTGAATGCCGGAATCAGCGTCATGTCCCATGCCACCATGCCGCTGGCCGAATCGGGCTACTACGTCCTGCCGGTGGCCCTGGTGGAGCAGACCTTTCGCGAAAACGGCCTGACCACACCCAGTGACATTCACGCGGTGGCGCCGGCCAGACTGCGGGAAATCTTCGGCGCAGACGCGGGGCTGTACATCGACGTCACGAAGTACGGCACCACCTACGCGATCATTGCCAGCCAGACCTTCGTGTCCGCAAACGCCAGGCTCATCGACCTGAAGACCGGCGCGCTGCTGTGGGCTGGCACGGCGAGTGCGGCCAGCGACGAAGGCGGCAACAACAGCGGCGGCCTGGTCGGGCTGCTGGTAAAAGCCGTCGTCAACCAGATCATGGCCTCGATTACCGATCAGGGCCACGTCGTCGCCGGCGTCGCAACGACCCGACTGCTGAGTGCCGGGATGCCCAACGGCATTCTCTACGGCCCGCGCTCGCCAAAATACGTGCAGCCATAGTCAACGGCGGGCCGTGCGATAGCCGGCTTTGGTCATGCTCCAGGTCAGTTCAGGCCGCCCACACGCCCTGTTCCAGCAGCTGCTTCGTCGCCGCCGGACTCCAGCCGCGGTTCGCGGCCGGGCTGGCCGGGCTCGGGTGTAGCACGCGGCCGAACTGCACCGGCGTGCCGGCAAGTGCGGCACGTGCGCGGCCCTCGGCCCATACGCCGACACCGATCACCCACTCCGGTTCGAGCAGCTCGACCACGCGGCGCAGATGAGCGTCGCAGGCGGCTTCGAGCGGTGCGGATTCGGCCACCGGCAGTTTGTCGGGGGTCAGGTTGCGGCCACCGTCGAAGAACGCCAGCGGGCAGTAGTTGGCGACGTAATGCTCCGCGAAGAAAGCCTCCGGGCTGCCGAAGCGCTCGCGAAACAAGCCCCACAGGCGTCGCCCGCTGACTTCGGAGCGGGTGCAGTCGAAGCCCTCGATCGGCCGTTTCGGATTTTCCGTGACAGGCCGGCCTACCTCCGCCTCGAGGCCCAGCCAGTCGCGCACCGTGTCGATTTCGCCGAACGGCACACCGGTCTGCACCATGCCGAAGGGGCCCGGGTTCATGCCGACGAAGATCACCCGCTTGCGGCTCGCGCCGTAACGCCGAAGGTAAAGCTCGTTGGGCGCCCAGGCATAGTCGAGCGGGTTATAGACATGGCTCACCGGCGCGGCAAAGCGCATCGAATCGACGGCTGCATTCAAGTTACGGGCGGCCTCGACGAGCGCATCTGCAAGAAGTGGATCGGGTTTCATCGGCGTCATGGACTTGCGGGTTGGGCAATGGGCTCGGGCGAGGCATTCCAGGGCGCGGCCTTGAGCAGCAGCAGCATCCCGGGAAACGCCATTACGAAACATAGCCAGAAGAAGTGGTTCCAGCCCAGCGACTCGACCAGCCAGCCCGCCGAAGCGTTGATGAAGGTGCGCGGCACCGCCATCAGGCTGGTGAACAGGGCGAGTTGGGTCGCAGTGTAGGCGGGATGGGTGGTGCGCGCCATGTAAGCGACAAAGGCGGTGGTACCGAGGCCGGCGCCGATTGCCTCGCCGGCGATCACCGTGGCCAGCACCGCCAGCCGGCCGGCGTCGGAGGGCGCCGGCCCCAGCCAGGACAGCCACACGAAACCGAGGATGGTCACCAGCTGCACCACGCCGAACAGCCACAAGGCCCGGTTGATGCCCAGCTTGACCATCCAGATGCCGCCGACGATGCCGCCGATGACCATCGGCCAGAGTCCGGCGTTCTTGGCGATGATGCCGATCTCGGTCTTGCTGTAGCCCATGTCGAGGTAGAAGGGCGTGGCCAGCGCGGTGCACAGCGAATCGCCGAGCTTGTAGAAGAAGATGAAGGCCAGCACCAGCAGCGCCGACTTCACGCCGTGGCGGCCGAAGAATTCCCGGAAGGGCTCGATCACCGCGGCACGCAGCGTCCGCGGCGTGCCGGTTGCCACCAGCGGCTCCTTCACCATCATCGTCATCACCACCCCCGGCACCATGAACAGGGCGGTGATCAGGAACACCTGTTGCCACGGCAGATGATCGGCGAGGATCAGCGACAGCGAACCCGGCACCAGCCCGGCGATGCGGTAGGCATTGACATGAATCGCATTGCCGAGGCCCAGCTCCGCATCGGGCAGCAGCTCGCGGCGGAATGCGTCGAGGGCAATGTCAAGCGTCGCGGAGAGCAAGGCAATGGCCGCGGTTAGCGCGACCACCGTAGGCAAGTGCTCGGCCGGTGACAGGCGCCCCAGCCAGGCGATCGCCGCCAGCAGGCCGAGCTGCGTCACCAGCATCCAGCTGCGCCGGCGCCCCATCAACGGCAGGATGCCGAAGCGATCCAGCAGCGGTGCCCACAGGAACTTCCAGGTGTAGGGAAACTGGATCAGTGCAAAGGCACCGATCGCCTTCAGGCTCAGGCCTTCGGTCTTGAGCCAGGCCGGCACCAGGTTGAGGAGCAGGTAGAGCGGCAAACCCGAGGCGAAACCGGTGAAGATGCACACCAGCATCCGGCGGTTGAGCAAGGCGAGCAGCCAGGCGGGCGCAAACATCTGGGGCACGGAAAGGACAGCCGGAAGAGCAGGGGCAACCATTATCGCGGATCTGGGTCGGCGATGCGTCCAGGACCGATGCGGACAGGCAATTCATCGCCGGTAAACACAATTCGATACTTTCCTTGCGTCATCGGGGACGAGCAACAAGAATGCCGCTACCAGAAAATTCAGACGAGGAGGGACACCCTTCATGAGCCACCACATCATCGTCTCGTTCGGCGGCGAACGGGAATACGAATTCAATCTCTCCGCCCACGATACCGAGGGAATCGGCAAGAATCAGGCCCGCGAATGGCTGGCCAAGGAATTCGAGGATCTGGAATGCACCCCCTCCAACCCGATGGGCAAGGTGCTGGTGCTGGACATGATCCTCAACGTCGCCAAGTACGGCGGCGAGCAGCATTTTCGCGACGAGAGTGACTGGGCGCGCCGCTTTGCGGTAATGACGGCGGCGGCCCTGGAGCGGCCGGTGATCAAGGTCGATGTCGCCGGTTTCGTGGTCGGCTGAAACTTGTCCACGGACCGTCGAGGCTGCCCCGGATGCATCTCGGGCAGCCTCGACGCGCGGCCCGAATATGGCTCACGCGCTGCGCACCAGCGCCGGATAATAGCGGCCGAGCGCCAGCGTACGCGCCAGATAGTTGACATAAAGCGCCGCCCACAGGCCGTGATTGCCCCATGGACGCAGCAACCACCAGGCAACAATGAAGACGAGTAGCGAGACCAGCATGGCCTTGCGCATCTCGACGCTGCGGGTTGCACCGATGAAGATACCGTCGAGCTGAAAGGCCCACACCCCCGCCAGGGGAGCAAGCGCGGCCCACGGCAGATAGGCCCGCGCCGCCTCCCGGGTGGCCGGATCGGCGGTCAGCAGGTCAATGATCCATGGGCCAAGCACGAAATACGTCGCACTGACCAGGCATGCCACCGCCGCGGCCCAGATCGTCGTAAGACGGGCTGAGGCCGTCAGCGCTGCGCGATCGCGCGCACCGAGCGCCCGCCCCACCATCGCCTCGGCGGCAAAGGCGAGACCATCGAGAAAATAGGCGCTCATCGACACGAACTGCATCAGCACCGCGTTGGCGGCAAGCGTCACATCGCCACGCCGTGCGCCCTCGGCCATGAACCACACGAAAACGACGATCAAGGCCAGCGAGCGGATCATGATGTCGCGGTTGACTGCCAGCGTGCGCCGCAACCGATCCGCCAGAAGCAGCCGGGCGAGGCGCATTTGCACGCCATGGAGCCGGAAGTGGCGGATCGCCATGGCGAGGCCGACCAACGCCGCAAAATACTCCGCAAAGAGCGTGCCCATCGCCACGCCACGCACGTCCAGCCCAAGGCCCAGCACAAACCACGCATCCAGTGCAATGTTGGCGATGTTGAGCACCAGTTGCAGCACCAGCCCGATATCGGTGCGCCCCAGGCCGATGAACCAGCCCAGCAACGCATAATTGGCAAGCGTGGCCGGGGCAGCCCAGATGCGGATGTCGAAATAGCGGCGTGCCAGCGCTTCGACCCGCTCGCTGCCCTCGATCAGCCCGAAAGCCATCTCCCGTATCGGCCACTGCAAGGCGATCAGCACGCCACCGACCACCGCCGCAATCAGCAAGGCCCGCCCCAACCCCGCCGCCAGCTCCTCGCCGTCGCCGGCGCCAAGCGCCTGGGCAGTCAGCCCGGTGGTGCCCATGCGCAGGAAGCCGAAGGCCCAGAAGACGAACGTGAACACCAGCGCGCCGAGCGCCACTGCGCCGATGTAGACCGGATCGGGAATGCGCCCGACGATCGCGGTGTCGACCACGCCGATCAGCGGCGTCGACACGTTGGAGAGCATCACAGGCAGGGCGATGCGAAGTACCGAACGATGGCCGGGAAACACGGTCGCCCCCTTCCCCACGCTCGGCTCCCGCATCGGCCCCGATTCGGTCGGCTCGCTCTGCAACCGCCAGCCCTTCTCCGCGGTTAGCCGCGCCCCAACCGGTAGGCCGCCATGCTCGCCATGAAATTGGGCTCCTCAAGGATGACCTTGCCGTCGTCCAGCGCCAGCTGCTCGTGGATGACGATGCCCTCCTGCTCGCACAGCGCCTCGAAGTCGGCAATGGTGAAGAAGCGCACGTTGGGGGTGTTGAACCACTGGTGCGGCAGGCTCTCCGAGACCGGCATGCGGCCGTTCAGGATGGACTGGCGGTGACGCCAGTAACCGAAGTTCGGAAAGCTCACCACGGCCTCATGGCCGACCCTCAGCATCTCCGCGAGAATGCGCTGGGTGTTGTGCATGGCCTGCAGCGAGAGACTCATGATGACGTGGTCGAAGGAATCGTCCTCGATGCCGGCAAGCCCCTGCTCCAGATCGAGCTGCAGCACGTTGATGCCGTTGCCGATCGCCGCCATCACCTTTTCGGTTTCCTTCTCTACGCCGTAGCCGCGCACCTGACGCACGTCCTGCAGATACTTGAGCAGGCCACCGTCACCGCAGCCCAGGTCGAGCACCCGCTCGCCGGGCTGGATCCAGGAGGCGATCACTTCATAGTCGTAACGTTGATAGCTCATGGTCACACCCGGATGTTGGCGAGGTAGGCGGAAAGCACCCCGTGATAGAGGGGTTCGTCGAGCAGGAAGGCGTCGTGGCCCGCGACCGAATCGATCTCGGCGTAGCTCACCCGCTTGTCACTGTGCAGCAGCGCATTCACGATTTCCTTGGAGCGCTGCGGCGAGAAACGCCAGTCGGTGGTGAAGGAAACCACCAGGAACTCCGCGGTGGCCGCCGACAAGGCCCGGGTGAGGTCACCACCGTGAGCGAAGGCGGGATCGAAATAGTCCAGCGTCTTGGTGGTCAGCAGATAGGTATTGGCGTCGAAGAATCCGGCGAACTTGTCACCCTGGTAGCGCAGGTAGGACTCGATCTCGAACTCCACGTCATAGCTGTAAACCGGCTTGCCGTGACGCAGCTGTCGGCCGAATTTCTCGGCCATCGCATCGTCCGAGAGATAGGTGATGTGGCCGACCATGCGCGCCAGCGCGAGGCCGCGGGTCGGCACCACGCCGTGTTCGTAGTAATTGCCACCATGGAACTCCGGGTCCTTGAGGATGGCCTGGCGCGCGACTTCGTTGAAGGCGATGTTCTGAGCGGTGAGCTTGGGCGCCGATGCGATCACCAGCGCGTGGCCGATGCGGTCCGGGTACTGCAGTGCCCACGACAAGGCCTGCATGCCGCCAAGACTTCCGCCCACCACCGCGGCGAAGCGCTCGATGCCGAGCATGTCGGCCAGCAGCGCCTGGGTATCGACCCAGTCTTCGACCGTCACGAAAGGGAAATCCGCGCCCCAGGGCTTGCCGGTGGCGGCGTTGATCGAAGCCGGCCCGGTGCTGCCGTAGCAGCCTCCCAGGTTATTCACCCCGATGACGAAGAACTTGTCGGTGTCGAGCGGGCGGCCCGGGCCGATCAGGTTGTCCCACCAGCCGATGTTGCCGGGTTGATCGGCATACACCCCCGCGACATGGTGGGACCCGGACAGGGCGTGGCAAACCAGCACCGCATTGCTGCGCGCCGCGTTCAGCGTGCCGTAGGTTTCATACACCAGCTCGAAGCCAGGCAGGACGCCGCCGCTGCGCAGTTCCAGCGGCGCCTCGAAGCGCGCGCGCTGCGGGGTGACGACGCCCACCGAAGAGGATTGCTTCATTTCGAATCCATCGCGAAAGAGGCCGGCCTGCGCAGCGACCCAAGAAACGGAAAACCCGGTCGGCTATGCGCTCGGACCGGGTTGCCCTCGCTTTAGCCGAATTTGTTGAGCGCCCGCAAGCTGATTCTCAAATCGGCGCTTAGGGGACGAAAATTAGCGCGCACACCGGCAAATGTCAAACCCGCGGGCGGCCAGACCGGCCGGAGCAGATCAGCGCGGCGCGGCAGGCGCCGCGTCCCGGTCCTCGTCCTGCGCCGGTGGTGTGATGTCGTTCGGCGTCCCCTCGATCGGCTCCGCCGCCCCTCCGGCAGATACCGGTGGCGCCACCGAAGGCACCACGGCGGGGGTCGGCGTCGCGAAGCAGGCCGCATCGGCCGTAGCGGTGAGCAGTGGCTGCAGTACCGGCGCGAGGTTCTTCAGCACCTGCACGGACAAGGCGCTGGTGAAACCATATTTTTCGGCATACGGCTCACGCACATGCGCGGTGATAACCCCGAAGAAGCGATCGCCGAGCAGGAACACGAAAGTCGCGGAACGGCTGATCACGCGCGACGACACGAGCCGGCCGCCGCGGCCATAGACCTCGAAACGGTGGTCACCGGTGCCGGTCTTGCCGCCGATATCGAGCGGCACGCCCTCGGCCGAAGCGAAGCTGCCCCAGATGCGCTTGGCGGTACCGTTCTTCGCCACCCCGACGAGCGCATCGCGCACCACCGCGGTGAGTTCCTCGGGTAGTACCCGCTCCGCCTTGCCGGGCGATTGCACCAGACGGGTCTCGAACGGCGTGCCACTGGCGAAATCCAGGCTCTGCAGACGCATCACCGGCAGGCGTACGCCCTTGTTCTGGATGATACCGATCAGCTCGGCGAGCGCGCTCGGGCGGTCGCCGGAGCTGCCGATCGCGGTGGCGTACGACGGGGTCAGGGCATCGAACGGATAACCGAGACGCTGCCATCTGCGGTGGATTTCGAGAAAGGCCTCGACCTCCAGCAGGCTGCGGATGCGGATGTCCTGCGCATTCTTGTGACGGGTGCGGAACAGCCAGCCATACACCGACTGGCGCGCATCGGCGCCGGCATCGAGCATGCTGCGGTAATCCGCTTCCGGGTGGGCGATCAGATAGGTCGCCAGCCACAACTCGAGCGGATGGATGCCGGCGATGTAACCCCGGTCAGCGAGATTGAACTGCTCGATGGAGTAGGCATCGAAGAGCCGGCGCAGGCTCTCCTCGGACGGATCGTCGCCCTCCATGCGGGCACGCATGAAGCTCGCGAAGCGCTCGAAGGATGCGTCCGGATGGATGCTGCGATATACCGTCGCAAGTCGTCGCGACAGCGGACGCACGCCCTGCAGCAGGATGGCTTCGACCTCTTCGGGTTTCTTGCCGCGATATTTGGCGTAGAAGCGATTGGTAAACAGCCGCCCTTCCCGATCGGCGAAGCGCTCGAGGTATTCCTTGCGGCGCGGGTCCTCGCTGTCCTCGAGCACCAGCGCACTCGAGCCGGGTGTCTCGAACATGTAGTGGCGCACCACGTCGCGCATGATGCGGATGAACACCAGGTTGGTCGAGTTGCGCAGTGCGTCCTTGACCGTCGGCGCACTGCCGTCCTCGCGATGGTCGAAGTTGCCGAAACGATGCTGCCCGCCCCCGGTGAAGAAGGTTTCCCCCGGATTGGCGGAATAGTGGCGCTCCATGGCCGCGGCCATGATCGCTGCCAGCGACTTGTCCTTGGCGCCGAGCAGATATTCGATGGTCCAGCTGGCCAGTGGCCCGCGACGCTCGTCGAGCGCCGCTCGCAGGGTTTCGCGGTCGGCATCGGCATAGCGCTCATGCACCTTGGCGATGACCTCGAGGTAGCTGATCAGGGTGCGCAGCTTGGCGGTGGAGCCCAGGTCGAGGCGCGCGCCGCCGTTGATGTCGAACGGTGCATCGAGGTTGTCGGTCTGGATTCTCAGCAGGTTGGCGTCGCCGACCCGCTCGAACAGGGTGAAGCTGAACAACACCTTCGCGGGATCGTCACCGGGCGCGAACAGCCGATGCTCGACCAATCCCGATTTGCGGGCCACGTCGGGATCGCCGATCGCCAGCAAGGCATCCGTGACCGCGCTTTGTACCGGCGCGTTGAGCGTGCTCACCGCCGCCAGGTCGATCCGGTCGAGGTCATAGAGCCGCGGCACGCCGAGCAGCCCTGCGATGCTGGTGCGAAGCGCAGTG
This sequence comes from Cognatazoarcus halotolerans, assembly GCF_009800965.1. Lineage (GTDB taxonomy): Bacteria > Pseudomonadota > Gammaproteobacteria > Burkholderiales > Rhodocyclaceae > Cognatazoarcus > Cognatazoarcus halotolerans. Next base: position 179,508 of record NZ_WUAF01000007.1, on the reverse strand, counting down.
GCAGCCTTGCGGGTGACGAAGGAGACCGGCCGGGGCGCAGGATTGTCGCGCCGGAAGGCGAGTTTCACCTCGAGCGCCGCGTCGCGCAGCTTGGGTGAAATGACACCGAGTTCGCCAAGCAGGCGCAGGTGGCGATCGGTGAGGTTCTCGAGGGCGGTCTCGCTGCCGCCGAGATAATAGGAAGGGCGCCGCTGCGCGATCATCAGCGACAGCATCTGCTTGTAGGCCAGCGCACGCGCGGCGAGCTGGTCCGTCGCGGGCGCACCGGCGCCGATGCGGCCGGCTTCGGGGTCGGCCAGCAGGCGGCTCACTTCGGTGAGGTCGCGCCCGTACCAGGCCCATAGTCCATCGCCCATGCCGTTCACCTCGCCGAAACCGGCGCGCGCCGACAACGGCACCGTATTGAGGTATTCGAGCACGATGCGCCGGCGCTCCGGGCGGGTATCCTCGCCGCCCATGTAGGCGCGGATCGAGGCAGAAGCCATCTGCCGCAGCTTCTCGCTGCCCGAGGTCGTGCGGCCTTCCGGCGAGTGGCGGTATTTCTCGATCTGGGTCGCCAGCGTGCTGCCACCGCCACCATCATGGTCGGGATCGATCATCTGCCAGGCACGATCGACCACCGCCTTGCCGAAGCGGTCCCATTCGATCGCCGGATTGTGTTCGGGATGACGCTCGTCGAACAGTTCGCGGTTCTCGATGAAGAGCAGGCTTTCGCTCATCAGCCACGGCACCTCATCGAAGGATGCGAAAACCCGCTCCGGAAACGCCACACTGTAGATCGGCACGCCGCCGCACCCGGCCAGACTGAGCCCGGCCTGCGTCTTCTCGGGGTAGGGCAGGAACAGGCCGCGATCGGCAATCTGCTCCATGCGAGGGGAAATGTTCGCCTGGGCGCTCACCGTATAGCCACGCGCGGTGGCGCGCTCGATGAAGGCCGGCAAGCGACTGTAGCCGAGCCGGAGGTCGTACGGCCCTTCACCTGGAAAACGGATGTGCGCGCTGATACCCGGTCGCACATCGTAGTGCAGCTCGGCGGCCAGCCGGCTGAGATAGTGCGCCTGCAGACGCGAGCTGCGCATCTCCTCGACGACCATCGCCACAAGGACGGCAATCGCCATGACGAGGAGGACCGCCAGAAGGGTCAGGACGAAACGCCAGCGCGACATGCCGCTGGTTGGGGCTGGGGTGCTCAAGTTACTGTCGTTCTCTTGGGTCGGCGCTACCCGCCGGACATGGAGGCACAGTGTCGCCGACGCCGAGGGCGCCTGTCACCGCCCTGCCGATGTTGCGTTGCATTAATACCACACTTGCATCAACGCCAACACAATGGCCGCCAATGCAATTCAGGGCACGACGGCATCCGGCTTGATCCCGCCGTAATACTCCAGGCGGGCATTGAGCTCGCGGGTGACCTCGATGCGCCCGTCGGCGGCGACCCTCAGGGCATGCTCGATGCCGTAGCGTTTCGTCATGTCACGCCAGTCGTCGCCAGCGATGAAGGCCGGCTTGCTGGCGGCGTCGGACAGGGTGCCGGCGCCGTCGCGCGGCGTCACCAGTATGGTCATCGAACGCGTCGCGTCCGCCGGCGCACCACTGCGAGGATCGAGCAGATGCGAATAACGCTTTCCGCCGACCTCGAAATAGCGCTGGTAGTCGCCCGAAGTGCCAATCGCCTCACCGTCATAGAGCGGCATCGACGCGAGCGGGGCCGGCTCGCGTGGGTGCTGGATTCCGACCCGCCAGGGCTGGTCGCCCTTGCGTCCGAGCGCCATCACGTTGCCGCCGATGTTGATGAGCGCGTTGGCAACGCCCTCGGCACGCAGGATTGCTGCGGCACGGTCGAGCGCATAGCCTTTCGCATAGCCGCCGAGATCGAGCTCGACCGCCCGGTTGCGGCTGCTCACCCGGTCCTTGTCGATGCTCAGATCGGCAATGCGCGGATGCTGCGCAAGAATGCGCGCCACCGCGGCGGGGTCCGGAAGAACTGGCTTGAACTCGTCGGAGTGGAAACCCCACAGCGCAATCAGCCGTCCCAGCGCGGGTTCGAAGAGGCCATCGCCACGAACCGAAATGTCGCGCGCGCCGGCAAGCAGCGTTGCCAGCTCGTGCGACACCGGAATCTCCTGGCCACCGGCGGCGATGGCTTCGTTGAGGGCGGTCAGCTCGGACGGCTCCCACGCATGGTAGGCGCGATGCAGGCGGTCGAACTCTCGCAGGACGGCACCCATGGCCTTGCCGGCAAGCGCCTCGTCGCTGCCATACACGGCCACTTCGACGCGCGTTCCGAAAACGAACGACTCCTGCTTGAAGACCTGTTCGCGGCTGCAGGCCGAGAGGAGCAGCGCGAGGACCAGGACGAAGCATGGCCAGGTGCGGCCGACTGACTGTAAGCGGAACATGGGGCGCAAGTTTAACCCGGCTTGCTCCGCGGGCGCGCATCGCCAAGCCAGCGCTCGAAGTCGGCCACCGGCATCGCCTCCGCGTACAGGAAGCCCTGAAAGCAGTCGCACCCCGAATCGACCAGGAAATCCCGTTGATCGGGCGTCTCCACGCCTTCGGCAAGCACCGTGAGCCCGAGATTCCGGCCCATCGCGATGATCGCGCTGGCGATCTCGCGATCGTCCCCGGGTCGCCCCAGTCCATTGACGAAACTCTGGTCGATCTTGAGCTTGTCGATCGGGAAGCGCTTGAGATACGCGAGGGACGAATATCCAGTGCCGAAATCATCGATCGACAGGCGCACGCCGAGGCGCTTCAGGGCCTGCATGCACAGCACCGCCTCCTCCGGGGACTCGGTGATCGCACCTTCGGTAATCTCGAGCTCCAGGAGGGAGCCGTCGAGCGCATTCTCCACAAGCATCGCTTGCAGCTTTTCGACCAGATCGCGCTGGCGGAACTGTCGCGGAGACAGATTGACCGACACGTTGAAGCCGGTCAGCCCGTGGCGCCGCCAGCGACTCAACTGACGGCACGCCTCGGCCAGGACCCATTCACCGAGCGGCACCACCAGACCGGTGTCTTCCGCCAGCGGAATGAAACGCTCGGGACCGATCAGCTCGCCACCCGATCGCCACCTCACCAGCGCCTCGACCCCGCACAGCGCACCATCGCCCGCCTTCACCTGCGGCTGGTAATAGACCTCGAGCTCATTGCGTTCAAGCCCGCGACGCAGCCGCGCCTCAAGTTCGAGCCGGTCGCGCGCAAGGCGGGTCAGCTCTTCGCTGTAGTAGCGAAAGGTGTTGCGGCCACTCTCCTTGGACTGGTACATCGCGGCATCGGCATTGCGGATGAGGCCGTGACTGTCCTGGGCATTGTCGGGATAAAGACTGATGCCGATGCTGGCGCCGATATAGACTTCCTCGCCGCCCTCCAGCTTCAGTGGCTGGCTGACCAGTTCGATCATGTCCTGGGCGAGTTCCGCCGCCTGCTCGGGGCGGTCAAGCTCCTCCATCACCACCACGAACTCGTCGCCGCCGACACGCGCCAGCGTGTCGTCCTTCCGCACCCTGCTGCTCAGGCGACGCGCCAGCGTTATCAGCAAGGCATCACCGGCGGGATGGCCAAGACTATCGTTCACGTTCTTGAAGCGATCGACATCGAGGAACAGCACCGCAACCCTGTTGCCGTGTCGATCCGCAAGGGAAATCGCGTGTTCGAGCCGGTTGTAAAGCAGGACCCGGTTGGGCAAACCGGTCAGCGCATCGTAGTGGGCAAGGTGATGGAGCCGGGCTTCGGAGTGCTTGAGCTGGGTGATGTCGGAGAACACGCCAACGAAGTTCTGGATCTCGCCGACGTCGTTCATGACACGGCTGACCGTCAGCCATTCCGGGTACACCTCGCCGCTCTTGCGGCGGTTCCAGATTTCGCCCTGCCAGAACCCTTCTTCCTCGATCGACACCCACATGTTCTGATAGAAATCATCTTCGTGGCGTCCCGAGCGCAGCAGCGAAGGCTGGCGGCCGAGCACCTCCTCCGGCGCGTATCCGGTAATACGCGAGAAGGCGCGATTGACGGCGACGATTCGTCGCGCTGGATCGGTGATCAGCACGCCTTCCGCAGTGCTCTCGTAAACCGCCGCGGCGAGCCGCATGCCCTCTTCGGCGGCCTTGCGCTCGGTGATGTCGATCACCGAGAGGACCGCCACGCCCTGATCCGGCAGCATCACCACGCTGGCCAGCCCGCAGCGCGGGACGCCATCGGCTGGCAGCAAGCGCAGTTCGAACTGCCGAGGGGGTTGCTCGGCTGCCGGGTCGCGGCGGCGGCGATGATAATCGACAAGGCGCGCCCGATCCTCCTCGGCGATGAATCGTTCGAACAACACGCCCTCGAGCTGCCACGCCTCCGCGCCAAGCATCGCCGCCGCAGTGGCGTTTGCGCGCTGCACGCGGCGGTCCGGACCGATCAGCAGCATGGCGGTACCCGCACCATCGAACAGGCCGCGGTAGCGCGCTTCGCTGAGCGCCAGCTGATGCGCCACTTCGTCCGGCACGCCGTCGTTCTCATGGCTGGTCATCAGCAAGGTGTCCGCCAGCGGCAGCACCTCGAGTTCGAGCACGAGCGTACTGCCGTCACGACGGAGAAAGGCAAAGCTGGCGGTCGTGACGTCCCCACCCGGTTCGTCCAGCATCGCCCTGAAACGCGCTGCATGCGCCTCGCGTTCCGGCTTCGGCAGCAAGTCGCCGAGCGTCAGGCCGGCCAGCGTCGCATCCCCGTAGCCCAGCAGTTCACACATGCCGCGGCTTGCCAGAACACATCGCAAGTCACGATCGACGATGAGAACCGGGAGCTTCGCATCTTCAAACCGGGCACACAGCCGCGCCTGGCCGGCACTGAGCGCGTCAAGCCGGGCGGAAAGTTTCTGCGCGCGCGCCAAGGCGCTGCGACGGCCGACGATCCCCCAGACAAGCAGCAGCGCAATCGCCAGCACCGCGGCAAACCCGGCAGGAAACGACATGCCCGCCAGCAGAGGCTCCCCGGATTGTCCGGCTGCATTCGCCGCAGCCGGAAGCATGGGCGCAAGCAATCCCGCCAGCAGGCTCGGCAGGGCGCGCCAGATCTTCGTCAAGGCTTGGGCCGGCAGGCGCATCGATGTTTCGCACTCCCGCTGCCGTCCCGACCGGCAAGCACCGGCACGGATCGTGCAACTTTCTATTACAAAGGTAATAGTATGGAGTTCAGTCCGTCACACCGCAATCCGCGTTTTCCAGTACGGCTCAGGCGAGGCCGGCCTCGAGACGCTCGAGCACCAGTGCCGGCACATCGAAACCTTGCTGTGCGGTGATCTCGACCATGCAGGTCGGGCTGGTGACATTGATCTCGGTAAGATGTCCGCCGATCATGTCGAGTCCCACGATGAGCAGCCCGCGCGCCCACAGGGTCGGCGCCAGCGCCTCGGCGATTTCGCGTTCGCGAGCGGTCAACGCCATCGCGACACCCCGGCCGCCCGCCGCCAGGTTGCCGCGGGTCTCACCTGCCTTGGGAATTCGGGCCAGCGAGTAGGGAACCACCTCACCGCCGATGATCAGCACGCGCTTGTCGCCTTCGGCGATCTGCGGCAGATAACGCTGGCACATGATGGTGCGCCGGCCAAGATCGGTCAGTGTCTCGCAGATGGCGTTGCGGTTGGGATCGTCCGAACGAACCCTGAAGATGCCGCTGCCGCCCATGCCGTCGAGCGGCTTGAGGATGGTATCGCCCAGTTCGTCGACAAAGGCCTGGATCACATCAGGATCGCGACTCACCAGCGTTGTCGCGGTGAACTCCGGAAACTCGGTGATGGCGAGCTTCTCGGAGTGGTCACGGACCGCGCGCGGATCGTTGAACACCCGCGCCCCCGCCTGGACCGCACGCTCGAGCAACCAGGTCGCGGTCACGTACTCGAAATCGAAGGGCGGGTCCTGGCGCATCAGCACCGCGTCGAAATCGGTCAACGGTCGCACCGCCTGCTCGCCCGCCACGTACCAGTCGTGATCGTCGGCACATGGCTCGATCGCCAGCGCACTGGCCAGCACCGCCCCGTCACGCCAGGCCAGCGCCTCGCGCTGGATGGTCCACACCCGATGGCCACGCCGTGCAGCCTCGCGCATCATCGCGATACTCGAATCCTTGTAGGCCTTGAGTCCGTCCAGCGGGTCGAGAATGAAAGCGATCTGCATGCTGCGCTCAGGCCGCGAGTTCGGCGAGTTCGATCGGCGCGGTCTCCTCGATCTCGACCGAAGCCGCCAGCAGCGCCAGCCGGGCGACCACGCCGTAGGCGTAGAAGCGGTTGGGCGGTGCATCCGGGCCCTGCGCCGAATCGGGCAGCGAGCAGCAGGTCTCGAAGGCCAGCGGCTTGAAGTGCATGCCCGGCGCATTGAGGTTCTCGTCACGGCCTCGCTCGGTGTGCACCCGGTAAAAACCGCCGACGACATAGTGGTCCATCATGTACACGACCGGCTCGGCTACCGCGCCCTCGACCGTCTCGAAGGTATGCACGCCCTCCTGGATGATCACGTCATGCACCTCGAGACCTTCCTTGATGACGCTCATCTTGTTGCGCTGCTTGCGATTGAGACCGGTCACCTCGGCAGCGTCCTTGACCATCATGATGCCCATGCCGTAAGTGCCGGCGTCGGCCTTGACGACCACGAAGGGCTCGTCGGTAACGCCGTATTCCCGGTACTTGGCGCGGATGCTGTCGAGCATCGCCGCGACCTTGTCCGCCAGCTCCTGCTCCCCGGCACGGGCGTGGAAATCAAGGCCGGTGCAGGTGTCATAGGCCGGATTGAGGCGCCACTGATCGATGCCGATGACGTCGGCGAATTCACGCGTCACCCGGTCGTAGGCCGCGGCGTGATTCGACTTGCGACGCGAGTGCCAGCCGGCGTGGACCGGCGGGATCACCCATTGTTCGTCAAGCCCCTGCAGCAGCGCAGGAATGCCGCCCGAGAGATCGTTGTTGAGCAGCACCGCGCAGGGATCGAAATCCTTCATCACCAGGCGGCCACCGCTGCGCTGGATCGGCTCGAGCGTGAGCTTCGAGCCATTGGTCAGCTCCAGCACGGTCGGCTCGGTGATCTCGGGCAACAGGGTCCCGACGCGGATCTTCAGGCCGGTGAGACGCAGGATCGAAACCAGTTTGGCGACATTCTGCAGATAGAACTGGTTACGGGTATGGTTTTCCGGAATCAGCAGCAGCTGACTCGCCCCCGGGCAGATCCGCTCGACCGCCGCCTGGGCCGCCTGGATGCACAGCGGCAGAAAGGCGTCGTTGAGGTTGTTGAAACCGCCCGGAAAGAGGTTGAGGTCGACTGGCGCCAGCTTGAAACCGCTGTTGCGCAGATCGGTCGAGCCATAGAAGGGCGGAGTGTGCTCCTGCCACTGCCCCCGCATCCAGTGCTCGATGGCGGTGGCGTTGTCGAGGAAGTGCTTCTCCAGCTCGAGGAGCGGGCCGGAAAGTGCTGTGGTGAGATGAGGGACCATTGCTGTTCTCGGTGAATTGGGCGATGCCGCTCGAAGAGGCCTTTGTTTTGGAGCGAATGTTACACCAGCGCCGCCACCGGCTCGAAAAGACGCCCGACCGCAGGCAGACCGGTGCGATACGCTACGGTTCCCCCACCGTAGCTTTCAGTCCGGCAGATAGGCCTCGAACTCCTGCGGCAGCGGCGCATTCTCGAGGCTGCGCTGGGTGAACAGGAAACGCCCGTCGCAAACGAAACCGAGGGCGCGCCAATCCACCGCATTGAGGGCATCGCGAAAGGCAGCGAGGTCGACATCCGGCCGCCGCGGAAACACCGCCAGCACCGCACCATCGTAATGAGGGCAGTCATGGATGAAGAACGGCGCCGCCGCCCGGGTCTTGCCGTTCACATACACCCGCGGCAACGGCGACTGGTAATAACCCCGCCCCCACTGCCACCAGTCCGCCTCGCCGAAGCGCCGGATGCGACGCGCGAGCAGCCGGGCCTTGTGCGGCAGCAAGGCCGCCGGTGCCTGCTGTCCGCCCGGTTCGCACCACAGCATGCGACGCGTCCGCCCACTTCTCACCGTGGCCGAACAGACGAAGTCGCGATTCCCGTGCTCGGCGTCAGCATAGATTTCGTCAGCCCCGGACACCGCGCCGACCTTGACGAAAGCGACTTGCGACAGGCGCAGCGGATAATCGCCACGGGCGAACATCAGGTGGCCTTCGCATTCGAGCAAGCGACGCTCCTGCCACGGCGGATCAGCCAGCATGGCAACGAGGTCATGCCCCTGCCCCAGTTCCGCATGGCGCATGCTGCGCTCGGTGGCGCCCTTCTCAAAGCGCCAGATCAGGCAGTTCGGCAATGCACCCTCGAAAATCCGGGCGTCGCCGAGTTCGATCGCGTCGGTAATGCTGCCCTGCGACCACAGCAAGCGGTTGAGCTTGACCGCCGAGGTCGCCTTGAGGAAGTCCCGCGGCGTGATGAAGATCAGCTCGCCACCCGGCGCGAGGTGACGCAGGCATTTCTCGATGAAGAACAGATAGAGGTTGGAGCGCCCATCGAAGTGCTCCGCGGCAAGCAACGCGCGCGTCCCGGGAGAAATATCCTGGAAGCGCACGTAAGGCGGGTTGCCGATGATCGTGTCGAAGCGCTGGCTCGTCGGGTAGGCAAAGAAATCCATGTTCAGCGCCCCGTCCGGGCAATGCGCCGGATCGAACTCGATGCCCACCACTCCCGCCTCGCCGTTCAGGTGCCGCATGAACGCCCCGTCACCGCAGGATGGTTCAAGCAGCCGGCCGCGGTTCCGCCTGAGCGCGAGCATTGCACGCACCACCGGCTCGGGCGTGAATATCTGGCCGAGGCTTTCAATTTCGAGAAACGGCAGGGCGGACTGGACAGGCGACATCAGGCAGTGCAACGAAGAATTCGTGGAAAGGGTCCCGGGCGCCGTGGCGGGCGCGCGCTATCCTACCATCGGTCCTGCGCCGGTACTCGCCCCCAATCAGCCCGAGCGGGGACGGCAATCCGGTTTCGAATCGATGCGCGGGAATCTAATATTGTTCACACGCCCGACGCAATGAAGCATCGTTCGTATCGCGCGGCCCAGCAGCCCGCTTGCCACGAGGAGTTCGCATGGACACGCGAACCAATGCCGAACGGTGCCGCGTCCGCCTCTTAGAGGAGGCTGACCGGCACACGCTCCGTCTCATTTTCCTGACTACCCGCAGGAGCGCGTTTCGCTGGATGAGCCCGGACGAGCTGAAGATCTCCGAGTTCGACACCGCCACCGCGGACGAGCTCGTGCTGGTGGCCGACACGGACGGGCAGGTGGTGGGCTTCGTCTCGATATGGCAGCCCGAGGATTTCATACACAACCTCTTCGTCAGCCCGGAATGGCAAAACCGCGGCATCGGCACACAACTGTTGAGTGCAGCCGGCACGCACATCGGACGACCGGCCCACCTCAAGTGCTCGATCCATAACGAGCGCGCCCGCGCCTTCTACGAAGCACGTGGCTGGACCGTGGCAAGCCGCGGCGGCAGCCGGGCGAACGGCTACCTGAACATGGAGTGCGCCCGCCCCGCGACCGCTTGAGCGGCCGGGCAAGCGCACCGCCCCCGGCGCCCGCCAGATTGCAGCCGGCGCCCGGGGGGCGCAAGATCACCGCTTCGCTTCGACCCCGACGAGGCCCCGGATGGCGACAACACTGGCCTTCGACGTCTACGGCACACTGATCGACACGCATGGCGTGAGCCTTGCCCTGCAGGGAATGGTCGGCACACGTGCCGCCGAATTTTCGCGCCACTGGCGCGACAAGCAACTCGAGTATTCGTTTCGCCGCGGGCTGATGCAGCACTATGCAAGCTTCGCCACGTGTACCCGCGACGCGCTCGAATACACTTGCGAATCACTTGGCCTGCCGCTCGACGTCGAACAGCGGCAGCTGCTGCTCGATGCCTACCGGACCTTGCCCGCCTTCGATGATGTGAAGCGCGGCCTGGAGAATTCACGGGCAGCCGGGTTCCGCATGTTTGCCTTCTCCAACGGCGCGGCCGATGCGGTCGACACCCTGCTCGAGACCGCCGGCATCCGCGGTTTCTTCGACGACGTGGTCAGTTGCGACGAAGTGAAGTCCTTCAAGCCCAACCCCGGTGTTTACGCGCATTTCCTCAGGCGTGCGGCGACGCCGGGCGCAAGCGCCTGGCTGGTGTCCAGCAATCCGTTCGACGTGATCGGCGCAATGTCGGCAGGCATGCGGGCCGCTTGGGTGCGGCGCTCTCCGCAAGCGGTGTTCGATCCCTGGGGCATCGCGCCCAGCGTCACCGTGGCAGAACTGACCACGCTTGCCGCGGCGATCGGCGTCGCGGACTGACTCGGCGACGATCCTTTGCCGGCGACAAGCACCGTCGGGCCGGCACGGGCGATCCGGCCGGAAATGTCGCGGCGCAAGATTTCGCGTGCGCGAATGCGCAACTGCGCATAACATGAAAGTGTCAATATCCTTCATGGATCGCACGGAGCGGCGGCATGGGCAGAAAGTATTCGATGCGGGTCTTGATCCTCGGACTGGCGACGCTGGTTTCGCAGATCAACTTGGGCTGGATCGTCCGTGGCCTGCATCCCAACATCCTCGAGGTGCAATTCACCTTCAGTGCGGAACGCTTCTGGGCGATCGTCGACGCCTGGGGGCCGGTCGGCACCGCAATCTACCTGAGTCACTTCCCGTGGGACTGGATACACATCCTGCTGTACGCCATGCTCGGAATCGCGATCTGTCGGCGCAATGGCCTGTTCTCGCGCCTTCCTGACGTGCCGCGCCGTCTCTGGGCGCTGGTCCTGCCGCTGGCGGGCCTCATGGACATGCTCGAGAACGCAGCGCAGCTCTACCTGCTGGCCGGTGCCAGCAATGGCGGCGGCTTCGTGGTGCCCGCCTCCGCGCTCTGCTCCACACTCAAGTGGTCACTGGTGCTGGCCTTCTTCGGCGCCTGCCTGTGGATGTGGCTGGCACCGCTCAATGGCCAAGCCAGCGTTCGAGCAGGGGCAACAGCCAGGGCAGGGACACAGCGGTAAACAACCCGTTCAGTCCCATCGCCAGCGCGGCGAAGGCGCCTGCGGTCTCTCCGATCTGAAAGGCGCGGGCGGTGCCGATGCCGTGCGATGCCAGACCAAGTGCAAAGCCGGTGGCCGCTTCGTCCCTGACCTTCAGCAGCCGCATCAGCGCCGAACCGCAGACCGCGCCGAGAATCCCGGTAAGAATCACCAGCACGGCCGCAAGCGAGGGCAGACCACCGAGCCGCTCGGCGATGCCCATCGCGATCGGCGTCGTCACCGATTTCGGGGCCAGCGAGCGCATCGTCGGCAGGCTTGCGCCGAGCGCGCCCGCGATCAGGTAGGCCGACAACGCCGCGCAAAGCGATCCGGCGACCAGCGCTGCGAGCACCGGCAAGGCCATCTTCTTGAGACGCTCCAGCTGGCCATAGAGCGGTACCGCCAGCGCCACCGTGGCCGGACCCAGCAGAAAGTGCACGAACTGCGCGCCGTCAAAATAACGTCCGTAGGGCGTCCCGGTGAGATACAGGGTGGACACCAGCAACACCACGGCTATCAGCACCGGGTTGGCGAGTGGATTGAAATGCAGGCGACGATGCAGCGCAAACGCTGCGAGGTAGGCCAGCAGCGTCAAGGCCAGCCACAGCAGCGGCGTGGCCGAAAGATAGACCCAGATCTCGGTGAGCGGCGGCGATATCATCTCGACTGCTCCTGCCGCCCGGCGCGCTGCATGAGGGTGTGCAGGACCCAGCCGCCGACCGCAAGGCCGATCACGGTGCTCACGACCAGGGACACCACGATCGGCAGCCACTCCTGTCCGATCCTGCCAACATGCAGCATCACCCCGGTGCCTGCCGGCACGAAGAGCAGGGACAGGTGTTGCAGCAGGCCGCCGGTCGTGCCGCGCAGGTCGGCGGAAGGTCCGCCCCGCAGGATCAGCCAGCCGAGCAGCAATGCCAGGCCGATGACCGGGCCTGGGACCGGCAGGCCGAGGGCCAGTCTTGCGGCCTCGCCAATCAACTGGAACACGAGCAAGAGCGTGAGGGCAGGAAGCATGGCGGACTCCGGATCGTCGAGGCTCACATTTTGGAGCCCGCGGCGGCCGCGTCAACGGATCGATCCCGGACTCACGATCGCAGGAACTTTTGGTGCAGTGCACGAATCTACCCTTGCGCCGGGCCGCCGACCCGGCCCGACCCGCCGACCGCGGGACGCCACTGGCGAATACCACCATGAAACGCACTGACGCTTACGGCGCTCAAGCACCCGCCCAGACACTTGAAGAACTGGACGTGACGAGCGCGCAGGGCCTGACGACCGAAGAGGCCGCCCGGCGTCTGGACCGCTACGGTCCCAACGAAATCGCGACCCAAGAGGAAACCCTGCTGCACCGCATCGGACGGCGCTTCTGGGGTCCGATCCCGTGGATGATCGAACTCGCCGCGATCCTCTCGGCCGCAGTCGGCAAATGGGACGATTTCGGCATCATCCTCGTCATGCTGCTGATCAACGTGTTCCTCGATTTCTTCCAGGAGCACCGCGCGCTCAATGCACTCAAGGCGCTGCAGGCAGGCCTCGCCAAGTCGGCGCGAGTACGCCGCGGCGGCGCCTTTGCGAGCCTGCCGGTGCGAGAGCTGGTCCCGGGCGACATCGTCAAGCTGCGCCTCGGCGAGATCGTGCCGGCCGACATCCAGCTCATCGAAGGCGATTTCCTGCTGGTGGACCAGTCCTCCCTGACCGGCGAATCACTGCCGGTGAGCCGCAAGGCGGGCGAGGTGATCTTCGCCAACACCATCGTCAAGCAGGGCGAAATGCTTGGGGTGGTGGTGAACACCGGCATGAACACCGATTTCTCGGGCGTGGTGGCGCTGGTGGCTCAGGCCCAGCTTGAATCCCGCAGCCATTTCCAGGAAATGGTGATGCAGATCGGCCGCTTCCTGATCCTCGTCACGGTGCTGCTGGTGATGCTGATCGTGCTGGTCGCGCTGTTCCGCCACCAGCCGATGCTGGAGATTCTGCGCTTTGCACTGGTGCTGGCAGTGGCGGCGATTCCGGTGGCCCTGCCGGCGGTACTATCGGTAACGATGGCGGTCGGCGCGGTGAACCTGGCCCGCCACAAGGCCATCGTCTCGCGGCTCACCGCCATCGAGGAACTGGCCGGGGTGGATGTGTTCTGCTCCGACAAGACTGGCACGCTGACCCGCAACGAGATGACCGTGGTCTCGCCGGTGGCGCTTGACGGCCACGACGAGCGCGAGCTCTTCCTGACCGCCGCGCTGGCTTCCCGGCTCGAGAACCAGGACCCGATCGAACTGCCGATCTTCCACTACCTGGACGAACGCCTGCCGGGCACCGACCTGACCGCCTACAGCGCGCTCGACTTCAAGCCTTTCGACCCGATCGGCAAGCGCACCGAGGCAGTGGTCGAACACGACGGCCGGCGCTTCACCGCGATGAAGGGTGCGCCGCAGGTCCTCATCGGCATGGCCGCACTCGACGAGGCCGCCGCAGAAGCGCTCTCGCAGACGGTCGACCAGCTCGCCGCCCGCGGCTACCGCACGCTGGCGGTGGGCCGCAGGGAAGGCGACCAGCCGCTCGAGCTGATCGGCCTGATCCCGATGCAGGACCCGCCGCGCGACGACTCCCGTGCGGTCATTGACGAGATGCACGCCAACGGCGTGAAGGTCAAGATGATCACCGGCGACAACCTCGCCATCGCCCGCGAAATCGGCCACCTGCTGGGCCTGCGCGAACAGGCGATCCGCTCCGCGCAGCTTTCCGGCGCGGCCGGCAGCGAGCTCATGGGCCTCATCGAGGTACTGGCCGGCGCCATCCATCACCGCCTGAAAGGCACGGCCGGCCTGGCCGAGAGCCGCAGCTTCGCCCGCGAAGTGATCGACGAGGTACGTACGCGCTTCGACACCAGCCTGCTCGAGCGCGAATTCCTGCATACCCACGAGTCGGCGATCATCGAGATGATCGAGGCGGTGGACATCTTTGCCGAGGTGGTGCCGGAGGACAAATACCGCATCGTCGACACCTTGCAGAAGGGCGGTCACATCGTCGCCATGACCGGCGACGGGGTCAACGACGCGCCCGCGCTCAAGAAGGCCGACTGCGGCTTCGCGGTATCGAATGCCACCGACGCAGCCCGCGCCGCCGCCGACATCGTGCTCACCGCACCGGGCCTGTCGGTGATCAACGCGGCGGTCAAGCAGGCCCGCATCACCTTCGAGCGGATGAAGAGCTACGCCACCTTCCGCATCGCCGAAACGATGCGCATCATCCTCTTCATGGCGCTATCGATCCTGGTGTTCGACTTCTACCCGATCACCGCGCTGATGATCATCCTGCTGGCCCTGCTCAACGACATCCCCATCCTCAGCATCGCCTACGACAACACCCGGGTGCAGGCCACCCCGGTGCGCTGGAACATGAAGGAACTGCTGACCCTTTCCAGCCTGCTCGGGCTCACCGGGGTGGTGTTCTCCTTCCTGCTGTTCTTCCTGCTCGAAGAGTGGCAGGTACCGCGCGGAGAGATCCAGACCTGGCTGTTCCTCAAGCTCATCGTCGCCGGCCACTTCACCCTCTACATCACGCGCGCCCCGGGCTGGTTCTGGCAACGCCCGTATCCGGCGCCGATCCTGCTGGCGGCCACCTTCGGCACCGAGCTGCTCGGCACCCTGTTCGCCGCGGAGGGCTGGTTCATGCAGGGCATCGGCTGGCAGGGCGCGGCGCTGGTGTGGGCCTACGCCATTGTCGAACTGCTGGTCAGCGACGTCGTGAAGTCGATCGCCGTGCGTACCCTGCTGCGACCTGCAGCACCTGCCGGCAAGAAATCCCTCAGCGCCCGAAGCGCGCTGCAAACCAAGGAGCAAGCAGCATGAACACCGCAACGAAACCGCAACCGCGGCTGGCGGAACACGAAAACAGCGTCCCCTTCTTCTGGCCGTTCACTGCGGCGGCGAAGATGGTCGAGGCCGGCGAAGAGATCGTCGCCCGCAACCTCAACTTCGCCCTCGAGGCCGAGAAGATCGACTTCGGCCTGCATCCGGACTTCGCCACCGCGAACACGGTACGGCTGGACCTCCATACCCTGCGCCTGCGCGACTTCTCGGCCGCCGGCGCCAGCGGCATCCCGACCATTGTCGACGCCCCCTTTGCCGGCCACAGCTCCACCATCGCCGACTATCACAAGGGCCAGAGCCTGGTCGAAACCCTGCTCGCCAATGGCCTGCAACGCGTCTTCGTCACCGACTGGAAGAGCGCCACGCCGGAGATGAAGGACTACGACATCGACCATTACCTGGCCGAGTTGCTGGTGTGCATCGAGGATCTCGGCGGACGGGTGAACCTGGTGGGACTGTGCCAGGGCGGCTGGATGAGCACCATGATCGCCGCCCGTTTCCCTGACAAGGTGAACCGCCTCGTCCTCGCCGGTTCGCCCATCGACACCGACGCCGGCCACGGCCCGATCCGCGAACTCGCTCACACGCTGCCGGCGTCCTTTTACGAGGAGCTGGTGGAAATGGGTGGCGGGCTCATGGAAGGCCGTTTCATGCTGCAGGGCTGGAAGAACATGCACCCCGACGTGCAGTACATGCAGAAGTACCTCGAGCTCTACGAGCACATGAACGACCCGGACTACCTGAGCAAGACCGAGACCTTCGAAGCCTGGTACGAGAACCCGATCGACCTGCCGGGGCGCTGGTACCTGCAGGCGATCAACCAGCTGTTCAAGGAAAACCGCCTTGCCAGGGGCGAATTCGTCGGCCTCGGCAAGAAGCTCGATCTTGCCGACATCACCTGCCCGACCTACCTGCTGGCCGGCGCGTCGGACGACATCACGACACGGGAACAGGTATTCGCCGCACGCGACCTGCTCGGCACGCCCAAGACACAGATCGTCAGCACGCTGTGCCCGGGCGGACACATCGGCCTTTTCATGGGCTCGCGCACGCTCAAGGAGACCTGGCCGGGTATCGGCCGGTGGCTGGCGGACGACCCGCCCGCGTGAAATCGGCAGGGCGCCGCGCCAGCATGTCACACGGCGTGGCCGCATGCAGCGGCCACGCCAGACGCATCAGGCGACCGGCACCGGCGTGCCCGAATTGACGCACAGCGAGTGGTTGAGCGCGACGATCGAACGCTTGTAATCCTCCCGCTCGACGATGAACTGCATGTTTACCTGGCGCAGGGTCTGCGATACGCAGTTCACGTTCACTTCGGCATCTGCCAGCGCCTTGGTCGCACGCGCGAGCACACCCGGAATGCTGATGTTCGAGCCGATCGCGCACACCACCGCACTGGGCTTGATCGTCACCACCTGGTAGTTCTCTTCCAGCTCGGCGATCAGTTCGGGGGTCACCGAGCCGTCCCACAGCAGGTGGGCGATCGAGTTCGCGTTGGTCGCCTTGAGGATGTACGACACCTCGTGGCGCAGGAAGATCTCCATGATGCCGAGGTCGAAACCAACCGTGCCGACCATGCTCGGATCATGGATCTCGACCAGGGTCACCTTGTCGCTGCCGGTCACGATCTCCACGCGGGCGCGCTCGCCGACGTAGTCCTTGGTGATCAGCGTGCCGGGATGCTCCGGCTCGAAGGTGTTCTTGAGGCGGATCGGGATGCCCGCCAGCTCCATCGGCTTGGCGGCCTTGGGGTGGATCGCCTCCATGCCCACGTCGGCCAGCTGGTCCGCAACGTCGTAGTTGGTGGCGCCGACGATCACCGCGTTTTCGAGGCCGACGATGTTGGGGTCCGCCGAGGAGAGATGGAATTCCTTGTGGATGACGGCTTCCGCAGGCCGCACTTCCACGGCGATCTTGCTGAACGTGACCTCGGAGTAACCGCGGTCGAACTCGCGCATTATGCCCTCGATACCCTTGGTGTAGCCGGTGGCCACCACCACATTGTTCGCGAGGTCAAGGCCCTTGAAGCTGTTGTGGATACGCTCGTCGATGGTCCACACCTCATCGTCGTGAAAGCCGGCGAGGTCGAGCAGGATGGCATTCACACCCTTCGCCTTGAGCATCTCCACCGCGTTGAAGGCGCTGTGCGATTCGCCGATCGAGGCCAGCACCTCGCGCGCCGCCAGCAGCACGTTGTCGCGACTCAGGTAACCGCTGGCCAGCACATGGTGCATGGCATCGAGATAGTTGCGGGCTTCGGCGATGCGGGTATCGACAAAGGCGTCCGCCACGTCCAGCGGCAGGCCGAACTCGGCGAATCCGGCGTTGAGCTTCTTGAGGCTTACCGCCAGCGTCTGCAGCGCACCGTGGTAGTCCTTGCGCGCCGCGAACAAGGCATAGATGCCGGGTTCGCCGGTCTTCTTGTGTTCCAGCAGCTGGTTGGTCACACCACCGTAGGCCGACACCACGTAGACGCGGCCATTGATGCGCGCCTTGTCGAAAAGCATGATGTGCTTGAGCACATCGCCGAAAGCCGACATTGACGTGCCACCGATTTTTTCCACCGAGATCATGGGTGCCCCCGAGCTGAACATGAAGTTGATCCGCCGCAGGACGGGGATCGAGCCAAGCCCGCTAGTCTATGAAATTTTCGGGAAAATTTCGTCTTTTTGGTGCAGATCCGGCAAGGCTGGTCGGGCAGTCGTGCCACGGTGCCACACCCTCGCCGAGCATAGGAGAACCGCCCATATAGTTGCATAGCTAATCATAAGCAGCTAGACTTCGCCCATGTTTGAACACTGCCTCTACTTCAACACCACCGCACTCGCCCGCCGACTCGAAAAGGAGTGGACCGACGCCTTTGCACCCTTCGATCTGACGCCACCTCAGGCATTCATGCTGCGCACCATATTGGAGAAGCCCGGCCTGCTTCAGCGCGAGATCGCCGAACTCATGGCCATATCACGGCCAACGGCAACACGTGCGCTCGACGGCCTCGCGACAAAGGGCTTCATTCGGCGCACGGCTTCCGGGAGCGATGGCCGCGAGCGTAGCGTGCAGCCGACGGCAGCCGCGCTCGAGATTCACGATGCGCTCGACGAAGCCAGCCGGACCGTGACGACCAGACTCCGGGAGGTCCTCAGCCCGGAAACCTTTACCGACACGGTTGCCCGGATTCGCGGCGTGCGCTCCGCCCTGAAGTGAGCGTCATTTTTTTGCCCATGTAGTTGCATTGCTAACCATAGGAGATCGACAATGCCCATCCTCAACGTCAAGGTAAGCGCAAGGAAGTCTCCGGAGATGACGAAATCCATTTCCGGTCTGTTGCTGGATCTCACCACCCGCATCCTCAAGAAAAAACCCGAGGTCACCTCGATCGCAATTGACTACGTAGACCCGGACGACTGGATCGTGGGAGGAAGATCGCTCGCCGAACTCGGCAAGAAGAGCGTCTATTTCGTTATCAAGATCACCGACGAGACCAACACCAAGGCAGAAAAGGCCGAGTACATCGATGCTGCATTCAGAGCGTTCGGCCAGCTACTCGGTGATCTGCACGAGGTGAGCTACGTCTACATCCAGGACGTACGCGCAACCGCATACGGATACGGCGGCAGGACTCAGGAGCACCGCTACCATTTTCCGAAGTGAGCCGCCGGGGTTCGAGAACGTCAGGCCTTGCGGGCAGGCATGTACCGCCAGCACCAGGGGATCGTCGGCTTGCGCGGTAGTCTCACGTGGCGTGGAACAAAGGCACGCCTGAGCAACCTGTTCTCCCGGTTTCGCGCCACATCGTCGCCACGCCTGCGCCCACTTCCGCCTGGCGGCTGCCCTCAGTGCTGGCGCGGACCGGGATTAGACGCGCGGCCAGTGTGGTCTGGCGGCGGTTCAGTGCGAAAGGCCCGGCGAGCTTCATCACGGCCTGTCGAATGGGCGCGGGACACTCCGGCTCAGGAATGGCGAAGTCTTTACCAGTCAGTGTCAGGGTGGCTGTGTTACCGACGGCGAGGAGGTCGCCGCCGTTGGCGTCACCAAGGAAAAATGCGGGACTAAGTAACCGCCAATCTTGCGCCGAGGTGCCGGGGCCGTATTGGGCGGTACTGCCAGTCCGCCAGATCGTGTCCTGAGGAGGTCGCACGAAGGTTGGTAAGACCGGCTCGGTGTAGCAAGGCGGTCCGGCTTGAGCCGACGCTCATCATCTGCCTCGACTCGCGATCAACGGCAGCTATGCGGATGCGGTATCAAATAGCAGCAACCGGCCATGACCTGCCGGTGGCGGCATTTCCCCCAAGCCGACGTTGAGTTTGACCAGAGGCCCGTGAGCGGCCATTCGTCCGGCAGCGTCGGTCTTCGCAGACGACGGGCGGCTTTGGTCTAGGTTTGTTCGACGCCTGCCCGCGCTGTTTAACCTAGTGCTGGATAGCAAGCTCCGCCCTTGCGACCGGGTCAGTCTCAGGATCCGCGACGTCAGCCACGGGCCGACCATCGCCCCACGCGCCCAGTGAGCTTATCACCGGCGGCGTGCACGCTGTGGTCCACCGAGAACCCGGAGTGCCAGAGGCGGGCGAAGCCCTGGTGGTGATCGCCGCCGCTACTTCGTCCGCTACAGCAACCGCAGCCGGGGCGAGCGTGCCAAGGCCGGCGCCTCCGCATCCGCCAGCGTCGCCGTCGAGCTTCCTGACTCGGCGTTCATGATCCCCCTGCGCGTCCACTGGGCGCAGCCCATCTCTGGCCTGCATGCGAAGGTGTCCGTACTCGTCGGGTCGATCGCGGCATGGCGAGCGAGCGCATCGCAACACGCGGCGTACGCTCGCTCGACTCACCGGCTCACTGGATCAGCGGGTTGTCGGATTGCATCCTGTGATGCCCTTCCCACCTGTCCGACAATGGAGTATCCTCGTCGCGCCTGCAGAAGGGAGAAATCACATGGCCGAGAACAAGGAGCCCACCACTGCCGAGCGTGACCTGCTGGTCCAGCGGCTGGAAGTCATCTCGCAGATCTACGAGGCAGAGCGGATGCGAAGTGACGCAAAGATGAGGCTCGCCAAGATTCACGCGCAATTGACGAAAGCGGGTCTGTTCGACGGAATGCGTTCGGACTGGTAGTCGGATCGCACCAGATACGTCTTGGGCTCATCCGAGGTCCGTCACGGTCGGGGCGGCGGGAACGCGCTTCCCACCATCGCAGTCGTCGGAGATGATGAGCTCATCATCAGGGAAGATGGGACTCCGATCTGGCCGCTGTCTTCGCGCGCGGAGGCCGTAAACCTGGCCCGACTGGCCTCGCTTTTCGGAGCGACGCTGGAAAGCTGCGCGGGAGGTCTAGCGGCCCCGCCCCCGAGGAAAGATCACGTGGTTATCGGGCTGGGCGCCGCGTCCGCTCACGCCAGTCGCCTGTATGCTCACCTCACGGATCGAACCTGCCGCTTCGCAGACGACCTGAATGAAATCGACCCCGCGGCGGTGGACGTCGTCGTGGCGACGGCGGACAGGGTGGATGCCCAGCTCCTCAAACATCTTTATTGTCCGCCTGCACGCTCGGCATCGCGTGGCCGCGCGCCCGGGCTGATCTTCAGCGCCGCTCCCGACTCACTTAGATCCCAGGTTCTCATCCGAGCGGCGGCGAGACAGCTGTCGCGCTCCTCTTCGACTGCCGCAAATCGAGTGGACGTCCTCTCCGAGGCCGAGTTCGCTTCGGAAACTCTTCCCAACTGGCGATTGCTCGGCGCGAGCGCCGCCCCGGAGGATCTGCTCGAAGGACTCCAGGCCGGAGCCACGGTTCTGGTGATCTCCTCTCACGCAGACGGCGTCGATGCGCGGCTGAGCGCGTCTCAGACACTCTGTCCCGCCGAGACCTGGCGCGCCGCCGGTTTCGCATCGGCGCCGCGATGTGCGCTGACGGGAACGTGTCACAGGCACGCGACGGACCTCGCCTCCGCAAGATTGCGCGGACACGCCGTAGCACCTGCGCTCCTTCGTGCGCAATTCCTGCTCGCAGATTTCTGTTGCGGATTTCTGGATCCCGCTTCGGTGGTGGGTCCGGAATGGCGGCTGATCGATCCGTTGCTGGATAACGCGACGCTCGGCGCGGTTGTCACGCGATGGAAGATCGACGTCACGAGCTGGTCGCAGAGGATCCGCGCCGCCGACTTGTTCTGTCGCGGCCGCCAGGTCGGTCACGCACTGGCTTCGGTTAATGACGCGTCCGCAACCAACGGAACGGGCGAGGCGTTCTGTTTGTTTGGCGATCCGGAAATGGAGCTGCCGCCTTTGCCGCGGTGGGAAGCCGAGATTGAGTTCGCTCCGTCGACGCCGTCCTCCACACCTCCGCCCGACTCTGTCACCACATCGGGTGGAATGCCGTTCCTCATCACGGTGATGAAGAGCCTTCTGGAGCACGATGAGCTCGCCGTTCGCTCCGCAGCCCGATCGGCGCACACCCTGCTGGAAACAGGATGCAACGGCGAAAGTCTTGCAGAAGCGGTACTGAATGCAGTCCGGTGTGTCGGAAGCTTTTCACGCGCGTGGCTCCCCTGCGCCCACATGGAGTCTGCGTCGAGCCGCACCATCTGCTGCAGAGTATGCACAAGCCCAGCAACCAGCGTCGCGCTGCGAGCATGGCCGGGTCATTATCGCGACATCGTCACCTGTGCCCGATGCGGGATCGTCGCGGACGCGCCCGCGGCCTCCGCGCTACCGGACTTCTCGCTCTCGCCTGACGGCACCGCAATTCTGGACATGAAGCACGCGACCGCGTGTGAGGCCGGTGGAATATATCTGCGCTCGCATCAAAGAAGCGACGCGCGGTGGCTGCCCTTGGATCTCGACGGCCGAGCACGCGCCTTCAGGATCGATCTCGCACCACACCTCGCCCACATGCGCGGGCCGGTCGTCGCGACGTTGTACCTCATCGACGGATGCGATGTCGTGGAGCTCTCGATTCCTTTCCGTGCGCCTACGGCCCCCAGCTGATTTCCAGCATCGAGCCGAGAGATGAGCGCAGTGCCGCCTCGATGCCGTACCGCTGAGTCATGGGCCGGCTCGAGCAGTATCGGCAGCTGCCCAGCACTTCGAGCCGCAGCGCCCAGCCCTGAATGGAAACGAGACGCACACCGCCGCCATCGAGCTTCAACGCGGGGCGAATTCCATCGAGGATACCCTCAACTTCGACGCGCTCGGGCGGACGGTCAGCGGTAAGCACTCAGGCATTCCTCCCTGAAGCAGGG
Source organism: Cognatazoarcus halotolerans (assembly GCF_009800965.1). Taxonomy (GTDB): domain Bacteria; phylum Pseudomonadota; class Gammaproteobacteria; order Burkholderiales; family Rhodocyclaceae; genus Cognatazoarcus; species Cognatazoarcus halotolerans. The sequence goes on along the minus strand of NZ_WUAF01000007.1, from coordinate 157,377 downwards.
CGCGCGACGCAACTCTTCGTGTCCATCCACGCGGGAACGGACGGCGCGAACATCGGCATCGCTCGCGATGTGGCCGCACACCAGGTCGAAACGAAACAGGCACGGGTGGAAGTAGCCGTCCGAGTCCACGATCAATAGCGGCCCAGTCGGACAGAAGTCCGGGCGCGCGCCCATCACATACACATCGCGCACGAAGCGCAGGTACCGCAACAGCTTCCACGGATTGCTGTAAACCTCGAAGTCCGATTCGGCGGTGAAGTCCGTTCTGGCCACGAGCGACTCGAGCTCGGTCAGCAGGCCGTTCCAATCGCCTTCTGCCATGCGCCCGGCGGCGGCCGATTGATAGCCCTTCACGTCGTGCGGCAGGTAGAGCGGCTGAATCTTCATTCCGGCGCCAAGCTGACGCACTCTTTCGTGAGACTCCGCCATGTAGAGCATGCTTCGCTGGGAAATGATGAAGATGATGCCGACCCCGATGCCGGCTTCGCGCAAAGCTGAAACCCACTCTGTCTGGCGTGCAAACACGTGCTCGTACTGATCGCGGTTGCGTATCCACGCCAGCTCGTTCAGCGAGATCCGCACCTCGTCGAGCCCCGCCCTGGCGAGGCGGGCAATGATCTGCGGCGTGAACAGGTGACCGTTCGTGAACAGCGCCGTCTTCAGGCCCAGCGCATGCGCGTCGCCCACCACTTCCGGCGCATCCGAGCGCAGCAGCGCTTCGCCGCCGGAGAAAAAGCCCTTCTCGTAGCCCTGCTCCTTCAGCTGCCCGAACAGAAACTGCAAGCGCTCGCGGCTCATCGCATCCTGCTCCTTGCTCTTTACGATCTTGAGCGGATCGAGCTCGTTGTAGCAGTGAGGACACGCCAGATTGCAGCGATTGGTGAGAATGACGAAGAACGGCTTCTCGATCATGAGCGCACCGCGGGCCGCGTGGCCGAGCAGAAGAACAGGGTGCTACAGCATGATGGAAGCAGGAACGCCAGCCGCGTCGCCACGGTCTGCAGGAGCCACAGCGGCGCACCGGCGGGAAAGAACGCGTTCACCGCGCCGGACTGCGGGAACGACAAACCCGCGCGCAAGAACACCCGCTTCAGCAGCCAGGGCGTGTAGAAACGCTCGCTGCCCTTCGATCGGCTGCGCAGCATGCGATAGAGCAGCGTGGGCGCCAGCAGATTTGGAAGCACGACCATCACGACGCCACCCGGGCGCGTCGCGCGAATCATCGTTCGGAGCATCTCGGAAGCCGTGTCCGGCGGATAGTGCTCCAGCACGCCGGAATTGAAGGTGACATCGAAGGGTCCCATTGCGCGCCCATCCATGAGGTTGCGGGTCTCGAACGAACACTGCCCCGCGCAGCCGAGGTGCTCGGCAAGCGCGCGCGCATAGCGAATCGCCGCCGCGGAACCGTCGATGAGGACCGGGAACGCGCCGCGCTCCGCCATGCGCAGAGTGGCATAACCGCCGCCGCATCCCAGCTCGGCAACCACCTTGCCGCGCAGGGAGCCGCCCGCACACCGCTCGACACTCTCGATGACTCTCTCATAGAGCCAGCGCTTTCCCACGGTGTGATGCTCGAAGAACCGGCCTGTACGCTGAGCGGATTCTAGACGCGCGGACCAGTGCGCATCCCATGTGGCAATTTCGTCGTGCTCCAGTCTCGGCTGGAACACGCGATCAATGAGCCTGCCGATCGTGCCGTGTGCCGCCTCGAGGCTGTCTCCAAAACCGCTCATGCGTTCGGCTTGCGGGCTTTGATGATGAGAGTGTAGGGCTCGCGCGAGAGCTTCTCGTGTCGCCGCGCATAGTATTCGCTGTAGTATGGCGAGCGCGCCAGCTCAGCGATCAGCACCGGCAGCGGTTCCAGCAATTTCTCCACCACCAGTTCCGCGTCTGCAATCGCCTTCAGAATCGCCGGAACCGAATGCAGATGATGATAATAGGGCATCGGCTGCAGTTCCGGAAAATCCCACGTGCGCGCGCAGGTCTGGGAGGCGAACCAGTCAGCGACGCACGGCTGGCCGGAGAGCCCATGCTCGTGCCGTGACGGGTGATCGGTGGACAGCACGAACTCTCCTCCCGGACGCAAGCTGCGCGACACCGCCTTGAGCACAGCGCCAAGATCCGCGACGAAGGCGATCGAGAAAACCGATAGCACGACGTCGAACGGACCGGCTCGGTCGAACGGTGCCGCGGACATATCGGACTGCAAGAGCTCGAAGCGGGAATCGAGACGTGCACGGGCCCGTTCGATCTGAGCGGCGCAGAAGTCTACTCCCATTCCGCCGACGGCGCCCATGCGCCGCAGAGCCGACAAGTTGTGGCCGGCGCCGCAGCCGAGATCCAGAACCCGCCCACCTTCCACCTGGGTCAGGAGGTGCAGGCTGGATTCGCCTTCGATCAGCGGACCATAGTGCACTTCGTTCTCGGAGATCCTGACGTCGTTGTCGTAGTGACTGGCCACCAGATCCCACATCGCGTGGTTGAGCGCAACACCGAGGCCCTGTATACCGGCCTGAACCAGCTGCTCGACCCACCGCCGGCTGAAGGTGCTTTGCTCGGGCACCGCCCGCCGCAGCGCGCACGCCTCGATCTCGGACGATTCGATTCCGGCTGATGTCTCTTCGGAAATCTGCCCGGCAACGAGGTACGCCGTCGAATGTACCCGTGATCTGTCGGCCGACAGGTTGTCGATACGCGCGACCTCGATCGCGCTCTGCAGGCGCAATCCCGTCTCCTCGCGAAATTCGCGAGCGGCTGCAACCCGGACTGATTCCGCATCCTCGACCGCACCGCCTGGCAGCTCCCACGCGCGGCCTGGTTCCGACGAGCGCACGAAAGCGACGCGTCCATCGGCCGTCACGCCCACCACGATTACATACGTGCATTGATCCGCAATCGCGCCCAGCGGCGATGGATGCGTCAGGACGGGTATCACCGGCTGCATGCAGCAGTCCGCTCGCGAAACGAGACCAGAACCTTTCGCTCGGCCAGCACGTCGGTCCGATCTACGACGCGCCACGGAACGATGCCTTCCATTGGACGCGAGCCGGAGAGGTCGTCCCATGACAGGCCGCATTCCGCCAGCCATTCGGTGAGCTGCATCCGGCCGGGTTCGACGCCGCGCGCACGCGAGCGCGTCAGGAGCTCGATGAGCGGCCCGATGCGCCGATCCGCGCGATTGATGAGCATCTCGATGATGAGCCGCTTCTCCGGAAGCGGCACGACTTCCACCTGACGCTGGTAGCGTTCGAAGCCGACGCGCCGGATGAGACCGTCCGCGATCTCGCGCAGATACTGGTTGTATTGCTCCATCGACGGCATCGCCATGCGCTGACACGCGGTGCCCGGCGTCGGAATGAGCGGATTGATCTTCATGATGACCTTGCCGCCCGCGGGCTCGATCCGGGCCAGCAGCGCGGCCGTCAGCGCGGAGATCTGATCGCGATCCTCCGCTGTTTCGGACTCGAAGCCGACGATGAAATAGAGTACGAAATGGTGCACGCCCTGTTTGGCGGCGAGATCGACGGTGTTCAGCATCCGCCATGGATCGACTTTTCGCCGCATCCGCCTCATGAGGTCGCGTGAGCCGTGCTCGGGCGCGAGCGCCATGTATTTCATCGGCGCGCCGTTGGTGTACAGCAGATAGGTGTGACTGAAAGCCTGCAGGCGACCGAGCTTCGCGAGCACGTCCGCCGACACTTCGTCGAACCGTACCGAGCCGATATACACCTTCACCGGCTTGCCGCTCGCGTCGACGCGATCGCCGATGCCTGACAACAGATTTTCCACTTCGCTGTGCTGGGTCAGCGTTGCGGAATTGATAATCAGCGTGCGGATCCCGCGCTCCAGGTATTCATCCACGCGCTTCAGTAGCGGCCCGATGGCGAACTGCCGGTAGTCGATCTCGGAAATCTGGCAATAGGAACAGCTGTGTTTGCAGCCCTGGGTCGGTACCAGCACGGCCGTTTCACCGTCGCTGACGAGGCTCGACCGACTCCATTCCTCGTCGGGGTCGACAGCCGGCTCGACCGTTGCAGGTGCGAGAAGGCTCTCGATCGATGTCACGCTACCCCCTGCATAGTTGAACCGGTAGAGCGACGGCACGTAGAGGCCCTTCTTGTCCGGGATCCGCTCGAAGACTTTCTTGGCCGTGGGGCGTTCGCCTTGCCGACGCAGGTCGTGCAGGGCACTGACGATCCTGGCGGTCAGCGCGCAGCCGTCTCCCACGCAGAACAAATCGCAGTAGTCCGCAAAGGGCTCCGGATTGCAGCATCCGGGCCCGCCGGCGAGCACGAGTGGAAAATTTCCGGCCGCACGGTCCTCACGCCGCGGCGGGACTCCGCCGAGGCGCAGCAGGTTGAGCGCCGACGTAATGGCATCGGGATTCGTGAGACTGATGCAGATGAGCTGCAGGCGATGCAGCGGGATCTGCCGTTCCAGCGTGGCGAGAGGTGCGTTGAGCACCAGGTCCGGCTGGATCAGGCCTTCCTCGGTGGCAAGCGGGTCGTACACGAACACGCGATCCGCGATGCCCGGACAATCGGCCCTGCGATTGATGCGGTGATAGAGCGAGAGGTGCCCGAGCGCGACGAGGCTGAACTTGTAGGTGAAGTGACTGAGAATCCCCACGTCGATCGCCGTTTCTGGCTTCGCCACGTGATGCGGCGGATCCACGAACCATTGCTCGCGCGCCATCGTCTCCCGCATCCAGTCGCGCAGATCCTCGCGCACCGTTCCACCCTGAACATTTTCCTGGAGATTGGTTGGCATCAGGAAACCTCGCGCGTGACGATGATGTCGTGCAAGACCAGCGCGTCCATTTCGGTCGAGCAGAATGTGCGGACCGCATCCCGTGGCGTCTCGACGATCGGCTCATTCGCGTCGTTGAATGACGTGTTCAGCAGCACGGGAACCCCGCTGATTTCCCCGAATCGCTGCAGCACCGCGTGAAGGCGCGGATTGTCGTCGCGGCTCACCGTTTGCACGCGCGCGGTGCCGTCTACGTGTACCACCGCGGCGATCTGTGCAGCGACCTCATTCCGGGCGCGAGCGACCACGGTCATGGTGGGGCACGGGCTCGTGAGGTGGAAGAAACGCGAGGCGTGTTCCCACGGCACGACCGGCGCAAACGGCCGGAAGGATTCGCGATGCTTCACCCGCATGTTCACATGATCGCGCATGCGCGCCGCGCGCGGATCCGCAAGGATCGAGCGATTGCCGAGCGCGCGCGGACCCCACTCGCTCCGTCCCTGAAACCACCCGACCACCGAGCCGCCGGCGAGCAGTTGAGCCGCATCGCCGATCACGTCCTCGCTGATGCGCCATTTCAGATCGGCCGCATCTCCCTCCAGCGCCGCAAGGCACTCTGCGCCCGAATATCCACCGCCGAGATAAACACCCGCGCCGGGTAGCGTGACCCGTTCCTCGCGGCCGAGCAGATCGTGCCAACCGTAGAAAACGTTACCCAGACTCTGGCCCTGATCGCCCGAGTTCGGCTGCACGTAGAGTCGATCGAGAGGAACTTCATCGAGCAGCCGCCGGTTCGCCACGCAGTTGAGTGCTACACCTCCGGCGAGACACAGCGAGCGCAATCCAGTGACTTCGACCCAGTGGCGAACCTTGTGAAGCAGAGCATCTTCAAGCTGCTGTTGCAGTGCCGCCGCCAGGTCGTGCCACAGGTCCGAGAGCGGCGTGGTAGCCGGATCCCGCTGCGGCGGCAGTTCATGGCCGAACTCGGCGAAATATCGTCTGATCTCCTGCGACGAATTCTGATAGTCGTTGCGTAGCGGGCAATGCAGTCGCCCCCCGTCGAGGCGCTGGATGAGAGGCACGTTCGCGAAGCGACCCGGATCGCCGAACGAGGCAAGGGCCATTGTCTTGCCGGCATTGAGATAACTGCCGAACCCGAGGAACCGCGTGAAGTTGCCGTACAACTCGCCGAGGCTCACGACGTCCTCGGCTTCCATGTCGCGCTCGAGCAGCGTGACCTTGCTACCCTCCCCCTTGTAGACGGTGAGGCGCTCCATCGTGTTTCGCCACAACTCGATGTAGCGCCGTTTGCCGATAATATTGCCTTCGTTGTCGGCTACCAGGATGACGGCCGCATCGAACCCGGATGGAAAGTAGGCCGAGAACGCGTGTGAGAGATGATGCGAGGGCACCATCTCCAGGCGGCGCGCCGCCGAAAAGCCGAGGTCGCCGAAGAGCTCGAGTCGCGCTTCCTCGCCATAACTGCTCACGGCAACGAGATCGAGATCGGCAACGCGCAAGCCCGCCGATTGCAGGAGCCAGTCGACCGCGCGGTCATATCCACCGCAATGCTTGTTGCGTGTGAATCGCTCTTCAGCGATCGCGCCATGCAGTGTGCCGTCGACTAGCAGCGCGGCTCCACCGTCGCGCGCGGAGGCGTTGCTCGCGTTCTGGCCGACGTTGATTCCTAGAACGTTCATTGAACGCTCGAGGGAATCGGTGAGGATACTGCCGGTAACACGTCGCACGGCCGCGGCCCGCGCCGCCCGGCATGCAGGTCCGCGATGATGTCGCGGATCAGACGGCTGAAATCATCCAGATTGAGAGGCGCTTCCACTTCGCGTGTGCCCACGAAAGCGCCCCGCTCGATCAATGCGGTGACTCGCGCCATGGCCTCGCGCGCGACGAGCTCGTCAAACTCCGCGCGCAGCGCTTGTAGGATCTCCGCGGAAGATGTGCGCGACCACAGGCGCAGCACCGCGCGTTCCGCGCGCGACATCTCATACCACGTGCTGCGGGCCGGATCGTAAACGCGACTGAGCGTCTCGCCATGATTGAGATCGACGAAGCGAACCCAGGGGCGCTCGAGATCCGCCAGACCCGCGCGATGAATGAGGTCCCACGCGTCGTGACGGAGCCGTTCGAGCACCTGCTGGTGTGCGGCCACGACGCCGATCAGCATGGCTGCGTCGCATTCCTGCTCGTCATTCAGCCAATTCGCCACCCGCAGATAGACTGCGAAGTGCGCCGCCCCGAACGCCTTCCACAATTGCGTGCAGGCTTCGTCTGCCGCGCGATAGGCCTCACGCTCGCGCGCACTACAGAAGCAGAGCCGATACGACAGGGCGCGCAGGGGCGCGAACGTGGGCCCTTCGAACCGCAGCAACCCACCCGCAAACCGGCACAACGCATAGATGTTGGGATGATCGAAGTAATAGTCGTAGCCCGCGCCCGCTTCGAATGCGCGCCCGAGAACCGACATATTCTTTTGAACCGGCGTACCGGCCTGCAATTCGAGCGGATACGTGCTGTGCCGGATCAGGTTGTCGATCGACGTATGAATGACCGTCGGTGCCATGACGCGGTCACGCAGCGTGCACAGCTCCTCGATTGCTTCCTGCACGGTCATGAAGGGGTCGAACATGATGAACCCGATCTTCGCGAAGATGCCGAAGCGATCCAGGATGTCGAAGGCCCGGAAATTCTCGTCGGGCTTCACGCCCTTGTTGAACAGTTTCAGACGTCGCTTCTGGAAGCTCTCGATCCCGAGGTATACGCCGACGAGCCCGCTGTCCTTCAGTCTCGCCACGAGGTCGTCATGAATGTCGTCCACGCGGCAGGTGATGGTGAACTCCATTTTCACACCATCTTCCTGGATCGCGTTACAGAACGCCTCCACGCGCGGTGCGCGTCTGCGGCCGGGAAGCATGAAATTGTCGTCGGGAACGAGATATCGAAGGATGCCGAAGTCACGCGCGAGCCGCGCCATCTCCCGCACCACCGCCTCCTCGTCGCGCACCCGGAAGCGGTCGCCCGCGGCACCGGTGAAAGCGACGATGGAGCAAAAAGAGCAGTTGGCGTAGCAGCCGCGCCCGGTGACGAGGTTCGCGGTGCCGCCCGCATCGAGAGTCTGGGAGAGGCAGTCTCGTATCGGCTCGAGGATCTCGTTGATCGCCGGCTGCGGCGCCAGCCCCCCGTTCACCATTTGTCCGTCGCGGACGTGACACACGCCCTGCAACTGGCGCCAGCCTTCGTCGTGGCGACGCAAGTGATCGACCAGCTTTGTGAACACCTGTTCGCCTTCGCCGCGAACGATGGAATCGATGTCCGGCGCCAGCGCGAACGTGCGTTCCGGATTGAGCGTCGCGTAGTAATTGCCCGCGCAGATGTGCCCGCTGAAGCCCGCGCGCCGAAGCTTGCGGACATATCTGGCGGAAGCGAGTGCGCTCGTCTCCAGAATCGACACGCCTACGCAGACGCGCGGATTGCAGGCAAGAGTGATCTCGACGAGCTGTCGCACGCTGAGCCCGAGCGTAAAGCCATCCAGCACGTCGACGGAGATGCCTTGTGCACGAAGCGCCGCTGCAAGGTAGCACAGGCCGATCGGTTCGCCCACTTCATGCGGAACCGACGGCGTGTCTTCCGTCGACGGCGGATTGATGAGGAGCACGTCAAGTCCCATGGTGTGTGTCTCCGCTCTGTCCGCGCTCCCATTCACCGAGCACGTTCAGGTTCTGATAAATCTTGCCGAGGGCCGCTGCATATCGCGCAATCCATTCCGGATTCCGCGAGAACAGCGTAGGAAGGCGCAGCAGAGTCGTCGCATGCTCAGTCGCGCCCGGAAAGTCAGCATCTTCACGAGGTCCGTCGACGCGGCCGGGCAGGCCCGAGCGTTCCGGCTCCCTGAAGAGCGGCAACCGAAACAGCGGCGGGCTGCCGACGGTGGAGGCATGTATGCCCTCCGCGCGCAGAGCGCGAACCACAGTCGCAACCGAGGGCGCACCTCGACTCGTCGGCCGCCAATGCAGGTTGAATCCATATCGCGACACGCGTTCCGCCCATGGCGGAGTCCGTTGCATGCGGTAGTCGACCTCGTTGCCGATCAACGAGCCGAGCAACGCATGATTCTCCGCCATCGCTTCGAGACGCGCGTCAAGGCGCGCGAGCTGCCTGCGCGCAACGCAGGCCGCGATCGTGTGAATCTTTAGATTGAGCCCGAGCGACGAATGCCGATAGGGCAACAGATCCGGGAGGGAGAGGTGATGCGGGTCTTTGCAGCGAAAGTAATGCCCGAGTGCAACAGCACGCTCGTACACGCGGCGGTCGGATGTGAGTAGTACTCCGCCTTCGCCGGCGGGTACCGCCTTGAGTTCGTGGAAACTCAGGCAGCCGACCGCACCGATCGAGCCGACCTCGCGCCCGCCGCAGCGGGTGCCAAAGGCCCGCGCCGCATCCTCTATCAAAGGAATTCCGCGCCGATCGAGATACGGCACGACGTCATGAAGTGCCGGCGGCAGGCCCCACGCATGTGCGAGCACGACCGCGCGTGTGCGTTCCGTCATCGCATTGCGAAGTTCTGGCAACCCGGGATTTCCCGTCTCCGGGTCTACGTCCGCGAACCGCACGACGAGACCGAGATGTAATGCGACCGCGGCGGTTCCGGGATACGTGATTGCGGGAACCACGATCTCTTCGCCGGGACGCAAGCCCAGGCCAAAAAGCGCCGAGTACAGGGCAGCGGTGCAACTGTTAACGAGTAAGGCATGCTCGCACTGGAAGCGCTCGCGTAGCTCCCGCTCCATCTCGAAAAGTGGACCCGATACGACCTCGTATGCGGAAAGCTCTTCCCGCCGCATGTGCTCCGCGACGGCGCTGAGATCGGACTCGTCGAAGCACGGCCAACGTGGGGGCCGTTCGGTGGAGATCGGCTCGCCGCCCAGCATGGCCAGAACCGCGCCGCTACTCATCGCTCAACACTCGCGCGGGCGTTGCGGTGGTCAGAGCGCGTAAGGTGGGCGCATCCAATCCGTGAACGGCCAATGCGTCCGCCACGTTAGCGTCGCGCCCGAATACGCCGAAGTCCGCAATCAGCGACTGTCCGAGCCCGACTTCGTGGATCGCCTCGACGATGCGCGACACGTCGAATGGCTTCGGATGATTCGGCACATAGCAGTGCTCGATGAAGACACCACGCCCTGCCATGCGCCGGATCGTCTCGAGCGAAAATCTGAGCAGCAGCGGATGATTGGAGAGAATCTTGCGGATGCCGTGGGCTAACGCCGCATCGACGAGCCGCTCGGCCTCGACGGGCCCAATGTGGCCTGTACCAATGACCATATCCCAGGCACGCGCGGCATCGAGTACTTCACACACTTCGGGCAAGAGGTTGCCGTCATCGTCCAGCAACCTGACTGCGCCATCCGCCGATTGAGCGTTGATCCGCCGATGATGTAGCGCATCGACAGTGGGCATCCAGACGAACTTGCCGCCGCGGCTGCCGCACACCGTCACCGCAGAAGGATTCATGCCGCCTGCGGGGCGGTCCAGTACGACGCCACCCCAAAAGCGCGGACCACCCGGAGATCTGGCATTGGCGAACTGTGCGACGGGCGCTGAATCAGGTCCGCCAGGCCATTTGATGACGACGTCGCGCAGCCCAACTTCGCGCGCGAGCTCCAGAAATTCCAGATTGGGCGCTTCGCTATGCAGCTCAATGGCGCCTCGCAGAGGAAAGCTCCCTGGCCTCACAAGTCCTTCCCTCGGTTCCATGAGTCCCTCTGCTCCGGCGCCCTCCATCCGATGAGGACTCAGAATTCCTTACTGGCGGCTAGCTGGTCAGCTTCATCGCCTCCGCGATGCGCGATGGAGCGTTCTGGATCAATGAATCCAGGCCCCCGGGCTTCGTTCCACCGCCTCGCGCCAAGTAAACGCTTCCGCCACCCCTGCCGTCAATATACGGCGCGAGCAAAGTCAGCAAACGGGAAGCGTCGTAATACGCCCCCTTCTGTTTCGAGACAGCCACCACGATGCTCGCCTTGCCATCCGACTCGCCCGCGAGCACGACGACGCCGTCGATGTCCGAGGCGATTCGCGAGGCTTCGCTGCCCAACGCCTCGGTCGGCGCATCCACGCGCGCGGCAACGAGTTTCACGCCATCCGGAAGGGCGACGGTCTGCGCGCGCGGATCGACATGCACTTTCCTGGAGCCGGGGTCGCTCTTTCTTTGATCATCCCCCTTCTTCACGAGTTGCTCGACTCTCTCCACCAGCTCGCGCGGAGTCGCTCTCAGCCGGGCCGCCACATCCTTCAGCAGCTGGTCCTGATCTAGGGTGTATTCCACTGCCGCTTCGCCTGTGACCGCGACGATACGGCGCACGCCGCTCGCGACACTCGACTCGGACAGGATGCGGAACAGGCCAATTTCGCCCGTCGCTGTAACATGCGTGCCACCACAAAGCTCGGTGGACGCCGGTCCGAACCTCAGCATGCGCACTTCGTCCCCGTAGCTTTCACCGAAGAACGCCAGCGCACCGCTTTCGACCGCCTTCGCATAGGTGGTAAGCGAGATTTCGCACTTGAAGTCCTGGCGGACGAACTCGTTGACGCGCCGCTCGACGGTCCGCAGCTGTTCCGGTGTCACTTTGGACGGATGCTCGAAATCGAAACGGAGGCGCTCCGCGTCCACGAGGGAGCCCGCCTGGCGAACATGCGTACCGAGCACTTCACGGAGCGCCGCGTGCATCAGGTGCGTGGCCGAATGATTGGCCATCGTCGCACGTCGCCCCTGTTCATCTACTGACAGGCGAATGGCATCGCCTTCGCGCACCGCCCCGCTGACGATTTCGGCGCGGTGAACGTGTACGCCGCCCACCTTACGCGTATCGAGCACGCGGATTTCAGCGCCATTCGCGCCCTGAATCCGCCCGTGGTCGCCGATCTGTCCACCACCCTCGGCATAGAACGGCGTCCTGCTCGCGAGGAGATCGATCTGCGCGCCGGCGGTGGCCTCCTTCACCGGGACGCCCGCCTGCACGAGCGCTAGCACCTGCGCATCGGCATCCATGACCTCGTAGCCGACGAACTCGCTGACGCGCCCGGCGAGCGTTCGAGTCACCAGCGCGCCGTCCTCGAGCCACGTCTGACCCGCGTTCTTGTCACTTGCGCGTGAGATCTCCTGGTGTTTCTGGAACTCGACGTGATAGCCCTCTTCATCGATGGTGCCGCCCTTCTCCTTGACGAAGTCGCGCGCGATTTCGACCGGAAGACCGTAGGTGGCGAACAGCGAGAATGCATCCTTGCCGCTGATCGTGAATGGACCGTTTGCGCGACTCAGGTGGTCGAGCCGCTCGAGCCCCTTGCCGATCACGCGCTCGAACTCGCGGATTTCCTGCACGAGCCCGGTAACGATCTTGTCCTTGCGCTGTTTCAGGAGCGGATAGTGGTGATGAAAGCGCCGCACCACGATATCGATGAGGCCGGGATAATCGAAATTCCGCACCCCGGCCCGCTCGACCAGCGCCACACACTTGCGGATCAGCCGACGCGGAATGTACGAGCGCCCTTCATTCCCCGGCGACACCCCCTCGCTGAGGATGAACGAAGTCGCGCGTATGTGATCGGCGATCACCCGGCAGGCCTCCTCGGGGAATGAGGAGCCGACTCGCTCCTTCACGCCGCCCATGAGCTCGCGGAAGAGGTCGGTCTCGTAGACCGACTGCGCGTCCTGCAGGACCAACGCCATGCGTTCGAGGCCGGAACCCGTATCCACGCTGTTGAACGGCAGGCGGCCAAAGCTACCGTCCGCGCGTTTGTCGAGCTGCATGAACACGCCGGCGTTCCATACCTCGATGTAGCGCCGCTTCGTGTCGAACTCGCCGCCCGGCACGTATTTGGGACCATACGCATCACCCGTATCGAAGAACATTTCGGTACAGGGGCCGCACGGTCCGGTCTCGCCGGCCGGCCCCCAGAAATTGTCTTCGCCCAGATAGACGATGTGATCGCGTGCCACCCCGACCCGCTCCCACGCGCGCGCCGTCTCGTGGTCGGGCTGCAGCCCGAGCTCCGCATTCCCCGAATACACGGAGACATACAGCTTATCCTTCGGAAACCCGAAGGTATCGACGATCAGACCGTATGCCAGCTCGACGGCCCGATCCTTGAAGTAGCGGCCGATCGACCAGCTGCCAAGCATCTCGAAGAAGGTCAGATGATGACGGTCGCCCACATCATCAATATCTCGAGTGCGAATGCAGGGCTGCACATTGCACAGGTCGGGGTGCGGCGGACGGCTCGCGCCTGTGAAGTAGGGCTTGAGCGGCGCCATACCGGAGTTGACGAACAGGAGGGTCGGATCGTTCTGAGGCAGGAGCGACGAGCCCTGGATCTTCTGGTGATCCCGTCTCACAAAATAATCTAGGAAAGCTTCGCGGATATCGTCGCTGCTCGCGAACTTCGTCATGGCTCTGAAAAACCTCGCAATGGTGAATCGACTGCCGGAATCAACGCCCGTTAAGCACCAGATCTCTGGAAGGTCTGAGTCCAGTTGCTGAACTGGTATTGAACCGGGGCTGGCCGCGTCCCGTCAGGTCGGACGCTTCTGACAGTCGGTGCCGCGGAGGTCGGAGAGTATCGTTTCATCTCTCTCCCTTCCTTCGCACTCATCGGGTGACCTCGCCACGAACTCCTTGCTCGCTTCCGGCCGGCGCCAGCAAGTGAGCGGTTGGCTGCGCTCATTCTAGCCTGGATCCGCGAGGCCGTCATCAACCTTGATGATGCGACGTGCAACTGCGCCTTCTGACAATGCGCCGAACTGCGGACATCCGCCCGCGGCCGCGGGCCATCGAGTGCACAGCGCTGTGCCGCCGTCTAGACCGAACTTTGACCCCCTGAAATAGCCGGAACCCTTGCACGATGCGGGTTCCGGCTATTTTTCTGGGTAAATTTGTACCCATGTAAATACCCGCTTCAGGTCTTGCTTTTTCCGCTTCGCTGTAGCATGGTAAGGACCATGTACATCGAAGCCATCCGCAATCGAAATTCGCCTCCAGCGGTCCTGCTTCGCGAGGCATTCCGGTGCCAGGGCAAGGTCAGAAAGCGCACCCTGGCCAACCTGTCGTGCCTGCCTGCGGAGGTCATCGAGGGCCTGAAGGTGCTCCTCAAGGGCGGTGTAGCCGTACCCAGCGCAGAGGAGGTCTTCACCGTCGAGCGCTCGCTGCCGCACGGTCACGTGGTGGCTGCGCTGGGCAGTGCAAGCGCGTGTGGCGCTCCGGACTGGTTCGCCGCCGCGCCCGAGCGGTTACGCAAGGTGCTGCTCGCGATGGTGGTTGCACGCATCGTGTCGCCCGGCTCGAAGCTCGCCACCCACCGCATGCTCAGCGACGAGACGGCGGCGCACTCGCTGGGGCGGGTGCTGGACCTGGGGCAGATCGAACCCGAGGAGTTGTATCGCGCCCTCGACTGGCTGCACACGGCGCAGCCTGGCATCGAACGTCGCCTGGCACGCAAGCACCTGGCGGGCAGCACCCTGGTGCTCTACGACCTCACCTCGACCTGGCTCACCGGCCGCTGCTGCCCGCTCGCCGCACGCGGGCATTCGCGCGACGGCAAGCGCGATGACCCGCAGATCGTCTTCGGTCTGATCTGTGCCGCCGACGGCTGCCCGGTGGCGGTGGAGGTGTTCCCCGGTAACACCGCCGACCCGGCCACGGTGGCCGCGCAAGTGGCGAAGCTCAAATCGCGTTTCGGTATCGAGCAAATCGCCTGGGTGGGCGATCGGGGCATGATCACCTCGGCGCGCATCACCAACGTCCTCAAGCCCCATGGGATGGACTGGATCAGCAGCCTGCGCGCGCCCCAGATCGCGCAGCTCGCGCAGGAGCACGGCCCGTTCCAGCCGTCCCTGTTCGACGAGCGCAATCTGCTCGAACTCACCAGCGAGCACTTCCCCGGCGAGCGCCTGGTGCTCTGTCGCAATCCCTTGCTGGCCGAGGAGCGTGCGCGCAAGCGCGCCGAACTGCTCGCGGCCACCGAAGCCGAGCTGGCCAGCGTGGCCGCGGCGGTGACGCGGGCACGCAACCCGTTGCGGGGCGCTGCGCAGATCGGCCTGCGCGCGGGCCGCTCGATCGACCGCTACCACATGGCCAAGCACTTCGAGCTCGCCATCACCGACACGAGCCTGAACTGGGTGCGCAAAGAGGACAAGATTGCCGCCGAAGCCGCGCTCGACGGCTTGTACGTCATCCGCACCAGTCTCGGGGCCGAACAGCTCGAGGCCAATGCCGCCGTGGCCGCCTACAAGAGCCTGTCACAGGTCGAGCGCGCCTTTCGTTCGATCAAGACGGTCGACCTGCAGGTGCGCCCCGTCTTTCACTACAGCGCCGAGCGGGTGCGCGCATACGTCTTCCTGTGCATGCTGGCGTACTACGTCGAATGGCACATGCGGGCGCGCTTGAAGCCCATGCTGTTCGATGACGAGTTCATCGATGCCGCGCACGCCACCAAGCCCTCCGCCGTGGCAAAGACCCCGCGATCGACCCACGCGAAGGCCAAGGACGCCACCGGGCTCGCCGACGATGGCATCCCCGTCCACAGCTTTCGCACCTTGATGCGGGATCTCGGCACGCTCGCCTACAACATCACCCACACGGCGCTCAACCCAAAGGCCAAGATTATCCTCACCACCCGGCCCACACCGCTGCAGGAAAAAGCCTTCTCGTTGCTCGGCGTCAACCCCACGCGTACCCAGTAACCGACCGCCCGCTGAGCATTTAACTCATAAATATCAGTGACCTACTTGAGCACCGAGGTCAAAGTTCGGTCTAGACCGCCTGGCGCAAGGACTCATCATCCGCGCCCTGGGCAGGTGCACGCGGCCCTGCTGAATGAACAGACCGGATTCGCCGCGGACGAACCCCGCGGCGATAGTGTTCATGAACAGGACCAGCCGAACCGCAGAGCTCCGAGTGCCTCCAGACTCGCCTGGCGCTTGAGATTTAGGGAAACCGTCGACCATAGCTCCATGGCCTGGCGCACCACGCACGTGTTCTACGAACCCCTGGACTTCCTGGCGCGCTTGGCACCGGCGTGGCCGATGTCGCGTATACCGGACCCGACCACACCAAATCCCCTGCACTGCGCGGCGAGGACAATCGCGCCTACGAATTCGCCGACCACAACGCGCTTCGCACCCGGCCGGCGATCGTCGCCGAATATCGCGCGTTCCTCGATCAGGCTTCCGCCGAGTGGGGGGCCCCCACGCCAGTCACTGCAGGGGGCCCGCAAGCCGTAGCCACCAGGCGGCCAGTGCCTGGCTCCGTACCCGGACGCGGCACTCAGCCGAGCCGTTCCTCGCGATTGCGGTTGTGACCAGGAGCGTTGGTATCGCCCGTTGGACCAGGGCTCAAGCGGCGGGCGGATCTGACCGGACGTCCGCTTCAGAGCGTTCAAAGTGCACCCTCAAACGCCGCAATCTGGCCGAGCAAAGCCCTTGACGCCGAGTGGCCGAAGGGCCGCTCCGGGTGTGCGCCGTGCAAAGGCGGCGTTTTCTAGTGTCATGAGTTGTAAATTCATTGAACAGCTGGCTCATCCGCTTGTCTCCCATGCCGTACGATTGGCGGTGGGAGGCAGCGATGGGCAGACCAAAGGCCGAGATTGTGCTGAACGAGAGCGAGCGCGAACAGCTCGAAGCCTGGATGCGTCGGCGTAAGACCGCGCAGGCGCTCGCGTTGCGGTCGCGGATCATTCTCGAGTGTGCGACGGGTGTCGACAGCAAGGTCATCGCGCAACGCCTGTCGGTGTCGCAGCAGATGGTGTCGAAGTGGCGTAACCGCTTTGCCGCGAATCGGCTCGATGGCCTGTTCGATGCGCCGCGCTCGGGGGCGCCGCGAACGATCGACGATGCCCGCGTCGATGCGGTGATTGCCAGGACGCTCGAGACGGTGCCGAAGAATGCGACCCATTGGAGCACGCGCAGCATGGCGCGCGAGATGGGGTTGTCGCAGACGGCGGTCAGCCGCATCTGGCGCGCCTTCGGCCTGCAACCGCATCGGCAGGAAACCTTCAAGCTCTCGACCGATCCCCTGTTCGTCGACAAGGTCCGCGACATCGTCGGGCTGTATCTGGATCCGCCGCTGAAAGCGATGGTGCTGTGTGTCGATGAGAAGAGCCAGATCCAGGCGCTCGACCGCACCCAGCCGATCCTGCCGCTGGCGCCGGGACTGCCAGAGCGGCGAACGCATGACTACATGCGCCACGGCACAACGACTTTGTTTGCCGCACTCGATGTCGCCACCGGCGAAGTCATCGGGGAACTGCACCGACGCCACCGCAGCAACGAGTTTCTCACCTTTCTGCGCACCATCGAAGCCAACGTCCCGGCCGATCTCGACATCCACCTGGTGATGGACAACTACGGCACGCACAAGACGCCGAAGGTCAGAAGTTGGTTTGCCCGTCATCCGCGTTTTCACGTTCATTTCACCCCGACCTCGGCCTCCTGGATCAACCAGGTCGAACGCTGGTTTGCCGACCTCACCGAAAAGCAGATTCGTCGCGGCACCCACCGTTCCACCCGTCAACTTGAGCAGGCCATTCGCGACTACCTTGCTCGCTACAACGATGATCCCAAACCATTCGCATGGACCAAATCAGCCAACGAGATTCTCGCAAGCATTGAACGATTTTGTCTGCGAATTTCCAACTCACCACACTAGGGAAGCGCTGAACAAATCGGTTTCAACGGGCGCCGGACCGGCCACGAGCGAGAATCAGTGAAGATCTCTTCAACCCATTGGCATTTTTCACCCGAGGTGATGCCGTCCGTGGGCATTTGGCCCCGCTTTTTGCGCCCTGGCGGCCCATCAGGACGCACCTCGGGCATGAAGCGCCAACAACGGCCGTCGCGCCAGCACCAGATTGGCCAAGCCGAAGAGGGAGAACAACTGCGCCTCGTTCTTGGCCAGGCCGCCGTAGCGCGTCTTCCTGTGCTTGAAGAGGTTCTTCGCGACGTGGAACGGATGCTCGACCTTGGCGCGGATGCTCGCCTTGGCGCGCTCGAGCTTCTCGAGCAGCTTCCCCAGCCGGTTCTTCGGCAGCGCCTTGCGCTTGCCGCGCTTCATGGCCACGTGCCAAGTCGCCTTGTTGTCCCGATTCTCTTCGCGCTTGTCGACGCCCTGATAGCCCGCATCTCCGAGCACCTCCGTCTCCTCGCCGTGCAACAGCTTGTGCGTCTGGCTCACGTCGCTCACGTTGGCCGAGTTGGCGACCACCGCATGCACCAGGCCCGACTCGGCGTCGACGCCGATGTGCGCCTTCATGCCGAAGTACCATACATGGTCGCCCCTGTTTGCCAAGCCCTCAATCGATGACAGTAAGCAGGTGAAGATTGCAGCCATACATCCGGACTTTCGATCGAGGCTGCCGCCTCTGTCCCTGATGGAATACGCTGGCCGGGCTCTCATCACTGGTCTGCACTCGAGGTGCTTGGTACTTCGCAGAGTTTGCCGACCACGGTCTTACCTGTCTCGCCATCACGTCATGTTTGCCTATGCAATCGGTGGAGATGCTCCTTTCCAACTTTGTTGCCGTTGCGCTCCTATGCGGCAGGGTTTTCCATGGCGCCGGTTGCCGGCGGTCCCTCTGTCACCGGAGGCCAGCGGCACGGTGGGAAGCCCGTCTTCATGCCACCATCCCGTAGTTCGCCTCGTAATCCCGGTCACGCGCCAGCAGCGCCCAGATGATGCGGGCGTTCTTGTTCGCCAGCGCCACCGCCGCCACGTTCTTGTTGCGCCGGCCCATCAACTTCGCCAACCAACTCTCCGCGTGATCCACCTTGCGCGCGGCCGCCTGGATCACCGATCGGGCGCCGTGGATCAGCAGCGTGCGCAGGTAAGTGTCACCGCGCTTGCTGATGCCAAGCAGCACCTGCTTGCCACCACTGGAGTGCTGCCGAGGCACCAGCCCCAGCCAAGCCGCCAGTTGTCGAGCGTTCGCGAAACTCTTTGCGTCCCCGATCGACGCCACCAGGGCGCTGGCCGTGATCGGACCGATGCCCGGAACCCGTGCCAGTTTCTTGCTTGCCTCGTCTTCTCGGTGCCAGATCTGGATCTGAACCTCCAACTCGGCCACTCGGCAGTCCAACTCCTTCAAGTGATCTCCCAGTTGCCGCAGCAACTTGCGGAACACGCCAGGCAGATCGTTCCCCGCATCTTCGAGGATCTCCGGCAACTGCTTGGCAACGTGCCCGATCCCTTGAGGAATCGCGATTCCATATTCTCCCAGCAGCCCACGGATTTGATTGGCCTGTGCCGTGCGTGCCTTAACGAAGCCTTGTCGAGCCCGATGCAGCGCCAAAACCGCCTGCTGCTCCGTGTTCTTGATCGGAACAAAGCGCATGTTGGGTCGGCCGACCGCCTCACAAATCGCCTCGGCGTCCGCAGCATCGTTCTTGTTCGTCTTGACGTAGGGCTTGACGAACTGCGGGGCCATCAGTTTCACACGATGCCCGAACGCTTCCAGCTTCCGCCCCCAGTGGTGAGCACTGGCACAAGCCTCCATGCCAATCAGACACGGCGGCAAGTTAGCGAAGAACGGCAGAACCTGATGGCGCCTCAGCTGCTTCTTCAGCGCCGCCTTGCCCCTCGCGTCCACGCCGTGCACCTGGAACACGCTCTTTGCCAGGTCGATCCCAATCGTCGTAATCTTCATTTCGGTCGCCTCTCCTGGTGGGTGGAACATTCGCATTTCCACCTTGGCACTTCGATGCCGTTTCGGGAAGGGGCGACCATCCCATTACTGGTTGCCTTTCTTCGTCTGATGCATCTCGGGGTCGCGCGCCTTGGCGCGGTTCTTGGTCGAAGGGGGCGCGGCGATGAGCGTCGCATCGACGATGGTGCCTTCGCGCATCATCAGCCCCTTCTGGGCGAGGTGGATCTTGATGACTTCGAAGATCTTGCGCGTGAGCGCGTGCGTCTCGAGCAGGCGGCGAAACTTCAACAGCGTGGTCGCATCGGGCGCGGCCTCTCGGGCCAGGTCGATGCCGACGAAGCCGCGGATCGCCTGGCTGTCGTAGATCGCGTCCTCGATCCCTTCGTCCGACAACCCGAAACACTGCTGCGCCACGTACATCCGGAGCATGCGCGCTACACCTGCCGGCGGCCGACCGCGGCCTTCGCCCTTCGGATAGAACGGCTCGATCTCGGCCACCAGCGCCGGCCAGGGCGTCACCGCCTCGATCTCCGCGAGGAACCGGTCGCGCCGCGTCTGCTTCTTCTTGGCGGCGTACTCAAGGTCGGAAAAACTCGATTGCATGGGCTCGGATGTCATCGAAGGCGGACAGCTCACATTATCTCAGGCGGATGCCCGGCAAGGCCGAAATGCCAAAGAAATAATCAGCGTTTCCCTAGTCTAGTGGGTGAAAGCCCCACCCGGTGAAGTGCTCCCGCCGGCAGCAACCGGAGCAGTCATGGAGGTAACGAAATGGCTGAAGCCTTCGGATAGCGGGCCACAAAATTGGTGGCAGCACGAGTGTGCAGGCCGTAACGCGAGTGAACGCTGAGTAAGCCTCGAAAAGGACGATGCACAGGCCGACCCGCCGACCCTATCGGGGAAGGCTGATACGGCGGAGCGGATGAGCAAGGGAAGGACCGCCCGTCGCTGTGCCGGGGCAGTGGCGACAGCATGTACCCAAAGCGCACGCGACACGGGAAGCCCCATCACGTGGCCAGGGATGACCAACCGGACGCTCGTGAGAGAAAGGTCCGGGCGCCCGGCGCATGGTCGAGAAGGTCCATGCGCTGACCGACCTGAGGACGGTGTGGCAAGAGACCACGTGGAGCTGGTGGGCAAATTGAACCGCGCGCTGCGCGGCTGGGCGAACTACTTCGGTGTAGGGACCGTCAGCCGAGCCTATCGTGCGCTCGACACCTACACGACAACGCGGTTGCGCCGGTGGTTGCGCAACAAGTACAAGCTCAGGCGACGCAGGGGCGGGACATATGGGCTCACGGGCACGAACGGCTGCTTCTTCTTCGCCAGTTGTTCCGCGGAAGGGCCGCTTTAGAAAGCCTCGGCCGGCAGGTAAGGGTCGATCCCGGAAGCTCGTTACGCGGGCAAGCGGTCACCCTTTCCGCATAATGTCGCGGCGAGCCGGACAACCGCAACGGCCGACAACCTGTCTGTAATTCTGCGATACGGCATCAAGCACAAAGACTCCCCACGGCCCTCCTGACCCGCCGCGCACGCTGTTCAGCCATCGTCAGCCAAATGCTTACGACCGCCTCATAAAATCCCGTGTCCTCCCGAATTCCAGCGCCTATGCTGGAATCGTGCCGCGAATCGATGCAGGGAGCGGCCCGGCACAGCTCGTGTCCAGCGCGACTAGGCCTGGAGTTCGCCGGATTGTCAGGGGTCGTGCGCCATCAGCCGTGGAGGTCGGATCATGGGTATCACTCGTCGAATCTATGTCAGCCTGGCTGCAGACCCGTGGTTGCCGCCGAATCTCAACGATCTGAAGTGGGGTATCGTCGAGGAGATCGAGAAGCTCGGTTATACGCCCGAGATATTCACCAACCCGAAGGGCATGCCCGGTCTGGCTTCGGCCAAGGCGTGGAATCCGCGTGACGCAGAAGAAATCGGCCGGCGCTGCGTCGGGGCGGCGATTCTTGGGATGCCGCGTTGGCGCTTCCAGGATGGCAATGGCGAGGCGGTGTTGCTGCCCACCGAGTTCAACCATTATGAAGGGGCGCTGGTCCGGACCCTTGGCTTGCCGACCCTGGTGCTGGTGCAGGGGGACATGCTGCGCCGGGTGGTGTTCGACAGCAGCTTCGGCGGCTACGTGGGGCAGTACGCGGCGGATTCCGATGTGAGCTGGTTGCACACTGCCGAGTTTCGGGTGCCCTTCAATTACTGGAAGGCGCAGCTCGAGGAGCGCCGCGACATCTTCCTGGGCTATTGCAGCAGCTCGTCGGCGACGGCCGCGGCAATCAAGCGATATCTGACCAGCCTTGGTGCGCGCGTCCTAGACTGGCAAAGCGACTTTATTCCCGGGCGCACCATCATCGACCAGATCGAGCAGGCTGCGGCGCGCTCCATCGGCGGCATCTTCCTGTTTACCAAGGACGACGATCTTGCCAACCCGGACGGTGCGACGCATTCGGTGCCGCGCGACAACGTGGTGTTCGAGGCAGGCTATTTCAGCGGCCTGAAAGGCAAGCGCAACGTGCTCATCGTGCGCGAGGTCGGCTCGAAGATGCCGGCCGATCTGGGTGGCGACATCTATGCATCGCTGGTGGACAAGAAGGACATCGCGCCGATCGAAAGGACGCTTGCCGCCTTTCTCGGTGCAATGTGAGTCGCACGGCAGCTCGACGACAATCCGCTCCGCAATTGGTGGCGTTGACGCGGCAGCTCGTGTTTCGCGCCACAATCGCGCCATGCCTGCCCTCGCCCCCACCATCGTCTTCGCCGACGCCCATCTCGTCGTCTGCGACAAGCCTGCCGGCCTGCGCTCGATTCCGGCCGGCGGCGAGGGGCGCAAGGACTGCCTGGCGGCGCGCATCCGGGCGATTCATGCGGACGCACTGATCGTGCATCGGCTCGATACCGCAACCTCGGGGCTGGTGCTGTTTGCACGCGGGGCCGAGATGCTGCGGCGGATGAATCGCGGATTCCGGCAGCGGGTGGTGGGCAAGCAGTATGTCGCGGTGGTGCATGGCCATGTGGCGGAAGACGCGGGTGAGATCGACCTGCCGCTGTGCGCCGAGCCGGGCCGCAACCCCTGCCAGATGGTGGATTTCACGCACGGCCTGCCGGCGCTCACGCGCTACCGGGTGCTCGAGCGCAGCGGCGAGGGTGAGGCGGCGCTGACGCGCCTGGCACTCAAGCCGGTCACCGGCCGCACCCACCAGCTGCGGGTACACCTGATGAGCATCGGCCATCCGATCATCGGCGATCCGCTCTACGCACCGGCCGACAGCCCCGCCCGCCACGGCAGGATGCATCTGCATGCCGCGCAGATCGCCTTTATCCATCCTCATCGCAGGGTTGCGGTCAGCTTCGCCAGCGCGGTACCGTTCTGAGCATGTCGCCTGCGGGCGCACCATCGCTGAGTACCCTGCACGCACCCTGCCGCGCCTGTCACGGAGCATGGAAATGACCGAAATCGAGATTGTCCGGGAAGACTCGGAAACCAAGGGGCGCTATGTCGCACGGATTGCTGGTGTCACCGACGAGGCCGAGCTGACCTTCAGCAAGGCCGGCTCTGAACTCGTCATCGCCGACCACACCGCGGTACCGGAGAGCATGCGCGGCACTGGCGTCGGCGCCCGGCTGGCGGCCCGCCTGGTCGAGGATGCACGCAGCGGCGGCTACGCCATCCTCGCCCTGTGTCCCTTCGTGCACGCGCAGGCCGCGCGGCATCCGGAATGGTCCGACGTGCTGCGCACCTGATGAGACGCCGCCCCCGGCTGCAGGTCAGTAGCGCACGCCGGGCGGCGGGGTGAACGAGTCGATCGCGTTGAGATAGGCGGCGCGGGCGAAGGCGCTGGGGTCGGGCGAATTCTGCTGGCTCATCGAGCCCTTCAGCTGCGCCACCGATTCGTACTCGCGCTCTTCCAGCCAGCGCTCGATTCCCTGCAGCATTTCCTGCAGCGCCTGCGGGCCGCGCTTGAGGATGGCGCTGGCAAGATGCACCACGTCGGCGCCGGCGAGCAGCATCTTGAGGGCATCGTCGGCGGTATGCACGCCACCGGTGGCGGCCAGCGACATGCCGGTGCTGCCGCGCAGGATGGCGATCCAGCGCATGCTGAGCAGTGCGTCGGCCGACGATGAGAGCTGGACGCGATCCACCACGCTGAGCGTCTCGAGGTCGATGTCCGGCTGGAAGAAGCGGTTGAACATCGATATGCCGGCCGCGCCCGCCTGCTCTGCCTGCTGCACGAAGTGCGGCAAGGACGAGAAGAAGGGCGAGAGCTTCATGCTGATCGGTACGCTGACCACCGCCTTGAGCGACTGCAGCAGCGAGAGATAGCCTTGCTCGGTGCTGGCGGCGCCGATTGCCGGGTCGCTGGGCATGTACCAGGCGTTCAGTTCGAGCGCATCGGCGCCGGCGGCCTGCATCTCCTTGCCCAGCTCCACCCAGCCGCCCGGCGATGAGCCGTTGAGGCTGGCCACCACCGGGATCGAGAGGCGCGATTTCAACAGCTGGATCTGCTCGAGGTAGGTATCGAGCCGGCTCAGGTAGTCGTGGCCGGCCGGCAGGTGGCCGGACGATTCGCCGAAGGCATCGGGATGGAGCAGGAAGCGGTCCATCATCTGCTCGTCGCGGGTCACGTCCTCCTCGAACAGCGAATGCATGACCACGGCGGCCGCGCCGGCGTCCTCGAGGTGCAGCATCGCGTCGATGTCGTGGCTGAGCGGCGTGGAGGACGGCACCAGCGGATTCTTGAGCGCCAGGCCGAGGTAGGTGGTGGAAAGATCAGGCATCTGGCGTCTCCTTGCTTTGCGCTGCGTTGCTGGCGGGTTCGTCGATCGCCACTTCGGGCAGCACCATCTCCGAAAGTTCCACGTATTCCTGGTGGCGCAGCCGTGCATCCTTGCCGGCCTGCGCGATGAAGCCGGCCGAGGCCTCGGGATGCAGCCGCTCGAGCACCGTGAAGCGCGCTTCGTTGCGGGCGAAGTCGCCGAACGGGATGCTCGGCGCGGCGCTGTCGACCGATAGCGGGTTCTTGCCCCGCTCGCGCTGGCGCGGATCGTAGCGCAGCAGCGGCCAGTGTCCCGACTTGACCGCCAGATCCTGCTGGCGATGGTTGTGCTGCATGTCCACACCGTGGGCGATGCATGGGCTGTAGGCGATGATGATCGACACGCCCGGATAGCTCTCGGCCTCGAGGAAGGCCTTGAGGGTATGCACGTCCTTGGCACCGTAGGCCACCTGCGCGACATAGACGTTCTCGTAGTCCATGGCGATGCGGGCGAGGTCCTTCTTGCGGCCGGGCTTGCCGCCAGCAGCGAACTTGGCCACCGCGCCGCGCGGCGTGGCCTTGGAATTCTGGCCGCCGGTGTTGGAATACACCTCGGTGTCGAGCACCAGTATGTTGACGTCCTCGCCTGAGGACAGCACATGGTCGAGCCCGCCGAAGCCGATGTCGTAGGCCCAGCCGTCGCCGCCGATGATCCACACGCTGCGGCGGACCAGGTAGTCGGCCATCGCCGCGAGCTGCTGCGCGGCGGGCGTGGCAAGTTCCTGCAGGCGTGCCTTGAGCGCAGCGACGCGCTGGCGCTGGTCGTGGATGCCGGCCTCGCCGTTCTGGTCCGCGTCGAGCAGCGACTGGACCAGTTCGTCACCGATCTCGGGCGCCATCTCGCGCAGCTTCACCCGCGCCGCCTCGGCCAGCTGGTCGGTTGCGAGACGCATGCCGAGGCCGAATTCGGCGTTGTCTTCGAACAGCGAATTGCTCCACGCCGGCCCCCGGCCCTCGGCATTAGTGGTGTAGGGCGTTGCCGGCAGGTTGCCGCCGTAGATCGACGAACAGCCGGTGGCGTTGGCCACCATCATGCGGTCGCCGAACAACTGCGTGGCCAGCCGGATGTAGGGCGTCTCGCCGCAGCCGACGCAGGCGCCGGAAAACTCGAACAGTGGCGGCAGCAGCATCGAGCCGGGTACGGTGGTGCGCTTGGCGAGCTTGCGGTCGTAGTCGGGTAGCTTGAGGAAGAAATCCCAGTTTTCGGCTTCGGCCTCCCGCAGCGGCGGTTGTTCGGCCATGTTGATGGCCTTGCGCGAGACGTTCGATTTGTCGCGGATCGGGCAGATATCGACGCACAGCGTGCAGCCTGTGCAGTCCTCCGGCGCGACCTGGTAGCTCATCTTCCAGCCGGCCGGGTAATCCTTGCTGCGGATCGCCATCTGCTTGAAGGTCGACGGCGCCTCGCTGGCAAGCTCGGCCGGATAGGCCTTGGCGCGAATGGCCGCGTGCGGGCACACGAACACGCACTTGCCGCACTGGGTGCACAGGTCGGTCTCGATGACCGGGATCTGCAGCGCCAGGTTGCGCTTTTCGTATTTGGCGGTGCCGGTCTGCCAGGTGCCGTCGGCGGGGAACAGCGACACCGGCAGCGCATCGCCCTTGCCGGCGATCAGCGGCAGGGTCAGCCGCCGCACGAATTCGGAGGCCTGCGCCTCGCCGCGGGCGCGCGCCTCGGCGGTGCCTGCATCGACATGGGATTGCGGCAGCGCCACTTCGTGCAGGCAGGCCAGCGTCATGTCGATGGCGCGGTAGTTCAGCTCGGCAATGCGCCGTCCCTTGCGGCCGTAGGTCTTTTCCACCGCGTGCTTGATCGCTGCGATCGCCTCGTCCTGCGGCAGGATGCCGGAGATGGCGAAGAAGCAGGTCTGCATCACCGTGTTGATGCGCCGCCCCATGCCGGCATCCTGCGCCACCCGGTAGGCGTCGATCACATGCAGGTGGATGTGCTTGTCGATCATCTGCCGCTGCATCGCGGCTGGCAGCGTGGCCCACACCCGCTCCGCCGGAACCGGCGTATTGAGCAGGAACACCGCGCCCGGTGCGGCGTAGTGCAGCAGGTCGTGGGTCTCGAGGAAGAGCGGCTGGTGGCAGGCGACGAACTTCGCATCGCCCTCGCCGGTGAGGTAGGTCGAGCGGATCGGCTGCTTTCCGAAACGCAGGTGCGACACCGTCATCGCGCCCGACTTTTTCGAGTCGTAGACGAAATAGCCCTGGGCGTTGAGCGTGGTCTCGTCGCCGATGATCTTGATCGAGTTCTTGTTGGCCGAAACCGTGCCGTCCGAACCCAGGCCGTAGAACACTGCGCCGAACGCCTCGCGCACCGCGTCGGTGCGGAAGGTGGCATCCCAGGGCAGCGAAAGGTGGGTGACGTCGTCCTGGATGCCGACCGTGAAACGTCTTTTCGGTGCGGCTTCGTCCAGCGCGGAGAACACCGAGCACACCATCGCCGGGTTGAATTCCTTGGAGGCGAGCCCGTAACGCCCGCCGATGACCTTCGGCGTACGCGCAAAGTGGGGCGTCTCGCCGGACGCGCTTTCGGCCAGGGCCACCAGCACGTCCTTGTACAGCGGCTCGCCTTCGGCACCCGGCTCCTTGCAGCGGTCGAGCACCGCGATTGCGCGGGTGGTGGCCGGCAGCGCGGCGATCAACGCCTCGGCCGCCAGCGGCCGGAACAGCCGTACCTTGAGGAGGCCGACTTTCTCGCCGTGGCGGTTCAGGTGCTCCACCGTTTCCTGCGCGGTTTCCGCACCCGAGCCCATCAGGATGATCACGCGCTCGGCATCCGCCGCGCCGACGTAGTCGAAGAGCTTGTATTGCCGGCCGGTCGCCGCGGCAAAGCGGTCCATGCACTGCTGGACGATGGCCGGGAAGGCGTCGAACCAGGGGTTGCGCGCCTCGCAGGCCTGGAAGAAGACATCGGGGTTCTGCGAGCTGCCGCGCAGCACCGGATGTTCCGGCGACAGCGCGCGTTCGCGCTGGGCGGCGATCTGCTCCGGCGGCAGCATGTCGCGCAGGATGTCGTCGTCAACGGTGACGATCTTGGCAACCTCGTGCGAGGTACGGAAGCCGTCGAAGAAGTGCAGAACCGGGATGCGGCCGGCCAGCGTTGCGGCCGAGGCGATGGCTGCCATGTCGTGCGCTTCCTGCACCGAGTTCGAGGCCAGCAGCGCGAAGCCGGTGCCGCGGGTGGCCATCACGTCGGAGTGGTCGCCGAAGATCGACAGCGCATGCGTTGCCACTGCCCGCGCCGCCACATGAAAGACGGTCGGCGTGAGTTCGCCGGCGATCTTGTACATGTTGGGGATCATCAGCAGCAGGCCCTGCGAGGCGGTGAAGGTGGTTGCCAGCGCGCCGCCCTGCAGGGCGCCATGTACGGTACCCGCCGCGCCGCCCTCGGATTGCAACTCGACGACGCGGGGGACGCTGCCCCATACGTTGGTCTTGCCCTGCGATGCCCATTCGTCCGACAGCTCGCCCATGCCGGACGAGGGGGTGATGGGGTAGATGGCGATCACTTCGGAAACGCGGTAGGCCACGTTGGCGACGGCTTCGTTGCCGTCGATGGTCAGCAATTGCTTCATGTTCAGTCCTGCCCTGAAAGATGCGTCGCCTATTCGCGAGGCCGCGCCATCTCTTCGTATGGTGCGACGCAGCGAAATCATTCTACGACTATTTCAGGCTGGTGAAAGAGGCGGTCGTCATGGGTTTTGCGGCAATCGGCGAGGGGGTCCGGATGGCGGATTGCTGCGCGTACCGGGGCGTTCACGGCCGTGAAGCCCTGTAACGGCGGCGCAAACGGGCAAGCGCAGCGCCCGGGCGTGATGGGATGCCGAGCGGCCACATCAATTCGCCCTCTGAATCCATAGAAACTATATATATCAATTGGATGGATTCATGTCGCGTCGCGCCAGCAATGCGACGGACTGGTTCCTGACGGGATTTCCGCTAGCATGCCGAGGGAATCGGTATTCCTGAACCATGCGCTGGAGACGGGTTCATCCGCCTGGGGGGAAGTGTTCCCGGTTGCGTCTCGGGCAAGCGCGCAAAGGTCCCTTCCGGCGCGGCAACGGCTGGCTTGAACAAGCCCTCGGCCAACCTCTCAGGTGGTCATGCTGTCGCAACGCAACATGACATCGTGGAAATCCATGTGGTGCATGAACTCCCTCAGGATGAGCAGGATGGCCGCCTGTGTGGGGTCGCGAGCGGCCGCGATCGAGGCCGGCGCCGAGCCGAGCGAGACCCGGCTGAGCTGCTGAAACAGGGCTTCCACCGCTTCGAGCGTCAGCCGCTGCCCGGTGGCCGCCTCCACGCCGGCATCCTTGGTGAGGACTTCCAGCGTGCCAGCCGACGCGACCAGGATCGAGCCATCCGCCAGAATCCGGCGTGCGCGGGCCACTTCGTCCTCGACGACGTTGATCGCGATCTCCAGTTCGTGAGGCGTCGGCGGGGTGTGCCTGAACAGTTCCGCGGAGGTTCGCCGCGCGCCGATTTCCAGGTCGAGGCGCTGCGTGGCGCGGTCGTTCGCACCCGTCATGACCGTAGTTTGCCAGTCGCCGATGTGGATCAGCGTGACCGCCGCCGAGGTGCTGGACTGCGTGCCCGCGTCGGCAAGGCAGCGCGCGAACAGGGCGTCGATGTCGGGCTGCTCCGCGCGGCGGTCCGGCCAGGTGTCGAGGGGTGAGGTCATGAAAGCTCCGGGAGAGTGCCGGCGTCTGTCGCCGGCGTCAGTCGCGCATGCGCTCCGCAACCAGTTCGCACACCCGCGCGTCGATGGCATGGCCAAGCGCGGGAATCAGGACGGCGTCCGCGGAAGCGCCCAGCGCGCGCAGCTGCTCGGCTGCGGAAACGCTGCAGGCCGGGTCGATGACCGCATCGTCCCGGCCGTGGATCAGGTGCACCACCGTATCGGGCGGCGCCAGCCGTGGCGGCGCGGCAAAGCGTCCGGCAACGGCGATGACCCGTCCGGCGAGCGCCTCCGGCGACTGGGTCGCTTCGAGCGACATGATCGAGCCCTGCGAGAATCCGATCAACGAGGTCGACGATGCGTCCAGACCGGTCTGTGCCTGCCAGTGGCGGATGGTCTTGACGAAACGCGGCATGGCGCCGGCGACCCGGCCGGGGCGGTTCTCCTCGTCGATGCCGCGCACCGAGAACCATTGCCAGCCGCCACCGAAGTCCGACGGATCGGGCGAACGAACGCATAGCACCAGGGCGTCCGGACGCGCCTGCGCCACCACCCGGGCGAGCGGCAGCATGCCTTCGGGCGTGGCCCCGACCCCGTGGAACAGCAAGGCCAGATGCCGGGCGGGAGATTCCGGCTGGTGGGCGATCACTGCGTTGTTCATGCGGCCTCCCCGCTCAGGGCCTTCATGCGGGCTGGCGCGGTCGCGCTGGCGGCGAGGTCCTGCCCGAACACGAACGAATCCATCGACAGCATTCCGTACTGGACGCCGCCGTCGAGCAGGGTCGCCGGGGTGAGTCGTGACGCTGCACCGGCGGCGACCAGCAGCGGCAGGAAGTGATCGTTGGTGGGATGTGCCCGTCTGGCATGGGGCGCGATGTCGAGTGTCTGGCGCAGCCGGTCCAGGTCGCCGTGGGCGACGGCATCGCTGATCCACCCGGCGAACTCGGCGACATAGGGGCTATCGGGCTGGCCGCCGCCGCGAAACTCGCGCAGATTGTGGGTGAGGCTGCCGGAACCCACGATCAGCACGCCTTCATTGGCGAGCGGCGCGAGCGCCTGGCCGAACGCGATCGCGGAGTCGGAGTCGAGCGAAAAGGGCATCGAGACCTGGAACACCGGCACGTCCGCCGCGGGGTACATATGCATGAGCGGCACCCAGGCGCCGTGATCGAGACCGCGGGCGGCATCCTCCGATGCATCCCAGCCGGCGGCGCGGAGGCACTCGATGGCACGGGCTGCCAGCCCGGGGTGGCCGTCCGCCGGATACTGGATGTCGTAAAGCGCCGGATCGAAGCCGCCGAAATCGTGGATCGTTTGCGGACGTGCGGTGGTGGCGACGCGAGCCTGGCGGGTGATCCAGTGTGCCGATACCACCAGCACCGCCGCGGGTCGCGGCAAGGCCTGGCCCAGGGCGGCGAGTCCGGGCCCGGCGACGCCGGGTTCGAGCGCATAGGTCGGTGCGCCGTGGGAAACGAAGACAGTGGGAAGCGGTTTCATCGTGTTCTTCCTGCGTTGAGGGGGCGATGCCCCCGTCTGGATTATCAGCTCTTTGCAGTCCTTGCCAAAAGGGCATCGAGTGAGGCCCGTCCGGCGCCGCTGATCGCCAGCGATACGGCCGCTGCCAGCAGCGCCAGGGCGAACTCGTAGCCGTTATCGCGCATGAACAGACCATTGCTGACATGCACGCCGAAGATGGCCACCAGCATGGCGAAGGCCAGTGCCGCGCTTGCCGGCCGCACCATCAGCCCGGCGATCAGTGCCAGTCCACCGAAGAACTCGGCGCCGCCGGCGAGCAGTGCCATCAGGTAGCCCGGTGCCAGGCCGATCGACTCCAGCCATTGGGCGGTGCCGGCCAGACCGTAGCCGCCGAACCAGCCGAACAGCTTCTGGGCGCCGTGCGCGGCAAAAACGATCCCGACCGGGACGCGCAGTGTCAGCGCACCCCAACCGGCCCCGGTGTTCGCAAGAGCGAGAATGCGTCGCGAAATGCTCATGATGCGTCCTCCCCTCAGGCCTGCCGGATCCAGGTCGGCGCGATGGCGGTGCCGAGGCCCGCGCCATAGCCGAGATAGATGTTCAGGCCAGCCAGCGGCTCGAGGTAGCGAGCATTCTTGAGCCCGCCGGCGTCGATGGTCTCGAAACCCATGCTTTCGGCAAGTGCCACCGCAGTGTGCTTGGCGCGTTCGCTGTCGCTGGCGACGAAGACCGTGACCGTGCGCTCATGCAGCTTCGAACCGTCCGCCAGCACCTGGGCGAACACCGTGTTGAATGCCTTGACCAACTGTGCCGTGGGGACGGCCTGGGCAATCTGCTCGGCGGCCGACGTGTCGTGGCCGATGGTCAGGCCCATGTAGTCGTCGGTGAGCGGGTTGGTGATGTCGATGACGACCTTGCCGTCCAGCGCGCCCACCGATTGCAGTGCGGCGACCGCATCGGCGTAGCCGGTGGCGAGCACCACCGCGTCCGCGCCTTCGGCGGCGCCGGCCGTGGGCACTGCCTTGGCACCCGGGTTTGCGGCCGCGACGCGGGCGGCCTTGTCGGCGTCGCGCGCGGTGACCGAGACTTGGTGGCCTGCGAGGGTGAGTTGCTTGACGAATGCCGAGCCCATGTTGCCGGCGCCGATTACGGTGATTTTCATGATCAGTCCTCTGTCGTTTGTGGTGGTTCCCGTTGCGGGATGTGCAGCCTCGCTGCCCATGGACTGAACTTTAATGACGACGATCCTGCAGATAAACGGCCTTTCATGAGATCAACTGTTTCTGATATCGAAACAATCAGCCTCGTTGAAATCGCTTCTCCGGTACCAAGAGGCAAGGCCACGGTAGACGCAATACGGCGGCCGATCGCAATCGGCCGCCGTATTGAATGAAAGCTTGTCGGAAGAGGCTGTTTACTGGCCCAGTCCGATCTGCTTCATGAAGCTCGCGTTGTCCCAGAACAGGTATTCCGCATCCATGGTGTCGCCCTTCCAGTGGCCGATGGTCGCCATGGTCAGCTTGTAGGCCTTGCCGGTCGGGGCAATCGTCTTGCCGTCGCCTATCGGCATCGGTCGGGTGAATGTTCCCTCCATCACCCCGATCACCGCGGTCCACTCACCCTGGCCGAACTTGACCGGGTGGGTCTCGATACGGGTATCCGGCGCAAATACGAACATTGCCTTCAGGTCCGCAATATGGACGTCGATCCCCTTGGTCTGGTGGCCGTCCGGCCAATGCACGACGATGTCCGGGGCGTGGCTTTCCTTCAGCCGGTCCCACTTCTGGTTGGTGAAGACGTCGAAATCGAGCGTGTCGAAGGTGGCGATGTTCCTCGCCGTGCGCTGCTCGTCGGCCTGGTAGCGTGCCAGCTCGCCGAGCAGGGAGGTGAGCATTCGTGGATCGGTGGTGGAGGCTTCGGTGGTCTGGGCGAGCGCCGGCACGGCGCATGCGCAAAGCAGGGCGGCTGTTGTGAGCGTCCGGATTCGGGTGTTCATGTCGTGTCCTTCCGTGGGGTTGATCGGGAGTGCCTGAGCCTCCCGGTGTGGCAAAGTGCCAGCACGAAGATCACTCTATTCAACGCCTCTGATGGGATAAACTGGCCACCCGAAGACAGACAGTGCCGAGATTCGAGACAATGGATCGATTTCTGGAGATGCAGACCTTTGCCGCTGTGGTCGACGCCGGCAGCTTCGTGAAGGCCGCGGATGTGCTCGAGATGTCCAAGGCCGCGGTGTCGCGCCACGTCGGCGAACTCGAGACGCGTCTTGGCGTGAGGCTGCTGCACCGTACCACCCGGCGCCTGTCGCTGACCGAGGAGGGCGAGGTCTTTTACCAGCGCTGCCGCGAGCTGCTCTCCGGCCTGGAAGAAGCCGAGGCCGAACTCGACTCGCGCAGCGCGGCAGCCCGCGGGCTGCTGCGGGTGAATGCCCCGGTCACCTTCGGGATTCGCCATCTGGCGCCGCTGTGGGGCGCGTTTCGCGAACAACACCCGCAGGTCCAGCTCGACGTGACCCTGTCTGACCGCACGGTGGATCTGGTCGAGGAAGGCTACGACCTGGCGATCCGCATCGCCAGCTTGCCCGCATCAACCCTGGTCAGCAAACGGCTGGCGAGCACCCGGATGGTGTTGTGCGCCTCGCCCGTCTACCTGCAGGCGCGTGGCGTGCCGGAGCATCCGCTGGAACTGGCCGGCCACGACATCATCTCCTACAGCTACCTCGCGACGCGGGACGAATGGCATTTCGACGGGCCCGGCGGGCCGGTCAGCGTGAAGACCGCGCCGGTCATGCATACCAACAGCGGCGATACCTGCCGCGCGGCGGCGCTGGCGCACCAGGGCATCATCCTGCAACCGACCTTCCTGGTCGGCAGCGACCTCGTATCGGGCGCGCTGGTCGAGTTGATGCCCGAGTTTCGCTCACTGGAGTTCGGCATCTTCGCGATGTATCCCACCCGCAAGCACGTCGCACCCAAGGTCCGCGCGTTGGTCGACTTTCTGGCGCGGCAGTTTGCCGAGACCCCGCTGGTGTGACGACGGCTTGACCGCTTGGCAGGGCTTTCAGGGTTCGTCCGGCGCCGTCTGCTCCAGCGAGGCGAGAAACCTCGCCCGCGCCGCGGTGAGTGCCATCTTCCCGGCTTCGTCGGCCTGCCTCAGGGCGGTCGCATGGTAGGCCTCGAAGGCCGCCAGCACCCGGGCGGCGTCCAGGCTGCGCGACTCCGCTGGCGGCGGGGCCGCCTCGCCATCCACCGGCTTGAGCACCGCGAACTTGGGGATGAAGTGCTGGGCGCCGTTCTCGGCCGCCGCGGTCATCGGCCCGGTCTTGGTCAGCACCATGCCCTTGTATTCGAAGCGAGCGCCGTAGGGGAGCTGGGCGAGCTTCATCGCGGACCTGCCGCGCTGATTCTGACGACGATGTCCATCAGCCCGCCTTCGCCGCGTAGCCGAGCATGGCCTTGACCTCGAGGAACTCGCCGAAGGCCTGCTCACCCCATTCGCGGCCGTTGCCGGACTGCTTGAAGCCGCCGAAAGGCGCCATCAGGTCGGGGGCGGCGCGGTTGATGTTGACCTGGCCGGCACGCAGCCGGCGGGCCACCGCGCGGGTTGCCTCGGGGTCGCCGCCCGAAACATAGGCGGCGAGGCCATACGGCGTATCGTTGGCGATAGCGACCGCCTCATCGACCGTGTCGTAGCCGAGGATGCTCAGCACCGGCCCGAAGATTTCCTCGCGCGCCACCGTCATGCCATTGTTTACCCGCCCGAGCACGGTCGGCTTGACGTAGTAGCCGGCGTCGAGGCCTTCGGGTTTGCCGAGGCCGCCGGTTACCAGCTCGGCGCCCTCCTCGATGCCCTTGGCGATCAGGCCCTCGATCTTGTCCCACTGCGCCTTCGAGATCACCGGTCCCATCGCCGCGTCGCTGGCGGGATCGCCTACGGTCACCGACCCCGCAGTTTCCTTCGCGATCGCCAGCGCCTCGTCCATGCGGCTGTTCGGCACCAGCATGCGGGTCGGCGCGTTGCAGCTCTGTCCCGAGTTGTTCATGACCGAGCGCACCCCGGCCGCGACTGCCTTGGCCAGGTCGGCGTCGGGCAGGATGATATTGGGCGACTTGCCGCCCAGCTCCTGGTGCACCCGCTTAACCGTGGGCGCCGCGTTGCGCGCCACCTCGATGCCGGCGCGGGTGCTGCCAGTAAAGGACACCAGGTCAACCTCCGGGTGGCCCGAGATCGCCGCGCCCACCGTCGGGCCGTCGCCATTGACCAGGTTGAAGACCCCCGCCGGAACGCCGGCCGCATCGAGGATCTCGGTCCACACCTGGGCCGAGAAGGGCGCGATCTCCGAGGGCTTGAGCACCATGGTGCAGCCGGTGGCGAGGGCCGGCGCCACCTTGCAGGCGATCTGGTTGACCGGCCAGTTCCAAGGCGTGATCAGCCCGCACACCCCGATCGGCTCCTTGACGATCAGCGTGCTGCCGCGCTGCTCGCTGAAGGCGTAGTCCTTGAGCACCGCCAGCGCGGTCTGCAGGTGGCCGATGCCCATCGCCGCTTGGGCCTTCTGCGCGAGTGCGACGGGCGCACCCATCTCTTCGGTGATCGCAGCCGCCATGTCGTCGTGGCGCTTTCGGTACTCGGCGATGATGCGCTCGAGCAGGGCCACCCGCTCGTCCACCGAGGTCTGCGAATAGCTCGCGAAGGCACGCCGCGCGGCCAGTACCGCCGCATCCACGTCCGCCGCCGACCCCATCGAGATCCGCCCGGCCACGCCCTCGGTGGCGGGGTTGATGACATCCAGCGTCTTCGGAACCACGGGGTCGGCCCAGCGGCCGTCGATGTAGAACTTGAGGTAGTCGCGCATGCTTGAATCCTTCCGGCAGGGTGATCAGGACAAGCTGCATGTTTGCACGAGGAGCGGATTCTTGCAGCAGGCAGTGTCAGATGGTCTGCGTGCGACTCTTCGAGCCGTTGCTACTTTAATAGACCCGACCCCCGGCTTGCGGACCCCACGCTTGCGAACAGCTCAGCAAGATCCGGGAAGCGTCGCTCTACTACGAACGCAACAAGCACGACGCCCCTATGCCTGACGTGAACTCCTTCCTCACGCCCAGACGCGTTGCTCGGCCGGAATCCAAACCGCGCCCACCGCGGAAGAGACCCAGCCGGCTAAAACGCCTCACCGACGTCCTGCGACGCAACCAGTTTAAATACGACCAATGGCTCGCCACGCTGCGCCAGACCATCACCGGAAACGGCAGGGTATTCAAATGACCGCAGACGCGATGCACTACTACCCGCTAGGGAGATCATCAGCGCCCTTCTTGAAGTAGCCGGCCGATGCTGACACAGCATGTGTACAAGTCCCTTTCCTTTCTGACGTGATGGGAAGCACCCAGCCGAGATGCGGGTCGATTTATCTCTTCGTGAAATGGACACAAAAAATGAAATGGCATATTTTGGTGCTCCGATTTCCGATTACACACAGCATGTGGAGATGTCCGTGGAAGAGGAAGGACTGACACTTGTTCTGACCCCACCGCAACTTGCGGCAGTGCTTGCCAACGGCACATTGGAAGAGCCCAGCGTCTCGAACCGGGCATGGGGCAGTGCCGCTGCGATCTTTGGGGCACTTGAGGTATTTGGTGGTGGCGCACTGCTGCTGATTCCGGAGCCGACGATGCTGACCAAGCTTAGCGGCGGTGCGCTCGGTCTCCATGGCATGGATACGTTTCAGGCTGGTGTTCGGCAAGCCTGGACCGGTCGGAGAACCGACACGCTCACCAGCGACGGGACGACAACACTCGCTCAGCTGCTCGGGGTAGACGAAGACACGGCGAAACGCATTGGACACGGCGTCGACATCGTCGTGCCATTGTTCGTGGCTGGAGCGCTCGCCGCCGCTCGCATAGCGGCCGTACGTGCCGGAAAAATCAGTCTCGCTGGTCACGAAGCGCAAGGTGGGCACACAATCGCAAGGCATGTTGGTCAAACCGAGGCGCAACTGCGGGCCCGGCTCGTCGCGCAGCCGAAAATTCCGACGGCATCATCTTTCGAGACGCTTGCGCAGGCTGAAAGAGTGGTTTCAGGCGGATTGCATGCCAATCGGACGGCGATTGCCCAATGGGCGGAAACCGCGGCGCCGAACGCAAAACGGGCCTTCGACTGGACTGCTTCCGGCAAAATCGGACACGGCGTCATTCGAGCCACAGGGCAACTCACCCCCATGTCGAAGGTCCGCATCGTTCTGCAGAAGAAGGCCTTCCAGGGAAAGCTTTACTACATACTCACGGCATTCCCCATTCCTTGAGCGCCGTCATGAGCAACTCCGCATACCCTCAGCTCGAGCAACTTCTCTGTGCGTACTTTCATCAGGACTGGTGCGATGAGCACGACACTGAAGCCGAGGTGATCGCCGAGTTCGTTCAAACCACATGGCGGGACGAAGTGGAGCGGACCGTCGAGCAGATCGACCGTTATCTGGCGGATCACCCAACACACCTGCTTCAGAGCGTCGAGCATGACTTCGCGACAATGGTATCGGTTGGCAGAAACGACAACGAAGTCCGTGCTTGGCTTGCAGGGATGCGTAACCTGATTGGAGCCAGCATCAGCCACGCTCCGGTTCGCGGCTAAGCTCTGTTTACGGGTCCGACAAGGTCGATACATGACGCAGGATGGGCCCGCCGAACTCGGCACAAAACACGGGGGTCAGGTCTAGAAGAAAATCACAAGGTCGTCATGCAGCATCATCAAGCGGCCTCTGTCGCACCATGCGGAGCGCCGACCCGGCGGAAAACCAGGGGCTGACCTACCTGCCGGAACATTCCGTGTGCCCCACCGGATTACCGTCTATAGATACAGAGCGGGAGACAGGCCCACGGAGGGAACGTCATGAGCAAGGAGCAACGGGTCAGGTTTGCGGGCAAGGACATCGAGGTTACCTGGGATACACGCTTGTGCATTCACATCGCCGAGTGTGGCAAGGCCGGTGGTGGGTTGTTCGTGGGTGGGCGCAAGCCGTGGTGCCAGCCGGATCTGGCAAGCGCGGCGGAGGTGGTGGATGTTGTCGAGCGCTGTCCGAGCGGTTCATTGAGCTACGCGGGGGCACCGGGCGGGAGTGCCGAAAAGGCGCCCAGCGCGAACACCGTGCATATCGCCTGCAACGGTCCGCTGTTCTTTCGCGGCGAGCTGAACATTGCGGACGCGCCCGCGGACATGCCGGGCGTGAAGTTTCGCGCCGCGCTGTGCCGCTGCGGCGCCTCGAAGAACAAGCCCTTCTGCGACAACAGCCACGAGAGCGTGGACTTCCGCGACTACGGCTCGGTGGGTGAGAAGGGAACACCGCTCGACGCCGCAGGCGGCCCTTTGACGATCCAGCCGCTCAAGGACGGGCCGCTGCTGTGCAGCGGCAAGCTGAGCATCCACACAGCCGCGGGACGCCTTGCGTGGCAGGGCACGTCGGTAGCGCTGTGCCGCTGCGGAGGCTCCGCCAACAAACCGTTCTGCGACGGCACGCACACGCGCATCGGCTTCAGGAGCGACTGACTGGCACGGGTCTGGTCAATGGGGCGCTTGCGCAGTATCGTTGGCGCCCGCCTCAGACCGCCATCCAGGACGCTTCGTGCCAACAGACCCCGCGCTGCACCAGCTTCATCTCGAGATCGACCAGCGGGTCGGCCAGATTCGCGAGGCGCATGCCGACTGGCAGTGCGCAAAGGGCTGCGATACCTGCTGTCGCCGGCTTGCCGCAGTGCCCCGGCTGACCCCGCCCGAATGGGCGCTTCTGGAAGAGGGGCTCGCCGCATTGCCGGCGAAACGGCTCGAGGAGATCGGCGGGCATGTTACGGCGCTCGCCGCCGCGCCAGCAGGCCCGGTGACATGCCCGCTGCTCGACCGGTCCACCGGGGCGTGCCCGGTCTATGCCCAGCGACCGGCGGCGTGTCGCAGCTACGGGTTCTACGTGCAGCGCGACCTGGGACTGTATTGCAGTGACATCGAAGCGCGTGTGGCGCAAGGCGAACTGGCCGATGTGGTTTGGGGCAATCACGACGCGGTCGACCGCCAACTGACGGCCATGGGCGAGGCGCGTCCGCTGACCGAATGGTTCGCCGCGTGGCAAGGCAGAGCCGGCGGGGTTGAGTCCTGAAGGGTAACCGCTTCCCGACCTCGATCAAGGCAGGCAGCGCGGCACCCGCGTAAGGTACGACGACGCTGCCCGGGAACCATACCCATGAATTTGATATCCGCCTTTTATCGCAGTGAGCGACGCACCGGCCTGAAGATCATCGTCACCAGCGTGGTGCTCGGCGCGCTCTGCGCCGCGCCGCTGTCGCTGATCGAAGCGCTCGGCGCGACCTCCGAGGCGCCGACCGGTGCTGCCCTGCTGGCCCTGTTCGGCACTATCGCCGCAGCGGCGGGGATCGCGATCGGCCTCGTGTGGCTGATTGTCGAACTGCTCGTCGCCCGTCACCGCTAAGTCGATCCCTGCCGGGACAGGGCGACCGCGCACGCCCGTTTCTGCAAGTCGCGCGCAGCCGGTATCATCCGGGCTCTTCCGGCCAATGCCGGCACCCGCTTTCCCGCATCCTGAGCACCCGAATCCGACATGACTAACGCATCCCCTTCCTCTCCCGCCGCCAGTGCCCGCGCCACCCGCTGGATGGTCGCCATCGCCGGCGGGCTGCTCCTGCTGCTGGTCGCGGGCTTCATCGCGATGGTGGTGTTCGTCAAGGACGAGGTGAAGCTCAACGCGATCGGCCCGGTGGGCCGTGGGCCGGGTGCGGAGCGTGGCGGGCTGGTGTTCCAGGGCACACTCAACGTCTGGGAAATACATGGGCGGATGGCGATCGATGCGGGCAACCGGGCGCATTTCGAACTCGACATGCGCGGCCCGAGCGGCCAGCCCGCGCCCCCCGATCTCGATTTTTCGCTCGCGCTGGCAGCGGCGGACGGAAGCCGGCCGCCGCTGCCGATGCCACACAAGGCCGGCGGCTTCGGCAGCTACACGGCGGACGTCCAGCTGCCCGCCGCGGGGCCCTGGCAGTTGCGGGTGGCGTTTCCCGGAGTGACCGGCATTCTCGGATTCGCCGCTGACGAATGAACGCTCAGCCGAAGGGCGCGACGCCGATGAGAGAAAGGTGCAGGTAACGCACGAAGGCGAACCACGCGACAACGCCGAGCACCGCGGCGATCGCGTCACGACTCAGTGACCCCTGCGGGCGGATAAGGCCTTCGGCACGGTCGATCCGGCGCGAGATCGAAAAGCTCGCCACCGCCCAGGCCAGGAAGCTGCCGAACAGCAGCACGTCGGCGAGGGTGCCGTTGGCGATCAGGTGAGCCAGCGCCCACAGCTTGACCCCCGCGACCATCGGATGGCCCAGCTTCGACTTGATGAGGGTCCCGGGCACGTAGGCGGCAGCGAGCAGGATGAAGGCCGGCAGGGTGAGCAGCGCGGCGAGATGGCGGGTCCAGATCGGCGCGTTCCACAGCACCACGGGATCGAGCCGCGCCTGGCCGTAGCCCCAGACGATGAGCGCGAAGCCGATGATCGAGACGATCGAATAGGCCAGCTTCCATTTCATCAGGCCGTAGTGGGCGATGTACTGGGCGCGGTTGTCGGCGGCGAAGAGGCGGGCGGAGTGGGTGCTCAGGAAAAGCAGCAATCCGAGAACGAGATAAGGCATGCGGGGATTTCCGTTGGGGGTTGGCGGACAGGCCGTCGATTGATCCCTTCGCCGCGGGGTAGTTCATTGCGGGCCGCATGTTCGTGCGACGACGATGTTGCGCCAAGGATACGCGGCCTTGCGGATTGTGGTGAATCGACGACAAAGAGGCTTGACTCTGTCTGGCCTTCACCTACACTGCAGCGCATCAAGGGGAGTAGCTTTTCACGCCGTAGCATCGTCATCACGGCAGGCCGGTCGCGAGACCGCCGCCCGGTGCTTCGGGCAACGATTCCGTTGCAAGCGAGACCTTGCCCAAGGGGCAAGGTCCGTGCGCGCAAAACACATGCAAGGGTCTGTGTCCTTCGGGAGCAGGCCTTTTTTGTTTTTGCACGGAGCACGACATGGAATCGATCGGAACGTGGTGGATGTGGGCGGCCTTCGCGGCCATCGTGCTGGCGATGCTGGCGCTGGACCTGCTGGTCTTCAAGGGTGGTGAAAAGCACCGCGTGTCGCTGCGCGAGGCCGCCGGCTGGTCGCTGGCATGGGTGGCGGTGTCGATGCTGTTTGCCGGCGCGCTATGGTGGTACCTCGATGGCAGCGTGGGCCGCGCGGTGGCCAACGAGCAGACCCTGGCCTTCGTGACCGGCTATCTGGTCGAAAAATCCCTGGCGGTCGACAACGTCTTCGTGTGGATGATGATCTTCAGCTTCTTCGCCGTGCCACTGGAGCTGCAGCGCCGGGTGCTGCTCTACGGTATCGTCGGTGCCATCGCGCTGCGCACGGTGATGATCTTTGCCGGCAGCTGGCTGATCACCGAGTTTCACTGGCTGTTGTACGTCTTTGGCGCCTTCCTCGTGATCACCGGCATCAAGATGGTGCTGTTTGCCGATCATGATCCCGATCTGGCGAAGAACCCGCTGATTCGCTGGATCCGCGGTCATTACCCGATCACCGAAAGACTCGAGGGCGAACGCTTCTTCGTGATGCGCGACGGCGTGCGCATGGCCACGCCGCTGCTGCTGGCACTGGTGCTGGTGGAAATCTCCGACGTGATCTTCGCGGTGGACAGCATTCCCGCAATCTTCGCGATCACCACCGACCCCTTCATCGTGCTCACCTCCAACCTGTTCGCGATCCTCGGCCTGCGCGCGATGTATTTCCTGCTCGCCGACCTCGGCAACCGCTTCTCGCTGCTCAAGTACGGCCTTGCCGCGATCCTGGTGTTCATTGGCAGCAAGATGCTGATCGTCGAATGGGTCAAGATTCCGGTGCTGGTCTCGCTGGGTGTGGTGGCCACGATTCTCGCGATATCGGTGGTGGCGAGCCTGTATCACACCACGAACAGGCAACAGTCCGCCTGAACACGGAAAACGGCGGCCGTCGGCCGCCGTTCGATCGGACTCACGCCCCGCTCAGGCCGCGTCGGCGCGGCGCGGCAGCTTCCAGTCCGGCCGTACGTAGTGACAGGTGTATCCGTTGGGGTAGCGCTGGAGGTAATCCTGGTGCTCGGGCTCGGCTTCCCAGAAATCGCCGGCCGGAGCCAGCTCGGTCACCACCTTGCCGGGCCACAGGCCCGATTCGTCGACATCGGCGATAGTGTCCTCGGCAATCCGCTTCTGTTCGTCGCCGATGTAGAAGATCGCCGAGCGGTAGCTGAGACCGCGATCATTGCCCTGTCGATTGGGGGTCGACGGGTCATGGATCTGGAAGAAGAACTCCAGCAAGGTGCGGAAGCTGGTCTTTGCCGGGTCGAAGATGATCTCGATCCCTTCGGCGTGGGTCCCGTGGTTGCGATAGGTGGCATTCGGGACGTCGCCACCGGTATAGCCGACGCGGGTGCTCAGCACGCCAGGCAGCCTGCGGATCAGATCCTGCATGCCCCAGAAGCAGCCGCCCGCGAGTACGGCGCGTTCGGTCGTCATTTCACCTCCTCCACCTGATCCAGATAGTCACCGTAGCCTTCGGCTTCCATGTCGTCGCGATGGACGAAACGCAGCGAGGCCGAATTGATGCAGTAACGCAGTCCGCCGCGGTCCACCGGGCCATCCTCGAAGACGTGGCCGAGGTGGCTGTCGCCATGGGCCGAGCGCACTTCGGTGCGGATCATCCCGTGGCTGATGTCACGCAGCTCGTTGATGTTGGCGGGCACGATCGGCTTGGTAAAGCTTGGCCAGCCGCAGCCGGATTCGTACTTGTCCGAGGAGGCGAACAGCGGCTCGCCCGAGACGATGTCGACGTAGATGCCGGGTTCCTTGTTGTGCAGGTACTCACCGGTGCCCGGGTACTCGGTGCCACTCTCCTGGGTGACCCGGTATTGCTCGGGGTTGAGTCGGGCAAGGGCTGCGGGGTCCTTGCGATAGTCTGGCATGGGCTGTCTCCAAGAATGATCCTGATGCGAGCATGGCGATGCGGGTGGTTGCTGTCCAGTCGGTGCGGCGCGCCGCGATCGGAGCCGGCCGGGCTGGGCCTTGCGCACGTCCGCTTTCCTGCGACCCGGCTTCAGCGGCCGCGGTTCCCGGTGCGCTCGGCCCGCCACGCGGAGAGCGTCCATAGAACGCTCAC
This sequence comes from Cognatazoarcus halotolerans, assembly GCF_009800965.1. Taxonomy (GTDB): domain Bacteria; phylum Pseudomonadota; class Gammaproteobacteria; order Burkholderiales; family Rhodocyclaceae; genus Cognatazoarcus; species Cognatazoarcus halotolerans. The sequence goes on along the minus strand of NZ_WUAF01000007.1, from coordinate 114,724 downwards.
CGTGTCCGATACCGCGAAGAGCAACGCGAGCGGCGCCGGAACCATGCCGTGATACCACAACACGGCCATGATGAAGGGTACGAGCGGACGATCGAGCATCGACGCGAATACGAAACCCCGGGCGTCGAGCCGCCCGCTCACCACGTAGAGCATGCCGAGACCGCCCAGCAGCAGGCCCATCAGGCGGAAATAGTTTGCCGCCTGCTCGCTCAGGTCCGGCAGGTGCAGCAAGGCCGCGACGGCATGCGGTGCAAACAGCACCAGCAGGGACTCGACCAGCATGATCCAGCCGAATACCTCCACCGTGCGGGCCGAACGGGACTGGCCCGGAGCGTGGATCAGCCGCCAGAACATGTCCTGCTGCGTCACGGTGCCCCCTCTCCGACGAACATCGACCACTTCAATATTGGCCGCCGGAACACGATTTCGCCAGCGCCCGGGGTATCGCGCACCGCCCGCGTTTGTGACAATCGCGATCGGAAGACGGATCGGAGGCCAAGCCATCGAGTCGAGAAGCGCTTTTTGTTTCGGACGGGCCAGGCCGGAATCAGACGGCTCCGGATGCTCACGGCCCGATTTCAGGAGAGCAAAGCATGCAGTTTTCGACAGCGTTCAACGGGCGGGCGCACGAGATCATCGAACTGTTCAAGGCTACCTTCAGCCGCTCCGAAGGCGTTGAAGAAGGCACCCTGATTGGCGACCTGGTACGTCGCCAGCTCTCCGACACCCCGGAAGACGATATCCGGGTCATAACGGTCGAGGAAGACGGCGGGCTGATCGGAGCCTGCGTGTTCTCGCGACTGACTTACGAGCAGGAGGAGCGCACCGTCTTCGTGCTTGGCCCCGTGGCCGTAATCCCCGAACGGCAGGGCCGTGGAATCGGACAACAACTGCTGCATCACGGCCTGGCCGTGCTGCGCCTGGCCGGAATAGACGTCGCAATGACCTACGGCGACCCCAACTACTACGGCAAAGTCGGATTCAGTCCAGTGAGCGAGGACGCCGCCGCCGCCCCCTTCAAACTGCAGTACCCGGAAGGCTGGCTGGGCCTGTCCCTGACGGAACAACCCTTCTCGCCACTGAAGGGTCGGCCGAAGTGCATCACGGCGTTCGAGGACCCTGCATTCTGGTGAGTGAAATCACCCTGAAGCCGACCGGCGGGCTTTCATCCTGCTTGTGCCCGAATTGCAGCTACCGGCCAGGTACGGTCTTTGGAGAAGTCAAAAACCAGTGATTGAGTGCGTCCGGTGTGCCGTCGAAAGCAGCCAGCTGCTAGCCTGGCTTACTTGGCAAGTGTCGACCTCAAATGCGGGAGAATCCATACGGACAGCATTATTTTTCTGGAATGTATCTTGAGCCCTGAACGATGAACCACACCTTGGGTTGGCTACACCTCTCCGATCTTCACTTCCTTGATCGGCATGCCTGGCGGGACAGCCGGGCGTTGAACAAGCTGCTGGAAGACCTGGAGTCCCGGCTGAAAGCCGGTTTGCGGGTGGATCTGGTGTTCTGTACCGGAGACATCGGCTTCGGAGAAACAAGGGCCGAACCTCTGGCCAAACAATATGCCGACGCCAAGGCTTTCTTCGACAGGGTGCTGGAAATCTGCAAGCTGGGCAGTGACCGCCTGTTCCTGGTGCCAGGCAATCACGATATTGACCGGACCAAGGTACACAAGTCGCAAACCGCGTGGTTCCGCGCCGGCGAGCGCAATCCGGCTCAAATCAACCAGGACTTCAGGGATAGGGATGGCGAAATCCAACGCGCTATGGAACGTCTCGGCCCCTACCGGGACTTCATCGCAACCCACTATCCCTATATTCCCCTGGACAGCAACGCCACCTACGGTACGGTGGTCCGCATCAATGGCCTTTCCATTGCCATCACCGGCCTAAATTCCGCCTGGACCTGCGCAGATGACCAGGACAGAAACAATATATGGCTGGCCGGCGAGGCCCAACTCCACGCTGCCGACAAGGCCATCGAAGGCAAGGCGGATGGCTTTGCGCCGCAGTTGCGCCTTGGCCTGCTGCACCATCCACGGGATTGGTTGCATCCCTCCGAGGCCCAGGAACTCCGTGGCCGGCTGGAACAGGATTTCGACTTCCTGCTCCACGGCCACGCCCACGACCAATGGGTGTGCGAAATTGGGACGCCCCACCACGTGGTTATCGCCGCCGGCGCGGCCACTGGCGAAACCACACAGGAATTTGGCTACAACCTGGTTCAGTTGGCCCCCGGCAAGGCCGAGGTCCATTTGCGCCGCTACGACACCAAGGGCGGCGGATGGATCGAGGAAAACATCCATGGCCGCACGGAGCATGGGGTCTGGTCTCTGGCACCCCTGGCCAAGCTGCCCGCCCCGGCCATTGCCCCCGCTCCTGCTGCCCCGGCCCCAGCCCCAGCTCCTTCCTCCGCCCCATCTGCCCCCAATTCCACCCCTGTCAGCCGCGGCCACTACGGCCTGGATACCGCCCTGCGGGACTGTTCCGACAGCCTGAAAAGCAACAGACTGCTGGCCGTATTCGGCATGGCCGGGGTGGGTAAGAGCGTCCTGGTGGAGGAACTGCGCCTGCGGTCCGAGTGGCGGGATCTCCGCCCGCTGCAAATCACTGCCTGGGAGGACAGCGGCATCACCGATTTCTTCGGCCAGATCGCCCATCTTCTGGGTATCCACGACGAACGGCCCCGGCCGCCGGTGGCCGACAACGCCGTCAAGATGGCCGAAGCCTTGCATCGCATGGCCCCCGATGTGCCCCCCTTCTTCCTCCATGTTCAACGGGCCCACCTCTGGTTCCGCCATGGCCACTGGCAGGATGGGCCCCTGGCCCGGCTGCTGGAAGGCTTGTCCTGGGCTTATCCCGCAAGCGCCATTGTCCTGGAAACCCGGGAACGGCCCGAAGGCGGCTTGTCCAGCTACGAGGTTGCCGGACTGCCCAAGGCGGTTCTGGCCGAATACCTGGCCCATCCACCCGGCTTGGCCCAGGGCTGGAACCTCAACAGCGACCAACGGACCTACCTGTTCACCCGCCTGGGCGGCGGCCACGGGCGGGGCGCCCATGCCTACGGCCTGGATTTGCTTGTGCGCCTTGCCGCCGAGAAATCCACCACCCCCTACGAAGTCCTGAAGCAATACCCGGACGACTACGCCGAAGCGCTCTACGACAAGCTGTTCCGGGATCTCTATGAAAACGTCCTGGGGGAAGGGGAAAGAACCCTGTTGTTCGCCTGCTCCCTCTACCGGGACGGCGTCCACTACAGTCACCTGCCCCGGCTGGAGCAGGACCTGCCCGCCCAGGATGCCGGCGCCGCTTTGATCCGGCGCCGGTTACTGACCGAAAATGCCGACTGGCTCTACCTCCACGATCTGGCGGCGGAACAGGCCCGCAAGCTGGCGCCGGACGAGAGTCGCACCCAGGCCCTGCACCGGACCATCGCCGGCTTCTGGCTGGACGAACTGCGGGGCCAGAGAGCCCTGATGGACGCCAACATCCGCCGCGCCCTGGAAGCCCTTTACCACCTAGAGCAAGGCGGCCAGGGCGAACGGGTGGCGGAGATCGCCCCCGTCCTGTTCGGCCGTCGCCCGGAAGAGACCGTAAAGGCCTTGTGGCGGATGAATGATCGCTACTTTGCCGCCCGTCAGGATGAAAAAATCTGCATCGTCCTGGAATACCTGCTCAAGGTCAGCCCGGACGAACCTCGGGCCATGCGTTTTCTCGGCGAGTGCCGAAGGAGGCTTTATGGCCGCAAGGACCCGGAAGCCTTGGATCTTTTCCGGCGAGCCACCCGGGTTGATTCGGGGTTTCCCCATCACTGGGCCAATTACGGCCATGCCGCCATCGCCAGCGGCGATCAGGAAACCGTTACTAAGTTTCTGGCTGAAGTGGAGGCAGCCCCTGAAAAGGCGCGTGACGACCATGTTGCCGCCATCCAGGCCACTGCCCTGGAAGCATCGGGCCGGGACGAAGAGGCGGCCGACCTGCGCCGGCAAAAGATCGCCGACGGCAGTCGAAATGCCGTGTTCTACAACGACCACGCCAAATGGCTGCTGGATAAGAAGGGCGATGCCGGCGGTGCCCTGGAGGTGCTGGACCAGGCCTGGCTACGGGGTTGCGCCGACGACTTCACCGACACCATCCGGGCCATCGCCCTGGAAGCGTTGGGCCGGGACGAAGAGGCGGCCAAGCTGCGCCGGCAAAAGATCGCCGACGGCAGTCGAAATGCCGTGTTCTACGCCGACCACGCCAAATGGCTGCTGGACAAGAAGGGCGATGCCGGCGGTGCCCTGGAGGTGCTGGACCAGGCCCGGAAACGAGGCTGTGCCAACGACTTCACCACTAAGCTCCGCGACCGGGCCATGCGGCAACAATCCAGGTAAGGCGCCCTAGGAGGTGCCAGCAGCCTGCTTGGGGCAGTTCCAACTCCGACTGCCGGGCGAGAATTCGGCAAGAGCAGATCGTCGGCTTTGATGACTATCAGACCGTGGTGTTGGCTGATATGGGCGACGATTTGCCGGTCGAACTTTGCCTCGGCCTACGTGTTGGCTTGGGCGCGCTTGTCGCCGCTGGTCAACGGCATAGTTATCGGACGCGGTAAAACAGGTCAATGACAAGGAAGTCTGCTAACTGATCCCAAAACTGACAAATTGCTTGAATATGTCATCAGGCAGCAATGGGTCGATATCTGCCGCACACATTCACAGGTAACGCTGCGCACTTTCAAGATTCTTGTAACGCTCCGTCTTCCTTCACGATGGATTTCAACCGACGGTCCATGCGCTCGATACGGAGCCGTAGACCGGGCTTTCACGTCCAATGCAAAGATGTCGTGAAATTCCACCTTCGGTGAGAGGCGACGCAGCGTAGTCTCGGCAGCGAAGGAAGAAGGATTCTGAATGCCTCCTGAGCGAGCTTCACGAATTTTGAGAACCTGCGCGGCTCGCCATATATTCATCCGCGCCGAGCGTCTCCGGGCGGAGCGGCCATCCGGCGACGAGTTCGTACGGTTCTCGGCAGGCTGTGAGGCCACGGCGGCGGGCGCCCGAGCTCAGTTGTCGGCCACGACCCGCTCGATCTCGCGCGCCAGCCGCGCCATAGTGGTCTCCCAACCGGCGTTGTCGATCGACGTGGCCTGAAAGCGCAGCAGGGGACGCAGGTCTTCGGGCAGTTGCTCAACCTCGGGCAGGCGCGCACCTTCCACGAGCACCGGGAAGACCGCCTTCCGCGCCTCGAGCATGCTGCGGATCTCGCCGCGCACCACGTCGTCCTCGCGCAGCAGCCGGGGCGTGCCGTCGGGGCCGGCGGCGAGCCAGTTGCGACCAATCACCACGATGCCGGCGCTGGCACATTCCAGCGCGCCGCTGATCGACTGGTCCCAGGCACGGCTCGGGGCGATGTCCTGGATGTCGAGGAAGACCCGCTGGCGGCCAAAGTGCTCCTCGAGATCGTGGGCGATGCGTCCGGCCGCAGCGGGTGCGTCGCTGCGCCGGTACGAAACGAACACGTCCGGGGTTTCGGCGAGGGTGCCGCGCAGCAGGTTGGCGAGCGGGCCGGTGCCGCTCACCAAGGGCTCGGCCAGCCGCAGGAACTGGTTGCGGGAGAGGCCGGGCACCGGATGGCTGTCCCAGGTCTTGAGGATCTCGCGGAAGGCGAGGTCGGAGTTGCCGGTGAGCCCGCCCATGAAGGGCAGCGGAAAGACCGGGCGGCCGCGCTCGATGAAGCGCCGGGCGATCTCGAGCGCGCCACGACCGCCGCCCACCATCACCGCGGCGTGGCTGCGGGCCAGCGCCTCGCGCTTCCAGGCTTCGACGCTGTCGACGCGCACGATGCATCCGGACGGCGCCCGGTAACCCGGCAGCGGCGCCCCGCCGCGCCGGAAGAAGCGCAGGCCGCCGAGGCTCACCTGCACGAAGGCGCCGGGCAGCGGCAGGCCACGGCTCTCGCGCTCCCCGCAGAAGGCTTCGGACACCCAGCGATCCACGCCGGTCGAGTTTCCGCTGACCAGCCCGAGCCCCGCCTCGGCCAGCGTGATGCCGATCATCCGCGCCGCCCGGCGCTTGGCCGGCAGCGCCCAGCCGGTGCCGATCACCAGCACGGACTTGTTGCCCGACGCGACGGTATTCATGGTTCATGCCTCCCGCGGCCACGATAAGCCTGAGTGCCGCGTGTCGTCCAGCCTGCCGGGCAGCCCGCCAGCAACGCATTGACCGCGACAACGAGAGGCGGCACTGTGAGTGCCCGAACGGGTTTTACGGGTGGATGCAGCCATGAAGATCATTCGCAGCAGATCGTTCGTCGCGGAGCGTCCCTGGGGGGCGCTCGACATCGCCTGCATGAACGGGATCAGCTGCCGGCTGCACTGGACCGATGCGCCGTACAAGTGGCATGTCAACGATGGCGAGGAGGTCTTCGCGGTACTCGACGGCATGGTCGACATGCACTACCGCGAAGGCGGAGCGGAGCGGATGGTCACCCTCGAGGCCGGCGATGTATTCCACGCCGACGTCGGCTGCGAGCATGTCGCCCGTCCGCGTGGCGAGGCGCGCATCCTGGTGATCGAGGCGCAGGGCTCGGTTTGAGGCGGACGGCGGCGCCCGGCGGCCGTCGCCGGTGCGTCATGCGTGCCGGTACCGCGAATGCCGGCTCGATGCGACGATCCCGTCTATGCTGGATGTATCCGCAGATCCGACCGCCACCAACCGGGAGCGCCGCACATGAAACCACACGCCTTCGTCGCCATGCCCTTCGGTACCAAGCCAGGGCACGACGGCAAGCCGATCGACTTCAACCGCGTCTATGGCGAATACATCGGCCCGGCGCTCGAGGCGGCGGGCTTCGAGGTGTTCCGCGCCGACCAGGAGCAACGCGCCGGCGACATCCGCACCGACATGTTCCAGGAGTTGCTGATGGCCGACCTGGTGGTGGCCGATCTCACCCTGGACAACCCCAATGTCTGGTATGAACTGGGGGTGCGCCATGCGCTGCGGGCGCGCGGCGTGATCCTGGTGCAGGGGCCGCGTCCGACCCAGCCCTTCGACATCTATACCGACCGCAAGCTGCACTACGGCCTTGTCGATGGGGCGCCTGATGCGGCCCGCCTCGAGGCCGACCGCGCCGCCCTGACGCGCATGGCGACGGCGACCTCGGAGGCCTGGCACAGCCGCAAGGTGAGCCCGGTGTACAGCCTCCTGCCGCACCTGCGCGAGCCGGACTGGAAGACCCTGCTGCTCAGCGAACGCAACGAGTTCAGCGCGGCCTACGGCGAATGGGCCAGCCGCATGGAGGTGGCACGCCAGAAGCTGTGCCCGGGCAACATTCTGGTGCTCGCCGACGAGACCCCGACCCTCGCGCTGCGCATCGAGGCGCGGGTTACCGCCGGCAATTCCCTGCTCAAGCTCAAGCACTACGACTTTGCGCTGGAGCAGTTCGAGACGGTGCTCGGGCTCGATCCGGACAACAAGCCGGCGTGCGAGAAGAAGGCGGTGTGCCTGGGTCGGCTCGGCCGCTTCGAAGAGGCCCGCGAATGGGTGCGCAGGCTCACCGAGGCCTACCCCGCCGACCCCGAGGCCTGGGCGCTCGCCGGGCGAGTCGAGAAGGACAACTGGATCAGCCGCTGGCGGCGGGCGGGCGCCGGGCCGGGTGAGTCGCGCGAGCCGGCCGCATACGAGGACGCGGCACTGGTCGAGGCCATCGAACCCTACTACAAGGCCTTCGTGGCCGAGCCGTCGCACCATTATTCGGGCATCAACGCGCTGACCCTCCAGCTGCTGCGCCGACACCTGGGCGGCGACACCGACGATGCGGCCATCGAAAAGCTGCTTGGGGGGGTGCGCTGGGCCTGCGCCACGGCGCTCGAGCGTGACCGCAAGGATTACTGGGCGCGCGCCAGTCACGCAGAACTGAACCTGCTGGTGAGCCCGATCGAGACGGTCCGCAAGGAATACAGCGCCACCGTCGCGGCGGCCAACCGCGACTGGTTCGCGCTCGACTCGACCTGCCAGACCCTGTGCCTGCTGCGCGACCTTGCCTTCCGGCCTGACGAGACCGCCGCCGCGGAGGAGATCCTTGAACGCGAGATCGTCCGCAGCACGCCGCCCTTCCAGCCGCGCAAGGTGTTCCTCTTCAGTGGTCACATGGTCGATGCGCCCGACCGCCCGACACCGCGCTTTCCGGCGGACAAGACGCCAATCGCCGCGCGGGAGATCGCCGCGACCCTCGATGCGCTCGGCGCCGGCCCCGAGGATCTTGCGCTGACCCAGGGCGCCAGCGGTGGCGACATCCTGTTCCTCGAAGCCTGTCACGCGCGGGGCGTGCGCGGGCAGCTCATGCTGCCGCTGGGCGAGGCCGAATTCATCAACCGTTCGGTGCTCCCGGCCAGCGACGGCACGCAGTGGCGCGATCGCTACTACGCGCTGCGCGAGGCCTTCGCCGATCCTCCACGGGTGATGCCCGAGGAACTTGGCCCGCTGCCGAAAACCGGCCCCGGCGAGGAGGCCAACCCTTTTGAGCGCTGCAACCTGTGGCTGCTCTATTCCGCGCTGGCCTGGGGCATCGACAAGGTGCACTTCATCTGCCTGTGGAACGGCGGCGGCGGCGATGGCCCCGGCGGCACCGAGCACATGTACAACGAGGTCAAGCGCCGCACCGGCCGGGTGTCGTGGCTGGACACCCGCCGTCTGTGGTGAGCCGGTACCCCGTCCGATCATGACAGACCCCGCAAAGGAGACAGCCATGCACCAGGCCCTGATCGACCGCATGCAACAAAAAGCGCCAAAGAAGATCCTGTCCTGCGACGGCGGCGGCATCCGCGGGCTGATCAGCGTCGAGATCCTCGCGAAGCTGGAAGCCGAGCTGCGCGCCGTTCGCAAGGATGACGAGCTGGTGCTGGCTGACTTCTTCGATTTTGTCTGCGGCACCAGCACCGGCGCGCTGATCGCGGCGTGCATCTCGGCGGGCATGTCGATGGACCAGATCCGGACCTTCTACGTCGGCAGCGGCAAGGAGATGTTCGACAAGGCCTCGATCCTTCGCCGCCTGCGTTACCGCTACGACAAGGAGCCGCTGGCGGAGAAGATCCGCAGCGAGCTCGACCTGGCCCTCAAGCACCACGCGACGGGCAACGAGCCCAATGCCACGCTCGGCAGCGCGAGCCTGCGCACCCTGCTGATGATGGTGATGCGCAACCACAGCACCGACTCGCCCTGGCCGGTCAGCAACAACCCCTTCGCCAAATACAACCAACTGCACCGCAAGGACTGCAACCTGCGTCTGCCGCTGTGGCAGCTGCTGCGCGCGAGCACCGCGGCACCGACCTATTTCCCGCCCGAGGTGGTGGTGTTCGCCGAGGGCACGTCCGACGAATACCGCTTCATCTTCGTCGACGGCGGCGTGACCACCTACAACAACGCCGCCTTCCTGGCCTTCCAGATGGCGACCGCCGCGCCCTACGCGATCAACTGGCCGACCGGCGAAAAGGAGATGCTGATCGTCTCGGTCGGCACCGGCAGTGCGGCCCATGTGCTGCCGGGCCTCGACACCGGCGATCTGAACCTGCTCCACTACGCCACCACCCTGCCCGGCGCGCTCATGAACGCTGCCAGCGCCGGCTGGGACATGGCCTGCCGCACGCTCGGCGCCTGCCGCTTCGGCGGCTCGCTCGATCGCGAGTTCGGCGACATGGTGATGGTGACGGGAAAGCCGAACAGCACCTGCCCGAAGCTTTTCAGCTATGTGCGCTACGACCCCGAACTCACCCATACCGGGCTCGCGGCGCTGGATCTCCCACACCTCGACCCCGAACAAGTTCGGCGGCTCGACGCCACCGATGGCATCGCCGACCTGCAGGCCATCGGGAAAGCCTACGCCGAACGTGCGGTGCACCGCGATCACATTGGCGCGTTTGCAATGTAGCGCTCATCTGCACAGGTATCGGCAGATGAGCGGGTGATCGGGCAGGATCAGCGATATCGAGCGCTGTGGAACAAGCGTGCCGATGCGGTGTCCGGAACACCGTACCGGGACGGTTCGCCGCCCAAATCGAGTGCGCAGGCGGCGTTCATGCTGCAGTGTGTGCATCAATTGATCCATGTCGGGTCGGGACGTTCCGGCTCCCGGGATTTGCCTCGCCACAGAAAATCGGTCAAAAATCTCGAGTTTTCAAAACTTTGCCGACATTAAGCAAGAGATCGGGCGCCGATATCGAGCCGTGGTGCCGGCATGGTCCGGAACATGCTTGCCATTGCCCTTGGCCCGCACGGTGAACCAGTCCGGCGGATCCTTGCCGGCAATCAGCAAAGCCGGGCAGCACGGGGGTTCCGGCAATGCTGCCGGTTCCGGATGGAAGCACACAGGAAGAAGGCTCATGAAAGCAATCAACAGCATCCTCGTTGCCAACCGCTCCGAAATCGCGATCCGCGTTTTCCGGGCTGCCTCGGAGATGAAGATCCGCACCGTCGGCATCTTTTCGCGCGAGGACCGGCTGGCGCTGCACCGCTTCAAGGCGGACGAAGCCTATCTGGTGGGCGAGGGCAAGAAACCGGTCGGCGCCTATCTCGACATCGCCGACATCATCCGCATCGCCCGGGAAGCCGAGGTCGATGCGATTCACCCGGGCTACGGCCTGCTGTCCGAGAACCCGGATTTCGCCCAGGCCTGTGCCGACGCAGGCATCCTCTTCATCGGGCCGACCGCCGAGGTGATGCGCAGCCTCGGCAACAAGGTCTCGGCCCGCACGCTGGCGGAATCCGCCGGGGTGCCGGTGGTGCCGGCCACCGGCCCGCTGCCCCACGACATCGACGGTGCCCGCGCGGCCGCGGCGGCGGTGGGTTACCCGATGATGCTCAAGGCCAGCTGGGGCGGCGGTGGGCGCGGCATGCGGGTGGTGGAATCCGAGGAAGAGCTCGCGCCGGCCATGGAGAGCGCCCGCCGGGAAGCGCTGGCGGCCTTCGGCAACGATGAGGTCTACCTTGAGAAGCTGGTCAGGCGGGCCCGCCACGTCGAAGTGCAGGTCCTCGCCGACCAGCACGGCGGTGCGGTGCACCTGTTCGAACGCGACTGTTCGGTGCAGCGCCGCAACCAGAAGGTGGTGGAGCGCGCGCCGGCGCCCTACCTCGACGAGGCGACCCGCAGCGAACTCTGCGAGGCGGCCCTGCGCCTCGCCCGCGCCGCAAACTACACCCACGCGGGTACGGTCGAGTTCCTGATGGACGTGGATACCGGCGCCTTCTACTTCATCGAGGTCAATCCGCGCATCCAGGTCGAGCACACGGTGACCGAGGAAGTGACCGGCATCGATATCGTCAAGGCGCAGATCCGCATCACCGAAGGCGCCCGTATCGGCTCGCCGGAAAGCATGGTGCCGTTGCAGGAGGCGATCCGCCTCAACGGCCACGCCCTGCAGTGCCGGGTCACCACCGAGGACCCCGAAAACGGCTTCGCGCCGGACTACGGCCGCATCACCGCCTACCGCAGCGCGGCCGGCCTGGGCGTGCGCCTCGACGGCGGCACCGCCTACTCCGGCGCGGTGATCACGCCCTACTACGACTCGCTGCTGGTCAAGGTCACCACCTGGGGCAACACCGCGCCCGAGGCGGCCAGCCGCATGGATCGCGCGCTGCGCGAATTCCGCATCCGCGGGGTGTCCTCCAACCTCGCTTTCCTCGAGAACGTGATCGCCCACCCGGCCTTCGTCTCGGGCGCCTGCACCACGCGCTTCATCGACGAGACGCCGGAGTTGTTCGAGTTCTCCGAGCGCCGCGACCGTGCCACCCGGCTGCTCGATTTCCTCGGCGAAGTCACCGTCAACGGCAACCCCGAGATGAAGGGACGCCGCCGTCCGGAGGTCACCCCGCCGCCCGCCCGCCTGCCAAGCTGCGACCTCAGCGCACCGCCGCCGGCGGGCAGCCGCGACCGTCTCAAGCGCGTCGGCCCGAGGGCCTTCGCCGAGTGGATGCGCGAACAGCCTGGCGTGCTGCTCACCGATACCTCGATGCGCGACGCCCACCAGTCGCTGTTCGCCACCCGCATGCGCAGCCGCGACATGCTGGCGGTGGCGCCGCACTATGCGCGCCTGGGCAGCGGCCTGTTCTCGCTCGAGTGCTGGGGTGGCGCCACCTTCGACGTGGCGCTGCGCTTCCTCAAGGAAGATCCCTGGGCACGGCTCGCCGGGCTGCGCCGGGCAATCCCCAACGTGTTGCTGCAGATGCTGCTGCGCTCCTCCAACGCGGTGGGCTACACCAGCTACCCGGACAACGTGGTGCGCCGCTTCGTGCACCAGGCGGCAGCCGGGCCGGACGGTGAGGGCGGCATCGACCTGTTCCGCGTCTTCGATTCGCTCAACTGGGTGGACAACATGCGCGTGGCGATGGATGCCGTGCTCGAAACCGACGCGCTGTGCGAGGCGGCGCTGTGCTACACCGGCGACCTCACCAACGCGGCCCGGCCCAAATACGACCTCAAGTACTACGTCAACATGGCGAAGGAACTCGAGCGCGCCGGTGCGCACATCATCGCCATCAAGGACATGGCCGGCGTCTGCCACCCGCGCGCGGTGCGCATGCTGGTCAAGGCGCTGCGCGACGAGGTCGGCCTGCCGCTGCACTTCCACACCCACGACACCAGCGGCATCGCCGCCGCCAGCGTACTCGCCGCGGTGGAAGCCGGCGTCGATGCGGTGGACGGCGCGCTCGACGCGCTGAGCGGCTTCACCTCGCAGCCCAACCTCGGCTCCATCGTCGCCGCACTGTCCGGCAGCGAGCGGGCCGCGCAGGTCGAGGTCACCGACCTGCAGGCGCTGTCGCGCTACTGGGAGGGGGTGCGTCGCTACTACACCGCTTTCGAGCCGGAGCTGCGTTCCGGCAGTTCCGACGTCTACCACCACGAGATGCCGGGCGGGCAGTTCACCAACCTGCGCGAACAGGCCCGCTCGGTCGGCATCGAGCACCGCTGGGCCGAGGTCTGCGACGCCTATGCCGCGGTAAACATGCTGTTCGGCGACATCGTCAAGGTCACGCCGACCTCCAAGGTGGTCGGCGACATGGCGCTGTTCATGGTCACCAACGATCTCACCCCGGCCGACGTCGCCGACCCGCAGCGCGAGATCGCCTTCCCCGAATCGGTGGTGCAGATGTTCCGCGGCGAACTCGGTTTTCCGCCGGACGGCTTCCCGCAGGCGCTGCAGCAGAAAGTGCTCGGCGGCCAGCCGCCGCTGTCCGGCCGTGCCGGCGATTCAATGCCCCCCGCCGACTTCGACGAGATGCGCGGCGAGGCCGAAGGCAAGGTCGGCCGCAGCCTCAGCGACGCCGACCTGGCATCGTGGATGATGTACCCGAAGGTCTTCCAGGATTACGCGGCCCACGCGGCGCGCTATGGCGACGTCTCGATGCTGCCCACGCCGGCCTTCTTCAACGGCCTGGCCGACGGCGAAGAACTGGTGGTATCGATCGAGCGCGGCAAGAGCCTGGTGATCAGGCTGCTCGGCCGCGGCGAGAGCGAGGACGGCCACGCAAAGCTGTTCTTCGAGCTCAACGGCCAGCCACGGGTGATCAAGGTGGCGCGCGGCGGCGCGGCCAGGGCGGACGCACGACCGCTCGCCGAGGAGGGCAACCCGGACCACGTCGGCGCGCCGATGCCGGGCATGGTCAGCAGCATCGCTGCAAGGGTGGGTCAGACGGTGCATCGCGGCGACACCCTGATGACGCTCGAGGCGATGAAGATGGAGTTGGCGATCCGCGCCGAGCGTGACGGTGTCGTCAAGGCGGTGCACGTGAGCCCCGGCACGCCGATCAACGCCAAGGAGCTGCTCATGGAGTTTGCCGCCTGAGTGCGGCCCGCTATTTCTCGCGGAAGCCGGATAGGCCCATCAGCACCAGCATCAGCGAGGCGACCAGCATGCCGAGGTAGAAAATGATGGTCGCCTCGTATTCCTCGCACACCGGCTTGAACAGCATGAATGCGCTGAAGGTGCCGATCGCGCCGGTCCACGCCGCCGCCCGGAAATAGCGGCGGCGGCTGGCCTCGATCTCGCGAGCGAACACGAACAGCAGCGCGCTGGCGGGCACCACGACCAGGAAGATCAACCCCGACCAAGCCTTGCTGAGCGGCGCGAACCATTGCGCCGGCGGGTGGAGGCAGCGGCCCTCGTCGGCCACGCCGAGCGGCTTTTCCACGCTCTCGAAGAGCTGGCCGAAACGCCATTCCGGCACGCCGCCGGCGCCGGAAAGCGGGCTGCTCGCCGCCAGCAGGTTGTCGATCACCACCGACAGGGTGAGCGCCATGGCAAGGAACAGCGCCAGCGACACCAGCAGGTTCACCCGCTGCAGCTGCCGCGCGGTGGCCGAGGGAATGTCGAGCGCAATGATCCTGGCCAGCCGGGTGACGTCTTCGCGCCAGCGGCCGTCGCTGATCGAGATCGCGTTGAAACGGGTCAGCGCCCTGAGCGACTCGGGCAATTCATCGGCACGCGGCATCGGCGTGCCCTCGACCAGCACCGGATAGACCGGCACGGCGGCTTCGAGCGCGGCGGCGACCTCGCGGGCGACCCAGTCGTCGGCCTCGTCGAGGCGCCGCCGGCCAGCGCCGTCGCGCGCATCGAGCCAGTCCGGGCCGATCAGCACCACCACCGCGTCGGCACTGCCGAGGGTATGGCGGATGACCTCGCCGAAATCCGCTCCGCCGGCAATGCTCTCGACATCGCGGAACACGCGCTTGTCACCGAAGTAGGCCGCCAGCGAATCGGCCAGCCGGCCAGCGGCCCACTGGGTGTCGCCGCGTCGATAGCTGATGAAGATGCGCTGCATCTTCCCGCGCGGGGTCGGCATGCGGGTCTCCTGGACGCTGAAGACCCGACCATAACGCCATTTTCCGGCCGGATGTGATTTCTCGCGGCCGGCGCGCCGCCAGCGCGGCGACCAGGTGCTAGATCTTGAACCCGTCAAAGCGCGCCTGGCTCGCGCGTGCCATCTGCGCCAGCCGGTCGACCGTCGCACGTGCGCCCTGCAGTGCGGCATCGGTTTCCTGTACCCGGGCGGTGATCTCTTCCGTGCTCTGGGCCATCGACGCGGTGGCACTGCGCTGTTCGTTGATCGACAGGGCAACCTCCGCCATGCGCTCGATGACGGTACCGACCTGGGTACCGATTTCGTTGATCTTCTTGGTGGCGTCCTTGGTCAGCAAGACACTGCTCTGCACGGTGTCGCTGGTCTGCTCCATGAAGCCGACCGCGCGCTGCGTCTCCTGGCGCATGCCGCCGAGCATGTCCGAGATCTCGAGGGTCGCGCTGCCGGTCCGTTCGGCCAGCTTGCGCACTTCGTCGGCCACCACCGCAAAGCCGCGACCCTGCTCGCCTGCACGAGCGGCCTCGATCGCAGCGTTGAGGGCCAGCAGATTGGTCTGGTCGGCAATCTCGCGGATCGCGCCGACGATGCCATTGATGTCGCCCGAACGCTTGTCGAGCCCAGTGAGCACACCGGCAAGCTCGCTCACGCGGGTCGCCGACTGCGAGGCCTCTTCCGCTATGCGCCCGACCTCGCCTGCCGCGGCGTGGGTAAGCTCGCCGGTCTTGCGGGCCATGCCTTCCGCGTCGCTGCTGTTATCGGAAATGTGTGCCACGCTGACGGTGATCTGCTCGATGCTGGCCGCATTGGCGGTGGAGATGTCGGCGAGCGACTCCGATCGCGCAGCGATCTGGCGCATCGCCTGCTCGAGATCGCCAAAACCCTTGGCGAGCGTTTCGGAGTCGCCGCGCAGGGCGCGGAACATCGTCCCGAGGCTCGCCTGCAGCCGGTTGAAGCTGCCAGCCATCTGGCCCACCTCGTCGCGTGAATCCTCGGGCAAGCGGGCCGTGAGATCCCCACCGCCGGCGGCAATCGCTTCGAGCTGGGCTTTCAGCCGGGCAATCGGCCTGACCACCATGCCGGGCAGCAGGAGTGCCACCGCGAGCGCAATCACGATACCGACCGCTGCACTCACCTGGCCAATCAGGCTGTCCCGGTGGATCGTGGCCGCCGCTTCGGCCTCGGCAGCCTCGGCGCCTTTCTCGACGATCTCGGTGAGCAGGTTGATCTGCTCGCGCATGTCCTTGAAGGATGCCTCGACCTCGCCGAAACCCAATGCACGCGCCTGCACGCGCGCAGCTTCGTCGCCCTGGGCCAGCAGTTTGCCGAGGCGATCGCCCGCCGCCTCCCAGGTCCTGCGATGTTCGCGGTAGCGCGCAAGGACGTCCGCCGAGGCGGCCGCGATGGCCGGCGTTTCGGCCGCAATCCGTGCGAACTTGTCGATCCGCGTCGCCGACTGCTCGCGGTTCTCGGCGATCTCCTTGACGAATACGGCGGTGCGGGCGGGGTCATCCGGGAAGGCCAGCCAGCTTCGCTCGGCCAACGCCACCTGGTAAAGATCGCGGTCGGCTTCGAGCAACAGGGAAATACCACTGAGGTAACGCGATCCAAGATCCCGGGCGATGTCCTCGCTGGTACTTACGCTACGCATGCCACCTGCCACGAGAAGCAGGATCACCGCGCTCATGAGAATGAGGGGTGCAATCAGCTTCACGCGCAGTGAGAGGTTCTTGAACATGTCGTCTCCATTGGATCAAGTGCGTCGACTTCGGCCGCGGGTGGGCGGCGTGAAGGCTCTTATCGGGTGCCCTCGCCGCACCCTTGAGCCGCGCGGCGATCCACCCGACGACCGGTCGCTTTCGTGCGCGGCGCGCCACGGGTAAAGTGCGTCACCATGGCCACCGCCGGTCGGCCCTTCGATGGATCTTCGCAAGGAGCGCGAAATGAACGCCGTCCCGGCCATTCCAGATGGCATGCACTCGGTCACCCCGCACCTGGTCTGTCGCGACGCGGCGCAGGCCATCGACTTCTATGTCCGGGCCTTCGGTGCGCTCGAACTGATACGCCTGCCGGGACCGGACGGAAAGCTCATGCACGCGCAGCTCAAGCTCGGCGACAGCCAGCTGATGCTGGTCGACGAGTGCCCGGAATGGGGCATCCTCGGGCCAGCCTCGCTCAAGGGCACACCGGTGACCCTGCACCTTTATGTGGAGGACGTGGACGCCGCGGTATCGAGGGCGCTCGCGGCCGGCGCCCGCCTGGTGATGCCGGTCGAGGACATGTTCTGGGGAGACCGTTATGGCATCGTCGAGGATCCGTTCGGGCATCGCTGGTCGATCGCCACCCACGTTCGTGACGTGAGCCCCGACGCGCTCCGGGCAGCGGCGGCGGCGCCCTGAGCCGAGGCGACCGCCCGCGCCGGAAGAGCCACGATGAGCACACGCAAGCCGATACCGATCCTGCCGCAGAAAGGCGGCGACGATGACGATGCCATCGACGCGCTGATCGATCGGCTGAGCTGCCTCGCCAGGGAGGTGTTCCGCCGCGAAGACAAGGCCGCGCGCTGGCTGCGGCGGCCGCTGCGCGAACTCGGCGGCATCTCGCCGCTCGAGATGATGGAAACACCTGCCGGCGCGCGGCAGGTCGAAGCACTGCTGCGACAGTACGCCGACGAGTGAGCGCGCGCCCGATGAAATCCGACACCACGGAGCCGAACAATGATCAAAGCCATCCTGACAGGACATACCCGGGGCCTCGGCGCGGCGCTTGCCGGCGAACTGCTTGACCGGAAGATTCCGCTGCTCGGCCTCGCCCGCCGGACCGACACCGGACTCCCAGAGCGGTTTCCCGGCCTGATCGAACAGGTCGCTCTCGACCTCGCCGACAGCGCGGCGCTGGGCAACTGGCTCGCGGGCGATCGACTCGCCGCCTTTGCGGCGGGGGCCGACGAGCTCCTGCTCATCAATAATGCGGGGGTGCTCGCGCCGATGGGCGCGCTCGACCGGCAGGACCCCGCCGCAGTCGCGCGGGCGGTGTGTCTCAATGTCGCCGCCCCGCTGATGATCAGCAGCGCACTCGCTGGCCTGCACCGTGGCGGGCTGAGAATCGTGCACATTTCGAGCGGTGCCGCCCGCAACGCCTACCCCGGCTGGAGCGTCTATTGCGCCACCAAGGCGGCGCTCGACCACCACGCCCGCGCGGTGACGCTGGACGGCGACGCCAGACTCAGGATCTGCAGCCTCGCGCCTGGCGTCATCGACACGGACATGCAGGCCGAGATCCGCGAAACGCCGGTCGGCATCTTTCCGATGCAGGATCGATTCGTCGCGCTCAAGCAGGACGGGCAGCTGGCCAGTCCGCGCGACGTCGCCTCGCGGCTGGTGCGCTACCTGCTGGGAAAGGATTTCGGCGCGGAGCCGGTGGCTGATCTGCGCAGCCTGCCGGAAGCCGGCTGAGCGCAAGGCGCAGTGCTGCGGGCCGGCCGCGCGGCGACCTGACCACCCCGGCGGACGGCCTCGTCGCGACACGATGCGCCCTCATTGCCCGTGAGCAAGGGGCGCCAAGCGATGCCGCTCACTGCAAAGGTTGCTGCGCATCGGCCTTCGAACCTTCGACGGCCACGTCGTCGCCCGTCTGACCGGCGCGCCCCAACCTGGCATCAACCGCTTGAACAACCGCCTGGCAGTTCGTTTCGAACTGCGGGAGCAGTGCTTCTGCGGCCTGCGCATCCCCCGCCCCGCCGGCGCGTTCAAGTCGATCGCACAATTCCCCGAGCTGCATCGCACCGGCGGCGCGCGCGGCGGACTTGAGGGAATGGGCAAACTGGCCGATGGCCACAAGGTCCTGTCTGTCCCGCGCCTGCAGAAGTGCCATCCGCCGCTCCTCGAGGCTCGCCAGGAAATGCCTCAACAGACGGTCGTGGGTGGCCGGCTTGTTGCCCACCAGTCTCGTCAGCGCGTTCGGATCGAACAGCGCAAGTTCGCCGATTTCCTTGTCGGGCGTCGGTGTTTCGCTTTCGGCGGCGCCGGCCGTTCCTGATGCTCCGGTCGTGGGCTGCCATTGATTGAGCACCGACTTCAGACGGGCCAGTTCGATGGGCTTCGACAGATAGGCGTCCATGCCCACCTCGAGGCAATGCGCCTCCTCGCCTTTCATGGCATTGGCCGTCAGGGCAATGATCGGCGTGCGGTCCAGATCGCGCCGATGTTCGGTTTCGCGAATCAGGGCGGCCAGCTCGTAGCCGTCCCTGGTCGGCATGTGCAGATCCGTCAACACGAGATCGTAGTGCGCATCGCCCCACATCCGGAATGCCCGCTCGCCGTCGATCGCCAGATCGGCATGATGACCGAGTATTTCCAGCTGGCGTGCAATGACATCGCGATTGATTTCGTTGTCTTCGGCGACCAGGATGTTGAGCCGCGCCCCGACCCGGGAGTCGATCGGCGGTGCGTCCTCTTCCTCGGGCACGATCGCCACGCGTCCAACCGCGGCCGCTGTCGCTTCGAGGAAACGGCGGCGGGTCAGCGCCTCGCGGTCGATCTGGACAACGTTTTCCGAGAGGCGCCTGACCTTCCTGCGCCTGCCGCGTTCCGCGCTCAGATAACTCACTTCGACGAAGTGCACATCGACGTCCGGATGCTTCTCCAACAGCTTGTCGATGGTCTCCCGCGCGGAATGGCGGCCGGGATCCTCCATGACGACGATGCAGACGGGCGTCCCCGGAGCGAAGGCGCCGACGAAGTCTTCCCAGGCACGCTCGAGGTTCGCGAAAGCATGCATCCGGGCGCCGGCATGCACCAGATAGCGCGTGTAGTCATCCGCGTAGCGTGCATCATCGGCGACGACCACGCATTCCACCCCGCTCAGGTCGTGGGGCGAATCCGGATTCGGACACGCGCTGGCCAGGTTGAAAGGCAGCCGGACCGTGAAGCTCGCACCGCGTCCAGGCTCGCTCCGTACCGTGATCTCGCCGCCCATCAGGGCGGTCAGGTCCTGCGAGATCGACAGTCCGAGGCCGGTACCGCCGAACTTGCGGGTCGTCGTGCCGTCGGCCTGCTCGAAGGGCTGGAAGAGACGGGCAACGGTCTCTGCGTCCATCCCGATGCCATTGTCGGCAATCGTGAATGCGACCCAGACACGTCCGTCGCCGCATCGCTCCGGCTCGGCCCGCAGATGGACACGGCCGATGCGCTCCATGCCGCCCGAGAACTTGACCGCGTTGCCGGTCAGGTTGGTCAGGATCTGCCTCAGCCTCAGTCCGTCGCCGATCACGCGCAGCGGCAGCTCGGGTTCGAAGAACATCGTCAGATCGACCTGCCTGTCCATGGCGAGACGGTCGATCAGGCCGACCACGATCTCGAGCTCCGCCTCCAGCGACATCTCCTGTTCCGCCAGATTCAGCTTGCCGGCCTCGATCTTCGAGAAATCGAGGATGTCATCGATGATTCCGAGCAGGGATCGCGCCGAGCGTCGAATCGTCTCGACCATCTTGCGCTCGTCGCCGGGCAAGGCGCTGCGTGACAGGATCTCCAGCATCCCGATCACGCCGTTCATCGGGGTACGGATCTCGTGACTCATGTTGGCCAGGAAGGCGCTCTTGGCCTGGCTGGCCGCTTCGGCCGTTCGCTTGGCCTGCAGCAATTCCGTTTCGGAACGCTTGCGGTGAGTGATGTCGGTGAGCACGCCCTCGACGAAGACGATCTCGCCGGCCGCGTTGGAGACCGCGTGGCTTGTCTGGTAGATGGTGCGCAGTCGGCCATCGGGGTGGGTGAAGCGCATCTCGGCGCGAATCAGGTCGACCTTGCCGTCGAGCAGATCCTGGATTGCCCCGACCGTTTCGTCCAGATCCTCCTCGACCCACCGGATCGCACGATCCCAGGGCTGGCCGAGGATCCTGTCCTTTGAGAGCCCGAAGATCGCCTCGAAACCGTTGCTCACGTAGGTGACGACGTTGCCGGGGGTGAAGCTGAAGACGAGGAATTCGTCGCCCATGTCCTCCACCAGTCGCTGGAACTTGATCTGTGCCTCGGACAACTGCGCTGACCGCTCCGCCACGACCTGCTCCAGGTGATCACGGTAGCGGGCCAGTTCCTCGTCCTTTCGTCTGGCGTCGGTGACGTCGTCGTAGATGCCCAGCACCCCGATGATCTCGCCGCGCTGGTCCCTGAGCGGCACCTTTGAAGTCCGCAGCCAGATGATCTCGCCGTCCGGCGTGGTCTGGTGCTCTTCGTAATTGATCCGCGGAACACCCGACTCGAGCACCTTCAGGTCATCCGCGCGGTACAGCTCGGCTTCGCTCGCCCAGCCCATCCGGTAATCATCCTTCCCGATCAGCTCGCCGGGGTGATCCAGTCCGGCATCCCTGGCAAAGGCGGGATTGCAGCCGAGGTAGTTCAGCGCACGGTCCTTCCAGAAGATGCGCATCGGTACGTGATCGATCACGGCCTGCAGCAGATTGCCGGCATCGTTCAGCGCGATCTCGGCCTGAACCTGGGCGGTCACGTCCTGTACGGTGCCGACCGAGCGCAGCGGTGCGCCGGTCTCGTCGAAGTCGGTATGGCACTCTTCGTGGACATGCTTGATGCGCCCGTCGGCCATGCGCAGGCGGTGGCGGATGCTGTAGGGCTGCCGGGTTCGCAGCGATTCGGTATAGGCGCTGTTGACCGCTTCGCGATCATCCGGATGGATCGCGTCGAGGAACGCGGCATAGCTTGCGCCGAAGCGGACCGGATCGATCTCGAAGATGCGATAGATTTCATCCGACCAGTGCAGCACGCCGCTCGGGACATCGAGGTCCCAGCTGCCCACCCTGGCGATGCGCTGCGCCGCCTTCAGGTCCTGTTCGCTCTTGCGCAGACGCGCTTCGATGCGCTTGTGCTCGGAAATGTCGGTCGAGATACCGCACAGCGCATAGATACTGCCGTCCTCCGCGCGCAGCGGTAACTTGACCGACCAGTAGGTGAAGGTCAAACCCGTCGCCGTGACCGTATTGGTCTCTTCCGTGCGGAGCGTCATCCCATCCACCAGGACCTTGTGGTCGTTGCGCCGGATGGTGGCGGCGGTCTGCGCATCGAAGAATCTCTCGTCTCCGTGACCGATGATGTCTTCCATCTCGACCTGCCAGAGCCTGCGCACGGCGGCATTGGCAAACAGATAGTTCCCGTTTGCATCCTTCAGGTAGATCGCGGCCTCCACGCCATCGAGAATCGTGCGCAGCTCTTCCTTGCTGCGCCGCAACGCATTCTCGGTCTGCTTGCGCTCGCTGACGTCGCGGACCACGACATGGAGAACGGGCCGTCCCTGCAGCGACATCTCGGAGAGCGTCACCTCGGCATCGAAATCACTGCCATCCCGGCGACGATGGACCCATTCGAATCGATGCAGGCCCTTTTCATGGGCGAGCTTGATCATGCGCTCGGCCTGGTCGAACGAGCTTTCTCCATCGGGCTGGCGTTCGGGCGAGATGTCCGCGAGGTGCATCTGCTCGAAGGCCGTCTTGTCGGGAAAGCCGAGCATCTCGACCGCGGCCTGGTTGCATTCGACGACTCGATGCCCTTCCATGATCCACACCGGATCCGGCGAGGAGTCGAAGAGGGTATGGAAACGCGCCTCGGAATCGATCAGGCGGACCTTCTGCTCCTCGATCTGGCGGAACAGCCGCTTCACCGCCCAGACGAAGAAGAGCAGCAGCAAGGCCGCCACGGACAGCGTCACCAGCGCCTGCACGGCAGTGCGACGTTCGATGAGATCGACGTTGTCGGTAACGTCGTAATACACCAGCAGGGTACCGACCTCCTCGCCACCGGCTACCTGCAGCGGATCGGCCTGAAGCTGGATGATCCGCCCGGCCGACGCGGTACGGACATAATCGGAGTGCCCGGCAGGTCGGGAAATCGCGCCTTTCAGAACCGCCAGGTCGAGTTTGGGATCGCGGTAAACCAGCACATGACGCGGCAGGGACTCCCAGTCGGCCGGCCGCCCCATCAGCCGCATGCCGGCCTCCCAGCGGACCCGGTCGATCTTCTCCTTGTCGAGAAGGACGGCATACATGTAGCGACGCTCGTCCGACATGTGCAGCATCGCCAGCAGCGGCCCGATCTCCTTTCCCAGTTCGACGTAGCCAACCCGGCGCCCGGCGTCGAAGACCGGCTGGACGACCCGCAGTGTCAGCAGGCCGGCGCTCCCCATTTCCAGCCCCCAGGCCGCCTTGCCCGTGCGCTCGGCTTCTAGCAGCGTAAGACGGTCGATGCGGTCACCGCGCTGGTCCGGCAGATGCAGGCGCAGCAGGGCGGTACGGTCCAGGCCGATGAAGTAGAAGTGGGTGACCTGATGATCGGCACACAACTGTCTGAACACGCCCACCCATTCAGCCTGAAGGCGCGTGACATCCCGCTGCGCGAGCGCCTTCCGGAGTCCGCTCTGAACACCGATCACCTGCAGCGCCTGCAGCATCCCGTCCGCCTCGCGCGCCAGCGCATGGTCCAGATCCATGTGCAACTCGCTGGACCAGGTGCTCGCCTGGGCGTCGAGGGCGGCCTGTTCCAGTTGCCAGCCATGCCGGATCACCATTCCGGATCCGAGCAGGATCACCGCCGCAATCAGCAGGGTCATGCGGGTCAGGAAACGACGTTTGAGGTTTTGCTCGTCAGACTGCATTCGATCTCTTTGTGGGGACAAATATCGCGGCGTGCCTTGCTTGAGATCGAAGCGCACCGGTGCTTCCCCCTTCTCCCTGCCGCTCGCCGTTCCGGCTCATCCCACACGGCAAGGAACTCTGGGGCTTCGACGGAAGTACCACGTCAAGACGGCGGAAAACTTGACCGCTTTTGAAGCTCGCCTGCGGCACATTTTCACGCTATCGCCAATCCACCCGGCGCGGCGCATCGGGATCGGCCGACGGCCCGAGTGCGGAATGCGCGCAACTTCACGGTTTGCGGGCCGCGATCGCGCAATCCACGGCATCGTCCACCGACCTTGGTGGCGGGCACTTCGGGCTGCCGGGCCCGTTCGGCAAGCCGTCAGCCTCGACCGAGCCCTGAACCGCCCCCACGTCCGGCGGGGGCGGACAGGCTCGAACCACGCCGCGCAACCGGTCCGGTCCGCGCCCTACCTGCAGGCATTCGCCCGAGCCTCCGCGGCTCCGCGCTCAGCCCAGATTGAGCTTGCGCAGCAACCGGTGAAAATTGCCGCGATCGATGCCCAATGAGCGGGCGGCGGCAGCCTTGTTTCCGTCGTGGTGCTTGAGGCGGCCGAGAATGATCCTGCGCCGGCAGTGATCGATGATCTCGTCCAACGGCCGCAAGGTCTGGTCCGTCGTTTCGGCGACCGCCACGACCTCGTCCGGCAGCGGCGACACCTCCGTGCCCAGATGCTGGATGCCAAGCTCGATCACACGCTCGCGGGACGGTGCCGCGGCGAGTGCGCGGATCATGGCGCGTGACAGCGTATGCTCGAGTTCGCGCACGTTGCCCGGCCAGTCGTAGTGTGTCAGCCACTGACGGGCGCGGCGACTCAGGCGCACACCGTTCAGGCCAAGGCGTCGCTGGTTTCGCTCGATGAAATAACCGGCCAGCAGCAGCACATCGTCACCACGCTCGCGCAATGGCGGCACCATCAGCGGATAGACACTGAGTCGGTGATAGAGGTCGGCACGGAAGCGTCCCGCGACCACTTCGGTCTTCAGGTCGCGGTTAGTCGCAGCGATCACGCGAACGTCCACGCGATGGTGCCGATCGCTGCCGATGCGCTGGATCTCGCCGTTCTGCAAGGCCCGCAGCAGCTTGGGCTGCACCGTCAGCGGCAGCTCGCCCACCTCGTCGAGGAACAGCGTGCCTTCGTGCGCCAGTTCGAATTTGCCGATGCGGTCGTCCGAAGCGCCGGAGAAGGCGCCACGCTGGTGACCGAACAGCTCGCTTTCGGCAATCGATTCGGGCAACGCTGCGCAGTTGAGATAGACCATCGGCTCCTGGCCGCGTGTCGAGAGGCGATGAATCATTCGCGCGACCAGTTCCTTGCCGACGCCGGTCTCGCCCAGGATCAGGGTCGGCAGGTCGGATGGCGCGACGGTCTGCGCTTCGCGCGTGAGCTGGGCGATGGCCGGGCTCCGGCCGATCAGCTCGTCGACCATGCCGTCGTGCGGGCTGGCGCGCTGAATGCGGTGATGACGCTCGAGTCGCTCCTCCAGACGCACGATCCAGTCGGCGGCCCGCACCGTGGCGGCGGCCACGGCGACGAAGGCGCAAAACACGTCCGGATCGATGGCGTCGAAGCTGCCCGGCGTCATCGCGTCGAGAGTGACGACGCCCCACGGCTGGCCGTCGATGTATAGCGAAGCGCCCATGCAGTCGTGCACGTAGAGATGCTCGCCCGCCTTGTCGACCAGACCGTCGTAGGGGTCGGGCAGGGCTGAATCGGCCGGAAAACGTACCGGCTCGGCACTGTGCGCAATCTGTGCCAGCCGGGGCTGATCGCGGATGACGAAGCGCCGGCCCATGGTATCGGGGCTGAGCCCGCGCACCGCGCGCGGCACCAGTTGGTCGCCGTCACGTTGGAGCAGGGCGATGGCATCGCACGGAAAGCTGTTGAAGAAGGCTTCGAGCAGACGCGCATAGCGCTGCTCCCGAGGCATCGCCTTGGACAGATCGGCTACCGCGCCGGCCAGGTTGAGAAAGGTGGCGTGCGTTGTCATCACGACATCGTTAGCGTCATTTAGACAACAACGCATCTGTTGTCACATCGACACAACTAAAAAATAAACATATGAAATATATAGAAAAATATTCTGGCCCGAATGTTGATATGGGTCAAGCGGCACTTTAGCCCCAACCCTCGGAGAGACCAACATGAAACACCGTACCTTGAGCACCGCATTGCTGCTCGGCACGGCCCTGCTCAGCGCGAACGTGCTGGCGGCCACCCGCAAGATCGAGATTCCGGTGCGCGAACTCGAGCTGCCCATCGACAACGCCGGCACCACCGCCCCGATGTGGACCTACGGCGGCACCATTCCCGGCCCGCTGGTGCGGGTCAAGGAAGGCGACGTGGTCGATTTCACCCTGATCAACGAAGCCGGTAACAAGAACAGTCACTCGATGGACTTCCATGCCGGACGCCTCGACGTGCTGACCGACTTCGAGGCAATCAAGCCGGGACAGAAGAAGCAGTTCTCGTTCAAGGCCGAGTACCCCGGCGTGTGGATCTACCACTGCGGCGCCGACTCGATGGCCGAACACATCTCGCGCGGCATGTACGGCGTGGTGATCGTCGATCCGAAGGCCGGCTACAGCGACAACTACCCCAAGCCGGACCGCGAGTACGTACTGGTACATGGCGATCTGTTCGAGACCGGCGCCTCGGCCGAGGAGCGCACGGCGGGCGAGAAATGGAAGGGCGTGCTGGTCAACGGCAAGGTCTTCCACTACGACCCGGTGCATGACGCCAACGCCAGCATCGCGCTCGAATCCAAGCCCGGCGAGCGCGTCCGCATCTACTTCGTGAACGCCATGATCAACGAGTGGGCGGCCTTCCATCCGATCGCCGGCATCTGGGACCGGGTCTGGGACAACGGCAATCCGCAGAATGTGCTGCACGGCATGCAGACCATGTCGGTGCCGCCGGCCCATGCGGTGGTGCTTGACCTGATCAGCCCGGCTGACCGGCCGACCAACAACGCGCTGGTCGATCACAGCATGAAGCATGCGCTCAAGGGCGGCATCACCGTGCTGATGAACAGCAAGGACGCCGACCCCGGGAAGGGCCACGGCGATCAGTTGATCCTGCGTTGAGCCGCGGATCTACCGGACCATGACGAAAGGAATTCCCGTGAAACTACGACTGACTCTCGGTGCCGCCGCCGTGCTGGCGCTCGGCGTGCCGCTGGCCGCGCACGCCGATGTGGCCGGCGAGGTGAAGCAGCAGTGCGGCAGTTGCCATGCGCTCGACCATGACTATGCCAAGGCCCCCACGCACGAACGGGCCGAACGCAAGGCCCCGCCGCTCGACTACGCCGGCAACAAGTTCCGGCGCGAATGGCTGTTCAGCTGGCTGCAGAACCCGGTGCGCCTGCGCCCGGCCGGCGCCTTCCCGCCGGCACACGCCAAACCCTCTGCGGACGGCGACGTGGTGGATACCGCCACCCTGGCCAAGCACCCGGTGCTCGACGCAGCGCAGGCAGGCAAGGTGGCCGACTACCTGATGACGCTGACGCCCTTCGACACGCTGATCAAGGCCGAAACCTATCAACCCGGCACCATCGCCCAGCGCATGGGGCAGATGAACTTCGGCAAGTTCAAGGGCTGCGACGGCTGCCACCAGGACGCTCCCGACAAGGGCGGCGTGTCGGGGCCGGAGCTGTACACCGCCTGGCAGCGTCTGCAGCCGGCGTTCATCAGCGCCTACATCGCCCAGCCCGCGGCCTGGGACCCGCACACCATGATGCCGGTGGGTGACGCCAACACCGCCGCGGTGCACAAGCTGGCGAACTATCTCAAGCTCATCGGGGAGAAACAGCCATGAAGACCCTGCTACTCGCGGCGACCCTGTCGCTCGTCAGCGCCGCCGCGCTGGCCGCAGCCGATTCGGGCAAGCAGCTCTATGCGGTGTACTGCACCCAGTGCCACGGCGTGGCGGGCAACGGCAAGGGCATCAACGCCGCCCAGATGGCCGTCCAGCCGCGCGACCACACCGACACCAAGGAGATGTCCGCGCGCACCGACGAGGAGCTGTTCAAGGTGATCCAGCACGGCGGCAAGTCGATCAACAAGTCGGTGCTGATGCCGGCCTGGGGCGGCAATCTGAAGGACGACGAGATCCACGCCCTGGTCGGTTACCTGCGCGAACTGTGCTGTCAGAAAAACTGAGCGGCGGCAGGGGATGCCCCGCGCCGATGCCGGCCGGGCGGATGCCATTTCCGACTGCCCGCCCGGCCGTTTCCCAACGCAACGGAGTACCACCATGATGAACAAACACGCCTTGCTGGCCCTGTGCCTGGCGCTTGGCCTGAGCGCCAGCGCGCAGGCCGAACTACGCAAGTTCGAGATGACCATCGAAGAGGTCGACCTGCAGGTCGCGCCGAACCTGGCGGTCAAGGTCTGGGCCTACAACGGCCAGGTTCCCGGCCCGCTGATCCACGTGAAGGAGGGCGATCAGGTCGAGGTGCTGCTGCACAACAACACCACCCTCAGCCACACCATCCACTGGCACGGGGTCTACCAGACCAACAGCTGGAAGTCCGACGGCGTGCCCGACGTGACGCAGGAGGCCATCGAGCCGGGCGACAGCTACACCTACCGCTTCATCGCCGACAAGCCGGGCAGCCTGTGGTACCACTGCCATGTGAACGTGGCCGAGCATGTCGCCCTGCGCGGCATGTGGGGGCCGCTGATCGTCGACCCGAAGAACCCGACCCCGCTCGAGAAGACCGTGACCAAGGATGCGGTGCTGATGTTCTCCGGCTGGAACTCGGAGGTGGCGCAGGAGTATGGCAAGGGCGGCCATCCGCGGGAGGTGGACGATTACTTCTCGATCAACGGCAAGTCCTTCCCCGACACCCAGCCGATCCGCGTCAAGAAGGGCGACGTGTTGCGCTTGCGCCTGTTCGCGCCCACCACGCCGACGGCCTTCCACCTGCACGGCCACGATGCACTGGTGACCCACAAGGACGGTCTGCCGCTCGAAAAACCGTATCCGGTGGATGTGCTGCCGATGATGCCGGGCGAGCGTTACGACCTGATCGTGAAGATGAACAACCCGGGCATCTGGATGACCCACGACCACATCGAGCACCACACCGCCAACGCCGGCAAGGACCACACCGGCTCGATGCTGGTGGTCGAATACGAGGACGTCGAGAAGCCGGACTTCTACATGTGGAAGGACAAGCAGTACGACCCGGACTTCTACTGGATCGAATCGATGAAGAAACCCTACGGCCTGCATGAAAACCCGGCCTTCAAGGGCTTCGATCCCAGCCAGCCGCCAGCGAAGGCCAGCGCGACGATGCATCACGGCACATGATGCCGCGACCGGCCGGCGGGGGCGACCCCGCCGGCATTTCACCTGGACGGGGCGATCAGCCGGTCGAGCCGCAATCGCTCGCGCTCGTCGAACAGCCGGCGGCTGGCGGTCAGCACCGCCGCCAGCGTACCGAAACCGGTGCCGACGGTGATGGTGAACATGATCAGGATCTGGTATTTCACGGCCAGCGATGGTGACGTGCCGGCAAGGATCTGACCGGTCATCATGCCCGGCAGGCTGACGATACCGGCCGCGGCCATGCTGTTGATGATCGGGATCATGCCGCTGCGCATCGCATCGCGACGCGCATCGCCGATCGCCACCTGCCAGCGCTGACCGAGCATCAGGCGGTTCTCGATGAGGGCGCGCTGCCGCCACACCGTGTCGGTCAGCCGGTCGAGACCCACAGCGATGCCGGTCATGGTATTGCCGAGCATCATGCCGAGCAGCGGGATGGCGTACTGCGGGGCATACCAAGGCTCGGGGCCGATGATGACGATCAGCGTGAGCACCGTGACGCTGAAGGCCGAAACGAACATCGACAGCGTACCGATGCCGAAGGCCCAGCCGCCGCCAAGCCGGCGCTTCTGCCGCGCGGTGACCTCGCGCCCGGCCATCAGCAGCATCACCAGCGCCATCAGCGCGATCCACGGCAGCGCCGCGACCGAGAACAGCGCCTCGAGCACCAGCCCGATCAGGCTCAGCTGCACCACCGTGCGCAGCGCGGCCACCAGCAGGGTCTTGCCGATATCGAGCCGCGCCAGCAGGGTGCACACCGCCAGCGCCACCACCAGCGCGGCAGCCAGCGCGAGCTGCCACCAGGCCAGGTCGATCAGCTGCATGGCGCCTCCTCGAGCCGCTGACCGGCAATGCGCAGGTGCGCATCGGCCATGCGCGAAATCTGCGCCGGATCGTGCGCCACCCACAGCACCGGCCATCGATGGCGCTTGATCAGATCGCCCAGCCAGGCCTCGACCCTGGCGGTGGCTACCGGGTCGAGATTGGCGGTCGGCTCGTCGAGCAGCAGCGCCCGCGGCCGGTGGGCCACGCTACGCAGCAGGGCAAGGCGCTGCTTTTCGCCGGACGACAGGCGGCTCACCTGCCAGTCCATCGCGTCCTGCTCGAAACCCAGCGCATCCAGATCTTCCGGCGCACCATCGGGGAAGTGCTCGCCCACCGTGTCGCCCCACCACTGGCTATCGGCCGGCACCATCATCACCGCCTGTCGCCAGCGATGGCCGGGCACGCCGTCCTGGCGCAGATCGCCCAGGCATACGCTGCCCTCGTGCGGATCGAGATCGGCGAGCGCGCGCAGCAGGCGACTCTTGCCCGAGCCGGAAGGGCCGGAGAGGGCGAGGATGTGGCCGGGCGCAACACTGAAGTCGACTGCAGACAGCTCGCCGACGCGCAGCGCTTGGACAAGCAGCCCGGCTGCGCCGTCGGGTTCGGTGGTGCTGGCAGGGACAGGCTTCAATCGCGTGGCTCGGCGGAGGGCGGTTGCGCCATCATACCCGCCGACGGGCGCGCCGATCAGCGCCTGCCGGCCCCTTCTCCGTCGTGATGGCGGCGCGAATCGGCGGGCGCCTGGGCACGTTCGCTCATGCCATAGTCGCGCACCACCTGCGCGACGCGCAGACGGTAGCCGGCAAATACCCGGGCTCGTCCGACGGCCTGCACCTCACGATGTGCCTCCAACGTGCGCCACCGTTGAACGGCCGCCTCGTCGCGCCAGTACGACAGCGACAACAGCTTGCCCGGCTCACTCAGGCTTTCGAAGCGCTCGATCGACAGGAAGCCGTCGATATCCTCCAGCGCAGGACGCAGCGCGGCAGCCATGGCCAGGTAGGCATCCCGCTCGCCGGGGGCAGGTTCGACCTCGAAGATCACCGCAAGCATGCTCAGGCCTCCCTCAGCGGCGGTTGGCAGAAGGTGCCCGCCACCGCGGCGACGAAGCTGCGCTCTTCGCGCAGGATGAAGCGCCTGTCCTGCGCGAAGGCGAAGTTGGCGCGGCCTTCCTCGTCACCGCGCAGCCGTGTGCGATAGCGCTCGTAGGCCGCCAAGCTGTCGAAGCCGATCAGCCCCCAGGCGATGTCGTTGCTGCCTTCGTGCGGCACAAAGTAGCCGAGCAGATGGCCGCCGCAGCGCGGGATGATGCGGCCCCAGTTTTCCGCATAGGTCTGGAAGGCCTCGCGCTGGAAGGGGTCGATCCGGTAGCGGATGAAACAGGTGATCATGATGATGGCTCCGTGGGGAAGGGAGGTCTCACCATAGCCAATTGAGGCGGCAAGATGGTTCGGCTAGGATCGAACCATGAAAGACGGCCCCAACATCGCCCGCGTCGCCGCGCTGATCGGCGACTGCGCCCGCGCCGACATCCTCACCGCGCTGATGGCCGACCGCGCGCTCACCGCCACCGAACTCGCGGGCATTGCCGACGTCACCAAGCAGACCGCCAGCACGCACCTGGCCAAGCTGGTCGATGCCCGGCTGATCGAAGTCGAGAAACAGGGTCGGCACCGTTATTTCCGCCTCGCCGGGCGGGACGTGGCGCAACTGCTCGAATCGCTGATGGGCGTGGCCTTTCGCACCGGAGCGGTGCGCCTGCGCTCGAGCCCGCGCGAACCGGCACTGCGCAAGGCGCGCGTGTGCTACGACCATCTTGCCGGCGAACTGGCGGTAGCCGCCTTCGAGGCGATGATGGCGCGCGGCTGGTTCTTTGGCCACGTTGACGAGGTAAGCCTGAGCGATGCGGGGTGGGACGCCCTGGCCGGGCTCGGCATCGACGTCTCCACGCTTCAATCCGCCCGCCGCCCGGCCTGCCGCATGTGTCTGGACTGGGGCGAACGCCGTCACCACCTCGCCGGCAGCGTCGGCGCCGCCATACTGCGCCATGTAATCGACGCCGGCTGGGCACGACGCACCGCCAACAGCCGCATCGTGGTCTTCGATCCGCGAGGCGAACAGGCGTTTCGCGACTTCTTTCTGCCGGCCTGATCGACGGCAGCGGAAAGTCCCACCCGCAAGCCGCGCCTTTCGGCGGTGTGGATTGCGCTATCCGGTATCTGTGCGTGCGCTCATGCCACCTGTCGATGGCGCTTTTCGGGGCTGAGACGATACCCGATTCGGGTGGCCCAACAGACGCCCGCGTTTTCTTGGTAGTGTGTCGCCGAGCGACTTTTTGTTTGGCGAACGGGAAGCAAACCGCCCCGACCGGCTTGATGTTCCGGACCAGGAGATGATCATGAGGCAAGACATGTCACCCTACGCGCGATTTGGCGGCGCCCTCTTCGCCATGCTGATCACCGCCACCGCGTTCGCCGAGGCCCCGCCTCCCGAACGCAAGTATCTGAAGTGCTCCTTGAATTCCGTCACGATCGACAACGGCGATGGCGAACCGGTCCAGACTCAGCCCCATTCCGAGACAGTTCATG
The DNA here is from genome assembly GCF_009800965.1 of Cognatazoarcus halotolerans. GTDB lineage: Bacteria > Pseudomonadota > Gammaproteobacteria > Burkholderiales > Rhodocyclaceae > Cognatazoarcus > Cognatazoarcus halotolerans. The sequence goes on along the minus strand of NZ_WUAF01000007.1, from coordinate 82,450 downwards.
TCGCGTTCTATGACCGCTTCGATGCCGTGCTCCTGCGGCGCGGACAAAGCTGGTACGTACCTGCGGAAATCGACCCTTGCGACATGACCGTCTCGCCGGCTGAAATCAGGCTCGGCTGCTACCCCGAAGGCGGAATCCGGGACGGTGTGCGATTCCGGATATCGAGGGTGAGCGGTGAGGTGCTCTGGGAGAGAATCGGCGGCATGAATCCCGGCGGCTCCGTGCGGCCCTACTACCGGTTCACAGGTATCTGCGACCCCTTGCCCTCCGATCCGCTGGTCCCGCCGAAGACGCGGTTCTGACCCCTGTCCACGCCGGCAGCGGGCACCGGTGCAACCGATGCCGGACCGTTCAGCGCAGGCGCGACTCGCCCCGCTCAGCCTCTCGCGTCTGGTGACGCCGCACCGCCTCCATGCATTTATCGTAGGCGGCATCTGCCTTACCGCCCAACCGGTACATTGCCTGGTGCAGGGAATCGCACTTCGGATTGGAACAATCGGTATGCGTCGCATCGGTCCATGAGTACGGCCGACGCGTCGAAGAGGTTGCATCGAGGCATGCCTGATGATGCATCACCACGTCCTGGATCATGGCCCTGGTTTTTTCGCGATAGCCCGTGCAGGCCTCGACCGAGGTCGGCGCGAGCGGCGCGACCGGCAGCATCACCACGCTGGCGGCGGGGTTGTACCCGAGCGGCCATTTCGCCTGCCATGCCGCCCGCTCTTCGGCAGCCCGGTCTTTCTCGACCTGCCGGATTGCCAGATCCAGCGTCCCATGGACACCTGCGCCCGAGACCTGCGGGAGGTACAGGCACACGCTGATCCCCGCAGTGAGGCAGTACCGGATCACGGGCCGCTCCACGTCAGGGACGCTTCCTGGCGCGGCAGGCAGCAAAGGCCTTCTCCCTGGCCTTGCGCAATTCAGCCTCGCACCGGGTGTCGCCCGGCTGACCGCAACGGGTCTCGCAAGCCTGCGGGCAGGTCTCGCAGTCACCGCCATCCGACCGGCCCACCTTCCCGGTCGCATCCATGATGCGTTTCATGCGACTGTCGAAGTCGTCGGCGGGCGCATTCCTTTCCGACCCGAAGCCGGAGAGCTGCGCGTGTGCGAGCGTCGACAGTACGAACAAACCCGCCACCAAGAACCAGCGGGCGAAGAGCCGGCCCATCGAAGCGCCGCGATTTTCGGCTCCGCTGATCGTCCCCCCGTAAACCGGTCGTGCCCCCCGCCCGGAAAGGATGCGAAGCGTCCTGAACACATCGCCTGTTGTCAGCCCGTGACGAAGAAGGACCGAACCGTCCGATTGCATCTTCATCGAAAAGGATCTTCCCCTTTCGAACGCTGATTGTTCACCCATTTCCCCGCCTCCGACAAGAAGAGAAAGCCACGGCAACGTCTTTGAAAATCGCCTTGCCCACCGGCGTGAAGACGGCGAAAAGCATACCGTTCCGGCGTAGCGCAGTACATCCCCCGTCATGACAAATGCGACCGGCGGCGGAAGTGCTCGCCGAGGTGCCTCACCATGGGACGCATCCGAAATCTGCGCCACGGCAATTCAGTCTGTCATCGCAGTCAATCGCCGTGCAGCCCCCCAAATCAGCCAGCGGCACGGCGATCGACGATCATCTCGGCCGGACATCCCGGTCACCCGAAAACATCGCGTACCAGGGCGCCGACCGCTGCCAGCGTCCTGTCCTTCTGCGCGCCGTCCGCTGCACTCCCGGCCAGATACGCAGCAACCAGCAGCGGCGGCCGGCCGGGCGGCCAGACGATGGCGATATCGTTGGCGTCGCGCTGGTTGGTGCCGGTCTTGTCGCCGATCTTCCAGTCCGACGGCAGGCCTGCCTTGAGGCGGTTGGCACCGGTGGTGCTGCCAAGCAGCCAGCGCTGCAGCTGAAGCCGGGAGCCGATCGAGAGCGCGTCGCCGAGGAGAAGCGTCTGCATGGTGCGGACCATGGCGCGTGGTGAGGTGGTGTCCAGCGCATCATCGTCGCCGGGCAGGTTCAGCGCGGGTTCGATGCGGTCGAAGCGGGTGACATCGTCGCCAAGCGCGCGCACGTAGGCGGTAAGCCTTGCCGGGCCGCCATAGGTGGCGAGGATGAGGTTGGCAGCGGCGTTGTCGCTGGTGGTGATGGTGGCTTCACACAACTGCGCGAGGCGCATGCCCCCGCCGTCGGCATGCTGCTCGGTGACCGGAGACCACGGCAGCAGCGCTTCCCTGCCATAGACGATGCGACGATCGAGCGAGTCCTCGCCGGCGTCCACGCGATGCAGTACCAGCGCGCAGGCGAGGAGCTTGAAGGAACTGAGCATCATGAAGCGCTCGTCCGCCCGGTAGCCGTGCTCGCGTCCGCTTTCGGTATCGAGGATGCAGACACCGAGCCGCCCGCGGGCGGCGGCTTCGAGCCCGGCGAGGCGAGCCTGAAGCGCGGCATCATCCGGCACCGTGCGCGGCGCGGCTCCGCCTGCTATCGCGATGCCGAAGCATCCGGGCAGCAAGGGCGTGGCGAACGACTTGAGGAAGCTGCGTCGATTCAAGGCAATGCGCTTCGACTATGCCGTTTCAGGATGACGACAACTTGAGACCGACAATGCCCGCAAGGATGAGGGCGAGGCTCAGCAGCCGTGCCGCAGTGGCCGGTTCCTTGAACAGGATGATGCCGAGCAGCGCGGTGCCAATGGCTCCGACGCCGACCCACACCGCATAGGCCGTGCCGACCGGCAGCGCCTTCATCGCCAGGCCAAGCAGGCCGACACTGATGATCATCGACAGCACCGTGCCGACGGTCGGCCACAGGCGGGTGAAGCCCTCGGTGTACTTGAGTCCGATTGCCCAGCCGATCTCGAACAGACCCGCGACTACCAGTATTGCCCAGTTCATCAACATGCTCCACATGGGCGCCGGGCCGTCCGGCCGGCCAGCGCGTTGGCGCCGATCATAGCAAACGGGATGCTCAGTCGATGCAGACGGTGAGGGCAGGATCGAAAGCCGGGTTCTCGACCTTGCCGCCCTGCACGTAACCGCGTGGATTTGCCAACACGCGGGTCCTGCCAAGACGGTAGTCGAAGCTGTCGTGAGTATGGCCGTGGATCCACAGCGCGGCGCCGCTGTCACCGACCAGCGACGTGAGGTCGGAGACGAAGCAGGCATTGAGCGGCGAGCCGGCGAAGCGGGCAGCGATGCTCCCGGGCGAGGGTGCGAAATGCGTCACCACCACGGTTTCCCCGTCGAAGGGCTCGGCCAGCCGTTTCTCGAGCCAGCGCAGATGTCGTTCGAACAGCTCGGCACAGTGTTGCGGCGTGAACACCCGCTGCTGCACGTCATCGACCGCAATACGGCTGAAGTCCCGGCTGAAGGCGACAGCCTGGTTCATCGCCACCTCGCGCTGCGGGCCGTCGCCGGCAATCCGGAAATCGGTCCACAACGTCGCACCGAGGAAACGCACCCCGCCGATCCGTCTTTCGCCGCAGTTGAGCACGCTGACGAGACTGTCGCGGCCGAGCGTCTGCAGCAGCTGGTCGGTCGCGGGAATGCTCGAACCGTAGTATTCGTGATTGCCGGCCACGTAGAGCACCGGCCGGCCCAGCGCCTTTGCCCACTCCATTGCCTGCGGCGGCCGATGGATGTCGCCGGCGAGAATCACCAGCTCGGCGCCGGTGTCCGGCAACACCAGCGGCGCCAGCCCAAGGTGCAAGTCCGAGACAATCTGCAGTTTCATGTCATGCGCCTCCCTTGATCCGGGTACACGGTGCGACAGGCTCCGTTCGCGCCGCCGGGGGCCGACGGCCCCGCACAGGATTCATCGTGGAGTCTAAAGCGACTTGAGGTACTCGGTCAGATCGCTACGCTCGCCGCTAGTCAGCCCGAGCCCCTGCCGCCTGTCGTAGATCGCCACGACCTCTTCCAGCGTCGCCGCAGACCCGTCATGGAAATAGGGCGGGTGTTGCCAGGCGCCGCGCAACGGGGTGGTACGGTACAGGCCGGTTGCGGAACGTGCCGCATAGCTTGTCGCCTCCGGTTCCGCCATGGAGTCGCCGGGCAGATGCAGGCGGATATTGGCGTCGGTGAACAATGGTCCGGCGTGACAGCCGGCACACCCTGCGCGACCTTCGAACAGACGCTTGCCCCGTGCCGCCGCCGCGATGTCGAAGCTCCCGGCCGGCGGTGGCGGGGCCTTGAGGCTGAGCTGGTATGCCTGCAGATCGGGCAGCTTGCTGCTGACGAGATCATCGGTGCCGTTGGAGCACCGCCGGACGGCAAGGCCGCGGCGGCGACCAATAACAGTGCGACGGGCGTGTTGTTCATGACATGAAGGCGCCGGGGACGGGATCCTGTCCGAGCGCCTGGCGCAGCACGGCCCAGTGCATCGCCTCGTCGCCAAGGATGCTGGCCGCCGCGCTCGCCAGTTCGCGCTCACGGAACAAGGGCACGGCACCGAGGTAGGCACTCACCGCTCCGCGTTCGAGCCCGGCGGCAAAGCCAAGCACGTCGTTCTGGGTCTTCAAGGTCTCGGTGGGGAAAGCGTAGTGCTCGCGGGCCTCGACAGGCGTGCCGCCAAGCTTTCGGACCGCCTGCGCAAGCGCCTCGGCATGCGCCTTGTGGTGCCCCTGGAACTGCAGGGCGAGCGCCAGCACCGGTTTCTGCAGCAGCCCGCTCTGCGCACCCACGCCATAGGCGGCAATCGCTTCGAGCTCTGCTCCGAGTGCGGTATTGAGAATCCGCGCATCCGCCTGCGCCTCGTCGGCCGTGGCCGGTCTGGCGGCGGCGAGCGCAGGGCGACCGGCAAGCATGGCGATGGCCGCCGCCGAGAGCGTGGTGCCTGAAGCGGCGAGGAAGCGCCTGCGGGTCTGCATCTCGAGCGCGGCAAAGGGGTTGACTCGGGTGTTCATGAGAAGCTCCTCGGTGTGGTGGACGGCAGCAGGACATCGCTCGCCAGGGGCGGCGGCGCGGGAAGGCCCAGACGGGCGCAGACATGCGACACGATGCGGTCGCAACGCTGGCCGTCGAAGGCAAAGACGTTCTCCAACAGGGGACCGAGGCGCTGACCGAGCGATTCGCGCAGTCGCGCCCTGGCGCGCAACATGCGGATCTTGGTATTGGCCTCGGAGATTCCCAGCGACGCGGCGGTTTCGTCGACGCTCAGGCCCTCGACGGCACGCAGCATGAAGACGCCGCGATAAGGCTCGGGCAAGTCGTCGATGGCCTGCTCGATGAGGCGCCGCAGGTCCTCCCGCATGGCCAGCGTCTCGGGCGTTTCCGGCGCCCTCGCAGCATCCCCGTCGATGTACTCGTCGGGATGCGCATCGGCACCGTTTCCGGCCGGTGCCCGCCGCCGGTACTCGAGCGCCTGATTGACGATGATGCGGGTCAGCCAGGTCGACAACCGGGCATCGGCGCGATATCCCGGCATTGCCCGGAAGGCCTTGATGTAGCCCTCCTGCAGGGCGTCCTCGGCCTCGGCGTCGTCGCGCAGGATGCTGCGTGCGACCCTGAACAGGCGTCGATTGTGCTGACGCATGAGGCGCTCGAAGGCGCCAGGTTCGTTGGCAACGATGCTGCGCGCCAGGTCGGTATCGGCCACCGGAACGCGATCGACGCCACCTTCGACGAATGTGTTCATGCTCCCCTCCTTTTGTTGCCAATTGGACGGAGCAAGCCGGTAAAAGGTTACACGCGCAGTCGCCGCGTGCAGTGCAGTCTCGTCGGTTGGTCAGGGCCCGATCAGAGGGGCTGCTGCCGCGTCGGGTCCGCCTCGTCGGCCTCGAGCGCAAGTGTGACGGTGCGGATGGCCGGGTCGCCGGCATCGGTGAGCACTTCGAAGCCGTTGCGCCGGGCGAATTCGAGCATGCGTCCGTTGGTGGCGAGAACCTTGCCGAACATCAGGACCAACCCGTTGCGGCGCGCGTTCTTCAGCAAGGCCTCGATGAGCCGGCGGCCGAGCCCGCGTCCCTGCCAGTCGTCGGCCACCGCGATCGCGAATTCGCAACGCTTGCCATCGGGCTGCACGCAGTAGCGAGCCGACGCAACCGCGCTCTCCCTGCCGTCCTTGCTTCGCACCACGATGAAGTCGGCACAGACCGAGGTGTCCGGGTCGCACAGGCGGCGGAACTCGGCATCGCTGAAATGCGGTTCACCACAACCGAAACGGAAATAGCGGGCGCCAAAGGACAGCCCCTCGATGAAGGCGCGCATCCGCGCCGTGTCGGCTGGATGAACCGGCCGGAGGCTCAGTATTGATCCGTCCGCACCGCGCCCGATCGGGGCAGGCGGGACGGCCGGTGGGCAGAAGACAACAGGTCGTGGGGTCGGCATCGTCTGGGGATACGCATTCTGCGCGTCGCTCGGGCCCACGCTGGCGGGCACGGCTTGCGGGAGTCCGTATCGGCTGGCGCCGCGGAGGCGCCGGTGCGGGCATTCTAGCCGCGAAATGTGACGACGAGGTTTCAGATCACCCCGGCGAGTGGCTCAGAAGCGATTCGCATCGGTCCATTCCTTGAGCGCCTCGAGCACCCGCAAGGCACTGCGCCCGGTATCGGTCATGCTGTAGGCAACCGCGATCGGGCGGGTGCTGATCACCTCACGCAACACCAGACCCTGTTCCTCCATTTCCTTGAGTCGCTGGTCGACCATCTTCTTGCTTGCGCCTCCCAGCTGGCGTGCAAGTTCGTTGAAGCGCAGTGGCCCATCCTTTAGATGCCACAGGATCGAGCCCTTCCACTTGCCACCGAGGATGCGCATGCCGCGCTCGATCGGGCAGGGCTCGGCGGTGTCGTCGCCCGTCGTATTACAGTTTTCGGATGTACGCATGTCGGGACTCGAAAGCAGGTTACCAAAATACCACTGGTTGATATTAGTCACCTGAGTCCCCACACTCAAGACGGTCGTGTCTCACTCACTCCGCACAGGAACACCCACCCCATGACTTCCCTGTTCTCTCCCCTGCAGGCCGGCGCCCTGTCGCTGCCCAACCGTATCCTCATGGCGCCGCTCACCCGCACCCGCGCCGAAGACGGCCACGTGCCGGGCGCGCTGATGGCCGAGTACTACGCTCAGCGCGCCAGCGCCGGGCTGATCGTGGCCGAAGCCACCATGGCCATGGAGGGCTGCTCGGCTTTCTGGAAAGAGCCCGGCATCCATTCGCCCGAGCAGATCGCCGGCTGGAAGAAGGTCACCGATGCGGTGCACGCGGCCGGCGGACGTATCGTCCTGCAGATCTGGCACGGCGGCCGCGCCTGCCACCCGCTGCTCAACGACGGCCGCGAAGCGGTAGCGCCGAGCGCCATCGCGATCGCCAATGACGAGGTGCACACGCCCCAGGGCAAGCAGCCGTACACCGTGCCGCGCGCCCTGCGCGACGACGAGCTGCCGGCCATCGTCGCGGGCTTTGCCCAGGCAGCGGTCAATGCAAAGGCGGCCGGTTTCGACGGCGTCGAGGTGCATGGCGCCAACGGCTACCTGCTCGACGAGTTCCTGCGGGATGGATCGAACAAGCGCAGCGGTCCCTACGGCGGCCCGATCGAAAACCGCGCGCGGCTGCTGCTCGAGGTGCTCGACGCGGTCTGCGCGGTGTGGGGCAGCGAGCGCGTCGGCCTGCGCATTTCGCCGCTCAACAGCTACAACGACATGATCGACAGCGATCCGCTGGGCCTGGCAAGCTGGCTCGCCGAGCGGCTCAACGACTACTCGCTGGCCTACCTGCACCTGATGCGCGGGGACTTCTTCGGCAAGCAGCAGGGCGACGTGGTGACACCGGTGCGGGAACGCTATCGCGGCGTACTCATCGGCAACATGGGCTACACCGCCGCCGAGGCCGTGGCTGCGATCGAGGCCGGCAAGCTCGATGCGGTCGCTTTCGGCACCGCCTTCCTCGCCAATCCCGACCTGCCGGAGCGGATCCGTCGCAACGCAGCGCTCAACAAACCGAACCCGGCCACCTTCTACAGCCCAGGCGCTGCCGGCTACACCGACTACCCCACGCTCGACGATGAGGTCGAACCGGTCTGAGCCCTCGCCCGCGCCGCCCGCGGGCGATCAGCGGCGACGGCGCACCAGCGATCCCACCAGCGCCAGGCCAGCCAGCGTCATCGCCCAGCTTTCCGGCTCGGGCACCGCGGCCACCTGCACATCCACCCACACCGCCTTGTGATCGGAACTGGGGAAGTTGGCGTAGAGGTTCTGGTTGCGGAAGGTGCCGACCAGGTCGAACAGCGCGCCGCTGTCGTTGCTGTCGCCCTGTACTTCGTCGGTCGGCCAGAACACCCCTGAACCGCTGATTGCCATGTCGGCGGAGGGCAGCACGTAGTCCACCCGCAGGTTGCCCGGTGCCGAATCCGAGAAGTCGGCGGTGTCGTTGGCGGGATCGCCGCGCTGCGACTGGTTGGCGCTGCCGTTGTTGCTCGGGTCGGTGGCGGCCTGCACGCCCCCGGCGCTGGCCGGCGTCATCGCAGAATTCACCCGCGGATTGCCGAGCAGCTGGCCGATCGCCCCGGCGAAGGAGTCGCCATCCAGCGGGTCGGCGTTGTAGTCGCCGGCGATGACGAACTTCGCACCCGCTGCGAGGCCGCCGCTGCCGCCCTGGTCGTCGTAGATGTAGCTGCCCGTGGCGCCGCCGCTGACGTAGTCGGACCAGAAGCGGATCTCGTCGTGGTTGCGTTTGCCGTTGCGATCCTCGGCGCCGTCGAAGGTTGGCGGCGTGGGGTGGGCGGTGAGGAAATGCACCTCCTGGTCGCCGACCTTGAGGGTCAGGTCCACATGGTTCTTGGAGGACAGGCGAAGCGCATCGACCTCATCGGGGCTGTAGAAATCCGACAGCTTGTTGGCCGTCGGGTCGTTGGTGAGGAGGTTGCCCGGCATGTCCTTCCACCGGAAGTTCTGGAAGCTGCGCACGCCGACGATCTCGAAACGCGAGTAGATGGTGAAACCGTACTGCCCGGCGAAACTGCCGAAACCGAAGGCGTCGTCGCCGCCACCCACCATCCCGTCGTTGTTGAGGTCGAAGCCGGAGGCCACGCCGGTGTTGGTGTTGGGCGTGTAGCGATAGGCGTAGTCGATGCCGTCGGTCATGCCGCGCACCGCGTTGCCGTGGCTGGCGGACAGGAAGTTGTCCTGGAAGAGGCCGGCGGCGGCGCTCGAATAGCCGAGCGGCATGGGTGTGCTGCCGGCACCCGGCGTGCCGTTCAGGTCGAGGTCGAACTCGTTGATCAGCAGCACGTCGGGCGCGACGCGCTGGATGATCTCGGCCACGTTGTGGGCCTGCCGGATGCTGCCGCTGCTGCCCAGCGGGTTGGCGAGGTCGACCAGCAGGTCGCCGCTGGCGTTGCGGTTGAGCGAAGCGTTGAAGGTCGCGAAGCGCACCGTGTCGGCCGACATCGCGGGCGCGGCGATGACGCAGGCGCCGAGGCCGACGAGCAGGGGTTTGAGCCGGAAGTTCATGATCGCGCCTCCCGGCTCAGCGTCTGCTGCGACGGGCTGCGGTCAGCCCGATCATGCCAAGGCCGGCAAGCAGCATCGCGTAGCCGCGCGGTTCCGGTACCGCCGCGGCCGTAGCGATGTGCGCGGTGTCCGGGGCGCTCACGCGCAGGCTGTCGATCCAGTAATCGCTGCGCGCCGTGGCATCGGTGGCCGGGCTGCTGTACAGACGAGCCTCGATCACCAGAGCATCGGCGGCGGCATTGTCGAAGGTCCATTGATGACCCACTTCGCTCCAGCCCGAGCCGTCGGTGAAGGCATCGTTGCCGCCGGCCGAGCCGAGGTAGCTGGCGATATCGGCGCTGTCGGCGTAGTGAGCCCAGATGCGCAGCGACGGGCTGCCGCCGGCGCTGAGGTCGTAGCCGAAGAAGCTCGCCGTGACGACGTCGCCGCTGACGAGGCCACCAACCATCGCGAGATAGGCCTGCGGCGTGCCTGAGTGCGGTGCCTCGGCAACGTGGAGAAAGCGATCGCCACTGTGGGCACCCGGGACACCGTAGCTGCCACTGCCGGTGCTGCCGGTCTGCGCGCCGGTGACGTTGCTTGCATCGACGAGATTGCCGAAGCCGCCGAGGATGGTGCCACGGCCGTCTTCCCAACCGTATTCGACGGTCTGGATGGCGTGGGCGTGGGCGGCCGAGAGGGCCAGCAGTGCGGCGATGAATGATCTGTTCAGCATGGGTTCGGCTCCATCGGGTGAGGGGTGGCCGTGCGGCCATGGAGACATCCTCCCAGCGCGAGATTGCATGCCCCTTTCATCGAAATGTCCGGAATGTTTCGGGCCCGACGCTCCGTCGCACGGCGAGCCGGTTCGGGCACCGTGACGGCGGCGTTGCGTCCGCGAAGAACCGCAAACTGCCCTTAATGCCCCGGCAATCTGCACGGCCTACGTTCGGCAGCACGGGCTTGCGCAAGCCCGCAGCCAGTCCATACCCGACCCCAAAAAGGAGAAAGCCGTGCCCCCGAAAACCCTTTCGATGATGAGCCTGATGGTGGCGCTTGCCGCGCTGCCGGGCCTCGCAATGGCCGACAGACCGGACCACGACCAGGACCGCACCTGGCACGGGAAACCGTCGCATGCCTATTCGCAGGCCGTTACCGTCGGTCCCCGACCGCTGTTCCTCGTCGACGACATGGCCGACAGCCCGCTCAAGCGCCGCCTCGCCTCGTGCGAGAACCGCCCCATGCGCCGCAGCGCTTTCTCGATCGGTCACCGCGGCGCGGCCCTGCAGTTTCCGGAACACACCCGCGAGTCCTACATTGCCGCGGCGCGCATGGGTGCCGGCATCATCGAATGCGACGTGACCTTCACCAAGGACAAGGAACTGGTCTGCCGTCACGCCCAGAACGACCTGCACACCACCACCGACATCCTCGCCATCCCCGAGCTGGCGGCCAAGTGCACCAAGCCCTTCACGCCCGCCACGCTCGACGCCGACGGCAAGCTGATCACGCCGGCCAGCGCCGAGTGCCGCACCTCCGACATCACCCTGGCCGAGTTCAAGCGCCTGCACGGCAAGATGGACGGCTCCAACCCGCGCGCCCGCACCGTGGCCGAATACATGGCAGGCACCGCGGACTTCCGCACCGACCTGTATTCCGGCCCGACCAGCGGCACGCTCATGACCCACAAGGAGAGCATCGCCCTGTTCAAGGCGCTGGGCGTGAAGATGACCCCGGAACTCAAGAGCCCGGCGGTGACCATGCCGTTCGACGGCTTCAGCCAGGAAGCCTATGCGCAGAAGATGATCGACGAATACAAGGACGCCTTCGTGCCCGCCCGCGACGTCTTCGCCCAGTCCTTCAACAAGGCCGACGTGCTGTACTGGGTCGCCCACGAGCCGCGCTTCGGCCGCCAGGCGGTTTACCTGGATGACGCCAACACCATGGCCGATGTGCCGAGCGCGGCCGAACTGGCACAGTACAAGGCGGAAGGCATCAACATCTGGGCACCGCCGATCTTCGCTCTGCTGAGCGCCAACGCGGCCGGCGAGATCATTCCCTCGCAGGCGGCGATGGACGCGAAGGCCGCCGGCCTCGACATGATCGCGTGGACGCTCGAGCGCTCCGGCATCCTTGCCGACGGCAACAACGGCTTCTACTACCAGAGCTTCGATTCGGCGGTATCGCGCGAAGGCGACACGATGCGCGTACTCGACGTACTGGCGCGCAAGGTGGGCGTCCTCGGCGTGTTCTCCGACTGGCCGGCGACCACCACCTACTACGCCAACTGCATGGGCCTTTGAACACCCTTCCGGCGATGCCGGCGATTCTTGTAGTGCCGGTCTGCCGCCCACTGCGCTGCGCCTGCTAAACTTGGCACCCGAGCCCGCCTGCGCGACCCACCGGACCGTGCAGGCGGGCAGTCTTTCCTCGATATCAACGAGACGGCGGGCCCCTGGGCCGGCCGCGGGGCGGGTGTGAAGGTGTCATTTCGTATTGCCATCAACGGCTATGGCCGGATCGGTCGCTGTTTCCTGCGAGCCCTGCGCGAATCGCCGCTGCGCGAGCAACTTGCCATCGTCGCCATCAACGAGCCGGCCGACGTCGAGCGCATGGCCTACCTCACCCGCTTCGACTCCACCCACGGTCCCTTCCCGGGCTCGGTCGAGCTGACCGACGGCAGGCTCATGGTCGATGGCGCCGCGATCGCGGTTTCGCACGCCACCACCCCGGCCGAGGTGAATTGGCGCGCGCTCGAGTTCGATCTGCTGGTCGAGGCATCCGGCCGCTACCGCTACCGCAGGGAACTCGACGCCTTCCTCGAGGCGGGTTGCCCTCGCGTACTGCTGTCCCACCCCGGCAGCAGCGCCGCCGATGTGGACAAGACCATCGTCTACGGGATGAATCACGAGTCGATCGTCGGCGACGAGCGGGTAGTGTCGGCGGCCTCCTGCACCACCAATGCGATCGTGCCGATCCTCGCCATCCTCGAGGAAACCTTCGGCATCGAGCACGCGCTGACCACCACCCTGCACTCGGTGATGAACGATCAGCCGCTGATCGACGGCTACCACCACACCGACCTGCGCATGACCCGCTCGGCGATGCAGTCGATGATCCCGGTCGATACCGGCCTGGCAGTCGGCGTGGCGCGGCTGCTGCCCTCGCTGGCCGGCAGGATCGAAGCCAAGGCGATCCGCGTGCCGGTACCCAACGTCTCGGCGATCGACCTGGTGGTCACCCTGTCGCGCGATACCAGCCGCGACGAGATCAATGCGCTGCTGCGCCGCGCGACCAACGGGGGCGTGCATCGCCATCTCGCCTGGATCGACCACCCCAGCGCCTCGATCGATTTCAACCACAGCAAGTTTTCGGCGATCGTCGACGGCAGCCAGACACGCGTCAGCGGCAAGCGCATGGTGAACCTGCTGGTGTGGTTCGACAACGAATGGGCCTTCGTGAACCGCATGCTCGAGATCGCCGCGTTCTGGTCGCAGCGCCTCGCCGGGCCGTCGCTGGTGGGCGGATCGCGATAGGCGCCAGCCTCGCGCTATTCGAGGATTTCGACGGTCATGCCGGTCTCGAGCCGACCCGGGCCGTCGTGGATCAGGTTCTGCCCGAAAAACACCTGGTGGTCGCGTCGGCGATAGCCGCTCAGGGTACGCAGCGGTTCCGCGCCGCGCTCGCCGGTGGCCGGGTCGACCGTCGGGATCGCGCAGCGCGAGCAGGGCTTGACGACCCGGAAGACTACATCACCGATGCGGATCCGCTTCCAGCCATCCTCGGCAAAGGGCGCGCAGCCTTCCACCACCAGGTTGGGCCGGAAGCGCAGCATCGGCACCGGCCGCGCGAGCCGCGAATTGAGATCGTCAAGCGAGCCCTGCGAGATCAGCAGAAACGGAAAACCATCTGAAAAGCCGGTCTGGTCGGTAGGCCGCGCGTAGGCCGGGTCGACCGGGCGGGTCACGTCGTCGGCAAAGCGCACCAGGCGACACGGCCGGGCCAGGAAATCACTGAGCCAGGCGTCGGCAGCGGGATCGACCAGCACCGCATCGAGGGTATCGTTCCAGACCGTGGCGGGCACCCGACCGCGTTGTTCCTCCTCCACCCTGATCGCCCCGAAGCCTTCCGCCACCAGCCGAAGTGCACCGTCCTTATCCACGCTGGCATCGATCAGCGACATGCGCGGCAGCTGGCGCTGGGTGAGGAAACGCCCGCCCGCGTCGATCACCATCCACTGGCGATCGTGGGCAAAGCCGCGGGCCGTGATGTCGAGCGCCTGAAACTGCTCAGCGCGCAGCGACTTGACGGGGTAGCGGTAGAGGGTGGTGAGTGTGCATGCAGCCATGATCGTGTTCTATCCCGAATGCCTGTCATCCCGAAGCCCTTGCCGGCCACGAGTCTGGCGCACATTGTGGCGGAACCGTCCCCGGCGCGCCAACGGTCCTTCAGGCCTGCGTGGCAGCTCAGCAGATACGCGGCAACTGCTCGCCGGTCAGCCAATCGACCATGCGCCGCCCGCCGAAAGCGGTGTGCACCTGCACGAAACAGCGCGCATCCGCGATCACCTCGCCGATGCGCGCCGATGCGCGTCCGAGCGGATGCGCGCGCAGGGCGGCGAGCGCGGCGTCCGCTTCTGCCGCCGCACAGATCACCACCACCTTGCCCTCGTTGGCGACGTTCAGCGGATCGAGGCCGAGCAGCTCGCAGGCCGCGGCGACCTGCGGGTGAATCGGGATGGCAGCCTCGTCGAGGCTGATGCCCACACCAGACTGTGTGGCGATCTCGTTGAGCGTCGCGGCGAGGCCGCCGCGGGTAGGGTCGCGCAACACGCGCACGCCGGGCACCGTCTCCAACAGCTGGCCGATCAGGTCGTGCAGGGCAGCGGTATCCGAGACGATGGCCGTGCCGAAAGCGAGCGATTCGCGCTGCGAGAGGATCGCCGTGCCATGGTCGCCGATGGTGCCAGAGACGATCACCGCATCGCCGACGCGTGCATTTGCGCCGCCGATGTCGCGCCCTACCGGAAGCGCGCCAAGCCCGGTGGTGGTAATGAACACCCCGTCGCCCTTGCCCGCCTCGACCACCTTGGTATCTCCGGTGACCACCGGCACCCCCGCCTCGCGGCTGGCCGCGCCCATCGAGCCGACAATGCGCGCGAGCTCGGCAAGCGGAAAGCCTTCCTCGAGGATGAAGCTGGCGGCAAGATAGAGCGGCCGCGCCCCCATCACCGCCACATCGTTGATCGTGCCATGCACCGCCAGGCAACCGATGTCGCCCCCCGGAAAGAACAGCGGCGAAACCACGTGCGCATCGGTGCTCATCACCAGACGCTCGCCCGGCGCAGGGGCCGGCAGCACCGCACCGTCGTTGCCACGCTCCAGCCAGTCGTTGGCGAACGCCCGCGCGAAAAGCTGCTCGACAAGCTGCACCATCGCCCGCCCGCCGGCGCCGTGGGTCATGTCGACCCGGCCGTGCGCGAGATCGAGTGGGCGACCGTGGGGGTTCTTCGCGTTGCTCATCTGGGCTCCGGATTCGGCATATCGAACGAACGGCTGTAGCTGCGGGTCATCAACACTCGTGAAACCTTCTTCAACGCAATCGAATGGCGATCTCGATTTTGGTGGCGTCAGTCGAATCTTGGGGGCGCTGACAGCGGAAATACAACAACGCCGTTTCGAGCTCGTCTGGGCTTTGGCTTCCGGCGGAAGAGCAACTGATCGGCGCGACGAAAGCCGGGGTTTGGGCCTGTGAACGGCGCGTGCAGGCAGGAAACAGCCATTCAAGCGACTCCAACTCGACTTATGGCAATACACCGATCCGCCCCAGACCATGGGCACTAGATGTACGACCAATAGGGTCTAGCGATACTACCGCTAGTTTCCCGGGCTTGACTCGGAAAATTGACTGCGGATAAAGTGGTGCCCGTTGAAGGTTCCCCATCCGGGGATTAAAAGGGAATTCGGTGCCAGGTGTTCGACCTGAAATCCGGAGCTGCCCCCGCAACTGTCATCGGCGAGTGCTTCGCCACCCACTGCCACTGGACGCGTCCGGGAAGGCGGGTGAAGCGCACCGACCCGAGAGCCAGGAGACCTGCCGCAACGTCCTTCCAACAACGATGGGGCGGGGTGTCCCTGACGAAAGGTCTGTACGTGCTGCCGTTCGCCACTCTTGCTGCGTATGTTGCCTTGACGGGTCCGACCCGGGGTGACCTGCGTCCGGCGTGCGCCACGTTCTTTCGATTCTCCGCCCCCCATCACGGAGAATCGTCTTGTCCTCGAACGCCCTAGCACTCTCTGGCAGTAGCGAATCCGCGCTCGCAGCGCTCCAGGTCATCCGCCGCAACGGTGCCGTCGTCACCTTCCACCCGGAGAAGATTTCGGTCGCGATGACCAAAGCCTTCCTCGCCGTCGAAGGCAGCCAGAGTGCGGTGTCCTCGCGGGTTCGGGAGCTTGTCGCCCGGCTGACCGACACCGTCGTACGCTCGCTGACCCGGCGCTTGCCCGATGGCGGCTCGGTTCATATCGAGGACATCCAGGACCAGGTCGAACTGGCCCTCATGCGATCGGGCGAACACGATGTGGCCCGCGCCTACGTGCTCTACCGCGAGCGGCGCGCTTCCGAACGCGCCGCCCATGCTCAAACGCATGCGGCCGCATTGCACGTTCTCGTTCGGGGCGAACGCCGCCCACTCGATGTCGGCGCCCTTCTGGAGACCTGCGAGGCCGCATGCGCCGGCGTGGCAGGCGACATCTCGGCCCAACTCATTCTCGACCATGCCCTGAGGAATCTCTACGACGGCGTCAGCCTCGCAGACGTCCAACAGGCGCTCATCCTGTCGGCGCGTACGCTCATCGAACGCGAACCCGGCTACGACTTCGTCACCGCCCGCCTACTCCTTGCCAGCCTGGTCAGCGAAGTCTTCGGCCATCCGCTTGCCGCCGGTGCGCTCGCGACGACTTACTCGGACTACCTCCCGCGCTTCATCCAGTGCGGGGTCGACGCCGAACTGCTCGACCCGCGCCTGAAAGACTACGACCTCGAACGCCTGGCCGCAGCCTTGAAGCCGGAACGCGATCACCTGTTCGGCTACCTCGGCCTGCAGACCTTGTACGACCGCTATTTCCTGCATATCGAAGGTCGCCGTATCGAGTTGCCGCAGATCTTTTTCATGCGCGTCGCGATGGGTCTGGCGCTCAACGAAATCGACCGGGAGGCACGGGCCATCGAGTTCTACGAGCTGATCTCGAGTTTCGATTTCATGTGCTCGACACCGACGCTGTTCAACAGCGGCACGCTGCACCCGCAGCTGTCGTCCTGCTATCTGACCACCGTGGCCGACGACCTCGACGGCATCTACCAGTCGATCAAGGAAAACGCCCTGCTGCAGAAATACGCCGGCGGCTTGGGGAACGACTGGACGCCGGTACGCGCACTGGGCAGCCACATCAAGGGCACCAACGGCCAGAGCCAGGGCGTGATCCCCTTTCTGAAGGTGGTCAACGACACGGCCGTCGCAGTCAATCAGGGCGGCAAGCGCAAGGGCGCCGTGTGCGCCTATCTCGAAACCTGGCACCTCGATATCGAGGAGTTTCTCGACCTGCGCAAGAACACCGGCGACGAGCGCCGACGAACGCACGACATGAACACCGCAAACTGGATTCCCGATCTGTTCATGAAGCGCGTGCACGAGAGCGCGGACTGGACCCTGTTCTCGCCGCTCGACGTGCCGGACCTGCACGACACATTCGGCGCCGCCTTCGAGGCGGCCTATCTCGCCTACGAGGCCCGGGCGTCAGCCGGCGAAATCAAGTCGTTCAAGAAGATTCCGGCGGTGCAGCTGTGGCGCAAGATGCTGACCATGCTGTTCGAGACCGGCCATCCCTGGATCACCTTCAAGGACGCCTGCAACCTGCGCTCGCCGCAGCAGCACGCCGGTGTCGTGCATAGCTCCAACCTGTGCACCGAAATCACCCTGAACACCTCGGATTCAGAAACCGCCGTGTGCAACCTGGGTTCGGTCAACCTGCTCGCCCACCTGAAGGACGGCGAACTCGACGAGGCCAAGCTGGCACGCACCGTGCAAACCGCCATGCGCATGCTCGACAACGTGGTGGACATCAACTTCTACGCCACACCGAAAGCGCGTAATGCCAACCTGCGCCATCGCCCGGTCGGCCTCGGCATCATGGGTTTCGCCGATTGTCTGTATGCCCTTGGCCTGCCATATGCCTCCGCGGGTGCAGTCGAGTTTGCCGATCGCGGCATGGAAGCCGTGTGCTATCAGGCCTATTGGGCGTCCACCGAGCTGGCCAGGGAACGTGGCCGCTATTCCAGCTTCACAGGCAGTCTGTGGGACCAGGGCGTGCTGCCCCACGAGTCCATCGAGCGACTGGCCCAAGCCCGCGGCGCCTACCTGGAAGTCAACCGCGACGACCGCCTCGACTGGGCCGCCCTGAAGGCGCGAATTGCCCAACACGGCATGCGCAACTCGAATTGCGTAGCCATCGCGCCGACGGCGACCATCTCCAACATCGTCGGCGTCTCCGCCAGCATCGAACCGAGCTACCAGAACATCTACGTCAAGTCGAACCTCTCGGGCGAGTTCACCGTCGTCAATCAAGCCCTGGTGAGGGAGCTCAAGGCGCTGGCGCTGTGGGATGAAGTGATGGTCGCCGACCTGAAATATTTCGACGGCTCGCTGGCCCGCATCGAGCGGGTCCCGGAAGACTTGAAGGCGCGCTACGCCACCGCCTTCGAAATCGACCCGAAATGGCTCATCGAGGCCGCGGCCCGGCGCCAGAAATGGATCGATCAGGCGCAGTCGCTCAACCTCTACATGGCCCTCCCGTCCGGCAAGAAGCTGGACGAACTCTACAAGCTGGCCTGGCTACGCGGCCTGAAGACCACCTATTACCTGCGCACCCTGGGCGCCAGCCAGGCCGAGAAAGCCGGTGGTCGCGATGACTCGGTGGTTCACGAGGAACCCCGGTTCTGCTCCATCGACAATCCCGAGTGCGAATCATGCCAATGAGTCGCACTCGACATGACCGGGCACCGCGGGCGCCGGCAACACCAGCCGCCGACCTTGGCAAGCGCCGCCGGCATCTCGATGGCCTGATCCTTCGGGCTCGGCGCAAGCCGGCCCTTGCAGCGCCCGGCATCTCCATCCTGTCGCCGAGCGGCGGCGGCATCGCGCAAGCCGGACCAGAGCTTCTCGCGGGCCTGAAGGAACTGTGCAAACCCATCGCCGAGTCCGGCGCCTGAATCGAGGACAGCGCATGAACACCGCCTATCGCTTCGACGATTGGGATGCCCCATCCCATGTATCCCCTCAACCTCCGGCGGCGCAAATCGCACCGCCCCCATCCGCGCAACACGACGAACCCGTGCAGCCAGGCAAGGTCCTGGCTGCGGTGAATGCCGCCGATAAGCGCATCGTCAACGGCAAGGCTGACATCAACCAGCTGGCGCCGTTCAAGTATCCCTGGGCCTGGGAGTTCTTCCTCAAGGCCAACCGCAATCACTGGACGCCGCTGGAAATCTCCATGGCGCAGGATGTGCACGACTACCACCACAAGCTGACCGCGGCAGAGCGGCACGTCTTCGAGAACGTGCTCGCCTATCTGACCACCTCCGACATCCTGGCCATGCGCAATATCGGTCTGGCGGTCATGGAAAAAATGAGCGCGCCGGAACTTCAGATCTACCAGGCGCGCCAAGTGTACGAGGAGGCCCTGCACACCTGGACGTATCAGCACTGCATCGAAAGTCTGGGTCTCGACCAGCAGGAAATCTACAACCGCTACCGGGTGGTAGCGCAGATCAACGGGAAGATTCAGCTGGCCAACCAGCGTCTCGAGCGCGTGTTGCGTTCGGACTTTGACCTGACCAAGCCGGACAACCTCCACGAGTTCGCCCTGTCGTACTTCTTCTTTGCCGTCATCTTCGAGGGCTGCTGGTTCTATAACGGCTTTACGCCCATCTTTGCCCTGCAGCGCCGGGGGCTGATGAAAGGGGCGGCAGAGCAGCTTCAGTACATCATGCGCGACGAGGTCCTGCACTGCGCCTTCGGCATACGGGTCATCCGGGAACTGCTCAAGGAAGAAGGCCTGACCCTCGACCCGCAGGCCCTCGGCGAACTCTGGCACGAGGCCGAGGCAGCCGAAAGCGCCTACGCCGGCCATATCCTGCGCGAACCCATCCTCGGCTACAACGCCGAGCTGCACGTGCAACAGTTTCGCTTCATCGCCAATCGGCGTGCCCGTCAGGTCGGCGTCGCGGAGCCCTTTCCCGGCGCGGAAAACGTCTTGCCCTGGCTGGACGAGCAAGCCAACCTGCGCAAGGAGAAGAATTTCTTCGAAACCCGGGTGACCGAGTACCAGACCGGCGGGGCCCTGGCTTGGGAGTGACGCGCCCACCCATCCCGGGCGAGCCCTACCGCATCATCGCCTCGCAGCGCACGCGGGTTCTCGACCACCTGCTGGCGCTCGACGACGACGACCGGTATGGCCGCTTTGCCACCTCGCTCTCGGATACCGGCATTGCAGCCTATGTCGGCCGTATCGATTTCGAGCGGGATATCGGTTTGGCCGTTGCGGCGGTCGATGAACCCGTCATCGGCTTCGTTCACCTCGCCGTCCATGGCGATTCGGCCGAGCTTGGAGCCAGCGTATCGGCACCATGGCGAAAGCAGGGCGTGGCTCGCCTGCTGTTCGAAGCGACAGTGGAAACGGCCAGAATGCTGGAGATCCGGGAAATTCACCTGGCTACCGCCCATCCGGTGGCCAGATACATATTCGCAAAGCTTGGTTTGTCTTGCCTGAGGAATGAAACCTATCCTCGCGGCATCGTTGTTCTGGCGCCGAAGGCCGATATACACGCGCTGTCGTTCTCTGCAACCGCGACGACAGACTCAGCGCCCGGGGCGGGTATCCGTTGACCACGTCCCCGTCTCCGTACAACGCGTTTCATCGAACCAACGGATACGCCAAATCCATCAGGCAGGCTACTGCCGCGAAACTGCTATCGCTCGCGGGATTCACCGCCCGAAACAAAGCTTTCACCCGCCCTGAGCGGACGTCACGAAGCGTCCTTTCGCAGGAGTCCCCGCCACGGCCTCGTCCCTGAAGCGCCCATAGGTGTAGTGCGCCGCGCAGGCGCCCTCGGATGACACCATGCAGGAGCCCATCGGATTCTCCGGCGTGCAGGCGGTACCGAAGATGCGGCACTGTGCGGGCGTCCTGACGCCGCGCAGGATGGCACCGCATTCGCAGGCCTTGTGGTCGGCCACGCTGCGGTAGGCGAGGCCGAATTTTGCTTCGGCGTCGAACGCGGCAAAGCGCTCGCGGATGCGCAGGGCCGAGTGTGCAAGCTGGCCGAGGCCGCGCCACTCGAAGCTGTCGCGCAGCGCGAACACCTCGTCCATCAGCGCCTGTGCCTTGAGGTTGCCGGTCTCGGTGACGGCGCGGGTGAACTCGTTTTCCACTTCGGCGCGGCTCTCGTTTACCTGGCGGATCAGCATGCGGACCGCCTGCATCACATCCAGCGGTTCGAAGCCGGCGATGACGACCGGTTTCCGATACTTCTGCGCAAAGGCCGCGTACGGGCGGCTGCCGATGACGGTGGAAACATGCGCCGGGCCGACGAAGCCGTCGAGGTGCACACCCTCGGCTTCGCCGCTTCCGGGTGCATCGAGGATCGCCGCGATGGCGGGCGGGGTCAGCACGTGGTTGCAGATGACGCTGAAGTTGCCGAGGCCAAGCGCGTCGGCCTCGCGGATCACCAGCGCGGTGGGCGGCGTGGTGGTCTCGAAACCGATCGCGAAGAACACCACCTCGCGCTCCGGGTTGGTGCGCGCGAGGTTGAGGGCGTCCGCAGCCGAATAGATCACCCGGATATCGGCGCCGCGCGCCCGCGCCTTCTGCATCGACAGGCCCGCCGAGGCCGGCACTCGCAGGCAGTCGCCATAGCTGCAGACGATCACCTCCGGCCGCTCGAGCGCCAGCGAGATGGCCATGTCGAGGCGGCCGATCGGCAGCACGCACACCGGGCAGCCGGGGCCGTGGACCATGCGCACGTTCAGCGGCAGCAGGTCGGTGACGCCGTAGCGCGAGATGGCATGGGTATGGCCGCCGCAGAACTCCATGAATGCGTAATCGCGCGCCGGATCGATCTCGGCGCGGATTGCCGCGGCGAGCTTGCGCGCCAGCGCACCATCGCGGAATTCGTCGATGTACTTCACCCTGGCGCCACCGCGCCGCCAGCCAGGCCGGCTTCGGCAAACAGCGCCAGCGTGCGCTCGGCCTCGTCGGTGTCGAGCTTCGACAGCGCGTAGCCCACATGCACGATCACGTAGTCGCCCTCCGCGACATCCTCGACCAGGGCCAGCGAGATTTCCTTCAGCACGCCGCCCAGGTCGATGCGTGCATTGTCGCCGTCGAGCAGTTCGACGACCCGCGCGGGAATGGCCAGGCACATGCTCTCAGCCCACCTTGCGACGACCGGCCGCGGACCATGTCGCGCGCAGCCAGGCAAGCCATTCGTCGAACCCCTCTCCTGTGCGCGCTGATACCCGGATCGAAGGCAGGCCGGGCTTGACGCGGCGAGCGAATTCCAGCGCCAGGTCGACATCGAAGTCGAGGTGGGGCAACAGGTCGATCTTGTTGATCAGCAGCAGGTCTGCGGCGGCGAACATGTCCGGATACTTGAGCGGTTTATCCTCGCCCTCGGTCACAGACAGGATCACCACCTTGCGGGCTTCGCCCAGGTCGAAGGCGGCCGGGCACACCAGGTTGCCGACGTTCTCGATCAGCAGCAGGGAATCCTCTGCTGGCGCGAGGCGCGCGAGCGCCTGCGAAATCATCTGCGCATCGAGGTGGCAGCCCTTGCCGGTATTGATCTGTAATGCGCGTGCCCCGGTGGCGCGGATGCGCTCGGCGTCGAAATCGGTCTGCTGGTCGCCCTCGATCACCGCGACCGGAACGGTGTCCCGGAGCTCGGCGATGGTCCGGCACAGCAGCGTGGTCTTGCCGGCGCCTGGGCCGGAGAGCAAGTTGAGTGTGCAGATGCCGCGGCCTGCGAGCCACTGCCGGTTGGCCGCGGCAAGGCGGTCGTTCTTGCCGAGGATGTCCTGCTCGATCTTCACCATCCGGCGCTGGCTCAGGCCGGGTGCATTCGCCTGAGCAGGCCCGCTTCCGTAGTCGAGGGTCTCGTCCGTCACGAGCGGCTCTGGCCCGGTACGCGCGTCATGACCGTGCAATTCGTCGGGGTCCGGGTCGACAGACGATGCGGCACGCGGCCGCCAGGCAAGCGTGGGCTGGCGTGCCGGCCGGGCGTGCGCCACCTGCCCAATTCTGACCTGTCCCGTCCCGCAGCCGCATACGGTACACATTCCCTGCTCCTCGATCATCGTGACCGCCGGTCTGCGCCGATGATCCAATAACTACTCGACTTCGATTTCCTTCACCCGCATTTCCATCCCGTCGCGGGGCTGCAGCTGGTAGCCGCCGCACGCCGGACAAGCGTCGTAAAGCCGATGCATTGCAACGGTCTGGTGGCACTGCAGGCACAATCCGGAGCCCGCCACGCCGACCACTTCCATTCGCGCGCCTTCGGCGGGCCCGCCGCGCATGACCTCGTCGAAGCAGAAGGCCAGCGCTTCGGGCTCCACCGACGAGAGTTCCCCGATCTCCACCACAACGGTCCGTACCCGACCCAGCCGCTGCGTTCGTACTGCCTCGTCGACGATCTCGCGGATACCCTCGGCCAGCGACATCTCATGCATTGCGGACTCGATCCTCGTGCGCAGTGAAACCTGTCTCCGGCCGATCGCATGACAGCCCGGCCTGACCGGGATTCGATGCTATCACCGCGGAAGTTGCAGCGCATTCGTGCCCGCCGGGCGGCGTACAAAAGAAAAACGACACCGATGCCGCGATGGGCGTCGGTGTCGTCCGGATGTTTTCGCGCTGGCCGAGCCAGCACGCTCGCTTACAGGCTGACTTGCTGGCGGATCTTGGCGAGCAGCTTCTCGCCGACGCCCTTGGCACGGGTCAGCTCATCGAGGCTCTTGTAGGGGCGTGCCGCGATGATCGCCTTGGCCGCGGTCTTGCTCAGACCCTTGACGCTGGCGAGCTCTTCGGCGCTGGACTCATTGACCGAAGGCAGCGCCTTGGCCTTGCTGGCCTTGTCGATGCTCGTTACCGAGGCAGTCTTGGCCGGAGCCGCTTTTGCTTCGGTGGCCGGCTTTGCCGCTTTGCTCGTCTTGGCGGCCGCAGCGGGCTTGGCCTCGACCGCAGGCTTCTCGGCAGCGGCGGGCTTGGCTTCGACAGCTGCCGGGGCGGCAGCCGCTTTGGGTGCTGCGGCGACTGCCGGTTTTTCAGCAGCGGCCTTTGCCGGCGCGGCTGCAGGTTCTGCCTGCTGCTCGGCGACCGGAGCTTCGACTGCGGCGACTTCGACGGCGACTTCAACGCTCTGGGCGGGCACCACGATGTGCGGGTTTGCGAAATTGCTGTAGTCGCGGGTCACGAAACCGGCCGGCGTCCATTCGCGCAGCATCAGCACCAGGTTCCAGGTGCCGGCTGCCAGCGCAGCGGTATCGGCATTCACCGCGACGTCGCGCCATTCCGACTGGCCTTCCAGCGAACCGATCTGCACGCCGCCGACCAGCGATCCGGCGAAGGCGCCGCCGCTGTAGGGGGCATCCAGCGCCCACAGCTCGAGTGCCAGCGTGCCACTGACGCTGCCCGCCTCGCGGGGGTTGGCAATGCGCTCCACCGACAGGCGCACCGTGTTGTCGCCGAACTGGTAGCCGACCGCGCCATCGAGACGCGGCTGCGTGAATTGCTGGGCGTTGCCAAACACCGCGAAATCGTGGATCTGGCCGTATTGGCCGCTGATGCCGCTGGCCAGCGCGAGGACGATGGTATGCGTGCCGGTGCCGGCGGGCGGCAGGGCAACGGCGTTGCCGGCGACGGGCGTGGTGCCATAGGGGTCGGCCTGGAGGGCGCCCAGCGGAACTTCCGCCACCTTGATCCCTTGCAGACGACCGTTTGCGTCCGCGTCGCAGGCCCACAGCTGCAGTGCCCAGTCGGCATTGCCAAGTTGTGCTGCGTCGATCACGGCGAGTTCCGCATTGAGCGAGGCTTCGTCGCCTTCCATTCTGTAGCCGAACACTCCACCAAGACGGGCGGCCGGCTGGGAAGTGACGAGAGCGTCGAGTGCGGTTGCGTACATGAGTTTGAGATCCACGAAAAATGAGCGCGGATTATAGGGCGACGAGATTCAAGGACAAGCGCAATCGGACGAGAATCGCCAAAAAAACATAATTGACTGCACATTGCACCAAAAAGGGGCGCTTTCGCCGAGATTTGACGGCGTTTTCGCACCAAATGAGGGCAGAAAATCGGCCGGATGCTGCCCGGTGCGCCAGCCCGAAACCGATCCTGCCGCGCAGCGGACTACTCCGAGTCGTAACCGAGCAGACGTCCTTCGATGATGCGCTGGGCGACGCCCTCGGGCACGTCCTTCTCCCAGGCGCCAGGACCCCGGCGCAGGGCGGCCAGCGTTTCGCTGGCATCGATCTCGAGGTGCTCCACATCCTGCGGTTCGATGGCGACCAGCTTTCCGTTTTCCTTGAGGAAGGCGAGCAGGTGACGCAGATGGCCGGGCACCGGTACGTTGTCGAGGGTGACCATCTCGCTCTCCCCCTGGCGGCGCGAGGGATAGACATAGACGTGGGTATTGTCGGGAAAGAGTTTGCCGAAGGCTTCAAGGATGCCGCCTTCGAGGCCCTCGTAGTATTTCTCGTCGAACAGCGCCTCGAGGTCGCGCACGCTCATGACGATGCCGATCGGCTTTTGCGTGTACCGCCGCAGGTAGGCTCGCAGGCGGAAGAAGCGCAGGTAGTCGGAGATCATCACCGTATAGCCCTGCGAGCCGAGCAGATCGATGCGGGCGAGGAAGTCGGCGCCATCGATGTTGTCGCCGCTGACCAGCGAATTGGTGGTGATTTCGGCGAGCGAGAGGATCTCGCTCTCATTGACCGCGGCGACCTGGCTGAACTGCTTCTGGCCGCCCTGCATCATGTCGATGTTCACGCAGGTCACCGGCTTGAAGCTGCCACGGATCACCAGCATCGGCTTGCGATAGAGCAGCTCGCCGGGCACCACCACCTCGCCGGCCGGGTTGAAGATGACCGCGCGGGTCAGCCAACTGGTGATCAGGTGCAGGTTCATCAGCCGGTTTTCGACCTCCTCGAAGTACGGCCCCGAGAAGTGGATCAGGTCCACCTCGATGCGGTCGGATGACAGCCCGTCGGCCAGGCTCTCGATGATCCATTCCGGCTGCTGGTAGTGGAAGAAGGCACCGTGGATGAGGTTCACGCCGAGGATGCCGAGCGCCTCGGACTGCAGCGCGTTGTCGTTGTCGAGCATGCGCACGTGCAGGATGATGTCGCTCGGCGCCGCGCCCGGATGCAGCTGCAGGCGCACGCCGATCCAGCCGTGGCACTCGTTCTTCTGCTTGAAGCTGCGCGCGGTGACAGTCGCTGCATAGGCGAAGAAGGTGGTGTTGCGCGGCCGCTTGTCGGCGAGCCGCTGCACCACCTGGGTGAATTCCTTGTCGAGCATCTGCAGCAGGCGCGCGCGGCTCACATAGCGGTCCACATGGCCGTAGATGTCGTCGCTCACCGCCATGTCGTAGGCCGACATGGTCTTGGCCACCGTGCCGGCAGCCGCGCCGACGTGGAAGAAGCGCCGCGCCACTTCCTGCCCGGCCCCGATTTCGACGATAGAACCGTACTTGTGCTTGTCCAGATTGAGGATCAGGGCCTTCTGGTCGGTGGAGAGGCTGTTGTCACGTTTGCGCATCGAATCCGTTCCGTATGTGAAGAGCTGGGCGGCACTGGCCGGGGGCGGGTCCACTGTAGCGTGAAAGCGCGCGGTTGCGACACCGGGGGCGCTTGTGAATCCGCGTCGAAGCAATGTCTTGGCGGGTTTAACCCCGTTCGCTGCGCTCATCCGTTGAAGAGATCATGGCCCGGGCTCGCCGGGCATCCATCGACGGAGAATCACCATGCTCGACACCCGACTTCGCCCGCTTGCCTGCATCCTGCTGATACTTTCCCTCGCCGCCTGCGGCACCTCGCCTGAGAGCGAACGCCGCCCGGTCGCGGCAGCGCCCGATCAAGCGGCGACGCGGACCGAAGCCGGCGCCGATTCGCATGCCATTTCGCAGCCTGCACGGATCGTGCGCGAGCAGGAGGCGGTGCTTGGCAAGGCCGCGCCGGCGCCCCGCCCGGCGGCGCCGATGCACGACCAGGACTTTGCCAGGCGGCTGGTGATGCCCCAGGCCGCGGTCATGGCGGCGCCCGGGTATCAACCCGTGCCGATGCAGGAGGCTTCGCACGAACGCTACGCCGCGCTGGAGCAGGGCGGGGTGACGGCCACCGCGGTGCAGCCATTCTCGACCTTCTCGATCGATGTCGATACTGGCGCCTATGCCAATGTGCGGCGCATGCTCATGGCCGGCCAGTTGCCGCCCGACGACGCGGTGCGCATCGAGGAGCTGATCAACTACTTCCCGTGGGAGAGCCGCCCGGTGGCACGCCGCGGCGAGCCCTTCGCAGTGCAGACCGAGGTGGCACCCGCGCCGTGGAACACAAATCGCCTGCTGCTGCGCGTCGGCATCCGCGCCATGGATGCCCGACAGGCCGAGCTGCCGCCCGCCAACCTGGTGTTCCTGGTCGATGTGTCCGGCTCGATGAGTAGCGCCAACAAGCTGCCCCTGCTCAAGAACGCGCTGCGGCTGCTCACCGACACCCTGCGTCCGCAGGACCGCGTCTCGCTGGTGACCTACGCCAGCGGCACCCAGGTGGTGCTGCCGCCCACCCCGGGTAGCGAACGCGGCACCATCCGCGCTGCCCTCGAGGCGCTTCAGCCCGGCGGCTCGACGGCCGGCGAGGCCGGCATCCGGCTGGCCTACGAGATGGCGCGGCAAGGCTTCCGCAAGGGCGGCATCAACCGCATCCTGCTCGCCACCGATGGCGACTTCAACGTCGGCCTGTCGGATTTCGAGGCGCTCAAGGCGCTGGTCGAGGACCGTCGCCGCAGCGGCGTCTCGCTGACCACGCTGGGCTTCGGTACCGGCAACTACCGCGAGGACCTCATGGAACAGCTCGCCGATGCGGGCGACGGCAACTACGCCTACATCGACACCCTCAACGAGGCGCACAAGGTGTTGGTCGAGGAGGCCGCCTCGACGCTCTCGATCGTTGCCCGCGACGTCAAGATCCAGATGGAGTTCAACCCTGCGGTGGTGTCGGAGTACCGCCTCATCGGCTACGAGAACCGCGCCCTGGCGCGCGAGGATTTCCGCAATGACAAGGTCGACGCGGGCGAGGTCGGCGCCGGTCACGGCGTCACCGCGCTGTATGAACTGAGCCTGGTCGGCACGCCTGGCCAGCTCGGCGACAGCCGCTATGCGAGGCCGGCGCCCGTCTCCGGCTATGGCGACGAGCTGGGCATGCTGCGCCTGCGCTACAAGCAGCCGGCCGGTGGCGCGTCGCGCGAGATCGAGGTCGCGGTGCAGCGCGCGCAGATCAGACCGGCCACGGCAGCCAGCACCGACCTGCGCTTTACCGCCGCGGTGGCGGCCTTCGGCCAGCATCTGCGCGGCGGCAAATACCTCGGCAGCTTCGGCCCGGCGCAGATCGAACAGCTCGCGGCCGGCGCGCGGGGCGAAGACCGTTTCGGCTACCGTGGCGAGTTCCTGCGCCTGGTCAGGCTTTCCGGGGCCTTGCAGACGCCCTCGCCGCAACCCTGCAACGCCACCCGGGAAGACGGCGCATGCGCCGACTGAGCCCGGAGGGCACCGCGTGACTGCCTTGGCGGCGACCGACGTTCGGCGGGGGCGCTTATACTCCCGGCCGATGAGCGCCGAGCCCGACAAACCCGCCGAGGCCCGCAGCGATGCGGCGCTGATGGCCGCCTTCGCCGCGGGCGAGATGGCGGCCTTCGATGCGCTGTATGCGCGCCATCGCGGCGCGCTCTACGCCTATCTCGCCCGCCTGCTCCCAAGCTCGGCCGGCAACGTGGACGACCTCTTCCAGGAGGTGTGGGTACGGGTCACCCGCGAGCGCGCCCGCTACAAGCCCGAGGCGGCGTTTCGCACCTGGCTGTTCACCATCGCCCGCAACCTCGCCATCGACCTGATCCGCCGCCACCAGCCGCTGCTCGCCAGCGAGCTACAGCACAATGACGACGCTGGCGATCCGCTCGAAGCGATCGCCGATGACGCGCGCCCCACGCCGGGCGAGGCGATCGATGGGGCACGCATGAACCAGCGCCTGCACGACGCGCTCGCCAGCCTGCCCGCGGTGCAGCGCGAGGCCATCCTGCTGCGCGAGTATGGGGAGCATTCACTGGAGGACATCGCGCGGATCACCGGCGTGAATGCCGAAACCGCCAAGAGCCGGCTGCGCTACGCGCTGGGCAAGCTGCGCAGCCTGTTGATGCCGTACAAGGAGCCGCAATCATGAGCGAGCGCCGCTTCGACGATTCGCCCGCGCCCGACGACGAGCGCGCCCTGCGTGCCGCCTGGCAGGCAGACACGCCACCGCAACCGGATGCAAGACTGGACGCGCGCATCCGCGCCGCGGTCGAGGCGCAGATGGCCGCCGATCAGCCCGCGCGCAGCGCCACCGTGGTCCGGCCGGCACGCTGGCAGCGCCTGCGCATCCCGCTGGCGCTCGCCGCCACCGTACTGCTCTCATTCGGCGCGATCAGGATCATGTTCCCGACCGTGATGACGCCACCGACGCCGGTCGAACACGAACGGGCCGCACCGGCACCCGCTGCGCAGATCGAAAGTGACGCAGCCCCGCCCGAGGCCACCGCACCCGCCACGGCCGGCATCGCGGCACACGCCCCGGTACCCGCTCCGGCAAAGCCGTCCAGCGAGGCCACGAGCGCGCGTGTCGTGCCGCGCGCCGAAGCCGTTCAACGTCGCGAAGTGCCGGCAACCGAGGCCCCGCGGGCTGTCGCACCCGCGATGTCCAAGACGATGCCGGCCCTCGCCGACAGCGCTTCGAAAGCTGCCATTCCAGCTGCGCCACCCGCGCCGGCACCCGATTCGGCAGTCGCCGAGCCGCGCCGAGCCGCGCCCACCGCCGTCATGAAACAGCGCGCGTTTTCGACGCTGTCATCGCCCCGGGTGGTGCCCACCCCGGGCGCAGCAGATCCAACCGAGGCCGGGCGTGCGGACAGCAAGGTGGCGTTGGCAAGGATTCAGGCCATGGCCGAGCGCGGCGAACGCGAAGCGGCAACCCGCGCGCTGAAAGAGTGGGTGGCCGCGCACCCGCAGGAAAGGCTGCCGGATTGGGCCCGCACACTGTTGCAAGAGGCGGCGCCACTGCTGCCTTAAGGCCCCGCATGGCTGGCACATCGTCGAAACCCGCCTGAAACCTCAGGGCGCTACGTGAGAACACTGACGCAAAGATCTGGAGAAACGCAGCGGCGGCGAGTTCCAGCGTGATTGTCTTCAAGCCGTACCTGGGCGTTTTGAAGGGCGGCGCGGGCAATCCAGCGTGGAACACCGAACCGTTTCAGGGTACCGGGATATCTGCACGGCATAGCGGACTTTTTGACCGCTTCAAGCTTGATAGTCACCGGACGGCAGCCGGCCGGGCTGGCCGAGCGCCCGACGGGCCAGCGTGCCGGGCGTCCTGGGACGTGACACTTTGCACTGTCCGCTCAGCCGTGCCGGCAGGCTTGCCCGATCGATCGGTTTCCTTGAACGAATCACTGCTTGCGAGTGCAGCGAGCGAAACGGCCAGACCGGCCCATATCGCGATCGAGACTTGGTGGCCATGCTTGTAAAGCTCGAAACTTCCCTTTTCTCCATCTTCTCGATAGAGGAAAAAGAACTCGTACCAGAACCATGCAGGCGCGCCCACACCCCAGAAAAAGGCGAGTGCCGCGACAACCGGGCCCCAAGAGGGGCCTTTCGCGATAGCGACAACGCACAATGCGAGGGTGGCGACAAAGAGGACGATCGAGATCGCGACGACCCTGTGCGAGATACGCTCCGCCCTGGAACCTTGCTTGAAGATACGCACCGTCGGATCAAGCTCTGTACTCATGCGCGCTCCAGTGTCTCGACGGCCAATGCCCGGGTTCGGGCGGCGGTGTACGCCGCCGATCAACACCGCCCTGCGGGCAGCGGCCTCGAATCGTAAAGGATGGATCGATCCGACAAGCAGCCATTCGCACGCGGGCGGACCACGACATTCCCGTTCAAACCGCTCGTGCCCGCACCACGCGGCCGACGGTCGTGAAGTGCACGCCGAACGCCTTGGCAATCTGCTGGTAGCTGTATTCGCCGGTCGCATGGGCGGCTGCCATCGCGGCGTCGCGGTCGCCATGGCCGACAAAATCGGCCAAC
This sequence comes from Cognatazoarcus halotolerans, assembly GCF_009800965.1. GTDB lineage: Bacteria > Pseudomonadota > Gammaproteobacteria > Burkholderiales > Rhodocyclaceae > Cognatazoarcus > Cognatazoarcus halotolerans. The sequence goes on along the minus strand of NZ_WUAF01000007.1, from coordinate 51,594 downwards.
GGCAGCGCTGGCGGGCGACGCTGCGCACGGGGGATGTTCACATCCTCGATCGCTCCCGCCAGCACCGCGCGGGTTCGCTGTATGAATGCGTCGTCGCCGAGGAATACCTGACGGTTCAACTGCGCCCAGATCGACGGCAGCCCCTGTCCTTCGGCGACGAAGCGCAGGTAGCGCTGTACCGCCGTAGAGCGACGCTTGGCGAACAGGGACAGCAGGCCATCGACGGCCAGCCACGGCGGAGGTGGCGCCTCACCCCGCATCGCCCGATAGCTGCTCCAGCGCCACTCACCCGGATCGGCAACCATCCCGGCCCTGACCGGATTGAGCACGATGTAGCGCGCGAGCTCGAGAAGGTAGGCATCCGCATCGGCCAGGATCGCCTTGTAGCGCCCCTGGAACAGATGGCCGCCGCACCCGTGACGGCGATTGCTCGCCTGAGTGAAAACGCCGTTCAACTGCCGCATGCCCCTCGAGAGATTGCCGTCCCGCGTCTCGATCAACAGGTGATAGTGGTTGTCCATCAGGCAGTAGGCATGGCAGATCCAGTTGAAGTCCCGAACCACCCGCCCGAGGATCTCCAGAAACCGCTCGCGGTCCTCGTCGTCCTCGTAGATCGTCTCGCCCCGATCTCCACGCGAAGTCACGTGGTACAGGGCACCGCAGAATTCCAGTCGTAAAGGTCTACTCATAGCTTGAGTGTAGATCAGGATGTACGGATTGCAATAAAACTAGACCTGACCCCAATTGGTGCTCAATTAGCGCTTGCCAAGATCTACGTGAACGGCTTTCAGCTCGCTGCACTATGCCCCGGAAGCTTACTTGCTACTACTAAATTACCCATAAATTAGTAGACACTGGTAAACACAAGGTACTAATGTCTACTAAAACTTTAAGTATTAGTAGACATGAGAATCCCGATGTCGCCACCCGCCGAAGCCAAACTGCTGGCTGAGATGAGCCGTATGGACTTTCCCACGCTCATGACGCACAGCACCCCTTTGGTGAGCGGAAAATACCTCCACTGGGATGAACTGCGCCACAGAACACCGCCAGACTCGCTCACGCTCGAACAATGGTGGCTTGCCATCTGGCTAAGCCGCAACCCGGCTCTCAAGTCTCTTCCGCTAGTGGACAAACATGGCCACGCTTTCCGGCTTGCAACGCCCGAGCCTGCACTCATTGCGCTACACCACATCGACCGTGAGGCTGCCGGACAGATACGGACCGAGTTTGCGACCCCGATCCATGAAAACCGGGATCGCTACTTGCTGCACTCGCTCATCGAGGAGTCGATCACCTCCAGTCAGCTCGAGGGGGCCTCGACGACCCGGCGCGTTGCCGAAGCCATGCTGAAGGAGGGACGCAAACCCCGCGATCATGGCGAGACAATGATCTTCAACAACTACCGCACCATGGAGCAGTTGCGTTCGCTACGAGGCGAACCCCTGACACCGGAGCTCATCCTCGAGTTGCATCGGATGCTGACACTCGACACCCTCGAAAACCATGCCGACGCAGGGCGCCTGAGGCGGACCAATGACGTTAACGTGGTCGACAATCGCTATGGCACCGTGCTGCACGCCCCGCCTCACTTCGAGGAATTGCCCGAACGCCTTGCGCGCCTGTCTGCCTTTGCCAATGCCGACGAACACAGCACGCCCTTCGTCCATCCGGTGATCCGCGCGATCCTGTTGCACTTCATGATCGGCTACGACCACCCCTTCGTCGACGGCAATGGCCGTACCGCGCGGGCGCTTTTCTACTGGTCCATGGCCCGCAGCGGTTATTGGTTGATGGAATTTCTGTCCATATCCCAGTTTCTGAAGAAAGCGCCTGCCGCCTACGTTCAAGCCTATCTGCACACCGAAACCGACAAGAACGACACTACCTACTTTGTTCTGCACCAGCTGGCAATCATTCAGAAAGCCATCGCGAGCCTGCATGAATATCTGGCCCGCAAAATCGACGAACAAAGGGATGCCGAAAATCTGCTGATCCGCTCACCGGGCATTCGCGGTCGGCTTAACCACCGCCAACTCGCCCTGCTCACCTACGCGCTCAAGCACCCCGGCGAGCTGTATCGTGTCGCCACACATCAGGCGACCCATAACGTTGCCTACCAGACGGCACGCAGCGATTTGCTGGAACTCGAACGCATGGGTTTTCTCGACAAGATGAAGCAAGGCAACGCCTTTGTCTTCTTTGCCCCCGACGATCTGCATCAGCGAATCGAGACGTTTTCGGGCGAAATCGAGTAGCCGGTGCAGCCCGGATGCCGCGCAGCGGAATCCGGGACATTCGACCTCCCGGACGCTGTGAAGAATCCCGTGGCCCTTAATCGGCCTTCATCTCCACCGTCACCTTTCCCGCAATCGCCGACCCGATCCATCCATCCCCCTGCTTTTTCATCGATGCGTCGAAGCGGGTCCCGCATTTGGTTTCCGCCGAAAAGGCCAGGACGCCGTCCTTGAAGGAGCCTTCGACGGACTCCCCGCGAATGGCGCATTCGCTCTTGATGGTCCACCACGTCAACTCGGCCACGAAAGCGTCGTCGCCTTTCGGTTTGATGTCTTCCAGTTTGAAGGTCTGGGAGAGACTCCGCTCTACCCAGGTCCAGCGCCCACTGAGTTCTGCAGGGAGCTCGCTCGCCAAGGTTGATGCGGGTACGAGCAGCAACGTGCAGCAAAACAGGACTGTGTGATCGAATTTCAGTTTCATGGCGCGACTCCCGGGATATCGATTCAGGCGCGCCGGAGGCGAACCCAAGGAATGACTACCCATTAAACATAGGTCTGCGTCATGGAAAAAGCCAACCAAGTCATGGTCTGGGAGTGAGCGTAGTCGAAGAAAATCCACGGGGACCGGTTTAGCAATGTGGCACTTTCCCCGTGGGCGCGAGGCGGGTGTGAACTGCGACTTGGTCATCGGATCTCCACGACAGCCAGCCTGCTCTACGCAACAACCGGCATTGGTGCCCCGGCCGATTCGAAACCTCTGCGATCCGTCCCTGCCGTCCGCCCACGCCTGTCTATACTGAAGTCCGGATGCGGCTCCGGACCGGGCACGCATCCACCGGCCCTTCGTGATCAGCAACGCGCGCGGTGGACCCGCCGGATGTGTGAATCTCACCGGGGAGGCGACGATGAACAAGACCACACTCCACACCGCGCTGGGTTTCAGCCTTGTGCTCGCCGCCTGTGCGTTGCTGCCTTCCAGCCAGCCCTGTGGCGGTGGGGCGGGTTCGGTGAAGGACGAGGCGTTGTGTGTCGGCCGCAGCGCGCAGAGCTTTCCGGCGGCGGACGAGGACTACTTCGCCGACATGGACTACGGCGTCACACGTAATCCGAAGGCGGTGGCGGCCGCGCTCGATCCCTATCTGCCGGGCATCAGCCCGACCGACGCTACCGCGGCGGCGGTCAAGGGGCGCAACAACTGGATCGTGTGGACCGGCGGCAACGACCGCATGTGGGACACCCTGGCCACCAAGAGCGTCGGCCTGCTCGATTTCCTCAAGATCCTCTCCAACCACCCAAGCCTCAACTACAGCCGCGACAACCGCTGGAAATACCTCGGGCTGGTAAACGAACCCTGCTTCGAGAAGGGCAGCGGCCCGCGTGCCGACCGCTTTGGCCTGTGGCTCGACGTGCGCAGCCCGGGCTGCGCGGCCGACCCGTTCGAGAACGCACAGAAGTATCCCGGCGTCGAGATCGGCGCGCGCGGCAAGACGGTGCCGGTCGGTTCCTACTATGGTTACGCCACCGGCATCGTCGGCCTGCGGCTGTTCCCCAACCCTGATTTCGACGAGAAGGCGGCAGCCAGGTGGGACCCGGTGCGTTTCTACAGCGACCCGAGCTACTACAACGACAAGAAGCTGGTGCGGCCCTATCGCGTCGGCATGTCCTGCGGCTTCTGCCACGTCGGCCCCAACCCGAGCAATCCGCCGAAGGATCCGGAGCATCCAAAGTGGGAGAACCTCAACTCCAACCCGGGCGCCCAGTATTTCTGGGTGGATCGGATCTTCGTGTGGAACGTCGACAAGTCGAGCTTCCCCTACCAGCTCTTCCACACCTCGCGGCCGGGGGCGCTGGATACCTCCTTCATCTCGACCGACTACATCAACAACCCGCGCACCATGAACGCGGTGTACAACCTCGGCGCACGGCTCAGGCTCGCCCGGCTGCTGGGTGAGGAGAAGCTCGCCGGCGGCGAGCTGGACAACGAGCATCTCAACAAGTACGTGCCGGCCGGCTCGCCGCTGGCGCAGTTCTACCAGGCGCCGGACAAGGTGTGGACGCCGCGCGTGCTCAAGGATGGCTCCGACTCGGTCGGGGCGCTGGGGGCGCTCAACCGGGTGTTCGTCAACATCGGCCTGTTCAGCGAGGAGTGGCTGGAACATTTCCGGCCCTTCGTCGGCGGACAGAAGTTCACGCCCTTCCCGATCGCCACCGCCAACCGCAACTCCAGCTACTGGAACGCCACCCAGGCGCAGACGCCCGACGTGGCGCTGTTCTTCCTCGCCACCGCAAAGCCGGACCTGCTTGCCAGGGCGCCGGGCGGTGCCGCGTATCTGACCAAGGACAAGGCCAAACTCGAGCGCGGCAAGGTGGTGTTCGCCGAGAACTGCGCGCGCTGCCATTCGAGCAAGATGCCCGAGAAGACGCCGGACTTCTTCCCCAATCACGGCTGCGTCGGCCCGGACTACCTCAAGTGCTGGAACAACTACTGGGCGTGGACCAGGACGCCGGAGTTCAAGCACGAGATGACCCGCATCGTCGCATCGAAGGATTTCCTCGACGACAACTACCTCTCCAACGAGCTGCGCGTGCCGGAAACCCTGCTGGAGACCAACGCCTGCGCCTCGCTGGCGACCAATGCGATCCGCGGCGACATCTGGGACAACTTCTCGTCGGACTCATACAAGAACCTGCCCTCGGTGGGCAGCATCACCGTGCATCAGCCCTTCAGCGGCGAGCCGCACAAGTACGAGATGCCGGCCGGCGGGCGCGGCTACATTCGCCCGGCCTCGCTGGTGAGCGTGTGGTCGACCGCGCCCTTCCTGCTCAACAACACGCTCGGCGATTTCTACTGGTCCGGCTCGGTGGCCGACCGCATGAAGTCCTTCGACAGCGGCATCCAGCAACTGCTGTGGCCCGAGAAGCGCAAGGGCGACCGCAAGTACCTGACCGCCTCGGGCAAGCTCGTGCCGGGGGTCATCGACGTGACCTCGGCGCAGACCTTCCTGCGCGTACCCAAGGGCTATTTGCCGGGCTTCCTGCAGCCACTGGTCACCCCGCTGGCCAAGCTGGGTTCGCCACTGTTCGGCGAGGACGGGGTGGAGATCGGCCCGATCCCCAGCGGCACGCCGATCAACCTGGTCAGCAACATGGATCTCGACCAGCGCGGCAAGGCGCTCGATGTGCTGCTCAAGATCCGCGGCGATCTCAATGCGCTGCCAAGGGGCGCGACCGACGAGCAGGCACGCGGCGCTTTCGCAAACCTTGTCGATCCGCTGCTCGACATCAGCAAGTGCCCGGACTTCGTGGTCAATCGCGGCCACTATTTCGGCACCGACTACTCCACCGATGAACCGGGGCTCTCCGACGCCGACAAGTGGGCACTGATCGAATTCCTCAAGACCATGTGAGTCCGCCGCTTTCGCCGCGGCGGCGCTTCCTGCGCGCCTGCGCGGCGGGCCTGTCGGTGCTCGGTGCGCTGCTGTCGGGCTGCGCCAGCCTGTTTCGACCGAAGCTGCCTGAGCCCGAAGCGCCCGCCTGTCCCGGCGGAGCGGACGACGCCTACGATTACATCGTCGTCGGCTCGGGGGCCGGTGGCGGCCCGCTGGCAGCCAACCTGGCGCGCAGCGGCTTCCGGGTGCTGCTGATCGAGGCCGGTGGCGACGAGGACTCCTACGACTACCAGGTACCGGCCTTCCACCCGCGCGCCTCGGAAGACCCGCGCTACGCGTGGAACTTCTTCGTGCGCCATTACAAGGACGAGGCCCGCCAGCAGCGCGACCACAAATACCGCGCCAAACAGGGCGGCGTGCTCTATCCACGTGCCGCCACGCTGGGCGGCTGCACCGCCCACAACGCGATGATCCTGATCTACCCGCACAACAGCGACTGGGACCACATCGCCGAACTGACCGGCGATGCAAGCTGGCACAGCGACAACATGCGCAGCTACTTCGAACGCCTCGAGCGCTGCGAATACGGCGACCGCAACCCGGCCAGCCGCCATGGCTACCGCGGCTGGCTCAACACCAACGTCGCCGACCCCGGCCTGATGCTGCGCGACATCTTCGTGGTGCGGCTGGTCAGGGGCGCGGTACGAGAATCCCTGCGCACCCTGAGCAACCCGCTCACGCGGATCTGGCGCAAGCTGCGCAGCGACCTCGATCCCAACGACTGGCGACTGGTGAAGGACGACGTGGAAGGCGTGTGCATGACGCCGCTCACCACCCACAACGGCCGCCGGGTGGGTAGCCGCGAATACGTGCAGGCGGTGGCCGCGGCCTGCTCCGGCAGACTCACGGTGCGCACCCACACCCTGGTGAGCCGGGTGCTGCTCGACGAGCAGCAGCGCGCCACCGGCGTGGAATGCTTGGCCGGCGCGCATCTATACCGGGCCGACCCGGCCGCCGGCAGCAAGGGCGCGGGCGAGCGCATCCGGCTGCACGCCCGGCGCGAGGTGATCCTCTGCGCCGGCGCCTTCAACACCCCGCAACTGCTCAAGCTCTCCGGCATCGGCCCGCGCGCGGAGCTGGAAAAACACGGCATCGCGGTGCGCGTGGACCTGCCGGGCGTCGGCGAGAACCTGCAGGACCGTTACGAGGTCACCGTGGTCAATCGCATGCGCGGCGACTTCGCGCTCATGAAGGGCATGAAGTACCGTCCGCCCGAGCCGGGCGAGACGCCTGATCCGGCCTTCAGCGAGTGGCTGGACGGCAAGGGTCCATACACCACCAATGGCGCGGTGGTCGCGCTGCTCAAGCGCTCGACGCCGGACAAGCCGGCGCCGGACCTGTTCCTGTTCGGCCTGCTCGGCAACTTCCGCGGCTACTACCCCGGCTATTCGAAGGACATCGCGCAGGACCGCGACCACTTCACCTGGGCGGTGCTCAAGGCCCACACTCACAACAGCGCCGGCCGCGTCACGCTGCGCTCCGCCGACCCGCGCGATACGCCCGACATCGACTTCCATTACTTCGACGAAGGCACGCCGGGCGGCGACGACATGGCCGCGGTGGTCGAGGGCGTCGAGACGGTGCGCCGCATGGCCGACCGTGCCGGCAAGGTGATCGCCGAGGAGGTCTACCCGGGGCGCGAGGTGGCGGGTGGGGAGGCGGTCGAGGCCTTCATCCGCGACAACGCCTGGGGCCATCACGCCTCATGCAGCTGCCGCATGGGTCCGGCCGGCGATCCGATGGCCGTGGTCGACAGCCGCTTTCGGGTATTCGGCTGCCAGGGGCTGAGAATCGTCGATGCCTCGGTCTTCCCGCGCATACCGGGTTTCTTCATCGTCTCGGCGGTGTACATGATCAGCGAGAAGGCGTCCGAGGTGATCGTTGCCGATGCCGGCGGCGCTCCGCTCGCGTGACCGCAGCTGGAAGCGACGATGTAACACGGGGGTCGGCCTGCCGTTTCGGAAACCGTGGCCGTTGCGCTTCGAGAGCGGTCGAACGTAACATCGGCCGCTCATTCCAACATCATGGAATCGACATCGTCCATACGGGACGACTCGAGCCGATTCCCGAAGCTTTCACGGCATGTCTTCTTCCACCCGATCCGTCATCATTTCCGTCGTGCTGACCACCGCTCTTTTCGGGGCACTCGCCTACCTCGGATGGCGCGATCACCAGAACACGCAGACGGCCGCACCGACACGGCCGACGGCGATGGATGCGTCGGCGATCGAAGCATCCCGGGCAAGCGGGCGCCCTTCACTGCGGCATGGTGCCGGCCCGGCGGCGCCGGCCTCCACCGGCGCTGTCCACAAGTGCCGGGTCGGGGACCGACTCGTCTATCAGGACGAAGCCTGTGCCGGCAACGCAGCCGAACCGCTCGATGGCGGCACTTTGTCCGTGGTCGATGCGCCGCGAATCCTGACCATCCCGCCCAACCGAATGGCGGCCGGGCACGGCGCCCGCGTGACGGTGCTTGCCAACCCCGATGCACGACCGGCAGAACCGGCGGCGTGTCCGCAACTGCGCGGCCAGGTGAGACAGATCAATGCAGCAGCGCGCCAACGCTCGACACAGGCGCTGACCGAGCAGCGTCGCCACGCCCGCGATCGCATGTACGCGCTGGGCTGTTCCGAGATCGATTGACTGCCGCTGGCCGGAGACTGACGGCTTTGCGTCCGGTGCCGTGCCCACCGCCTCAGAGCGTCGCCTCCCGCAGGGCACGCTCGACGAAATCGAGCCGATCCTGCCCCCAGAACACTTCGCCGTCCACGACACAGGTCGGCACACCGAATACCCCGGCGGCAATCGCCGCCTCGGTGTTGGCCTTCAGCTTCGCAGCGTGCCGCGGCTGGCGGGCGTCGTCCAGCAGGGTGGCAGGCAGCCCCCGTTCCGCAAGCACCCCGGCAAGCACGGCTTCGTCGGCGAGGTCGAGATTGTCGGTCCACAGTGTCCGGCCAAGCGTGGCGGTCAGCGGCAGGGCATCGAATCCAGCCTCCATCGCCGCCAGCACGGTGCCAACAGCCAGGCTTTCATCGACCGGAAAATGCGCCGGCAGCGGATGCATCGGCACGCCCAGCCACTTGCTCCAGCGGGCGAGTTCCTGGAGCCGGTAGGCCTGCCGGGCAGGGGGCCGGTCACGCAGCATCAGACCGCCGGTCGCCGCGAACAGATCCGCCACCCGGACCGGCCTGAGCTGAACCGTTGCGCCGGTACGGGCGAGGAGCCCTCCGAGCTGCCGCGCGGCAAGATAGCTCCACGGGGAGTTGAGAGAAAAGTAGTAATCGAACTTTCGGCTCATGACTTGATCCTCCTTTACGGGCGGGGGCGCACTTCGCTACCGGGGCCCGCCGCCCCGCAGCCCGCATGCTTGCACAAGGCCGCGGCAACGCGCCAGCGGGCGCCTCGTCCGGCTCCCCGGGCGCAGCCTCGCAATCGCCGCAAGCTTGTGCTGCAATGACCGCGGTAATGAACCCGGCCGCAGCGCGCGAGCGCCCAAGCGGATCCGGTTGTCGATCGAATGGACAGGAGTCGATACGAATGAGCATGCTTTCAGCGGAACTCGAGCAGGATTGTCAGGCACCGGGCGCATGCGACGCCATCGAGCTCCTGATCCGGCCACGCGACAAGGATCTGGGCGGCTTTTCGGTTCGGCGTCTGTTGCCGACGCTGCAGCGCAGGATGGTCGGACCGTGGATATTCTTCGATCACATGGGGCCTGCGTCCTTTCCGGCCGGGCAAGGCATCAACGTGCGCCCGCACCCCCATGTGAACATCGCTACCGTCACATATCTCTTCGAGGGCGAGATCCTGCACCGCGACTCACTCGGCAGCCTGCAGGCGATCCGGCCCGGTGACATCAACCTGATGCTGGCCGGCCACGGCATCGTCCATTCGGAGCGCGAGCGCCCCGAGGTAACCGCTGCACCCCACCGCCTCCACGGCCTGCAGCTGTGGCTGGCGCTGCCTGAAAAGGATGAAGAAGCGGAACCGGCCTTTTACCACTATCCCGCCGCGACGATTCCATCCGCATCGGTCGCCGGTGTCGCGGTGCGCGTGATGATGGGGTCGGCCTTTGGCGTGAGCTCGCCGGTCCGGGTCTTTGCCGACACGCTCTATGTCGAAGCGCATCTGCAGGCCGGTCAGACCCTCGTGCTGCCGGACGCGGACGAGCGCGCGGTGTACGTCGCCCAGGGCAACCTCAAGGCAGCCGGAACGACCATTCCCGAGCATGCCATGGCAGTGTTCTCGGATGCACCCGGGGTCATCGTCGAAGCCCTGACCGAATCGCGCATTGCGATCATCGGCGGCGAACGCCTGGGGCCGCGCTTCATCGAATGGAACTTCGTGTCGAGCCGCAAGGAACGCATCGAGCAGGCCAAGGCCGACTGGACGGCGGGGCGCTTCCCGAAGGTGCCGGGAGACGAGACCGAGTTCATTCCCCTGCCGGAATGATCGCTGCGGGCAGCGTCCCGTCGTCGGGCAGGTCCAGTCCCCAATCGCCGTATTCGTACCAGTCCTCGCCAAGCATCTCGGCCGGATGCATGGTGCGGCCCGAGCCGTTCCCGCATTGCAGGGAATCGGCTGCGCAGTATTTGTCGCAGCCCCAGCATATTCGCTCGGGATGTCTGGGATGGAGTGGGAATCGCTTTGCGGTTTGCATTCTTGGGCTCTGTCGGGAATGCACCAATCGGGCCATGGCCGAGTATTTTACTCAGGTATGAGCGGGACGACTTGATCCCGCTCAACCTTCCCGGATGATCCCGGCGCGGCTTGAGGCGCTGCCGTGAAGCGTCCCGGGATGGCTCATCGATGCGATCTGGATATCACCCGTGCGGCCAATCGCCGCGGACTGTCACCAATTGTTACGGGTGGCGCAAGCCCCGCTCTTTGCCATGGACGTACGGTGCCCGGCTACCTACACTCGGTCCGCTGTTCGATCAGATCGGGCAGCCTCGGCACGAGAAACTTCATGCCGATGTCACCAATACCATCAAAAATATCGAGGTCAATGTCATGGCTATTCGCGAACTTTCGTCCAACGAAGTCCAAGCCGTTTCCGGCGGTACCTTCTGCCTGCTCGGCGGTCTCTTCAGCTTCAAGCTGAGCCTGATCAAGAGCCTGTTCTCCTGGGGCTCGTCCTGCTCGACCACCACCACCTGCGCACCGGCGCCGACCACCTGCGAACCGGCACTGAGCACCTGCGGTTCGACCAGCTACTCCGGTTGCCGCTAATTCCGCAGCGTTCTTGATCCGTTTCTGACGGATCGTGATGGGTCACCTTCTTCAAGGTGGCCCATTTTGATATTCAGGTCCCATGAGCGATGAAGAGCTGTTCCGCCGCGAGGCAATCGATGCGCAACGAACGAGCTGGCTGGGTACGGTCACGCTCACCCAGCCGTTCTCGTTCCGCCTGTTCACCGCCATTGCGGTGCTGAGCGCCTGTGCGCTGATTCTCTTCCTGAGCTTCGCGAGCTACACCAAGCGGGTCACCGTGCGCGGGCAGCTGTTGCCCGAGAGCGGCTGGGCCAAGGTCTATCCGCAGCAGGGCGGCATCGTCATCGAGAAACACGTCAAGGAAGGCCAGGCGGTCCGTGCGGGACAGCTGCTCTACGTCCTGAGCCTCGATCGCGAAACGGCGGATAACAGCAGCATCGCCGGCATCGGACGGCTCGTCGAGCGGCGGCGCCAGAGCCTCGATGGCGAAATCGCCCACACCCGCGAGCTGCTTGCCGAACAGCTCGCCTCGCTGGAGAGCAAGCGCCGGGCCTACCGCGCGGAGATCGCCGTCATCGAACGCTCCATCGAGGGCCAGAAGACCCGCGTAAGCCTCGCCGAGGATACGCTGGAACGATACAAGGGCCTGCTCGCGCATGACTACATTGCCGGCGAGCAGGTACAGCTGCGCGAGGCCGATCTGATCGACCAGCGCTCGCGGCTCCAGGGTCTGCAGCGCGAGCGCGTCGGCCTGCAGCGCGAAATCGGCGCGCTCGGCGACGAGCTCGAGCGCCTGCCCATCGAGTTCGAGAAACAGATCGCCGAGCTGCAACGCCGGGTCTCGAGCGCCGACCAGGAATTCACCGAGAGCGAGCTGCGCCGACGCATCGTGGTGACCGCGCCGCGCGAAGGCATCGCCACCGCGGCGAATGCGGAGCTGGGGCAGAACGCGCCGGTCGACCGTCCCCTGCTGGCCATCATTCCGCGCGGCGCGAAACTCGAGGCGCATCTGTTCGCGCCGAGCCGTGCAGTCGGTTTCGTGCGTGCCGGCGACCGCGTGATGGTGCGCTACGACGCCTTCCCCTACCAGAAGTTCGGCCATCACGAAGGCCGTGTCAGCCAGGTGGCGCGGGTTGCGCTGACCAGCCAGGAACTCTCTGCCCTCGGCCTCGACGCGCAGGAGGTCGCCAACGAGCCGCTCTATCGCATCACCGTGAGCCTGCCTGCCCAGACGATCAAGGCCTACGGCGAAGCACAGCCGCTGCAAGTGGGCATGCTCATCGAGGCCGACGTGATGCAGGAAACACGCAAACTCTACGAATGGGTTCTCGAGCCCCTCATCAGCATTACCGGAAAGCTCTGAGCCCTCGATCCATGTCACGAATTCCCGATCTCTCCTTCGGCCTGGGCCGGCGCCTGCCGATCATCCTGCAGACCGAGGCCACCGAGTGCGGCCTGGCCTGTCTCGCGATGGTGGCCTCCTACCACGGCAACCGCATGGACCTGCCGTCGCTGCGGCGCCAGCACACCATCTCGCAGCACGGCGCGACCCTCGGCCAGCTGATTTCCGTGGCCAACGGGCTGGGCCTCGCAAGCCGGCCGCTGCGGCTCGATATCGAGGATCTGCCGCAGCTGCGCCTGCCCTGCGTGCTGCACTGGAACATGAACCACTTCGTGGTGCTGCAGAAGGTCACGCCGCGCGGCATCGTGATCCACGACCCGGCGGGCGGCCAGCGCAAGATCGGCATGGACGAACTCGGGAGGGCGTTCACCGGCGTCGCCCTGGAGCTGTGGCCGACCGCCGAATTCCGCAGCGCCGCGCCGCCCCCGGCGGTGCGTTTCCGCGACCTCATCGGCCGGGTGGACGGCCTCGGCGGCGCCGCTGCGCAGATTCTGCTGCTGGCCCTCGCGCTCGAGGTGTTCGCGCTGGTCGCACCGTTCTACCTGCAATGGACCATCGACCACGTGCTCGTGTCGGCCGATCGCGACCTGCTCACCACGCTGGCGCTCGGCTTCGGCATGCTGTTGATCCTGCAGCGCCTCTTCACCGCGCTGCGCAGCTGGATCATGCTGCACCTGGGCACCAACCTCAAGCTGCAGTGGCGGGCCAACGTGTTCTCGCATCTGGTGCGGCTGCCGGTGCAGTACTTCGAGCGTCGCCACCTCGGCGACGTGGTGTCGCGCTTCGGCGCGGTGGACGAGATCCAGCGCGTCCTCACCACCGCCTTCTTCGCCGGCCTGCTCGACGGCCTGATGTCGATCGTGACGCTGGGTATGATGTTCATGTACAGCCAGGCGCTCGCCTGGCTGGCGCTCATCGCGATGCTCTGCTACGCCCTGGTGCGCACGCTGTGGTTCTCGCCGCTGCGCACCGCTACCGAAGAAGAGATCGTGCAGGATGCCAAGCAGCAATCGCACTTTCTCGAGACCATCCGCGGCATCAAGGCGGTCAAGCTGTTCCGGCGGCAGGACGAACGCCGCTCGAGCTGGCTGACGCTGGTTGCCGACCAGATGAATGCCTCGGTGCGCACCCAACGCCTCGACATCGGCTTTCAGGCCGCCAGCGGCCTGCTCTCGGGGCTGGTCGGCATCGCCATCATCTGGCTCGGCGCCAAGCAGGTGCTCGATGGCGCGCTCTCGGTCGGCGCACTGATCGCCTTCAAGGCCTACAAGGACCAGTTCGACGGCCGCCTGTCGGGCCTCATCGAGCGCTTCTTCGAGCTGCGCATGCTGCGACTGCAGGGCGAGCGCCTCGCCGACATCGTGCTCAGCAAGCCCGAATCGGCGCGCGGACTGCCGCTCACGCAGGCCACGGCGACGCCGCAGGCGGTGCGTCTCGAGGGCGTACGCTTCCGCTACGCGGAGGGCGAGCCCTACATCGTCGACGGCATCGACCTGGAGATCCCGCCCGGCCAGTCGGTGGCAATCGTGGGCCCCTCGGGCTGCGGCAAGACCACGCTGATCAACCTTATCCTCGGCGTCTTTCCGCCCGATGAGGGCGACATCTTCATCGGCCAGGCCAGCCTCAAACGCAACGGCGCCGACGTGGTGCGCGACGGCATCGGTACGGTCATGCAGGACGACACCCTGTTTGCCGGTTCGATCGCCGACAACATCAGCTTTTTCGACCCCACGCCGGACCGCAAACGCATCGAGGAGTGCGCCCGCATCGCCTACATCCACGAGGAGATCTCGGTGCTGCCGATGGGCTACAACACCCTGGTCGGCGACATGGGGACGGTGCTTTCGGGCGGCCAGAAGCAACGCCTCTTCCTCGCCCGCGCCCTCTACAAGCGGCCGGGCATCCTGGTCCTCGACGAAGCCACCAGCCACCTCGACGTAGACAGCGAGCAGGCGGTGAACCGGGCCATCGGCGAACTCGCGCTGACCCGGATCGTGATCGCCCACCGCCCCGAGACGATCCGCAGCGCCGAGCGGGTGATCGTGCTGCACGGCGGCAGGATCGCCGAGGATATGCCGATCGAGGCGCTCGTCGCGCGGGCCGCGAGCGCCGACAACGCGGCCCCATGAAGCGCGCGCTGCCCTTCCTGCTGGCGCTCTACGTGCTGCCCGGCACCGCGCTCGGGTTCGACCCGCTCGACACGGTGCGCAGCCTGCCGCCGCCACCGCCGATGGGTGGCGCGCCGCTCGACCCCTCACTCGCCGGGGACACCGCATGCCCCGGCGCCCGCGCCCCCGACGCGGGCAACATCAGCCTCGACGAGGTGGTACTGCGGACCCTGTGCGCCGACCCTCGGACCCGCCAGACCTGGGCTGCCGTGCGCCTGCAGGCGGCGCAACTCGGCATCGCCCGGGCGGCCTGGCTGCCGCGGGTGGACGCCACCGCGACGACCTACCGCTATGGCGAGCGCCTCTCCCAGGGCGTCGCGGCAAGCCGCAGCGACCAGCACAGCCGCGACCTGTCGCTCGACCTGAGCTGGACGCTCTTCGATTTCGGCCAGCGCAGCGCCGCGGTCGACAGCGCCCGCCGCACCCTGCTGGCCGCCACCGCGAGCCGCGACGCCACCCTCCAGCAGGTGTTTCTCGACGCGGCCACCAGCTACTACGACCTGCTGCTCGCCCAGGGCACGCTGTCGGTAGCGCAGGAGGTCGAGCGCATCAACCTGCAGAGCTTCCTCGCCGCCGAGGCCAAGCACGGCGCCGGCGTCGGCGCGCTGTCGGAGCAGCTCCAGACGCAGACCGCGTTCGCGCAGGCGATTCTCAGCCGCAGCAAGGCGGAGGGCGCGCTGCGCGACGCCCAGGGGCGGCTTGCGCTGCGCATCGGCGAGGCACCGACCCTGCCGCTGGCGGTCGATCCCGACGATGCCCGCCTGCCCGACCTCGCCTTCATCACCGAGGTCGGCCAGATGCTCGACGCGGCCCGCGAAAAACACCCCGGCCTGCGCGCCGCGCGGGCACGTCTCGATGCCAGCAGGGCGCGCCTCGCCGCCGCCGAGCGCGCCCACGCACCGAGCGTCTCGCTGGTGGCCAACGCGACGCGCAACAGCACCGACTACAAGGGACAGTCCGACCCGCTGGACAAGAACGCAGAGACGCTGGGCGTGCGCATCGACATACCACTGTTCGACGGCTTCGGCCGCCACTACCAGGTGCGCGCCGCGCGGGCAGAGATGGAACAGGCAACCGCCGAGCTGGACGACGCCGAGCAGAGCGTGGCGCGCGAAGTCTGGCAAAGCTGGCAGGCGCTGCAGACCGAGACGCAGACCGTCGAGAACACCGGCAAGCTGCTCGATTTCGCCACCAAGTCACTGGAGATCGCCCAGGGCCGCTACAAGGCGGGGGTAGGCAGCACGCTCGAGCTGCTCGACGCCCAGCGCGTCATGGCCGACGCCGCCCAGCAGCGCATCGGCACGCTCGCCAACTGGCGGCTGGCGCGCCTGCGGCTCGCCGCCAGCCTCGGCAAGCTCGGATTCTGGAGCGTCGCCCCGCCGTCCCCCTAAGTGCCGCCACGGCTCGGGCCGCGGCGCAGCGGAGTCAGGCGAGTCCGGGCAACAGCACCTTGAGGCCCTGGGTGATGAAGCTGATCGAGATCGCCGCGAGCAGCAGACCCATGATGCGGCTGGCAATGTTGAGCCCGGTCTGGCCGAGCAGCTTCATGACGCGGTCGCCGGCCAGCAGCGCGATCCACACCAGACAGGCGACCAGCCAGATCTCGCCGACCAGCACCACCAGGTCCACCCAGCCCTTGCCCTTGTGTGCATAGAGAATCGCGGTGCTGATCGCCCCCGGCCCGGCGAGCAGCGGGATGCCGATCGGCACCACCCCGACCTGGCTGCGGCCCTGGGCTTCGTCGGCCTCCTCAGCGGTGTGGCGGGTGCCGCCAACCTTGGCGTGCAGCATGGAGATGGCGATCAGCAGCAACAGGATGCCGCCACCGACATGAAACTCGGGAATGCCGATGCCGAACAGCGCAAGCACCGCCTGCCCGGCGACGGCGGAGATGGTCATGACCGTCGCCACGGTGAGCGCCGCCATGCGCGCGGTGTTCCTGCGCTCGGCCGGTCCCTCGTCGATGGCCAGCGTGGCGATCGACGAGGCCGCCAGCAGCGGATTGACGATCACCACCAGGCCAATGAACATGTTCAGCCACGCGTACCAACCCGACACCTTGCGCCTCCCCGGCGCCGCCCGCTCAGCAAGACGTGGCGGCGCATGCCGAAAAGCGTCCGAGCCTAGCATGGATCGCGCAAGCCGGATGCCGGGTGAATCGTGGCACTGGCAACGCAAGGGCGGCTCAGGCACAGTATCGCCGTGGCGGCGGGGCGCTTCGGGCGGCTCGCACCCGGCCACTCGACCTCGATCCCTTCCGCCCGTTTTCGCACTTCCTCGACCATGCTGCAAATCGCAATCTGGTGCCTGATCGTCAGCGCCGCGCTGGCGTATATCAACTATCGTTTCGTCGGCCTGCCGACCAGCGTCGGCGTGATGACCATCGCACTGGCGATTTCGGTGGCGCTGATCGGCCTCGACCAGCTCGGCTGGAGTGCCCCGCGGGACTACGAAGCGGCGATGATGGCCTCGGTCGATTTCCCGGACATGCTCATGCGCGGCATGCTCGCGCTGCTGCTGTTCGCCGGCGGGCTGCAGGTCGAGATCGAGCGGCTGCGCCTGTATCGCTGGCCGATCGGCGTGTTCGCGGTGTTCGGCACGACGATGACCGCACTGCTCGTCGGTGCCGCGCTGTGGAAACTCCTGCCGCTGGTGAATATCCCGCTGCCGCTGGCCTACTGCCTGGTGTTCGGGGCGCTGATCTCGCCCACCGATGCGGTGGCGGTGGCCGGCGTGCTCAAGTCGGCGGAGGCACCGAAGCAGCTCGAGGCGATCATCTCGGGCGAATCGCTGTTCAACGACGCGGTCGGCGTGGTGCTGTTCTCGCTGGCCCTGTCCTTCGTCGAAACCGGCCGCCAGCCCGGCCTGCACGAAGGGCTGTGGCTGCTGCTGCGCGAAGGCGGCGGTGGCATCGTCCTGGGGCTGCTGCTCGGCCATATCCTGTTCCGGCTGCTCCGCGACGTGGAGAATTACCAGGTGGAAGTACTGCTCACCCTGGCAGTGGTGATGGGCGGCTACGAACTCGCCCACGGACTCAACGTGTCCGGCCCGCTGGCCATGGTGGTGGTCGGCCTGGTGGTCGGCACGAAGAGCCGCAGCGGCGCACTGCCGGACAGCACGCGCGATCATCTCGGGCGCTTCTGGGACCTGATCGACGGTCTGCTCAACACCGTCCTGTTCGTGCTCATCGGACTCGAGGTGGTACGCGTCAGCTTCAGTTTCGGGATGCTGCTGGGGGCGGTCCTGACCATCCTCATCACCTTGCTCGCGCGCGCGGTGAGCGTCGCCACACCGCTCAGCCTGATGGGCCGGCTGCTGGAGCTGCCGCGCGGCAGCTGGCGCCTGCTCACCTGGGCCGGCCTGCGCGGGGGCATCTCGGTCGCGCTGGCGCTGTCCCTGCCCGCCGGGCCAAGCCGCGAGATCGTGCTGGCACTGACCTACTGCGTGGTGGTGTTCTCGATCCTCGCCCAAGGGCTCACCATCGGCCGCATCGCGCGACGGGTGTTCGGCACCGCACCGCTGCGTCAGCCGGCGGCCACCGCGCCGCCACCGCCCCGCAGCCCGTAGCGGCGGCGAGCGCGGAATTGCCTGTTCACCGGCCCGGATTGCCCGGCCAGCGGCGTTCTGCGCCCGACAGGAAGCGGACGAAACACCCTGAAAGTACGGTATTCTCGGCGCAATGTGGCCTAACCTCATTGCCCGCAGGGTCTTTCCATCCCGAGCATCCGACAGCTTCGGCCGGATGCTCGGGTGCCTTGCACTCTTCCTGCTGTGCGCGTGCTTCGCGGGCGTGGCGCACGCGGGTGCGCGCGACGCGGTCGAACTGCAGGCGCTGACCGACGAATTCGTCGGTCGATCCGGCCAGATCCTCGTCGAGGGAAAGCGGCCGCTCGACTTCGAGGAGGCACTCGCCGCCCTGCATGCCGGCGAGTTCCGGCCGTTATCCGAGGCGGTACCCAAGTTCGGCATCGGTGCCGCGCCGGTGTGGTTTCACATCGCCCTCAGAAACACCGACGATCTGCCGGCGCTGCGGGCCCTGATCGTCGGCGTGAGCTGGATCGATCGGCTCGACGTCCATTTGCGCCATGAATCGGGTCGGCACGTCCGCATTGCCGCGGGCGACGGCGATGCGGCCCTGCAGCACCCCGAAGCCGGGCTGGGCTACGTCTTCGAGTCCAGCTTTGCGCCGGGTCTTACCGATGTCCTGATCCGCGCCGAAACCGCCGATCCGCTGCCGCTCCCGGTGCGCCTGCTCACGCCCGCGAGCCTGCTGCACGAGCGTACCCTGAGGGCCTACGGTTACGGCGCCCTGTACGGCTTCCTGCTTGCACTGGTGGCCTACAACGCGATGCTGTATGCCGGCCTGCGCGAACGCAGCTACCTCGACTACGCGCTTTACCTCGGCGCTTTCATCCTCACCGACCTGGCCTACACCGGCCACGGCTATGCCCTGCTGTGGCCCGCGCAGGCCGGCCTGCAGCGCTTCGTCATCCTGGTGATGATGGTGGTCTTCTGCGCCCTGGGCCTGCGCTTCGCGCGAGGTTTCCTGCGCCTCGAGGACTCCGCGCCGCGACTGGACCGGTCGGTGCAGCGCTATGCCCAGGCCGGGCTCGTCGCGATCGGTGCCGCGGTCGTGTTGCGCTCTCAGGGGATGGCGGCACTGGTGGCCTTCCTGTTCGTACTGTCGACCTCACTGATCATGGTCACGCTCGGCCTCGACGCGGTCAGACGCGGCGTGGCCGCCGGCCGTTACCTGCTCGCCGCGGCACTCGCCGCGATGACCGGTGCCGCTGCCACCGCGCTCGGCGTGTGGCGCGGGCTGCCCTATTCGCTCGCGACCCTGCATGTGGCCGAACTCGGCGTGGCGCTCGAGGGCATTCTGCTGGCGCTCGGCCTCGCGCACCGGGTGCGGGAACATCGCCGCGCGCGTGAAAGCGCAGAACATCTCGCCAGCATCGATTCACTGACCGGCCTGCTCAACCGGCGCGCATTTCTCGAACGCGCCGCGCCGCTGTGGAGCACCGCCCTGCGCAATGACCGGCCACTGTCGCTGCTGATGGTCGATATCGATCACTTCAAGTCGATCAACGACCGATTCGGGCACGCCGTGGGCGACGATGTGCTCGCGGCCTTCGGCAAGTTTCTCTTCGGGGCCCGCCGCGAAGGCGATCTCGTCGCACGCTGGGGCGGCGAGGAGTTCATCCTGCTGCTTCCTGAGACCGGGCTGTCGCAGGCGCACGCGCTCGGCGAACGCCTGCGCGTCGCGCTCGGCAGGGCACACATCACCGCATCCTATCCACACCCGCTCTCAGCCAGCTTCGGGCTGGCCGGGCGCAACCCCGGCGATTCGCTCGAAGTGCTGATCAGGGCCGCCGACGCCCAGCTCTACCGTGCCAAGGCGGCAGGCCGGAACCGGGTCTGCAGCCCCCCGCGGAGCGGCATCGGAGCCGAAGCGCTGCTCGACGGCGCCGAGCAATGAGCCCGACCGCGGCCCGCCGGGCGGGCCGTTACCGCTTCAGGCCTGATCGCCGCGGAGCTTCTTGAGCTTGTACCAGAGCGTGCGCTCGCTGATGCCGAGCAGCGCCGCGGCGCGCGTCTTGTTGCCCTCGCTACGCAGCAGCGCGCGTTCGATCAAGCGCTGCTCGAGCGCTTCCACGACCTCGCTCAGCGGGCCTTCCGGCAAGGTCTCGGCGTCGATCGGGGAAATTTCCGCAGGCGCCGTCGCGGCCAGCGGGAAATGCCGTTTGCCGAGCTTCGCGCCGCCCGCCAGCACCAGCGCGCGCTCGACGGTGTTCTCGAGTTCGCGCACGTTGCCGGGCCAGTCGTAGGCCTCGAGATGTTCGAAAAGGCCGGTCTCGAAGCCCTGGCCGGTCAAACCGGCGTGGCGATGCTTGTCCGCGAAGTGCCGGACCAGCGCCGCGATGTCCTCCTTGCGCTGGCGCAGCGCGGGCAGTTCGAGCGCGAAAACGTTGAGCCGGTAGAAGAGGTCTTCGCGCAGATGGCCCTCGGCGATCGAAGTGCGCGGATCGCGGTTGGTGGCGGCGATCAGGCGCAGATCGAGCTGCAGCGTGCGGTTCGAGCCCAGCCGCTCGATGCTGCCTTCCTGCAGTACGCGCAGCAGCTTGGCCTGCAGCGCCAGCGGCATCTCGGTGATCTCGTCGAGAAAGAGGGTGCCGCCATCGGCGAGCTCGAACTTGCCGACGCGCTCGCGCACAGCACCGGTGAAGGCGCCCTTTTCATGGCCGAACAGCTCGCTTTCGAGCATCTCTGCCGGGATCGCAGCGCAGTTGATCGGCACGAAGAGCTTGTCCTTGCGCGGCGAGGCGGCATGGATCGCCCGCGCGGCGACCTCCTTGCCGCTGCCGGTCTCGCCGGTGATCATCACCGTCGCGCGGCTCGGCGCGACCTGGCGGATCTGCTCGTAGACTGCCTGCATCGCCGCGCTGGTGCCGATGAAGCCCTGCCAGCCACGATCGAGTTCTTCGCGCAGGAAGCTGTTCTGTCGCGCCACCTCGACCCCGCCGAGCACCCGCTCGATCGCCAGCTCCAGCGCATCGAGGTCGAAAGGTCGCAGCAGGTAGTCGCTGGCGCCGCGCTTCATCGCGTCCACCGCCGACTCCACCGTGCCATGCGCGGTGATGACGATCACCGGCGCATCGATGCCCGCTTCGCGCAGCGTCGACAGCAGGGTGATGCCGTCCATGCGCGGCATGCGCAGATCGGTGATCACCAGGTCGATGGCGTTGCCGCGGGCAAGCTCGAAAGCCTCCTGGCCGTCCGCCGCGGCAAACACGGTATGGCCCATCTTGCGCAGCATGATCTCGAGCACGCGACGCATGTTCGGCTCGTCGTCGGCAATCAGGATGTACTTGCTGCTCATTGCGTTCTCCTCACTGCGGCGCCTCGTGCCGGCGCGGCAGGCGCAGCGCGAAGGCCGCGCCGCCCGACCGGCTGACTCCCGCGACGATGCTGCCGCCGTGCGCCTGGACGATCTGCTGGACGATCGCCAGCCCGAGACCCACGCCGCCCTCGCGACGGAAGAAGAAGGCCTCGAAGATGCGCTCACGCTCGTCCTCGGGAATGCCCGGGCCGTTGTCCTCGATGGTGATCGCCAGCGCCCCGTCCGCATCGGCGCTCGACACCCGCACCTCGCCGCCCGGCTGAAGCACCTGCAGAGCGTTCATCACCAGGTTGAGCAGCGCCTGGGTGAGCTGCTCTTCGTCGGCCTCGACCACCGGATCGGCGGCCTCGAGCGTCTCCTGCAGGGATAGGCCGCGGGCCGAGGCCTGGCCCGCGAGCAGGGCGAGCGTCTGGCGGATCTGCCGGTGCGCATCAAGCGAAACGAAGCGCGGCGCACGCGGACGCGCGGCATCGAGCATGGTCGTCACCAGGCGGTTGAGCCGCTCGGTCTCGCTCTCGATGAAGCCGGTCAGCTCGCGCCCGTCCTCGCTCAGCCCGGGCTCGCGCTTGAGCATCTGCGCCGAGGACCGCATGATGCCCAGCGGGGTACGCACCTCGTGGGCGATCAGCGATGACATCTCGCCCACCACGGCGAGCTTGGAGGCACGCACCAGCTTGCGCTGCGAGGCATCGATGTCCTCCACCAGGTCGACGAAGGCCCCGGCCAGCTCGCCAACCTCGCCGTCCGCCGCAGGCGGCCGGTTGCCGAGGCTGCGGTCACGCCGGTAGTGGCGGGTGAATTCGGTGAGCGCCACCACCGGCCGGGCGATCTTGCCACTGACCCAGGTCGCCATTGCCAGCGTCACGAGGATCAGCGCCGCCACCAGCAGCAGCGAGATCGCCGCCATGCGACGCACAGGCGCCAGCGCCAGGTCGAGCGGCTGGATGACGAGCGTGCGCCAGCCCGGCCCCTCGAAGCCCGCAAAGGCAGCGGCGCGACCCACGCCGACCAGCACCCGGTCGGTACCGAGCGGGGTTCCGTCGAGGGTGAAGGCCCCGCCGGCCGCGCGCGGCAGCGGCCAGCCGGCAAGGTCGCGACCGAGCAACATGCCGCGCTCGCGCAGACTGCGCGAGGCCGCCACCATGCGGCCCTCCGCGTCCACCACCGCGGCACTCCGACCGCCGCCCGCGGCCCTGTCCAGCAAAGCGTCGAACTGCTTCCAGTCCACCCGCAGCAGCAGCTCGCCAAGCGTCGCGTCGCCGAAATGCGAACGCACCGGCGTGCGCAACACCACGCTGCCGGATTCGCCGTCGGCCGAAAACTCCGGCAGCGCAAGACTGACCCGCACGCCCGCAACGCTGAAACGCTGCCACGGCACGGCCGGGGCAAACCGCGTCCCGAGCGCTGCCGGCGCGCTGCTGGCCACCACCTCACCAGCCGCGTCGAGCGCCGAGAGGTCGCGATAGACGCCACCATAGCCTTCGGCGACCCGCGACAGAAAGCTCGACAGACGCCGATCGACGTCCTGCACCTGCAGATCCTGCATCACGTCGAGCTGGCTCCACACCACCGCGTTCTGCAGCCGCTCGAACAGGACCCTGTCCATTTCCGCCGAGATCGCCTCCGCCTGGGTGGCGAGGCTGTGTTCGATTTCCGACTGCAGCGCCGCGCGTGCCTTGACAAATGCGAGCCCCGCCAGAAGGATGGCGGGCGCCAGCGCGACCAGCAGGAAGGCGCCGAGCAGGGTCTTGCGGATCGTCACGATGGAAGGCGACGCATCAAGTAAGGGGGCTGCACTCAGATGGGCTTTCGAGTATACGCAAAACGCCTGGCGCTGCCGTGCCTGCTGCTGCTCGCCTGCGTCTTGCGGCCGGCGATCGCCGGCCAGCCCGACGACGTGCTGCGCCTCGGCGGCTACGAGCTGGGCCGCGGCCTGGCGCTCGGCGACAGCGGCTTCACGCTGGGCGGCTATGCCACGGCGCGTGCCGAGGACACCGACAGGGCCGACCCGCGCGCGGCCTTCAGCCACCTGAGCCTGATGCTGTGGTGGCAGGGCAGCGGACGCTTCAGGTTCTTCACCGAGGCCGACCTCGAGGATGCCTTCGCGACCCGGCGCCCACGGGTCGAGGACGAGCGCTTCCTGGCCCTCGAGCGCTTCTACGGCGACTATGCCTTCAGCGACGCCATCACCGTGCGGGCCGGCAAGTTCCTGACGCCGATCGGACGCTGGAACCAGATCCACGCCGATCCGCTGGTGTGGACCACTTCGCGCCCGCTGGTCACCGATGCGGTATTCCCCGGCACCGCCACCGGCGCGATGCTGTTCGGCACGCTGCCGATCGCGGACCGCGAGGTGGAATACGCGGTGTTCCAGGCACTCGGGACGGAGTGGCGCCGCAAGCCCGCCGAGGATCCGTTCAGCGAGGCCCGCGGGCTGCGCCTCAACGTTCCGCTCGATTCGGCATTGCAGATCGGGCTGTCGCTCGCCGGTTTCGAGCAGGAAGGCCGCCGCGATGAGCGGAAACACCTCTTCGGGCTCGATTTCATGTGGCGCCGGGCAGGCCGGGAGCTGAGCGGCGAAGCGGTCTATCGCGACTCCAGCGAGGGGGCGGAGCAGGTTGAGAAGGGCGGCTTCCTGCAGGCGGTGATGCCGCTCGGCGGGCGCCTCTATGGAGTGGGGCGCATCGAGAGCCTGCGGGTTGCCGGCAGCGGAGCGGCCAGCCGCATCGCGGTGCTCGGGCTCAACTACCGCTACGCCCGCGCGATCTCGCTCAAGGCCGAATGGCTGCGTGGCAGCCGTCTGCCCGACGGCGTGTCGCAGGGCGTGCTGGCTTCGGTCAGCGTGCTGTTCTGAGGTGCCGCCGGTGCGCCTCGCCATCGTGCTCCGTGCCGCCGCCATGTTGCTGTTTTGCTGGCACGGCGCCGGACATGCCGACAGCGGCGACGGCATCGCCGTGATCGTCGCCCGCAATGCCCATGGCGGAACGGTCGACCGACGCGAGCTGGCGGCGATCTTCAAGCGCAAGAAACACTTCTGGCCGGACGGCACGCGCATTGCCCCGGTCAACCTGCCGGCCGGCGACCCCTTGCGGCGGGCATTTTCCGGTGCGGTCCTGCGCAACACCCCGGAAGAGCTCGACGACTACTGGCGCGATCAGTATTTCCATGGCGAACTGCCGCCCTACGTGGTGGCTTCGCAGGAAGCGATGATCCGCTTCGTCAGCGCCACGCCGGGCGCCATCGGCTATGTGTCGAGCTGCCTGCTCGACCGGCGTGTCAGCGAAGTGATGCGCCTCGACGACGGCCCGCCCTGCCCGCGGCAGGCAGCCACGCCGTGAGGGCGCGGCGGGCCGCGGGATGGACTATCTTGAAAGCACGGCGGCGGCCCTGCCCGACATGGCTCGCCGGCATGAACCCGACACACCCGCGTCGCCCTGACAGCTGAGCCGAACAGCCGATGCCGATCAACCCTCACCGCCCGGTCGATGCAGGCCAGGCCCCAAGCCGGGGCCTGGCGCTGTTTGCCGGTTACGCGGATGCGTTGGGGCAGCTGCGCGACTACCGTGCAGCACTCGGGTCAGCACCCGACAGGACATGGCTGCTGCATTTCGTCGGACCGCCCGGCATCGGCAAGTCCTCGCTGCTGGCGCAGTTTGCCGCCACGGCGGCACCGAAGGAGTCCTCGCGGCTGGCGACCGCCAGCTTCGACGTCGACAGCTTCGATCCGCGGACCAGCGCACCGGATGCGCTCTGGTCGCTGCGCTTCGCGTTGCGGCGGGCGACGGTGCCGACACCGCTCTTCGATCTGTACTACGTGAGCTATTTCACCCGCTTCGTCATGCCCGGCGTGGTGATCTCGCTCCCGACCCTGCTCAGCTCCCTGGGCGCCCGCGCGGAGCCGATCGAGCGGCTTGCCGGGATCGGCAGCGACAAGGGACTCGCCGAATACCTCGATGCGACCTTCGATGCAGAGGTATTCAAGGATCTCGCCGAAGGGGCCGCCGATCTCGCAAGATCGCTCAAGAGCGCCCAGCTACTGATCAAGCTGGCCCAGGCGTTCAAGAAGCACGCCGCACGCAAGCGGCTCAAGCGCGAGGGCTTCGATCCGGCCAAGGCGAACCTGGAGACGATGCTCGCGATCGCCCCGGAGGTTCTCGCCGCCGATCTGATCGCTTTTGCCGGAAAGGGGGTGCCGCTGCTGATCGCGATCGACGCGCTCGACCGAATTCAGGCCGACCCGCAGGCGATCGCCGAAGCGACGCCGGCAGAACGGGCGCTCGAGACCCTGCTGCGCTTCCTGATGTTTGCCGATCCGGCGCCTGGTGCGGCAATCCGCTTCGTCACCTTCGGCCGCGAGCGCCTGCGCTGGCACGAGCTGTTCGACGATGAGGATGCGACCGGTTCGTGGGATGAGCTGATCCGCCAGGTGCCCCTGACCGGGCTGGACGCTGCCGCGGCGCAGGCGCTCGTCAGGCAGGCGGACAGCCTGCTCGACGCCGCCGGCGAGACTGCCGCAGCGCAGGCCCTGCGGGCCTCGGCCGCGCAGATTCTGACCGTCTCGCGGGACGATGCGGCGAGCCCCGGCGCGGATCGCTACTCGCCGCTGCGCCTGCGCCTGTGCATCGAGGAAATACGCGAGCGCAGGCGACCGTTGAACGAGCGATCGGCCGCGCGCCACGCGAAGAACATCTTCGAAACCTTCCTGCGCAGCGTCCCACCGGCACTGAAACAGGCGATCCACGTCATCGCACTGACCGGCTGGTTCGACCGCCGGCTGTTCGAAGCGCTGGTCACCGAACATCTCGTGAGCGGATTCGCGATTTCCGATTTCGACAGCCTGGTGGCGCGCGACGCCCTCTTCGTGCGGGCCGGCGATGGCGAACACTACCGCCTCCACGACCAGCTCGAGCGCGCGCTGATCGCGCTGCTGGCACGCAATGCGGGCGCGACCGAGCGCTACCAGCA
The DNA here is from genome assembly GCF_009800965.1 of Cognatazoarcus halotolerans. Lineage (GTDB taxonomy): Bacteria > Pseudomonadota > Gammaproteobacteria > Burkholderiales > Rhodocyclaceae > Cognatazoarcus > Cognatazoarcus halotolerans. The sequence continues at coordinate 25,258 of NZ_WUAF01000007.1, read as the reverse complement.
GACCATCTGGAGGATGCACACGCTGCGGCTGGCGCGCGCCACCGCCGGCGGCTTCGCGGCACTGTCACTGCGTCACATCGATGCCTATGCACAAGGCATGCGACAGATCTTCCGGCTACACGAAGCACATCTGCTGCCGATCGATGTCTTCGCGGTGTTCTTCCTCGAACTCGAATATGTAATCCATCTCGAGGTCGGCATTGCCGGGGAACTGCATGCCTCCTTCCTGACACGCCTCTTCAGGCTCTCCGAGCACTGGTCGGAGGCTGAGGGGCGGTGCCTCGTGAACTCGCCGCTGCGCACGCGCGCCAATCACCGCGCACGCGCATTGCTCAAACTGATCGAGGTGCATTTTCTTCAGAAGACGGTCGATCAGGCAGCGCTCGCCGCGGCCAGGCACATGTTCACCCGGATGTACGAGGCAGGGGTGCTGCCACCAACGGACGCGGCGCCGGTCGATCGGCAGGTGTTCAGCTGGATGCAGGCGGTCCAGATGCGGGCCGCTGCCTCGCAGCTGGCAGACGAAGGGCACGCCGAAGAGTCGGAAGCGATGCTGCGCGAGACCTTGGCACGACTGCCCGCGGAGCTCGCGCTTGCGCAGCGCAGTGCTCTCGAGGGCGAGGTGTATTGCGATCTCGCCGTGCTGCGAGGCCGTCTACGGGACCGTGCGGGCGCGGAAGCGCTGCTCGGCAAGGCACTCGCGGTGTGGACCACGGCCAGGCCACCGGCCCTTCCCGGCGCACGCCAGAAACTGCGCTACTGCCTGCTGATGCTGACCCTCGTCGGCAAACCCGATCCGGCGGCGGAAATGCTTCGCGGGATCGCACAAGTGCTTGAATCCGGTCTGCCTGCCGGACATCCCGAGCGCGGCGATCTGGCCTTCTGCCTTGCCACGCTGTTCATGCTGCGGGGCGCCGATGCCCTGGCAATTCCCTACCTGCGGACCGCCCACGACATCCGCGTGGCAAATCACGGTGACGACGACCCGCGCACGATCAGACTGGGCGAGCTGATCCGCGAGCTCGCCGCGCGTACCGGCGAGCCGCAAGTCCCCGACGGACAGGCTCCGACGCAGGAATGAGCGCAGCCGCCAGGCTGCAGAAACTGTCCACCATTCTTGCAGCACTGCAAATCCTTGCAGTCTCCCGCAAGCGGTGCGGCTGCCGCACGGATTCCTGCCTTGTCTTTTGTTATCAACATGATGCGATAAATATCGCGGCACTCCGGGGAGCTGGCATCGCGCTTGCCTAAGGGGACGTCATTGCGGTCTTTCATGCCGCCTGACCCCGTTTCCCCGGAGGCACCACCGTGTCGCTCAATCCACTGCCACTCGGATCGCTGCTGCGATCGCAACTCGATCGGTACCCCTTTCCGCCCTTTGAAGGGCGCGCCCGCGGGCCTGACGATCCCGGCCACAATGCGCTGAGCCTGGTGGAACGCCATGGTGCAGCCCGCGGCACGGTCGAGGCGATGATCCGCGAACGTTTCGAGCGTGCCTACCAGGCACGGGTGGTGCAGTTCATGCCGCGGCTGCTTGCGCTGCAGGGCGATGACGGCGTGCCGCTGGCCGCCTGCGGACTGCGCCACGCCGAATCCCACCCCCTGTTTCTCGAGCGCTACCTCGATGTGCCGGTCGAAGCAGCGATCGGCGCGGCCTGCGACGCGTCGGTCACGCGCAGGCAAATCATCGAGGTAGGACAGTTCGCGGGCAGCGGTGCAGGTGCGTTTCGCAACCTGATCGTCCGGCTCACCGCAATGCTGCACCGGGAAGGTCAGGCCTGGGTAGTGTTCACCGGCACGATCGCGCTACGCAATGCCTTCTCGCGCCTCGGGCTGGCGCCGCGCGAGCTTGGCCCGGCCGAGCCGACCCGCCTCGACGAGGCCGAGCGAGAGCACTGGGGCAGCTACTACGCACACTCGCCGCGAGTGCTGTGCGGCAACGTCGGCGAGGGCTTCCTGGCGCTGACCTCGCGGGCCACAAGAGACCTGCCGGCATGAGCCGCGTGATCTCCGCCATCGCCCGCCATGCCGCGCAGAGGCCCGACACGCCGGCCCTCGAGGATCGGACCCGGCGTATCGCCTACCGCGAACTCGCCACCCGCGTCGCCTCGCTGGCCGCAAGCCTCCGCAACAGCGGTGCCCGCACCATCGGCCTGCTCGCCGACAACGGCATCGACTGGGCGCTGGCCGATCTCGCGGCCTTGTCGGCCGGCGTGCCGATCGTGCCATTGCCGACCTTTTTCAGCGCTACCCAGCTTGGCCACGCGATAGAACGTGCCGGGGTGGATCTGCTGCTCACCGACCGGCCTGCGCTGCTTGCCGGGCTGCCCGGCGCAGGCGCTGCCACGCCCTTCCTCGACAGCCTGAGCGTCATCCGCCTGGCTGGTGCGGCGGTGGCGCTTCCGCCCGGTACCCTCAAGATCACCTTCACCTCGGGCAGCACCGGCGCGCCCAAGGGTGTCTGCCTCGGGCGAGAGGCGATCGAGGCGGTGGCGGTGTCATTGTGCGAGGCCTGCGCGGCGACGACAGACGACCGTCACCTCGCGCTGCTGCCCTTGTCCACCTTGCTCGAGAACGTCGGCGGTCTGTATGTGCCGCTGCTGGCCGGCGCGACCACGGTGCTGCTGCCGTCCGCGGAGGTGGGGCTGCAGGGCAGCTCCGGGGGCGACCCGATCCGCATGCTCGGCGCCCTCGCCGCGGCGCGCGCCAGCAGTGCCATCCTGGTGCCGCAACTGCTGCTGGCGCTGGTCGCAGCGCGGCGTGCCGGTGCGGCGCTGCCGGCGCAATTGCGCTACCTGGCAGTCGGCGGTGCGCGGGTCTCGCCACGCCTGCTCGCTGCCGCACAGGCGCTCGGGCTGCCAGCCTGCGAAGGCTACGGCCTGTCGGAGTGCGCCTCGGTGGTGGCGCTCAATCGTCCCGGCGATGCGCAGCCCGGCAGCGTCGGCCGCGTCCTGCCGCATGCCGAGCTGAGAATCGCCAGTGACGGCGGGGTCAGCGTGCGCGGTGCGGGCTTCCTCGGCTACCTCGGCGAGGCGCCGCGCACCAGCGACGCGTGGGTCGACACCGGCGACATCGGGCGACTCGATGCGGATGGCAGGCTCTACCTGAGGGGTCGTCGGCGCAACGTCTTCATCACCGCCTTCGGTCGCAACGTCTCGCCGGAATGGGTCGAGGGCGAACTGCTGCTCGAACCTGCGATTGCCCAGGCCGCGGTGTTCGGCGAGGCCAGCGCGGTCAATACCGCCGTGCTGGTGGCGCGCCCGGGGGCCGACGATGCGGCGCTGGCGGAGGCGGTTGCCGCAGCCAACCGTGGTTTGCCCGACTACGCCCGCGTCGGCGCATGGCTGCGCGCGGGGACGCCGTTCACGCCGGCCAACGGACAGCTCACCCAGAACGGCCGACTGCGCCGCGAAGCGATTGCCGCCGCCTATCGAACACGGATTGAACAACGCCACGAAAGGGAATCCCATGGAATTCTTTGACCAACTGGTGCACACCAGCGCCGGGGCGCGAGCCCGCCTGCTGGAAGCGCCGATCATCGTCGACGCGCTCGCCGGCAAGGTGAATCGCGGCCAGTACCGCGCCTTCCTCGAACGCGCCTACCACCACGTACGCCACACCGTGCCGCTGCTGATGGCCTGCGGCGCCCGCCTGCCACCGCGCCTGGAGTGGCTGCGCGAGGCGGTGGCGCATTACATCGAAGAGGAGCTCGGTCACCAGGAGTGGATCCTCAACGATATCGCCGCGGCTGGCGGCGACGCCGCGGCGGTGCGCGACGGCACACCGAATTTCGAGACCGAAGTGATGGTGGCCTACGCCTACGACGTGGTCCAGCGCGGCAACCCGGTTGGCTTCTTCGGCATGGTGTACGTGCTCGAAGGGACCAGCGTGGCGCTCGCCACCGAGGTGGCCCAAACCCTGCAGAACTGCCTCGACCTGCCGCCGCGGGCCTTCAGCTACCTGAGCAGCCACGGCAGCCTCGATGTCTCCCACATGGGCCATTTCCGCGACCTGATCAACCGCCTGGACGACCCGGCCGATCGCGACGCGCTGATCCACGCGGCCGGACGCTTCTTCCGACTCTACGGTGACGTGATCCGCAGCGTGCCGGCAGGAGGTGTGGCATGAGCGCGCCGGTGGTTCTGGTTACCGGAGCGAGCGGTGGCATCGGCAGCGCCATCGCCACCGCTTTCGCCCGCCAGGGTGCGCGGCTGATCCTCGTCGGTCGCAACGCCACGGCCATGGCCGGGGTGGCCAAGGCCGTGGAAGGCGCGGGCGGCGCGGCCGTGGTGCTGCTCGCAGACCTCGTCAAGGACGATCCGGCACGCATCGCGGGGCAGGCGATCGCAGCCTTCGGCGCGGTGGACATGCTGGTCAACTGTGCCGGCGTGCAGTACTTCGGCGACGCCGAAGCCGAGACGGCGGGCGGCACCGCGCAGCTGTTCGCAACCAACGTGGTGGCGCCCATCCAGCTGATCCAGGCTTTGCTGCCCCATCTGAAATCGCGTCCCGAGGCCCGCATCGTCAATGTCGGCTCGATCTTCGGTTCGATCGGTTTTCCCTGCTTCGCCAGCTATTCGGCAAGCAAGTTCGCGCTGCGTGGCTACTCGGAAGCGCTGCGGCGCGAGCTCGCCGACGGTCCGGTCAAAGTCCACTACGTGGCACCGCGCTACACCCGGACCGGCTTCAACCGTGCCCCCGTGGCACGCATGGCCGAGGCGCTGGGGATGAACCAGGACAACCCCGAGCGCGTCGCCGAGCAGGTGCTCGCCGCGGTACGCGGCAAGCGCGCCGATACCTACCTCGGCTGGCCGGAAAAGCTCTTCGTCCGCATCAATGCCGTCCTGCCCCGGCTGATCGATGGCGCGCTGGTCCGCCAGGCCCGCCGGATGCGGCCTTTCACCCGTGGCCCGCTTGTCGAGTCCATCGAATCCAACTAGGAGACCCTGCAATGAGACGTCTGTTCGCAGCCATTTTCTGCACCGCGCTGAGCGCCGGCGCCTTTGCCGCCAGCGCGCCGATGAGCCCGGAGGTCGCCGGGATTGCGCACCGCTGGGCAAAGATCACCTACCAGACGCCGGGCGGCGAGCAGGAGGCCGCCTTCAAGGCCCTCGCCGACGATGCCGCCAGGCTGGCCGCCGGCGCGCCGGATGCGGCGCAGCCGAAGGTGTGGGAAGCAATCGTGCTGGCCAGCTACGCCAAGGCCAACGGCGGCCTCGGCGCGCTGTCGGCGGTCAAGCAGGCGCGCGACCTGCTGCTCGCCGCGGAGAAGATCGACCCTGACACCCTCAACGGCTCGGTTTACACCAGCCTCGGCAGCCTCTACGCCAAGGTGCCGGGCTGGCCAATCGGCTTCGGCAGCAAGGACAAGGCCCGCGGCTATCTCGAGACGGCCCTCGCCAAGAATCCCAACGGCATCGACGCCAACTACTTCTACGGTGACCTGCTGGCCGACCAGGGCGAATACGCCAAGGCCGCCGAGCATCTGCGCCGGGCGCTCGAGGCGCCGCCGCGCCCCGGCCGCGAGGATGCCGATGCCGGCCGTCGTGCCGAGGCGCGTGCCTTGCTCGACACCTTGCACAACCGCCATCCGGAACAGGTGGCGGCACAATGAGCGCGGTGAACGAGGGGCGGTCTTCGCGGCAACTGCCGGCCGCCGCCGACCTGGTCGACGCGTTGCTCTGTGCGGTGGCGGCGTTGTGTGCCGTTGCCGGCTACCTGATGTATTACAGCACGCTGACCGGCATGTCGTTCTGAGGCAGCGACTCAGAACACTGACAGCCCGGTGCGCGCGACGAACAGCTCCAGCGCCTTCATGCCGAGCAGCGAGTTGCCTGTTTCGTCCAGACCTGGCGACCACACGCACAGGCTGAGGGTGTCCGGCACCACCGCGACGATGCCGCCGCCGACGCCGCTCTTGCACGGCATGCCGATTCGAAAGGCGAACTCGCCGGCCGCGTCGTAGGTGCCGCAGGTCAGCATCAGTGCGTTGAGTCGGCGCGCCTGCCGCTCGCTGACCACCTCGGCGCCGCCGAGCGGATGCGCGCCGTCGCGGCACAGGTAGCCGGTGGCGCGGGCCAGCTGGACGCAGCTCATCGCCGCCGAGCACTGGTGAAAATAGAGGTCCAGCACCGCCGCCACGTCGTTGTCGATCTTGCCGAAGCTCTTCATGAAGTTGGCCAGCGCGACGTTGCGAAAGCCGGTGGCAGCTTCCGAGGCGGCCACTTCCTCGTCGAAACCCACTGCCTCGCCACACAGACCGGAGAGCAGCGTCAGCACATCCGCGCGGGCATTCGCACAATGCGTCACCAGCCGGTCGGCCACCGCGATCGCGCCGGCGTTGATGAAGGGGTTGCGCGGCTTGCCCTGCTCGGATTCGAGCTGCACCAGTGAGTTGAAGGGGTTGCCCGAGGGCTCGCGGCCGATGCGCTGCCACAGGTCATCGCCGACGTGGCGCATTGCCAGGGTCAGCGAAAAGAGCTTGGAGATGCTCTGGATCGAGAACCGGGTGGCGGCATCACCGGCACAGAACTCCTCGCCCGCGCGGGTGCGCAGGGCAATGCCCAGCTGGCGCGGCGAGACTCGCGCCAGCGCGGGGATGTAGCTGGCCACCGTGCCGGCGCCGAGTTCGGGTTCGAGTGTCGCGACGATCTCGTCGAGTACTGCCTGAAAATCCATTCTTGCGCTCCCTCGCGTCGTTGCGGCTCTCGCCGGCCCGCAGCGATGGTGCCACGTTTGCGCGCGGAGCCCGTACCGGCGCGAAGCTTCATGGCCGCCAGAAGGGCTTGTCGGCGGAAAAACTGGCCTGGGCACGACTGATGCCTACGTCGCGCAGGATCGCATCGTCGAGCTCGCGCAGCTCGCGGCGCTGGCGGTCACGCGCCAGCCAGGTGCGGACCATCGAGGCGATCGCGCTGCCCAGGCGGGCCGGGCGCAGGCTGCGCAGGGCCGGGACGGGATGGTGTACGGAGTGGATGAACTGGGCCATGGTGCGTCTCCTTCAGTCAGCGGTTCGATGGCTGAAGACTGGCTGCCGGCGGCGAATCCTTCCAATCGTTTTAGCGGATTCGAGCGTTCAGGAATTGTGATGGCGTCGTTCGCGCATCTGCGCTTTACTGATCACCGGGAAGCGCAAGCGGAGAATTCGCCATGGAGCTGTATCACCTCAGAACCTTCGTCACGGTGGCCGAGGAGCAACACCTCACCCGCGCATCGGAGCGCCTGTTCACCAGCCAGCCGGCGATCAGCGCGCACATCAAGGCGCTCGAGGAAGAACTCGGCGTGACGCTGTTCGAGCGCACGCCGCGCGGCATGCAGCTCACCCCCGCCGGCGCCCTGCTGCTCGATCGCGCTCGTCAGGCGCTGGCCGCGGCGGGCGATTTTCTGCAGCACGCCCGGTCGATCAAGGACGAACTGATCGGCACGCTGCGCATCGGTCTCAACACCGATGCCTGCTTCCTGCGCCTGCTCGAGCTGCAGGGTGGGCTCAGCGAGCGCCATCCACGGCTCGAGATCGAGTTCCACGCGGGCAGCACCGGTGCCAACATCCCGGCCCTGCGGGTGGGCAAGCTCGACGCGTCCTTCGTCAGCGGCGAGTGCGACGATCCCCTCCTCGAATCCTACGTACTGTGCGAAGAGGAACTTGCGGTGGCCGTCCCGGAGCGCATGCGCGAGAGCATCGGTCCGGCGGACATCCATGCGTTGGCGCGTCACCCCTGGGTATTCACCTCGCCGGACTGCGCATACTACGGGGTCATGCGCGCCTTGTTCGAGGCCCACGACTGCGCACCGGTGAAAACCGTGATGGCCAACCAGGACGACGCACTGCGGACCATGGTGGCTGGCGGGGTGGGCCTGGGCATCCTGCGCCGGGTCGATATCGAGGAGGCCGCAAAATCGGCACCGATCTACGCGCTGCCGCTCGAACTGCCAACCGTGAGCCTGCGCTTCGCACACCTCAGGACCCGCGCGAACGATCCCGTCATCCGCGCTGCGGTGGCCGAGCTGTCGCGGGTCTGGTCGCTCGCGCTACCCGTGCAGGAGCAGGCGGTCTGAGCATCCGCGGCCCGGCGCGCCACGGCCCGTAGCGGAATCAGGGCGCGTTGTCGGGTCCATCGGCGCTATCGCCCGGCACCAGCTCGCGGCCATCGGCCTGCACCGCGTAGAACAGGCAGTCGGATTTCGCGATGTCGGCATTGCCGGTGATCATGAACAGCTTGAGCGGCTGGCGGGTCCGCAGGACCCCCTGGTCGAGCACCAGCAGATCCCGCAGCAGGCAGGTGCGGGCATTGTTGCGGGCCACGAACAGCTCGCCGAGCGCCGCGCCGCGTACCCAGCCGAGCTCGGTGCCTGCCGGGGTGACGCCGAAGTTGTAGTGCTCAATGCCCGGCCGCAGCGTCAGGTGCACGTCGTCCTGCGGCGCGTCGGCATAGGCCAGCGTGCAGCAAGCGGTGAGCTCCAGGCGCACCGGGTTCTGCATGACCTCGACCGGTATCTCGGCGCGCTCGTCGTGCAGCACCTCGGCGCGGCGGAAATAGTGGTCGATGCCTGCCCAGGCCAGGCTGTGAGCGGCATCGTCGAGGCGCCCGCCGCACTCGATGGTGACCATCGGCACCATGTGCTCGCTGATCTCCATGAGCGAACCGAGGCGCAGGTCGGTGAGCACCATGCGGCGGGTAAACAGGGTGGTCAGCGCGAGATGACGGGCGTCGGCGTTGATCGACACCGCGAAGGAGGGGCCCGAGCCCGAGGTATTGTGGATGTCGATCACCGACTCGGGCTGGTATCGGGTCAGCACCGCGAGGATGCGCTGCGCCAGCAGGCCCTCGGCGTCGATGTCGAAAGGTGCGCGGAAGCAGCGGTTCAGGTCACGTCGCCCGGGCACCACACGATGGCTGAACAGCGGCGTCATCCGTGCCGCTTCGGTCGACGCGATGAGGCACACGATATTGACCTGCGGGCGCACGCCGCCGCGCAGCCAGCGGTGCAGCGCACGCAGACCCGAAGGCTCGTTGCCGTGCAGCAGGGTCACCAGGGCACGGGTGCGACGGGGATCCTCGCCATTCAGGTAGATGAGCGTCGGCCCGGGTAGCGCAGCCAGCAAGGCTTCGGGGGTTTCGCCGAGCGATTCGGGCGCGGGGTCTTCGAGGTAGTGAAAGCCGGCGACGAGGTGGGCGGCCTCGCCCTCGATGCTTGCAGATGACTGCATGGTGTTCAGTTCCATTCGCCGACCGGAAGGTTCGACAGGCTCAGATTGTAATAGCGGTCCAGCATTGCATGAGCGGCCCGGTTGCGGTCGAGGCGTGTACCGAGCCGGCGCAGCATGTCGCGCTGCCAGCTCGCCCCGGTCTGGCGCGCGACGAGACGCCGTTCGATGATGGCGAGATGGCGGTCTGCCTCGGCCGCGCCGACCCCGATCGAGCACAGCCCGTCATGCGCGAGTGGCAGCATCCGCGCCAGCAGCTCGGTCACCGCGCACTCGCCGCAGCCGGTCTGCGCGGGGTCAGGCCACACCAGCCGGGCGGCAAGTCCGTCCTGGGCGGCGCGGTAGAAGTTGTATTCGGCCAGCGCGAAGGGCAGCGCCGGCAGCAGGCTGTCGATTCGCGGGCGCAGTCCTTCGGCGAGGCCGATGAACAGCGCCGCGCCTGCGACCATGTCGACCGCCGTGGGGCCGGCCGGCAGGGCACGCATCTCGATGCGCAGATGGCCGCCGTCGGCGGCGTCGTAGACCGGACGGTTCCATAGCCATACCGAGCTCTGGTGCAGGCGCAGCTCTTCGAGCGCCGGGGCATGTCCTTGCGCGACTTCGTCGAGCGGCAGGTGCTCGCCGCAGATCGGGAAGAAGGGCGGGTAGAGCAGCACCGATTCGGCAAACAGCTCGAAGGCCCCTTCACGCACCCAGCCGTTGCCAAAGCCCACGCGCGGGCTCTGGTGCCAGCGATAGCGGTCCTTGATGCGGGTGTCGATCGACTGCTTGAACAGCGGCACCCGGGTTTCCTGCCACAACTCGTGGCCGAACAGGCCCGGCGAGTTGACCGAGATCGCGAGCACCAGCGGGGTTACCAGCTGCACCGCGTTGAAGGTCGCGGCGTAGTCCTGCGGGGCCACCCGGTAGTGAATCTGGAACGAGGTGTTGGCCCCCTCGAGGGTCACGTCGTCCATGCTGAGCCGCAGCGGATCGCGTCCGTCGATGTTCACTTCGAACTGCGCGCCACGGCTCTGCCTGAGGCTGTCGGCCAGTACCCGGTAGCGCTTGCGCGCGGAGACCGAGCCGGGACCGAAATCGTCGGGGCCAAGTGTGGGCAGGATGCCGATCGTCACGATGCGCCCACCCAGGGCAGCGGCACATGTGCGCAGCTCGGCGAGCTTGTCGAGGATCTCCCGCTCGGTCGCGTCGAAAGCCCCTGCCGACAGGCGATGCGCCGAGAGGTTGTATTCGAGGTTGTAGCGGTTGAGCTCGAGGGTGAGCTGGGGGTCGCCCGCGGCGTCGAGGATCTGCTGATTGACCGACAGCGGCCGGCCGTCGGCGTCGATGATGTACAGCTCGAGTTCGGCGCCGAGCGAGGCCGCTCCCACGCCGAAGCCCGGCCGCGCCAGCACCTGGCGGAGCGCCGCGAGATTGTCGCGCAGCTTGTCTGAAAACGCGCTGTACATCTGCGGGCTGAAACCCGCTTCGGAAATCTCGATGCCCATGGCCGATGCCCGTTGCGCCTGTGAACCTGCGGCGATGCGATTCAGCGCGGGTCCTTGCCACACTGGAGCGTGGCCGGGTCCGGCAGCGCGGCAACCTTTTCGGCAATCCCCGAAACGAGCCGCCCGAACTCCGATTGCCGACCGAGGTTCTGAAGCTTGGCGATGCCGTCGGTGACCTGCTTCCGGGTTTCCACGCACAGGGTGTAGAACTCGATCGCGTTCGCCTTCGCTTCACGATACTGCCAGAGCGCCAACAACGCCACCACCGCGAAAACGACGGTTGCGGATGCCAGCGCACGGACCCGCAGCGTCTGCTGGCGGGTGGCCTCGAAGCTGCGGGCGAGTTTCATGACGACCTCGGCAGCCGGTTCGCCGTCGGAATCCTCGAGTGTCTCGGCGATGAAGATCTTGTCGCTCAACGCGCGCTTGAGCGGATTGTCCGCCGGTGCGGCGGCGAGCGTGCCGTTGATGTCGATGGCGATCGGCGCACGCCCCCCCGCCAGCGCCACCTCGATCTCGCGGCCCACCCATTCCGACCGCAGTGCATGCTCGCGGACGATGACCACCAGCTTCTTGCTCATGCGGATGCGCCGCCGCGTGGCACTGTGCAGATCGTCGCCGGCCACATAGACGCGTTCGTCGAGGAACACCGAGAAGCCCAGCGCCTCGAGCCGACGGGTGAGCTCGCGCGCGTAGTTCTGTCCGTCCGCATGCGCATAGGACACGAAATAGTCGAAGCCGAACAGAAGGTCGGCCAGCCAGTGAAACCCCTTCATGTACCTGTCTCCCCATCCCGGTAAAGATCCCGGCAATCAATCGACGACCATGTCCACCGTGGCAAAACCCGACAGCTCCGCGGGGATGCGGATCATCCCCTTCTCGTAGCGACCGCTGCCGAGACGGATCTGCGGCTGCCGCAGCGAGAACGACAGCCCCGGGCGCAGCGGGATGTCGTCGAGCTGCGTCATCGCATCGGTCAGCGCGCCTCTGAACATCGTCACCTGCTGTGCCAGGCGAGCACTGTCGCCCCGCGCCTCGGCCGGCCAGCTGGCCGGATCCGCCAGCCACGCGGCGGCCTCCGACAACAGCTCGTCGAGCGTGCCATCGAGCACCGGGCGGGCCGCCGGCTGATCCTGCAGCGCAAAGTAAAGCAGGACGTGCTCGCCCGTCCCGTTCAGCAGATCGAGGCGCACCAACCCGGCGGGCACATCGACCCGCGACAGCCGCAAGCGTCCGGCACCGCCGGGCATCGTCATGTCCAGCGCCTTGCCTTTGCCTCGCCCCGGTTCGGCGCCGAGCGGTATCACGAGTTCGAGCGGCACGGCGAAACCGCGTCTGCCGGCCGCCGGACCCGGGGTCCGCGAAATGCCATCGAAGACGAGCTGCGGCGACACGGCCGCACGCAGGCCGATGCGCAGCGCCGCGGGCTCCACCACCACGCTGTCGAGCAGCATCGTCGGGTCGATATCGAGCGCCAGTGCGCTGCCTTCCAGCGGCAGTGCCTGGGGACTGGAAAAGCGGGCGATGGCCTGCGCCTGGAAACTTGCCACCAGGGCGGCCAGCCGCGCCGGCGCGAGCGCCGACTCGATCGCGGAGCGTACCGGCGCGCCGATCGTGTCGCGCAGCAAGGCATTCACCGGCACACCAAGCCCCGCCAGCATGGCGGCACAGCCGTCCCCGCGGGCCTCGCCCTGACGCACCGTCGCGGCCAGCTTGTGGTCCCGCACCGACAGGCGAACGAAGGTTTCGGTGTGCACCACCATCGACGCACAGCCCGACCGACCGATCATGCCGAGCATCGCGTCGAGCGCCAGCCTGTCGAATCGCGAAGCGGTTCGTCCGACAAGCAGTGCGAGCCGCACCGGCACAGTCACCAGCAGCTCCGCGCCACGCGCCGCCAGCGCAAGGCGCGGCACGTCCGTTCGGTAGCTGATTTCGAGACCGGCAACGCCGCTCGGACGCGAGCCGGCCCGCTGGCCATCGTCGATGCTGCGCTTGAGTCGCATCTCGATCGCGCTCAGGCTGACGCTTGCATTCACCGCCAACAGCGCACTGTCGATCTGTAATGGCGCCTGCGCCCCGCTGCCCGATGAAGGGACAAGCAGCAACGCACATGCCCATATCATTGAAAGCAGGCAGCGTACTGTCATGACGCGATGTTACGCCCGCGGCCGGCCGGCCGAAACCGTGCCGAGGGCGGGGCCTGCTCAGAGCCCGGCGATGTAGTTCGCCAGGTTCTCGATATCGGCATCCGACAGGGTGCGCGCAACCGCGGTCATGTTGCCGGCGTCATTGGTGCGGCGCTCGGCCTTGAAGTCCTGCAACTGCTTGATCACATAGGCCGGATTCTGGCCTGCGACGCGGGGGATCTCGTTCTGCCCGGAAAAGCCGCCGAGGTGGCACATGGTGCACAGCGTCTCCTCGGCCTTCTGCTTGCCCAGCCGGGCCTTCTCGGGATCGGCGACGAAATCCTGCGGCGGCGGCTTCTGCGTCGAGAACCAGTCGGTCAGCGCGTGCATCTCGTCGCGGCTGAGGCCGGCCGCCATCGGCGACATCTGCGGATCGCTGCGCCGGCCGGCCTGGAAGTCGCGCAGCTGGAGGTACAGATATCGGGCGGTCTGCCCGGCAAGAATCGGGATCAACGGCGTGCTCGAGCGCCCGCCCTCACCGTGGCAGGGCGTGCAGAGCGCGGCCTTGGCGGGCGCCGTGGCCGAGGTCTCGGCCGTGTATTGCGCACCCGCCGCTACCGGAATCAGCCACAGGCCCGCCGCCAGCAGGCGCGTCAGGCCCGCCCTCATGGCAGGGCGAAGACGATCACCGAATTGCCCCGCTTGAAGTCGATCTGCGTGTTGCCGCCGGCCGCCACCGCCACATACTGCTTGCCGTCCACCATGTAGGACACCGCCGGCGCGTTCACGCCCGCCCCGGCCTGGTATTGCCACAGCTTCTTGCCGGTGTGTGCATCGAAGGCGCGGAAGTAGCCGTTGCCCTCGCCGTTGAACACCAGGTTGCCGGCAGTGGCCAGCACGCCGCCGATAAGCGGCTGTTCGGTATCAACCTTCCAGGCGATCTTGCCGGTATCGATATTGACCGCCGCCAGCCGTCCCCACTGCTTCTCGCCCGGGATCACCTTGAAGGCGCCGCCGAGCCACAGCTTGCCGCCCGGATACTTGGCCTCCTCGACGTGGTAGGTCATCGGCTGGTGCAGGTTGGCGGCATAGGCAAGCCGGGTCGTCGGGTTGACCGCCATCGGACTCCATTCGACACCGCCGTTGGCACCCGGCAGCATGCGCGAGCCGTCCTTGGTCGGCAGCACCCACATGTTCTCCTGCGGCACCATCGCCTCGCTGAAGCGGATCAGCTCGCCGGTGGCACGGTCATGCACATAGACGTGGCCGGTCTTGCCGCCGTGGATCGCCACCTTGCGCATCTTGCCGGCCTTGTCGCGGGCTTCGGTGAGGATCACCGGCGAGACCGCGTCGAGGTCCCAGACATCGTGCGCGACGTACTGGTAGTGCCACTTGTAGGCGCCGGTCTTGAGGTCGATGGCGACGATCGAATCGGTGTAGAGGTTGTCCCCCGGCCGCTCCGCACCGTAGAGGTCGGGACTCGGGTTGCCGACCACGAAGAACACCGTGCCGCTCTCGCGATCCACCGCCGGGGCCATCCACACGCCGCCGCCGAGGGTCTTGTAGAAATCGCCGCCGTGGCTGGCGAGCTGAGCCTTCTCGGCCGCGATGTCGCGGAGCATGTTGCGGCCCGTCGCGTCATTGACTGCCCACACACCCTCGTGTCCCTGCTCCGGGATGGTGTTGAAGGTCCACAGCAGCTTGCCGTCGGCAGCGTCGAAAGCCTTCACGAATCCGCGGATGCCGTACTCGCCGCCGTTGGTGCCGATCAGGATCTTGCCGTCAACCGCGACCGGCGCCATGGTCTCCGAGTACCCCAGTTCCGGGTCCGCGATCTCGACGTTCCACACCACCTTGCCGGTCCTGGCGTCCAGCGCCACCAGCCGCGCGTCGAGCGTGCCCATGAAGACGCGATCGCCCATGATCGCCACGCCACGGTTGTTCGGCCCGCAGCAATAGGTGGTGACCGGCCCCATCTTGTGCTTGTAGTGCCAGAACTCCTTGCCGGTCTTCGCGTCGAGCGCATAGACGTGGTTGTAGGAGGTGGTGATGTACATGACCCCGTCGACCACGATCGGCGCGGTCTCCATCGATTCGAGCACGGCGGTCTGGAAGTTGAACACCGGTCGCAGCTGCGCGACGTTCTTGCTGTTGATCTGCGAAGCCGGGTAGTAGCGCGTCTGGGCGTAGCTCATGTTCGAGAGCAGGAAGTTCGCACCGTCGCGATCACCGCCATCGAGCTGCGCCTGGGTGACCGAAACCGCCTTCGGAACCGGCGACCCGGCGGTATCGGCGCCACCTTGTATTTCGCTCTGGGCGTGCACGCCCTGCGCTGCGAGGGCCAGCACCGCGCCGATGCTGAGCACGCGTGAACAGCCACTCCGATTGACTCGGGCCATGATTGTCTCCTCGTTCATTCTTGTAATCGAATCGTCGAGGCCATTCCCAAGGTCAACCCGCTTCCCGTGCCGGGAACATCGGCGCATGGTGAGCGGCCGGGCGATTACCGGGCGCGAGTCGTGGATGCGACACTGCCATGCCACTCTCGTCGCCTCTCACCCCAGATTAGTGCTAATTTTGGACAAAGCAATCGCGTTCGCGGTGCCGCGATCGGGCCGCCGCAACACAAGGAGACGTTCGCCATGGCAATCACGCTGCGATGGATCGCGGCCTGCTGGCTGACCGGCCTGTGCCTGCTGTCGGGCGTGGCCGCCGCGCAGGCGCCCAGCAATCCGAACCTGAACGCACAGTTGCTGGTGGCCGGACGGCAGGGCGACCTGGCACAGGTGAGCCAGGCCCTTGCACGCGGCGCGGCGCCGAACTCACGCAACCGTATCGGCAAGACCGTGCTGCTGATGGCCTCGGAGAAGGGCAACCAGGCCCTCGCCGAAGCGATGCTGCAGGCCGGTACCGATGTAAACCTCGCCTCGCTCGAAGGTGTGACGCCGCTCATGGCGGCCTGCTACGGCGGTCATCTGGAGATCGCGCGGCGGCTGATCGCGGCCGGCGCGCATACCGAACCGATCGACCGCCTGCACCGCAGCGCGATGGTCTATGCGGCAGGACAGGGCCACGGCGAGCTGGTCAAACTACTGCTCGACAACGGGGTCGCGATCGATGAGCCCTACGAACACCAGCTCACCGCCTTGATGTGGGCGGCCGGCCAGGGACACCTGACCGTCGTACAAACGCTGAAAGCACGTGGCGCCGAGGCCGGGCTGCGCGACGATCGCGGCCTGACGGCGGCCGAGATCGCACGCCAGGCGGGCCACCCCGAGGTAGCGGAGGTGCTGGATGCGCATTGACGCGCACCACCGCGCCATGCGCTGCGGCCGATCGGCCGCAGCGCGCCACACGCAAGCGCCGGTGGGCTCCGTCGCCCGGGCCTCATGACCAGAACACGAATCTTCATCAGCCACAGCTGCAAGGACGTCGAAATCGCCGACGACGTACCTTTCGAGGCCGAGGCCGACCCGCGCAAGAAGCGCCTCAAGTACGCCCGCTACATCCGCGACGAGGTCGAGCGCCTGCTTGGCGACGACTTCGAAGTGCTGCTCGACCGCAAGCTGCTCGACCCCGGCGACCGCTGGCCGATCAAGCTGCTGCGCTGGCTGGGCGACTGCGATGGCGCGGTGCTGCTGCTCAGCGAAGATGCGATCAAGTCGAAATGGGTGCTGCAGGAAGCCACGGTGCTGACCTGGCGGCGCCACCTGCGGGCCGGTTTCCGGCTGATCCCGGTGCGTCTGGGCGGCCTTGCCGACGAGGCCTTGAAAGAGGCCGGTTTCGGGCCGCTGCAGATCTCCGACATCCAGGCGGCGAAGGTCGAAGGCACGGTCGATTTCTCGCGTGCCGAGGCGGACGCACTTGCGGCGCGCATCGCCGCACGCTTCGAGGACATGGTCCTTGCCGACGAGGACGACGAGATGCGCCAGTGGATCGCCGAGGTGACCCGCATCCTCGAGCCGCTCGGCGACGACATCCTCGCCCGCACCCGCGAGCCGCTCGGCATCGCTGACGACGACTGGGCCCATTTCGACGACCGTGCCCGCACCGTTGCTCACTACCTGCTTCGGGCCGGGCTGCAGCGCACCAGCAAGGCGCTCGAGCGCATCGTCACGGTACTCAGCGCCCACAACGCCGATGCCTTCGCGCGCCTCGCCGACAAGCTCCTGCCGATGTGGGTCGATCCCGCCGCCGCCGCCTCGCTCGCCGTGCTGCCCGGCGGCGACTGGCACGCCTATGCGCTCAACACCGACGATCCCGAAGTCGCCGACGATTACCTGCGGCGCGCCTGGTGCTGCCCGCCCTGGCTTGCAAACCGACGCCTCGAGTTCGACGAGCCGTTGGGCGAAGGCCAGGCCGCCGAGGCGCTCGCCAGCCTCAAGGCGGGCATCGCCACCCGGCTGCGGGTGCCGCCGCGGCGCATGCACCTGCTCGCCGAACGGGTGCGCGACCGCCCCTTCTTCGTCGTCTTCGGCGAGGACGCGGTGCTCGAACAGCACTTCTGCAATGGCCTCGCCATGGACACCGCGCTCGCCGCCGCCACCTGCCTGCAGCTTGCCGGCCGCGATTTCGGCCGTGCCCCCGCCGGGCTGGCCGAAATCGTGCGGCTGCTGCCCGCCCTTGACGACGCCTGCGAGGATGCCGCCTACCTCGGCAAGTCCTCCATTCTCGATCTCGCCCCCGGAGTTCCCGATGAGCACTGACACCACCCTGGTCTATACCGGCCTGATCGCTCCACTCGCCAACGAGGCCTTGCCGCCCGGCAGCGGCGAGGCGCTCGATGCGCCGGATCGCCGCGACGGCCGCCTCTACGACTACGACCCGCAGTTGCAGATGGCGGTCGAGGTGGCGCTGGCCACCGGCCGGCCGCTGCTGCTGCGCGGCGAGCCGGGCTCGGGCAAGTCCTCGCTGGCCGCCTTCATCGCGCGCAATCTCGGCTACCGTTACTACGAGACGGTGATCACCAGTCAGAGCAGCGCCCAGGACCTGCTCTGGAAGTACGACCTGGTGCGCCGTCTGGCCGACGCCCAGACCCGCGGCGCGCAGGACGACCCGACGCCGCTGTCCGACTACGACTACATCGAACCCGGCGTGCTGTGGTGGGTCTTCGACCGCGCATCGGCCACACGGCGCGGATGGCAGGCCGACAGCACCTGCCCCGAACCGGCCCCGGCAGGTGAGCCCAACGCGGCACTCAACGCGACCCGCGCCGCGGACCACGCGGTGGTGCTCATCGACGAGCTCGACAAGGCCGACCCGGATCTGCCCAATGCCCTGCTGGTGCCGCTCGGCTCGATGGCCTTCGACGTCACCGACATCCGCGACCGGCCGGTCAAGGTGGCGCTGGCCGGCGGCGCGACACCGGCCGAAGGCAGGAGCGGCCAGCCGATGAGCCGCCTGCTGGTGGTCATCACCACCAACGAGGAACGCGAACTGCCGCCCGCCTTCGTGCGCCGCTGCATCGTGCACCGCCTCGAGCACCCCGGTATCGAACGCCTCGTCGACATCGCGCGGCTGCATTTCAACCGTCCGCCCAAACGACCCTTTGGCGAGGAGCAGGAAAAACTCGCGCGCGAAATCGCCAAGCGTCTCGACACCCTGCGCGGGGAGCGCGCCGAGAGCCGGCGCCGCCTGCCCGGCACCGCGGAATACCTCGATGCGGTGCGCGCCGCGCTCACGCTCGGCATCGGCGTTGGCGGCGGCCCGGCATGGGAGGCGCTGCAGCGCGCCACCCTGCTCAAGGACGACTGGCAGGCGACATGAAACACGGCGGCGACATCTGGCTGGGCGATCTGCTGAGCAGCTGGCAGGCGCTCGCGCCCGGCGACGAGGCGACCCGTGCCGCGATGGCGCGGCTGCTCGGCTTCGAGCTGGCGACCGTGCAGCCGGAGGCGCCGGCCGCCGCACCCTCCGCCACACCCCCCGCGCCCCCGGCCCCGGAGACGACTGCCCGACATCCACCGCCGGTGGAAGTATCGCCCGCTGGGGCTAAACAGCAATACTTCGTGTCTGATCTACCGCGCGCGAGCGAGCCGCTGTACGGGCGCGACCCACAACGTGAATGGCAGGCGGTCGAAGCGCTGGCCCGCGCCGACACCGCGACCCGCGCTGCGATGTCGCCGCCCGAGCTGTTCCGCCCCGAATGGGCCCGCACCCTGGTGACCACGCTGGCCGCCCGACTTCAACCGGGCAGGGCCATCGACGAAGTGCGGCTGGTGCGGGATCTGGCCGGCGGCCATCCGCTCGAGCGGATTCCGCGGCTGCCCCGCTGGACCCTCGGCCTCGGCGTGCAACTGCTGATCGACGTCGCGCCCGGCATGGAGCCCTTCGCGGCCGACCAGATCGCGCTGTCCGAGCACTTTGCCGAGGCGGTGGGCGAGGCGCACGTCGAGGAATGGCTGTTCGCCGACTGTCCGTTGCGCGGTGTCTTCGCCGAAGCCGATACCGAGGTCTGGCAGCCTCCGCAACCGGGCGTGCCGGTGATCGCGGTAAGCGACCTGGGCCTCGGCGCACCGGCCGACCATCTCGCCCGCGCGAGCGTGCAGGAGTGGCTCGAGTTGGCCGGCCAGCTGGCCGCCCGCGGCTCGCGGCTGACGGTACTGTCGCCGTGGCCACGCGCCCGCGTGCCGGCGGCGCTGGCCGAACGCATCGCCCTGGTCGAATGGGACCGGCCGACCTCGGCCGCACAAGTGCGCCGCCTGCTGGAGCGCCACGATGGGTAAGCGCGAGGCTTGGGCCGATGCGCAACTCGACGCGCTGGCGCGGCGCTGTCCCGAGGCGCTGACCTTGGCCCGGCTGCTCGCACCGGCAGTCACGGCGGATGCGGCGCTGATCCGCTCGATGCGGCTCGCCCTGCTGCCCGGCAGCGGCGCCTGGATCGAGGCCGAGCTGTGGCACAGCCCCCTGGTCAAGGCCCGCAGCGCGAGTGGCCTGCGCTTCGAGCCGGCGGTGAGCGAGCGTCTGCGCGGTCAGCTTGCCGCGGCCTGGCAACAGGACGGCGCAGGCGAGCGTGAGCGCATCCTCGAGGCACGCGGAGTCATGGCCTCGGCGCACGCCGGGCTCTCGCCCGCGCTGGCGCTCGAGGAGCGGGTTGCATGGGCTGCGGTGATGGGCGAGCTCGACGAGATCGAGGCGGCACTCGCCAGCGCGGTCAAGGGCGTGCTGGATGCCTCCCGCCCCGGCCTCGCCGCGTGGGCGGGACGCGAAACGGGCACGCAACCCGAAGCCGCATCGCCGGCGCAGATCCTTTCGGACCTCCCACCCGCCCGCCTCGGCATCGCCCGTCGCGGCCCGGTGCTCATCCTTGGTGCGGCGGAGTGGCGTGCGGGATTCGCTCTCCCGGTGCCGGATAGCGAGCCTCGCCTAGTGGAAGTGCTGTTGCAGGACGACGATGGAGCGCTGCAGCGGATGCCACACGCAATTGGAGCCTGGGCGACGCAGGAAATCGAGGTCGGCCGCGCCCGGGTGCAGCTAGTCAATGCCCTCGGCGAAACGTTCGAAGTTCCGGGCTTTGAGCGCTGGGCCGGGGGTGGTGCGGCCTACTGCAGGCTCAACTTGCAACATGGGCAGCGCGAAGGCATGGGAGAAGGTTACATGCTGACCTTGAAGCGCAGCGACGTGGATGGACACGGAACAGAATTTGACTTCATCGGTGGCTCCATCGATGAACTCGGACCGCGTCGTGGTCCGAGTCTGGCGCAATTGACCAACGAGGCCGACCTGGCCTACTGGATTTCAAGGGTATTTGAGAAGGGCCACGAAAGCCCGCTCCTGAGTTCCCGAGTGTTGACCGCGCTACGGCCCGACGACGACATCGAACTACGCCTCGAGGATGAGGCAGCCAGGCTACCGTGGGAGTACATGCTCGGCGAACTCGGTGTGAACGGCAGGGTGGTGCGGGGTGGAAGCGACGGTGTTGGCCAGCGCGGGCGCGCGCCGGAGGGACACGCGGTATTGCTGGCGGCCGTTGGCGATCCCGGACGGCCGAGTCCTGCAAACTTGGAAGGGATCTTCCGGGCGGCTCGGTTCGACGTGGAAGCACTCCCCGGCGCGTCGGCAGAGGCGCTGCTCGCATATCTGCATCGTCACCCATGGCGGGTGCTGCATCTCGAGAGCGAGCTCGATCCGGCGCGCAATCCGGACTTCCGTGATGGCGCTCCGGCGCTGCCGATCGGTGACGGAACCGCCCTGACGCCGGGCGATCTCGAGCAGCTTCTGGTCATGCCCGAGCTCGTGGTGATTCGCGGCCGTTCGCGGATTGGCGGTGGATTCGGGGGCTCGTGGGGCAAGAGCCTGTGCAAAGGCCTTGTGTCGGCGGTCCTGGTAAACGATTGGGAGGTGACCGACAGCATTGCTTCCGCATTCTTCGACAGTTTTTACGAAGCCCTCACCGCGGGCAGCACGGCGGCCGAAGCCGCCCTCATTGCCCGTCTCGAGACCCGTCGCCGCTATCCCGATTCGCTCTCGTGGGCAGCCTTCCAGCTACATGGCGACGGGGAATACCGCCTGCCGCAGGTTTCCCGGCGGAAGAAAGCCGCCACCAAAGCCACAAAGGCCAGGCCGACCGAACCCTACGAGTTGCGCGCGATCCGCGCGCTCGAGCAGCGCAGCGTGCCACAGCCTGGGCTTTACGCGCTCGACGCCTCGCCGGTACCGCCGCAGTTGCACGGCATGGACGGCTCCGCTCCGGTGCACGGGCGGGCGCTGCTGTTCATCCATGGCATGGGCTCGAGCATGCTCGGCAGCTTCGCCGGCATGTGGTCGCCCGACAATCTTGCGGCCTGGCGGGAGCTCGCCTCGGCGTATTCCGGCCGCATGCTGTGCTTCGAACACTGGGGACTGTCGCGTTCGCCGCTGGAGAACGCGCTCGAGCTCGTGAGGGCCTTGCCTTTCGGTATCGAACTCACCCTGCTGAGCGTGTCCGACGGAGGACTGATTGGTGAGCTGCTGTGCCGTGCTGGCCGCGTCGCCGACATGACGGAATGGGAGGACGATGACTTCTGGGACGGATCTGGTCGAGGGAACGAGAGGGTGGCGCCTTTCGACGAGGCCGATTTCGGGCTGTTCGACGGCGCCGCGCGCGAAACGCTCGAGCGCCTTTCCAAGGAGATGATGGCCAGATCCCTGCGTGTGGCGGACTTCGTGCGCATCGCCTGCCCGGTGCGCGGCACCACCTACCCTGTGCGTGCGAAGCAGGTGTTCGGCGGCATCGCACGGCTGATGAGCAGGGTCGGCAGCGTGGCCGGCGGCCTGCCCCTGCAGCTGCTCGATGCCATCGTCGACCCGTCGCGGGTGCCCGGCCTGCGGGCGATGGACCCGAGCTCCCCGTTGATCCGCATGCTCAACCGTCCGGGCGTGCGGGTGGACAGCGCGCTTGCCGTGGTTGCCGGCACCTTCCGCGCCGACTCTCTGACCGGGCGGCTCAAGGCCGGTGTGCTGGGCTTGCTGGTGGATGACGACAACGACCTGCTGGTGCCCACCGCGTCGATGTTCGGGGGCGCTGCGCGCACCCGTCCGGCTCGTTTCGTGCGATTCGAGGGTGGCGACATCAATCATTTCTCCTACCTCGAGCAGGGCGAGGTGGTCCGCACCGTGGTCGACCGCCTGATTCATGATTCACCCGGGTCGGCCTGGCAGATCGTGCAGGACCAGCGCAGCCCGGCGCCGCGCGTGCTGGTGGTGCACGATGCTTCGCAGCCCGCAGATGCGCTCGAGCAGTGCGCCGCCGCCCTCGCGCCACTCGAGAACGAGGGCCGGATCCGCCTCGCAGTCACCCCCGACGATGGCCCGATGCTGCGCAACGACGGGATGCGAGGACCGCTCACCGAGGCCCTCGCGCGCACCCGCGTGTTGGTCTTGCTGCTGACCCCAGGCCTGCTGCGCTCCGCCGGCCTGCAATACTCGCTGCGCACCCTGCAGCGGCGGCTCGACGACGGCGGCTGTTCACTGTTGCCGGTCTGGATGGTGCCAGACCTGTTCGAGGCGATGGACCCGAGCACCGGCACCCCGCTGCCCGACTGGCTGCTCGCCCGTCTGCGGGACGTCCAGGGGCTGCGTCCAGAGCCGCTGGAGGATCCCGCGACATGGCACGAGGTGCGGGACGTGGTGTTGCGGCTGCTCGATGCGGGAGGAGGACGTCAGGCCCGGTAGAGGCTTTCGTGTATAGCGGGAGTGGGGCCTGCGACACCCCTGTTTGGGCGGCTGGCGACCCAATCCGGTCATTCAGCTTTCCCCGAAGCTGCCACTCGTGAACCAGTGCCTTCGGCCAGAAGCAGACCGACACCAAACCTGCCACAAAGCAGCCGGTCACAGGGCTAGAATGACAGTTCACTAGCCGCCGACGAAGCGACTTCATCAAGAGCCTTCGGATTCCAAGCGTTTGCCCGTACCGAGACATGTGAGGAATTCCACAAATGGGCTCGATTTAAGCGCTTGGGTGTGTCGCGATTTGTCGCCTGTGATGGCTGTTGTTCAGCCTCGAAACAATTCTAGGAGTTCTTGTCGTGCCTAAGATATTCCTGAGTTACCGTCGCGCTGACAGCGGGGGCTGGGTCCGCACCATAGATCAGAGACTCACTGAAGTATTTGGTCGTGACAACGTCTTTCGAGATATTCCAAGCATACCTCCAGGCGCAGACTTTCTTAACACACTCAAGGCTAAGTTGTCTGAATGCACCGTCGTCCTTGTGGTCATTGGGCAAATGTGGAGTGCGATTAGTGGACGAAGCCACCGCCGTCGGTTACTAGAAGAAGATGACATCGTGCGGCAAGAAATCGAGAGTGCGATAGATCTAGGTCTTTGGCTTGTACCCGTGCTTGTAGGGCACGCGACTCTACCGACAAAGAACCAGTTGCCGGAGAAGCTGCAGGCCTTAACGAAACGACAAGCTTATGTGCTTACAGATAAGCATTTCGAGGCTGACCTCGATGACTTAATCACGGCTCTACGTGGTCTCACTATTGAGCGAGACAACATCCAAGCACAGGAAGATTTAGGGAGCGGCGCTGGATCGAATGAGCACTCACATAGAGACGCATCCGTATCGGGTAATCGACCCCCTCCATCCGATTTAAACATTCTTGAAGCTTTCCCCTTAGATCATCGGTCGTCAGCTTTTGGTGATCTTCGTTCGCTTTTAGCTGATGCGATAGCCTTAGATCTAAAATCGGCGGAAAAAATAGCACCAACGGTTGTCGATATTACAAGAACTGGCGACCGCTGGACTTTCGAACACAAAGCAATCAATAGTCAAACGCTTTTCGGAGAAATTTCCACAGTAGGAACCTCTGTGGTCGGCCATTCCGTTCTTGATGAGATATTGGGCCAGCTGATACACCCACGCGACACAGAGACAGTCATGAAATTGGGCGAACTTCTGTACCAGTTGGTTGTGCCGAAACCTATTCGCCAGGTTATGGAAAGCGCGAGAGCTTTGCTGCTACAGCTTGATCCGGAAGCTGACAAGATTCCTTGGGAGTTCCTGAAACCGAAGGGTAACGCTCTGCCGTTTGGCCTGTCGAAGGGCGTTATACGTCAGTTCAGAGACACTGATCAAAAAATGGGACACAGCGCGTCTAGGGATGAACAGGAGTGTTTGGTCTTCGTTGGTGCGATGGACGCTCCTTTCATTGATCTGCCAGGCGCACGCAAGGAGGCAGATGAGGTCGCCACACTGATTCAACAAGCGGGTTTTGGCGTCCGGAGAGTATCCGACGTCGGTCCCTTAGAAGCAGTGCTAGCGATTTCCCTTACCAGTTGGTGCATTGTGCATCTTGTCGGACATGGGGTAGATCATTGGAGCCCCGAGGTATCGCTGCAGACAGACGGGGAGTCCAGCCTGCAACTCACTGGTCTAATGATTGGCGAGGGGGTAGCGCTATCGATTCATGAGGTTATGGCCGCTGATATGGCTCCAGAGCTCCTGTCGGTTGGCGCGATGCAACTAACTAGTTGGGCACCGGTCGCGCTCAAGGGAGGCTGTAGTGTTTTTCTGACGCTCGGTGGACCAGCAGATGACGACGCTATACGGCAATTCTTTTCAGAGTTCTATCGCTTGGTTGGTGCAGGAGAATCGACCTTTAGATCACTAGTGGGAGCTCGCCGTACCTTAGCCCATGAGTCACCATTCAATATGGCTTCGGGACTGTGGGTACGCTGCTACGGCGACGGAGGTTACCGGATCTCGAGAATTGCCCAAAAGGATGCGCCTGGAGAAGCACCGCAATCGGCGTGTCCCTGAGCTTGTACGTTGAACATCAGCTTTTCGATTTGGCGACCGGAGGCGATGGTGTATTGACCCAGTAAAAGCCTGCTCAGGTGTTAGCCTTGAAAGGAAGGACACATGGGTACGGAAATGGAAGACGAAATCAAGCGTTGGACGGCCAGGCGCAAGAGCGCATTGGTGATGGAGGTCCTACAAGGGAAGAGGACGTTA
>NZ_WUAF01000079.1 GCF_009800965.1 Cognatazoarcus halotolerans | reverse complement strand
GCATCGTTCACCGGTGTGTAGCTGATGGTCGCACTCAGCGTGTTCGAGTCAGCGCTGCCGTCGTTGGCCGTCACATCGAAGCTCGGTGCCACTTCGTTGCCATCATCGACGAACTGCACCAGGCCTCCGGTGAGATCCGCGCTCGTGAAGCTCGTGATCGGCGTGCCGACGGCGCTACTCAATTGGAAGTAACCACCCGACACGCTACTCACTGTGTAGGTGAAGCTCGAGTTGTCCGGATCGCTGACGCCGAAGTTCGCATCCGAGAGCGTCACCGTCTGACCTTCAGAGAGCGTCAGGCTCGCGCTGTCGAGCACCGGGGCATCGTTCACCGGTGTGTAGCTGAT
>NZ_WUAF01000078.1 GCF_009800965.1 Cognatazoarcus halotolerans | reverse complement strand
TCACGTTGAGCACGTGCTCGACGCTGACCTGGCCAGATTCGAGCACCAGTTCGACGGCGACCTGTACCGCCTCGAGCCCGACCTTCGGAATCATCGCCAGCACCCGGCTCATCACCCGGTCGCCGCCATCTCGGCGCAGGAGCAGACGCTGCAGGCGAACGAATGGCGTGGGCATGTGGGCGAATGGCGCGCCGTTCCTGAGTACGCCGGGCTTTCTCTCGACCAGCGGCAGGTAGTGCAGCCAGTCGTAACGCGTCTGGCCGCGATCGAACAGGCGCCCATGGCTCGCCACCACACGATCGTCGAAGACGACATCGATGCGCTCGGGGTAGAAGCGCTTGCTGATCA
>NZ_WUAF01000077.1 GCF_009800965.1 Cognatazoarcus halotolerans | reverse complement strand
TCCAGAACATGGGCGACGGCACCTACGCCCACTCGGGCAGCCTGGCGATCCGCTACGCCGCCTCGACCGATGTGAACATCACCTTCAAGCTGCTGGTCAATGCCCACACCTCGATGACCGGCGGCCAAGCCATCCAGGGCGCCCACCCGGTGGCGAAGATGGTCTCCGACCTGCTCGCCAACGGGGTGCGCCGGATCATCGTCACCACCGACGATCCGGGCAAGTACACCGGCGTGCGCCTGGACGGGCACACCGAGGTGTGGCACCGCGACCGCCTCGACGAGGCGCAGAAGGAGCTCGCCGCCACGCCCGGCACCACGGTGCTGCTGCACGACCAGGAGTGCGCCGCCGAGCTGCGCC
>NZ_WUAF01000076.1 GCF_009800965.1 Cognatazoarcus halotolerans | reverse complement strand
GAGCACTTGGCGCGATTTCTTCTGAACTCGATGCGCTCTATTCGAGCACGGGTCGCCCGTCGATTCCGCCGGAGCGGCTGCTCAAGGGCCAATTGCTCATCGCGCTGTATTCGATTCGCTCCGATCGGCAGTTCTGCGAGCAGCTCGATTACAACATTCTCTTCCGCTGGTTTCTCGACATGGATCTGGGGAGCACCAGTCTGGATCAATCGCATTTCAGTCGGCTGCGCGAGCGACTGGTGGTCACCGATATCGCGCGCCGATTTTTTGATGAAGTCGTGTGCCTTGCGCGCCGTGAGCGGCTGCTGTCTTCCGATCACTTCACCGTCGATGGCACGCTGATCGAAGCCTGGGCCTCGTTCA
>NZ_WUAF01000075.1 GCF_009800965.1 Cognatazoarcus halotolerans | reverse complement strand
GCCTGGACGGGCACACCGAGGTGTGGCACCGCGACCGCCTCGACGAGGCGCAGAAGGAGCTCGCCGCCACGCCCGGCACCACGGTGCTGCTGCACGACCAGGAGTGCGCCGCCGAGCTGCGCCGCGCCAGGAGCCGCGGCAAGGCCGAGGAGCCGCAGGAGGTGGTGGTGATCAACGAGCGGGTGTGCGAGGGCTGCGGCGACTGCGGCGAGAAGTCCAACTGCATGAGCGTCGAGCCGGTCCAGACCGAGTTCGGGCGCAAGACGCGCATCCACGAGTCCTCGTGCAACAAGGACTACTCCTGCGTGAAGGGCTTCTGCCCGTCCTTCCTGACCATCACCCCGAACCCGGCGCCGGCCTCGGCGGAGG
>NZ_WUAF01000074.1 GCF_009800965.1 Cognatazoarcus halotolerans | reverse complement strand
ACGGCGTGCCCTTCACCCCGCGCATGAACCTGGGCATGAACGTGCGTGCCGAGGCGCTCGAGATGGAGCAGTCGCTCTACACCCGCCGCCTCGAGGTGGCCAAGCGCTACGCGCGGGCCAACAACCTCAACAACGTGGTGTTCCCCAACCCGGATGCGTGGCTGGGCATCATCACTGCCGGCAAGACCTACCACGACCTGCGCCAGGCCTTCCTCGAGCTGGGCCTGGACGATGCGGCGCTCAAGCGCTACGGCATCCGCATCCTCAAGATGGGCATGCTCTTCCCGATGGAGCCCACCATCGTGCGCGAGTTCGCCCAGGGGCTCGAGGAGATCCTCGTCATCGAGGAGAAGCGCCCCTTCCTCGAGATG
>NZ_WUAF01000073.1 GCF_009800965.1 Cognatazoarcus halotolerans | reverse complement strand
TGAACGAGGCCCAGGCTTCGATCAGCGTGCCATCGACGGTGAAGTGATCGGAAGACAGCAGCCGCTCACGGCGCGCAAGGCACACGACTTCATCAAAAAATCGGCGCGCGATATCGGTGACCACCAGGCGCTCGCGCAGCCGACTGAAATTCGATTGATCCAGACTGGCGCTCTCCAGATCCATGTCGAGAAACCAGCGGAAGAGAATGTTGTAATCGAGTTGCTCGCAGAATTGTCGATCGGATCGAATCGAATACAGCGCGATGAGCAATTGGCCCTTGAGCAGCCGTTCCGGCGGAATCGACGGGCGACCCGTGCTCGAATAGAGCGCATCGAGTTCAGAAGAAATCGCGCCAAGTGCTCGCTCGGCCA
>NZ_WUAF01000072.1 GCF_009800965.1 Cognatazoarcus halotolerans | reverse complement strand
TCTCGATCAGTCAGCTGTGCCGGTGGTTTGAAGTGCCCCGTCGCACCTTTTACTACCAGTCGGTGAAGGCCCCGCCGAAGGTGCAGGCTCGCTTTGCCGAACCGATCAAGGCGATGATCGAGGACAACCCGTCCTTCGGCTATCGGACCGTGGCCCACCTGCTCGGTTTCAACAAGAACACCGTGCAGAGAGTGTTTCAGCTGCGTGGCTGGCAGGTCAGGAAGCGTCCGGTTGGGTTTCGGCCACGGATTGAAGCACGGCGTTCGCGAGCCTCTGAGCCCAACGAACGCTGGGCGACGGATCTGTGCCGTGTTTGGGCGGGCCGTGACGGCTGGGCCACGCTGGCGCTGGTAATCGACTGCTTCAGCCGGGAGCTGCTG
>NZ_WUAF01000071.1 GCF_009800965.1 Cognatazoarcus halotolerans | reverse complement strand
TCGGGCTCATCTGCCCAAGGAACAGCTTGCCGCTGGCCGAGCAGTGCGCCGGCACCCGCGAGCCCGGGTGCAGGTAAAAGCGCAGCGGCGCCGGCGTCTCCACCCGGTCCAGGTACAGCACCTCGCTGCCCGAGAGCGCCGTGATGTTGCAGCTCTCCCCCACTTCCTCGACCAGCTGGCGCAGCACCGCGTGGCGCGCGCCATGCACCGTGTTGTTCAGCAGCAGGTTCTCCGCCATGCGCCGCAGCCGCACACCGGTGCTGTAGTGGCGGCCATCCGCGTCCCGCTGCAGCATCCCCGCGCTCTCGAGCTGCTGCAGCATCCGGTGCAGCGTCGGCTTGGGCAGCCCCGTCTCTTCCACAAGGCTCTGCAGCGAGAACAGCTGGTCCTTGCAGGCAATCA
>NZ_WUAF01000070.1 GCF_009800965.1 Cognatazoarcus halotolerans | reverse complement strand
AAGACGGTGCGCTACTGGCTGCGGCAGTCCGAATGGAGGCCGTACCGCCGGGCCGGGAAGGACGAGACGGTTCTGTCGGCGCATCGTGCCTGGCTTGTTCGGCGGGCACCGCAGGTGAGCTACTCGGCGCGCATCCTGTATCAGGAACTGGTGTCCCAGCGCGGGTACCAGGGCGGCTACGACACGGTGAAGATCGCGGTGCGTCCGTTGCGCGAGGAAGCGGCACTGGCGGCGCTGACCCAGCGCCGGTTCGAGACCGGGCCGGGGCAACAGGCGCAGATCGACTGGGGCCAGATCAAGGTGCGCTTCGAGACGGGAGCAGCCGTGGTCCATATCTTTGTGATGACGCTCGGCTACTCGCGGCGCGCCTACGTCGAAGGTTTCGAGCACGAGCGGCTCGCTTCTCTGCTG
>NZ_WUAF01000006.1 GCF_009800965.1 Cognatazoarcus halotolerans | reverse complement strand
CATCGCCCGTCCAAAAAGGCAGGAAACTACACAAATCGAGGCGCTGTGAACAGAGGTGCTGCAAGTGCATGATCGTCAACGACTTTCCTGTGAGGTCAACGACATGTGGGTAGCTGCGGGAGCCCTGGTAGACTTCCTTGGAAATAATTTGTGTTTCTGTTCCGACCCCTCCTGCGCGACCGTCAGCTTTGGCTGCATATGTCTGATCCGAAACGATGGCAACCTTCTTGATTTCAGAGTTTGTGACCATCTGTTCCATGAAGGAAATTGCATCGTGCCCTTCCTTCAAATCCCATTTGTCCAGAATTACGTCTATGCCTGACTCACGTAATTCGGTCGCCAAGTCGATAACCCATTGCTCATGAGTTGGGCTAGACCAACTGTATGACATAAATAGTTTCGGGGCGGTCATCAGGTGGTGTCTCCAAAGGCATAACTTCCGAATTGAGCACCACCCCCGAAGGGGGCGAAGACGGGAGCGAAGCGAGCGGTGTGGGCTCGAATGAGTCGTTCTCGGACACAAAGAGCGGCACGCTCAATGACAACTACGTCCCCAAAACCACCGCTAAACACACCAAAATCGTGCAGTTCAGTCCGAAGCGTACTCGGCACGTCCGCATGAACACCTGCGGTGTTATACGTGCGCGCTGCGCGCGCTTCACAAATTAGCGGGTTTTTTGGGCTATATGAACCTGGCATCGTTGTGATAGGCCGCTCAAATTTCAGACCGAGCACTCTGTGAGCTGGGAACGTGAAGTCGACATCAAAGTGCCGAGCAACCAGGATATACGACAGGTGGATAATCTGGCAGAGCCCGCCAAGTCACTGACTTTAATCGAAGTCATTCGAGACTGACCGGTTGCGATGTCGGATACCACGCTCATGATTTCCCTGCCCTCTCGGCCTCACCTGGTGGACGTCGTACGCGAACGCATCCGGCTCGAGCATTGCGACATCCGCGCGGAAGCGGCCGATGCAGGCTAGATTAAATGCCACATCCTGTTTCATGACAAGCGAAACCTCGGCGCCACGGAACGGAGCGAGCGGGCACCCTGCCCCTCGAATACGGCGTGCCCAGCGCTTTCGCGGCGGCGTGCCTCGACAATCACATCCGTATGCCGCCAGGAAGGCAGCATACGGGATCAAGCCTGGGTGTTGATGATCGTGCCCACGCGCTGGCCGAGCAGGTTGACCGACGGTGCGGTCGGCGCGCTGGCCTGAACGGTCTTGTCGTCGCGGTCGCCATCGGGTTCGCGCAGCTCGCTCTTTTCGGCGGGCGACACGGCCGTGCTTGCGAGCGCCGCCAACTGCGCGCCAGTGGATACCGAAGAGATCTGCATGTTGTGCTCCTTCCAACAATCCGGCTCACCGGAATCGCGATCGAGGCGCGATCGCTCGACTGGGTTCCGAACAGCGACGATAACACCGGCGCGCCTTCGTAAACCTGACACCCGCGCGAAGCGGACCAGCGGCTCTTCCCGGACGCACCGACGGGCCCCCGGAAAGAGCCCCGGCGAGTCAATCGGCAACCGGCGATCCGCATCACGACGACCTCGCACGGTCACCGCGATCGTACCGCCTGCCGCACTCTCTTGCCGCTATAATGCGCGGTTTAGTCGAATTCTGGAGTGCAGCATGGAAGCCGAACGCATCAACACCATCGCCGAGGCCCTGGCGGACCTCAAGCGTCGCGGGCTCGAACTCCGGAGGTATCTTTGACTACCCTGAAAAGCAGGCAAAGCTTGAAGAGGTAGTCCGCGCGCTGGAAGATCCGGCGGTGTGGAACGACGCGGCCCGCGCCCAGGAGCTGGGCAAGGAAAAGAAGGCGCTCGAATCGGTGGTGGTGACGCTGCAGGAAGCCGACCGCATGTCCGACGACCTCAAGGAGCTCTTCGAGCTGGCCGAGATGGAGGACGACGAGGACACCATGGTGGCCGTCGAGACCGACCTCGCCGCGCTCGAGAAGAAGATCGCCGAGCTCGAGTTCCGCCGCATGTTCGCCAACCCGATGGACCCCAACGCCTGCTTCATCGAGATCCAGGCCGGTGCCGGCGGCACCGAGGCCCAGGACTGGGCGGGCATGCTCGAACGCATGTACCTGCGCTACTGCGAGCGCCGCGACTTCAAGGTCGAGCTGCTCGAGGAATCCGAAGGCGAAGTGGCGGGCATCAAGAGCTGCACCATCAAGGTCGATGGCGAATACGCTTACGGCTTCCTGCGCACCGAAACCGGCATCCACCGCCTGGTGCGTAAGTCGCCGTTCGACTCGAACGCGCGCCGCCACACCAGTTTCTGCTCGGTGTTCGTGTTTCCCGAGGTGGATGATTCGATCGAGATCGACATCAACCCCGCCGACGTGCGCACCGACACCTACCGTGCCTCCGGCGCGGGTGGCCAGCACATCAACAAGACCGACTCCGCGGTGCGCCTCACCCACATCCCCAGCGGCATCGTGGTGCAGTGCCAGAACGACCGCTCCCAGCACCGCAACAAGGACGAAGCCTGGTCGATGCTGCGTGCGCGCCTCTACGAGGCGGAACTGCGCAAACGCCAGTCCGAGCAGCAGAAGCTCGAGGACTCGAAGAGCGATATCGGCTGGGGCCACCAGATCCGCTCCTACGTCCTCGACCAGTCGCGGATCAAGGACTTGCGGACCAACTACGAGGTCGGCAACACCCAGGCGGTGCTCGACGGCGACCTGGACGACTTCATCCAGGCGAGCCTCAAGCAGGGCGTCTGATCCGCCCCTGCGGCAGATCGGTTTCGAGACAAGATGCGAAGGCTCGTCCGCTGGGTCGTCGCTTTGCTGGCAGTCGGGGCAATCGCGATTGGCGCGCTGCTGGTGCTCGCGCTCGACGGGACTGCCTCGGTGCAACGCACGGACACGGTGTCGCCCTGGGTGGTAGCGCGGGCACGCTGGCTGCTCCAGTACCACGACCCGCGCAGGCTCGCGCGCGATCAGGTGCGCAGCGTCGGCGTACCGGCCGGGGATCTCGACGAGCTGATCAACTACGGCATCAGCCGTCGCTCCGCCGGTCGTTCGCGGCTGACGCTGGGCAAGGACGCCGCGAAGCTGCAGGTGAGCCTGCCGCTGCCGGACAGGGCGCTGACCCGCAGCCTCGGGCGCTATCTCAACCTGAGTCTCGAGTTCACCGCGCCTCAGGGCAGGCTGCAGGTAGCGACTGCGCGCATTGGCAGATTGCCCGTTCCCGGTGCCCTGCTTTCGTCGCTTTACCGTCCGGCTTTGAAGCTTGCCGGCTACGGCGACGAGCTCGACCTGATCGAGCGCAGCGTGCAGCGCGTGACGCTGGCGCCTCGCTTTGCGACCCTGACCTACGCCTGGCAACCGGAGCTGCTCGACAAGGCCCGCGACGTCGCCAGCGATGCAGCCACGCGCGCGGCCCTCAAGGCCGCGCAGACGCGCCTCGCCAGCCTGCTCGCCTTCCACCCGGAACTACGCCATGCGCCGCTGCCCGCCGTCCTCCAGCCGCTGCTCCAGGCTGCGCCGCAGCGTGAAGCGGTACGCGCCTCGCTGCTGGTCCTCGCCGCGCGGCTGGCCAACAAGAAATTCGACGCAATCATTCCCGAAGCCGCCGCCTGGCCGCAGATCGTGCCGGCCCGGCTGACGCTTCACGGGCGCATCGACTGGGCCCAGCACTTCGTGGTGTCAGCCGCCATCGCCGCCTGGGCGGGCGAACCGCTGGCCGATGCGATCGGCCTCTACAAGGAACTCGCCGACTCGCAGGGCGGCAGCGGCTTTTCCTTCGGCGATCTCACCGCGGACCGCGCCGGCACCCGCTTCGGCGAACTTGCCAGCGACGAAACCGACTGGCTCGACAAGGTGATGCGCTCCACGCCGACGGACGCCGACCTCATGCCACACGCCGCGGATCTTCCGGAAGGCCTTTCCGCCGCGGCGTTTCGCAAGCGCTTCGGCGGCATCGACTCGCCGGCCTACCGCCAGATGGTGGACCAGATCGAAGCGCGCATCGCCGCGCTGCCGGCCTACCACAACCCCGCGGCCATTTCACCCGACCACGAGTAGCGGCTTCTCATGACTGATTTCAATCTCGACGAGATCCTCGCACCGGGTATCGATCCCGACGACGTACCTGAACTGGCGACGCTCGTGGGCGCACGCCCGCTGGTGGGCGCCTTCATCACCCTCTTTCGCGGCTCCGAGGCCGAAGTGCTGCTGCGCCTGCTGGTGCTGCGCGAGATCGGCCACGAGGCCGAAGCGCCGCGCTGGACGCCGGAAGCCTTGCGGGCGCGCTTCACCTACGTCGATCCGGTCAAGCTCGAGACGGTACTCAAGCGCCTGCGCGACAACGCCTTGCTGTCCTTCGCCGACGACGGCCTCTATCACCTCTCGGATCTTGGCCGCAATGCCGTCGCCTCGATCGCCATGCTGCTGCGTTTTGCCACCGAGGAAGACGCCGAGCTCGGCTTTCTCACCGCCCAGCTGGCGGGACTGCAGGCGGTCGGCAGCATCACGCCCGAAGCGCTCGGCCACCTGCTCTCCAAGCTCAACGACCTGACCTGGCACTTTGAAGAGGCGATTGCTTCCGGCTCGGAGTTCCGCATTCTCGATTCGCGCCGGCGCCTCGCCGCCAACCTGCGCTGGATCGAACGCGGCACCGAGATCGTGCGCGCCCTGCTCGCCGACCCGGAGGGCAGTTTCGACCTCGCCCGCCTCGCCCAGCGGGTGGCGCTCGCGCAGTCGCGGCTGGCCCGGGTGGATGCGGCCTTCCAGCGCGCCCTCAACAAGATCGAGTCGCAGCGCGTGACGCTGGGCGCCTCCGGCATCTCGTCCTCGGACGTCACCGCCTGGCTGCGCCGGCAGAGCGGCGCGCACCTCGCCGCGCTGGCTGCCGATGCGATCGGCGTCACCCCCGACCTGCCACTGCTGGCCGGCGGTCACGAGCTACTCGACCGGGCCGAGGCGGTGCTCTCAGAGGAAGTCCGCAAGGCCGACACCGAGCAGGCCCTGCCACCACCCGACCAGGCACCCGCCGATGCCGCGGTGGAGCAGGAAGACATGCGCCTGCTCGAACACTTCACCCGCCGCCTTGGCGCGGTGCATGCGCAGACACCGCTGCACGACGTGGTCAATGGCGGCGGATTCGCGCCGGCTTCGTACCGCCTGTCGCTGCTCGCGCTGCTTGCTGACGGCGAAGGCGGCGGGCCGGCCGAAGGTGCGGTCGGCGACTTCATGCGGCTGCCGCTCGATGTCGATTTCAGCGATCGGCTGATTCCCGTGGGCGAGGACGAGATCGCCGCCATCACCGAAGGGCATGTGCGCCCACGCACGGCCGGCGACGCACGCGCCGCGGACCCGAACATTGCGGAGAACAATCCCTGATGGAACACGAACTCAGAACCCTCACCGCGCGCCTGCTGGCCGGCCGCTGGCTGCCGCGCCGCGACGCGCTGGTGCGACGCGCGCTGGTCGACGAGACCTTCCGCAACGAGCTCGACCGACGCCTCGGCGAGGTCGGCCTGCGCCTGCTCGACAACCCCTACGCGGCCCACGTGGCGGTGGCGCTGCAAGCCGACATGGCCGAACCGGTGTTCGGTGCCGGTCGCGAGTATGCCGCCTCCAACATGGGCTTGAGCCGCGACGAGGTGGCCCTGCTGGTCGTCATCTGGTCGCTCATCGTTCTGCCCAAGCGCGAGCGCCAGGTCACCCGCCAGGAGCTGGTCAATGACGGACAGGGCGACATGTTCGGCGCAGAGAAGCCGATGCAACATGGCGACGCGGTATCGGGCGGGCTTTCGGAAGCCTCGCTGATCGCCGACTTCGGTCCGGCCCTCGGCGGCAAGACCAAGGTGCGCAACTTTGCGCTCGGCAAGCTCGCCCGCCTTGGTTTCATCGAGCGACGCAACGGGATCATCGCCGAAGGACCTCTGCTCGACGTGGCGCTCGACTATCGGCTGATGGCCGACCGGGTGATCCACGGCACCCTCGCCGAGGTGCTCAGCGCCGCCGGTCATGCGGTGCCCGAGGCAAACGCATTCGAGGTAGCCGACACGCTGCCCGACGAAGACGACGACGAGGAACAGGGCTGATGTTTCACATCAAGCAGATCGAACTGGTTCACTGGGACTTCTGGCGCCGCTTCACGCTGCCACTCGACAGCCAGATCATCACCATCGTCGGCCCCAACGGTTCCGGCAAGACCACCCTGCTCGATGCGCTGCGCACGCTCTTTGCACTGCGCTGCTCGGGCAAGCGTGATTTCCGCCGTTATGTACGCCGCGCCGATCGCAGCTTTGCGTGGATCCGCGCGGTGGTCGCCAACCGCCCCGGCAACACCGGCAAGCGCCCCTTCTTCCCCTGCCTCGACGACGAGGTCACGCTGGCCTGCCGCATCCGCCGCGGCGGTGGCGAATGGATGCGCGACTACACCATCGTCGATGGCGACGTGCCGATCGAGACCCTCGAGGAAGCCAACGACTGGCTCGGCCTGCGCGACTACCAGAGCCGCCTCGCCTGGGGCGGCCTGACACCGGCCATCGCCAAGGTGCTGGCGCTCGAGCAGGGCGACACCGACAAGCTCTGCGA
This sequence comes from Cognatazoarcus halotolerans, assembly GCF_009800965.1. Taxonomy (GTDB): domain Bacteria; phylum Pseudomonadota; class Gammaproteobacteria; order Burkholderiales; family Rhodocyclaceae; genus Cognatazoarcus; species Cognatazoarcus halotolerans. The sequence goes on along the minus strand of NZ_WUAF01000006.1, from coordinate 274,498 downwards.
ATACTCGCCCAAGGCGCTGCTGGAACTGGTGTTCGACGTCTTCGGCGACAAGGAAGTGCTGGACAACTACGGCGCCGCGCGCGAAGAGCAGATGAACGCCGAGCGCGAGCTCGCCGACCTTGCCGTCGATCTCGACCGCCTGCGCGCCCAGGCCGACGCCAAGCGGCTCGAGGCCGACCGCTTCCTTGAATGGAAGCAGTTGTCCGACGAGGCCTCGGCGCTGGACGCGGAGATCGTGCCGCGCCTCGAGGTGGCCGAGCTCTCGGCGGCGATCAACGCCGAACGCGAAGCACTCGCCCGCCTCGCCGTCGAACGGCGTGAACGGCGCCACGAGCAGCGCATCGCGCGGGACCGGCTGGCGACGGTGCGGCAGGAGCGCGAGGTGGCCGAGAGCCGCCGCGCCAGACTGCGCAGCCTCGACCTGGACGCCGACAAGAGCCACCTTGCCGCCCACGATGAAGTGCGCGACCTCGAAAAGCTGCTCGCCGAGCGCGACGCGCTGCGCGCCCAGCTCGCCGCCGAACGGCGTGAACGGCGCCACGAGCAGCGCATCGCGCGGGACCGGCTGGCGACGGTGCGGCAGGAGCGCGAGGTGGCCGAGAGCCGCCGCGCCAGACTGCGCAGCCTCGACCTGGACGCCGACAAGAGCCACCTTGCCGCCCACGATGAAGTGCGCGACCTCGAAAAGCTGCTCGCCGAGCGCGACGCGCTGCGCGCCCAGCTCGCCGCCGAGCACGGTGCGGATGCGGTGGCGCTGGAGCGTGAGCACGAAGAGGTGGAAAAGCGCCTCGATGCGCTGCGCCGCGACGAGCGCCAGCTGGTAGCGGATTTCGAGGACCGCAGCGAGCAGCTACGCAACGCGCGTAGCCGCCGCGGCCCGCCGGCCGACCCGGTTGTCAGCGCCTTCCGCCAGCAGCTCGACGCCGAGGGCATCGCCCACCAGGGGCTGGCCGAGATCGTCGAGGTCACCGACCCTGCCTGGCAGGCGGCGGTCGAAGCGGTGCTGCGGCCATACCGGCACATCGTGCTGCTGACGCACGAACACGACCGCCATGCGGCCTGGTCGCTCGGCGAGCGCGAGCGTTTCCGCCACTTCATCGTGCCGGAGCGTGAAGAGGCGCCGCCGGCGAACGCGATGAGTCTCGCCGAGGTAGTGCGCTTCTCGGCGCCGGTGCCGCGCTGGCTCGCGACCCTGCTCAACCGCATCCGCCGTGTGGAGAGCGTCGAGGCGGCGCGGAACCTGCCACGCGACATCGAATGGATTACCCGCGACTGCTACCACCGCGAGCACCGCGGCGCGCGCCACCTCGGGCGCCCCAGCGACTTTCATTTCGGCGAGCTCGCCCGCCAGGCACGGATCGAGGCACTCGAGGCCGAAGTGGCACGGCTCGACGCCGGGCGCAAGCGGCTGAATCCGCAGCTCGACGAGGCCAAGGCGCGGCTGACCACCTTGCGTCAACAGCTCATGGGCCTCCAGGCCGGGCAGCTGCTGGCCGCCAAGGCAGCCCAGTACGCCGACGCGGAAATGGCGCTGCCCGACGCACAGCGCCGGCTCACCGCTGCCATCGCCGACCGCGTCGACGCCAAGACGGCGCTGGACGAGGTGTCCGGCCAGATCAACGGTATCAATATCGAGATCGAGCGGCGCGAGCGCGACCTCAGGGGCAGCGAGCAGCGCCTTGCCGAGATCGAGCGTGACAACGCGCCCCGTCGCCACGGCCAGGCCGAGCGCATCCAGAAGCTGCGCCGCCGCCGGCGCGGCATGCCGGCCGGCTGGCAGGACCCTCAGGAACTCGCCCAGCTCGACGAGCGCTACGGTGGCGCGCACGGTGCGCGGCGTGAACTCGAACGGCTGCGCAGCCGCATCGACGAGGGCGAGTGGGTCACCGATGCCGCGGTGCTCACCCTGCGCGACCGGGTCGCCGCCGACGTGGCCCAGCGCGAGCGCGACTACGCCGAGCGCGACGGTTACTGCAACACCACCCGCCGCCTCACCACCGAGGCCCGCGCCGCCTACATCGCCAAGCTGCGGGCCACGGTGCGCCAGTATGGCCGCAACCTCAAGGCGCTCGGCGAGCTGGCCGGCGTGGACGTCGATTGCCCCACGCCGCACCTCGAGAACGACGACGTTTCGCTGAACCACGCCGGCCTCGAGGTGCGCTTCGACTTCGACCGCAAGGGCGCCGTTGGCCTCAACGACGGCGAGGCCTCCGGCGGGCAACAGGTGATGAAGTCGCTGGTGCTGCTGATCGGGCTGCTCATGGACGACGCCCGCCCCGGCGGTTTCGTCTTCATCGACGAGCCCTTCGCCCACCTCGACGTGGCCAACATCGACCGCGTCGGCAGCTTCCTGCGCGCCACCCGCGCCCAGTACCTGATCACCACGCCGGTGACCCACAATGCCAACATCTTCGCGCCCTCCCTGCTCACCCTGGTGACGCGCAAGAAGAAACCGGGAGAGGCCTGGGCGCCGCCCATCGGGGTGATCCAGCGCGACACCGGCGCATGAGCGAACCGAATCCCTGGAGTGCTGCCGACGAAGACGGCATCAGCAACCAGTGGCTCGGCGACCCCTTGCGCGCCAGCCTCAAGGGCAAGCGACTGCGCCGCGCGCTGGATGCGCCGGAACTCGACCCCGCAGTACTGCCCACCAACTGGCGGCAGGTGCTCACCACCTGGGTTCGCAAGGCCACGGCCACGACGCTCATCAAGTGGGAAAGTCTCTACACCAGGGCGGGCACCACCCAGGCCAACGCGGTCGAGCCGCTCTTCCGGATGCTTCTGAAGCACGGCGAACTCGAGCTCAAGGAAAAGCGCACTCCTCACGGCTGGCACCCGGAGTCGGTGCGTTTCATCGATCCGCAGCGCCTGCGCCGCGCGCTCGGCATTGCCGAGCCGGATGAAGCGGCCAACAAGCTCGCCGGAAGGCGCGGCGTGACCTATTCGCATCCGGCCCTGGAGGCAGCCCGTGAGGCGCTGGCGCCGTTGCCAGCCAGAACGGCGCTCGCGCGTCTCGAACTGCTCGACGCGCTGCAGGCGTGGCATGACGCCGGCCGCGCCCGAAGCCATGCCACGCGGCGCGATTTCGCCCTGTTCAGCCGCGGCAACACCAAGGGCATCAGCCCGGCCGAATGGCGCTGGCTCGAGGAGCAGTTCGATCTGTCGTCGCTCGGCATCGCGGTGCATGCGCCACTGCTGCTGATCGCGGCGTCGAGCCGGTTCGAATGGTCAGGCGGTGTGCTGGATCTGTCTTCCGTCCCAAGCTTCATCGGTCTGCCGCCCTCCGTAATGGCCTCGATCGAGACGATGACAAACCCGCCGGAACGCTGGCTGCTGCTGGAGAACCGCACCGCTTTCGAGAAGGTCGTCCTCACCCGCGCGCCCGATGACGCGGTGGTCTGGCTGCCCGGCTATCCGCCATCGTGGTGGCGCGAAGCGATGCGCAGGCTGCTCGCGCTGGCACCGGCACCAGCGCTGATCGCCTGCGACCCGGACCCGGACGGCATCGCGATCGCGCTGCAAGCCGGCGCGCCGTGGTCCGACGCGATGATCGAATGGCACCCCTGGATGATGAGCGCCGGGGATCTCGCGGGTCTTGCACATCGCACCAGTCTGTCGCAACGAGACCGCGAGCGGCTGGATGCGCTTGCGCCGCCCCTGGCCGCCCATCCGGAACTCGCCGCGCTCGCGACCTGGATGCGGGAACACGATGAAAAGGGCGAGCAGGAGGGACTGTTCGGCTGAGCGGGGCCCGTCAGGCTTCAGTTTTGCGCGATTCCGCCGATAAACCGGCACCGAACAGGCCGAACGCATTTCACGACGCTGCCAACCCGAACATCCGAATGCAGACATCCGATCAAACAGCGCTTGCCCGCCTGCTGGACTGTGCCGAAGCACTGTCCCGGCTGCAAGCGCCTGCGGAAGCTCAGAGCACCCTGGCACTCGGTGTCCAGGCGGCGCTGGAGGCATATTCGGTGCTGTTGTACCGGGTCCACTTCTCTACCCGCGGCCTGGGACTCGCCCTGCTGGGATGGGGCCTCAGCGACGAGGGCGGCGCCCGTTGGGAAGACATCTCGATGCACGATCAGCTCGACCTCGGCTGCGACCCGCTGCTCGGCGAGGCACTTTCCTCGCCGCGCGCGTTCGCCGTGGCGCGCGAAAGCGATCGTGCCCGCATCGCCTTCGCGATCGGCCCTCTCGGGGAAGCCAAGTGGCTGCTGGAAGTCCATTCCATGCACCGTCCCGAGCGTCAACTGCTCAAGGCCGTCGGCGTGCTGCTCCAGTGCTTCGAGAACGGTCAGCGCGTATGGGAATACGCCAATCTCGACACGCTCACGCGGCTCCTCAACCGCAAGACCTTCGATACCAACTTCGAGCAGCTCATCGCGCTTGCCGAAAGGGCCGAGCGCAGTACCAACGACCGGCGCAGCGAAAGCACCGGCGCGACCATGCCGTGCTGGCTGGGCGTACTCGACATCGATCACTTCAAGCGCATCAACGACAACTTCGGCCACCTGTTCGGGGACGAGGTCCTGCTTCTCTTCGCCGAGCGCATGCGCAGCTGCTTCCGCGTCCAGGACAAGCTCTTCCGCTTTGGTGGTGAAGAGTTCGTGGTGATGATCCGTCACGTCCGCGAAGATCACGTGAAGGGCATTTTCGAACGCTTCCGCCTATCGGTCGAACGTTACGATTTTCCCCAGGTCGGGCAGGTGACCTGCTCGGTCGGCTATACCCGTATCGATCCCGCCTACACGCCCGCCGAACTGCTCGGCAGGGCCGACGCAGCGCTCTACTACGCCAAGGAACACGGCCGCAACCAGGTCGGCAGCTTCGACGAGCTGGTGATGCAGGGCAAACTCAAACTCATTCCGGCGCCGGACCACAGCAGCATCCAGGCCGACATCGACGAACTCTTCATCTGAGATCGGCCGCGAGGCAGGACGAATCGGACCGCTTGTGTCAAAATTCGCGGTCTTGCGTCACGGCCCGCGTGCCCGACGCGAAGCGCTCCGGAGACGGGGCCGCCACGATTGTCCTTGATTGAAGAGCCCATTCATGTCTGAAAGCACCAACCTGCCCGTTCAGGACGAAAACCAGCTGATTGCAGAGCGTCGCGCCAAACTCGCCGAGTGGCGCAAGACAGGGAAAGCCTACCCCAACGATTTTTCCCGCGAGAACACCGCCGGCAAGCTCGATGAGCTGTACGGCGATAAGAGTCGCGAAGAACTCGAGGCCGCCCCGGTCGAGGTCAAGGTCGCCGGCCGCATCATGCTCAAGCGCGTGATGGGCAAGGCGGCCTTCCTGACCATCCAGGATCTTTCCGGCCGTATCCAGCTCTACGTCTCGAAGAACGACGCCGGCGAAGAAACGCTCGAAGCGCTCAAGCAGTGGGACCTTGGCGACATCGTCGGCGCTGTCGGTACGCTGTTCAAGACCAAGACCGGCGAGCTCACCGTCAATTGCAGCGAAGCACGCCTGCTCACCAAGAGCCTGCGCCCGCTGCCCGAGAAATTCCATGGCCTTACCGATCAGGAAACCAAGTATCGCCAGCGCTACCTCGACCTGATCATGAACGAGGAGTCGCGCTTTACCTTCGTGGCGCGCAGCCGGCTCGTGCAGTCGATCCGCAATTACATGACCGGCCATGGCTTCCTCGAGGTCGAGACGCCGATGATGCATCCGATCCCGGGCGGCGCCTCGGCCAAGCCCTTCGTTACCCATCACAACGCGCTCGACATGGAGCTGTTCCTGCGGATCGCGCCCGAGCTCTATCTCAAGCGCCTGGTGGTCGGCGGCTTCGAGAAGGTATTCGAGGTCAACCGCAACTTCCGCAACGAGGGCCTTTCGCCGCGCCACAATCCCGAATTCACGATGATGGAGTTCTACGAGGCGTATGCGAACTACCAGACGCTCATGAACTTCACCGAGGGCCTGCTCCGTCACGCTGCCCGCGAAGCGCTCGGCACCGAGGTCTTCAGCTACCAGGGCCGCGAGCTGGACCTGTCCAAACCATTCGCCCGCCTCACCATGGTCGAGGCAATCCGCCAGTATCACCCGGGCTATACCGAGGATCAGCTCAATGACGCCGCCTGGCTGAGCGAGAAACTCTCGTCGATGAAGGTCGACGTCAAACCGGACACCGGCCTCGGCACGCTGCAGTTGCTGATGTTCGAGGAGACCACCGAAGCCGAGCTGTGGAACCCGACCTACATCGTCGACTACCCGGTGGAAGTCAGCCCGCTGGCACGCGCCTCGGACCGCAACCCCGGCATCACCGAGCGCTTCGAGCTCTTCATCGTCGGCCGCGAGATCGCCAACGGCTTCTCCGAGCTCAACGACCCCGAAGACCAGGCTGCGCGCTTCCAGGCGCAGGCCGCCGCCAAGGATGCCGGCGACGAAGAGGCCATGTATTACGACGCCGACTATGTGCGCGCGCTCGAATACGGCCTGCCGCCGACAGGGGGCTGCGGCATCGGTATCGATCGCCTGGTGATGCTGCTGACCAACAGCCCCGCGATCCGCGACGTGATCCTGTTCCCGCAGATGCGTCCGGAGTGAGTGACATCCGCAGGCCGGTCGATGACCGGCCTGCATGAGCCCATCAGGAGCCGGTTTGAGCATTCACCAGTTGCAGGTCGCTTTCGACGCGATACAGGACCGCCTCGTCCTTCGGGTATCGACCACGGCGAACGAGGAGATTCGCGCGCATCTCACACGTCGTTTCGTGCGCGAGATCTGGCCGCACCTGGTTCGCGTACTGGGCGGGCACCTGGGTGGCGCAGCAACAAACCGCGAAGGCTCGGCCTCCGAGCAGCCCGCCAAGAATGAAGGTACGTTCAGCGAACCCTTCAAGGACGATCAGCTCACCCGCCCGCTCGGCAGTAAGCCGCTGCTGGTGGCAGAGTGCCAGATCGAGGCTCCAGGCGCCGGGCGCTGCCGCCTGATCCTGCGTGAACCGCGCGAGCGAAGCCTTGTGCTCGAACTCGACAAGAGCCTCATGGAAATCTTCTGCTCGATGCTGCGCGCTGCCGCCAATGTCGCCGACTGGGGCCTGGCGCTCGAATACGACGCACGCCCCGTGTCAACGCCCCCCGAGTCGGACGAGACCCCGAAGATTCTCCACTGACACGCCTCGGCAGCACCTCCCGCGATGTACACCGTCATCCAGCCCGCCGCACTTGCCCTCGACGCCACCGGTACCCCGTGGTCGGAGCAGTTCGGTGACGTCTATCACTCACATGACGGCGGACTCGGCCAGACCCGGCATGTATTTCTGGCAGGCAACGGTCTGCCCGAGCGCTGGCGGGATCGCAGGCGTTTCGTCATCGTCGAGACCGGCTTCGGCCTGGGTCTGAACTTCCTTGCCACCTGGGCCGCCTGGCGCAGCGACCCATCGCGCTGCGGGCGGCTGCACTTCATCTCGTTCGAGAAACACCCCTTCAGCGGAGCGGACCTTGAAACGCTCCACCGACGCTGGCCAGAGTTCGCGGATCATGCGCGTGCACTTCACGCGCGCTGGCCGGCCCTCACGCCCGGCCTACACCGCCTGCATTTCGACGACGACCAGGTCTGCCTGACGCTATTTTTCGGCGACGCACTTGACGGCCTGGCGCAGGTCAGCGCCCGGGCGGACGCGCTTTATCTTGATGGCTTCTCGCCTGCCCTCAATCCCGAACTGTGGAGCCCGCGGGTCTGCCACCTGCTGGCACGGCTGTGCGCCGCCGACGCCACACTTGCAACCTGGTCGGTGTCCGGCAAGGTGCGCGAGGCGCTCGGCCATGCCGGGTTCGTGGTCGAGAAGGCACCCGGATTCGGCGGCAAGCGGCAAATGCTTCGCGGCCGATTCACACGGCGCGCCGACCCGGTGCCGGAACCGACGGACCGTCAGGCGCTGGTAATCGGCGCCGGACTGGCGGGCACCGCGGTAGCCAACCGGCTGGCGACACGCGGCTGGCGGGTGGAGATCATCGACAGCGCATCCCGCCCCGGGCAGGGTGCCTCGGGGAATCTGGCAGGCGTACTGCGGCCCCTGCCCAGCCTCGACGACAACCGCCTCGCCCGCCTTACCCGGGCAGGCAGCCTCTACGGACGCCGTCACCTCGAGGCCCTTGCAACATGCACCGTGCCACCACGCTGGGAAGCCTGTGGCGTACTGCATCTGGCCCGCGACCCGGTACATGAGGCCAAGCAGCGTCAGGTGGTCGAGTTGCAGCAAGCGCCCGCGGATTACCTGCGCTTCGTGGACAAGGACGAGGCCTCGCGGATCGCCGGCTGGCCGCTTCCGTTGGGCGGCTGGTGGTTCCCCGGCGGCGGCTGGGTCGAGCCACCCAGCCTGTGCGAGGCCAATCTTCTCTCCGTCGGCGCGCAGATCCACCGCCACTTCGGCAATACGCTCGATTGTCTCGAGCGCAGGGATGATCGCTGGCATGCGATCGCTTCGGATGGTGGCAGCATCGCCAGCGCGCCCGTCGTCATCCTCGCCAACGGTGTCGGCATCCGACAGGTCGCCGAAGCCTCGCCCCTGCCCGTGCGAAGTGCCCGTGGACAAGTGTCACACCTGCCGGCCGCTCCTGGCAGCGTACCTCGTGTCGTGGTGTGCCGGCTGGGCTACGTCAGCCCCGCGATCGACGGCCAGCGCTGCGCCGGCGCCACCTTCCTGGTCGATGACGATGATCCCGCGATGCGGCTCGACGAACACCGCGAAAACCTTGCCAAGCTCGATTTCATCCTGCCCGGATTCGCCTCCGGGCTTGATCCCGCCGTGCTCGGAGGCCGAGTCGGTTTCCGCCCTGCTTCGCCCGACCGGCTGCCGATGATCGGCGCGGTTCCGACCGGCGAGAGACCTGCCGGCTCGACGCTTCTCGCCCACCTGCCCCGCCATCCCGGCCTGTTCGCGATGTCCGGTTTCGGCGCGCGCGGGCTGGTATGGAGCAGCCTCGCCGGCGAACTCCTCGCCAGCCAGCTTGATGGCGATCCGCTGCCGCTGGAGCGTGACCTGGCAGACGCGCTCGACCCGGCCCGCTTCCTGTTGAAGCCCGCCCGGCAGATGCGTGCGGAAGAATGAGCCGAGGCCGAACGTGTCCCGCTGCCGGATGGCACTGATTTGTAAGCCTTGATTGCTGACGTGCGCCTGAACGGCACTGCGACGTTAATGTGCGCGAGACCTTTCAGGAGCATCACCGATGAGCACCCAACCTACTGCCCCGCGCCTGCATCCCATGCTCTGGATCGCGGCCATCTCGGTCACCGTGGTCAGCATGCTCGGCATCGCCTCGATGACCGGCCTGCTGCCGTCCGGCTCGGCTGCGATGCAAAAAACCACCGACTTGCAGGAAGGCACGCCGCCAGTCGTGGCAGAACAGCCTGCGCCGACTCCGGTCCCCGCAGCCACGAAGGCCGCCGCCGAGCCGGTCGCCACCGTCGAGCCGGCTCACACGGAAGCACCGACAAAGAAGCCCGTCCCGGAAAAGCATCCGACCACGATCGCAAAGGCACGCCCCGAGCCGCATCAGAAGCCGATCGCACGCAGCGAACCCGAGCCCGCGCCGGTCGCTTACGACGAACCGGTCGTACCGCGCGCCCAGCCTCATCTGCAGTGCTTCGACTGTGGCCGTATCGAAGCCATCCGCCCGATCCAGGCGCGTGGCGAGGGATCGGGCATCGGCGCGATCGCGGGCGGCGTACTGGGCGGTGTGCTTGGCCACCAGATGGGCAAGGGCACCGGCAAGGACCTTGCCACCATCGGCGGCGCAGTACTTGGCGGTATTGCAGGCCACCAGGTCGAGAAGACCACGCGCACAGTGACGCGCTATGAAGTGTCGGTACGCATGGACGACGGCGAACATCGCGTCATCGCGCTCAAGGAAGCGCCCGCCTGGCGCGAGGGCGACCGTGTGGCCGTACGCAATGGCCGCCTCGTATCACCCGAGGGCGCGCAGCCTGAGCCTTATTCGTCGAACGAACAGGTCGGCGGCCCCGCGCGGTTCTGAATCGGCCGCCTGGCCCGGCGCGTCGTCCGGGCGGTGTGACGCCCGCCATCGGGCGGGCGCCCGGTCGCCGGATTACAGGTAGGCGCGGACCCGCCGCGTAACCAGCTCACGGCCCATCACTTCCACCAAGGCGTCGATCGCGGGCGTCTGCGTCATCCCGAGCAACAGCACCCGCAGCGGGATCGCCACCTGCGGCATCTTCAGGCCGTGATTCTTCATTACCGCCTTGATCGCCGCACTGATCGCCTCACGGCTCCATTCGCAGTTGCCAAAGGCCTCGATCAGCTCGGCGAGCGCCGCCTTCGAGGTTTCGGTCATGTGCTGGCCGAGCAGCTCGTCCGAAGGGCGAATGTCCAGATACACCGGCTCCACCGCATCGGCCAGTTCGACCAGCGTCGCGATGCGATCCTTGTAGAGCGCGATCACTGTCTCGAGAGCGGGCCCCTGCTCAGGATTCACTCCCCGGTGGGCAAGCCGGTTGGCCGCATCGGCAGCCAGCACCGCATCGGGTGTCTGCTTGATGTAGTGCGCATTGAGCCAGTTGAGCTTCTCGGTGTTGAACTGCGCGGCCGAAGGGGTGATGTGGTCCAGGTCGAACCACTCGGTGAGCTGCTCGCGCGAGAAGACTTCGTCGTCGCCATGACTCCAGCCCAGCCGTGCGAGGTAGTTGATGACCGCGTCGGGCAGGTAGCCGTCGTCGGAATACTGCATCACGCTCACCGCGCCGTGGCGCTTGGAGAGTTTCTGTCCATCGTCGCCAAGGATCATCGACAAGTGGGCATACTGCGGCACGTCGGCCCCCAACGCGCGCAGGATGTTGATCTGCCGCGGGGTATTGTTCACATGGTCGTCACCGCGGATCACGTGAGTGATCTGCATGTCCCAGTCGTCGACCACCACGCAGAAGTTGTAGGTCGGCGTACCGTCCGGGCGCGCGATGATGAGGTCGTCCAGCTCGCTGTTGGCAAACTCGATACGGCCCTTCACCAGATCCACCCAGTGCACCGACCCTTCTGCAGGGTTGCGGAAGCGCACCACCGGCTTGACACCCGCCGGCTGCGTCGGCAGCGTCTTGCCCGCCTCGGGACGCCAGCGGCCGTCATAGCGCGGCTTCTCGCCCCGCCCCCGCTGCGCTTCGCGCAGGGCATCGAGTTCTTCCGGCGTGGTGTAGCAATAGTAGGCGGCGCCCGAGGCCAGCATCTGCGCGACCACCTCCTTGTAGCGATCCATGCGCTGCATCTGGTAGAACGGCCCCTCGTCCCAGTCGAGTTCCAGCCACTTCATGCCATCGATGATGGCCTGCACCGCTTCGGGCGTTGACCGAGCCACGTCGGTATCCTCGACACGCAGGATGAACTGCCCGCCATGACGTCGGGCAAAGGCCCACGAGAACAGGGCGGTGCGAGCACCGCCAATATGCAGGAAGCCGGTGGGGCTGGGTGCGAAACGGGTACGGATCTGGGTGGTCATCGAAGGCAGCAGTCGGATACGCGAAAGAGGCGCATTTTACGTCAATCGGGCCAGTCGCCCCACTTCCACACGCGCAATACCTTGACGCGCACGGCTACGCCTCATTAAAATCCGGCCTCTTTCTGACGCGGGCGGTTAGCTCAGCGGTAGAGCACTGCCTTCACACGGCAGGGGTCACTGGTTCGATCCCAGTACCGCCCACCACGCTCAGAAGACAATCCGTCGCAAGACGGGCGGTTAGCTCAGCGGTAGAGCACTGCCTTCACACGGCAGGGGTCACTGGTTCGATCCCAGTACCGCCCACCACGAACGATGCGAGAGGTCCTGTCTTACAGATTGGGCCTCTTTGCCATTCGGCGGCGGGGTTTTTCAGCGAGAACGACCCCAGGTCGGCGAACCTGTACCCCTACTGTTCCCGCCCCTCCAGTCGGGTTCTTTGCTCGATCAACACGTTAAGCTTGCTCTGTGCGGCGTCCATCCTTGCCTTGTAACGCGTGGTAGTGGCTTCCATCTCGGTCGAGATGCTTGCCTCCCATGTGGCGCCGGCAAGATTGTTGTTCGCTCGGCGCTTCTTCAGCGCCAACTGCATTAGATCTCGATCGAGGTCGTCCTGAAGTATCGCAAGCGCCTTTTCGGTTCGTTCAATTTCTCTGATCGTATCGCGCAGCTTGAGCTCGCGTTGATTCCGATCGCTGATCGCTCGCAACCGATCAGTCTCATTCCGAGCCGGTGCTCAAGCACCTGCTGAAGGGCTCGTCTCATCAATTGGTGCGCCCTGACCGATTGCCGGCGCGACCTTGATTCTTTCTCCACTACCTTCACACGGAGAGTCGGAGAACGCAATCCGACCACCCTCCCTGCATCGATAAACGTCGGCAGCGGCATGACTTACAAGCATTGCGGCGGCCAGTCCAATGGCAATGGATCTCAAAATCGAGCGCTCCCGTCCGACGACGGTATCGGAATGATCGGCAAGGCACCGCGACTTAATGGGCTCCTCCCCACCCCTCGCTCACCGCGTGACAATGAACAACGTGCGAACCGCCCAAGGTGGTCTGCCCGGGGTATTCGCCGCGACACACCTCCCGCGCCAACGGGCAGCGCGGATGAAAATGGCAGCCCCCGGGCGGATTGATCGGAGACGGTATTTCCCCACCCGCTCCCGCCGCGAAGCCATGCTCACCGTCAAGTTTCGGCACGGCTGCCAGCAAGGCCCGGGTATAGGGATGCGCGGGGGCACGAAGGACCTGCTCGGCGGGGCCCGCCTCGACGATGCGCCCGAGGTACATCACGGCCACGTCGTGGGCGAGATAATCGACCACCGCGAGGTTATGCGTGATGAACAGGTAGGACAGCCCCAGCTCGGCTTGCAGCTCGCGTAGCAGGTTGAGAATCTGGGCCTGCACCGAAACATCGAGAGCGCTGGTTGGCTCATCGCAGACGATGAGTGCGGGTGCGACCGCGAGTGCGCGGGCGATCGCGATGCGCTGGCGCTGCCCACCCGAGAATTCATGCGGAAAACGGCTGCGCATCGCGGGGTCGAGGCCAACCCGTTGCAGCAATTCGTCGATGCGCGCGGATCGCGCTTCGAGGCTCTCGCCGACCTTGAGCGCAGCCATGCCTTCGAGCAGGATGTCGCCAATGCGCATGCGCGGGTTGAGCGAAGCGAAGGGGTCCTGGAAGACCATCTGCAACCCCTTGCGGTGCGGCTTCATGGCCTGTGGGGAAAGTCCCACCAGTTGATGTTTGCCGAACAGCACTTCACCCGCGGTCGGGCGCACGAGTTGCAGGATGGCCTTGCCGACCGTCGTCTTGCCGCAGCCCGATTCGCCAACCAAGGCGAGCGTACGGCCGGCGGAAATCGAGAGCGACACCCCATCGACCGCACGGACATGCCCGACCACACGCTTGAACAAACCCTTGCGAATCGGGAAATGGACTTCGAGACCGCGTGTCTCGAGCACCGGGCCATCGGCTTTTGCGGCGGCCGCTGGCACTACCGCTCCGGGCGCGGCCTTGACCCATTCCGCGCGCTCGTTCTCGAACAGATGGCAACGCACCTGCTGGCCATCCACACTGTGCCAGCCCGGTGCTTCGCTGTGGCAGCGCGCCATCACCGCGGGACAGCGGTCGGCAAAGCGACAGCCTGCGAAGGCTCGATCGAGCGGTGGCACCGTCCCTTGAAGCGTTTCGAGCGCGTGGCCTCGCAACGCCTCGGAAGGCAGCGCGGCAAAGAGTTTGCGCGAATAGGGATGTAGTGGCGCCGCAAAGAAGTGCGCGCGGTCTCCGGTCTCGACCAGTTCCCCCGCGTACATCACACCGACCTGATGGGCCATCTTCGAGACCACGCCAAGGTCATGGGTGATCAACAGCATGCCCATGCCACGCTCGGCCTGCAGCCGCATCAGCACCTCGAGGACCTGGGCCTGGATGGTCACGTCCAGCGCGGTGGTCGGTTCGTCGGCGATCAACAACTGTGGCTCTCCCGCAAGCGCCATCGCGATCATCACCCGCTGCTTCATGCCGCCCGACAATTCGAACGGATAGGCAGAAAGGCGCTCGGCCGGATCGGGAATCCCCACGGCACCAAGCAGTCGCAAGGCTTCGCCACGGGCCGCCTCACCATACAGACCACGATGCAAGCCCAGCACTTCGGCGATCTGGTCAAACACCGTCATCACCGGATTGAGACTGGTTGACGGCTCCTGGAAGATCATTGCGATCTGCCCGCCGCGAACCTCTCGCATCGCAGCTTCAGGGCGGGCGAGCAGATCGCGACCACTGAATTCCACCTGCCCGGCCGCAATCCGGGCTGCCATCGGGAGCAGGCGCATCAGCGCCAGCGCGGTCATCGATTTGCCACAACCGGACTCGCCCAGCAGCGCGAAGGTTTCACCAGCGCGAACAGCGAACGACACGCCATCCACCGGCCTCAGCGTCGCCCGCGGCGTCTGCAGTTCGACCTTGAGCCCGCGCACCGCGAGCAAGTCGGCGGCGAGGGCTGCCGGCTTCGGAAGTTCTTCAAGCATGGTCATGGGGCAGGTCTTTCGAAGCTTTGGATATGGCGCGGGCCGCACAGTGGCGGCCCGACATCATTCCCGCAAGGCGGGACACAGACACAGTGTCCGGAGAGGACTCAGTGGTGATGGCCACCCGCGCCATGCACGTGGCCATGGCTCACTTCTTCTGCGGTGGCGGGACGGACCTCGGCAACGGTCACGTCGAACAACAGCGCGATGCCGGCGAGCGGATGATTGCCATCGACCACCACCTTGCCCTCCGCGACGTCGGTGATGCGATAAACGATCTCTTCTTCGCCATCGTCGGTGACGCGCTCGAAGGACATGCCGACCTCGATGTTCTCGGGGAACAGGGAAGCCTCTTCGACCAGCACCAACTCCTCGTCGTAATCACCGAAGGCGTCGTCCGGCTGGAGCTTGATCTGGAACTGCTCGCCCTGGTTCTTGCCATGAAGCTCTTCCTCGAGCTTGGGGAAGATCCCGTCGTAGCCGCCGTGGAGATAGACCAGCGGATGCTGACCGTCGTCGATCATGTTGCCGTCCGGATCACGCACGGTGTATTTGAGCGTAACGACGGTGTTCTTAGCGATTTGCATTGAGCTTCCTTGTTTCGAGTTGCTTGACGAGTTCAAATATTTCGGCCGCGTGGCCCTTTGGCGTGACGTCGTAGAGCGCAGCCTGGATGATACCCTCGCGGTCGATCACGAATGTCGATCGCACGACGCCGACCCGATTCCGGCCATCCACTTCGCGATTCTTGAGCACATCATAAAGGCGGCAGACTTCTCCGTCTTCATCGGAGAGCAGATTGATTGCCAGCCCGTGCTCGTCGCGAAACTCCGCGTGCGTCAGGCAATCATCGGGACTGACCCCCAGGATGGTGCAGCCGAGCCGGTCGAACTGGTCCTTGTGATCGCTGAAATCGGTCGCCTGTCGCGTACAGCCGGGGGTGTTGTCGCGGGGGTAGAAATACAGCACCACGTTCTGCTTGCCGAGTACCGACGCGAAGTCGAAAATCTCCATGTCTGCATCGGGCAATGAGAATGAGGGGGCACGATCTCCGCTTCGCAGCATGGGTTCTCCCTGACGTGCGGGCGATTTTATCCGAGTCGAACCGCGAACACTACCAAGGCTTTCGGCGGGTGGCAGATGCATTGTCTCTCTCCTCTGGCGTCACTGTCGTCGTTGATCGCAAGGCTTCTTCGGCATGGCGTTTGTGAACGAATAGCCCAAGCCGGCTGCCGCCTCAAGGCGAAATCGTCCGAACGGTCAGGATTCGAGGAAAAAACGTGAAACAGACCACAATGCGCGCGATGCGCCTTGCAAGCCCCGGCAACGCACTCGAGCTGTGTGAGCTACCCGTGCCGCGGGCCGGCAAGGGCCAGGTCCTGCTCCGGGTGGAAGCCTGCGGCGTGTGCCGGACAGACCTTCACCTGATCGACGGGGAGTTGCCGGATCCGGTGCTGCCGATCATCCCTGGTCACGAAATCGTCGGGCGCGTAGTCGCGACCGGAAACGGTGTCGACGGGCTGTCCACCGGTCGGCGGATCGGCGTTCCGTGGCTCGGCTGGACCTGCGGCCAATGTGGCTACTGCGACACGCATCACGAGAATCTCTGCGACAACGCGCGCTTCACGGGTTATCAGATCAACGGCGGCTATGCGCAGTATGCCGTTGCGGATGCGCGTTACTGCTTTCCCTTGCCGGAAGATGCCGACGCGGCTGCGCTCGCACCATTGCTGTGCGCTGGCCTGATCGGCTACCGCGCACTGGAAATGGCTGGAGATGCAAGGCGCCTCGGCATCTACGGATTCGGCGCGGCCGCGCACATCATTACCCAGGTCGCGGTGTGGCAAGGCCGCGACGTGTTTGCCTTCACACGCAAGGGTGACGACGAGAGCCAGGCCTTTGCGCGCCGCCTCGGTGCAAGCTGGGCCGGCCATGGCGAAGAGCACCCACCCGAGACACTCGACGCCGCACTGATCTTCGCCCCGGTCGGCGCCTTGGTGCCCGCTGCGCTGCGGGCACTGCGCAAGGGTGGAAGCGTGGTCTGCGCAGGCATTCACATGTCCGACATCCCGACCTTTCCCTACGACATCCTGTGGGGGGAGCGTCGCATCGTGTCGGTCGCCAACCTGACCCGCTCGGATGGCGAGCACTTTCTCGACATCGCCGCGCGCATTCCGATCGAGACATCGGTCACACGCTACGCGCTGACCGAGGCAAACCACGCGCTGGCGCAACTTCGCGAGGGCCTGCTGCAGGGTGCCGCAGTATTGATCCCCTGAGTCCGCCTCCTGCCTCGGCGACGATTCATCGAGCCGCGGCGGGCACCTGACATATTGCGGCCGAGATCCTTCCGCGCCGACATAGCTCAGCCACGCAGGCCTCACGATCAAGAGGAGCCAGAACCCCGCAATCGCGCAGAGCACGATGCGCAGTATCGTCCGGCAGAACGATCGGGCCGGCATGGACCATCAACGCGGCTAGCAATCGCACGTCGCTGTCCTCGCCGGTGATCCTCATGCTCTCCGCAGGCCCACCCAAGGCGCGGTTTTCGTTCGTCACCGCCGTCACGGGCGCCGGCGTCGCCGCAGCAGACCTCACCTGGGTCGGTGTCACCCGCGCCTGTCGCTCGACCGGCCGGGGCGCCGCCGCGACCCTCATCGGCTGCGAAGGGGGGTCCTGGACCTCGGCGACCACGATGTGCGCCGGCGCCGAATTGACGTCCGGCAGCGCATCCGCCATGGGTGAACGTGAATCGGGCACCGTGGCCGGTGTTGCGGGCCGCCGGAAATCCTCCGTCACACGCGGCGCCTCGACTGCCGGCATCGGCCAGAACACATAGCCGGCAGCAGCCAGCGCCGCGAGCACGGCCGCCATCCGGAAACCCATCACCGCAACTCGCCAGGATCCCATGCGGCGGCATTCACGACCGTCACCCGACAGCGCCGCCAGTATGGCCGTGGGCGCGGCGTCCCTCTGCGTCAGGGACGAGGAGAACAGGCTGGGAGCTTGGCGTCCGCTTCGTGTCATGCCGAACGTCCTGGAGGAATCCAAAAAAATGCCATATGGAAATTCAATTGTCGTAAAATTCGCGCCGTTCGGATTCTAACCTCAGTTTCCATCGTCATACACCCGCATTCACATCAATCGACCGAAATGCCTGTCCTGATCGCCGCGTACTTCTGCGTGGCCACTTCGATCCTTGCCTTGATCGCGTTCCCCGGCCTTCGCAGAAGCATCGTCACCCGGCTCGCTTCCGCCGCCCGACCCGGCGCCAGGCACGCCGCGCAATGGATTCAAAGGAGTGCGCTTGCCCTGCGTGCAGCACCGGACACCATCCTTGGACCGATGCGCGCGGCGCGCGGCGGGGTACATCGGGCGGGGCGCCGGTTTGCGCTGGCGCTCCTCCTCGTCGCCATCCCGCCACTGATCGTGATGTTCCATAGCACCGGGCCCGAACTTCTCTACGAGGAGTTCGATGACAGCGCCAACCGGCACATCGAAACCCTGCTCGCCGGCGAACAACTCGTGCCACCGCGGCCGCTGCCACCCGCGGTCTTCCAGACCCGCGAGGTCGAACGCATCATCCCCGAACTCGCCTCTGCGAGCCGCGACTGGATCCGCCTCGACGATGCCTTCCGGCAGCGCCTCCTGCTGGTTTTCCGGACCCTGCGCGAACGTCACGGATACGAACCCGTGCTGCTCGAAGGCTACCGAAGCCCCGAGCGTCAGGCGCGTCTCGCCGCACTCGGACCGCACATCACCCGCGCCGGCGCGTTGATGAGTTATCACCAATACGGACTCGCAGCCGACATCGCCTTCGTCGCCGACGGAAAGATCGTCATCGACGAAAACGATCCGTGGGCGGCGCGCGGCTACCGGCTCTACGGCGAGATCGCCGAATCATTGGGTCTGACCTGGGGCGGGCGCTGGACGATGCGCGACTTCGGGCATGTCGAGCTGCGCCGTCCCGGCGTGCTCGGCCGCCCCTCGACGAAATCATAGAAAACACGGCATGAGCAGACCATTCATCCTCATCGGGGACAGGACCAGTCACGGCGGTACGGTAATCAGCGCCTCTCCAACTTCCGACTGCAACGGCCGCGGCATTGCACGGGTCGGCGACAAGGTAAGCTGTCCCAAGAAGGGTCATGGACGCGTCACCGTGATTGCCAGCGGCGATCCCTCCGCGCTGATCGATGGCCAGCCGGCGGCCCGCCATGGTGATCTGACCGCCTGCGGTGCAATGCTGATCGCCAGCCAGTCGCTGACCACCGACTGAGCCGCAGACAGTCCGCCGATGGTCATCCGAATCATCCGTACAGGCTTCGTCCTGTTGCTCGCCTGCTCGCTGGTATGGGCGCTGGTCCTCGCCTGGTGGGCCGACCGTCTACACACACCGAGCCCGCGCGACATGCTCCTCTACATGGCGCTGCTGCCCCTCGCGCTGCTCGGAGGCTATGCGCTTCTGCGGGCATTCATCGACGGCCTGCGGTATCCCGCCGTGCCGGCGGCCGCGCCACAGCCGGCAATTTCCGCGCAGACATCCACGCCGCCCGAGCAGCTTCGGCCGGCACTGTGGCGGCCGCTCAAGGCCAGCTTCGTGCACACCGCGCAGGGCGCCGGCGTCGCACAGCTGCGTAACGCGCTCGAGGCGGGCAGACGGCCCGGGCCCGACCCGCAGCTGCGTGACGCCGACGGATTCCCGGTGTTTGCCGGGCGCGTCGAGGCGCTCGACTGCGACGATCTCGCGGCGCGGCTCGACACCCTCGCCTCACGGATCGGCGCCGCACCGATCCACCAGCCGGCCATCGTACGAGCGCTGGCGATCCTCGAGCACGCCCTGCCCGACATCCTCGCCGCGCTCGACGAGGCCCCCACTGAATCGAGTGCCACTGCCACGCTCGCGCCACGGCTGTGCTGGTTCGTGCCGCAAAGCTGGCCGAGCCACTGCTTCCCCATGCTCGAAGCCTGGCTGCTTGAACACCGGGAAGTGCTGGAACACCCCCCGGGCGAAATACGAATCGTGCCTGCAGCTTCGACCGCCGAACTCCTGCAGGTGCTTTTCGGCGAGCATCCGGCCGATGCAGGTTCGGCGCCGCTGCTGGTGATGGCCGCGGAATCGTCGCTCGCCGAGGATGTGATCCTCGGCTGGGAGCACGCCGGCACACTCTTCAACGCACACAACCAGCACGGGCGCATTCCCGGCGAAGCCGCCGCCGCCCTGTTGTTCGGGCCGCCACGGTGCGATCCGGCCGACGACATCGGCGCTGCACGGATGGCCGAAGCGGTGCGCGACAGGCGCCCGGCACCTCCGGGCACGCACAACAGCACAAAGGATGAAACGCTCTCCTCTG
This sequence comes from Cognatazoarcus halotolerans, assembly GCF_009800965.1. GTDB lineage: Bacteria > Pseudomonadota > Gammaproteobacteria > Burkholderiales > Rhodocyclaceae > Cognatazoarcus > Cognatazoarcus halotolerans. The sequence continues at coordinate 254,656 of NZ_WUAF01000006.1, read as the reverse complement.
TCCGCAGCCGGGCAATGTCGCAAGCGCAGCTTCAGCCTGAACAGATCGGCGTCGTGATCGGCGATATCGATCACCGCGCCGCATCTGCCGTCGAGGTCTTCACCGCACTCGGCGACGAATTCGGGCATCTCGACCCCTCGACCGATGTCCTCGCGTTGGGCGCCGGCTGCGGCGACACCGGCATCGTTGCGCCACTGCTCGCTCTCGCCCTGGCGAGCGAACTCGCGACACAGGACGCCCGCCCGGCACTGTGCCTGTTCGCCCAGGACAGCATCGACCGCGCCGCGGTTGTCGTGACACCCGCGCCCGCCCGGCCCCTTTCCTGAACTCCGGCCCGACCATGTCCCGCCTTCGCAATCTGCTCGTCGATTCACGCACCCTGTCATTCATTGGCATCGCCGCGCTCGTGGCCTTTTTCTTCCTCGGTGCGGACACGCTCGAACTCGCGCTCTACTGGGCCGCGCTCGCCAGCGGCATCATCGTGGTGGTGTGGCTGGGCATCTGGTTGTGGCGCCGCAGGCAGGCCAGGCTTGCCGCCGAACGGCTCGACTCGGTGCTCGACGAGCAGGCCGCCAGAATCCAGGCCCGCTCGGTCACCGCCAGCCAGCCCGAGATGGCCGCGCTGCGCCAGCGCCTGAATGCTGCCATCAAGACCATTCGCAGCTCGCGTCTGGGTCAGCAGTCGGGTCGCGCAGCACTGTACGAGCTGCCCTGGTACATGCTGATCGGCAACCCCGCGGCGGGCAAGAGCTCCGCCGTGCTGAGTTCCGGCCTGACCTTTCCTTTCGCCGACCAGGAAGGCTCGGTGATCCAGGGCGTCGGCGGCACCCGTGACTGCGACTGGTTCTTCACCACCGAAGGCATCCTCCTCGACACCGCTGGACGCTACGCCATCCACGAAGAGGACCGCAGCGAATGGCTGGGCTTCCTGGATCTGCTGCGCCGTCACAGGCCCCGCGCGCCGATCAACGGCATCATCGTCGCGGCAAGCATCGCCGAGCTTACCGGCAATCCGCCCGAGTTCGCGATCAACCTCGCCAAGAAGCTGCGCCAGCGCGTTCAGGAGCTCACCGAGCGGCTCGAGGTGCACGCGCCGGTCTATCTGATATTCACCAAGGCCGACCTCATCACCGGCTTCAACGAGTTCTTCCAGGACGCCGACAGCGGCGAACGCAATCGCGTCTGGGGCGCCTCACTGCCTTTCGAGCCCGATCGCGGCAACGACGCAATCGCCCGCTTCGACAGCCACTTCGAAACGCTTTACCAGGGCCTTCGCGAGATGAGCGTGGTACAGATGTCGCTCGCCCGGGGCGGCAGCATGCCACCTGGTCTGCTCGCCTTTCCGCTCGAATTCGCGGCGCTCAAGCCCGCGCTGAGAGCCTTCGTCGCCACCCTGTTCGAAGACAACCCCTTCCAGTTCAAGCCGATCTTCCGCGGCTTCTACTTCACCAGCGCGTTGCAGGAAGGCGAGACCCGCAGCAATGCAGAGAGCCGTATCGAACAACGCTTCGGACTTGCCGGCAATACCGTGCAGAGCACCCGCATCGCCTCGCGCAACGGCTTCTTCCTCAAGGATCTCTTCGCCCGCGTCATCTTTGCCGACCGCAACCTGGTGCGCCGCCAGACCAGCCGCACGAGGCAACGCCTGCGCCAGGGCGCCTTCGTGCTGTCGATGGCGCTGCTCGGCGGCGCGCTGGCCGGCTGGACCTGGTCCTACATCGGCAACCGTCAGCTGCTCGCCAATGTCACCGCCGATCTCGACAAGGCGGTCAAGCTGCAGGATGGGCGCACCGACCTGCAGTCGCGTCTCGAAGCGCTCGAGATCCTGCAGGACCGTCTCGACCAGCTGCAGCATTTTCGCGACACGCGCCCGCTGTCGATCAGCCTCGGCCTTTATCAGGGCGAGCGTATCGAGGCACGGCTGCGCGATGAGTACTACGCGGGCATCCGTGTGGTACTGCTCAAGCCGGTGAGCCAGAACCTCGAGATCTTTCTCGACGAGGTGAACCGCAACGCCGACACGCTCGAAGCGCCCCCGGAACCGGCAAGCGCCGCCTCCAGCCCCGCCGACACGCGCTACCGCGAGGCATCGCCGCGCAAGGTCGAAGACGCCTACAACGCGCTCAAGGCCTACCTCATGCTGGCCTCGCCCGAGCACGTCGAGGTAGGCCATCTGAGCGATCAACTCACCCGTTTCTGGCGCGGCTGGCTGGACAACAACCGCGGCAACATGCCGCGCGAGCAGATGATCCGCCTTGCCGAACGCATCCTCTCATTCCATCTCGCCCACGCCGCAGACCCCGACTGGCCGCGCATCCAACCCGATCTCGGCGTGGTCGATCAGGCTCGACAGAACCTGCGCCGCGTAGTGCGCGGCATGCCCGCGCAGGAGCGGGTCTATGCCGAAATAAAGGCGCGCGCCTCGACCCGCTTTGCGCCAGTCACCGTCGCCGGCATCGTCGACAAGGACAACGCCGGGCTGATCGCCGGCAGCCAGGTGGTCTCCGGCGCGTTCACCGTGAAGGCCTGGCGCGACTATGTGGAGCCGGAAATACGCCGGGCCGCCAACGAATCGCTGCAAAGCGCGGACTGGGTCCTCAACATCTCCACCCGCGACGATCTCACCCTGGAGGGCAGCCCGGAGCAGATCAGGAAGCAACTGGTCGCGGCCTACAAGGCCGATTACGCCGAGGCCTGGAAGGCTTTCGCGCAAGGCATCGCGGTGAATCCCTTCGACGATTTCGACGATGCCGTCAAACGGGTGAACGTTCTCGGCGATCCGCAACGCTCGCCGATCGGTGCGCTGCTCCGGAAAATCGACGAGGAAACCGCCTGGGACAATCCCGGCCAACTCAACGTGGGTCTCGAGCGTGCCCGGACGGGTTTCGTCGAGTGGTTCAAGCGCTCGATCCTGCGCATGGCGCCGAGTCGCGTCGCGCTCGACGTGAACGTCACCGCGCCGGCCGCTGCCGTGCAGATGGGTCCGATCGGCGAGGCCTTCGCCGGCATTTCCCGGCTGACCATGGCGCGCGACAGCACCCCCACCCTGCTCGACACTTATCTGAAACAGCTCGCGGCAGTACGCGGGCGCCTCAACCAGTTGCATAACCAGGGCGACCCCGGCCCCGGCGCGCGCAAGCTCATGCAGGAGACCATCGAGGGCGGTGGTTCGGAACTGGCCGAGACCCTCCGCTTCGTCGACGAACAGATGCTCTCGGGCATGAACGACGCACAGCGGGTGGTGATCCGGCCGCTGCTGGTACGGCCGCTGCTGCAGACCTTCAACGCGCTGGTCACCCCCGCCGAGACCGAGCTGAACAAGGTCTGGCAGGCCCAGGTGCTCGATCCGTTCAACAAGGGACTGGCGACGAAGTACCCCTTCGACACAGGCGCACGCATCGAGGCAACGCCGGCCGAAATCGGCAAGATCTTCGGGCCTGACGGCGCGATCACCCGCTATCTCGATACCGCGGTCGGACCGCTGGTGGTACGCCGTGGCGATCTCGTCACCCCGCGCACCTGGGGCGATCTCGGCGTGCGCCTCAATCCCGCATTCGTCACCGGCGTGGGCACCTGGGTTGCGCCGCTGGCCGGCGGCTCGGATGCGGCAGGCGGCAAGACCGGTGCCGCGTCCGGCCGTACCGTGTTTCAACTGCAACCCCGACCGGTCCCGGGAACGGCCGAATACACCGTCGAAATCGATGGCCAGCGGCTGCGCTACCGCAACACGCCGCCGCAATGGGCCAACTTCGTGTGGCCGAACGAGGGCGGCACTCCCGGCGCGCGCATCACCGCCACCACCTTCGATGGAAAGACTATCGAGATCGTCAATCATCCGGGTCGCTTCGGTCTCGAACGCCTGATCAGCAGCGCGCAGCGGAAGCGCCTCAGCGACGGGAGTTTCGAAATGTCGTGGTCGGCGGAATCACTCACGGTAAGCCTCGCACTGCGCATCATCAGCAGCCCCGAAACCCGGGCGAGCGACAACACGGCACCCACCCGTCCCGGGCTGGCCGCCGCCGCGCTGCCCGAACGCATTGCCGGCCCCATGCCGGCTGCGACCGGGATCACCCCAAGCGGAGCGGCGAAATGAGCACACCGGTGATTGGCCGCCATCCCGCCTACTTCGGCAAACTGCCCTCGCGGGACGATTTCGTGCGCAGCAGCGGAGATTCCAGACTGCTCACCCCCCTCGACCGCTGGCTTTCGCAGGTAATGGAACTGCTCGCCGAGAACCCGCGCTGGAAGCCGCTCTACGACGCCTGTCCGCCAATCGATTTCGCCTTCCTCGGGGCGCGCTCCCGCCTCTCGATCGCGGGTCACCTCGCACCAAGCCGCGACACTTCGGCACGACGCTTTCCGTTCATTTCCGTGATCGAGGTCGAGTCCGACGATCCACTCGGTTTTCTCTCGAACGCACCGGCGCGCCTGTCCACGACCTGGGCGCGACTGGGCAGCGTAGCGAGTGCGGCCTGCCGCGCGGACGATGCGGCGCCAGCATTGCAGGCATTCGCCGGCGACCCAATCGCGCTCACACCCCATGAGCAGGGCCTCAGCACGATTCACGAATTTCTCACCAGTCACCGCTGCGGCGAGCTCGAGGCGCAGCTGTCACGGACCGGCCGGAAGATCGATCTGCGTCGCCTGATCATCGCTCTCGGCCTGCTGCTGCGGCCCCTATCCACCACGCCGGGCGCCGCAATTGCCCGGGGCCTCGATCTGCCGCTGCCCGAGAGCGCGGCACTGCGCGACACCGTGGCCACGCTGTGGCTGCACCTGATCGGCGGATTCTTGCGTCGCACCAGCGCCGAACTGCAGATTCTGCTGACATCGATCAACGGCCAGATGCGGCTGATCGTGGGCTTCCAGGGCGCATCCGCGCTGAATCTCGTGGATGCACTTGCGCCCGGTGGAGCGGAGCCGCACAACATCCGGATCGATTATCCCGAATGGGTCGACGAGCAGCTCGGCGCCGATTACGGACTCACCAAACTTTCGAGCTATCTATCGCAGCCGGCGCTGTCGCTCGACCGCGCGGTAAGCAGCTTCCGCGAAGTATTCCTGGGGGAATGAACATGAATTTCGCCCTTCGCTTGCTCATGCCGCTCGCGGCCATCGTTCTCACCTCGCTCGCCCCCGCCACTACGGCGGCCGAAACGGCGACGCCTGCACCGGGCCCGGTCATCGCCAGCGGTACCGTTCCCGACGAGGCCGCACGCGCCGCCATCCTCGGCAGACTGCGTGCCATCTACGGAAATGATCGGATCGTGGACCAGCTGGAGGTGGGCGGCGTCCTGCCGCCGCCAGGATGGACCGGACGGGTCACCGCCGCACTGGGAGACAATCTGAGACAGATTCGCGATGGTCGCCTCGAGATCGACGGTACCCGCGTCGCCCTGAGCGGCACGGTTGCCAACGAGGTGCAGCGCCAGGGGCTGGTAAGCGAAATCGCCAGGGCGCTCAGTCCGGCCTACACGGTCAACAGCAGCCTGCGCATCGGCAAGAGTGCCCAATCCACCCTCGACGATGCACTCGCCAACCGGATCATCGAATTCCGCAGCGGCAGCGCCACGCTGACACCCCAGGGCATCGCGCTCGTGGACCAGCTGGCACGGGTCGTCCGCGACCTCGGATCCGAGCGGATCCAGATCATCGGCCATACCGACAGCAGTGGCGAGCGTCTCGCCAATGTCGCCCTCAGCCTCGCCCGCGCCGGTACGGTAAGGGATTATCTGGTCAACAAGGGCATCGCAGCCGAACGGCTCAGCGCACTGGGCGCCGGCCCCGACCGCCCGATCGCGGACAATGCCAGCGAAGATGGCCGCGCCCGGAACCGCCGCATAGAGTTCCGGATCGTGCGCTAGAGAACAGCCGGGACGGTCAGCCGCCGCCGTCGCGCGCCTCAAGTCCCAGCAGCTCCTCGATCCTCGCCAATTCCCCGTCGTCCCGCACCACGCTTCGCAACCAGTCGTGCAGGGGCATTTCACCCCAGCGCGCGGCCTTGTCGGCCAGATAGGCCACCGGACTGTGCGGTTCGGTGGCGCGGAAGAACGCCGCCACCTCTCGCAATTGGCGAATCGCCCTTTCCCGCGTCATGCCCGCGCCCAGATCTTCCTGCCGAAGTGGCAGGGCGGGCACCTGTGCGACAGCGGCATCCTGTTCCTCGGCTGGCAGCGCAGCGCAGGCCTCACCGGGGAAACCCCCGAGCGCAGTCTGCAAGGTTTCCAGCACCTCGCGCGCGGGCGCCCATCCCGGCGCCTCCTCGCCGAGATAGCCCGCCAGCAAACTCTCGAGCGCATCGAGCGCCGCCCCGCAGTCATGTGCGGCGGCTGCGAAGGCCCGCAAGCGCTCCACGGGTGTGGTACGGCGCGCCGCCTCGATCCGATCGATGCTCACCCGGTCGCTTGCCGCGGCATGGCCATCGCCTTGAGTCGTTTCGGGATTGCGGGCATGCGCGCGCGCCGCCTCGAGATCGGCAAGACCATAGCGGCCCTGCGGCGAATCGGTCAGCGGCGAGCGCCTAAGCCACTCGGTCGCGTGGCCGGCAAACCAGGCCAGCGCCCCGGCCCGCAGTTCCTGATCGCCGTCCTCTGGTAGCGGATGAAGCGCATCCCAGTAACTGGCGCAAAGGCCTTCGACCAAGCGGAAACCGGCGGCCACGCCGGCAAGACCGTGCTGACGGGCCCATGCTTCGGCAAGCCAGCCGGCAATGCGCAGATCCTTGCTGCGTTCGACCAGCAGGGTTTCGCAGATCCGTGCGACCCGCGACCAGTCCGCTTCCTTCAGGACGCTGATCCACTCGCCCTGCGCCAACGAAGGATCGTCTTCACGCCGCGCTTCGGCAATCTCGTCAAATTCGTCCGAAAAGCTGAGATCTTCGCCGCAACCGGTTCCGCCAGGAACGGGCGCCAGCAGGCTTGCCAGTTGCATTCCGCCACCCCCAGAAAATGACAAATGCGAATTCTAGCAAACGCCGGCAAGTGGGCGACGGGAGTCGCCCTCGGTGCCGTCACGCAAAGTCACAAACCACGCCCCCGCGGCCTCAAGTCGGAGGGGCGCGGTGCCGTTACACACATCGACCCCCGGACATCATTTCGATCGCCCAGCCCGGATGAATGCAATCGACGCCTCGCCTCCCGACCCGCTCGCCCTCTCGCTTCGCGTGCAGGCCAGGATTCTCTCGGCCAGGAGCCTTGACGAGGCCGCGGCGGCGATGGCCAGCGAGCTGTGCGCATCGCTCGGACTGCACAACGCCTATGTCGGCGTGGTCCGCGACGGCGCAGCGCGCCTGATCGCACAGGCCCACAGCGCCAGCACCCGCCATGACGAACTCGACGACCCCGCCGTCGCTGCCGCAATGGACGAAGCGATCGACCAGGCAACGACCATCGTGGCCCCGCTACCCGCAGCCGAAGAGACGCTGCATGTGAGCCATGCCCATCTCGCCCTGGCCCGCTCGACCGGTACGCGGGTGTGCACCGTACCCATGCCTGCCGACGAACGCATCGTCGGTGCGCTGCTGCTCGAAACCGATGCCGAACAGGGTTTTCCGACACCCACTCGCGAACTGCTGGAACACGTCGCCGTGCTGGCTGGGCCGGCCCTCGCACTGCATGAACGGGCGGGGATGCCCTTGCTGAAGCGCCTTCACGCCCGGTTCGTCACGGCGCCGGAACAGGGCAGCGGTTTCCGCCGTGCAGTTGCGATCGCCGCGAGCTGCGCGGTCCTCGCCGGGCTGCTGCTTCCGGTCGATCGCACGGTGAGCGCCGAGGCACGTATCGAGGGCGAAATGCAGCGCGCCCTGGTCGCTCCGGCCGATGGCTACATCGAGAAAGCCTTCGTGCGACCGGGCGACACGGTACGCGAGGGCGAGGTCCTGCTCCAACTGGCGGATCGCGATCTCAAGCTCGAACGTCGCCGCCTGGAAAGCGAGCTGGCCCAGTACCGCAACGCATTCGCGGCCGCGCAGAGCCAGGCCGACCGCAGCCAGATGGTGGTGTCCGACGCCCGCGCGGACGAAGCAAGTGCCCGCATCGCGCTGATCGACCATCAACTCGAACGCAGCCTGTTGCGCGCGCCGATGGACAGCGTCGTGCTCACCGGCGACCTCGACCAGGCACAGGGCAACCCGGTCGAACGCGGCGAGGTCCTGCTGGTCGTCGCCCCCCGGGCGCGCTACAGACTGATGATCGAAGTCGACGAACGCGATGTCGGTCTCCTCGCCGTCGGCGCTCATGGCAGGCTCGCGCTCGCCGCGCTGCCGGAACAACGCATCGACTTCGAACTGAGGCGAATCATGCCGGTCACCACCGAGCGCGACGGACGGCATTTCGTGGCGGTGGAAGCCGAGCTGCACGATGCCCCTGCGGCAGCGCAGCCCGGCATGCGTGGTTACGCCCGCATGGACGCCGGCAGTGGTTCGCTCCTCGGTCAGCTCACCCGTCGCGTGCGCGCGTGGATCGGCCTCGAGCTATGGACGAGGACCGGATTTTGAACGGCGAACTGTACAGCGACCGCTGGCATGAATTCGCGCACCTTCGCCCGGCGCTTCTCGGCAGCGTGGTCCATCGCCGCCAACGTTCGCGCGGTGTGGTCTGGCACATCCTTTCGGGTCCGGGGTCACGGCAGCAACTGCGTCTCAACGATGGCGCATGGCGACTGGTCGGCATGCTCGACGGCTCGCAGGAACTCGACCGGCTGTGGCACCGCCTGCTGGAGGGACACGGCAACACCACGCCGAGCCAGCCGGAAACACTGGAGTTGCTCGCCAGGCTCAGCGCGGCCGGATTCCTGCGTGCCAACGTCCTTCCCGATCTGCCGACGCGGATCGAGGAAACCCGCAGGATCGAACGCCGGCGCAAGATCGCCGCACTCAGCCCGCTGGCGATGCGCATCAAGCTCTTCAACCCCCAGCAACTGTTGAACCGCGTGATGCCATGGGCCGCCCCGCTGTTCACGCGCGCGGCGCTCGTGCTCTGGCTTTGCGCGATCATCGCCAGCGCACTCGTCGCGGCTAGCGAGTGGGAAGCGCTGGCCAATGCGATCGGCGCAGCGGCAGGCTCGCCCCGCTTCGTCATCATCGCGTGGGCGGTCTATCCCGTCATGAAGGGCCTTCACGAACTCGCACACGGACTCTGCATCCGCAAATGGGGCGGCACGGTGGGCAGCGCAGGTTTCACCTTGCTGGTGCTGATGCCCGTACCCTTCGTCGACGCAAGCGCGGCGAACACCTTCGATCGCCGTCACCGTGCCCTGGTGAGTGCCGCGGGCGTGATGACCGAGCTGGCGATCGCCGCGGCGGCGCTGTGGATCTGGCTGGCCGTCTCGCCCGGCATGCTGAGCGACGTCGCGCTGACGACCTTCTTCATCGGCGCGGTTTCGTCCCTGCTGTTCAACGGCAATCCGCTGCTGCGCTTCGACGGCTACTACGTGCTTGCCGATCTGCTCGACCTGCCCAACCTCGCCTCGCGCAGCCAGCGCTGGTGGCATGCACGCGTCGGCCGCCATCTGCTGCGCACGTCGATGCCGCTGCTCGAGGCCTCGCCGGGGGAAACGAAATGGCTGGTGCTCTATGCGCCCGCCTCATGGCTTTTCCAGATCCTGGTCGCCTACCGGGTGGTCGGCTGGATCGCGGGCTTTTCCCCGATCCTCGGACTGATCGCCGGCCTGTTCATGCTCGTCGCGGTGATTGCCCTGCCACTCAGGAACGCGGTCCACGCATGGCTTGCGCCCGATGCGGGGCGCATCCGTTCGCCCGCGAGGCGCAGGCTGTTCACCGGCATCGCAATCATGGCGCTCGCGTTGGTCGCGATACCGGTTCCGTCGGCGACAACGGTACCGGCCGTCACGGCGCTGCCCGAGCAATCGCGACTGACGGCGCAGAACGGCGGCTTCGTACGGACACTCAGGGCCCGTGACGGCGACCGGGTCACCAGCGGGCAGCTCATCGCCGAACTCGACGATCCCGCGCTCATTACCCAGGTGCGGGAAACCAGAAGCCGCCTCGCCGCACTCGAAACACGGCGTTTCGATGCCTTGCTGAACGACCCCCGCGCGCTGGGCGATCTCGCCCAGCAGATCGCCAGTACCGGTTCGGAACTCGCCGAACTCGAACAACGTGTTGCCGCGCTCGAATTGCGGGCGCAAACCGACGGCGAACTTGCCATCGCTCATCAGGACGATCTGCCGGGCAGCTATCTGCCGCGCGGCGGGACGCTCGGCCATGTACTGCGCACCGATGCACTGACGGTACATGCGATTGTCCCGCACGACGCCGCCGCCCGGGTACGCCTCGACAGCACCAGCGTCAGCGTGCGTCTCTCCAGCGCGGCGGATCGGAGCCTGCCTGCGCACGTACTGCGCGCCGCCGCGGGCGCCAGCCATGTGCTGCCCAGTCCCGCACTGGCGGAACGCTTCGGCGGCCCGCTCGAGACCCTGCCCCGGGATCCGGACGCAATCCGTACCGAAAAGGCGTTCTTCGAAGTCGAGGTAGGGCTCGACGACCCGGTACGGGCATGGATCGGCGAACGTGCACAGGTGCGCTTCGCCCATCCGGCCGAACCGCTCGCGTTGCAGTGGCTGCGCGAACTCCGGCAACTCTTCCTGCGATTCGACGGGAGCGCATGAGATGACGCTGCTGCAACTGCCGCTGCCGAATCGCACCCGGGCACTGGCGCCCGGCATCCGCTACGGGCGCTATCCCCAGTTGCGCGGCCACGATGCCCTGCCCGATCTCATCGAAGCCTCCCGCCGCCAGCTTCAGCGGCTGCTCGCCCCGGGCGCATCCGCTCACCTCGCGGCGGCCGAACGGATACGGGCGCGCATACGCGACATCGGCCAGGACGCTGAGCCCGCGGCCATGGGCCGGGCACTGCGGCGCCACGGACTCGATGCCGACCGACGCGAGCAGGCGCTGGCGCTGGCAGCCCGTGCAGCCAGCCACACCCTCGGCCTGACCGCCCACCCGGTGCAACTCGCTGCCGCCCATGCCTTGCTCTGCGGCGCGTTTGTCGAGCTGGCGACCGGCGAAGGCAAGACGCTGGCGATCGCCCTCGCCGCCGGCAGCGCAGCGCTCGCCGGCACACCGGTTCACGTGGTGACCGCAAACGACTACCTTGTACGGCGCGACGCGGCCGACATGTCGCCGCTATACAAGGCTCTCGGCCTTCGCACCGACAGCGTGTGCGAGGCCGATGGCCTGGGCCGGCGGCACGATGCGTACCGGGCCGACATCACCTACGTCACATCCCGCGAGCTGACATTCGATTACCTGCGCGACAGCGTGTTGATGCCCTTCGAGCCGGACCCGCTGACCGATGCGGTGCGTGGATTCACCGACCCCTCGCGCGCCGCTCGGCGGGCGCTGCAAGGCCTGTGCATGGCGATCGTCGACGAGGCTGACAGCGTGCTCATCGACGAGGCACGCCTGCCCCTGATCCTTGCCCGTCCGGATACCGCAAGCGTCGACACGCGCGCACTGACGGCAGCCCTCGCCTGCGCCCGCCGGCTGCAGCACGGGCTGCATTTCAGGCGGCAGGACGGCGATGAGCGAATCGACCTCACCGAAGCCGGACAAGCGGCTGCGGCAGCGCTCGACGGCGACCCCCGCCTGGCCGCGGCGCGCCTGCGCCAGGCACTGACCGCGCTGCACCTTTACCGGCGCGACCGTGACTACGTGGTCAAGGACAAGCAGGTCCGGATAGTCGATATCCACAGCGGACGCATTGCCGACAAGCGCGCATGGTCGCGCGAACTGCACCGCTTCATCGAACTCAAGGAAGGCTGTCCGCTCGGCACCGAGAACCGTACCGCGGCACAGATCACCTACCAGCGTTTCTTCCCGCGCTATCTGCATCTGTGCGGCGTGAGCGGCACTCTGCGCGAATGTGCCGCCGAACTCGCCGCGGTGTATGGCCGCAGCACGGTCACGCTGCCGACCCACCAGCCACTGTGCCGCATTCATTCAGGCGCGCGCGTGTTCGTCAGCCGCGACGAAATGTGGGACGCCTGCGTCGCGCGCGCGACGACGCTCGCCGACACCGGCCGCGCGGTGCTGATCGGTACCGACTCGATCCGGGATTCGCGGGCGCTGTCGGCGCACTTCGCTGCGCAGGGGGCCGCACATCAGGTCCTCGACGCGCTGCAGGACGCCGACGAAGCCGCGGTCGTCGCCGCCGCGGGGCAATCCGCCCGCATCACGATCTCCACCCGCATGGCCGGACGCGGCACCGACATCCGGCTCGGCGGAGCGGTGCGCGAAGCGGGTGGCCTGCACGTCATCAACTGCCAGCACAACAGCACCGCCCGCACCGACCGGCAACTCCTTGGCCGCTGCGCCCGCCAGGGTGATCCCGGCAGCGCTGAAGATTTCCGCGCGCTCGACGCGGACGGAATCGATGCCTGGCTGCCGCCGAAGCTGATTCGCCTGCTCCGCGTCGCGCTCAGACGCCTTCCGGACTGGCTGCCAGCCGCCCTGTTGCGGCTCGCCCAAACCCGACACTCGATCCACGACCGCCGGCTCCGCGCCACGATGCTGCGTACCGAACAGGACCAGCACCGTCGCAGTGCCTTCCGGGGCCCCGGACTCTAGACCATGAAAACCATCGACATCGTCACCTTCGCCCTTCTTGCCGGTTGCAGCCTCGCACTGGGTGCCGCCCCTCCTGGCGAGCCCCTGGGCTGCCTGATCGAAGCCGACCAGGTCGCCGACGTCGGCAGCCCGGTGACCGGCATCATTGCCTCGATCAACGTCGAGCGCGGCGATACGGTGCGCCGCGGCCAGGTAGTCGCGACGCTGCGCGACCTGGTAGAGCGCGCGCAGATCGGCGTGGCGCGCAGCCGCATGGAAATCGAGGCCGAGATCCAGAGCGCCGTCGCCAGTCTCGATCTCGCCCAGGATCGCTACCGTCGCGCCAGCGACCTCCACGCACGCAACTTCGTGTCGGTCCAGGCGGTCGAGCAGGCCAGTGCGGAACTTCGCATCGCCAGACAGAAGCTGCAGCAGGCGCGCGATCTGCAGAAGGTCTCGCAACGCGAGCTGGAACTTGCCGAGGCCCGCCTGGGTGATCGCGTGCTGCGCAGCCCCTTCGACGGTGTGGTGACCGACCGCTACCTGTCGGTCGGCGAACGCATCGAGGAACGACCGCTGCTGCGCATCGCCAAGCTGAACCCGCTGCGCGTCGAGGTCGTGCTGCCGAACACCCTGTACGGCAGCGTCACCAGCGGCATGAACGCCGAGATTGTTCCGGATCTGCCCGGCCTCTCGCGCCTCGACGCGCGGGTCACCCGCGTCGACCGGGTCCTCGATGCGGCGAGCAATACCTTCCGCGCGCGTCTCGAACTGCCGAACCCCGACTATGCCATTCCCGCCGGCCTGCGCTGCAAGGCGCAGTTCGAGCAGCCTGGCCAGGCGACCGCGGAACCCGCCAAGGCGGCGCCCCGCGCGAAGGCCACCGAACGGCTACCGGCCCTCATTCTCGATACCAGCCTGTCGCCCTTGAAGCCGCGCGACATGCGGCCCGCCTCCGCGCGCAAGGAGATGTAGGCCCGTCATCCGATGCTGAGACTTCTCTCCCGCCTGCTCGGGCCAACGTCCCGGCCCACACCGACGCTGCCGCCGCGCCCGCTGGCCGAGCAGATGGAACCGCGCCTGCTCTATTCGGCCGACCTGATGCCGGTCGACAGCGACGCCGCTGCGGGGATGCCGGCCGCCGAGATCCGCAGCCTCAACATCGATACCGGCGCCTGGCTCGGTCCCTCGGCGACGCAGCGGGGCGGGGCCGAACTCCTGTTCGTCGACGCCGGCGTGGCAAACGCCGACGCCCTGACCGCGGAACTGAGCGCAGAGCGGCCGGGCCTGGAAGTGATACGCCTCGATGACAACAAGGACGGCATCGAACAGATCGGCGAGGCGCTTGCCGGCCGCTCGGACGTTGCCGCGGTCCACCTCATCTCGCACGGCGCGGCTGGGGTGTTGCAGTTGGGAAGCGACACCCTGAACCAAGCGGGACTCGAAGCCCGCGAAGAAAACCTGACCGGCTGGCGCCAGGCGCTCGCCGCGGATGCGGACATCCTGCTTTACGGCTGCGACCTTGCCAGCGACACCGACGGCCTCGCCTTCATCGCCACGCTGGCACGGCTCACCGGTGCAGACGTGGCCGCAAGCAGCGATCGCACCGGCTCGCTGTCCGGTGCCAACTGGGTGCTTGAAGCGCACAGCGGCGAGATCGAGACGAGTACGCTGTCCAGCCGCAACTGGCAGGGCAGTCTGGCACTTACCGCCGTGAGCGGCGACATCAAGGTCAACTCGGTCTCGTCTTTCGAGCAAGCCGCGCCCAAGGTCGCCATGCTCGACAACGGCAACTGGATGAGCGTCTGGGCCGCGGACAACGTCATCCTCGTCGGCCAGATGATTGGCGCGAGAACCTTCAATGCCGCCGGCACCGGACTCAGCCCGGATCTGGCGGTCGACATGTCGGGCACCTCGATCACGCCGGATATTTCAACCGACGGCACAAGCCGCTTCGTCGTCACCTGGGTCAGCTCGCAGAACGGCAATCAGGACATCTACGCCCGCCTCTTCAATGCCTCGGGCAGTCCGCTCGGCGCGGCATTCATGGTCACCAACGGGGATGCGGCGGCAAGCGCCGGTGACCAGCAGGATCCCAACGTCGCGATGAACGCTTCGGGAGATTTCGTCGTCACCTGGAGCGGCAAAGGCAGCGACGACAGCGACGGTATCTACGCGCGCCGCTTCGACGGCAGCGGCACGGCGCTGGGCAGCGTCTTCACGGTCAACGCCGATACCACCGGAAAACAGGTGAGCCCGGACGTCGCGATCAATGATGAGGGCAGGTTCGTCATCACCTGGGTGGACGAAGGCCAGGGCAAGGCCGTTCTGGTGCGCACGTTCGACGCGTCAGGCGCGGCCGGCGGTGTCATTACGGTCGAGCCCGACGTCGCGGATCCCGCGGTCGCGATGGATTCAAGCGGCGCGTTTTCCTTGGTCTGGGCCGAGAACGGTGTCGATTCCGACAAACACGCAATCGTCCTGCAGAGCTTCGATGCCGACGGCACCCCCGTGGGCGCCCGCATTCAGGTCAATACCACCGAGGCGGACCAGCAGGAACGCCCGGCCATCGCGATGACATCACAGGGCGACATGGTGATCACCTGGGAGTCCAACAAACAGGACGGAGACGACGTAACGACCGTTCTGCGGACCTTCACCGCCGGGGCCGCGGTTGCGGGCGACGAGATCATTGCCAATACCTATACCGTCGGCGCCCAGGAGACACCCGACATCGCGCTCAATGATGCGGGACAACTGGTCGTGGTGTGGAGTGGCGAACGGGCGAGCGGATCAGGCTCGGATCTCGGCGGAAAGACCTTCAGCTGGCCGGAGGCCATCGTGCCGGTCGCCAACACCGCCCCGGTGCTCGATAACAGCTCGGCGGTAGTGCTTGGCACAATCGACGAGGACGCCCCCGCGCCCGTCGGCGCGACGGGCTGGCTGATCTCAGAGATCGTGAGCTTCGCCGGCTCGGGTAGCGGCCCGCAGAACGTCAAGGACGCCGACGCCGGCGCGCTCACCGGAATCGCCCTCGTCGCGGCAAACGCGGACAGTGGGCGGTGGCATTTCAGCGTCGATGGCGGAACAAGCTGGACGCTGCTCGACGCATCGATGCTGTCATCCGGCAACGCGCTGTTGCTGGCTGCAAATGGTCAGACCCGCCTGCATTACACACCCGACGCCAACACCAACGGCACCCTCACCCCAGCCCTGCGTTTTCGTGCCTGGGAGCACTTCAGCGGGAGCAACGGCAGCTTCGCCGACACCACCGTCAACGGAGGTGTCACGGCCTTCAGCACGGCGATCGGCACTGCCTCGCTCACCGTCCGGTCGATCAACGACCTGCCCACCATCACCACCAACCGACTCGTCATCCAGGAAGGCGGCACCGTAACGCTCGACAGTTCGATGCTCAGTGCCAGCGATGTCGAGACACCTGCGGCGAACCTGCTCTACTCGGTGGCGACGAGCAGCGACGGTTTCTTCGCCACAAGCACGTCGCCCACGACGCCGATCGGCAGTTTCACCCAAGCCGACGTCAATGCGGGGCGCATCATCTTCACCCACGACGGTAGCGAAGCGGCACCGGCCTACAGGCTCACCGTGACCGACTCGGACGACGGCACCTCACCGCCGCCGGACGCGCTGATCATCTACACCCCGGTAAACGATGCACCGTCGGTCGATGGTCCCGGCGCGGACATCAACGTGTTACGCGGCAACGGCCCCCCTGTCGGCGCAGTCGGCGCCAACGTCGCGAGCCTCGTCAGCCTGAGCGGATCGGGCAGCGGGGCGCAAAACATCAGCGATCCCGATACCGGCGCACTCGCAGGCATGGCCGTCGTGATGGCCGACACCACGAACGGGATCTGGCACTACAGCACCGACGGCGGCGTCACCTGGTCCCCACTCGGCGCCGTGAGCAGCGCCAGTGCGCGGCTGCTCGCCGCCGACGGTAATACCCGGCTCTACTTCGAGCACACCTCGGCAACCACCGGCTCGTTCGGAAATGCCCTGGAATTCCGGGCCTGGGATCGCAGCAGCGGTGCCAACGGCAGCCTTGCCGATCCCTCGGGCGGTGGCGGCAGCAGCGCGTTCAGCAGCAACAGCGGTTACCTGCAACTCAATGTGATCGATGTAAACCTGGCGCCGGTACTCGTACCGGTCGGGCCGATCGCCATCTCCGTGCTGGAAGGTGCACCGGCCCCGGTGAATGGCAGCGCCGACGGCCTCCCGATTTCGTCGCTGGTCAGCCCGATCGGCTCGGGCAATGGCCCCCGGAACGTGAGCGATGCGAACGGCGACCTCGTCGGCATTGCGCTGTACGACGCCACCCGAACCAACGGTACCTGGTGGTACAGCATCAACGGCGGCAACAGCTGGACCACCATCGGCGCCCTGGGGCCGACCGGCGCCCTGTTGCTCGCCAATGACGGTCTGACCCGCCTCTACTATCAGCCGACCGCTGCCGACACCGCGAGCAGCGATCTCGACACCCTGGGCTTTCGCGCCTGGGACGGCAGCACCGGCGTCAACGGCGGTATTGCAGACGTCACGGCAAACGGCGCGAACACAGCCTTCAGTACCGGCGTCGAAACAGCTTCCTTGAGCATCGTCCCGGTCAATGACCTTCCGGTGGTGGTGCAAGGCACGCCCCTGGCGGTCACCGAGGGGCAGATCAGCGTCGTATCGGCAGCAAACCTTTCGGCCTCCGATGTCGAAACCCCGGCCTCGGGACTGATCTATTCGATCCGGACGGTCAGCGGCGGAATTTTCGCGCTCGCCAGCGCCCCGGGAACGGCGATTGCCGGCTTCACGCAGGCGGATATCGACGCGGGGATCGTACGTTTCGAGCACGACGGCAGCGAAACGATTCCAGCATATATCTTCTCGCTGTCCGACGGCACCGCAACGACCGGCCCGTTTACCGGCTCGCTGAGCTTTACCCGGGTCAATGACGCGCCGGCGTTCGTCGCCACGGACAGCCCGATCTATTCGCTCGACGAAGACGCCGGCACACCGTTCGGCGCGACCGGCATCCCGGTGCAGGAGATGGTCAGCCTGGTCGGTTCGGGGAGCGGCCCGCAGAACGTGAGCGACCCCGACGCCGCAGGCCTGTCCGGCATCGCCATCGTCGACGCCGACACAAGCAACGGCCGCTGGTACTACACACTCGACTTCGGCCTGAGCTGGACCCCGCTTGCCGCCGCATCGCCGACCAACGCCACCCTGCTGGCGGCCTCGAACGGCGTCCGGCTGGCCTTTCGGCCCGGCGCCGACTACAACGGCACCACCCCCGGCGCCCTGAGCTTCGTCGCCTGGGACCGGACCGTCGGCAGCAGCGGCGGTACCGCAAACACGACTGTCGGCAGCGCCTTCAGCGTGGACAGCCATGCGCTCACGCTCACCGTCCGACCGGTAAACGACCCCCCGTTCGCTACACCGGTCACGCTCGGCAGCATAGCGGAGGACACACCACTGACGATTACCCAAAGCATGCTCACCGCAGGCAGCGGCGACATCGACGGTGACGCTCTTGCAGCGATCAATCTGTTGCTCACAAGCGGCGACGGAACGCTCGTCGACAATGCCGACGGCTCATGGACCTTCACGCCCGCCGCAAACTGGAACGGCAGCGCGGGATTCGCCTACGAACTCGACGACGGCACCGCCACGATCACGAATAACGCCATGCTGATCGTCGCCGCGGTCAACGACCCACCATCCATTACCACGAACACGCTCGTGATCAGCGAAGGGCAGCGCGTGGTCCTCGACCGCTCGATGATCTCTGCCAGCGATGCGGAGAGCACCGCGACCGCCCTCACCTACAGCGTCTCCGGTCTCGGTGGCGGCAGCTTCGCCCTGGCCGATGCGCCGACGGTCCCGATCTCCACATTTACCCAGGCGCAGATCGACAGCGGCAGCGTCGTGTTCACTCATGACGGTAGCGAAGCCGCGCCGACCTACACCCTGACCGTCAGCGATGGCACCGGTGCGGCCTCGCCCGCCTCCACCGCCACTATCGCCTTCACCAACACGAACGACCCCCCTTCCGTTGGCCCCATCGATCTCGGCAGCATCCTCGAAGACGGCAGCCGGCGCATCACCCAGGCCGACCTCTTGGCCGGCGCGACCGACGCCGACGCCGACGCCCTCGTCGCGCGCGACCTGACCCTCCTCGGCGGCACCGGCAGCCTGATCGACAATGGCGACACCACCTGGACCTTCGCACCGTCCGCAAACTGGAACGGCAACGCGCACTTCGGTTTCACGGTCAGCGACGGCAGCCTTGCCGTGGCCAACACCGCAAGCCTGATCGTCACGCCGCTCAACGACCCACCCGAGGTGAGCGGCATCGATCTCGGCAGCATCCTCGAGGACGGCAGCCGGCACATCACCCAGACCGACCTCTTGGCCGGCGCGACCGATGCTGACGCCGACACCCTCGTCGCGCGCAACCTGACCCTGCTCGGCGGCACCGGTAGCCTGATCGACAATGGCGACGGCACCTGGACCTTCACACCGGCCGCCAACTGGAACGGCAGCGTGCGCTTCGGCTTCTCGGTCAGTGACGGCACGGCGATGATCGACGGCGCCGCTTTACTGAACGTAGAACCGGTCAACGATGCGCCGTTCATCCTGAGCAACCGCCTGACCGTCATCGAGGGTCAAACAGTCACCCTTGACACGACCGGTCTCGATGGTCGGGACATCGACAACGCCGACGCTTCGCTCGACTACTCGGTGATCAGCGTCACCGGCGGCTACTTCGCCCTGGCCGACGCACCCGGAACGCCGATCGTCCGCTTCAGCCAGACGGCGCTTGCCGCAGGTACGGTGCGATTCGTGCACGATGCAAGCGAGATGGCGCCTAGCTTCACACTGACACTCTCCGATGGCGAACTCGACAGCGCCCCCTCGGCCGCGGTGCTTGCATTCACGCCGGTCAACGACGCGCCGAGCATCGATGCCCCTGGCACCCAGGTAATCCCCGCGGGAAGCGGTTTCGGGCCGCTCGATCTGCACCTCGGCGACGAGGAAAGCGCCCCCGCGGACCTTGTGGTACGCGCGTACTCGACCAACCAGGCCGTGCTCCCCGACAGCGCCATAAGACTCTCCGGAAGCGGCGCGATCCGCAGCCTCAGCGTGACCGGTGGCTACGGCGGCATGCCCGGCGTCGCCCGGATCGTCATCGAGGTCAGCGATGGCGACAAGACCACCACTGCGAGTCTCGATGTATACGCGAGCAGTGTCTCTGCCGTTCCGACACCGGTAAACGCATCGACCGCCGAACCCCCACAGGAGGAGGTCTCTTCGCCGCCTCCCGCCGAGCCCGAGGCAGAGATTGCGGTCACCGCCACGCCGAGCGCACCCGACCACGCTTCCGGCAACGGAGACACCCTGGCCGAAGCGCTGCTGATCGGCGAGCCGACCGCCCCGATCCAGTCGCTGCCCGAGCGCACCGGCGACGACGTCGCAGTGATCGCCATCGATCGGGTCGTGGTGGCACCGATCCGACTCGGCACCCCGGAAATCCTCGGCTTGCTTTATGCACCTGCAGAAGCCGCGGAACCGGCGATCACCGACGGCCCGGGAAGTCGGGAACAGCGGGAAACACGCCTCGAGCAAGCCTTTTCCGAGCTGAGAAACTCCGCTGAGGGCGAGGCCCGGGGAGAACGGCAGGAAGTGGCGGTGGCGATCGCAACCGGCACCGGGCTGACGATCGGCTACGTCGCCTGGCTGATCCGCGGCGGAGTACTGGTCAGCAGTCTGCTCACCAGCATGCCGGCCTGGCGCCTGCTCGATCCCCTGCCCATTCTCGGCAACATTCGGGCGGATGACTCGGACGACGACGATTCGCTCGAATCGATGGTCGACTCGGCCGGCTCACAAACGCCGGCACCCGCGACCACGTCCCCGACATCTCCGGACGCAACGGACAACGCTTCACCGGAGGGCGGGCGCTGATGGGCAAACTCAGCGCCAAGGCGCACATCTCCCTCGGCCTGGCTTTCCTGGTGGTCAGCATACTGCTCGTTGCAGCCTTCCTAGGGCTGATCCCCGACAAGACCTCCGCAGTACGTAACGGCCGGGTGATGCTGGCCGAATCGATCGCAGCCAGTTCGGCCGAAATCGCCTCGCGCGGAGAGTTGCAATGGCTGGCGCCGGCATTGCGGCTGCTGGTCAAACGGAACGACGACATTCTCTCGGCGGCCTTGCGCGCGAGCAATGGCGAGATCGCCGTGGAGGTCGGCCCGCACGCGCGCAACTGGACCCTGACCGGCAGGGATATCTCGACCGATGAACAGATACAGGTTCCCATTCTTGCCGGCGAGAAGACCTGGGGCCAACTCGAACTGCGCTTTCGCCCGATCAACGAAACCGGGCTGGTTGCGATCGGCGACAACCCGCTGGTCAAGCTTGTGCTGTTCGTCTTCGTCAGTTCGCTGGCGGCGTTCTATTTCTACCTGCGCAAGGTCCTGCGTCATCTCGATCCGTCCGGGGCGGTACCCAGCCGGGTCCGCAACGCCCTCGACACCCTCACCGAGGGCCTGCTCGTGCTCGACCGCAGGCAGACCGTGGTTCTTGCCAACCGGGCATTTGCCGAATTCGTCGGTGAAAGTTCTGCCTCTCTGGTAGGCATGCGCGCCACCGCCCTTCCATGGGCCTCGCCCGAAGGCACCGCGCTCGGAGTGGATCAGCTGCCGTGGACGCGCGCGCTGCGCGACGGTGAAGCGCAGGTGAATCACACACTGCACATGCTTGATACCGGCAGGAACCTTCGCACCTTCCAGATCAACTGTGCGCCGGTACTCGGCGGCGACGGCAAGCCCGGCGGTGTGCTGGTGAGCGTGGACGACATCACCGAAATCGAGGAAAACAGCATCGAACTGGAGAAGGCGAAAAATGCCGCCGATGCCGCGAACCGTGCGAAGAGCGACTTCCTCGCCAACATGAGCCACGAAATCCGCACCCCGATGAACGCCATTCTCGGTTTCACCGAATTGCTGCGCAGGGGCTATACCCGCGGAGATCGCAACGCCGGACACCACCTCGACACCATCCACGCCAGCGGCACCCACCTGCTCGCACTGATCAATGACATCCTCGATCTCTCCAAGGTCGAATCGGGGCAGCTCGAAGTCGAGTTGCTGCCCATGTCGCCGTTTGAACTGGCGCACCAGGTGGTCCGCACGATGAGCGTGAAGGCCGAAGAAAAGGGTCTCGAACTGACGCTCGCGGTCGACGGCTTGCTCCCCGAAAGCGTGATCACCGATGCGCCGCGGGTTCGCCAGATCCTGACCAACCTGATCGGTAACGCAATCAAATTCACCGAACGCGGTGGTGTATCGGTGAGACTTTCGCTCCGCCCCGAGGGCGATTCCGCATTGCTTTGCCTCGATGTGCGGGACAGCGGAATCGGTATTCCGGCTGACAAGGTCGCGAGTGTTTTCGAACCTTTCGTGCAGGCCGACAGCAGCGTCAACCGGCGCTTCGGCGGCACCGGTCTGGGGCTCGCGATCAGCCGCAGATTCGCTCGCGCACTTGGCGGCGACATCGTTGCAACCAGCACACCGGGACAGGGGAGCACATTTCACGCCACGATCGCGACCGGCGCACTCGAAGGCGTCCGCATGCTCGACGAAGCCGCGCTGGCCGCTTCGATCGCACAGGAGAGCGCGATCGAAGCACCACGCTGGGTTCTGCCGACCGCCGCCCGAATCCTGGTAGTCGACGACGGCCCGGAAAACCGCGAACTGGTGGCCACCGTGCTCGGTGAATTCGGGCTCTCGCCACACGAGGCGGAGAATGGCCAGGTTGCGATCGACATGGCACGCGAAAACGCCTATGACCTGATTCTGATGGACATGCAGATGCCGGTGATGGACGGTTTCACCGCTACCCGCGCCCTCCGGCAGGCAGGCCTCAGCACGCCGATCGTGGCACTCACTGCCAACGCGATGCGCGGTTTCGAACAGGAAGTGATCGCCGCCGGCTGTACCGCGTACCTCACCAAACCGGTAGACATCGATGCCCTGCTGGCGACCATTGCGCACATCGTCGGTGGCCACCAGGAAAGCGGAACCGCACCGCGCGCCCGATCCGGCCACGCACCGCAAGCGACCGACAGCCTCGCTCCGATCCATTCGCGACTCGCGGGCAAGGAACGCATGCACGGCGTGATCGGGCGCTTCGTCGAACGCATGGGCACGCAACTGCCATTGCTCCAGGCAGCGCAGGCGGAAGGCCGGCACGAAGATCTTGCCGCGCTCGCCCACTGGCTCAAGGGTGCCGGCGGTACGGTCGGATTCGATGACTTCACCGAACCGGCCGCCGAGCTTGAAGAAGCGGCACGCGGCGCCGACAGCGACGCCTGCGCCCGACACGTCCGCACCATCGAACGTCTCGCACGACGGATTACCGCGCCCTCGCACCCCTCGGCATCGCCGCCGCCCGGCCCGCAACCAAGGATCCCGCCGGCAGAAGCCCTGCCCGTGCCGACGACCGGGCCGCTGCGCTCACGACTCGAGGACAACCCGCGGCTGCACCGGGTAATCACCAATTTTGTGCACCGCATGCGAACGCAGATGCCGCTCATCGAGGCGGCACTGATGGAACGGGATCTTGCCGCGCTGTCGAATCTCGCCCATTGGCTCAAGGGCGCCGCCGGAACGGTCGGATTCGATGCATTCACGGAGCCTGCTGCCGATCTCGAAAACGCGGCCGGCGCAAACGACGCCGGACGCTGCGCATCACGCGTTGCGGAGATCGCGGAACTGACTCGGCGCATGGCCGTGCCACAGGAAGCGCCGTCCCCCGCGACCGATACCGAGTCAGCCGCTAGTCGGCCTTTGGCACCATGACACTCAAGTTTCACGCGGTGAAGCCGCTATTACGAGAGATGGATATTTTCGGACGCGCCGACAACGGGCACAGATGACTCAATCGTCGAACAATGAGATATCGGGCACGAGAGACTCATCCGGGCGTCCCCGTGGTAACACGACCTTGCTGAGGCGCGCCCGCATCATGCTGGTCGACGACGAGTCGATCACGCTCGACACGATTCAGATCTTTCTGGAGGATGCCGGTTACCAGCATTTCGTGTTGACCTCCGATGCCCGCGAGGCGATTCCGACCCTTGAGCGCGAACGCCCCGACATCGTGCTCCTCGATCTCATGATGCCCCACGTGAGCGGTTTCGAGATTCTCGCCTACATCCGCGGAAACGAGCGCTTCGAGCATCTGCCGGTCGTGGTGCTCACTTCCTCGTCCGATGCGCCGACCCGCTTGCGCGCGCTAGAGATGGGCGCCACCGATTTCCTCGCAAAACCTGTCGACGAGAGTGAATTGGTACTGAGGGTACGCAACACCCTCAACGCAAAAGCCTATCAGGACCGTCTCGCCAACTTCGACCGCCTCACCGGTCTGCCGAACCGGCAGATGCTGGTCGACCGGCTTGAATGGGCCTTGAATCAGGCTCGGCATGCCGGTTATCACGGGGCCCTTCTGCACATCGACATCAAACGCTTCAGACGCCTCAACGAAGCGCTCGGGCCCGCGCTCGCCGACGAGCTGCTTCAGCACGTCGCGCGACGGCTGGCCACGGAGATTCAGCACGACCCGGTGGCTTCGATCCTCCTTCAGGCCGGCAGCATTTCCGAGCTGAGCCGGCTCGGCGGCGACGAATTTGCGCTTTTGCTCAGCGGCAACCTGCGGCCGGAGCAGATTGCCCGCATCGCCCGCAGCCTGCTCGAAGCCATGGCGATACCATTTCGCCTTCGTTCGCAGGATCTCTATCTGACCTTCAATATCGGCATCGCGACCTTTCCCGAACACGAACTGGACACCAACAAACTGCTTGGCAACGCGGGCGTCGCGGTGCGCTCGCTGCAGACGGATCTGAGCAACGCAAACGGTGCGTTCTGCTTCTATTCGCCCGAACTCAACGAACGGGCCATCGACCGCCTCGACCTCGAGACCGACCTGCGGCACGCCATGGAAAGGCATGAACTGCGCCTCTACTACCAGCCCAAGTACGATGTCGCGACCGAAACGGTCATCGGCGCGGAAGGTCTGCTGCGCTGGAAGCATCCACAACGCGGCTACGTTTCGCCGGCCGAGTTCATCCCGCTGGCGGAAGAAACAGGCCTGATCGTCGAGATCGGCCGGCGGGCGATCGAAGAGGCATGTGGTCAACTCGCGGAATGGATCGCGAACGGCCGCGATCCCGGCGTGATTGCAGTCAATGTCTCGGTGCAGCAGTTCCGCGAAAAGTCCTTCGTCGATCATGTGCGTGCCACGCTCTCGCGATTCGGCATCAGCGCCAGCCAGCTCAAGATCGAGGTCACCGAATCGCTTCTCATGACCGAGCAGGAACAGGCCGCGAAGTTGCTCGGCGAGTTGCGGGCGCTGGGACTGCACCTGTCGATCGACGATTTCGGAACAGGCTATTCGTCGCTTTCCTACCTGCGCACGCTACCGATCGATGAGCTCAAGATCGACCGCAGTTTTCTCGTGGACGTCGACAGCAGCACCGACAGCGCCGCAATCGTCCGCGCGATCCTCGCGCTGGCGCACAGCCTCGACATGACCGTGGTCGCCGAAGGCGTCGAAACCCTCGAGCAGCTCGCCTTCCTGCGGGCACACGGATGCGACGCCTGCCAGGGATTCCTCTTCAGCAAGGCGGTTCCAGCCGCCGAATATCAGGCCTTGCTGCCCCAACTGGTCACGGTCTGAACACCACGCACCACGCTTCGATCGAAACATGCCTGTCTACCAGGCGGCCGTGCGCCCGCCGTCGGCGAAATACATCGTCTGCTCAGGACACGCGCGCAGCATCGCACTGAAAAGGATTGCGGACCACCGGCAGGCACAGCTTCCGCCGGGGTGTCGAGCGCCCGGCATCACACAGCCCCGGCGATTTACCATAAGATAAAGCCGCTTTACGGTCGCGACTGGACGTTCCAACCTGATTAGGTAATAACCGTGGCAGATCAAGCCCAATTCGAACTGGTCACGCCGCTGGGCGATGGCATCCTGCTGTTTCATGCGCTCGACGCGACCGAAGCGCTGTCACGCGTCAGCGAGTACGAGATCGAATGCCTCAGCGACGGGACGGACATCGACCTCGACGCGATTCTCGGTCAGCCGGTCAGCCTGCGCGTGATGTTGCCGACAGGGGGGAAGCGCTTCTTCAGCGGGCATGTCACCCGCTTCGCGCATACCGGCACACGCGGCCGCTTCCAGACCTACCAGATGAGCATGCGGCCATGGCCATGGTTTCTCGGCCGCACCGCGGACTGCCGCATTTTCCAGGAGATGACGGTCCCCGAAATCGTCAAGCAGATTTTCGGCGAATTCGCATTCGCGGACTTTCGGACCGCATTGAGCGGCACCTACCGGAAGCGCGAGTATTGCGTGCAGTATCGCGAGACCGATCTCGATTTTGTCAGCCGCCTGCTCGAGGAGGAAGGAATCTATTACTTCTTCGAGCACAAATCGGGCAAATGCACCCTGGTGCTCGCGGATGCCTATGCCGCCCACACCAGCATCACCGATTACGAGGAGATCGAATTCGTCGAGAACCGCCAGGGCGGCTTCGATGAGCGCGGCTTCGTCAGCAGCTGGCGCTTCGAGCGCCAGGTGGTTCCCGGCAAGGCGATGCTGATCGACTTCGATTTCATCAAACCCTCGACGAAACTCGAGGCATCCGCCAGCGTGCCGCGCGGCCACGATCAGGGCAAGCACGAAATCTTCGACTATCCGGGCGAGTTCACCGAAGCGAACGACGGCAACCACTACGCGCAGGTGAGAATCGACGAGCAGCAGGCGCGCTTCGAGCTCGCGCAGGCTCGCACCAGCGCTCGGGGTCTGGCGGTCGGCTACCTTTTCAAGCTCGACGGCCACGCGCGCCGCGACCAGAACCGCGAATACCTGATCACCGAAGCGAAGCTGAACCTGCTCGACGAAGGCAACGAATCGGCCGACGGCAGCGGCAGCCGTTTCGAATGCGGATTCACCGCGCTCAACAGCCGCCAGGATTTCCGGCCCCTGCGTCTCACGCCGCGGCCACGGATCCGGGGGCCGCAAACGGCGATGGTGGTCGGCCCGGCCGGCGACGAGATCCACACCGACAAGTACGGCCGGGTGAAGGTGCAGTTCCACTGGGATCGCTACGGCAAGCGCGACGAGCACAGCTCCTGCTGGATCCGTGTTTCCCACCCGTGGGCCGGCAAGAACTGGGGGTTCATCGCCATCCCGCGGATCGGGCAGGAGGTCATCGTCGAATTTCTCGAGGGTGATCCGGACCAGCCAATCATCACCGGCCGCGTATACAACGCCGAACAGATGCCCCCATACGAGCTGCCGGCGAACATGACCCAGACCGGCATCAAGACGCGCTCCACCAAGGGCGGCGGCACCGGCAACTTCAACGAGATCCGCTTCGAGGACAAGAAGGGCGACGAACAACTCCTGATCCACGCCGAGAAGAACCAGGACATCAGCGTCGAGAACAACGAGACGCACACGGTCGGAAACGATCGCAACAAGCGCATCGAGCACGACGAGACCGTCTCGGTCGGCAACAACCGAAGCGAATCCGTCGGCAACAATGAAAGCATCACCATCGGCAGCAACCAGACCGTGACGATCGGTGCCGACCGGACCGAGTCGGTCGGTGCGAACGAGAACATCACGGTCGGCAGCAATCGTAGCGAAAGCGTCGGGCAGAACGAATCGGTCGCAGTCGGTGCCAACCGCACCATGTCGGTCGGCGGCAACGAAACCTACGACATCGGCAAGGACCACGCCCTCACCATTGGCGCCAACCAGCAGCTCGACGTGGGCAAGGCGCGCAACACCAGTATCGGCACTGACGACAAGCTCCAGATCGGCAAGACATTGATGATCGAGGCAGGCGATCAGATCACCATCAAGACCGGCAGTGCCAGCATCACCCTCAAGAAGGACGGCACCATCCAGCTCAAGGGCAAGGACATCACCGTGTCCGGCAGCGGCAAGATCGGAATCAAGGCCTCGGGCAACGTCGTGGTCAAGGGCTCGAAAATCGCGGAGAACTGATCGCCCACATGCTGCAGGTCATCAACTCCACGCCCTTGCCCGCCGCGCTGACGGTCTTTTCCGACCCTGACGGTGTCGAGTGCGCCTATGCGGCCGTCAAGGCGAGCTTCGATATCTCCACCGGAGTACCGCAGCTGGCCGGACAGCAGGCCAACTTTCTGGCAGGCGACGTGTATTGGGGCGACCCTGCGCAGAGCAGCCTGCGGGCGGCCGCCGACCTCACCCAGGACAAACCCGGCACCGATATCCTGCTTCTTGGCCGTGCGGTTGCCGCTTCCGGCCCGGTCCGCAGCATGGACCTGCATCTGCGCGTAGGCCCGGTACGACGCAGCCTGCGTGTCTTCGGCGACCGACACTGGCTGCGCGCCGGATCGGACTGGACGATTTCCGATCCCGTGGCGTTCGAACGCATGCCGCTGCGCTGGGAGCTGGCCTTCGGCGGCCAATCGCAGTCATCGGAAGGACAGCCAGCCGAATACGAAGCGCGCAATCCGGTCGGTCGCGGCTTCATCGGCAGCCATGAAACCGACTTCGCGAATCGCCCCTTGCCCAACATCGAAGACCCTTCCGCGCTGATTTCGAGCCCGACCGACCGACCGCTTCCGGCCGGATGGGGCCCGATCGCTCCGCACTGGGCACCGCGGGTCGGCTGGTCCGGTACCTACGACGACGCGTGGCAGCGCGGGCGGGCCCCCTTTCTGCCACGCGATTTCGACCGTCGATTCTTCAACGTCGCCCCGCCTGGACTGGTGACACCCGAATCACTGAGCGGCGGCGAACCCGTGGAACTGATCGGCTGCACCGCCGGTGCGCCGCTGCGTTTCACGCTGCCGCGCGTCGATATCGCCCTGCAGTGGGATTTCGACGGTCGCCTGATTCCCGCCCGGCCGCAGATCGATACCGTGTTGATCGAGCCGGACCAGGGACGGCTGCAGCTGGTGTGGCGGGCCCGCCTGGTGGTCGACAAGCGGCTGGCACGTCTGCGCCAGGTCGCTGTCAATGCCCGAGTCGCAAAGGAGAGTGCCGATGACGCAGGTCGGTGAAGCCGTACTTGTCGCGATGTTGTCGTCCGACGAAAAGGACGGCAAATGCGAGTTCAAGCCCGACCAGACGGACTGGAAGGCAAACCTCGACGGCGATGCGGGCCGGCTCGGCAGCAGCCTCGGCAATCAGCCCACGAGGGCAGCCAGGGAAGCCGACCTGTCGAGTTCGTGCTGGCCATCGCAGGCCCACCACCTGATTCCGCACCTGACACTGAAGAACCACAGGGTCGCCCAGTGGCTCAAGGACGGCAGCATCATCTTCGGCGATACGCGATACGACGTCGACCACCGCAACAATGGCAAATGGATGCCCTATGCGTCGAGCCTGGCCGAATGGCACACGGCGGCAAGCTCTGCCGCCCATGTCGCGAGCAACCGCTCGCTGATGTTCAAGGTAATGCAGCTTGCCCAGATCCAGATGCACCAGGGCAAGCACAGCGGTTCGAACAACTACGGCATCGGCGAATGCGCGTACAAGGAGTGCGTCAAGAAGTATCTCGACAAGATCGCCAATCACGCGGTCTCGCACTACAAGAAGGACCCGCCATGCGAGGGCTGCAAGGGCAAGAAACAGGCGGGCAAGCTGCCGCCGCGCGACAACATGGTTCGCTATGTCGACAAGGCTTCGGA
Source organism: Cognatazoarcus halotolerans (assembly GCF_009800965.1). Classification (GTDB taxonomy): domain Bacteria; phylum Pseudomonadota; class Gammaproteobacteria; order Burkholderiales; family Rhodocyclaceae; genus Cognatazoarcus; species Cognatazoarcus halotolerans. Next base: position 225,322 of record NZ_WUAF01000006.1, on the reverse strand, counting down.
TCTGCTCGAGCAGGACATCAACAGCTGTCGCGTCTTCGTTTCCAGAATAGCCGCCGAATTCGCCCAGAACGGCGGATTCGGCACCTGAATCCGCCAAGGACCCTCAGCGATGAAGCATTTCCGCATGTACCGCCGCATCGACCCCAACGGGGCCGGTCTGTATGCAACCAGCCACTTCATGACCGAGTTCAAGAGCGGCCACCGTTTCGATCCCGATTTCGTCCCGCCGCTGCAGCTCAAGCTCGATCCGGAATTGCCGAACGGCAAGCTGCCGACCTTCTTCGAATCACCGGCCTGGATCGGCACCCGTGACTTCCACGCCACCCTGCTTGCGGCAGGTATCTCCAACATCGAGGCCAGCCCCGTTGAGATCAGCGACGAGACGAACGACGTGCTCATCGACGATTACCTGCTGCTCAACATCGTCGGCCGTGTGAACTGCGTGGACATGGGGCGATCGGAGACCCGTTCGCTCGGCGACGGCATGACCATCGTCGACCGTCTCGCCCTCGACCCGGCCCGGATACCGGATCTGGATCTCTTCGTCGCGGACGAGGACACCGACTGCATGATCGTCAGCGAACGACTGCAACGGCTCATTGCCGGCGCCGGCTACGACGACATCGGATTCGAGGCGCTCGACTGAACGGGGCCGCACGGCGCATGGCAATGATGATTCTCGGTGCGGGCTGCATCACCCCTATCGGTCTCGGCCTCGCCGAAACCGCTGCAGCGGCGCGTGCCCGGGTGGCACGCTTGCGGGAAATATCGCTGAACGACAGGCGGGGCGAGCCGGTTGTCGCAGGCAGCGTACCGGATGACGCGCTGCCGCCGCTCGCCGATCCGCTGCAAGACCTCCCACTGCAATCCCGCGAGGCCCGCATGCTCCGGCTGGCGCACGTCGCGCTTGCAGAGGCGCTCGAGACCTTGCCCGCCGATACCGCCCCGCTGCCCCTGTTGCTGGGGCTGCCGGAACACCACGCCCTGCGGGCAATCGAACCAGCGGCTTTCCTGCGGCATCTCCTCCTGCAAAGCGGCGCGGCCATCGACCTCTCGCGCAGCGTGGCAGTGGCACGCGGTCGCGCCGCGGGACTGATGGCACTGCGCCAGGCGGCCATGTTCATCGAGGCCGGCCAGACCGACCATGTGCTCGTCGGCGGTGTGGACAGCCTGCTCGATCCCTACGTGCTCGACACCTTTGACCTCCGGGGCCGGCTGCGCAGCGAATCGAACGGCGAGGGCTTCCGACCCGGGGAAGGTGCCGCCTTCCTGCTGCTGGGCAAGGCTGACGGCAAGCGTGACGGTGCGGCTCTGGCCCGCATTGAAGGGGCCGGCATGGCGGTCGAAGCCGGCCACCTGTATGCCGAGGCCCCGTACCTGGGCGAGGGACTCGCGGCTGCCGTGACCGGCCTTTTCGGCGAACAGCCCCCGCCGTCGCCGATCGCCTGCACCTACTCCTCCTTCAATGGCGAACGCTACTGGGCCCGCGAGTTCGGTGTCGCCCGCATCCGCAACGCGGCACATTTTTCCGACGCCATGCAACTCGAGCACCCGGCCGAATGCTGCGGCGATCTCGGTGCCGCGCATGGCCCCCTGCTTGCGGCCCTCGCCGCGCACGGACTGGCTGGCGGCTATCGGCCGGGGCCATGCCTGGTTTATGCTTCGTCCGACCACGGTGACCGCGCCGCGGCACTGCTCACTCGCGCCGGCTGACCATCCCCGGAGATCGCCATGCCCTGTACCGTCCATAACATCAAGGGATTCGCCCACAAGAACAGCGGTGGCCTGAGTATCGTGTTCCCGGATGTCTGCAAGACCCCTTCGCCGGGCGGACCGATCCCGATCCCCTATCCCAATATCGGCAAATCGGCCGACACGTCGGCTGGCACCACCACCGTGAAGGCAGACGGCAGCATGGTCATGGTCAAGGGCGCGAAGTACATGATGAGCACGGGCGACGAGGCCGGAAGTGCCGGCGGCGTCCTTTCCAGCACTTTCAAACAGGAATGCGAGTTCCTGATGTATTCGTTCGACGTGATGCTCGACGGCAAGAACGTATGCCGAATGGGCGATCCCTTGTGGCACAACAAGAAGAACATCTGCGGATGAACCCGCGGCGCAGCGGGATTCATGACTCCTGAGCAGCGCGTTCGCCCGACAAATCCGTGAGGCATCCCATGTCAAATACTCGCGTCATCGACTTCCAGCGCCCCGCCCCGGCAAACCCCGGCCCTCAGCGCGCCACCCTGGTAGCGATCGCGGATGGACGGCTTCGGGTCCGCGACCATGCCGACCGTGAATTCGACTGCGACTGGCTTGACAGCGGTCACGTCACGCAACTCGTGCCGGGCGATACCGTGCTTGCCCTGCCCCCCGACGCCAGCGGTCGCGGCATTGTCCTCGGGCGTGTCGGGCCCTTCCGCGAACCGCAGGCGCCGCCACGACTCACGCTCGAAGCGACCGAGATCCTGACGCTCAAGTGCGGCGACGTTTCCATCGACCTTCGTGCCGCTGACGGCAAGCTGATGCTGCGTGGGGAGGACGTTCTGCTGCGTGCCCGCGGAACCCAGCGCATCCGTGCCGGCAACGTCGCGATCAACTGAATCCATGGCCGTCGTTTCGCCTCCACGGTGCCGGGTGCGCTTCATCGCAGACCTTGCCATCACGCATGGCGAGGAACTCGCCTATCTCTGGGGCAGACGCCGCGGCGCAATTTTCTCGGAGACCCTGACGCTAAGGGATCTCCAGGACCTGCAGGGACGCATCGAGGCCCACCTGCAAGGCATGCTCGCAGCGGATGAAGGCCTGCTTGCCCTGTTCGACGACTGGCTCTGCGCAGACGACCGGGACGAGGTCTTCGCTGCCGCCTGGGCGTTTCTGCGCAGCGGCCAGCGAGCCGCGATCGCGCGTGTTCTGGACGCTTTTCGGAAAGCCGAAGGGCCACGCCTGCACGGCCTGGGCGATGCACTCGGTGCGGCATCCCAGGCGCACACCGAAGCCGCTCTGCGCGACGCCCTGACGGGTGCGGAGCCAGCCCGCGCGGTTGCAGCTGCCGCGGCGCTCGTCACCCGGCAGCGCCTGGCCCCGGATGATGCGGCCCTGCACCGCTTGCTGGAAGTAGCGGACGCCGGGGTCGCGGCCGTTGCCTGGCAGTGCGTCGCTCTGACCGACCCGGCGTCGGCAACGAGACCGCTGCCCTACCGGACGGCGCTCGAGGCCGGCGATGACGCCCTGCGTGCCGCGGCGATCGGCGCTGCGATCTGGCGCGGTGAGCAATGGCTACCATCGTTTGCGTCCCGCCTCGCCGCCACCGGCGACACGCTCGGCCTCGGGCTGTGCGCGGCTCTCGAAGACGCTTTTTCGTCCGCCGCCTGGGGCGACCGGATCGCTGCGCTGCCCGGCCCGAGCCGATGCGCGATGCTGGCCCGCACCGGCCACCCCGAGGCGATCGAAACGATCATCGGGATGATGGCCGATTCCAACCCCCTGACCGCTGCTGCGGCGGGCACCGCCTACACCAGGCTGACCGGACTCGATGTTGCCGCGCAGCGCCACACCTTGCCGATCGACGCGAACGCCGACGAGTTCGAGCGCGAGTTCGTCGATGATGTATGGCTGCCCGATCAGGCGCGCGCGCGGCAGCAATGGACAAGAAACGAGGCACGCTGGCGCAGCGGCCGGCGCTGGTGTCGTGGTCACGAGATCTCGTCAGCCCTGTCCACCGCCGCCCAGGCAACGATCGATCTGGCGGCACGCTGGGATTTCGGCATGCGTGCCGCACTCGCGGGCGAGCGGCTCATGGCCCCGCCCCCGGTCATCTGAACCAACGGAGCAAGCACGGTGTTACGCATCACGCTCACACAGGACAACGGTTTTCCTCCCGCCACGCCGCTCAGCCACGATTTCGACGAGCGTGGCGGCACGATCGGTCGCGACGCCAGCAATGCCCTCGCCCTGCCCGACCCGAATCGCCACATCTCGCGGATGCAGGCGCAGATCGGGCACGACGGCGAGTCCTACATCCTGACCGATCACGGCGGCAACCCCACCTCACTGAATGGCCGGCCGCTCGGCAAGGGCGTGAGGGCAAGCCTGCACGACGGTGACGAAATCGGGATTGCCGACTGCGTATTGCGGGTCGAGATCGTCACCGGGGCCAGCCCCGCGGGCAGCGCGGCGCCGAGCCCTGCGAGCGACCCGCTCGGGCTGTTCGCTCCGCCCCCAGCCCAGGCAGCGATCACACCGCCACCTACCACGGCGAAATCATCGTCCCCCCAGTCAACGCCGTACGATGAAGACCCGTTCGCGGTGTTCGTTCCACCCGCGAAACCCGCGACGCCGGATACGCCTGAAACGCCCGCAGCCCACGGCATCGACCCCTTCGCGCCCACGGCCAGACCACCCGCCGACCCCGACAGCAACCGCGCCGGCGCCGATCCCCTGGGTATCGGCGGAATCACCGGCGCCGAGCGGCCGAGTTCGCTGGACGCGCTTTTCGGACTGGATGCGGCCGGCTCCGGCCACGACCCGTTCGCCGGCTCCCCGCTGGGCGATCCGGCCCACGCACCGATCCCGTCGGACAGAGAAAGCGACCCCTTTGCCCTGTTCGGCAGCGACGCGCCCCCCGACGTCGTGCCGAGCGCCGGCAACGATTCGCCCCTCCTGCACGACGCCTTTGCGCCGCCGAAACCGATTGAAGCGGCACCACCCGAAGCGGCAAGCAGCGGAGAGTCCCGGGCACCCGGAACACCCGCGACCTCACCGAATCCCCTGCCATCGACGCCACCAGGGGGCGTCGTATCCTGGGCAACCCCGGCGCCAGGGCCGGATTCAGCCCGGGAACCTGACCCGGCCACCGCGGCGGAAGCGGTGACCCGCATTGCCCCCCGGCCCACTTCACTCCGCCAGACACCGGACGAAAGCGCGCCGCCCCGGCAACCGGTAGCAGCAGACGCCACCGCGGAAAAGACCGAACCGCCACCAACCGCACCGCCTTCGTCCGCCGATGCCGACGCGCTGCTCGCCGCCTTCGCGCGCGGCATCGGGCTGCCCGGGCTTTCGCCAGCAGGCGGAATGACGCCGGAGTTCATGGAGCATATCGGCGGCATGTTGCGAGAAGCGGTCCAGGGCACGGTGGAATTGCTGATCGCACGTGCCGCGACCAAGCGCGAGGTCCGCGCCGACGTCACGATGATCGTCAGCAAGAACAACAATCCCTTGAAGTTCTCGCCCGATGTGGACTTCGCCCTGATGCAGTTGCTGGTCCCGCCGGGTAGCGGTTTCATGCCGCCGACCGAGGCGATGCGCGACGCCTACGACGATCTGCGTGCCCACCAGATCGGCTTTGTCGCGGGCCTGCGTGCCGCACTGGCGAGCGTGCTGAACAGGTTCACGCCGGCCGAACTCGAAACACGGCTGACAACCAGAACGCTGCTCGACAGTGTGCTCCCGGCAAATCGCAAGGCCAAGCTATGGGACCTCTATGAGCAGCGCTACAGCGAGATCTCCCGCGAGGCAGAGGACGATTTCCATTCGCTCTTCGGGCGCGAGTTTCTCAAGGCCTACGAAGCGCAGATCGCTCAACTGCAGCGTGGCCGCGAATGAACACGCCCACTGCCGGCACCGCCCGGAAACCCGGCTCGGAGGAAGCGATGCTCGATCTCCAGACTGCCTACATTTCGCGTATCGGCCAGCGCAAACGCAATGAGGACGCCTGCGGCTACTGGACCTCGGACAAGGGGTGCTGCTGGGTCCTTTCGGATGGCGCCGGCGGTCACGGCAGTGGGGATCGCGCCGCCCAGATGGTGGTGAGCACGGTGCTTGAACAGTTCGCACGCGACCCGAACAACGGCGAGGCGGCGGCGATCGCGCTTCTCGAGGCAGCTCAGGCGGCGGTGATGAGCGAGAAGCGTGCCCATCCCGACGGCGACAACATGCATGCCACCGCGGCGCTGCTGCTGATCGACCCGGTTCGTCACGAAGCGGTATGGGCCCACGTGGGCGACACCCGCATCTATCTCTTCAGGAACAGCAACCTGATCCACCAGACGCGCGACCATAGCCTGGTACAAAGCATGATCGACGCAGGCTATGGCGACGTCGCCAGCATCCGTACGCATCCGCAGCGCAGCCTGCTCACCTCGGCGATCGGCAACGCGGACGAGCTTTCGCTCAGCGTATCCGGCGAGCCGGTACGAATAGGGGCCGGTGACAGCTTCCTGATCTGCAGCGACGGCTGGTGGGAATACGTAGACGAAGCCGAGATGACGCGTTGCCTGGAGGCGAGCGTGTCGAGTGCCGACTGGCTCGAGCGCATGGCCTCCATCGTCGACGCGCAGGACGGCCAGCAGAACGACAATTACACTGCAATTGCGGTGAAGATTGAGCAGGCCACCGAAGGCAAGACCATAGTTTTGGGGTAGATCCGCCTCACCTAGACCCGGAGACGCAGATGAAGCAGAACATTGCAGTACTTCCAGTATGCGTGGCGCTCGCGCTGAGCGCCTGCACGACGATGGACAACAAGACCCAGAGTGCCGGCATCGGTGCCGCAATCGGCTGCGGGGTCGGCGCGGTGCTGGCGACACTGACCGAAAATGACGCGGGCGGCGGCTGCGCAGCCGGGGCACTGGTCGGCGGCATCGTCGGTTATGTCAAGGCACGCAACGCGGAGGTCGATGAGGCCCGACAGGCAAGTGAGGCGGCGGCCAAGGTCAAGGGTGCCAAAGTGGCCCCGGTGCAGACCCAGCAGGTCAAGGTAGTCGATACCAAGGCCAACAAGACGGAAACCGTCTCGGCGTTCAAATCGGTTTCGGTGGACATCCCGGTGAGCCAGGTCGATACGCCGGAAGGCCGTGAAGCGATACGAAAGCTCGAGGAATATGCGCGCAGGACGGCCAGCGAACGGGGAGAAACGATCGATCTGACAGTCGCCGCCGCACCAGGAAAGGGCGGTGCCGCCGCCTCGAAGGTGACCTTGCAGGAAACCATCGAAAAATCGGGTGCGGGCCAGGTACGTCACACCCGGGTGGCCGACCCTTCCATACCGGGTAACGTCCAGCGCATCACCATCGAAGCGAAGAACCGGAGCCGGGTCGAGGTCTGACCCGCGCGCAAACGCGCCAGCATTGCCTCCCAACCAGCCAGCCAGCCACCAGGACACGACACGATGAAAATCTCCGGACTCCTCGCACTTTCCGTCATGGCGGCGTTGCCCGTGGCAGCCTCGGCCGCGACATGCTCGAACAAGAACTACGGCGTCGAACTGTTCGTCTATGGCAGTTCGGGCCTCATCGACCAGGGCACACGTTGCGAGGACACCGCTCAGAGCTTCTTCGATCTCATGAACAATGCCGGCCTCAAATCGATCGTCCCGGCCTATAACCAGAATCTTGTGTCTTCCGCGCAGATCAGCTTCAACAGCCTGCCGATTCTGGTGGACTTCGAAACGTCGGGCCCCGATCTGCGTTTCCGTATCGCCGCGCTGGGAATCGACATGACCTTTTCCGGTACCGATCGCGACGCCTCCGGCGACATGCTCGAGGACTATGTCAAGAAGAGCGGCATCCTCTCGAAGATCCTCGAGTACCAGGCGACGCATACGCCCAACAGTCCGATCACCGGCCCCGACGGAATGATTCCGGTTGCGGCCGCCACCGACTTCGACACGGCGATGTCCGACAGCCTGAACGAGTATCTGGGGGCGGGTAGCGAAAGCCCTTCTTCAACGCTCGGAGCGGCTTACGGCAAGGTGGATATGGACGGGAAGAAGGGTGACATCACCCGGATCCCGTTCTCGCACGTCTGGCGCTCTAAGGAAAAACCCGGACAACTGTTTACCCTCTCGGGCTCACTCGCCCAGGTGACGGTAGCCGGCGCCGCGTCCTATCACGGCGGTCTGGGCATCGCCTTCCGCTCACCGATGACGACGCGATGGGCGCTCACGCCGAGTCTGCGCTACTCGGTCACCGGCTCGGCCGATCTGGCGTCGGTGGCCGGCATGTACGCGGCGGCGCTGGCAAGCACCTACCATGTCCCGCTCGGCCGCTTCGACATGGTGATCGGCAACATGGCCGGCTATTACAAGACGACCAAGTTCTCCGTCGGCGATTATTCCTTCAACCCCGACATCAAGACCTGGGCGCTGCGCAACGGCGTGATGCTCTCGCAACCGGTGAGTATTTCCGGTGTGCCGCTGTCGGTCGAGTATTCACTGGTCGACACCCGTTACACCGGCGGCACCGAATTCTTCGTGGACAATACCCAGGAAATCGGCGTTTCACTCGGTACCAACCGCGGCGGAAACATCGACAAGGCCTTCGGGCGATTCGGCTTGCGCTATCTGCGCGGCAAGGACTCGAGCAGCATATCGCTGAGCGGCAGTTATTGGTTCTAAGCCCGGACCCCGGATGGCACCGTGCGCGGTTCGTTCCGGGCACGGTGCCCGTCCCGCTGCATACCGACCGCGGTGCAAACCCATCGCTGCGCCGCCTTTCGCCCCGCGAAAGATGATTGCCCGGACAGCGCCCGGAAGGCGGCGTCCTACTTGACCGGCTGCCCCTGCAGCAGGCGATCGAGATCCTTGTTGAGTTGCCGCACGTAGTCGCGTTCCGCCTTGAGCGTGTCGCTGTCCTGTTGCACGGGCTTGGGGGCAACCGGCTGATCGGGTACCTGAGCGGCCTTCGGGGCGCTGCGCGGCTTGTCGCCCGGCTGCCCTGCGGGTTTCGCTGCGGGCTTCGAAGCGCGTTCGCTCGGTGGCGTTGGCGCGGGCGGAGGTGGAGGCGGCAGTTCGCGAATTTTCGCCAGCTTCGCACCGTAACGCCCGGAGCATGCCTCCCCCGCCACACAGTGGGGCGTTCCGATCAGGGTCCCGATATCGGCGCCACGACCGAACGCGGCCTCCAGCGCAGCCCGGCTGGCGGTCAACAGATCGCCATCTCGCTGAAGCGTCGCATGATCGAAATCGCGTCTCTGCTCGGAAACCACCGCGAGTACCCGCCACTCGCCCTCGGGCGCTTCAGCGGGAAAAACCCACGGCATTCTCAAATGCGGTCGCGGCACCTGGAAAATGTTGCCGACGCCAAGCGTACTGTCCGAATCGGCTTCGTTCGGAAACAAGCGGTAAACCATGTCGTCGCCACCATCCCACAGAAAAATGTAGAGATGTCCGGCAATCTTGCTGTCGAGCGTGAGCTTGAGCTGATCCTGCCCAACGATGACGGTCTCCGGAACCTCGAGACGCGGCGTCATCGCCGCGTCTGCGTGATCCAGCACCATCTGGTATGCCGCCTCGAGCGTTGCCGAGGCCGGCCGCGGCAGGGACGGCACGACCGTTACCGGCGGCGCAGGCGGGGCCGGTGATTCGGCCGACCCGGGAACAGACGGACCGGGTAGCGGATTGGCAGGTGCCGTCGTGCCCGGCGCCTCGGGTCGCATCAACCAATACGCCGCGCCAAGGGCGAGGACGAACGCGGCGGCACCGGACACCAGCAAGGCACCGCGTCCCTTCCCGGCAAGCGGAACCGGCGCCGACTGCTGCATGCTGCCCGACACGGCCGGTTCGAGAGGCGGGGCGAACAGCGGCGAATCCACGCCCCAGCCCAGAGCCTCCCTCATCTCGGCGATGTTCTGGGGGCGATCTTCCGCCCTCACCCTCAGGCACCGGTCGATTCCGGCCAGGAAGCGGGCACTGTAGCCCGCGCCGGCCATCCGCGTCGCCAGCGGCTGGTAGCTGTCCTGCATCAGCCGGCCCACCGAGGCCGGCGGGGTCTCACCGGTCAGCATGAAGTAGACCACCGCCGCCAGTGCATAGACGTCGGTCCACGGGCCCTGCTGCATCCCCGGCATCTCGGCGTACTGCTCGACCGGCGCGTAGCCCGGTTTGAGGATCACCGTCAGCGCCTGGGTCATGTCGCCGATGACGCGCCGCGCAGCGCCGAAGTCAAGCAGCACCGGCCGGTCATCGCGCAACAACATGATGTTGTCGGGGGCGATGTCGCGGTGGAAACACTGTTCGCGGTGAATCAGCTCGAGCGCATCCATCACCGGGGCAAGAATCTTGCGGATCCAGCTCTCGTCCGGCACGCTGCCGCGCGCCTTGAGCGTGTCCCGCAAGGTGCTGCCGTCGTAATAGGGCATCGCCATGTAGGCGGTGCCGTTGGCCTCCCAGAAGCGGTATACCTTGACCAGCGCCGGGTGATCGAACTGGGCCAGCAGTCGCGCTTCATTCACGAAACTGCGCCGCCCGATCTCGAAGGTCTCGCGATAACGTTCGGAGCGCACCGAGACGGTCGCGGTGGCGGTTCTCGAGGCGAGAGATGCAGGCATGTACTCCTTGAGCGCGACGTTGCGCCCGAGGGAATGGTCGAGCGCCAGATAGACGATGCCGAAACCGCCCTCGCCCACCAGGCCGATGATCTCGAACTCACCCAGCCGGGCACCGATCGCCAGTGCGTTATGGGGCGTCTCTGCGGCAGCGGGCGCTGCGGCAGCCGCGCCGCCGAGCACCACCGTCTTGTCTTGGTCGTTCAGGTCGGACACCGGTCGAAAATTCCTGTGAGTCGATCAAGCCTGGCCGGGAACATACTGGAGCATCCTTGAAAACACCGCGGCGCTGGGCATGCCATGGCAGGCGAAGCCGCCGGCCACGCCGTCACTGTCCCGGCACCACCATAGCGTATAGGGTGCCAGCAAACCATCGATTAGCTCGGTCGCCACTGCACCGGCGAGTTCGTTGAGATTGCGTGCGCCTGCGCGCTCGAGACGCACCAGAGGCTCTCTTCGCAGCAGCGCCTGCGCCAGCCCCCCGCCGGTTTCGTGTGCTGTCGCCACCAGCGGCGCGATGCCGGTCAGTTCGGCCTCGAACTGATCGAGGCCGCGCTGTGGATCCAGGCCGACCCGTGCGGCGCCCTCGAGCGCATCCATCCATTGTTCCATCAGGCGCTGCGCCGCCTCATCAAAGGACAGCACTGGGAGCGGCGCGCACAGCGTGAGCGGGAAATAGCGCCCGACGCTATCCACCGAGGGCAACAGGACGCCCGCCCAGCCCTGAGCTTCCAGCGTTTGCGGGCCAAGCACGAAACGCCATAGTGGTGCCGTCAGGAAGACCTCGAGCCAGTCCTGGCCAAGCTCCTCCTGGCTATGCGACATGCCCCGCTGCAGCCAGGTATCCCAGCTCGACACGAACGCATGCGGCAGACGGCGGCTCGCGAAATCGCCGAGTACCGGCAGCTTGCCGTACCACCCCGGAGCAGGCGCCGACACCGCCACGCTCACAGCCCGCCCGGACAACGGAAATCGACCAGTTCGCGCAGGCGGAAGGGATTCTGCACACTGCTGGTGGTGACCTCGAAAACCGCCGAACGTCCATCCACCACGAACGTGGCCCGAAACTTCTCCGGCAGCGCGGTCGGCTCGATGTTTGCCTTGTCGAGCATGCGGAACAAGGCCCATGGCCCGTCGGTCGCGATACCCGAAGTACCGCTCAATCCGGGCGGCGTGATCTGCACGCGCACCTGCAGGCCACCCTTCGGTCCCGGCCATTGCACCGACTGGGGCACCAGCGGCCCGTGCGCGTAATTGACGAGCTGGCCATCGACGTCGAGCGTGAAACGGGTGATCGCCGGATCCATCTCGATCGGCTTGAAATCCATGCGCAACACCCCGCCGCCCCGGAAGAAGACGTCCCGGATCACCGCCGCACGCTGGAACTGGATCAGGTTGCCGGCCGCCCCGAGCGACTGCTCCTGCACCTTGCGGAAGGTCCAGTTGCGTCCCGATGTGTCGACATACTGCGCGAGATTCTGGGTGAAGAACGCGTCGAACTTTCCGCCCGGCCCGAACAGCGCGGCAAAATCGTCGCGGGTGACGTCGCGCGGGCTGCTGCGGACGAATGGATAGCGGCCGTTGGTGGCTTCGCTGCAGAATTTTCCGACCTGGCTTGCAACCGCCGTCGACAGTGATTCACGCAGTGAGCTCAGCGCCTGACCGGCTCCTGCGGCCGAGAGATCCTGCAGCATCGAGCGCACCGGCTCCGGCATGCGCGCACTTTCGGCCTTGACGCGGGCCGCAGCATCGGACGGCGGCGGTGCCACATTGTCACGCAGTGCAGTCTCCGTCGCCGACAGATTGACGTATACATCGTTGATGAGCTGTACCACGCCGGTGACCGGCGCGGCACCGCCGTTCTCGGTGACCAGTTGGCGCAGCGCCACGAAGCGATCGTCAACGATGTGCTCGATGCCGCCCGCTGCGGCAGCAGCAGGCGCCTCCGGTCTCGCACCGAAGATCGCCCGGCCGAGCTTGTCGCGTGCTTCGGCAATGCGCTCCTGGGCCTTGTCGACCACCGATTTGTCTTCACTGGCCACGATCAGGGTGGTCTCGCGCGAGATGGCCTTCATGAGCTTGGGCAAAGGCGAGTCGGTCGCCGACAGGACCCGGGCCACCTGGATGCTCTGCTGCAGATTCGGGGCGCGCTGGACCGCGATGTCGGCCATGAAGGCTTCCCAGATCCGCGCATAGTCGGTCAGGTACAGCCGGCGCACCTCGTCGGCAACCTCACGGGCCTTCCCGGCATCCGGGGTTGTCGCGGTGGTGCCGAGCACCCAGCTCTCCTCTTCCGCCAGCCGCGTCGAAACGCGCCCGACCTGAGGATCGAAGCCCTTGTGGTAGCCATCGAAGCTGTAAAGGCCGGGCACGCCGCGGCCCAGCGGCTGTCCGCTCTTGCGCACGAAGACCAGTGCTGCGGACGGGCCGACGACTTTCTCGATGCTGAATTCAGGGAACTCGCTACCCACGCCCTGCCGTTTGAGGCGGCTGTAGATCCGGTCGGGCAGCGAATAGCGCAGCAGCTGGTTGCGTACACTGGCGATCAGGGCGGTATCCGCCGGCAGCGGAGAGGCAACCGGGCCCTCCCTGAACAACTCGTCGAGGTATTCGGTCAGCTCGGTCCGCTGCGCACTGGTGGTTTCGCGCGGCAGATTAAGCTCCCAATCGAGGCTTATCCAGGCCTTGAGCGCTTCGGCGTCAAAGTGCTCAGGCTGGTGCAGCATGATGTAGCTCTTGAGCGCCTCGTAGGCGAACTCGAGATTGTTCGGATCGAAGCCACGCAACTGCTTCTCGACGCGGAAGGCAATGCGCGGCAGCAGAACGTCGCGCAGCAGGCCCCGGTACGCCTGACGCGCCGCGGCGTCGACCTTGTCGCCCTGGTATAGGCCAAAGCGCATCGACAGGGGTGCATCGCCAAGCGGACGCGACTCGGTGTTCGCCACTGTACGCACGGCGTCGATCACCGGGAGGATGCCGATCACGTCGTCCGAGGCGGCGACCCGCGCCTCGGCCACCATCGGCTGCACACGCTGCACTTGTGCGGAAACCTCGTCGATGTAGGCGTTGTTGTTCCGGTAGCTCAGCGCCCAGGCCAGGCCCAGACCGACGGTCAGGACGCCGATCGCCGCAAAGGCAGCAAGCCGTACCAGGCCGCGCTGCCGCTCCCACTTGAGATTGGTGCCGCCGAGACGTTGCTCGGCGAACACCACCTCGCGCAGCAGGCGGGTGATGAAGAAGCTCTTGCCGCTGCCGCCCTGCGGCGGGATCAGCCGACGCTCGAGACCGAAGGCCGCGCCCAGCGAGGACATCACGCGATCGATCGGGCTGCCCTCCTGGGTACCGCTGGTGAAATAGGCCCCCCTGAGCATCAAGGCGTGATCAAAGCTCGAGGGCGCGAAGACCTTGCCGAGGAAGGCGGTCAGCAGACGGTTGGCACTCGCAAGCTGCTGGTCGAAGGCCGCGATCGCCCCGCGCCGAACGAGGTCGCGCTCGTCGCGCAATCGCACCGGCAGCAGATCGAGCACCCGTTGGCGCAACCCGGCCAGCTCATCAGGAAGTCGCTCGAGCGCGGCGGCGGCGTCCGCCTGCGGCGCGAAGGTCGTGCCCCACACCTGGTCGCGCGCCTCCTTGCCGAAATCGGCAAAGAATTCGTCGAAACCTGCAATCAGATCGGCCTTGGTGACCAGCACATAGATCGGCAGGCGCACGTTGAGCTGCTTGTAGAGTTCCTGGATGCGGGTACGCAGCGCGGCCGCGTGACGCTCGGCCGCATCGACATCCTGCGACAGCAGATCACCCATGCTCACCGTGAGCAGCACGCCGTTCAGTGGCTGGCGCGGACGATGCCGCTTGAGCAGTCCGAGAAAGCCCGACCATGCCTCGCTGTCGCTGCCCTGGTCGGAATCCTGCGTGGTGTAGCGGCCGGCGGTGTCGATCAGTACTGCGTCGTCGGTAAACCACCAGTCGCAGTTGCGTGTCCCGCCGACACCCTTCAACTGGTGGACACCGAGCTTCTCGGCGAGCGGAAAATGCAGGCCGGAGTTGATCAGCGCCGTGGTCTTTCCGGACCCCGGCGCGCCGATGAACACATACCAGGGAAGCTCGTAGAGGTAGCGTGCCGAACCCACCGACAGGAGTCTCGCCAGCCCCCCCTGCTTCGCGCGCGCCGCGGCCTGACTCTCCTTGAGCACACGCAGGGCATCTTCGAAGCGCTTGCGCAGGACTTGAACCTCGTCCGACTGCGGTGCGGCCTTTTCGGCCGCGTCCTTCTCGATCAGTCCTTCGACAAGCTTCTCGTTCTTCTTGCGCGCCTTTAACTTGCGCCATACCAGACGCAACACGACAGCCGCCACGATCAGCCCGATCAGGACAAACCGCGCGAGTTCCGATTCGAGCGGCGCGACGCCTGCCACCGCGACCATCGGGCCGATGAACCAGATCAGCAAGGCCAGCGCAAGCAGGCCGAGGATGCCCAGCAGCACCGGATGAAACAGAAACTTGAAGACCGCTTTCATGTGTAGCCCTGTATCGATGACGGCGCCGCTGCGCTCAATTGCCCGCAGCCGGAAACACAATGATCTCGACACGGCGGTTCTTTGCCCGCCCTTCCGGCGTATCGTTGGATGCGACAGGCTCGCTCTCGGCCCGCCCCTCGGTTTCGATACGTTGCCCGCCAAGTTCCGGCGCCA
This sequence comes from Cognatazoarcus halotolerans, assembly GCF_009800965.1. Lineage (GTDB taxonomy): Bacteria > Pseudomonadota > Gammaproteobacteria > Burkholderiales > Rhodocyclaceae > Cognatazoarcus > Cognatazoarcus halotolerans. The sequence goes on along the minus strand of NZ_WUAF01000006.1, from coordinate 210,308 downwards.
GCGCAGCAGCCACCGAATCGGCACGCGCTTGCGACAGGTGCCAGTTGGACGGGAAGCGGGCGCTGCGGATCGGGCGATTGTCCGAATGGCCGCGCACCAGCACGTTGCCCTTGACCTTTGCGACCGCGGTGCCGATACGGACCATCAGGTCCTTGACCTTGGGCGACAGGGTTGCGCTCGCCGGCTCGAACAGGCCATCGCCCTGGATCTGCACGACGCTGCGGTCCGGCAGGTCTCGCACCGTCACCAGGCCCTCGCGGATCTCGGCAGCGAGAAAATGCTGGAGACGGTCCGGCACCTTGGCGGGCACTGCCGGTGCGGCGGGCGAGCTCACCGGCGCGACGGGCGTCGGGGGGGGCACCCTGAGCCCGAGGATCTGGGCGAAAGCCGGGTCGGAGTGGCGGTTGACCGCGTAGGAAGACGCGAGATAGAGCGTCGCCAGCAACAGCGCCGCGATCGCCGCGACGGCCCAGATCGGAACGGAATCCCGCAGTGGCCGGGCATTCGTGGCGAGCGTCTGCCAGTGCGGCGAGAGCTCGCGTGTCGGCTCGCCGCGCTCCTTGATGATCATCTGCGCGAGACGCTCGCGCACCGCATCGAGCTGTGCGCGGCCATTCTGCAAGACTCGATAGCGCCCCTCGAAACCCAGCGCAAGGATGATGTAGAAGAGCTCGAGCAGATTACGGTGAGTCGCCGGCTGCTCGGCCAGCTTGCCCAGCAGCTGAAAGAATTTCTCGCCACCCCATGCTTCGTTGTGAAACTGCACCAGCAGGCTGCGCTGGGCCCAGAGCTTCTCGCCCCAGGGCGTGTTCGCCGCAGTCTCGTCCAGAAAGGTGCACAGCGCATAACGCGCCCCGATGACATGCTCGTTGAGCACCCCGGCCTCGCGTGCCTTGGTCTCGAAGGCCTGCACCGCGCGCGCCAGCGTATCCCTCAGCGCGGCGGGATCGGGATGGTGAGCCTGGCGCAGATGGGGCACCAGCCCGAGAAGCGGATTGGCTGCAGCCACCAGTGGATTGAGCCCCGCCCCCCAGTCCAGTGCGGCAAGTTCGATCCGTGCGGATCCCGCGCCCGTCGACGGCGCTGGTGCGGGACGGGCGGCACGGGCCCCCGGATTCGGAATCACCAGCGTGCGGTCGCCCGGCGGGCTTGCGAAGGGATCGTCAGTCGTCATCGTTCGTTTCCGCCTGGCAGCAGGCTTCGGCCCGCCGTACAAGACTCCGCTGCATCATGCCCGGATGGCCCACAGCGCCACTTCCAGCCCGGGAAAATCTCCCGTCACGTACATCCCAAGACCACCGGAACCATCGAGCTGCTTCCACAGATCCCCGGTGCTGTCGAGCTCGAAATACGTGAAACCCGCGTGGAACGGAATCTGTCTCGGTGCCACCGGCAGCGGTCGCAGCGCGATACCCGGCAACTGCAGATTCACGAGTTCGCGGATCTTCTCCACCGGACCGAGCTTGGCCTGCGTCGGGAATCGCGTCCGCACCGCTTCGGCCGGCATCTCTGCGCCGACGGCGAGCACGAAGCCGGCCTGCTTCAGGAGGCCGCGATCGGGAATGACTCCGACATACCGCCCCTGCTTGTGATCCTGCAGCATGATCTGCACCGCATTCTGTTCGAGAATCGCCGACAGGCTGCGCCGGATATCCCGGAGCAGCGGACTGAAACTCTCCTGCAGCGCATCGTGGCGATAGGCCGGCAGCGATGGAGGCCGCCGATCCGTGGCAGTGAGGCTGGCGAGCTCGCCCATCAGGGTCAGCATCTGGCTGTAGAGTCGTTCGGGATGCAGCGGCCTGACCTGCTCGAGGTGGGCAAACACCGGCAGGTGCCGATTGACGCCAAGCAGAAACAGAAAATCCGCCATTTCCGCCACGCCGCCGTTTCCTGCCTGGGTCATGCGTCCGGCCAGCGCCTCGCCTCGCTGCGCCAGCAGCCCCAACACTTCGCGCAGCATCGACGACAACTGCGGCGACGCGTTGCAGTCCAGCACCGGCGGAATATAGCCACGGTCGACCAGCAGACTGCCATCAGGGCGACGCTCGGTAATCCGGATGACCCCGATCCTGACAAAGGCATCCGAAAAGGCATCAGCCAGACCCAGGCGCAGGAGCGGCACACCCACCTGAACGACCTCGGCCGCGCCACCGCTTCCCGCCGCATCGGGCAGCGAGACATCGCCCACCGCATAGCGGGCGAGCGGATCGTCGTCGCCGTCGATGCAGTATTCGGGCATCAGCGCACGCTGCAATGGCAGGCTCAGTACGACCAGCCCGTCCTTGGCGTCCGCCGGAAAATCGAAGGCCAGCGGCCCTTCGTGGGCAGCGGGAAAATCGAAAGGCGTGCCGTCGGGCAGGATTCCGCTGGCGGCGCGCAGCGACACCTTGCCGATGGCAAGTGCCGCATCATCCAGTTCGAGAGTCGAGAATCCCCAGGCATTGGCGCCGAGCTGCCTGCGCAGCAATTCTCCCCGCCACTCCGCGTGGCGATCCTGCTGCTGAAAATGCTGTGGACGCAGGAACAATCCCTCGGACCAGAGAACCTTGCTTGACCAGGACATGAACGGCTATTCCTCAGAGGCGCGACGTGCAGCGAGTCTAAACGGTTTGTTCCGTGTCATTTGGTACCTGTCTTGACCGCCGCCAGACGCGCCGCAACCGTGACCCGCGTTCCATCCAGGCTGACCGTCACTTCATTCGTCCGGTTGGCCACCACCGGCGCCGTTGCCCGCCACGCCGCCCGATCGACGTCCCTGAAAGCGGCCAGCACGGCGAGGACCTTGGCCCCTTCCGCGACACGCGGGTCGAGCGTGCGTGTCTCGCCCGGTTTGAGCACGATTTCGTCGTGAGCGACCACCGCGTCCCCGAGCACCTCCGTGTCCTTGTCGAACAAGGAAAAGAAGTCGGCCACATCGAATGCAGCGGCGTTCTTGAGGAAGTAAAGACGCACTACCACCGGGTTGGCCCGCTTGCGTGCATCGACATTGATCCTGTCCGTGGCAGCAAGACTGACCGTCACGACCGTCGGATCCGGCTTGGCCGGAACAACCGGGCTGGAGCAGGCCGAAAGCATGCCGAGCACAACGGCCGCAATGGCGAGAAGACGCGAGACGTTGGCGTGTCTGTTCAAAACCAGGCTCCTTGCCGCAATGCGATGTGGTGCCGATTGTTGCCGATGAGGCCCGGCCGGGCAACCGCTTTGCTGCAGCATTACTCGAATATCTCGGCTTATCGACTGCATCACACACCTCCTTGAGTCGATCCGTGCTAGTTTCTCGTCGGCAGCGCGTGACACACAATGCAAAACTTTTGCTATAACGAAGCAGCTCGCAGAGGCCGTTGAGTGCCGTCGTGAATGGCGCCACCGCAGCGCCCAAGTCATACAGGGACCGGAACAACCAAAGATGTCGCTCGAAATCGACCTCGACAAACACCTTGCCTCACTGAGCGAAGACCAGCCCTGCGGCCCCAACCTCGAATACGACGCCGACTTCCTGAGCCTCGAGGAAGCGGCCCGCCAGCAAGCCACCCAGGAGTTTGCCCATGGCGACTCCGGCGCCCGCGTCACGATCGAGGGCGAAGGGCCCAACTGGCCCGAGGTTCGACGCATCGCCGAGGGACTGCTCGAACGCACCCGCGATTTACGCGTGGCGATTTACTACACCCGGGCATTGCTGCGCACCGAGGGTTTCGCCGGCATCCACGCGGGCCTGCGGCTGATCGTCGGACTGCTCGAGACTCATTGGCCGCACGTTCACCCCGAACTCGATGCCGATGACAACGACGACCCGACGATGCGGGTCAACGCGCTCGCACCGCTGGTTTCCAGCGATGCCGTCATCAACGACCTACGTGCAAGCTGGCTGCTGAGGTCGCGGCAGTCCGGCGTACTGGGCGTACGTGACATCGAAGTGACTCAGGGTCGCCTCGCCGCACGTGACGGAGAGCAGACCTATACCGACACCCAGATCAACGGCATGCTGGCTGAAGCGATCGCGCAGGACCAGGGCCTGAGTGGCGCGATCGTCGAAAGCCTCGCCCTCGTGCGCCGCTTGTCGGCGTATCTGCTGGATCAGGTCGGCTCGGCTGCAAGCCTCGACTTCAAACCCTTGCAGGACGTGTTGCAGGCGGTGAACCAGGCGCTTGGCAATGTCGCGCCAGCGGCCGGCAGCGAGGCGGCCGCCCTGGCGGAGACGTCCTCAGACGCATCGACCGACGCTGCGCGGCCGGCAGCCCCCGGCGAGATTCGCTCCCGCCAGGACGTCACCGCGACGATCGAGCGCCTGGTCGCCTACCTCGAGCGCACCGAACCGACCAACCCTGCCCAGTGGCTGCTGCGGCGCGCGCATCGGGTCATGAACATGAACTTCCTTGAGGCGATCGTCGAACTCGCCCCGGATGGGCTCGATCAGGCGGAGCGCATGGTCGGCGGACAGCTCAATCCGGAACAGGACGAATAGTCCCTGTCCGCCGAAGAACCGAGACCGCATCCTTGTTAGAGCCCACAATCGAGAGCCCCTCAATCCGCCATCGACGGATTTCAACCTTTCCTGACGGAGACTAAGCATGGCGACCAGCAGCCAGAAGTTCATTGCGCGCAATCGCGCCCCCCGGGTGCAGATCGAATACGACGTCGAGCTCTATGGCGCCGAGAAAAAGGTACAACTGCCCTTCGTGATGGGTGTGCTCTCCGACCTCTCGGGAAAACCGGCGGAACCCCTTGCCCCGGTGGCGGATCGCAAGTTCCTCGAGATCGACGTGGACAACTTCGACAGCCGCATGAAATCGATGAAGCCACGGGCGGCCTTCCAGGTCCCCAACACGCTCACCGGCGAGGGCAACCTGAACGTGGAGCTGACCTTCGAGAGCATGGATGACTTTTCTCCGGCCGCGGTGGCGCGCAAGGTCGATTCGCTCAACAAGCTCCTCACCGCGCGCCAGCAACTCTCCAACCTGATCACCTACATGGACGGGAAGACCGGCGCCGAAGAGCTCATCGCCAAGGTGCTGCAGGATCCGGCGCTGCTGCAGACCCTCGCCGCCGCCCCCAAACCCGACGACACGCCGGCCGAGTGACGTCCGCAAACGACGTCCTTCCGCCCGCCGACACCACGCCCCATCCCACAGCCCATACTCGCAATCGAGGAGTTCAGCATGGCTGACGCCCAAGCACAGACCGAAAACCAGGCCGCAGGCCAGGCAATCGAAGGCAACGAACTCGAGTCGCTGCTTCGCCAGGAATTCAAACCCAAGACCGATGAAGCCCGCAGTGCAGTCGAAGACGCGGTGCGCACGCTGGCCGAACAGGCACTTGCCCAGACCACGCTGATCGGCTCGGACGTCGTCAAGTCCATCGAATCGATGATCGCCGCGCTCGATCAGAAGCTGACCGAACAGATCAACCAGATCATGCACCACGAGGATTTCCAGAAACTGGAAGGTGCCTGGCGCGGCTTGCACTACCTGGTGAACAACACCGAAACCGACGAGATGCTGAAGATCCGGGTCTTCAACATCAGCAAGGCCGAACTGGGCAAGACGCTCAAGCGCTACAAGGGCACCGCCTGGGATCAGAGCCCCTTGTTCAAGCGCGTCTATGAAGAGGAATACGGCCAGTTCGGCGGCGAACCCTATGGATGCCTGGTGGGCGACTACCATTTCGACCAGAGCCCGCCCGATGTCGAACTGCTCGGCGAAATGTCGAAGGTCTGCGCTGCTTCGCACTCCCCCTTCATTACCGGCGCCTCCCCCACCATCATGCAGATGGATTCCTGGCAGGAGCTCGCCAACCCGCGTGACCTGACCAAGATCTTCAGCACACCGGAATACGCTGCATGGCGCTCGCTGCGCGAATCGGACGACGCCAAGTATGTCGGCCTCGCCATGCCGCGCTTCCTGAGTCGCGTGCCTTACGGCGCGAAGACCAGCCCGGTGGAGGAGTTCGATTTCGAGGAAGACACCGGCGCGGCCGATCACGGCAAGTACACCTGGGCCAATGCGGCCTACGCAATGGCGGTCAACATCAACCGCTCCTTCAAGGAATACGGCTGGTGCTCGCGCATTCGCGGGATCGAGTCCGGCGGCGCAGTCGAGGGGCTGCCGGTCCATAGCTTCCCCACCGACGACGGCGGCGTGGACATGAAGTGCCCCACCGAGATCGCCATCTCGGACCGGCGCGAAGCCGAACTTGCCAAGAGCGGCTTCATGCCGCTGGTGCACAAGAAGAACTCCGACTTCGCGGCCTTCATCGGCGCCCAGTCGCTGCACAAGCCAGCCGAATACGACGACCCGGACGCCACTGCCAACGCGAATCTCGGCGCCCGCCTTCCCTACCTGTTCGCCACCTGCCGTTTTGCGCATTACCTGAAATGCATCGTCCGCGACAAGATCGGCTCCTTCAAGGAGCGTGACGACATGCAGCGCTGGCTGCAGGACTGGATCATGAACTACGTTGATGGCGACCCCTCACACTCGTCGGAAAGCACCAAGGCCCGCCGCCCGCTCGCGGCGGCCGAGGTCGTTGTCGATGAAGTCGAAGGCAACCCCGGTTACTACACCTCGAAGTTCTTCCTGCGTCCGCACTACCAGCTTGAAGGTCTGACGGTATCGCTGCGACTGGTTTCAAAGCTGCCTTCGGCCAAGGGCGGCTGAAGCGGTAAGGACCGGGCAGGAAACACTGCCCGGTTTCGCGGGACAAGCACGATCAAGCGGCCGATCGCGCGAACCCCGCAAAGCTGTGCCGCCGGACACCCCGGCCATCCGACCCAACTGAAACAACTAGGAGATATCCATGGCAGTCGACATGTTCATCAAGATTGGCGACATCAAGGGCGAAGCAAACGACAAGACGCACAAGGAATCGGTCGACGTGCTGGCCTGGAGCTGGGGCCTGAGCCAGTCCGGCACCACCCACATGGGCAGCGGCGGCGGTGCCGGCAAGGTCAATGTGCAGGACCTTTCCTTCACCAAGTACGTTGACGCATCGAGCCACGCGCTGATCATGGCGTGCTGCAAGGGCACCCACTACGATCAGGCACTGCTGACGGTACGCAAGGCCGGAGACAACCCGCTCGAATACATCAAGATCACGATGAAGGAGGTCATGGTCACCTCGCTGAGCACCGGTGGCAGCGGCGGCGAGGACCGTCTCACCGAGAACGTCACCCTCAACTTCGCCGAGGTCAAGTACGAATACACCAAGCAGGCGGTCAAGGGTGGCAAGGACACGACCATGACGGCCGAATGGAACATCGCCGAGAACACCGGCGAAATCAAGTAAGGCAGCTGGATTCGCTCCGCGCCGCGGCACAGGCGGCGCGGATCAGAGCGCTTCACGAGCACCCCGGGGAGACTGCATGGCCGGCGACATGTTCTTGAAAATCGAAGGTGCGCGGATGGGGCCCATCAAGGGAGAGGCCCAGGATCAGCTGCATCGGGAAGAGATCGACATCTACGGCTGGAACTGGGGCATGCAGGGCAATGCCAGCGCGACCGCGACCGCGGGGTCCCGCAGCGGCGGGGCAAGCCAGATCTCGGTCCGCGAACTCGTCGTCACGAAAGGTTTTGACCGTGCCAGCACCGCCCTGCTGGTGGCATTGCGTGCCAATGAACAACTCAAGAGCGTGGTCCTGACCGTGCGCAAGGCCGGCGGTGCGAAGGCGGTCGAATACCTTGTGATGACGATGGAAAACGCGCGCATCCGTTCGGTGGATCTGTCCGGAGCGGATGGCTCGGACACCGTCGTCGAACAGGTTGCCATTTCCTTCCAGAAAGTCGCCATCGAATATCGTGGCCAGGAAAGCTCGGGAGGCGGAAACGCCGTATCACGCTTCGAGACCGACATCAGCCCTCGCTGAACCACCCAACAGGAGCATGCGGGCATGTCCGTAACCGCAAAGAACGTAGCCGACGCCGAAGCGAGCCTGCGTGCAGGAGACCCCGAAGCTGCGCTGAGCCACCTGCAGGCAGCCATCCGTAGCCAGCCTGCCGATTCGAGGCTGCGCGTCTTCCTGTTTCAGTTGCTGTCCGTGCTCGGCCAGTGGGAACGCGCCCTCAATCAGCTCAACGTCGCCACCGAACTGGATGCCTCGACGCTGGCGATGGCACAGATGTACCGCGAGACCCTGCGCTGCGAGGCGCTGCGTACCGAGGTCTTCGCCGGCAAACGGGTCCCGCTGCTGTTCGGCGAACCCGAGCAATGGCTGGCATTGCTGCTCGAAAGCCTGCTGAGTTCGGGCCGCGGCGATACCGCGGCGGCCGTGCGGCTGCGCGAACAGGCCTTCGACCTTGCACCGCCGAGCAGCGGGCGCCTGGACGGCACACCGTTCGCCTGGCTGGCCGACGCGGACACCCGCCTGGGTCCGGTCTGCGAAGCGGTGATCAACGGCCGCTACTACTGGCTGCCATTTTCGCGGCTCGCCAGCATCGACATCGAGGCGCCTGCGGATCTGCGCGACTTCGTGTGGGCACCGGCACATTTCCTCTTTGCCAACGGCGGCGAGGCGGTGGGGGTGATTCCGACGCGATACAGCGGCTCCGAAACCGTGCCCGACGGCGCAATTCGGCTGGCGAGAAGGACGGAATGGATAGAACACGGGGGGGACTACCACGGCCTTGGCCAGCGGCTCCTCACCACGGACGAAGGCGAATTCCCGCTGCTGGACATCCGTCGCATCGAATTCGACCCCGCTGCCTCCACGGAAGAAGCCGATGGCTGAACTGCTGCCACTCGACCGCCTGCAGCCTGCACTGCTGGATCGACTGCAGGACGACGAGCCCGAACAGCGCGTCGAAGCGAAAGAGCGCCGCGTACTCACCCGCAGCCAGCTGCGCGAAGCGGTACTGCGCGACCTGACCTGGCTGCTCAACGCCATGCGCCCGCCGGCGAGCGACGGTCTGTCGGCCTGGCCGGAGGTCGAGCAGTCCGTGCTCAACTACGGCATGCCGTGCTTCTCCGGCGAGACGGCTTCGTCGCTCGACATCAACGATCTCGAACGCGCCATCCGCGATTCGCTGACCCGCTTCGAACCGCGCATCATTCCCGGCTCCCTGCAGATCACAGCCGAACAGGAAGAGAGCATTCTCGACTCCCACAACGTCATCGGGGTGCGTATCTCGGCGCTGATCTGGGCGCAGCCGGTGCCGCTGGAGCTCCTGCTGCGCACCGCCCTCGATCTGGAGAGCGGGCTTGTCGAGGTCCGCGATCTTGGTCGTTGAAGGGGGGTAGCGCATGGATCCGCGCCTGCTGCGCTACTACAACCTCGAGCTGCAACATCTGCGCGAAATGGGCGCCGAGTTCGCGCGGCAGTTTCCCAAGATCGCAGCCCGCCTCGGCATGGATGGCATCGAGGTGGCCGACCCCTACGTCGAGCGCCTGCTCGAAGGCACCGGATTTCTCGCGGCGCGGGTACAACTCAAGCTCGACGCGGAGTTTCCCCGCTTCACCCAGCGCCTGCTGGAAATGCTGCACCCCCACCACCTGGCCCCCACACCGGCCATGCTGGTCGCGCAGTTCCGTCCGATCCCCGGCGAGACCAACCTCGCCCGCGGCTTCACCCTGCCCCGCGGCGCTCCTTTTCGCAGCCCGCTTGGCAAGGGCGATACCGCCGCCTGCGAATTCCGGACGGCGCACGAGATCCGGCTCTGGCCGATCGAGCTGACCCAGGCCCGCTACTTCAGCTTTGCGGCCGACCTGCCACTGGCAAAGCTGCCGCTCACCGGCCGGGTTCGGGGCGGCGTGCGGATGACGCTGCGCTGCACCGGCGGCCTCAAGTTCAGCCAGCTGTCGCTCGACACCCTGCAATTCCACCTCGGCGGCGCACAGGAAGTCGCCTACCGCCTGTGCGAGCAGATCGGCGCCGCCTGCCTTGGCGCGGTGGTCCGACCGACCGGCGGCAAGGATGCCGCCTGGCAGCACTTCATCCCTGCCGAGCGGATCGGTCTTACTGGCTACGATGACGAGCAGGCGCTGCTGCCGACCCGGCACCGGAGCTTCGGCGGGTATCGGCTGGTGCAGGAGTATTTTTCTTTCCCCGAGCGCTTCCTGTTCTTCAACGTCGCCGGCCTCGCCCCGGCGCTGAGCCAGGCCGACGAGGAAATCGAACTGATCCTGCTCTTTGCCACGGGCGAGGCAATGCTCGAAAGCGTGGTGGACGAGACCAACTTCCTGCTCCACTGCGCACCGGCCATCAATCTTTTTTCCAAGCGCGCCGACCGCATCCACATCAGCGACGCCAACCACGAGTTTCACGTCGTCGCCGACCGTACCCAGCCAATGGACTACGAGATCTACGAGCTGACCGAAGTGATCGGGCACTTCCACGGCTCCCGCGAAGAGCAGCAGTTCCTGCCCTTCTATGCGGATTTCCATTCCGGCAACGGTGGCCGGCAAGCCTATTACAGCTGTCAGCGCGAGCCCCGGCTGCTTTCGGAGAAACAGCAACGCACCGGCCCACGCACCGGCTACGTCGGAAGCGAGGTATTCCTGTCGCTGGTCGACCCGAACGAAGCGCCCTATCGCGGCGACCTGCGCCAGCTATCGATCAAGGCGCTGTGCACCAACCGCGACCTCCCCATCCTGATGTCGCTGGGTGGCGGCAAGACCGATTTTTCGCTCGACATTGCTGCACCGGTGGAAGCGATTCGCTGCGTAAGGGGACCCTCGCGCCCCTACGGCATGCTTGGCGAAGGCTCGACGGCCTGGCGTCTGATCAGCCATCTGGCGCTGAACCACTTCTCGCTCGCGGACGCCAACACCGAAGAAGGCGCTGCGGCATTGCGCGAGATGCTGGCGCTGTATGCCTCCAGCGTTGACGCGGGCATGCGCCGGCAGGTCGAAGGCCTCAAATCAGTCCGTGCCAAGCCGGTCGTGGCCCGTCTCCCTTTCCCGGGCCCGATCTGCTTCGGTCGCGGCCTGGAAATCGAACTGGAGGTGGACGAAGCCGCGTTCGAAGGCGGTGGAGCCTTTGTTTTCGGCAGCGTGATGGAGCACTTCCTGGCCCGCCATGCCTCGCTGAACAGCTTTACCCAGACCAGCCTGCGCTCGCTGACGCGCGGACAGATCATGCGCTGGAGGCCGCGATGCGGGATGCGTCCGATCCTCTAGCATTGTTCGATGCCCTCGCCCGCAAACCGTACGCCTTCGATTTTCTGCAGGCGATGCGTCGCATCGAGTGCGCCTTTCCGGACAAGCCGCGCTGGGCCAGTGCGCGACGCCCTCAGGATGAGCCGGTGCGCCTCGCACAGGAAGCCTCGCTTGCCTTCGCCCCAACCAGCCTGTCCGGCTTCAAGCCGGCCCGCAACGGTGTGCCGCCGCGCCTAGAAGTACGTTTCTTCGGTCTGCTCGGGCCAAATGGGCCAATGCCGCTTCATCTCACTGAATACGCGCGGCACCGGATCCTGCACCAGGGCGACGAAACCTTCATCCGCTTCCTCGACCTCATCCATCATCGCTTCCTCGCCCTGTTCTACCGTGCCTGGGCGCAGGCACAGCCGACCGTCAGTCTCGACCGGCCACAGGACGACCGCTTCGCGACCTACGTCGGCTCGCTGGTCGGTATCGGTCAGAGCGCGCTGCAGCAGCGTGACCGCGTACCGGACAATGCAAAACGCTTTCATGCCGGCCTGCTGGCCCGGCAGGTGCGCAACGCCGAGGGCCTGCAGGTGGTGCTGGCTAACTATTTCGAACTCCCCGTAGAAGTCGAACAATATGCCGGGCACTGGATGCAGATCGGCGAGCAGGACCATTCCCGGCTCGGCACCGGCAGCAGGCTCGGTACGAGCGCGGTGCTCGGCCGCCGCGTGTGGGACCGGCAAAGCAAGTTCCGCCTGCACATCGGCTCGATGAACCTGGTGCGCTACGAATCCTTCCTGCCCGGCGGCAGGGCACTGCCGCAGCTCGTCGACTGGATACGCTTCTATACCAACGGCGAGCTTGCCTGGGATGTGCGCCTGCGCCTCAAGCGTGATGAAGTCCCGCCGCTCGGTCTCAAGGGCCGCAACAGGCTGGGCTGGACCTGCTGGCTCGGCAGACCCGCGGCCAGGCGCGAACGCGACGATCTGGTGCTCGATGCCGAGCGCCTGCTCGGCGCAAGCAGATTCAGTCGGAGCGGGAAGGAAGAAGACGCCTCCTGCGCATATCGCACCCACAACGGCGGCACGCGACCGCCCCACGAAGAGAGAGACGCATGACCGAAATCAGTCGGGTAGCCTCGTTCGGAAAACTCAACAGCCTTGCCTACAAGGCGCTCGAAGGTGCCACGGTGTTCTGCAAGCTGCGCGGCAACCCCTATGTCGAGCTCGAGCACTGGCTGCAGCAACTCCTCCAGACCGAAGACTCGGACCTGCACCGCATCGTCCGCCATTTCGAGCTCGACGATGCACGACTTGCCGCTGACATGACCAACGCGCTCGACCGCCTGCCGCGCGGTTCGACGTCTATCTCGGACATTTCGTCGAACCTCGATACCGCGATCGAACGCGGCTGGGTCTATGGCACCCTGATGTTCGGCGACCGCCAGGTACGGACCGGTTATCTGCTGGTCGGCATGCTCAAGACGGGCTCGCTGCGCAATGCACTGCTGGCCATCTCCCGCCAGTTCGAACGGGTGCGGGCCGACGTCCTGACCGATGAGTTCGCTGCCATCGTCGCCGGCTCGCCGGAAGAACTGCTCGGCGCCCGCGACGGCTCCGGGGCCGTCGGCCAGCCCGGCGAAGAAAGCGGCGCCATCGCGCCGGCCGCGATGGGCAAGCAGGAAGCGCTCAAGAAATTCACCGTCGATCTCACCGAACAGGCACGCGGTGGCAAGATGGACCCCATCGTCGGCCGCGACGACGAGATCCGCCAGGTGGTCGACATCCTGATGCGCCGCCGCCAGAACAATCCGATCCTGGTCGGCGAAGCCGGCGTCGGCAAGACCGCCGTGGTCGAAGGTTTTGCCCAGCGCATCGCCCGCGGCGACGTCCCGCCAAGCCTCAAGGATGTACAGCTGCTGACCCTCGACGTGGGCCTGCTGCAGGCCGGCGCCAGCATGAAAGGCGAATTCGAGCAGCGTCTGCGCTCGGTCATCGACGAGGTCCAGGCCAGCCCGAGGCCGATCATCCTGTTCGTCGATGAGACCCACACGCTGGTTGGCGCGGGCGGTGCGGCCGGCACCGGCGACGCCGCCAACCTGCTCAAGCCGGCGCTGGCCCGCGGCACCCTGCGCACCATCGGCGCCACCACCTTCGCCGAATACAAGAAACACATCGAAAAGGACCCGGCGCTCACCCGCCGCTTTCAGACCGTGCAGGTGGACGAGCCCGACGAACCGAAAGCCATCCTCATGATGCGCGGCGTCGCGAGCACCATGGAAGCGCACCACAAGGTGCAGATCCTCGACGAGGCGCTGGAAGCTGCCGTCCGCCTGAGCCACCGCTACATCCCCGCCCGCCAGCTCCCCGACAAGAGTGTCAGCCTGCTCGACACCGCCTGCGCACGCGTGGCCATCAGCCTGCACGCCACACCCGCCGAAGTCGACGACAGCCGCAAGCGTATCGAAGCACTCGAGACTGAACTGCGCATCATCGGCCGCGAGAAATCCATCGGCATCGACGTCGGCCAGCGCGAGAGCGACGCCGAGGCCATGCTGAGCGACGAGCGCCAGCGCCTTGCGGATCTCGAGGCGCGCTGGGAAGCTGAACGCACCCTGGTGGACGAGCTGCTCGCGCTGCGCGCCCGGCTGCGTGATGGCACCCAGCCCGTGGAGGGCACCGGCAGCAAGCTCGAGGCCGAAGCCGGGGCCGTTGCAAACGCCGAGGAAACGAGCGACGCCGATCGCGAGGCCGAGCGCAGCGCCCTGCTCGCACAGCTGACCGAGGTGCAAGGCAAACTCGCCGAACTGCAGGGCGAGAACCCGCTGATCCTGCCGACCGTCGACTACCAAGCGGTCGCGACGGTGGTGGGCGACTGGACCGGCATCCCGGTCGGTCGCATGGCGCGCAACGAGATCGAGACGATCCTCAAGGTTGCCGAGAGCCTCGCCAAACGCGTGATCGGGCAGGATCACGCGATGGAGATGATCGCCAAGCGAATCCAGACCAGCCGCGCGGGCCTGGACAACCCGAGCAAGCCGATCGGTGTGTTCATGCTGGCCGGCACCTCGGGTGTCGGCAAGACCGAGACTGCGCTGGCGCTGGCCGAGGCACTCTACGGCGGCGAGCAGAATCTCATCACCATCAACATGAGCGAATTCCAGGAGGCGCACACCGTCAGCACCCTCAAGGGCGCGCCGCCCGGATATGTCGGCTACGGCGAAGGCGGCGTGCTCACCGAGGCGGTACGCCGCAAGCCCTACAGCGTGGTGCTGCTCGACGAAGTCGAGAAGGCGCACCCGGACGTACACGAGATGTTCTTCCAGGTCTTCGACAAGGGCTTCATGGAGGACGGCGAAGGTCGCTTCATCGATTTCAAGAACACCCTGATCCTGCTCACGACAAACGCCGGCACGGATCTGATCGCCGGCCTGTGCAAGGATCCTGACCTGATGCCCGATCCCGAGGGCATGGCCAAGGCGCTGCGCGAACCGCTCCTCAAGATCTTCCCGCCCGCGCTGCTCGGACGGCTGGTGGCGATCCCCTACTATCCGCTGTCGGACGAGATGCTCGGCAAGATCGTCGTGCTGCAGCTCAACCGGATCAGGAAGCGTGTCGAGGCGCGCTACAAGATTCCGTTCGAATATGGTGACGACGTGGTCAAGCTGGTCGTCTCGCGTTGCACCGAGAGCGAGTCCGGCGGCAGGATGATCGACGCGATCCTGACCAACACCATGTTGCCGGACATCAGCCGCGAATTCCTCAACCGGATGATGGAAGGACGACCGATCGAGCGGGTTTCGGTCAGTACCGCCGACGGCGACTTCAAATACGGGTTCGCCTGAGCCATGCACAACACACGATACGTAACCGTCTCGCTCGACGGGGCCAAGGTATCCTTCAAGTACCGCGTACCGCTGAGCGATATCGAGCGCCAGCACGCCTTCGATCTCCAGGCCAACGAAGACATCCGGTTGGGCCTGCTCACCGCCTTCGTCCGCGCCAAGGAGGCCGTCAAGAAGGCCACCAAGGAATTTTCGGGGCTGACGATCAAGGGCCGCGGCGGGGTATTCGGGTGGTCGAAGCTCACCCGCTCGATCCTGACCGACGACTTCCGCAATCCAACCACCGACGAGCAATTGAGGATCATCGGTGAGACCTTCGCCAAGATCCACGCGGGCTTCCAGGACCACGTGGTGCTGTCGGACACGCTCGGCCGGGAATCGCAGGCGGAAGGCTACGTCACCTTGCGGGGCGGGGCCCAGCAACTCTTCGATGCCGAGATCATGGAAGCCCTCGAACCGACGATGCGCAAGGATCAGCAGGCCCTCGAGCGCCGGGACTTCGCCAAGGCCAAGGCCTTCCAGCTCGAATGGAATTACGCCAAGGGCCAGAAGATGCATGAGATCCTCAGCCGCTACACGCTCGACACCAAACGCAGCATGCACATCCGCTTCCAGCTTGCCGAAGCGCTCTCGGTGGATGCACTTGCCCGGATCATCGTGCACGAGGCCTCGCATCGCTATGCCAGCACGGGTGACTTCGCCTACAAGCACGCGACCCACCTGTACGAACCGATGAGCCCCGATCACGCGGTGCTCAACGCCGACAGTTACGCCTACGCTGCGATCGAACTGCTGCGCGGCGGCCTGCTGTCGGCCCGCGAGCTGGTCAATGACGAGCCACGGGCGGTACGTGCGAAAAAGCTCAAGACCAAGGCGGTGAAATCCACCGTCTACAAGGACCTCAAGACACGAGCCGTACTCTAGTCCGCGCGGCGCGGCCAATCGATTCGTGCCGCAGCGACACTGCGCCGGCCGGTCGACACCAACCCCAGGAGATTGACCATGAGCAAGAACTGGAAAACCCGGCTGACCGACACCATGACGGTCATCACCGGCCTCAATGCCACCAAGGCACCGGCGGTCCAGGCCTATATCAACTCACTCACCGTGCCTCAGCGAAAGGCGCTCAGCGCGGCGATGGCGCAAGGAGGCTACGCCGCCAATCCGCTCGGCAAGGCGATGGAGACGGTGGAGCGAAGCCACCGCCGTGCGCTCCTGCTGGTCGTCACCGCGCGCGCCAACAGCGGCGTTCCCGCAAACGACCTCGCACGCGGCATTGCGGCATACAACGCCAACCCGGCGGCCTCCGGCCAGGCGCTTCTGAGAGCGGAACTCAGCAATCTGGCCGATAGCGTGATGCAGCTTCAGTCGCGTGGCGTTGGTGTAGATTTGACCTGGGGCGGCTGGGACGGCACCAACCAGCGACCGCTCCTGGCAGGCTGCGCCATCGGCCAGCGCGGAACCAACGGCCCGGGGACCCTGGGCTGTTTCGTTCAGCTGAACGGCGCGATCTACATCCTCTCGAACATGCACGTCTTGCGCAAAACGGGAACGACCGACGCGGCAATCCTGCAACCCCCGCACCTGCTCGGTGGCACGTATTTCGATGAGGTGGCGACCTACTATCAGGGTGAGCCGCTGCTGGATGCCGCGCTGGCAAGGGTAACGACCGGGATCCAGTGTTCGAACGTTACACCGGCAGGCACGGTCATCTCCGGCCACAACCGAAACCTCGTTGCCAACGATCCCGTCCGCAAGCACGGCGTCGCCACAGGCGCACGTAACGGAGTGTGCCTCGGCGCAAATCCGGCACAGATTCCACGCGGAGACCTCGGCCCCCCCGTCGTGATGACCGATCAGGTCCTGATCGAACAGGCCGATGACGACGCATCGGCGTACGGATTCCAGGTTCCCGGGGACTCGGGTTCGATCGTCATCAATGCCGCTGGCGAAGTCGTCGCGCTGATGCATGGACAGGTGCCGGGCAACGTCGCGCAAGGGCAGGCCACGACCATCGGTGCGATTCTCGACCGTTGGCCTGGCATGGCAATCCTCGGGCCGGGGGTCCATGTCGCACCTTGAAACCGACATGCCGCACGCGGAGCCTCGGAAGAAACTGACAGCACCGCGCCTGAATCTCCGATAGCGGGTTCGACGGCGCGCTTCCATGCACTGTTCGAGGGCCGGTGATTTGAATCGATACACGCGCTGAAGCGTCGGTTGATGCCTTGCCAATCGTTGATGCGCACAGGAGCAGAAAATGACCGGAACCGTTTTTGCGAACCAGGCCGCGGCGCGGCTCAGTCTGGAAAAGAACAAGTTCGTCTACGCTCGTTACGCTGTTGGCGACAAGCAGTTCAAGCGTGAGAACGCCCCCCACGACAGCGGCGCATATCTGAATGATTACGCCACCATTGCGGCGTTCCTGTGCAACAAGGCGGACTTCGAACGCGCGCTGGCGGAGGTTTCGGCCAGGCTGTGGGACGAATACCGCAACTATCCGCAGAAATTCCGCAACAAGTTTTCATGCGCGCTGGGCAAGATTGCGACCGGATACGGCTTCCAGTTCCAGAACCGGCTCCAGCTCAACACCGCGCCGATCGGCTTGAAACTGCTCGCCGGCGACCCCCTGCTCGGCCAGCATGTGCGCGCCAGGCTGTTCTGGAAGGACAGCATGGACTCGCGCCACGGGGAGCACAGCCACAGCCTTCAGTGGCTGGCGATCGCTCAAGGGGTCAGGACGACCCAGAGCGTGCCCGAGCTTTACGCAAACTCGGTCAACTACTGGGCACCATCGGCGGACAGTGCGCGTGCCCTCGTGGTACCGCTCTGGAGCTGGCTCGCCGACTCCTTTCCCCCGGACATGAAGAAATTCGCGACCGAACTCGTCTCCGGCGAAACGCTCGAGACCGACTCCTACCGGTCGCCACAGCTGATCATGGACTATCTTCTGGCGGTCAAGGGCAACCGCGCCCTGCTCAACGATCACTTCGTGGCCAACTACCTTTACCACCGCTACAACAACCGCAAATGGTTATCCGAGGACAACGGCGTTGTGCAGAGCATCCAGGAAAAGGACATCAAGGCGCACCGACGCGACGAACAGGACAAGCTCGGCTGGCACAAGAACAAGAGCGGCGTTCGCGCGGAGCGTGCTGCCGACTTCAAACCGGGTCAGCATGCAACGACCCTGGGCGCCCAGAAGTACACGCACACATTCCACGGCAAGGCCGGACAGATGATCTTCTACTACACCGAATGACGCATCGGCAGGGTCTTCAACCGGAGGACCGGACAGGCCGCCGCAAGACGATCCACCAGAAAACGCATTCGAGCCGGGAACGCCCGGGGGCCGGGGCGCCGCGATCGCTGAACGACGCAATCGCCATGTTAGGATCGGACGGCGCATCACCCAACCCTGCCTGAAACCGCGATATTTCCTCCGAGCGGTGCAAATGGATTCGATCCTTCGCAACGACCGCCTCCCGCCCTCCAGAGCCAGACACCATCCATGAATCGCCCTTCCGACTCAGACATGCCGACCGAGATGACCCTCGAGGACGCGCTCGCCTACGCAACACGCCTGCATCGCATAGGCGAGATCGACGCGGCGGAGACGCTCTACAAGCGGGTACTCGAAGCGGTCCCCGAACACCCGGACGCACTCGGCTTCCTCGCCATTGCGCGTCATCAGCGCGGTTTTTCGGAAGAGGCCATCGAGCTTCTCCGGCGCAGTGCCGAACTTCGCCCGAATGCGCCCGGTGTCTGGATCAACCTTGGCAACATCCTGCTGGATCTCGGACGGTTCGAACTCGCCGGCGAGGCTTATGAGCACAGCCTGCAATTCGACGACAGCAACCCCGGCCTGTACAGCAACCTCGGCGTACTGCGGCGGGCCCAGGGACGGCTCGACGAAGCCGAAGCCGCCTACCGGCGTGCACTCGAACTCGACCGGAAAGATATCGATGCGCACAACAACCTCGGCAACCTCCTCGCCGGCACCGGGCGCATCGAGGAGGCAGTGAAGCATTATTGCGAGAGCATCGCCCTGATGCCCACCAATCCTGCCGCGCGAAAGATGCTCGGCTACGCGTACTGCATGCTCGGTCGCATCGATGAGGCTGTGCAGTACTACCGCGCCTGGCTGCGCGAAGAGCCGGACAACGCCACGGCACGCCACCATCTTGCCGCCTGCAGTGGCGAAGACGTACCGGAGCGCGCGACCGACGGTTACGTGGAAAGCGTGTTCGACAGCTTTGCCGAAAGTTTCGATGCCAAGCTGAGCGCGCTGACCTACCGTGCTCCCGAACTCATCGCGGAAGCGGTGGCACGGCGTTTCGGCGACGCGGCGCACGAGCTCGACATCCTCGACGCAGGCTGCGGAACCGGCTTGTGCGGACCGCTGCTGTCACCCCACGCCCGCACCCTGACCGGCATCGACTTGTCGCAGCCGATGCTCGCCAAGGCACAGGGTCGCAGGTCCTATGACCGATTGATCAAGGCCGAGATCACGAGCTTCCTCGAAACAAGCGTGCAAGCAAGCTACGACCTGATCGTCTCGGCCGACACGCTGTGCTATTTCGGTGCGCTCAAGGCCGTTCTCGCAGCGGCGCGGCATTCGCTCCGAAGCCCCGGCAGCCTGATCTTCACCGTCGAGATGACAAGCGAGGATGCGGCCCCCGAAACCGGCTATCGACTCGCCACCAACGGCCGCTACCAGCATTCCAGGCAGTACGTCTGCGCCATGTTGCAGGCCGCGGGCTTTGCGACGACGACAACCGAGGAAGTGGTGCTGCGCACCGAGGGTGGCAAGCCGGTCGCCGGGCTGCTGGTCAGTGCCGACACGGATCCGCCTCCCGGGCATTGAAGAGGTTGCCAGGAAGGGTTTCCACCTCACCCCGTGAGCAATAGGCCGCCGCGCCCCGCCCGCGATGACCGGAGTCGTCTACAGGCCGTATCGGACGTATCCTGCCGACAGCCCCTCAGGCCTGTCTGCCCACATCCTCGAAGAACCGGGCCTGCGCCGCTGCACCATCGATCTTCGCCGCAAGCACCGCATGCAAGGATGCAAGATCCCCGACGTCCCGTGCGGCCTTCTTGACCAGCACACCGGCGATCGGCCCGATATGACGAGCGAGAGCCTTCGTGGCACGCTCCAGATCCGCCGGCGTGATTCCCGCTCCGGTTGTGCCTGAAGCCCCGGTCCGCGAAGCGGCCACACCGCTCGTCCCACCAGGGCTTGCAGCAGTCTCCATCGCCGGCGGCTTCAGGCCGACCCTGGTCAGACCGTCGCGGAAACCCTTGCGCGCCTCGTCACTGTCCAGCTTGTCCTGGATATTCCCGTAAAGCTCGCCGAGGTCGGCGGAACTGGCCGCCGCACGACGCACGATGACGCGTGCGAGCGGACCGATATACGCCGCAAGCTGGCGCTCCACGGTCCTCAGCGTGTCCTCCTGCCACTGGGTCGGCGTCACCGACATGGAAGGCGCACTGGTCGATTGGGCCGCTGCCGCAGGCGCACCAGCCTTCAGCGCAGCCAGGCGCTCGCGTACCGCCTGGGCCGTCATCACGACGGTTTCCTCCGACAGCAATGGGCTGGCGGGCGAAAGAAAAGCACGTTCGTATGCAAGCCGCAAGGCTGCACAAAAGGCTTCGGCGTCGGCGTAACGATCCTCCGGGCGCTTGGCGAGGGCCCGGGCACAGATCTCGTCGAACTCCACCGAAACATCGGCCTTGAGCGAGGACGGTGCCGGCGGCTCGGTATTGCAGACCTGGTAGGCCATGGCCTCGGCGGGCCCTGTGAACGGGCGCGCACCGGTCAGCAATTCGTAGAAGACCACCCCGGCCGAGAACAGGTCGGCGCGGTGGTCAACCTCTCGCCCGAGAAACTGCTCGGGTGCCATCGCATTCGGCGTGCCGATGATGGAACCGACCAGGGTCAGGTTGGCCGCATCGATGCGGGCAATGCCGAAATCGGTGATCTTCAGCCGACCACTTGCGGTGATCAGCAGGTTGGCAGCCTTGATGTCACGATGGATCACCCCCCGCTGGTGAACGTATTCGAGCGCCTCGAGAAGCTGGATCATGATGCTCACGACGTCGGCGATGGGAAACCGCGCGTCATGATGCTTGATGAACTGGCCCAGTCCGCATCCGTCGACATACTCCATCGCGATGTACGCGACATCCTGATCCTCGCCGAAGTCGTAGATCGCCACGATCCCGGGATGATTCAGCCGACCGGCTGCACGAGCTTCGTTGCGGAAGCGGTCGACCATGCTTTCGCCATTGCCACCGTCCAGCAATTCGCGCCGAATGGTCTTCAGCGCGACAATCCGGTCGATCGAAGGATCGTGGGCACGATATACCGTGCCCATTCCCCCCTTGCCAAGAATGTCGACGATCTCGTACTTGCCGAGATGATTCGGGATGCTCATGAATGGTGTCGCAGGCTCAGGATTCGAGCATCTTCAGCGCGTGAACCAGGCTCTTGCGCATGCGGCTGAACGATTCCGACAGGGTCGCGATCTCGTCCCGCCCCTTGACCGCGAACTCTTCGACATTCATCTCGCCGAGACTCACCCGATCGGCAATCCCGGCCAGGCGATTGACCGGCCGCACGACCAGACTGACCAGCAGGACATTCAACAACACGAAAATGAAGCCGACCAGCGCCACCAACAGCATCATGAACACCTTGAATGTCTTTTCGGCGCGCTGGATCGGCACCTCCATGGGAACCGACACCACCTGCGCTCCGACGATCTCCATGTGCTGCCAGCCGAAACCGTTGGCGGTACCGTATCGCGCGATCATCGACGCGGGTGCCGCGTCCGGAACGCTATGGCAACGCAGGCAACCCGGATCCTTGATCTGTATCGGGCGCGCCAGGAACAGCGTGCGCCCGGAAGGGGTGTCGCGCTCACCGACGATTTCGGTCTGACCCGCGGTGTTGCGGAAACTGTTCACGATGTCCGCTTCCCAGTCCGCGGCCCGGTCCCGGGGATTTGTCGGGTTGAGCGTCGCTTCCTTGTACGTATAGTCCGGATACTGCTTTCTCAGCTCATTGAAATGCTCTGTTGCCGCATAGCCGGCGACCGACTGGGGCAGAAACTCGTACTTGAGCTGGTTCTGCAGCAGTGGCGCGATCTGGCTCTGGGTATATCCCCGCGCGGCCAGCGACCCCTGCATCATGATCCGGGCGTTCTGCAGGATCTCGTCCCGCGCATTGTCCTGCAGGACGTTGTGCGAAACATAACCCGCACCGGCCAGCCCAAGCAGGAAGACGACGCTCAGTGCAAGGTTGAATTTGACGATCAGTTTCATGGAAATGCCCTGTATGAAGCATGGTCAAAGATCACGAAAGGTGCTTGCATCCGGCTCGCCCACGGGCGGCACGAGATCGCCTCAATGCTTGCGGTAGCGCTCCGGATACAGTATCCGCGACCATTCGGAATGGAGTTTTAGATTTTCGACAAGGCCGCGACGGAACTCCGGGTCGCGGGCACGTGAGCTGAAGCGCGGCACAAGCCCGGCGCGCCAGGTCCTCGGGCCCTGCAGCCACGGTCCCGCCGACGCGTAGTCCGCATCGCCGAGAATGCGGACGTTCACCGGACGGTTCCTGAAATGGTCCAGCAGATCAGGCAATGGATCCCGGAAGGGTCTCGGCAAGGCCGCAACAAACTCCTGACCCGGACGCTCGCGTACCACAAGAGAATGATCGGCAGGCTGAGTCAGAAAATTGCCGCGACGCAGTGCCTTCGACGTGCCGGCACGCCCCCGGCGATCAAGGACTGCTGCGGTCGCCGCCCCGCTCTCGACGAACAGGGCGTTCGTCTCGGCCCCCACCCGAAGAACGAGGCTTGCATCGCTCGACCGAACCGAAAGTGTCGGCGTATCGATCCGGTACCCTGGGTCCTTCTCCGCAGTTCCTGACTGGGCCTTGAGCCACCCACCCAGTGTCGCGAACTCAACAGTGCCATCCTTAGAGCTGCCAAGCGAACGCAGCATCAGGCGGGTATCGCCTCCCAAAGCCAGCCTCATCCCGTTCCCGAATTCCAGCAGCACATAGGCGTTCGACCCGGTTTCAACGATATCCGAACTCTCGAGCGGCAATCCCGCAACTGCGGCAAGCGCCTGCGCACCCCTGATTACCTGAACCTGCCCTTCGACATAGGTCAGCTTGCCCGTCGTTTGCGCCTGGGCTGACGAAAAAACCACCAACGCAAGCAGCAACAAACTGAAACGGAGCATGGAAGGAAGGCGCAGAGCCATCAGAAAAAGAGTGTCTATTTGTTAATCTCGCGTAGAAGAATACTAGGATGCCGCTCACTTGGGTGCCAAAAACGCCAGACCCTGCGGATTGCGCCACGGTTCATGCGCCGCAGGGCCGCTCTGCGGACCATGCAGGGGGAACGTCCTGCCCTGGGCAGGCGCAGATCCGGTCACCACATTCCGGCAGCGGCGGTTATCACTCCCCCGGCGGACACATGCACTCGCGCCCTCATGGCGCACGCGACACCGCAGTATCGGATTGACGTACCAAGCCCAACCGGCTCGAACCATCAAGCTCCCAGGCTCAGCCGGAATTCCCGTGAGGCCCGCGGACCTGACAGGAATCCTGAAGGTCTGTCATTCCGACTCGACACCCGATGCGCTTACCGACGGGCAGGAACGCACGCTCGTCATGCCACAGCGCATCGCGGATTCGGGAAACAAAAAAGCGCCCGGAAAGGCGCTTGTTTGCTGGACATTCTGGCGGAGAGGGCGTCCGCCATCATGATATAACGAAACTCAAGATGAGACACCCCAACACTCATTTAACACGCTGAAATTACAGACAAATAGCCATCTAACTTGTTTCGCATTGTCTCACGCTGTATCTTCCTAATCCATAATCGAGTGGTAACTCGGATGGTGACGCAGTGGTGACTCGGAGGCAATATGGCACTGACAACGAAGCAGGTCGACAAACTGATCCGGGATGCTCGACCAGGGGCGACAGCAGATGGCGACGGGCTGTACCTCAAAGTTGGGCCGACGGGCGCGACGTCCTGGCAGTTCCGTTTCCAGATCGACGGGAAGCGTCGGATGATGGGCTTGGGGGCGTGTTCCGTGCTGACGCTCGCAGAGGCCCGAGAAAAGGCTGCAGAGGCGCGCAAGCTGGCGAAGCAAGGCAAAGATCCACTGGAGGTTCGCAAGGCGGCGGAGGTTGCAGAGAAGGCCGCGGCGACGACGTTCAAGGATGCTGCGCTCGAATACATCGAAGCGCACCGTGGGAGCTGGCGCAACGCCAAGCACGGCCAGCAGTGGGAGAACACGCTCGCGCAATACGTGTATCCGAAGCTAGGTGACAAGTCTGTGGGCGAAATCTCCACAGACGATGTACTCGGGGCGCTCAAGCCAATATGGACGGCCAAACCGGAGACCGCGAACCGCGTGCGCAACAGGATCGAACTTGTGCTCGACGCGGCGCGTGCGAAAGGACTGGCAACCGGCATCAACCCTGCGGCGTGGCGCGGACACCTCGACAAGTTGCTCCCCAAACGAAGCAAGGCCAGCCGTGAACACCATGCTGCGATGGATTACCGAGACGTGCCATCTTTCTACAAGCGGCTAACCACTGAGCGTCATTCACTGTCATCAGTGGCGCTGCAAGTCACGATCCTGACGGCCTGCCGCACGTCGGAGGTACTGCTCGCCACATGGGATGAGTTCGATCTTGCAAACCGGCTGTGGACGATCCCCGGCGAGCGCATGAAAGCCGGTAATCCGCATCGTGTTCCCCTGTCCGAGGCGGCATTAGCGCTGCTCAACACCATCATCGGCAAGGGCGAAGGTTATGTATTCCCCGGCGCGAAGGCTGGCAAGCCACTATCGAACATGGCGATGACAATGGTTCTCCGGAAACTTGGCCTTGGTGATCTGACTGTTCACGGCTTTCGCTCAACGTTCCGCGATTGGGCGGCCGAGGAAACTCACTACCCGAACATCGTTGCCGAGCAAGCCCTCGCGCACACCGTCGGCAATGCGGTGGAAGCGGCATACCGGCGCGGGGATCTATTGGAAAAACGTCGGGCTCTGATGGCCGATTGGGCTAGCTATTGCGTCACGAAGCCAGCCGAAAATGTCATCCCGATTGGGAGCATGGCGGCTGCATGACAGGGGCGATAGATGGCGGGATATGCGGCATGCTGCTGACCCGATAAGGGCTTGTCCCCCATAAACGGACGCCATGAATCGGCCTCAAAGCGAACATGAGGACGTAAAGATGGGAAACGGGATCTCAAAACGAGCCTATAGAGTGGAATATCGAGAAGAAGTGGTGCGGCAAGCAATTGAACTCGGTCGCGCAACAGCGCTCTTGCAGAGATTGTTACCGGGTCGTAATCAATGTCAGTGGAATTGGCAACAGGCCAGTGTGCTATAAGTCCGCCTGCACCGATATGAGACGACGAATTTTCTGAGGAACGCGAGTATGAGATTGTTTGTTTCGGACAGCTACAACTGCTTGGTGGATCACATGTGCAGAGTGTTTAGCGATTGGGGCCAAGACATACAGAAGGCCGAGCGTGCAACGAGACTGCGGCCAGCATCGCTGAGCATCATCAACGAGTGCGCCACCGACTGCGGCGAAAATATTGGCGGATCTTCGACAGCTACGGCGGCTCCGGAGGTAGCCGCATCGGATGACGACGGCGACGGTGATGGCGACCCCGACCCGGACCGGCGACGCACCGGACGCCCAACCAACACCCGCAACACCCTGCCTTCTACGGTCGAGCACTTCGACCGCCTGCCTGATTCCGCATGCATTGACATTGCCGCGTTGAAAGCGATTACCGGAAAGAGCCGCGCAACGCTCTACCGCTGGATCGACAAGGGCATCCTACCCAAACCTCGAAAACTGGGGCTGACCTCAAACAACGTATGGGCTGCTGGCGACATTCGCCGCGCTCTATCCGCGTGAGGTTCAGTCATGGCGACCAATCAATATCGGCATCAAGCCGAGGCTGAAACCTGCATAAAAGAAACGGGGCTGGCCCCCAAGCAAGGCCGCACCCG
Source organism: Cognatazoarcus halotolerans (assembly GCF_009800965.1). Classification (GTDB taxonomy): domain Bacteria; phylum Pseudomonadota; class Gammaproteobacteria; order Burkholderiales; family Rhodocyclaceae; genus Cognatazoarcus; species Cognatazoarcus halotolerans. The sequence continues at coordinate 184,327 of NZ_WUAF01000006.1, read as the reverse complement.
AAGCACTTCAACTGAACCCAATTCTACACGTGAAGGATTGCGTGAAACTGAGCGCGAAGAAGCTGGTCTAGTCTTTCCGCTGTCGTGGCCTGAACGCGGGCGCGACCTAAACTCTGATAGCGTTCGCGGCAACTACAGGGGCGCGGCCGGTCCGGCCAACCACAACCGCAGCAAGATCGACGGGGGGCTGACGAGGCCGCCGACGCAGGCTGGGGGGCATGCTGCAGATGGGGAGCGTGTAATGACGACCTCCGACGCCCCCCTCACCCGCCGCGGCGACGTGACACTTCTCGCAGACGCTCCGTCGAAAGCCAGCAAAAGCTGCAAAAGCTGCAACGTTTCGAACGACGACTTCTTGGCCGCAATCTTCGACACGCTGCCTGAAGGGGCGCGCCCCGGCATCGTGAGTTTCCCCGGCAATCCAGCACCCGACGGGGGGCCGAAGTCTCGGTGGTTTGCTCGACCTGCGCCAGCGAATACACCGCACACGGCGAACAACTACTTCGGCGTTTCGAGCTACTTCAACGACGATGCGAGTCAGTTCCGACGCACGAAAAAAACGTTCGCCGCGCTGCACGCAGTCATGCTCGACGATCTGGGCACTAAGGTCGACATGGATCGTTTGCCGGTGTCACTTCGGCTGTCGTGGCTGCTCGAAACATCGCCGGGCAACTACCAAGGCGGTTTCATCCTGGCCGAGCCTGTCACCGATTCAGCTCGGGCGGAAGGGCTTATGACGGCAATTATCGACGCAGGTCTGTGCGACCCGGGCGCGAACGGCCCCACGGCTCGCCTCGCACGTCTGCCGGTCGCCATCAATGGCAAGCGTTCGCCGGTGTTCGAGTGCAAGCTAACTGAGTGGGCACCTGATCGACGCTACACGGTGCAGGCGCTTGTTGACGGCTTGGGGTTGGCACTTCCCGCAGCAGGGCGACCAAAGAAAACGTCTGCGAAGTCCGCAATGATGTCATCGCGCGATGACGCGCCCGACGATGGTGTATTCATCCCTGCGCCCGACCAGAACCCCGTTATTGCGGCACTAAAGGACATGAAGCTGTACAAGTCTCCGCTCGGTAGCGGCAAGCACGAAATCACCTGTCCGTGGTGCAATGAGCACACCCATGGTATCGACGGCGGCACCGCGTACTTCGAGCCTGCCGACGGATTTCCGCTCGGCGGTTTCAAGTGTATGCACAGCCACGGTGATCGACTGCGCATCCGTGATCTGCTCGGGTTGCTAAGCGTCCAAGCAGCAGAGGCGCGCATGAAGCCCACAGTGCGCATCCAGGCCGGGCAAATACATCGGATTGTGGATCGTGCCGAACGACTACTTGCGGATTCGGGGCGCTACTACCAGTCTGCGGGTTTGGTGGCGACGGTGCAGACTGACCCGGCCAGCGACGAAACTGCCATCGTCCCTGTGACTCAACCAGCGCTTGTGCGGGCACTGTCGCGGGTAGCGGATTGGGTAAAGTTCGACGGACGTGAAAAGGCATGGGTGGTGGCTGACCCCCCTGCACGTCATGCGGGCGTGCTGTTCGACTCGAGCGACTATCCGCACCTGCCCGTACTGCGTGGCATTGCCCGCCAACCACACCTGAGAAATGACGGCTCGGTGGTGACGGCAGCAGGCTACGACACGCTGACTGGGCGCTTCGGTGTGTTCAATGCGCGCGACTACCACATCCCCGACAAGCCCACTAACGCCGATGCTCAAGCCGCACTGGCGCGGCTTGATGGGCTGCTCGATGAAGTCGCCTTCGACACTGACAACGATCGCGCGGCGGCTCTATCCGCGATGTTGACGGCGGCATGTAGGCCAAGCCTTCCAACGGCACCGGGTTTTCATGTGGCGGCACACACGATCGGCTCAGGAAAATCGTTCCTGTCGAGGCTCATCAGCGCCTTGGCGACACCACAGAATGTCCCTGGCGTCGCCTTTCCTAGCAACGGAGACGAAATGCGCAAAACGCTCATCGCGCTGCTTATCAAGTCGCCCGCCGTCGTCAACTTCGACGACCTGAACGGCGATATCGTCCCGAGCGAAGCTTTGAAAACGTGCATGACGGAGGAATTTATTGGCGGTCGCCTCCTGGGTGTGAGCAAGGACGTGTCGTGCAGCACAAGGACTCTGTTCCTGTTCTCAGGAAACAACGTGGGACCGGTGCGGGACATGGCACGGCGTGTGCTGACTATCCATCTAGATGCACGGTGTGAAAACCCCGTTGCACGCGTGTTCAAGCGCCCCCATCTCGAAGCAGAAGTCCGACGTGACCGCGCACTATATGTATCGGCGGCGCTGGTCATAATTAGGGCATGGATCGCAGCAGGTGCACCGCATACAGAGGTGAAACCGGTTGCCAGCTATGGGCGGTGGGCGGATTGTTGCAGGCAGCCTTTGCTGTGGCTTGGCCGGCCTGATCCGGCTGAGAGGCTGTTCGAACAACTTGCACATGACCCCGACGCGGAACTGCTCGGTCGAATGTTGACTGAGTGGCACGCAGCGCACGGCTCGACGCCGATGCTGGTTCGCGACGTTGTACGTAGAGCATACGGCTTCGACGCCAACGGCACTGACTTCGCAGAAGTGCTCAAGGATATTGCAGAGGAGCGCGGCGAGATCAACCGTGGGCGACTCGGTTGGTGGATCAAGCATCATCAGGGCAGAATCATCAACGGGCTGAAGTTCAACAGCGTGAGCTCGGCCCGGGGCGCTACCCAATGGCGCGTGGTGCAGGCTTCGCATGTTTTGCAGGTTCCCGTCGGCGCGACAGAGAAAAGTGTCACCGGGCACGACATCGCACGAGAGGTAAGGAAGCTATGAACGTCTCGGACCTGCTCGACCTAGATGTCATTGCCAGTCTCGATGACGACGGCGGATTGCTTCTCGACGCCCCGAAAGGGGCACTCACACCCGAGCTGATCGAGCGTATCCGCCACTCAAAAGCGCTCCTCATCGCAGAAATTGTCGGAGGACGTGATGTTGACGAACTTGGTCAACCGCACCGCGCAACTGCGCCCCCATCAGGGGACGGGGGCGACACTCCGACCGACACCGCACCATCTACCCGGCCAACCGACTGGCTGCCGACTCCTACGGGCAAAGAACCGCTGGATCGCACACCCGTCGAACATGCCGACGCGCCGGCCGCCGAATCGAACATGATCACAGCGGAACTGCTAGCCGAAGTACGCAAAGGTACGCACAGAAATCGGCATTTCGAGTTGTACGCGCACGCGCTAAAGCGGGGCTGCTCGACCTGCCGACATCGAAAGACGCCGGGTTTGTCGTGGCCGGGCCATTGCGCTGGTGGGCGGGATGATCTGGCGCCCGCTTATGGCGCCAGTCACCCGCTACGACGACTGCCTGACGATCAGGGCATCGGCTGCGCGAGCCACCTGTCGCACGAGGACTGGCACCATGCGGGAGGTCGTAGCTCGTGAATAGCGGCGCCCCCTTTGCTGTTAAGGGGGCGGGCGAATCGAGGTAATTTCCGCAGCTTCATCGCCGCAATCGATTCCAGAAAATCTCCGAGGGCGGGATGTGCTGATTCGGCAGCGGCGACAATCGCATTGCGCGGGCGTTCTACAACGGCTGACGCCGTGGCGAGTGCTGGCATCCACTGTCGTATCCGTCGAACCGATCGGAGACACCGGAGCCGGCTTATCGAAAGGATGGGCTGATTGCAGCCATTGCCGAGTTTCTCGGACTTTTAGCGCGCGCGTAGATGCCCGGACGGTTTCAGCAAAACTCAGCATTACGAACGTCCCTGAGTAATCAGAGCACTCATCTGGAAGCGCCCCAAAATGACAAATGCAGGACTCGCAGGCCATAATCACCCGCAAACCACCGTTGGTGGTCTGCAAATAAGAAGATCAGGGAGTGCTTTCCGTGTCCAGCCTGCAAGATCGCGTCGCGCGCGCGATGCTTTCCATCGTCCCGTCCGATGGTTCCACGATCGGCAATACCGCCCTTCGCCGCGAGATCGACAAGCTGTTGCAGTCCGAGGGGCTGTCGATCGGCGATGACGACTATTGGCAGGCCCACAGCACGCTGGTTGCCGATGGCGCACTGTTGAAGGGGCAAGGGCGCGGCGGCTCGGTGCGGCGCGCGAAGGTGGCGGACAAGGTCGCGTCAGGGGCATCCGGCGATCTGGCGGACGATGCTGATGGCTTTGCTCTGCAGGCGCAGCAGCGCCCCAAGTTGAGCGTACAAACCACCCCGAAATCCCCGGCTGCTGCGACGCGCCCCACAGCGCCGGTTGCGCGCAGTGCTGCCAGAGAGGCGGCGCAGATCATCTCCTACCGCCACGCCGACAAGCGCAAGAACAACCCGGAGGTCGGCATGGTGACGCCGGCCACGGACCCGGAGGCGGGAAAGACGCGCTGGGCCTACGATCCGCACCTCGACCCGGCGCTGCAGTTCGACCCCGCTCGCGCCAACATCGAGAAGCTGATCGACGACGCGCTGGAGTCGGGCGACACCGACCGCATGCGCGAGGCCCTGGAAGAGCTCAAGCGCCTGCAGTCGCCCTACCTGAACTGGGCAGGCAAGGCCGAGCGCACCAGCTTCGAGATCGACACCGTCAGCCTGCACGTCCACGAGCGCATCGACCCGGCGAGCATCCTGTCGGCCGTGCGCAAGGCGATGAAGGGCGAGGGCAAGGCCAAGGGCGCCGAGAAGGCCATTCAGCCCGGCCTGTTCGATGCGCCCTTCGAGAACCTGCCACTGCGTGACGCGATCGACTTCTACCGCCACGAGCGTGGCTGGGCGAACCGGCTGATCGCGGGCGACAGTCTGCTGGTCATGAACAGCCTGCTGCAGAAGGAGAGCATGGCCGGTCGGGTGCAGATGATCTACATCGACCCGCCTTACGGCATCAAGTACGGCAGCAACTTCCAGCCCTTCGTCGGAAAACGCGACGTGAAGGACCGCAACGATGCGGACCTGACGCAGGAACCCGAGATGATCAAGGCGTTTCGGGATACCTGGGAGTTGGGCATCCATTCCTACCTCACCTATCTGCGCGACCGGCTGCTGCTGGCGCGGGAGCTGTTGCATGAGTCGGGCAGCGTGTTCGTTCAGATCTCCGATGAGAATCTGCACCGTGTCCGAGAACTCTTGGATGATGTTTTCGGGGCCGCGAACTTCCTCGGTCAGATCGTCATCCAGAAGACGGGTGGTTTCACAAAAAAGACCCTGTCCTTAGTCGAAGACTATGTGATTTGGTATGCCAAAGATAAGGGTCGCGTGAAGTACCGCGAGATACGAGACCACGCTCGGTATCCTGATGTTGGAGACAAGTATTACAGGAGGTTGTTGCTCGCAAATGGAAGTTGGAGATACCTCACGAAAGCTGAGTCTGAAGACCCGTCGCTGACGGCTGGGATAGGCCGCATTTTTCGGCATGGCCCCCTGAATTCAGATGGCCCATCAAGCAATCCAAAGCCTTTTGGGTTTCAAGGGCTGCAATTCGAGTGCAACTCGAACAGGCATTGGACCGTAGATCCTGTAGCGGACATGCCAAGAATCGCTCGTTCTGGTCACGTCTTCCAGATCGGGAACGACGTCGCCTTCAAGCTGTTTTGGGACTTCAATCCCGCCAAGCCTTTGAGCAATGTCTGGCTTGACACCCAATCTGGGGGCTTCAACGCCGAGAAGGTTTACGTCGTTCAGACGACAACAAAGGTGATCGAGCGCTGCTTGGTGATGACTACTGACCCCGGCGATCTCGTGCTCGATCCAACCTGCGGCAGCGGGACAACGGCCGCCGTCGCAGAGAAATGGGGTCGTCGCTGGATCACCTGCGACACCTCGCGTGTTGCAGTGACACTGGCGAAGCAGCGTCTTATGACCGCGAGCTTCGATTACTTCGAGCTCAAGTATCCGCACGAGGGTTTGAAGGGTGGGTTCATTTATGGGACTGCTATTCATGTGACGCCCAAACAGATCGCGGATAACCCAGATATCGACACCATCTACGAACGGATGCATCCGGCGATCGACGCCGCACTGTTACATCTGAATGCAGCCTTCCGCCAGTCCGCACCGACCTTCGAGTTCGTTGTGCAAGAGGGCGGCCGCAAGGGCACCCGGTTCGACTTTAGTGAAGCCGATGCCGGCTGGTTGGAATGGGAGGTCCCCTTCAATCTGCCCTTGATATTGGCTGCGCCGCTGCTTGAGGCGCTCGACGCCTTCCACGCAGCCCGTCAGTCCATGCAGCGCCAGATGGACGACTCGATCGCGGCGCACGCCGATCAGGAAGTGCTCTACGACCAGCCCGCGATCGCCAGGAACAAGCTGCGCATCACCGGCCCCTTCACCGTCGAGGCGGTGCCCTTCCCGAGCGTGCAGTCGCTGGAAGAAGCGAGCGGCCCGGAGGAGGCCGACGCAAGCATCGCGCGTACCGGTGAATCCGGCCGCCAGCACCAGTGGCGCGACGAGCTGCTGAAAACCGGTATCCGCGGTAAGGGCGGCCAGATGCTGAAGTTCGCCGACCTGGAGGCACTGCCCTTCGACGCCGACATGGCGAACCTGCATGCCGTGGGCCATCTGGACAGCGGCGAGCGCGTGGTAGTGAGCTTCGGCCCGGAGCACGCCGCGCTGGAGCAGCGTCAGGTCGCCAATGCGCTCAACGAGGCCGGTAACCTGTTCCCGCTGCCGAAGATGATCGTGTTCTGCGCCTTCACCTTCGACCCCGAGGCGGCCAAGGACATCGACAGCCTCCGCGGCATCACCGCGCTCAAGGCGCAGATGAACACCGACCTGCTGACCGAAGACCTGAAGAAGGCGCGCGCCAGCAACCAGAGCTTCTGGCTGATGGGCCAGCCCGAGGTCGAGGTGCGCACGCTCAAGGGCGGCCAGTATGAAGTCGAGGTGCACGGCTTCGACTACTTCGACACCGTGAGGGGCGAACTCGTGTCCGGCGGCAAGCGCAATATCGCGATGTGGGCGCTCGACACCGACTACGACGATCGCAGCCTCTTCCCGCGCCAAGTGTTCTTCCCGATGGCCGGCAAGGGCGAGGGCTGGGAGAAGCTGAAGAAGAACATCCGCGCCGAGCTGGACGAAGCCCGCCTGGATAAATTCCACGGCACGGTGAGCCTGCCTTTCGAGGCCGGCGAGAACCGCAAGGTGGCGGTGAAGATCGTCGATGACCGCGGTATCGAGTCGCTGAAAGTGATCGGGTTGCAGTGATGGGCGAGACCATGAGCACGCCGCGGTCCCTGATCATCAGCTCGCCGTTCGAGGCCCCGACACACCACTGGCGGCGCAAGAGCGACAGCAAGCTCGAACTGGTCGATGGCCGACGCCCCGCGGGCTACGAGATCTTCGACACGCGCAACAACACGATCCGCAGCGTCGAGCTCGACCTCGTCAACCGCATCCGGGAGCGCGTTGATGCGTGGCGGGGGGCCGGCTACCCGGGCGTGACGTCGGTGACGCGGCAGTTGCTCGCGCACTGGCAGGACGACGAGATCAGCCGCCAGTACGCGTTCTACTTCTGCCAGCTCGAAGCCATCGAGACGCTGATCTGGCACGTCGAGGCACCGGCCGACTACAAGCAGGGCATCGCCATTCCCGGCGATGGCGGCGCGTGGGAGCGCGTCTGCAACAAGATGGCGACCGGCAGCGGCAAGACCACGGTGATGGCGATGATCATCACGTGGCAGGTGCTCAACGCGTTGACCTACCCGAAGCGCACGAAGGATTTTGCACGGGCTGTCTTCATCGTCGCGCCGGGCCTGACAGTCAAGGAGCGGCTGCAGGTGCTGCTGCCAGGGCATCCAGAGAACTACTACGACGCCTTCGCGCTGTGCCCGAACGAAGCGCTGCGGCAGAAGCTGAACCAGCTCGAGATCCTGATCGAGAACTGGCACAACCTGATGCCGTTGAAGGAGCAGGACCGCTCGGTGGTGAAGAAGGGCGCGGAGAGCGATGAAGCCTATGTGCGCCGGGTGCTCGGCAAGCTCGCTGGCTACAAGGACATCATCGTCATCAACGACGAGGCCCACCACGCCTACCGCAAGCCGGCCGAGAGCAAGGTCAGCAAGAAGGAAGCGGAGGCGCTCGGTATCGACCTGGAAGAGGCCACGCGCTGGGTCGAGGGCCTGGACCGCATTCACAAGATGCGCCGCATCAGCCGCTGTTTCGACCTGTCGGCGACGCCGTTCGCACCGACAGGCAAGACCAGCACCGAGGCGGCGCTGTTCGAGTGGGTGATCTCGGACTTCGGCCTGTACGACGCGATCGAGGCCGGCTTGGTGAAGACGCCGCGGGTGGTGATCCGCGACAACGCGCTGCCGAATGCGCAGACCTATCGCAGCAAGCTCTATCACCTGTACCGCGAGCCCGAGGTCGCGGAGGACTTGAACCGCCGGGGGGCCGAGCCGCACGAGGCCTTGCCGCAGATCGTGCAGGAAGCCTACACCCTGCTGGGGGCCGACTGGCGCGAGACGCTGAAGGCATGGCAGGCGAACAATCACACTTCGCCGCCGGTGATGCTGTCGGTGTGTAACCGCACGGAGACCGCGGCGCGGATTGAATACTACTTCCGGTCGGGGGATGCGTACTGGCCTGAACTGCACGCGCCGAGTCGCACCCTGCGCGTCGATTCCAAGGTGCTCGATAAAGCGGAGGTGGGCGAGACATCGGGGACTGACAAGGCGTATGAGGCGGTGCTGCGCGAGATTGTCGATGCAGCCGACATCCTGCCAACGCGCAAGGCTGAACTCTTGGCGCTGAAGAAGGAAGAACTGCTGCGCGCGATCATCGACAACGTCGGCAAACGCGGCAGCGCGGGCCAGGATCTGCAGAACGTGATCTCGGTGGCGATGCTCTCAGAGGGCTGGGATGCCAAGAACGTCACCCACATCATGGGCCTGCGCGCCTTCACCAGCCAGCTTCTGTGCGAGCAGGTGATCGGCCGCGGCCTACGCCGGGTGTCCTACGACACCGAGCCCGTGGTGTGTCCGGACGGCAAGGAGCGGATGCTGTTCAAGGCCGAGTACGTCAACGTGTTCGGTGTTCCGCTGTCGGTGTTCGAGGATGTGGGTGCTGGGGGCGATGCGCCGCCGCCGCCGCGAAACAGCACGCAGGTCGAGGCGATCCAGGAGCGCGCCGAGCTGGAGATGAGTTGGCCCAACGTGCTGCGGGTCGATGTGGTCGTGCATTCCACCCTGCGCGTCGATTGGTCGAGGATGTCGGTGCTCAAACTCGATCCGGCCAAGATCCACGTCAGCGCGGATATGGCTCCCGCCCTGGGCGGTGCGGCCGACCTTAGCAAGGCGGTGTCCATTGACCTGGAGAAGCTGCCCGAAGAGTTCCGGCTGCAGCGCGTGTTGTTCGTGGCGGCGCGCAAGGCATTTGCCGAAATGCGGCACGGCTTCACCGGCAGCCGCGAATACCTCGTACAGCAACTGGTGCGACTGGTCGAAGAGTTCTTCCAGTCCGATCGGCTCGACATCCCGTCACTGTTCCATCAGGAGCCGCTGCGCAAGCGCATCCTGTTCGCGCTCTCGATCGACACCATCGTCCAGCATGTGGTCGATCATTTCCGGCAGGAGAACGCCGAGCGGCTGGAACCCGTGTTCGATAGCGAGCTCCCGATCGGCTCGACGCGCAACATGCGCACTTGGTACACGACAAAGCCTTGCGTCGAGACGACCAAGTCGCAGATCAGCCACGCAGTCTCGGACAGCACTTGGGAAGCCTACACGGTCAATGTGCTCGAACAGCGGGCTGACGTGGCGGCCTACGCCAAGAACGACCACCTGGGGTTCCAGATCTACTACCTGTGGCGCGGCAGCCGGCGGCGCTTCGTGCCCGACTTCCTGATCGAGCTCGCCAACGGCAAGCGGCTGGTGCTGGAGATCAAGGGCGAGGACTCGGACCAGAACCGGGTCAAGCGCATGGCGCTCGACGCCTGGGTGCGGGCGGTGAATGCACGGGGCGGTTTCGGGACGTGGTGCTGGGATGTGGTGAAGGGCGAGCCCTCGAAGGTCGATGATGTGCTGGTGCATCACGCCGGGAACGCGGGGGCGTCGGGACCGATCGGTGAGGGAGTATTGGTCCCTGGGTGATCCGGATTGCGGTTATAGCGTAACCATTCTAGAGTTACGGTTACGCTGTAACCGACGAGGACAACATGGGCATGACCAACGCCGAGAAGCAACGCCGCTACCGCGAGCGCGCGCTGAAAGACCCGGACGGGCTGCTGCTCACGCGGCTGCAAGTGATGCTGTCCCCGACTGCTGACGCAACGCTCAAACGTATCTGCGAGCGCACCGGCCAGACCAAGCGCCAAGTGATCGAGGCCGCGATTCTGCACTTCGATGGTTACGCTGTAACCGATGCGGGGTGATCCTCGATCAGCACCAGCAATCGACCCGGCCGCGCACCGGTTTTTCTTTGTCGGTAGTGGCTGAGTCACCAACACCTGATGCGCGTCACTTGGGGCGATCTTGCGGGCCTGGGCGATGGGATTGCGACTTGTACGCGCGCGCGTGAGGCTGGCGTCCAGGTTCTCCCCGTCGATCTGCACGCGGGTTATCGCAGAGCGCGCATGTCGGCAGTTATCAATGGGGCTGGGGCTGTTTCTTCGACGGTGATCTGCGCCAGCAAGAGGCGGTGACTCAGGGCTACCCGCTGCCGAGTGGTAACTCGAATGGTGACTCGCCAAAAACGAAAAACCCGCAAAGCCAATGGCCACGCGGGTTTTATGGTGTTCGATGGCGGAGAGGGCGGGATTCGAACCCGCGTCAGGGTATTACCCTGAACACGCTTTCCAGGCGTGCGACTTAAACCGCTCATCCACCTCTCCATGCGAGGCGCGGATTATAGCAAACCCGGTCAGGAATGAAACCCTTTCTTTCTGCCCTGCCTGGTGCCGCTCAAACCCCCGGCTCGTCAGTCGTTTTCGCTCTCCGGCATTGGCATGTTCGGATAGCGCATGTAGTCGACGAGGTCCTGGACGGATCTTGGCGGGGGCGGCGTCAGCAGGCTCACGAGTGCGATGGTGACGAAGCCGACCGGCACGCCGAAAGCGCCGGCGGATATCGGGTTGATCGAGAACCAGGCGTTCTCCATCGACCCCCCCAGGAACGGGTGTGTCCTGGCTGCGTAGAAGATGGTCACCGCAAGGCCAGTGACCATCCCGGCGATGGCGCCCCATTTGTTGGCGCGTTTCCAGAAGATCCCGAGTACGAGTGCGGGAAAGAAGGCCGATGCCGCGATCGAGAACGCCAGCCCGACCATGAAGAGGATGTTGTCCGGGCGAAGCGACGCGACCCAGGCGGCGACCATGGCAACCACCAACAGTTGCGATTTGGCGACGACGAGGCGCCGCTGCGTCGATGCGTAAGGATTGACCATCTTGTAATACAGGTCGTGCGACAGCGCATTCGAGATGGTCAGCAGGAGTCCGTCCGCGGTGGAGAGCGCGGCGGCAAGTCCGCCAGCCGCAACCAGACCGGAAACCACGTAGGGCAAACCGGCGATTTCGGGGGTCGCGAGCACGATCACGTCGGTGTTGAGGCTGAGTTCGGCGAGCTGGAGAATGCCGTCGCCGTTGATGTCTTCGATCTTGACCAGGCCGACCTTGCCCCAGTAGGCAACCCAGGCCGGCAGGGTCGATATCTTCGCGCCGATCAGGTTGAAATAGACCTCCCACTTGGCAAACACGGCATAGGCCGGTGCGGTGACATAGAGCAGGAAGATGAAGAACAGGGACCAGAACACCGATCGACGTGCCTCGCTCACGCCGGGCGTGGTGTAGTAACGGGTCAGCAGATGGGGCAAGGCTGCGGTACCCATCATGAGCACGAAGGCCAGTGCGATGAAATTGTCGCGGGCGTGATCAGACTCTTCAGTCGTGGCACCAGGGTAGGCCTCCGCGTGCCGGTTCGGCACCATCGCCTTGTGAAGACTGTCCTGGCGGGCGAGTTCCCATTTTTCGCGGGCTTCCTCCTCGGTCCTCGGAGCATCCCTGAGCGCGCGCTCGGCATGCGCGATTTCACGCGCCGAGGCACCGCCAAGCCGCAACGCATTCAGCTCCTCGACCAGCGCCTTTCGCTCGGCATCGAACGAAACCGGCAGGTCGGCGATCTTTCTTGCGTACTCTTCGGCCCGGAATCCGTATTGGGTGCGAGCGCTGATCTCCCTTGGGTCGGAGAACAGCTCAAGCTCCTTTTCACCGATCTGCTTCAGTGCGATTCCATAGGACGCCTGCGGTACCGGCACACTGGTGATCTTGGACGAAAGGATCACCACCGGCACCAGGTACGCGATGATGATGATCACGTACTGCGCCACCTGGGTCCAGGTAACGGCACGCATGCCACCGAGAAAGGAACACACGAGAATTCCGGCAAGGCCGACGAACAGCCCGACCTCGAACTCGACGCCGACGAAACGACTAGTGATGAGCCCGACACCGTAGATCTGCGCGACGACGTAGACGAAACTCGTCAGGATGGTTGCCCCGACGGCCACGGTCCGGGCAAAGTTTCCCTCGTAACGCGCGCCAAAAAAATCGGGGATGGTGTAGCGGCCGAATTTCCGCAGATACGGTGCAAGCAGCAACCCCACCAGCACATAGCCCCCGGTCCAGCCGGTGACGAAGGCAAGCCCCTCGAAACCACCGTAGTAGAGCGTGCCGGCGAGGCCGATGAACGAGGCCGCACTCATCCAGTCCGCCGCGACCGCCATGCCATTGAATACGGCCGGAACACGCCGGCCGGCGACGTAGTATTCGGAAACGTCGGCTGTCCTGCTCATGACGCCGATGCCCGCGTAGATGGCGATCGTGGCAAACAGGAAAAGGTGTCCGATGACGCGCTGCGAGAGCCCGAAGGACTCGCCCGCCGCCAGCAGCAACACGAAACAAACGAAGCCTGCGGTGTAGATCAGGTAATTGCGGCGCAGGCGGCTTTCGAACGGACTCATCTGCGAACTACACGCTCCGGGTTGCTGAGCGCGTCAGGATACACGCTCCTTCGCCCGATTCGGGCTCCCGCCGGCGCTGCCGGTGCGGGAACCCGACGTGTTGGCATCAGTATTTGATCCGGGCGTAGTAGGTTTTTTCGGCGGCTTCGCGGGCTTCGCGCATGGTACGAATGCCCTTCTCCGCGAGCAGCGGGATGATCTTGAGGAAGACCTCGCCGGTGACGATGGCGTCGCCCAGCGCGGTGTGCCGGCCGATGATGTGCACCCCCATGCGCTCGGCGATGGCCTCCAGCCGATGTGACTCCTGGTTGGGATGAATCACCGCGGAGAGCAGCAGGGTATCGAGCACCGGCTGATCGAACTTCAGACCGGTCGCCGCCTCCTTGAGCTGCAGGAAGCGCATGTCGAATGCGGCATTATGGGCCACCAGCACGGTATCCGCCGCAAAGGCGTGAAAGGCCGGCAGTACCTCGCCGATCTTGGGTTGTCCGACCAACATCTCGGCCGTGATGCCGTGTATCTGTGCGGATTCCGGCGCCAGACGACGGCAGGGATCAACCAGTTGCTCGAACGACTCGCTGCGCCGCAACTTGCCATTGACGATGCGCGAGGCGCCGATCTGGATGATCTCGTCACCCTCGGAGGGGTTGAGGCCGGTCGTTTCTGTATCGAAAACGGTGAAAGTCAATTCGCTGAGAAGACGATCGTCCAGCGCGTGACCTTTCTCGGACACCGAAAAGAGATCGAAATCGTAGTACTCGGGTCGGCTTTCGCCGCGCAGATAGGTCTCAGCCTCGTTCTCGAGCTCCTGCTGCGGCATCGCCGACGGAATGAGAATGCGGAAAAAGGCCCGATGCTTGGTCTTTTCGCGCTCGAGCCAGATTTCGCCATCGTGGCGCTCGATGACGTCGCGCACCGTGAGCGGGCTGGTCTCGTCGCCTATTCGCATCGGCTCCAGCTCCCAGGTCATCACGGTCTCCGTGCTCATCGCCTGACCAGACCAGATCAGATCCAGATGGGCCATACGGCCCGCACCGGTGAGGCGCAGCCGCACTTCACGTACTTCGAATTCTTCGGAAAGTCGGTTGCCCAGATAGGTGACCGCCATCAACATCGAGAAACTATCCACTCGTACCCAGAGGGCCTCGTCGACGTCTTCTAGCTTCACCGGCACCTTTGTCCGGCTTTCGAGCTGTCGCCGCGCCGCGGCAATCAGGTCCGTGCCCAGCATTTCCTCGAGCGGCCAGCGCGTCTTGACCGTGTCGGTGAATGCGGTCGCCGCTTCGTCGATACGCTTGCTCATCGCATTCACTTCGTCCTTGATCACCTTCCTGAAGCGCAATCGCAAGGCCGGTTCGAGGTCATCGTAGTCAAGCATCTCGGCCGCGGCACGAACGTTCGCCAACGCGGCGCGGTTACCCTCGGTGATGCTGTGGAGCAGCTGATCCCGCCGCGTCTCACTCTCGAAGGTACGGGTGATGTTGTCGAGCATCAGGATGAAGCCGGTGAGGCTGCGCTCCCCCTCTTCCCGGGCGGTGAGCACGGGCGCCATCTGGGCTCGCAGCAATTGACCGGCACGGGTCGTGGTTACGAAGTTTGCCACCGGCTGGGCCGCGCTCTTGCGCAGCCGGTGCTGCAGACTCTCGAGCGCATGCACGATCAGGTTGCGCTCGAAGACGGTATAGATCGATCGGCCGAGGCCGATCAGTTCGCCACCACCCGCGACCTGGGGCGCATCGGACATCGCCTTGAACTGAAGGCGCGCCCGGTTGTTGTAAAGCAGGATCCGGCCATCGAGATTGCATACCACAACGCTCTGGGTGAGCTCGGACATCAGGGCGGCCAGCCGGTTTTTTTCTTCCTCGACCGAATGCTTGGCTTCCTGTACGCGCAACTCGACATCCTTGCGCAGCGAATCGCGCTGGTCGGCAAAGGAATTGATCGTGCGCGACAGCGCCTTGAGATCGGCGCTCCCGACCGGCTCCAGCCGTCGGGAAGGTTCGGTCGACAGGATCAGCTGCGCATCTTCGGCAAGCTTGCCCGGTAGTGCGAAAAGTCCATCGTGCAAGGATTTGACAACCATCACCACAACAGCGCAGGCGAGCACCACCGCAGCCACCATGAGGCCGCTTCGCGACGAGAGGATCGGCTGGACCACAGCCTTTTCGAGTTGGTCCAGATCCTGCCAGACGAGATAGGCTGCGCTGACGAGCATGGCGACCACGAACGCGATCGACAGCGAAAGTGCAACCGGCAATCGGGCCTTCGGACTCATTCTGCGAGCCCCAGCAGGCTCTTCACGCGCTCCACCAACTCATGGGTCGAGAATGGCTTGGTCATGTAGGCATCCGCACCGAGCGCCATACCCTTTGCAACCTCGGTATCGCGCCCCTTGGCGGTCAACATGAGTATCTTCAGATCCTGCATGGCCGGGTCGGAGCGCAGCTCCTGGCACACTTCGAATCCGGTCTTGCGCGGCATCATCACGTCGAGAAGCACGAGGTCCGGCTTCTCCTCCCGGATCTTGGTGATCGCCTCCTCACCATCGGCCGCCAGCACTACTTCGAAGCCCTCCCGCTTCATGAGGAACTCAAGTGAAATGACGATGTTCACCTCGTCGTCGGCAATCAGGATCTTTTTGGTCATGACCCTTCCCCCCTCTCGTTTGCTTTGTTTTGGACACTGCTCAAATCACTGCCACTACCCTTCCGATCTTTCCAGCGGGAGCTCGAAGTAGAACGAGGCTCCCGCTCCCGGGATGCTCTCCACCCACATCCGGCCCCCGAAATGTTCGACGATCTGCCGGCTGATCGGCAGTCCAAGTCCGGTCCCCGCGGGCTTGGCCCGGGCATCACCTACCTGGCGGAATTTTTCGAAGACGGTCGCCTGCTCGTTCAACGGGATGCCGGGCCCATTATCCGCCACTTCGATTCTCAAGGCCTCCTCTCCCCGTTCGGACAGCTCGACCCTGACTGCGCCGCCTTTCGGCGCGACGAACTTCACCGCATTGGACAGAAGATTGATCATCACCTGGATGAGACGATCGCGATCAGCCCACAGCGGACTGACTTTCTCGGGTAGCGAAACGTCGACCGCCACGCTCTTGGCGGCAAACAGCTGACTTGTCGCCTCGATCGAGTTGCGTATGACGTCGCCCATGTCGAGTTCGGCGTTGTGCCACTCGGCGTGGCCGGATTCGATCTTGGCGAGATCGAGTACCTGGTTGACCAGGCGGGTGAGCCGTTCCGTCTCGGCGACGATGATGCCGAGGAAGCGACGGCGCTGCTCGAGATCGATCTTCGGATCGTCCTGCAGCATTTCCGAGAACGCCCGGATCGAAGTCAGCGGTGTTCGCAGTTCATGGGTGACCGAAGACATGAAGTCATCCTTCAGACGATCGAGCTCCTTGAGTCGTTCGTTGGCCGCCCGCAGCTCCGCCGTCGCCGCCTCGAGCGCGCGGGACTTTTCTTCGAGCTGGCGCGAGTAGGCACGCACCTGGGAGGCTTCGTCGAGAATGCCCATGACTTCATCGAGCCCCAGCGGCTCGGCCTCGACTGCGGAGGACACCACGACATGGGCGGAGGCACCACCGATTGCCCCGGCCAGGAGGGTTTCGGAGAAATGCACCAGATCGGCATCGGCGGCGAGCTCCTCAACCCGCGAGACGCCACGTCGACGCGCGTAGGCTTCGAACGCATGCATCGTACGGTCCGCACCAAGGAACCGTGAAACCAGCGGGATGAGCTGCCCCACGCCGACGCCGGGGCGCCAGAACACCGCGAGCGAGCTCGGATCGCGGCGCATGATGTCGACGAACATCGAC
Source organism: Cognatazoarcus halotolerans (assembly GCF_009800965.1). Lineage (GTDB taxonomy): Bacteria > Pseudomonadota > Gammaproteobacteria > Burkholderiales > Rhodocyclaceae > Cognatazoarcus > Cognatazoarcus halotolerans. Next base: position 167,558 of record NZ_WUAF01000006.1, on the reverse strand, counting down.
GCCTGCGACGCCTCCCGTGCGCCCGGCGGATATGCGAACGAGAAGAACAGGTAGCAAGCGATATTGAAGAACAGACTCCAGAAAAGCGCGTGACTGATCGGATCGAGCCCTTCCAGCCCGAGGAATTGCTCGGGGCGCAGCAGGTTCAGGCCGAGCGGTCCGTATTCGAGGAAATCACTGCCCAGCCAGCCGGATTTCACGAACGACGGCAGCAGCAGGCAGTAGACCCAGATGCCAAAGCCGGCCGCAAGGCCGGCGAGCGCGCCGGTACGGGATCCGCCACGCCAGAACATTCCGCCCAGCATCGCGGGTGCGAACTGCGCCACCGCAGCGAAGCTGATCAGGCCGATGCTCACCAGCGCGTAGGCTTCGCCCGCGAGCCGGTAGTACAGATAGCCAAGCAGCAGGATACCGGCGATCGCGCATCGCCTGATCAACAAGGGCAGTTGGCTCAGGTCCTGCTGGCCGCCCTGCGCCCAACTGCGCCGCCGCAGCAACAGGGGCATGACCAGATCATTGCAGATCATGGTGGAAACGGCGATCGATTCGACGATGACCATGCCGGTCGCGGCTGAAAGACCGCCAACGAACACCAGCAACGCCAGCCCATCGAGCTGGCCGGCGACCGGCAAAGTCAGCACGAAGGTATCCGGGTCGACTCCGCTGTCGCCAAAGTAAAGGAGCCCGCCAAGCGCTATCGGCAGAACAAAAAGGTTGATGAGCAGGAGATACCCCGGGAACAACCAGGCTGCGCGCCGCAGATGGCGCTCGTTCACGTTCTCGACCACCACCATCTGGAACTGCCGCGGCAGGAAGATCACCGACAGCATCGACAACAAGGTGAGCGCGAACCAGCTCCCGTAACCCATCGCACCATCTCCGCCGAGGCGCAACAGGTTGGCCAGCTCCGGCTTTCCCTCGACCCTGCTGAAGATATCGCCGACACCGTCATAAAGACCGAACGTGACATAGAGTCCGACGGCCAGGAAGGCACAGAGTTTGACGATCGATTCGAACGCGATCGCGGTAACCATGCCCTCGTGCCGCTCGGTGGTGTCGAGGTGGCGCGTGCCGAACAGGATCGAGAACAAGGCAAGCAGCACCGCCGTGTAGAGCGCGGTATCGCTCAGCAGGCCAACCTGCGCGTCGGGGTCGGCCACCAGAAGATTGAAGCTGCTGGCAACCGCCTTGAGCTGCAGCGCGATGTAGGGAACGGTGCCGATCAGCGCGATGAGCGAAACAGCACCGCCGAGCAGTTGGCTCTTGCCGTACCGAGAAGCGATGAAGTCGGCGATCGAGGTGATGCGATATGCCTTGCTGATACGCACCATCCGCAACAGCACCAACCAGGCGAGGGCCATGCCTAGGGTCGGCCCGAGATATACCGGCAGAAACCCGACACCGCTCGAGGCGGCGCGTCCCACGCTTCCGTAGTAGGTCCAGGCAGTGCAATACACTGCGAGCGAAAGCGAATATACGAGCGGCGAATCCGCGATCGAACGGCCCTGCTCGGCACTGCGGTCGCCAAAATATGCAACGCCGAAAAGCAGCCCCAGATAAAGCAGCGCAACGCTGAAGAGGACGCCGGCCGAGAGCACTCAGCGACCCTCGCTTATCCAGGCAATCGCGACGATCAAGAACAACCAGGCACCGAACACGTAGAGATAGAGCAGCGGAATGCCCCACACATTGACGGGACGATCAAAGATACTCAGCAGCGGTGCATTGAAGAACAGGCACCCCATCGCAAAAAGCGCCACCAAACGGTGGCCGATCGAACGCGTACGCATCACCTACCCCTGTCGGATGCCAACGACCGATTATACCGGCCGAATCCATACGCCCTGCTTACAGGCGTTCGATTCGTGGACGACAGTCGAGCAGCCACCACGTGGTCGCTGCGACCACCGGAAGTCAGGGCCGGAGGCCCACCACGAGCTCCCGGTATCCGGTGTGCGGATCATGCTGCCGCCGGAAGGCCAGGTCCCCGATGCACAGCGCACACACGACTTCCATCGTGGTGCGCACCGTGCAGCCGTAATCGAGGTGGCCGCCGCTCATGCGGCCTCGTGCATCCGCGACGCCTGCATGCAGGTGCAATCCGTCGGGCGCGAGGGTGCCGGACAGCGAGACGAGCTCGAGCGCACCGGTGAGCAGCGAGGATTCACTGCAGCCCGCAAATCGCAGCCGAGCTTCGCTCAGACTGCCGACGGCGGCCGACACCCAGCCTGCGGAATAGGCCTCTCCGGCCAGGCTGCGCTCAAGGGCGCGTCGCAGGTCATCGCCGGGCGCGAAGCGCCACGCCACGTATCGTAGGCTCATGTCGCCGGGCTCGCATCGAGACTACGCATCGCTGCATCAAGCAGGACCGCCACCGGCTGGGCGCCTGAAACGGCAATCTGACCGTTGAAGATGAACATCGGCACGCCGCTGACGCCAAGTTCGCGCACGCGTCTGTCAAGCGCCCGTACCGCCTCGACCGCGTCATCGCCGGCGAGCCACGCCTTGACGTCACCCATGCCGATCGCCAAACCGATTTGTTGCAAGGTGTCGGGGGAGCCCACGTTGAGCCCTTCCTCGAAATGCGCCTTGAAGAGCGCGTCCACAAGCACGTCGGCGACAAACCCCTCCTGCTGCGCTCGATGAACGAGACGATGCGCATTCAAGGTGTTGGGGCGCACCGTCATGCGCTCGAAGCGAAACATCACACCGGCGCCCGCACCCACCTCGGCAAGTCGGGCATGCATCGCGTCCACTTCGGCCGCGCCACCGAACTTCCGCTCCAGGAACGGCCGATAGGGTTCGCCTTCGGGCGGCGTATCCGGATTCAGAAAAAAAGGAAACCAGCGCAGGCGATAGGTCACCTCGGGTCGCGCCGCAGCGAGGCGCGCCAAGGCCTCGTCGAGCCGGCGCCGGCCCAGGTAGCACCACGGACAGACGACATCCGAAATCACATCGACACACAGCGAGGCAGTCACGCGCATACTCCCTTATCCGCAACGACAGGCACACCAGGATCGAGCGGTGTGGCAGCGGCGAGCGCCCTTGCGGATCTCTTGGGGAAAACGCCGATGCCGCGGAAGGTGCCGCAATGATAGTGTGCCGAGCGAATTGCGAACCGTTCAGATCCGTTCATGAGGCATGACCATGTACCAGCATATTCTGATATCCGTCGACGACAGCCACACTTCCGGCAAGGCGCTTGAGAAGGCCATAGAAATCTGCAAGGGCAGCGCCGCAACGCTCGAGATCGTACACGCGGTCGACGAGTCGATCTTCGCGCATATCCGGGAAACAACGCTCATCGATAAGGGCGCCGCGCTCAAGGCCGTGATGCTCGAAGGCGAGGAAACGCTCGCCAAGGCAGTCAAGGTCGCCACGGATGCGGGGCTCTCGCCGAAAAGTCAGCTGCTCAGTTCGAATACGCTCCATGCCGCGGACCAGGTGGCCGCGCACGTGGCAAAGTCCGATGCCGACCTTTTGATCGTCGGCTCGCACGGCCGTCGCGGCATTCAGCGCATGCTGCTGGGCAGCGTGGCGGAGAAGCTCCTGCGCAAGGTCGAGATCTCGGTGCTTGTCGTGCGCCACTGCTGAAACGCCATCGACTGCCTTGAAACGCCGGAGCCCCGGCCATGCGTGGCTCCGGCAGCACGTTGCCGCGTCGGACAAGAACGGCCTACATCCGTTCGATCATCTTGTCACCGAACTCGGAACAGCTGACTTCGGTTGCCCCATCCATCAACCGTGCAAAGTCATAGGTCACGAACTTGTCCCCAATAGCCCTTTCCACCGAACTGATGACGAGGTCGGCGGCCTCCTTCCAGCCCATGTGACGCAACATCATCTCCGCCGAAAGAATCAGCGAGCCAGGGTTCACCTTGTCCAGCCCCGCATACTTAGGCGCGGTGCCATGGGTGGCCTCGAAACAGGCGTACTGGTCGGAGATGTTCGCGCCCGGGGCGATCCCGATACCACCAACCTGGGCGGCCAGCGCGTCGGAGACATAGTCGCCGTTGAGGTTGAGCGTGGTGATGACGTCATACTCGGCTGGACGAAGCAGGATCTGCTGCAGGAAGGCATCGGCGATCACGTCCTTGACCACGATCTCGTTGCCGGTTTTCGGGTTCTTGAACTTGCACCACGGGCCGCCGTCGATCTCCACCGCACCGAACTCACGCTTGGCCAGCGCATAGCTGAAATCACGGAAGCCACCTTCGGTGAACTTCATGATGTTGCCCTTGTGGACGATCGTCACGCTCTTGCGATCGTTATCCACTGCGTACTGCAGGGCCGCGCGGGTCAGGCGCTCGGTGCCTTCCCTGGACACCGGCTTGATGCCGATTGCCGAAGTGTCCGGGAAGCGGATCTTCTTGACACCCATCTCCTCGGTCAGAAACTTGATGACCTTCTTCGCCCCATCCGACTCGGACTGCCACTCGATGCCGGCATAGATGTCTTCAGTATTCTCGCGGAAGATCACCATGTCGATGAGTTCGGGGCGCTTGAGTGGCGAGGGAACACCGGTGAAGTAACGCACCGGACGGACGCACTGGTAGAGGTCCAGTTCCTGGCGCAGCGCAACGTTGAGGGAACGGATACCGCCACCGACCGGCGTCGTCATCGGCCCCTTGATCGAGACGGAATACTCGCGCAGGGCGTCGAAGGTTTCTTTCGGCAGCCATTCGTCGGGACCGTAGATCTGGGTGGACTTCTCGCCAGCATAGACCTCCATCCAGTAGATCTTTTTCTCCCCACCGTATGCCTTGGCAACCGCGGCATCGATGACCTTGATCATCACCGGCGTGATGTCGACACCAATCCCGTCCCCTTCGATGAACGGGATGATCGGGTTGTTCGGAGTTGTCTGGCCCGGGACGATTTTCTGACCACCCGCGGGAACCTTGATGTGAGAAACGCTCATTCCTACTCCCTCGATATGTGTGCGTGACAGAGGGGCCGGATCACGGCCCCGCCAAAGCGACGAACGGCAGAATCAATGCTTCCGGCCTGACGACGAGGATCGGCCCGCGTCGCGACCGGCGCGGCTCGCCATGGCCGCGAAATTATCACCGAACTGGATTTCTTTCGAAAGCGCACCGCCGGCCGGTACGCGCATCGGTGGGCGCTCATCCCGAAGTATGGCCGACGAAGGTCCGAATGCTAGTATTTCGGGCGGCAACGGCCGCGCCGCGCTCAAGTGGCAGACCGGACGACAACCGGACGAGGGGATCCATGGACGCCAGCCGAAGCGAACACGGAGTCGCGCAGTCGATCGCGCAGGCGCTGATCGAAGGCTTCAACAAGCACTACCGGATATTCCGGGAAACCAGCCGGCGTGCCAAGGAAAGCTTCGAGGCGGCAGACTGGCAGGGGCAGCTCACTGCGGTGCGCGAGCGCGTGCAATTCTACGACGACCGGGTCAATGAGACCGGCGATCGCCTGAGGCAGGAATTCGACGCCGACTCACTCGACGACGCCACCTGGCAGCGTGTCAAGCTGCAGTACATCGGCATGCTCATCAATCACCGGCAACCGGAGCTGGCCGAAACCTTCTTCAACTCGGTCACCACCAAGATCCTGCACCGCAGCTACTTCAACAACGACTACCTGTTTGCCCGGCCGGCCATCTCCACGGAGTTCATCGATTCCTTTCCGCCGGTTTACAGCAGCTACTATCCGCAGGATCGCGGACTGCGTCGCACCATCAAGACGGTGATCGAGGATTTCGACTGGGAACGCGCCTTCGAGGATCTCGACCGCGACGTGGACTTCGTGATGCGTTCGATTCTCCAGACCCTCGGCGAATGGCCGGTGATGGAAGTGAATTGCCAGATCCAGGTGCTCTATTCGGCCTTTTACCGCAACAAGACCGCCTACATCATCGGCAAGGCGGTAAACGGTTATCAGGAGTATCCGTTCGCACTCGCGATACGTCATTCCGAGCGCGGCATGCTGTATGTCGATACCATCCTCTTCGACGCTTGGCGAATATCGCTGCTGTTCTCGCTGTCGCGGGCCTATTTTCTGGTCGACATGGAGGTGCCCTCGGGCTACGTCCAGTTCCTGCGCAGCATCATGCCGAACAAGCCCCGCAGCGAACTTTACACAATGCTCGGCCTGGGCAAGCAGGGCAAGACCGGGTTCTTCCGCGACCTGCTCGCACACCTGCGGCACTCCAACGATCAGTTCATCGTCGCACCCGGCATTCGCGGTCTGGTGATGCTGGTGTTCACCCTGCCCTCGTATCCGTATGTCTTCAAGATCATCAAGGATGTCTTCGGCGCATCGAAGAACATGGATCGCGCAACGGTGAAACGCAAGTACGTGATGGTCAAGCAGGTGGATCGGGTCGGGCGCATGGCAGACACACTCGAGTTTTCATACGGCGCATTGCCGCTCTCGCGCTTTCACCCGGACTTGCTGCAGGAGATGCGCGACCTCGCGCCCTCTTCCTTCGAGATAGAGGGCGATTCGGTGATCATCAAGCACTTCTACATCGAACGCCGGATGACGCCGCTCAATATCTATCTCGATCACGCGAGCGAGGAAAAGACCGAGCACGCGGTCCGGGAATATGGCAATGCGATCCGCGAGCTGGCGATAGCCAATATCTTCCCGGGCGACATGCTATGGAAGAACTTTGGCGTGACCCGCTACGGCCGGGTGGTGTTCTACGATTACGACGAAATCGAGTACATGACGGACATGAACTTCCGCGCCATCCCGCCCGCGCCGTACGAGGAAATGGAGATGTCCGGCGAACCCTGGTACAGCGCTGGCCCGATGGATGTCTTTCCCGAGGAGTTCGCCACTTTCCTGCTTGGTCAGCCACGCATCCGCAAGGCCTTCCTCAAACACCACCGCGACCTGCTCAACCCCAAGTTCTGGCAGCAGGCCCAAGAGCAGATCCGGGCCGGCTACGTGGAGGACTTCTACCCCTACCCCCAGGAGCTGCGCTTCCGCAACCAGTTCGCGCAATCAGACGCAGCGGCGCCCGACGGCACGACGAAGGAAACGTAGACTGCGAACGCGCCCGCAGGGGGCGCGTTCGCTTCGACCGGCACCCGCCTGCGGGCTCAAACCATTCCGGGATTGCCCTTCATGCCCTTCAGCTGCGGCTGATTGAGCTTTCGCTGGCTGACTACCTTCTGGGCGCGCAGGTAACGCGCCACCACATCCCACACCGGCTCGCCGCCGGCATTGCGCGCATCTTCGGAAACTGGCGCCCAGCCGGCCACCTTGTAGGTCTTCTCCGGGTCGATCGGTTTGCCGCCGAGCGTCATGTTGTCGATCCGCTTGCCCATCCCCGCCATCGGATCACAGCTGTATTGCAAGCCCCCCACCCGCACCATGTCGCCGCCCTGCTGGTAATAGGGGTCCGGATTGAAGAGGTTGTCGCAGACATCTTCCAGCACCGTCTTGATCATGCTGCCCTTCATCTCGGTCACGGTGGTGTAGGGATAGGTGATCGCGGTCTGGTCGAGCAACAGTTCCATGGTGATGGTATCGCCCGGCAGCAGCGAGGTTCCCCAGCGGAAACCCGGCGAAAAGGCGATCTCGGCATCCTTCTCGGCCATCAGCGCATCGAGGATGAGTTGATCCCAGGAGCCGTTGAAGTTGCCGCGGCGATAGAGCAGGCCTTCGGTAACGGCGAGTTTTTCACCAAGCTTGTCGAGGTAGGGTGCCCGCACCTTCTCAATGTAGGTGCTCATTTCCGGGTCTGCCGGTAACAGGTTGGAGAACACTGGCAGCAGCTTGTAGCGGAAGTCGCGGACCTTGCCATCACGTACGTCGAGGTCCATCACCGCCAGGAACTTGCCGTTCGAACCGGCATTGGTCACCAGGGTCTTGCCACCCGCGTTCTCGACCACGGTCGGCACAGGCATGCCGTCGTGGGTGTGCCCGCCGAAGATCACGTCGATGCCGGTGACCCGGGACGCCATCTTGATATCCACATCCATGCCGTTGTGCGAAAGCACCACGATAACCTGCGCGCCCTTGCCGCGCGCCTCATCGACCATCTCCTGCATCCGCTCGTCCTGGATGCCGAAACTCCACTGCGGCGTGAAATACCGCGGGTTGGCGATCGGGGTATAGGGGAAGGCCTGGCCGATGATTGCCACCGGCACCCCGTTGATCTTGCGAATCACATAGGGTTTGAAAACCGGATCCTCGAAATCGGTGGTCTTCACGTTCTGGGCCACGATGTCGATGCGGTCCTTGAAATCCTTGTCCTCGATCTCCTTGACGCGCTCGGCACCGTAGGTCGACTCCCAGTGCAGGGTCATGATATCGACGCCGAGCAGCTTGCAGGCGTCGACCATGTCCTGGGCCTTGCTCCACAGCGCCGTGCCCGACCCCTGCCAGGTGTCGCCACCATCGAGCAGCAACGCCCCCGGACGAGAGGCCTTCATCCGTTTGACCAGCGTCGCCAGGTGGGCGAATCCGCCGACCTTACCGTAAGTCCTCGCGGCCTCGGAAAAATCAAGGTAGGTGAATGCATGGGCCTCGATCGTCCCCGGCCGGACGCCAAAGTGCTTGAGGAACGACTCACCGACCAGGTGCGGCGCACGGCCCATCATGTCACCCACGCCGAGATTCACGTCCGGTTCCCGGAAATAGATCGGCAGCAACTGGGCATGACAGTCGGTCATGTGCAGCAGGCTTACATTACCGAAGCGCGGCAACTCGTACATTGCGGCAGCGCCTTTCTCGGCACGTGCGAAATCGCTGGACAGGCTCATCCCGCCCGCGGCCGCCACGGCCAGAACCTGCATAAATTCGCGGCGATTCATGCTCATGTTTCCATCCTCAAGACGAAAAAATGCCCGGCCGGCAATGCGGGCCGGGCTGGGGACCGTTGAATCAGGGCTTGTTGACCGGTGATTCCGGGTCGAACAGATAGGCCATCACGTCCTTGATCTGCCGTTCGGTCAGGATCTCCGCATCGCCGTTGCGCGGCATGTTGCTGCAGGCGTTGTACGCCTTGGCGTTCCAGATCTTGCCCCAGGTGTACTTGAGCATGTCGCTGGAATTGCCACGCAGCTTGCCGTAGTTGAGCAGGCTGGGGCCGATGGTGCCGTAGGAAATCTCGTTGTGACTCATCTGATGGCAGTTATAGCAGCCACCGCCATTCGCAGCGTCCGCCTTGTCGTTCCAGGTGAGTCCGCGTCCGCTGATCGCGATCTTCTCGCCGGATTTCCAGTCACCGGTGTATTTGCCGTCGGAAGGCCAGCGAATGGTTTTCATCTGCTCGGCTTCGATCGCCTTCAACATCGCGGGTGAAGGGGATTTTTCGGTCGAACAAGCCGCCTGAAAATCGAGTTGATAAAGTCGGTGCTTTTCAGCGATGCCATTTCCCTTGAAGGAGCTGTCCATCATCTGCTTGAACTCGGCGTGCATGTCGTCACCGGCCACAGCGAACTGCATGCCAAGCGCCAGCGGGGCGATCATCAGAAATTTCTTCATCGCGTTCTCCTCAGCGCTTGATTCCAGGGGTCATCACCGTGCCGCCGTTCGCCGTCTTGGCCATGTAGACCGACAGCGCAATGGTGACGTCCGATCCGTAGATCGGTTCGGGGAAACGTTGCTGGCGATAGCAGTCGTTCAGGCGATGCTGCATGGTCCAGAACTGTCCGTTCGAGACGCGATAGGCGGGCCACGAACCCCAGCCCGCGGCAGCCCCTTCATGCTTGGTGAGATTGGGCAGATCCTGCAGGCGGATACGCTTGTCGTCCTGGCCGTGGCAAGTCGCACACGCAAAATCCATCGGGCCGGCGCGGTAGAAGAACGCTTCCTTGCCCAAGGCATACATCTTCTTCATCTGTGGGGCGCTCATATCGACATTGACCTTCATGTCGCGCGACTGGCCAACGACGTAGGCGACGATCTGCTCCATTTTTTCCATCTCGCCCTTGCCCCATTTGCCCTTGACGAAGTTCTCGGGAGCGATGCCCTGAAGCGTTTCCATGCAGCTCATGAGCCGAGACTCGAGATCCTGGACGCGGCCGGTGTCCTTGAAATAACGTGGCAGCGCCGCACTCGCGCCCTTCACGACACCAGGCCCCTTGCCAAGATCACACTGCTCGAGCGAAGCCTGCTTCGGGCCACGCTTTTCCTTCCAGATGTCCTCACCGGCGAGCTCCCAGAGCTCGGACGGATTGCCTTCGGCGAGCATCGCGCGATACTGGGCGATACCGTCGGCTGCCGAGCCCTCGGCCATTGCTGCCGGCGCTGTGAACGCCGCTACAATCGCCAGGGCGGCAAGCGTCAGTCTTTTTTTCATCGTCTCTCCTCCACGGATTCTGTTGGGTGGCAGCACTGCCGGACGCATGCTCCGGCACGGCCTCGACCAATACTGTCGAGCCACCCCGTCCATTGCCGCGCGCGATCAGCCGATCGTCGCCTCGTCCGAGCGGGTGTCACCCTTGTTGTCGATCCAGCTCACCACCACCTTGTCGCCCTTGGCACCACCCTTGAACTTGAACGACAGGAAAGGGTTCTTCGATACCGACGGGCCAAACTCAGCCTGCAGCACAACCTTGTCGCCGTGCTTCGCAGTCAGTTCGGAAATGAAATGCGCCGGAATCAGGTTGCCGGAGGAATCCTTTCTCTGGCCCGTTTCCATCTCGTGGTTCATCAATACTTTTACTTCGGTCACGCCATCCTTCTCGGCAGCGCGAATTCGCATCGGGTTACCCATTAGTGTCTCTCCTCGTTGTTCCTGATTCGCTCAACCGCCGCAACCGCCAAGCGTGACCTTGATTTCTTTTTTTGCCATATAGAACTTCCCACCCGCCTTCACCACCGCATACACGTCGGAAGTCTGGCCCATCTTGATGCGGGTCTGAACCGCCGCTTCGGTGCCTGCCGGGAGCATGAAGCGTGCGGCGAGCATGTTCGGATTCTTCTCGACAAGGATCGCGACCTCTTCGGTGTTGGGCAGATTGCTCACCACCCCGACCGGCACGACGGCACCGTTCTCGGCGATATCCGGCGCCGTCAGTTGCACCTCGGCACTCTCGGCCGGGCTGCCCGCTCCGAGCGCGGCCAGCGCTGCATCCATCTTCTTGGCATCGAATGCCGCCTTGTTCCATGCTGCTTCGGCCACACCCGGCTTGACCATGCCGGCCGCGACCAGCAGGCTGAACAGACTCAGGCCGCCACTGGCCTTCAGCGTGTTCCTGCGTGATTGATCCATCCCCAGTCTCCTTGTTTGCAAGTTGTTGCTGTTACTGCGCTTTCGCGCCCGACAATATCCACTGGACGAGCTTGCTGATCTCTTCGTCCTTGACGTGGCTCTGGGCCGGCATCGGGATTGCGCCCCAGACGCCCTGACCGCCCGATTTTACCTTGGCAACCAACCTCGCTTCGGCGCCGTCCTGTCCTTTGTACTTCGCCGCAACGTCCTGGTAGGACGGCCCGACGATCTTGTTGGCGACGCCGTGACAAGCCATGCATCCTTTCTCTGTCGCCAGCGCGGTTGCAATCGCATTAGTTGACGGCTGCCCTGCGATCGCCTTCTCGTCACCCTCTGCTGGCGCTACCGTCTGCTTGCCCCGGACACCGCCTACAAGACGGTTCTGATCGGCGAGATTGCCGTGCGCGTCCTGCGCATACTCAGGCAAGCTCGAGGTCAGCTTCACTTCCGTCTTGCAGTCTTTCATGCAGGCTACATTCTTCACGTCCGGCTTGCCACCGTTGCCCATGCCCCTGCCCGGCCACATGCCGTGATCGGTACTCATTCCGTTGCGATTCGGCATGAGATTCTGAACATCGCGGATATTCTGGTCACTCAGCACGAAATCGGCCGGCACAACCTCCGCAAGGTTCAGCAGGTAGGCAAGCACCGCGTAAACCTCGTCCGGCTTGAGCGACTTCGGCGCCGTCCAGGGCATGGCGCGCTGAATATAGTCGAACAGGGTCGAGATCGTCGGCACCTTCATGAATGTCGTTCGTTGCGGGAAGGAACCCGTGACCAAAGCCTTTACCCGCCCGGTCTGGACATCTTCCTTGGTCGTTCCACCGACGAGTGGCGTAAATACCTCGTTCGACTCCCCAAAGGAGCCATGACAGGAGGCACACTTGTTTTCAAAGATATCGGCGCCGTCATCGACGCTGCCTGAACCTTTCGGCAGGCCGACAAAATCCGGCCGGACGTCGATGTCCCAAGCCTTCACCTCCTCCGCAGTGGCGACGCGACCGAGTCCGGGGTATCGGTCCAGCGCATGCGCGCCCAGCGCGCAGCCCGCGAGCAGCGCAGCAACGACGGTCTTAGAGAACCTGGACATTGCCCACCTCCCCGCTTTCATTGATCTTCCACGACTGGATGGCATTGTTGTGATAAATCGACTTGGTGCCCCGAACGGCACGCAACTGCCCGTAGGAGGGTTGTACATAACCGGTTTCATCCATTGCCCTGGACTGGAGGATGACCGGTTTGCCATCCCACACCCAGTCGATATTGAAGCGGGTAAGTGCCTTGGAGAGCACCGGCGACTCGAGCCGGGCACGGCGCCAGTTGATACCGCCATCGGTCGACACATCGACCTGCTTTATCTTTCCGCGGCCCGACCATGCCAGCCCGGTTATGTTGTAGAAACCCTTCGCCAGCAAAATCTGTCCGCCGGATGGGCTGGTGATGACTGATTTGGCTTCCTGGATCGAAGAATACTGACGATGGGTTCCGTCCGGCATGAGATCGACGTAATGGACGGCTTCGTCCTTCGCACCCCAGGGCTTGTCGCCGACCTCGATGCGGCGTAGCCACTTGACCCAGGAGACCCCTTGCACACCCGGCACGATGAGGCGCAGCGGATAGCCATTTTCGGGCCGAAGCATTTCGCCATTCTGGCCATAGGCCACCATGACCTCGCCGGACTCGATCAACTCCATCGGAATCGTGCGCGTCATCGAGGAGCCATCGGCGCCTTCGGCGAGCACATAGCGTCCCTTCTTGAAATCCGCGCCGCACTGCTCGAGCAGATCACGCAGCGGTACGCCGGTGAATTCGGAGCATGACAGCATGCCATGACTGTACTGCACCGTCGGGACCGCCACATTGCCCCACTCCATCCCGGTATTGGCACCACACTCGATGAAATGGATACGCGACACACCCGGCAGACGCAACAGATCGTCCATCGTGAATATGGCCTGCGTCTTGACCAGCCCGTTGATCATCAAACGATGCTTGCCCGGGTCGACGTCGTGCCAACCCTGGTGATGTCGTTCGAAATGCAGACCCGAAGGCGTGATGATTCCGAACAATCCCTGCAGCGGCGCAAAGGAAACCGAGGATCCTCCGACCCGGGTCAGGCCCGGAGACTCGCGCCGTACCAGATTGCTCTCATACTTGGACGGAAGCCCATAGGGCCTGGCTGCGACGGGCTGGCCGAGGCTGGTGCTCCAGGGCGGCAGATTCATGATCGCCGAATCACCGCTTGCGGCGCGCGCAAGCATCGGCGCACCCATGGCGGCACTCGCGGCGACAAACGCGTTTCGCATGAAACTGCGGCGTCCCGCCTGTACCGCCTGGATATCTTCCTGCGTCAGGAAGTTCTCGGGCGCACGCCTGAGACGCCCTGGACGCTCATCTTGAAGTGCCATGCAACAGTCTCCCTCGTTATTTGAACAACTCGCTTTTATTGCACCGCCTAGCGGTCGATATTCAGATCCTGCTCCAGCCTACGCAGTGATTCGCTGCCGACCGGCATGACATTGGCCCGGCTTGCCACGGTCACACAGACTGTCCGGCACAGATCGACGAAATTCGGATCTATGATCCGGTAGAACACTTGGCTCCCGTCACGGCGCCGATCCACCACACCGGCACGGTAAAGCAGGTTGAGATGTCTCGAGGTGTTGGCCTGGGTCAACCCCAAGGCCTCCACGACCTCGTTGACCGCCTTTTCGCCACGACACAGGCAATGAAGAATTTTCAGTCTTGTCGGCTCGGAAAGCAGGCTGAAGTATTCAGCGACGTTTTCGAACACCTTGTTGAGTTCTTCCATTGCAAGTCCCCACCTCGCCTCTTGGAATAACGGTATAACCATACACGTATATGGTCAACTTCTAATATTTGTGCATCGCAACAATCTATTCAGGCAAATTCCGCCGAAAATAGCCGCAACGTGCGCCGAAACTCCCGCATCTTTCACCTATTGAAACTGGACGCCAACAACGGGGTGTCGTTAGACTGACGCCGCAAGCACGAACGGCCAAAGGAGAAGAAATCGTGAGACACAAGATCTGTTTGCTGCTGCTCGTCTGTGCAGCGATCGCACACGCGCAGGACCCAAACCTCGCGCGCAATCTCGCGGCAACCTGTGCAAACTGCCACGGGACGAATGGCAAGAGCATCGGCGACAACAAGAGTCTTGCCGGTGAGCCGAAGGAGAAGATCCTCAGAAAGCTCCAGGAATTCCGCTCGGGCGAGAAACCCTCGAGCATCATGCAGCAGATTGCAAACGGCTACACCGACGCACAACTGGAGTTGATCGCATCGTATTTCGCAGAGCGAAAATGACCAGGGAGAAGAACATGCTGAATCGACGCGATTTCCTCAAGACAGCCGGCCTTGCTGCAGCCGGCGCCATGGCCGTTTCGGGCTGCGCAACCACCGGTAGAAACGGCGCGCGTGGTCACATTGTCGTTGTGGGTGGCGGCTTTGGCGGCGCCACGGCGGCAAAGTATCTGCGCATGTGGAGCAATGCCGGAGTAGACGTCACGCTGGTGGAGCGCAACGCCGAATTCGTTTCCTGCCCGATGTCCAACCTGGTCATCGGAGGATACCGTCAGATGAGCGACATAACGGTCAGTTACGCGAACCTGCGCGATCGCCATGGCGTTCGCCTCCTCCGGGACGAGGTCACCGCGATTGACGCTGCGGCGCAAAAAATTCGTCTGGCGAAAAACGGGGAACTCAAGTACGACCGCCTGATTCTCTCACCAGGGATCGACTTCATGATCGGCGCGGTCGGAGGCCTCGAGGGCAATCTGGAAACCATCCCGCATGCCTGGAAGGCAGGTCCCCAGACCGCTCTTCTTCGCCAGCAACTCGAAGCGATGCCCGACGGCGGCATATTCGCCATGCACATTCCGAAGGCGCCGTTCAGATGCCCCCCGGGGCCTTACGAGCGCGCCTGCATGGTCGCCAGCTACCTCAAGATGCACAAACCACGATCGAAGGTCCTGGTCCTCGACGCAAACGGCGAAATCCAATCCAAGAAGGCCCTGTTCACCAAAGCCTTCGAAACCCACTACAAGGGCATTCTGGAATATCTGCCGAACAACGAGCTGCGCTCGGTGGACGCGAAAACGCGGACAGCCATGCTCGATTTCGAAAACGTCAAGGCAAACGTGCTCAATGTCATTCCGCCGCAACGGGCAGGACAGGTCACGAGCATGCTGGACGTACCCCTTATCAACGATCGCTGGGTGGATGTCGATTGGCTGACCATGGAGGCCAAGGGTGTCGAACGGGTACACGTGCTCGGCGATGCGCTCTTTCCCGCGCCGACCATGCCCAAGTCCGGCCATATGGCGAACCAGCAGGCAAAGGTCGCGGCGGCGGCGATTCTCAATCTCCTGGCCGGCGAGCCACCGAACGGCGAGCCTGTCGTGATGAACACCTGTTACAGCTATGTGGATCCGAAAGCAGTAGTCCACGTCGCCTCGGTACATCAATACGACGCAACCAAGAACACCTTTCTGCCCGTAAAGGGAGCAGGTGGCCTGTCCCCCGCCGCAAATGAGCTCGAGGCCAAATACGCCGCAAGCTGGGCGAAAAACATCTGGGCCGACATGCTCGCCTGACTGCCCGGGTAAAAACAGGGCTTCCGACAGGAGGCTCTGTCCAATGCGGCCCCAGCTCGCTCATTTCAACGTGCTGATGAAGTTTGCAACGGCCTTGATCTCAAGCTCTGAGAGCCGCGAGGCGATCGAATGCATGACCGCATTGTCATTGGTCCTCGCGCGGCTATTGAAGGACTTCAACTGGTTCTCGACATATTTCGCACCCTGCCCGGCGAGGCGTGGCAACTGTGCCGTTCCGTAAGCCTTGTCTCCATGGCAACTCGCGCAGGCAGCAACGCCGGAGTATTCGTTTCCACGAAAGAACACGAACCGCCCCACCGCGGCCAGTTCCGCATCATCCACGGGAGATGAAACAGCGGGTTTCGTTTCAAAGTAGACACCGAGCGCAAGCATTTCATCGTCGGAGAGTTCGTCGGCCATGCTCTTCATCGTCTCGCTCTGGCGTCTGCCCGACCTGAAGTCGGCCAACTGCTTCGCGATGTACTGATAGTGCTGCCCGGCCAACCGGGGATACAGCGAGGTCGAGCTTTCGCCGTTCATACCGTGGCATAAAAAGCATCTCCCCGAAACGATCTCCTCGGCACGGGCCAGGTCCACATCGGGAAAGTTCGACGCCCCCGTGGCAGCGGACGATCCGACGCTCGCCAGCAGAATGCCCGCAAGAATGCCGCATCTCATCGCTTTCCTCCACACCGTGCCAACGATGGGTGAGCCTATCAGGTTTTACTGATACTCCCAAGGCCCTGCCAGCCAAGCTCCATCATCCACGGTTCTGGCAGGGGCGACAGCAGAACGGTCTTCACGTATGGCACGACTCCATCGGGTAGCGCGCCCAAGTCATACCAACTCAGGCCCCCACACTTGTGCGGTTCGCAAACGGTCGGGGTTCCCGACCAAACGTCGGCTTCGTAGAAGAAATCGATCCTGTTCGTGTCGGAAAGCCGGTGTACCACACCCTGCCAACGCAGTGCCGGAAGTGCCACATCGACGCCGAGCTCTTCCTTCAGCTCCCGCCGAGCGGCATCGACAATACGCTCGCCGGGATCGACATGCCCTCCCGGCAGGCTCAACAGTCCGTCGAAGAAACCGGTGGCGTGGCGCTTCATCAACAAGATCTCGCGTCCGCGCCTCAAGGTTACGTGCACGCCGGTGGGAATACCTTGATGCAAGTCCATCAATGTTTGCCGGTGCTGCCGAATCCGCCATCGCCACGTTCGCTCGCGACAAAGTCATCGACCACGTTGAACCCGACTTGCACGACCGGCACGACCACGAGCTGGGCAATTCTCTCCATCGGCTCGAGGGTGAAGGACGTTCGTCCCCGGTTCCAGACGGACACGAAGATCTGTCCCTGATAGTCGGAATCAATCAGACCCACGAGATTACCCAATACGATCCCGTGCTTGTGCCCAAGCCCGGAGCGTGGAAGCACCATGGCGGCGATGCCCGGATCGGCAAGGTGAACGGCAATCCCGGTCGGCACCAGAACCGTCTCGCCCGGATGCAACACAGCAGGGGCACCCAGGCAAGCGCGCAGATCAAGCCCTGCGGCGCCATCCGTTGCGTACGCGGGAAGGTGATCCCTCAGCCGTTCGTCGAGTATCTTGATATCAATGTTTCGCATCCCTCACCCCGAAATCCTGTCCGACTTCAGCATTGCAGCAATATGCGCGACGATCTGTATCGCGAGCTCCATTTTGGGTGCGCGCCCAAGCGGATGGCTGCCCTTGTCATCAAACAGAATGACCTGATTATCTTCGCCCCCGAGCCCATCCTGAACCAGGTTGCCGACCAAAAGCGGGAGCTTCTTGGCGCGCCGTTTGGACTCGGCATAATCATCGAGGTTGCGGCTTTCGGCCGCAAAGCCAACACAAAACGGTGGATCATCCAGCGCTGCCACATCTGCCAAAATGTCCGGGTTGGGCGTCAGCGCAAGATGCATCTCGCCCCCGGATTTCTTGATCTTGTGTTCCGCCGCGGCGGCTGGCCGATAATCGGCTACCGCGGCGACACCAATAAAGACGTCCGCAGCACCGATCTCATCAAACACGGCCGTTCGCATCTCAAGGGCGGACTGCACCTGAATCCTGCGCACTCCGCGCGGCGCCTGCAGCGTGACGGGCCCGCTCACAAGTACGACATCTGCTCCAGCGTGCGCGCAGGCACGTGCAAGTGCATATCCCATTTTCCCGGAGCTCGAGTTGGTAATGCCACGTACCGGATCGATCGCTTCGAAGGTCGGACCGGCCGTGAGGACTACCCGCCGTCCTGCCAGGCGCTTGGGTTGAAGAAAAGCGATGACGTCCTCGAGCAATGCGTCAGGCTCGAGCATCCGTCCCGGCCCAACCTCCCCGCACGCCTGCTCTCCTGCCTCCGGCCCCAGAAGAACCACCCCATCAGCGGCCAACTGTCCGGCATTGCGCCGGGTAGAGGGGTTTTCCCACATTTGCCGGTTCATCGCGGGTGCAAGCAGCAATGGCACCTCGCGGGCAAGACACAACGTCGTCAAGAGATCATCCGCAAGACCATGCACGACTCGGGCCATGAAATCGGCTGTGGCAGGCGCCACAAGAATCATGTCGGCACCTCGCGTCAGGTCGATATGCGCCATATTGTTGGGCATTCGCGCATCCCAAAGGTCGCTCCAGACGATATTGCCCGACAGCGCCTGGAAGGTTACGGCGGAGACGAATCTCGCGCCTCCTTCCGAAAGCACGACATGCACATCGGCTCCCGTCTTGCCAAGCAACCGGGTCAGTTCTGCAGCCTTGTAGGCAGCGACACCGCCAGTCACCCCGAGAACGATTTTGCGTCCGCCAAGAAAATTCATGACAATGTCCTTTAGTCGGAATTAGAATCCGCACATCCAAGTCGAGCAGGATTCTACACGCCATGGCGATCACGGATTGGCCGGCAGGCGAACGTCCTCGCGAGCGCCTACTGCAACTTGGCGCGGGCAAGCTGAGCGACGCTGAATTGCTAGCCCTGTTCCTGCGGGTCGGGGTAAAAGGTAAAAGTGCGGTCGACCTCGCCCGCGAACTGTTGCTAGAGTTCGGATCGCTCACCCGACTATGCTGCGCCCCGGTCGACGACTTCACGACATTTCCTGGAATGGGCCTCGCGAAATATGCGCAATTGCAGGCCGTCATGGAACTCGCGAGGCGCGCCCTGCGCGAGGAGCTGTCGTCCGGATCGATGTTCGACTCCCCAGATACCGTGAGCGACTGGTTGCGCCTCAAGCTCTCGCAGCTTGAGCACGAAGTGTTCATGGTGCTTCTGCTGAATGCCAGACACCAGCTGATCGACGCCGTCGAATTGTTTCGTGGCACCCTGACGCAAACCAGCGTATACCCACGCGAAGTTGTCAAACTGGCATTGAAGAGCAACGCTGCGGCCGTCATCCTCGCCCACAACCATCCCTCGGGAGCCACCGAACCAAGCTCGGCCGATCAGCGGCTGACAAGCACCCTCAAACACGCCCTCGCGACGATAGACGTCCAGGTGCTCGACCATTTCATCGTGGCCGGCAACGCAGCACCCGTGTCGTTCGCCCGGCTCGGTCTGTTATAGCAACCAAAGTCGGCATGCATTCGGGCCGAGCCGCGGGACTACACGAGCGCAGGTTCGTTGGCCAGCAATGCTTTTTGCACAATCTTTAAGCCATGATTGAATAAATGCTTGAGATTCAAGACAACTCTCCCGTATAATCAGCGGCTTTTCGACTCACCGAATTCCCTGGAGCAGAAGATGGCTCGCGTTTGCCAAGTAACCGGAAAGGCACCGATGGTCGGGAACAACGTTTCCCATGCCAACAATAAAACCAAGCGCCGCTTCCTGCCGAACCTGCAGTACCGCAAGTTCTGGAGTGAAGAGCAAAACCGCTGGGTGCACCTGCGCGTGTCGAACGCAGGATTGCGTACTATCGACAAGAAGGGCATTGACGTCGTGATGGCCGAGTTGCGCGCCCGCGGCGACAAGGTCTGAGCAACCTCTGTAATCGGAGACTGACATGGCCAAAGGCGCCCGCGAAAAAATCAAGCTCGAGTCCACTGCAGGGACCGGGCATTTCTACACGACTTCGAAAAACAAGCGAACCACCCCGGGCAAGCTTGAATTCATGAAATACGACCCCGTGGTTCGCAAACACGTGGCGTACAAGGAAGTGAAGCTGAAGTAACGCCCCGCCGTTCCAGACAGCAAAAAAAGGCCCGCATTGAAAAATGCGGGCCTTTTTGTCGCCTGAAACGTCTGCAGCGGCCCGCACCTCAACAAAAAACCGCCGGTTTGACGCGGCGGCTTTCTTACCCAGCGGAGCGCTCTGCCCCGCCGCAAGCATCAGGCTTTCTGGATGTTAGAAGCCTGCTTACCCTTCGGACCCTGGGTAACCTCGAAGCTGACTTTTTCACCCTCTTTGAGCGACTTGAAGCCACTCATGGAGATGGCGGAAAAGTGCGCGAAGAGATCTTCGCTGCCATCGTCCGGGGTGATGAAGCCGAAGCCCTTCGAGTCGTTGAACCACTTAACAGTGCCAGTTGCCATATTGCTCATTCCTTCAATTAAACGCATGTCTGACCGATTTCTAATCGGGTTGCACCAGCCTCACCAAGCAGGAGCCATCGCCACACTCAGCCCTTGCAAGGCCGCCATAGCGCACGACTGCCCGCACATCAAGCAAGGCACGCCTGAGTTTTTACTGGCTTGGATAAGCCCCGTCAACGCCTGTTTGCGCGTTTTTGATGCTGCACTACAGCATTCCATCACACCAAATCAAGCCATGCACTTGAAAATATGAGATTTGGCCTTATTTCTCATACAGTTGGGTGTGAATTGCAGCGCAATATCGATTTCTTCAAGAAAGGTGGGAAAAACACCACATCGTGAAGCCCGGTGCTTGTGTTGCACTCTCTTCGCACTTGGTTAGAATGAATCTCATGGCAACCCGAAAACAAGACGAATTCCTGCTTGAAGCCGAGCGCTCGAAGGTCAAACCACCTCCGATGTATAAAGTAATGCTGTTGAACGACGATTTCACGCCGATGGATTTCGTGATAGTGGTTCTGCAGAAGTTTTTCAGTAAGGACCGAGAACAAGCGACGCGGATCATGCTCAAAGTCCACAAGGAAGGCATGGGGGTCTGCGGTACCTACCCCAAGGATCTGGCTGCCACGAAGGTGGAACAGGTAGTGGCATTTGCGAGGCAACATCAGCACCCCCTCGCGTGCGTCATGGAGGAAAACTAGTAATGATCGCTCAAGAGCTTGAAGTCAGTCTCCACATGGCGTTCGTCGAAGCTCGCCAAAAGCGCCATGAGTTCATCACGGTCGAACATCTTCTGCTTGCCCTGCTGGATAACCCTTCAGCAGCCGAAGTACTTCGTGCCTGTGCGGCGAACATCGAGGAGTTGCGGCGCGAACTCACCACTTTCATCGGTGATCACACGCCAAAGGTCGAAGGCGAGGAAGAGATCGACACCCAGCCTACACTCGGTTTTCAAAGAGTCATACAGCGGGCGATCCTTCACGTACAGTCTTCCGGCAAGAAGGAAGTGACCGGCGCCAACGTGCTGGTGGCGATCTTCGGCGAAAAGGATTCACATGCGGTGTACTTTCTCCAGCGGCAGGGGATTTCGCGCCTGGACGTCGTCAATTTCATTTCTCATGGCGTAACCAAGGCAGCTCAGCCTCCAAGCCCCGGCGCACCACGCCCGGAAGGGGAGCAGGCCGAAGGCGAACAGGAAGCCCAGGCTGCAGGCGGCGCCCTCGAGAACTACACCCAGAATCTCAACCAGCTCGCGTTGGTAGGCAAGATCGACCCCCTTATTGGTAGGGAGAAAGAAGTCGAGCGGGTCATTCAGACGCTTTGTCGGCGGCGGAAAAACAATCCGTTGCTCGTAGGCGAAGCCGGTGTGGGAAAGACGGCAATCGCGGAGGGCTTGGCGCGACGCATCATTGAAGGCCGGGTGCCCGAGATTCTCGCAGATGCACAGGTTTACGCGCTGGATATGGGCGCCCTGCTCGCTGGCACGAAATACCGAGGGGATTTCGAGCAACGCCTGAAGGCAGTATTGAAGCAGCTGGTGGATCACACCAACGCGGTTCTCTTTATCGATGAAATTCACACGCTGATTGGTGCCGGCGCGGCGTCGGGTGGAACTCTTGACGCCTCCAACCTCCTCAAGCCTGCCCTGTCAAGCGGCCAGCTGAAATGCATCGGTGCCACGACGTACACCGAGTTCCGTCAGATATTCGAGAAGGATCACGCACTGTCACGCCGATTCCAGAAGATCGATGTCGTCGAACCATCGGTAGCCGAGACCGTCGAGATTCTGAAAGGACTCAAAAGTCGCTTCGAAGAGCATCACGGAATCAAGTATTCGACCGCGGCGTTGAATTCCGCGGCCGAACTGTCCGCAAAATACATTAATGACCGCCATCTGCCGGACAAGGCGATCGATGTGATTGACGAGGCAGGCGCGGCGCAGCGCATCCTGCCCAAGTCCAAGCAGAAGAAAACGATTGGCAAGGGCGAGATCGAGGAGATCGTGGCCAAGATCGCGCGTATCCCGCCGCGCAGCGTATCTTCTGACGACAAGAATGCACTACGCAACCTTCACCGCGATCTGAAGAATGTCGTCTTCGGCCAGGATCCCGCGATAGACGCACTCGCCAAGGCGATAAAGATGTCGCGGTCCGGACTTGGCAATCCACAGAAACCGATCGGTTGCTTCCTGTTCAGCGGCCCCACAGGCGTAGGCAAGACGGAAGTCGCCAGGCAACTCGCCTACACTTTGGGTATCGAACTCGAGCGTTTCGACATGTCCGAGTACATGGAGCGGCACGCAGTAAGCCGCCTGATCGGCGCGCCTCCGGGCTACGTGGGGTTTGACCAGGGAGGCTTGCTGACAGAAGCAATAAACAAGAAACCCCATTGTGTTCTTCTGCTGGACGAGATCGAGAAAGCTCATCCCGACATCTACAACATTCTTCTGCAGGTAATGGACCACGGCAAGCTCACCGACAACAACGGGCGTCAGGCGGATTTCCGGAACGTAATCCTGGTCATGACAACCAATGCCGGTGCCGAATCGATGCAAAAGGCGGTAATCGGCTTCTCTGCGAAACGAGAGAGTGGTGACGAAATGGCCGAGATAAAACGCATGTTCTCGCCAGAGTTCCGCAACCGGCTCGACGGGATCATCTCGTTCGCAGCACTTGATCACGAGGTCATACTGAAGGTCGTCGACAAGTTCCTGATGCAGCTCGAGGCGCAGCTGCACGACAAGAAGGTCGAGGCCACCTTCACCGACGAGCTCAAGGCCTGGCTCGCGGAGCACGGCTTCGACCCGCTCATGGGCGCGCGACCGATGGCACGGCTGATTCAGGACACGATTCGTTCGGCACTCGCGGACGAATTGCTGTTCGGTCGACTGGCCAATGGCGGTCATGTCACGATCGACCTTGATGACGATGGCAAGGTTAGCCTCGAATTCGAGAAGGAAGAAGAAGCGACGACTGCCTGAACGGTAGGTCATTCATCAAAGGCAGCCCACGGGCTGCCTTTTTTCATGTCGCCGGCAAGCGCAGCCATTGCTGCGACGCAACGCCGACTACTGCTACCATGTGACCCGGTGAAAGGAGCGCCCCGAGACGCCATCCTGTAAGCAAGCACTGAACTCGAGCACGCCCGATCGCAATTCGCGGGGCAGATACGACAAAGTACCCGGCCATCACACTGCGGCCTCTCAGCAACCTCGGAAAGGAAAATCGAGTATGAACAACATTCAGACCGCCGATCTTTGCGACCAGCACGAAGAAGGCGTTCGCGTCGCCGACCCCATCGGCCTGCGCAGCTTCGGAGGACGTGCCGCCTTCGGCGGGCCGATCAGTACCCTCAAGGTATTCGAGGACAATTCTCTCGTTCGCAGTGCCCTTGAAGGCGCGGGCAACGGCCGCGTGCTCGTGGTCGATGCAGGCGGCTCGATGCGCTGCGCCATGGTCGGTGATCAACTGGCCGTTCTCGGTGTCAAGAACGGCTGGGCCGGAATTGTCGTATATGGCTGCATCCGCGACTCACACGCAATCAGCCAAATGGACATCGGCGTTCTCGCACTCGGGACACATCCACGCAAGAGCATCAAGAAGGGTGTTGGCGAAACGGATATCCCGGTGCGCTTCGCGGGCCTCACCTTCACTGCCGGCGAATACCTTTACGCGGACCACGACGGAATTGTCGTGAGCTCCGAACCACTTCTGTAAGCAATTCCCGACGCCAGCCGCATTGCAGCAGCAGCCCGTTTCATTTCTGGAAAATGCGTTTCACATTACAAAACCAGCTTCTCAAGTATTTGTTTTTTATGCGAAACATTATTTCTTGTATCTTATATAAGACCTATTGCTGCTCTGCAGAATATTACCTATACTCTTCTCCATGCCGGATGCCTTCAGCAATGTCCTGATGGCCCGGTCGGATCTGGCGAGATCGGCCTGATCCAATCGGTACCCCTTCTCCCTCGTAACTCGTCAAGGAAAAACCATGACCATGACCCGCGAACAACAAATCGCCGCCCTCGAAAAGGACTGGGCTGAAAACCCCCGCTGGAAGCTCGTCAAGCGTGGCTACAGTGCCGCCGACGTCGTGCGTCTGCGTGGCAGCCTGCAGCCGGAGTACACGCTGGCCAAGAACGGTGCCGAAAAGCTCTGGGAAAAGGTCAACGGCGGCGCCAAGAAGGGCTACGTGAACGCCTTCGGTGCCATTACCGCCGGCCAGGCGATGCAGCAGGCCAAGGCAGGCCTGGAAGCCGTTTATCTGTCGGGCTGGCAGGTTGCTGCAGACGGCAACACGTCCGAAACCATGTACCCCGATCAGTCGCTGTATGCCTACGATTCGGTGCCGACGATGGTTCGCCGCATCAACAACACCTTCAAGCGCGCTGACGAAATCCAGTGGGGCCGTGGTGTCAATCCGGGTGATGAAGGCTTCATCGACTACTTCCTGCCGATCGTTGCGGATGCGGAAGCCGGTTTCGGCGGCGTGCTGAACGCCTTCGAACTGATGAAGAACATGATCGCTGCGGGCGCCGCCGGGGTTCACTTCGAAGACCAGCTGGCTGCGGTGAAGAAGTGCGGCCACATGGGTGGCAAGGTACTGGTGCCGACCCGCGAGGCGGTCGAAAAGCTGATCGCAGCACGTTTCGCGGCCGATGTGATGGGCGTGCCCACCATCGTTCTGGCCCGTACCGATGCCGAGGCCGCCAACCTGCTGACCAGCGACTGCGACGCCAATGACCAGCCGTTTGTCACCGGCGAGCGTACCCAGGAAGGCTTCTACCGTGTCAAGAACGGTCTCGAGCAGGCCATCAGCCGCGGTGTCGCATACGCACCGTATGCCGATCTGGTGTGGTGTGAGACTGGCGTACCCGATATCGGCTTCGCCCGCGAGTTCGCCCAGGCTGTGCAGGCTGCGTGCCCGGGCAAGCTGCTCTCGTACAACTGCTCGCCGTCCTTCAACTGGAAGAAAAACCTCGACGACAAGCAGATCGCGACGTTCCAGGACGACCTCGCCGCACTGGGCTACAAGTACCAGTTCATCACCCTAGCGGGTATCCACGTCAACTGGTACAACACCTTCCAGTTCGCACACGCCTATGCCCGCGGCGAAGGCATGAAGCACTACACCGAGATGGTGCAGGAGCCGGAATTCGCTGCACGCGAGAAGGGTTACACCTTCGTGTCGCACCAGCAGGAAGTCGGCGCCGGCTATTTCGACGACGTGACCACCGTTATCCAGGGCGGCTCGTCGTCCGTGAAGGCTCTGACCGGATCGACCGAGGAAGAGCAGTTCCACTGATCGACAAGTCAGCCCTGCGGTGAGATCAATCGCCGCAATCGCAAAGCGCAAGCAGAACGCCTCCCGATCACGGGGGGCGTTTTTTTCTGCTCATAGCAAGGCGCCCGCCCTCTCTGTCGTATAGAGGCACTCCCCCTCGGCAGCGCTCACATCCCTCCGATAGGGCCTCCTGCATCGGGTAATGACGGCGTCGATAAGGCCCCACCGTTCTGCCCTTGCGAAGCGGCGCGGCGCATCCCGGGTCGGATCAGGCGTTGCATTGCAAGCTCCGATGCGAGTAGCCCCCGGGCCACGCTCATCCGACTCTCGCCCCCGCGCGGAGAGCGGTCCTGCATGTGACATGGATCACCGGCCGAGGGTGCAGTGTCACGTCGAGCCGGGTGCCACGGAACCCTAGAGTGGCATCACGGCCCGAACGTACTGGCCGTCCTCTAGATCCCATGCACGACACTTTCCGGAGAGCACCATGAAAACCCATCGACACGACAAACCTCAGAGCATCACGGCCAACGACCTGGAAACGCTGGCCCGCCAGGGGCTGGATCGCGCTTTGGCCGCAAGGCAGAAAATGAACGAACTGAGCGCGGCGGAACTCGACCGAGTTTCGGGCGGCGCAGTGCTTTCGAAGCTCAGCTACCCGATCATCGCGGGCGGCATTTTCGGGCCGATCGACATCCTCAACAACCCACTTGACAGCCAGATGGCCGTTCCCGTGCTTCGCTGAGGACATCATCATGCCCACCACGCCCGATACGCTCTGCCCAAGTGCCCAGCACGACTGGGACGATGCAAGGCTCTTCGCGGTTGTCGGTGGCGCCCCGGACAGGCCGGAAACGGCCTATCTCGACCAAACCCAGCCGGTCACTCCGGCCTTGCTGGAGCTGGCCGGCCCGGTGGCGCCCGCTGAAGTCTTCCGCTTTGCAGCACCATGCGCGAAGAGCGCCTGTGGTCACTACGATGACGCGCGAAGTACCTGCCGTCTGGTCGAAAAGACCGTCCGCCTCGCACCGGTGGTTTTCGAGAAGCTACCACGGTGCGCCATCCGAACCTCGTGTCGCTGGTGGCAGCAGGAAGGTGCAAGCGCCTGTCGCCGCTGCCCGCAGGTCGTCACCGTCGATTACGCACCTTCACCCGAAATGCGTGAAGCGGCTGACCCCATCGTCCGCTAAGCGCGGCAAGCGCCGGCTGATGGTTCGGCCCAGTGCGGGATCAATCGCATGGGCCGACCTCCGCATCCGTTTCACGACCGACACGTACCATGCCTGCCAGGCACTTTGCCTGCAGCAGCCTGCTGGCTCTCCAAGAGCCGGATTTCCGTAACCGCGAGCACCGTTTGCCGACCGTGCTCCTGAGTCGGTTTCAAGGCCCTGACGGGGCCCACTGCGCGTATTCCGCAGCGACGGGGCACTGTGATCTTGGTCACTGCGTCGTAGTGACACCCGCTATCCGAAACGAGGCCGACCCGATCTAAGCTGGAACCACGTCCCCGGAGCTGTGTTCCCCAACCCGAAGGGCGTATCCAGGCAACTCCGGAGATATTCATGGACGCGAGGATGCAGGACTGTCCGACCCCACTTTCGAAGGCTGAACCCGAAGCGGTCACGGGGGAGGGCGTGCCGCTCACGTCGCAGTCAAAGGCACGCGCTTCCTTGGGATCGCACCAGAGAAACGCGAGGAAGACGGCAGCCCGGCCTTGAATCCCCTCCTCTGTCAAGGAGCCTCATCATGCAAACGCTGAACCCAGAACAGATCCGCCAGATCAGTGGCGGCTTCCTCCCCTTGATCGTCGTCGGCGCCGCGCTGCTGCTCGGCGGATGCGCACACTGCGGCCCCTACGTCCGCAAGGATCCCCCTCCCGGCAAATAACCACGACGGCCCCGGCTGCGAGCCCGTTCTTGTCGCAGTCGGCCCCCCATTCGCCCGCAAGAGGAAACCTCCATGTCCCGATCTCCCGATGCGCCCCCCCTGTTCCGTGTCGAAGCCCTCGAGGCCCAGAACGACACATCGCACGGCGACGTGCTGATTGCTCCCAGACCGGGCGTCCGCTTTCTGGTCGCATGTGCTTGCGCCATTGCGGCCGCATTGATCATCTTTGCGTGGTGGGGACAGTACACGCGCAAGGAACATGTCAGCGGCTATCTCGCTCCGACCCTGGGCATGATCAAGGTCTACACGCCCCAGTCCGGCACCGTCGTGGAGGCTAGAGTTACCGAAGGACAGGAGGTGAAGCGCGGCGAAACACTGATGGTCGTTTCCAGTGAGCGCGCCAGCAGCACGAGCATGGCAACACAGGCCGCGATGCTCCACGAGCTACGTGCCCGCCGCGACAGCCTGGCACGCGAACTCGCCAAGCAGGCCGAAATCGACACGCTCACATCCCGGGGAATTGAGGACCGGATCCGCGGCCTCGGCTCCGAGCTTGCCCAGGCGCGCGCGCAGTTGAACATACAGCGCAGTCGTGTCGCCAGCGCGGAACGGACGGTCACACGCAATCGTCAACTGCTCGAAGCAAGATTCGTCTCGGAAGCCACGGTCCAGCAAAAACTCGAGGATCTGCTTGATCAGCGCGCCCAGCTCGCGGGTATCGAACGCGTCATCGCGGGTCTCGAGCGGGAGATAGACAGTGCCCGAACCGACTTCGAAGCGTCGACCCTTCGTCGCGCCAACAACAGCGCCGCTATGGGTCGTCAGATCTCGGAGATCGACCAGCAGCTTACCGAGGGCGACGCCAGACGCGAGGTCGTGCTGACAGCTCAGACCGACGGCACGGTCACCACCGTACTCGCAGAACGCGGTCAGACCGTCGCACCGGACACGCCCCTTCTATCCATCCTGCCCGCCGGCGCCGCGCTTGAGGCACGCCTGCTGGTGCCAACCCGCGCGGCAGGTTTCATCCACGCTGATCAACAGGTCGCGCTGCGCTACCAGGCCTTTCCGTATCAGCGCTTCGGCCACCACCTCGGCACGGTGAGCGAAATTGGCCGCACAGTCATCCAGCCCGGTGAGGCCCGCCTGCCGGTGCAGGTTCAGGAGCCGGTCTACCTCGTAACGGTGCGACTGCCTGCGCAAGCGGTGAAGGCATACGGTCAGGACATGGCACTTCAGGCGGGCATGGCACTCGATGCCGATGTCCGGATCGACAGCAGGCGCCTGATCGAGTGGGTATTTGATCCGCTCATCTCGGTTGCCGGACGCGTATGAGGCCCACCATGAAGCTCGATTTTTCCGCTCACCGAGCAACGCCCGTCATGCTCCAGTCGGAGGCCGCGGAATGCGGCCTCACCTGCCTCGCCATGATCGCAGGTCACCACGGCCACCAGATCGACCTCGCCACCCTGCGCGCACGTCACGCGATCTCACTGCGTGGATCGACTCTCGCCGATCTGATGCGTCTGGCCGGACATCTCGATCTCGTACCCCGCCCGCTCAGGCTCGATCTCGAACATCTGGGGAAACTCAGGTTGCCGTGCATCCTGCACTGGGATTTCAATCACTTCGTGGTCATGACCCGCGTTCGGGGCGACCGCATTTCCATCAATGATCCCGCAAGTGGCCAGCGCGACATCCCGCTGAGCGAGTTCTCCCGACACTTCACCGGCGTGGCGCTCGAACTGAGTCCCTCGACTGATTTTCAGCCCCGCACCGAAAAGCGCAAGGTACGGATAGCCAGACTCATCGGCCGTCTGCCGGGAATCGGTGGTGCAGCGGCCCAGGTACTGCTGCTGGCCCTGGTGCTGCAACTGTTCCTACTGATCGGGCCTTTTTTCATGCAGTGGGTCGTCGATCAGGCACTGGTCTCGCAGGACCGCGACCTTGTCGCCGTCCTCGGCACCGCGTTTCTACTGCTTGCCCTGATCCAGGCCGGCGTTACGGCGCTACGCGCCTGGGTACTGATGGTGCTCGGCACCTCGCTCAATCTTCAACTCCAGGCCAACCTTTTCCGGCATCTCATCCGCCTTCCCATGGCCTGGTTCGAAAAACGGCACATGGGTGATATCGTTTCGCGCTTCGAATCGGTCAGCGAAATCCAGCGAACCCTTACAAACGGGGTTCTCGAGGCCCTTATCGACGGCGTGATGGTGCTGCTGACCCTCGGCATGATGCTCTTTTACAGCGTCAAGCTGACCCTGATCGCGGTAGCCGCGGCCGCGCTCTACGGCCTGCTCCGACTACTCCTCTACCGCCCCTTGCGCCTTGCCACCGAAGAGCATATCGTCCGCGGCGCGCGCCAGCAGAGTCACTTTCTCGAGACGGTCCGCGGCATGCAGAGCATCCGCCTGTTCGCGCATGAGGTACCCAGGCTTTCTGCCTGGCAGAACCTCGCGGTCGCGCAGTTCAACGCCGGCATCCGCACCCAGCGTCTTTCGATCCTGTACAAGGCCTTGAATGGCATCCTCTTCGGTGTCGAGAACGTACTCACCATCTGGCTCGGCGCGCTGCTCGTACTCGATGCCGGACTCGGAACCGGCTTTTCGGTCGGCATGCTGTTCGCCTTCGTCTCCTACAAGACGCAGTTCGTGCAACGCAT
The DNA here is from genome assembly GCF_009800965.1 of Cognatazoarcus halotolerans. Taxonomy (GTDB): domain Bacteria; phylum Pseudomonadota; class Gammaproteobacteria; order Burkholderiales; family Rhodocyclaceae; genus Cognatazoarcus; species Cognatazoarcus halotolerans. The sequence goes on along the minus strand of NZ_WUAF01000006.1, from coordinate 137,368 downwards.
TGCGGCACTCATCGAGAAAGGCCTCGAACTGCGCATGCTCGGCCTGCACGCAGAGCGCATCGGCGATATCGCACTGACTGAAGCGGAACCTGCGGCACCTCCAGTCGCTGTGGCCCGCAACCCGATCGCCGGAGCGATTACGGTACGCAATCTCTCCTATCGCTACGGCGCATCCGACCCCGACGTGCTCGATGCCTTGAGCTTCAGCATTGCAGCGGGTGAATCGGTCGCGATCGTCGGTCCCTCGGGCTGCGGCAAGACGACGCTGATGAAGCTCCTCCTCGGCCTACTGGAGCCAACTGCAGGCCAGATCGAAATCGACGGCACACCGCTCTCCCGCATTGGCCTCTCCCAATACCGCGACGCGGTCGCGAGCGTGATGCAGGACGATCAACTCTTCGCTGGCTCGGTGGCCGAGAACATCAGCTTCTTCGACCCGCAGATCGATCATCAGCGGCTTGAGGAGTGTGCGCGCATGGCTGCCATCCACGACGACATCGTCGGCATGTCGATGCAATACAACACCCTCGTCGGGGACATGGGAACCGTGCTCTCTGGTGGCCAGAAGCAACGCATCCTCCTGGCCCGTGCGCTCTACAAGCAACCGCGCATCCTGTTCCTCGACGAGGCCACCAGCCATCTCGACGTAGCCCGCGAAAAGGCCATCAACGAAGCGGTGAAGGGACTTTCCCTGACGCGCGTAATTGTCGCCCACCGGCCGGAAACCATCGCGAGCGCCGACCGGGTGATCGTACTCAACGGCGCGGCGGGCGCAACCGAAATGCAGGTGGTGGAGCGCGAATCGTCGCGGATGGCGTCACGCATGCACGGCCGCCTTGCCGAAATCGGCTGAAACCCTGCGCCTCGCCGAGCTGCTGCGCCGGCCTTGCTCAGGGGCAGACCGTTCGCTGCCAGGCGCGGCCGAACGTCACACCACTGATGGTGATGCAATCGGAGCCGGTATGGTTCATTACCGAGATCGGTGTGACCTTGAGAATATTGGTGCCCGTGGTCCCCCTGCAGGTGGGCAGATCGGAATCGATGGCAGTCGACCGCTTGCCATCGTCGGGATGCACCCCCGGAAGACTGCAGGCGGGAACGATCTTGCCATTTCGATCAACGACGGTCAGCTCGCCGTCCCGCCCAACGATGATGCCGACCAAGCCATCTACCGGCTTGACGAACCGCTGCGCCAACTCGGACCCGTTAGAAGCATCCCCGCCGGGATGTGGCATGTGCTGGCAGGCGGTCACAACCAGACCGAGGGGCAGCAGCAGGACGGCCTGTCTTACGCGGCGGGAAGTGCTGAGCGAATATTTCATTGTCGATTCTCCTGGTGTGTCGAACTTGAAAGCTGCGGCCCGGATGCCGATTGACGAGTAGATCCGGAATGCCGTTCGGCTTTGCGTAAACCGATCAGAAATTGACTCCCATCCGCAAATAAAGGGAGCGCTCCGGGTAGAACAAAGGTGTCCGCGCTTCGTCACGATAATCGGTATTCTGGTAGGCGAAATTCCGGTCGAAGAGATTGCGGACGCCAGCCTCCAGGTACCACGGCGCATATGAAGTCTGGTATCTGAATCGCAGATTCGCCAGCCACACCGACTCGTGGCGCGTGTCGCTGACGCCAGCATTGAACATCGTGCCCTTCTGGCGCATGCGTACCGCTTCCACCAATACACCGAGGGCATGCACGGGACGCAGCCACAGTCCGAGCGGCACGAGTTCGGTCTGCAGCCTCGTGGGCACAGTGATCGTCGCAGTGGCGTCCGGCACTGCCTCTCGCCGGCTGGATTCGAATCGCCACTGGGCCGAAACGGCGGCCCATGGCGCAACCGGATACTCTGCAAACAGCCGGTGCCGCAACTCCCGCCAGTCCGCCCGGCACGGCACAGAACAACCCAGGGTGGGGATGCTCAGATCCCGCGAAGACCATTCGGCCCCGAGCAGGCCTCCACCCGCAAGTCTACGCTGCGCGGCGAGGGCATAGCGGGTCGATGTCGTGCCGTTCAGATCGTCGAATGACTGCTCAAAGCCGTTGAAAACGGTCGGTTGGAGCGTTTCGTCTTGCCAATAGTCACCCTTGACCGCCTGGATCACGGCGGCCCGCACCTCGCTCCCGGCCCCTGGGCGGAAGCGAACCCCGAGCTTGCCGCTGAACCGCTCGACAGTCGAAATATCGCTATCGCGGTAGCGGTCATAGTCGAGCCCCGCCATTGCCGACAAAGCCCTTGATAGATCCAGCGCGGCGCTGGAGTAAACGCGATCGTGAGCAACCGTGCGCCGTACCGGCGGATCGGGGAGCAACGGGTCGCCGACTCCGCAGCAGGCGAAAGCGGACCGGCCTCGATCATCCGCCCGATAGGCATAGCCGCCGGCCTGCCACGACGCGGCACCGACACCCCTGCCGTAATGGACACCCACCTCATGGAAGTCGATATCCCGATCTTCCTTGAGTGTCAGCACGAGGTCATCGGGGAAGAACGGAATGATGCTGGTCGCGGCCTTGCTTGCATCGACCTTGCCGACCTTTGCGCTGACGATCCACTCCTCGTCGAACGAAGGCGCGTGGCGCAGACTCAACCGTCCCTCGTCACGACGCACGAGGGTTCGCCGATCGGGGTCCCCGGCATCGGCGAACAGGCGCTGCGCGAAATTCGAGCCGCTTCGATCGGTGTGGCTCAGTTCCCCGATCACCGCAGTCGCCACGGACGGATCCACTCGCAACTCGACACGCTGCCCGGAGATCGCGACGTCGGAAGCCCCCCCGAATCCGTCGCTACGCACATCGAATGCGCTGCCCGAGATCTGCGTCTGCTCCGACGCTGCGGACGCAGTCACACTGGCCCCGCGCGTATCCTGAGAGCCGAACAGCAGACCGGCCGAAAAATGGTGCATTCCAGAAGCAAAAAGCCCGGTGGTCTCGTCAGGCGACAAAGCCCGCGGTCCGTCCAGCACAGGCAAGGAGGGAACCAGCTGATAGGCATCCTGAGGCCGCGCTCCAAGCGGCGAGCGCAAGCGTGCCTGCAGGAGTTCGGAAACCCGCGCCGTCTCAAAACCGCTCTGCTCGGCGTAGGCGCCGTTCATCAGCCGGTGTGCCGCACCGCTGCGGGGATCATCCTCGACGGCCGCTCGAGCGACATCACCCAGGGACGCCTCAAAACCGATCATCCGGTAGGCGAGCCCCAGATCCGCATTGCGTGCAGCTCGATCCGAGTCGAGCATGTTGTCCGAGCGGAGCACCGCACGATTGTCATTCAATTCGATCGCATGTCGACTGTCCGCGATCGCGCCGAGAGGATCACTCTCCCGCAGTTTTCCATAGGCCCCGTAGTACCAGGGCGTGGGCGAGGCAGGATCGAGCCGCTTGGCAAGCTCGAACTGATCGTTCGCCACCTTGCCCCGGCTCTCCTCCAGGTAGGCACGACCCAGCGTGCTGCGCAACTCTGCGTTGGAGGGATCAAGAATCACCGCGATCTCGATCTCGCGCCGACCTTCGGCAAGCTGTCCCGAGCGGATCAGCGCCAGGCCTGCGCCAAGATGCGTCAGAGGCTCGTTGGGGTCACCCTGCAGGGCAGCGCCGAATCGGGCCGAAGCCACAGTCAGATTCCCGCCGAGCAGATCGGCAAATCCCAATAACGCCTTGCCACGCGCAACCGTCGGATCGATCTCGAGCGCGCGCATGGCGTAGCGACGACCTTCATCGATTCGCGATAGCGAGAGCGCCAGCTCGGCGCGCCGGGCCCAGGCCAGAGCATCATCCGGTGACGCAAGACAAGCCGCTCCGGCAGCCTCAAGCGCCCCCTCAGGGTCGCGCGCCCCCTGTCTGACATAGCTCAGTGCGAGCCACGCGGGCACCGAACTCCGATCCGCCAGCACCGCGGCTTCAGCCTGCTCTGTCGCACCTGGCACGTCATTTGCTGCCAGCTTGACGATCGCATTCAGCGCACTCAGCGCGGCGCCCTGCTCGCCGGCCGGGATGCCGTTCATGAGCGGGCGGGCATCATCGACCCTGCCGACGGCCAGAAGCATCGAGGCACGCAAGGCACGCAGTGCCGGGACGGCCCGCAGGCCAGCGTCGTCGCCGAGGGCCTCGAGCGCCCGGCCCGGCTGGTTCGACGCAAACAGGGCTGCTGCATCACGCGCCCGGGTCGCAAGCGCGTCGGGCAACGCACTTGTCACGGTCTCGGTCAAATGAATCACCGGCGGGTAATGAATCACCCACCGGATCGCATCAACCGGCCTGATCGATACCGGAAACGGTGCACCGGATGCTCCCGCCCGTGCGGCTTCGCCCGCGAGCAGCAGGATCTCCCCTGCACCGTTCGAAGCCCTGACACGACCTTCCGTGACGACCACACGACCGCCCGCGCCGTCCTGGAATACCGTGAATTCGGTACCGTCGACCAACGCGTTGATAAAAGGCGTCTCTACGCCGAGGCGCTTTCGAAACCGGCTGATGACGTGGACTGCCCCCTGAGCAAGACCGAGCACACCGTCTGCCTGCGGCCCCGGGGGCATAACCGTCAGCGTGGAATTCTGGTCCAGGCGGACTAGTATGTCGCCGGCCAGCACGATCGCCGCCCGGCCAAAGGCGCGTACCGAGACCCGGTCACCCGCGCACAGATGATGTCTGGCCGAAACCGAATGCCAACTTTCAGAATCCTGACCGCGGACTTCGACCAGACCTTGGACGGAAACCACCTCGCCTGCCGGTACCGCACACGCCGCAAGTACCTGCATCGACGCCGAAAGCAGAATCGTTGCTACCAGCGCCCGTAGCCAATCCTTTCCCTTGCCTGTCACTGCGCGCCCCTTTTACTGAAAGTGCCAGACTCAGGGCATCCTCGATCTCACGCAAACCAAGCGGGGGAATCGTCTTCTGGTCAGCCTCGAATCCGGCGCGGCAAACCGGACAAAACCCTGTGCCGGTAATCCCGTGCCCGCCGCCACTGCGCATACAGCGCACGGCAACAAGCCCGAAAATTATCACAAAGTGTTACCCGGCCAAGCAGTTTATTGCCGCCCGACAGTCGATAGCGGAGCCAAATTGCAGTATCAATCCTCGAAAAGAACGTCCAGATCGCCGTCATGACGCAGCAGATCAATCATTCCGGCAGGGACATCGGGCCACTTGCGAATACGTGATCCGACTATCGACGGGCTGCACCGCAGCGTCACGCCGACTCCTCTGGGCAACTCGAAGCACGGGGGCACCGAATATGCGCCCAAACCGGTATCTTTCTCGCCGAAAATCGAACCGCTCATTGGTAACGCCTCCAGATCTACGTGAAAAAAACCGGTCGATGCGACCTGCATTTCACGGCAGTTCCAGCATGCTATCGTTGCGGCGACGCACAAAGGTCAAAATTCATGTCGTCTAGTGACATAGTTCATAGTCGGACTCAACCAGCCCCGGGATTACACCGAGCAGGGAGCCTTACTTGTTGTCGAGAATGACACTTCCGTCCCACTCGGAGGTGGCACCGGAAAGTGCCAAGCGTCGGGACAGACTGAGGTAGTAGGCACATATTCCGTCATTTGGCCGCCCCGCCAGTGCGCGCTCGAACGATTGTCCTGCCGCAACGAAGTCCCCCCCCGTGAAGGCCGCGAAACCGCGCTCGAAGTCGGGTGCGAAAGACAGGAGCTCCGGATTCGAGGACAAATGGTAAAGGGCCAACGACTGGCGTTTTCCCTTGAGGACGAAGCGCCCTGCCGCTCTAGCGCCCGAATGGCAGGGCGTCGGAAGCGCACCTTCCGACGCCAGGATCCGGGTACCCAAGAGTTTGTTGACACCCTCGATACGGCTGGCGGTATTGACGATATCACCCACGGCGCGGATCTCCCTGCGCTTGTCGGACCCCACTTCGCCCAAGAAGACCTGACCAAAATGGAGCCCAAAGCGGGTCGGCAGGGCCCCGGGCCGCAACTCGCTACCGTTCATGTAATCATCCAGCGCGAGGGTGGCGCGCTGCGCCCCATCGCGCGCCTGGGCCGGAGAGGCATCCGCAACCCAGACCGACATCACCGAGTCACCCACGATATCGACGACATAGCCACCATTCGACTCCACCTTCGGGATGAAAGCTTCGAGATACCGGTTGAGCGCGTCACGTGTGCCTTGTGGAGAAAGTGTCTCCGAAAGGGCTGTATACCCTTCGATATCGCTACAGAGGCAGACGGCAAAGACCGTGCGCCCCGCACTCAATCCACCAAGAACGCCCTCAAGGCGCTCGAACGCCCGATGTGAAAGCCCATGCTCCATTGCGCGTTCAAGGTCAGCCTGCCGGACGCGAACACGACGGTAGTGCGCACCCAGGCCAAGACCGGCAATCATGACTGGAACGACCAACAGCGGAAGGATCACCGGCAGCCATAGATTGCCGCGACCAAAAGCGAGCACCGCCAACAGCGCGTATGCGATCACCCCGACCACCGTAACGGACATTGCCATCCGCGGTGCGAGACACAGCCAGACAAGCATCAGGGTCGTCGACCAGACAAGCAGCCCGGCAAGCTCCGTCGCCGGCTCGAGACGCCGCAGGTAGGACCCGTCGAGGAGATTCGCAAGTGCCGTGGCACACAGCTCGACACCACTCACGTCCACGCCGTCGGCACTGCTGTATGGTGTGCGATATGCGTCGGATTGCAGGCTCTGGTTGGGCTCGGACAGGCCGATGATGACGGCCTTCCCTTCGAAGCGGCGCCTGGCCTGAAGCGGATCTTCGAGCAGCCTCAGCGCCTGATCGTAGGAAAGGGTAGTGATCCGCCCAAGCGGACCATAAAGATTCAGCGCGAGCCGGCGCGCCTCGCGGCCCAAGCCGGATTGCTGTGCTTCCTGCAAGCTTCTTCCCGCCATGATACCGGCCAGCACCACCGGCATTGTTGGTCGGTCACCCACCCCGGGCAGATGTGTCCAGAACTCGAACACCCCCTCGTCGGTCTTGGGCAGAATAAACGGCGCCGTCGTATATGCCACATCGGCAAACATCGCCTGTGGCAGGCTGCGGTACTCCACACTCGCGAGCTCCCTGCCAGCAGAATCGAGAATCTTCCGTCGGGCGACCGCCTCCGCTAGCACTACCCTGCCCGCACGTTGCAGCGCTTGAGCGAACGCTGCGTCGCCCGCGGGATCCCGCTCACGTTCGAACAATACATCGAAGCCGATCGCCCTCGCTCCGCTCGACACCAGACCATTGACCATCACCGCATGGGTCGCCCGCGACCATTCGGTAAGACGCCTCGAAAGGCCCAAGGCACTGGCGGCACGGGAATCCAGCGATACAATAAGGACGTCTGGTGGTGGCGCGCGCATTCCGCGCAGGGTGTATAGGAGCTTGATGCCAAGGCCAGTCTCGAGCGAAGCCAGTGGCGACAGTCCGATCAGGAACGTGATTGCGAGGCTTGCCAATAGCAACAGGTATCGGTTGGTCAGGCGGAACACGCACGCGCACCTTCATTAACGAACAGGTCGATAAGGGGGTAATGGATGGACTCAGCCACGTATCTGGACCGGGTAGACATCTTCGCCGGTCTGACCGAGTCACAACTCGAATCCCTCCGCCAGAATAGCCGCATCCGACCGGTTTTGCCCGGCACGATAGTGGTCAGCGAAGGCGACGAGCCACACGGATTGTTCGTTGTCCAGTCCGGTACGCTGAAGGCCTTCCTCATGGACGAAAACGGCCGCGAGATCACGCTCTCGCTACTTGGCGAAGGGGATTATTTTGGCGAGTTGGCCCTGCTCGACGAAGCGCCCCGCTCCGCCTCGGTAATTGCGCTCGAACGAGGTGAACTGTTGCAGCTTTCGCAACAGGCGTTTCTGGAACTCATCGATAGCGACCCGAAGGTCATGCACATCGTCGTCAGAAATCTGGTGGCACGAATCCGCTCCCTGACCGATAGCGTACGTGCCCTCGCGCTGGTGGACGTCTTCGGCCGGATATCACGTCTCTTCTCTTCCCTTGCCGAAGAAAGGGATGGCCATCTCGTGATCGAACGTCGGCTGACCCAGCAGGAAATCGCCAATATGGTCGGCGCCTCCCGGGAAATGGTGAACCGTATCCTGCGTGATCTCGTCACCGGCGGCTATATCGAAATCGAACATCATCGACTGATACTGCTCAAGAAGCTGCCCCAACGCTGGTAGGGCTGGACCTACGCTCAGCGCGCTCCGCCGTACTCCGCCACCAGCGCATCACACTCGGCGATACAGGCCTTCTCGGCAAGCGCACCCATTTCCCAGAGTTTCATCGCGGGCAGCTCGAGCATCGCATCACAATAGGCTTGGGCGATCGCCGGCAGTTGAACATTGTAGGTGGCAAAGCGCCACACGATCGGCGCGTACATTGCATCGGCCGCGGAAAAGCCGCCAAACAGCCACTGCCCTCCCTGTCCGAACTGCTGACGCGCCTCGCTCCAGATGGCGACAACCCGATCGATATCGGTCTGAACCTCCGGGGCTGCCGGTCGCCCCTTGAGGCGCAGCTTGACGTTCATCGGCATTGCCCCGCGCAGCGCGCCAAATCCAGCATGCATCTCCGCCGAGATGCTGCGCGCCCGCGCACGGGCCAGCGGATCCCCAGGCCATATGCCCGGGTGGCGCTCGGCAAGGTACTCCGCAATCGCCAAGGTTTCCCAGATCTGGAAATCGCCGTCATGCAGACATGGCACGAGGCCGTTTCCGGAATACGCCCGATGCTCTTCGCTAACCCCACGTCCGCTTACCGAGACCATTCGCTCTTCGAACGGAATGCCGTAATGCGCAAGCAACAACCACGCGCGCAACGACCATGACGAGTAGTTCTTGTTACCACAATAAAGCGTGTACATGAACACCTCCGATGCGCGCGATTCCGTACCCGTTCAACATAACCGACTCGGCACGGCAACCGCAAGATGCATTGAATAATGCGGGCGTTTAAGATGCGAGAAAAGTGTCCGGCTCGATGACCACGCCCATGCTCAACGTCCCTCCCCTGCCCATGCTCCTAGCCTTCGATGCGGCAGCACGACTGGGAAGTTTCGTTCGCGCGGCAGAACATCTCAAGCTTACGCCATCCGCCGTAAGCCATCGTATCAGCTGTCTGGAAGGATGGCTCGGCCAGCCTCTCTTCCGCCGCGCCAATCGACGAGTCATCCTTACCGAAGCCGGCGCCCGATATCACGCCGAGATTCGTGCCGGACTGGAGATCATCGAGAAGGCCACTCGCACCCTGAAACACCCGTCGCGTGACGCGGGCCGGCGTGTCCGTATCAGCGTTGCGCCGGCCATCGGCTCCAAATGGCTGGTCGCCCGCCTCGCCGAGTACCAGAGAAGCCACCCCGAAATCGAGTTCACGGTCACTGTCTCGACAAGTCTGGAACCACTCCTGAATGGCAGCGCAGACCTCGGACTGCGATACGGCGGACCTCCTTGGCAGGGATTGGTCGCCCGCAAGCTCAGCAACGAAGAACTCGCCCCCGTCTGTTCGCCCGAGTTTGCAGCGAGGCTTGGACGCCCGCCGGACCCACAAGTCCTCGCGCGTGAGCGGCTGTTGCGCCACCCCTTGCTCCCATGGAAGCCTTGGTTTGAAGCGGTCGGCCTGGACTGGGCGGAGCCTGACAGCGGGCCGGAATTCGAAGACGCGATGATGATGCTCGAAGCCGCGGCCGCGGGCGCCGGGATCGCCATGAGCGTGGGTCTGCCGGCACGTGCCTTTCTTGCCAATGGCACACTTGTCGAACCGTTTTCGATCCGCTGCAAAGGCCGCGGTTTCTATGCCGTCATGACATCCGCAGCGGCAGAACAAGCGTGGCTTTGCGCATTCGTCGAATGGCTCCAGCGCGCTGCGTTGAGTCCCGGGCCCACCTCGACGACCTCGATTACATGAGGCCAGCGGCGCGCAGCAACATGATCCCCAGACTGGTCGTCACGAGCGAGCCGATGGTCGTCACTGCAATGATGTTCGCGGCAAGGGCGGCATTCGCACCCATCGCTCTTACCATCACGTAGCTCGCCGCCGCCGTGGGCGCCGACGACATGAGCAAAAGCACACCGAGTTCGATGCCCCGAAAACCCAGCGCGATTCCGCCCAGACAGAAAAGGGCCGGCACGACCACGAGCTTGAATCCGCTGCTCAGCAACGTGTTGCGGATCTCGGCGCGAAACGCCATCAGATTGGGCGAAGCGCCAGTACAGATGAGGGCGAGGGGCAGCGTCAGATCCGCAACATACTGGATCGAGCGGAGCAAAGCCGTGGGAAGCGCGATGTTGCCGATCGACACCGGGAAGGCCAGAATGATGCCGATGATGAGCGGGTTCAGCACGATGCCCTTGAGCATCCGCCCCCAGCCCTGCTTGCGCAGTCGGGAGCGGCTCAGCGTGATGACCGCCAGCACGTTGAAGAGGATGGTCACGAGCCCCACGTACAGTGATGCCGCAACCAGGCCTCGGTCGCCGTACGCATTGGCGCACAGGGCAAGGCCGATGATGCCCATGTTCGACCGGTACGCGCCCTGTACCACGACGCCACGGTCCTCGGCTGGAGAAACATGCTTCGCTGCCAGATATTCGAGCAGCAGGTAGACCACGAGTGTCATGAGCAACCCGTAGCCCACCAGTGCCAGATCGGCCGACTCCCCGAGATTCGCCTTGCTTACGTTCAGAAAAAGCAGGGCGGGCAGCCCCAGAGTGAAAACCAGCCTGGATCCGATGTCGACGAACGCGTCGTTGAGGAACTCGATCCGTATGAGCAGAATCCCCAGCGCCAGGAGCACGAAGATCGGTCCGGTCACTGAAAGCGAGAATGCGAGGATCTGCAGGAAGTCGCTCAAGGGAGGAATGGTGCCACACCGCATCAAGAACCGATTCACTCTACCCGGGCCGAGCGGCCGCGACAACACAAGCCGGAAACAGGACGACGTCTGGTGATATTCAGTCGCTGGATGCGACGTGGTAAGCGCTCGCCAGCTCGCGGAATCCTTCGGTCTGTGCGCACACCCAAGCGCCATCGCGCCCCAACAGTCCGGCCATCAGTTCGGTCACGGCCGGCGCCACCTCGACGGCAGCTTCGGCATCCAGAAAGAGCGCACGATGTCGCCGCGCCAGCACGTCCTCGACGTTGCGCGCAAACTCAAACCGTATCGCCTGCTCGACACGCGCGGCGCTGAGGTCAAGCCGCGGATGCAGGAATCCGGCATTGCCATCAGACAAGGGTTGGTCGAGCAATTTCAGTTCCGCGGTCACGCAAGGTCGTGGGGACAGGCCGGCAAGGTTGGCGGCGCGGTCGGTCGTCTCCTCGGCCATTCGCCGGTAGGTCGTCCATTTTCCACCGCCGATGGTGAGCAGGCCGCTCGCAGATACACGAATGACATGCTCGCGCGAAAGCTGACCGGTCGGTTCATCCGGGGCCGCGCCAATCAGCGGGCGAAGACCGGCAAAGACACTCAGCACGTCGCTTCGCTGCGGCGCCCGCGAAAGGCAGGTTTGCGCCGTTCGCAGGATGAATTCGACTTCGCCCGGCAGTGGTCCAGGCTCGAGCGGTACGTCGGGGCGTGGTGTATCGGTGGTGCCGAGGAGCACCTTGCCCTGCCATGGAATCATGAACAGCACCCGACCATCCGTGGTCTCCGGCACCAGCAGGGCATCGCCACCGGGTAGCCATTGCGGCCCGACCACCAGATGTACCCCCTGGCTGGGCGAGAGCATCGGCGCGCACCCAGGTTCGTCCATCTTGCGCAGATCGTCAGCCCACACCCCCGTGGCATTGACGACCGCCCTGGCCTCAAGAACGAACTCCTCTCCACCTTCCTGGTCGCGGGCGATCACCCCGCAGACCCGGCCGGATTCGTGGCGCAGGCCGGTCACGGCCATGTAGTTGATCACCAGGCCACCTGCGGCAATGGTGCTTCTGGCAAGCGCGACGGCCAGAGCACTATCGTCGAACTGCCCGTCGAAATACGCTATGCCACCCTTTAGCCCCTCCTTGCGTACCGTCGGCAAGGCCGCAAGCGTCTGTGCCGCATCCAGCAACCGTGCACGGCCGAATCCGTGACGGCCGGCGAGCAGGTCGTAGGCAGTCAGACCCGCCCCCAGCTTGAGCTTGTCCCACAGACGATATACGGGCACTACAAAGCGCTGCCGGCGCACCAGCCCCGGCGCGCTTCGCGACAGCCGCCAGCGCTCGAGGAGCGCCTCCCGGACCAGGCCGATACGGCCTTGCGCAAGATAACGCACGCCACCATGCACCAGTTTGGTCGACCGAGAGCTTGTTCCTTTTGCGAAGTCGCGGGCCTCCAGCAGCAGGGTCCGATAGCCGCGGGTTGCGGCATCGAGGGCCGTTCCCAGACCGGTGGCACCGCCACCGATCACGATCAGATCCCAGGCGGGCTGCGTGGCCAGCTGCGCGATGAGCCGTTCGCGCGGCAGAGGGCCCGGGTCATTCAGGATCATCCCAGCCCCGGGTGCGCTCAACCGCCTTGCGCCAGCGCGAACGCATCGCTTCGCGCTGATCTGCCGACATCCGAGGTTCGAAAACCCGTTCTGCCGCCCAGTGATGCTGGAGTTCCGCTTCGTCCGCCCAGACACCTGCCGCCAGTCCGGCAAAGAAGGCCGCGCCCAGCGCCGTTGTTTCCGTCTGTCGCGGTCGTACCACCGGGACACCAAGAAGATCGGCCTGCATCTGCATCAACAGATCGTTGCGGGTCATGCCACCATCCGCGCGCAGTTCCTTGAGCGGCTGCCCACTGTCGGCCACCATGGCGTCGACCAGATCGACCGTCTGCAGGGCCACGGACTCGAGCGCGGCGCGCGCGATGTGCCCGGCCGTGGTGCCACGCGTCATACCCATCAGCGTTCCACGCGCATGGGGATCCCAGTGTGGCGCACCCAGACCCGTGAAGGCGGGCACCATGACTACCTGTCCATTGTCGGGCACGCTCGCGGCCAGGGCCTCGACTTCGGCCGCCGTGCGAATGAATCCGAGGCCATCGCGCAGCCACTGGACGACCGCACCAGCAGCAAAGACGCTGCCCTCCAGCAGATACCGGGTATCCGGCCCGCGACGCCAGCCGACCGTTGTCAATAGGCGATTGCGCGACGCCACCGCCTCGGTGCCGGTATTGAGCGTCAGGAAACATCCCGTTCCATAGGTATTTTTGGCCATTCCGGGCGAAACACAGATCTGACCGAAGGTCGCGGCCTGCTGGTCTCCCGCTACGCCGCCGATCGGGATCCGCCCACCGAAAAGTGACGGCTCCGTATGTCCGATCACCCCGGATGTGTCGACGATCTCGGGCAACACCTCGGGGGGCACGTTGAAAAGTGCCAGCAATGCCTCATCCCAGCATTGCTTGTGAATGTCGAATAACAGGGTGCGCGAGGCATTGCTCGGATCGGTAACGTGCAGCGTCCCACCGGTCAATTGCCACACCAGCCAGCTGTCCACCGTTCCAAAAGCCAGCTCGCCACGTTCTGCCCGAGCGCGCGCACCAGGCAGATGGTCAAGCAGCCATGCCAGCTTCGTTGCCGAGAAATAGGCATCAAGTTCGAGTCCTGTGAGCGCTCTGATCGAGTCCTCGTGTCCGGCCTTGCGCAGCTTCTCGCAATGGCTCGCAGTCCGGCGATCCTGCCAGACAATTGCCGGAGCCAGAGGCTGGCCGGTCTTTCGATCCCACAGGATGGTGGTTTCGCGTTGATTCGTGATGCCGATGGCACGAAGCTGGCGCCCTCCCGCGTCAGCCTCATAAATCGCTTCACGGGCACACTCGAGTTGCGAGCGCCAGATCTGCATCGGATCGTGCTCGACCCAACCGGGACGAGGAAACGACTGCGCAAACTCGCGCTGTGCCTCACCGCCGACACGGGCCCTCGCATCGAACACAATTGCCCTTGAACTGGTGGTGCCCTGATCGAGGGCCAGCAGGTAATCCATTTCGTCTCCTCGCCATGGCTGGCTTGTGGTGGCGCAACGATAGCGGATTGGACCCGCGCATGAAACCTCGGTCATGCATACGCTCCCGCAAACAGATGAAAATCGTTCATCAATTACGTTCCCGGATTCGTTTGAATGGCAGGGGGCCGGCAGCGCATTCTGGACGCACCGAAAACACCCCTTCCGCCCCCTGCCCGACAAGGCCCAGGCGGTGCCGCCACCCCAACCGGCGCGGCGTTCAGGACCCGGCAAGCCCATCCCGCGCATGCCAGAGCGTTTCACCGCGAAGCGGTGGCGCGACCGATGACACTCCCAGACAACTGAAAACACATTTGAAGGAGTTTTCCATGAGCATGGAAAATCGTGACGGATGGATCTGGCTGGACGGCGAATGGACGCCGTGGCGAGAAGCCAGAATCCATGCAATGACGCACACCCTGCATTACGGGCTCGGATGCTTCGAAGGTATCCGTGCATACCGTACGCCGACGGGGCCCGCCATATTCAGACTCGACGATCACCTCGAGCGGCTGTTCGAGTCGGCACAGATCCTCGGCATCGACATGCCCTTCGAACGCGCTGCACTTCGTCGGGCCTGTTGCGAGGCGGTCTCGCGAAACGGACTCGAAGCCGGTTACATACGCCCGCTGGTGTTTCTCGGGGCGGAGAAAGCCGGCGTGGATCCACTCGGCGCAGCGACTCACGTGATGATCGCGGCGTGGCCGTGGGGCGCCTATCTCGGCGATGACGGAATCAACAAGGGAATCCGCGTGAAGGTTTCCAGCTTCTCGCGTCACCACGTCAACATCCAGATGTGCCGCGCAAAATCTGTGTCCACCTATACCAATTCGATCCTCGCCTGCCGTGAGGCTCGCAGTGACGGCTACGACGAAGCGCTGCTGCTCGATACGGACGGCTTCGTTGCCGAAGGTCCGGGTGAGAACGTGTTCGTCATCAAGCGTGGCATCATTTACGAGCCCGAAATCACCTCGGCACTAGACGGTATCACCCGGCGAACCATCCACACCTTGGCGCGCGAGGCAGGGTACGAGATCGTCTCCCGTCGCATCACGCGCGACGAACTCTATGTGGCGGATGAACTGTTCTTCAGTGGGACTGCAGCCGAGATCACGCCCGTCGTCGAAGTGGACCGCCGGCGGATCGGGGCGGGCGAACCCGGACCGCTCACCAGGAATCTTCAGTCGCGCTTCTTTGCGTGCGTGACTGATTCGGACAAGAAACACAGCGACTGGCTTACCCACGTCCAGCCCCGCTGACCCGGGCGTGAAGGGCTCGCCTCGAGCGAGCCCTTCACGCCTCCTGCCGGACGTCATCAGATCAAGCAGGCTGAAGTCGACGCCCAAAGCCAAATGTCCGTGGAATTCCGGGACGCCGATTGAAGCGTTCCGGCGGCAGGGCTATAGTAGGCCGCAGACTTCATCGCACCACCGGAGGCAAAAATGATCACCACCTCGCAGGCACCCAATGTCGTAGCCGTCGCTGTTTTCGGTGAGTTCACACTTGCGGACTACAAGGAGTTCGAAGAACAGGTGAATTACAAGATCCAGTTCGAGGGCAAGGTCAATCTGCTCATGGATCTCCGAGACATGGCCGGATTCACGTTGGACGTGGCATGGGAAGAAATACAGTTCTCACGCCATCACGCGAACGACTTCAACCGCATTGCAATCCTGACAAGCGATCAGTGGGTCACCTGGAGCGCCTGGATATCGCAGATCTTCGTAAAGGCCGATGTACAGGTCTTCGATGACGAGACGGCCGCCAGAAACTGGCTTGGCATTGAAACCGAGACCACGTAGAGGACGCTCTTGTTTACCACGCTGATCAGCGCCGAACAGCTCGCGCAAAACCTGCATGACACGCATCTGAGGATCGTTGACTGCCGTCACGATCTCGCCGATCCCACTTTCGGTCGCGCGGCCTACGCAATCGGACACCTGCCAGGTGCCTGTTTCGCCCATCTCGACGAGGATCTGTCTTCACCACCCAACGGCCGGAATGGCCGTCACCCCCTGCCGACGCCCGAGAAACTTGCCGCAAGCTTCGGCAGGTGGGGGATTGACGAGAACACGCAAGTCGTCGCTTATGATGATACCGGTGGCATGTATGCCGCGCGGCTCTGGTGGTTGATGCGTTGGCTAGGTCATGAACGGGTCGCCATCCTTGACGGTGGTTACCAAGCATGGTGCCGAACGGCGAAAGTGCTTACGAGCGAAATCCTCCAACCTGAGCCGCAAACGTTCAAGGCCAGTCCGCGGCCCGACTGGGTCGGACCCGCGGCGCTTCAGGACGGCCTCGCGCAAGGGGAGCTACTGCTGATCGATGCGCGGAGCCCGGATCGGTTTCGCGGCGAAAATGAAACGCTCGATCCTGTCGGGGGCCACATTCCCGGTGCCATGAATCGCTTCTTTCGCGACAACTTTCACGAAGATGGCTGTTTCAAGGGACCTGCGATGTTGCGCGAAGAGTTCGATGGCCTTCTTCGGGGTCATCCACCCTCGAGGGTCGTTCACCAATGCGGCTCCGGCGTTACCGCGTGTCTGAACCTGCTCGCCATGGAGACCGCGGGTCTTTCGGGCTCCCTGCTCTACCCAGGATCTTGGAGCGAATGGTGCGCGGATCCGGCCAGACCTGTTGCGACCGGCCCGGCCTGAATCGGGCCGGACGGTACTACCATTCCACCTTTGTGACCTGCGAGAGGGAGCGGCCAAGAAAGCGTTCGCCAATCGTCTGGAAGCGCAGAGGAATGTCAGTCACGTTGAATGCGTAACGTGCCGGCACTTCTCCATGATTCGCGAGATCAAGGCTCGCGAGTTTCGCGGCTGCAAACTCGGCGGTCGTGATGGCAGAATCGACCAATCGGATACCCGGACCGACAACATCCTGAAGCAGCGGTTTGAGCAGGGGGTAGTGAGTGCACCCCAGTACCAGTGTATCCACACCCTCGGCCAACACCGGTTTCAGGTACTCCCTCGCGGTCAAACGCGTTACCTCGTGCTCCAGCCAACCCTCTTCCACGAGCGGCACGAACAACGGGCAGGCCTGGGAAAACACCCTTATCCGCGGATCAAGCGCATGCATTCGCCTTGCGTAGGCATTCGAATTCACCGTGGTGGGCGTGCCGATGACGCCGATATTGCCACCACGGGATGCTTCCACCGCAGCCCTCGCCCCGGCATCGATGACATCAAGCACGGGAATGTTTCCGGCACGCCGGGCGACCTCGTGAACCGCAACGGCAGCCATCGTATTACACGCCACGATCAGCATCTTCACACCACGTTCCATCAGGAAATCCGTGATCTGTCCCGTGAAATGCTCGATCGTGGGAATCGACTTTATCCCGTATGGGACGCGTGCCGTATCGCCGAAATAAACGATGTGCTCGAGCGGCAAGCGTTCCATGAGTGCTCGGACCACTGTAAGGCCGCCGACGCCAGAGTCGAAAACGCCGATCGGCAACTCGCGCGGAGACGCCATGATCTGATCAGGTGATGGAAAGGCGCGGATTCTACCCGGAGCAGGCGCCCCGTGCAGCAGACTCAGGAAATCATGGAGGCGTGATCCGCCTCGATCGCATCCTCTGCGTCAGGCACCGTGCCTTCCTGGATCAGACGCAGGATCAGGGAGTCTTCCTGTTCGCGCGGGAACCCATATTTGTATATGGATTTCTCGTCAGGAAGTTCACGCCATCGGCCGGCGAGCTCGGCGAGACGATCGCGGACGTACTCGCACGAAATATGCATCAGCAGGGCCGGCGCACCGACCCGCTCGCAGCTACGCTCGGTCGCGATCTTCCGAAACTCGAGATAACGCTGGTAGAAAAAGCGGTGGCGGGGATTGATTTCTATGAGGATATCGGTACACCCCTGAACGCGATAGGCATACAGATACAGCATGTGGAAAAGCGTCGCCAGCAAACGTTTCGAACGCACGGATGGCTCCACTGCGAACTTGCCGAACTCGCAAATTCGTTTGCCCCTCCGCCGCAGATCGGCGACTTCCTCCGGATAGGTTTCATCCACCGCCAGCCCGGCCGGTGAATCGATGTTTACAGTAAGAGTCGCGTAGATGTTGCCGAACAGTTCGGCATTCAGCGTCATGCGATTCGGCAGCTGATCCAGGCTCGCGACACTGTTATAGCCACGCCACGCATACCGCTTCTCGATCAGCAGGCTCGTTTCCCGCTTCTCCTGTTGGCTACCCGACAGCAGCTTTATCTGAAACTTGTCCTTTCGTTCGGCGAAGTCCTGAATACCCTCGATCTCGTCCTGCTCAATGCACATCGCCTGCAGACGAAGGCTTTCCATGACGGTAACTTCCGCCAATGCCTGCTGCCAGTCCGATACATCGTTACGACGGGAGTCGATGAAGCTCATGAGCGGCGTGGTTCTCCTGCTGATGGTGGGAAGAATAACCAATTTTCCCCACTTGATCGTGGATATTCAATGAATGACAGATTTCAATCAATATATTCCATAATTCTAATTGCGAATAAGTGTTTCTTGATATGGGGTAATCCCCAACACTTACCGCCGCCCTTCGTGTTCGGCCAATGCCCACGCGACGTGCTCCCGGACAAGGGGAGACGTGTCATTCCTTCTCGCGGCAAGCGCTGCAAGCACGACACTCGATGTCGGCGCATTTCCCAGGCCGACTGCCAGGTTGCGCAACCAGCGCTCATGACCGATGCGATAGATCGCGCTGCCCGCCATGCGCTCTGAAAACTCGCGTTCATCCCAGTGGAACAACGCCGTGAGGCTTGCTTGGTCCAGGCCATGACGAACACTGAAATCCGTTTCGGCAGTCGTGCGGGCAAATCGATTCCAGGGGCAAACCAATTGACAATCATCACAACCGTAGACCCGATTCCCAAGCAAACGACGCATCGAAACCGGAATCGCTTCCTTCAACTCGATCGTCAGGTATGAAATGCATCGCCGGGCATCAACCCGGTAGGGAGCGACGATAGCCCCGGTAGGACACCCATCAAGGCAGGTGCGGCATGATCCGCAGTGCTCCTCCACGGGAGGATCTGCCGGAAGCACCAGGTCGGTATAGATCTCACCAAGAAAGAACATCGAACCCGCCGAACGATCAAGTAGCAGCGAGTGCTTGCCGCGCCACCCCAGTCCCGAACGACTTGCCAACTCAACCTCCATGACTGGAGCCGAATCAACGAAAACCCGGTATCCGTGAGGTAGCGATCCCGCAATGCGATTCGCCAGTTGCTGCAAGCGCGAACGCAGCACTTTGTGATAATCGCGGCCGAGCGCATATCTCGAAATATATGCTCGCTCCGGGTCACGCAGATTCTCGACTGGATCGGCAGCATCCGGCAGATAGGACATTCGTGCGCTGATGACGCTGCACGTATTCGGAACCAGTTCGGCCGGCCGCGTCCTCTTGCTGCCGTGTTTGCTCATATAATCCATCTCGCCGTGAAACCCGGCCTGCAGCCAGGCTTGCACGCCCGCCTCGGCTGAAGACAGATCGACGCCGGCGACGCGCACTGCGTCGAAACCGAGTTCGTCTCCCCAAATCGTGATTTCACGCCGTAGCGCGGCCAGCGCTTCACCGGCGTTCCCCTCGCCGGAGTCTTCCGAATGCACCTTCTTTTCCATGCCCTCGATGATAGCGGTAACACAGCAGAAATCGCTCTGCAGAACGAGGAGGACACAATGGCGCTAGGCGCGGCGATGGCCCCGGCCCTCGCCCCCGGACTCATCATCTACCTTTCCGGAGACCTCGGCGCCGGCAAGACAACGCTTACCAGAGGTGTGGTTCGGGCTCTCGGATTCAGAGGAAACGTGAAAAGTCCCACATACACACTTGTTGAACCTTATGTAGATTCTAGAATACACTTATATCACTTTGATTTTTATCGGTTCACCCATCCGGATGAGTATCTTGAAGCCGGCCTTGACGAATATTTCGCAGGACAGGGCGTCTGCCTTGTCGAATGGCCGCGACACGCAGCACCGCACATTCCCGCTCCGGATCTCGAAATCGAGCTGGAAATGGTCGCTCAAGGGCGCCATGCACGCTTGCACGCACTGACGGAGGCGGGACGAAAATGCATACAGAGGATGAGTTCCCCGGAGCGCTGAACGATCAGGAAACATCGCCTTCGGCAGGCCTTCAGGGTCGCCGCGCATTCATGAGGGCCTCCGGCGCGGTGCTGGCGATGCTAGTGAGCCCCGTGGGACGCGCTGCCGAGGCGAGCATTCTCGCGGTGAGGGTTTGGCCCGCAGAGGACTACACGCGGATCACGCTCGAAGGTGGGGCCGAGCTGAAGTTCACGCAACAGATCGTCAGGAACCCCGAGCGCCTGGTGCTCGATCTCGAAGGTGTCGAGTTCAATAGCCTGGTACAGAATCTCGGCGATCGGGTCAGTCCTCAGGACCCCTACATCAAACTCATTCGCGCCGGGCGCAACCGCCCCGGAGTCGTGCGCGTTGTCGTCGAACTCAAGCGGGAGATCGACCCGCAGATATTCACGCTCAATCCGATTGGCGACTACGGTCATCGACTGGTCGTCGATCTGTACCCGTCCACCCCTGTCGACCCCTTGCTCGCCCTGATCGAGAAGACCACACCGAATGAGGCGGCTGTCGGAAACGCCCCCACACCGGAGCGCGGAGCCTCCAGCACGACAGTAGCGGAAAAACCGGATGGCAACGGCAGGCTTTCCCGCGCAGACCAGGACGAGCCGAAAATCCGGCGCCTGATCACCGTCGCGCTTGACCCCGGCCATGGCGGCGAAGACCCCGGCGCGATCGGTCACCGTGGCAGCTATGAGAAGAACGTCACCCTCGAGATCGCTCGCCGGCTGAAGGCGCGCATCGACGCGGAGCCGAACATGCGGGCCATGCTCACCCGCGACGGCGACTTTTTCGTGCCACTCCACCACCGCGTGAACAAAGCCCGCCGCGTACAGGCGGATCTGTTCGTTTCAATTCATGCAGACGCCTTCATCCGACCCGACGCCCACGGAAGTTCCGTTTTTGTCCTTTCCGAACGAGGCGCCTCCAGCGCCGCCGCGCGTTGGCTTGCCAAGAAGGAAAACGATGCCGATCTGATCGGCGGCGTTCGCCTGGCAGGTGGTGACGGACACCTCGCCCGTACCCTGCTCGATCTTTCCCAGACAGCTGCGATCAACGATAGCCTCAAGGTCGGCCGGGCGGTGCTGGACGAGATTGGCAACATCAACCGGCTACATAAATCGGACGTCGAGCAGGCGGGCTTTGCCGTCCTTAAAGCGCCCGACATTCCTTCGATCCTCGTCGAGACCGCCTTTATCAGCAATCCCGAGGAGGAAGCGCGCCTCAACGATGACGCGTACCAGGAAAAGCTCGCCCAGGCGATCATCCGCGGCATCAAACGCTACTTCTCGCGCAATCCGCCCACCGCACGCTCCAAGCTGGCACTGCTTGACTGAGGTAAAGCTGTCCAGTCAAGCTCATGCGAGCCAGGGTACTTCGAAAGCCGCCAATAACAATTGGCGCTACCGAGCCGCGCTTCCGAACGGGAATCATGCATAACGCCACTGCGAAGAAGCGGCACGGATTGAGGGGCCGGCTCCATGCAGTGCCGCCGAGCAAGCGATTTAGCCGTATAATTGCGCCTTTTTTAACAGGCGGTTATGCAGGTCTTCCGCGGCATTCCTGAACGCGCCCAACATTCATCGGTTCTCACCATCGGCAATTTCGATGGTGTTCACCTCGGTCATCGCGCGCTGCTTCAACTGCTCATCGACAAGGCGCGCAGTCTTGCTCTGCCAGCGTCGGTGTTGACGTTCGAGCCACACCCGCGTGAGTACTTTGCCCCGGATCAGGCTCCGCCCAGACTAGCGTCCTTGCGCGAGAAGCTGCTCCTTCTCGAGAGCTGCGGCGTCGATCGCGTTTTCGTTGGCCGATTCAACGCCCGCTTCGCGGCCCATACGGCGGAGCAGTTCATCGAAGACATCCTGGCGCGAGGCTTGGGGGTTCGTCATCTCATGGTTGGCGACGATTTTCGCTTCGGCAAGCAGCGCAAGGGCGATTTCGCGATGTTGGAGCAAGCGGGAAAACTGCTGCGCTTCGGCGTCGAAGCCATGCCGACCCTCGAGCTCAATGGCGAACGCGTGTCGAGTTCCGCCGTTCGGGCTGCCCTTCACGAAGGTCGCTTGAGTGACGCCGCGGCCCTGCTCGGCCGCCCCTACAGCATCGCCGGACGCGTCGTCCGCGGCGACAGGATCGGGCGAACCATCGGCTTTCCGACCGCAAACATCCAACTGAAACATCGCCGCACGCCGCTTTCAGGCGTTTTTGCAGTCAGCGTCGAGGGTTTGGAGGGCTCCCGTTTGCACTACGGCGTTGCCAACGTGGGCGTGCGCCCATCCGTCAGTGCTGCTGGCAAACCAACGCTCGAGGTCAATCTGTTCGACTGGAGTGACGACTGCTACGGTGCTCACCTGCGGATCAACTTTCATCACAGACTTCGTGCAGAGATGAAATTCGACGGACTCGCCGCCCTCAAGACTCAGATCGCCCGCGACGCCGCCCTTGCGCGGACCTGGCTCACAGCAAACCTCAATTGATTAAATCGTCCAAAGACTTTTCCCATGGCTGACTATCGCAAGACCCTCAACCTGCCCGATACGCCGTTCCCGATGCGAGGCGATCTCGCCAAGCGCGAGCCGGGCTGGATCGCGAATTGGCAGAAGAAAAAGCTCTACCAGAAGATCCGCAAGGCTGCCGCCGGCCGGCCCAAGTTCATCCTGCATGACGGCCCCCCGTACGCCAACGGCAGCCTCCACTTGGGTCATGCGCTGAACAAGATCCTGAAGGACATCATCGTGCGATCGCGCACAATGGCCGGATTCGACGCCCCCTACGTTCCGGGCTGGGACTGCCACGGTCTGCCCATCGAGCACAAAGTGGAAGTCACCCACGGCAAGAACCTCTCCGGCGACAAGGTGCGCGAACTGTGCCGCGCCTATGCTGCCGAGCAGATCGAAGGACAGCTCAAGGATTTCGTCCGCCTTGGTGTGCTGGGTGATTGGGACAACCCCTACAAGACGATGAACTTCGCCAACGAAGCCAACGAGATCAGGGCGCTGGCGGAAATGGTCAAGGCTGGCTATGTTTTCAAGGGTCTAAAGCCGGTCAACTGGTGTTTCGACTGCGGCTCGGCACTTGCCGAGGCCGAGGTCGAGTACGCCGACAAGAAATCCCCGGCCATTGACGTGGCGTTCCCGGTCTACGAGTCGGCCCGGCTTGCTGAAGCCTTCGGCCTCGGCGCGCTTGCCAAGCCCGCTGCGGCGGTGATCTGGACCACCACGCCGTGGACGATTCCCGCCAACCAAGCCCTCAATATCCATCCTGAGTACGAGTACGCGCTCGTCGACGCCGGAGACCGCCTGCTGGTACTTGCCAAGGATCTGGTCGAGAGCTGCCTGGCACGCTACGCGCTCAAAGGCACGGTGATCGCGACCTGTCTTGGCCAGGCACTTGACCGCATCGAGTTTCGTCATCCGCTGTTCGATCGCGTTTCGCCGGTTTACCTGGCGGACTATGTCGGTCTCGACGCCGGCACCGGAATCGTGCATTCGGCGCCGGCCCACGGCGTGGACGACTTCAATGCATGGCATGCCTATGGCCGTGACAACGACGAGATCATCGCTCCGGTAACAGGCAGCGGGCATTTCGTCAGCGATCTGCCCTTCTTCGGCGGCCTGATGATCTGGAAAGCCAATCCGCAGATCGTCGACAAGCTCGCCGAGGTCGGCGCGTTGCTCTCGCAGGAGTCGATCAATCACAGCTACATGCACTGCTGGCGCCACAAGACGCCAGTGATCTACCGCGCGACCGCGCAGTGGTTTGTCGGTATGGACCGCCAGCCCGCCGAAGGCCCTACCCTTCGCGAACGCGCCTTGAAGGGCGTCGAAACGACCCGCTTTTTCCCGGCCTGGGGACAATCCAGGCTGCACGCGATGATCGCCAACCGCCCGGATTGGTGCATCTCGCGCCAGCGCAACTGGGGCGTGCCGATTCCTTTCTTCCTGCACAAGGAGACTGGCGAACTCCATCCGCGCACTGTTGAGCTGATGGAAGAGGTCGCCAAACGCGTCGAGAAAGAAGGCATCGAGGCTTGGTTCAAGCTGGGCACCTCCGAACTCCTCGGCGCCGAAGCCGAACAGTACGACAAGATCAGCGACACGCTGGACGTCTGGTTCGATTCGGGTACGACACACTGGCACGTGCTGCGCGGCTCCCACCCTGACGGTCACACCGAAGGGCCGCGCGCCGACCTCTACCTCGAAGGCTCCGACCAGCACCGCGGCTGGTTCCATTCGTCCTTGCTCACCGGCTGCGCGATCGACGGCCATCCGCCCTACAAGGCGCTGCTCACGCACGGCTTCACGGTGGACGAGAAAGGCCGCAAGATGAGCAAGTCCCTCGGCAACACCATCCTGCCGCAGGAGGTATCCGACAAGCTCGGTGCCGAGATCCTGCGCCTGTGGGTCGCCAGCACGGACTATTCCGGCGAGCTCGCAATGTCGAAGGAGATCCTCGATCGCGTGGTCGAGGCTTACCGACGGATCCGCAACACCTTGCGCTTCCTGCTCGCCAACGCTGCGGACTTCGACATCTCCACGGATGCCGTCCCGCTCAAGCAATGGCTTGACATCGACCGCTACGCACTGGCCTTCACCCGCAGGATGGCGCAGCAGGCCGAAGCGGACTACGCAAAATTCGAGTTCCATCGCGTGGTACAAGCGCTGCAGATCTTCTGCTCCGAGGATCTCGGAGCCTTCTACCTCGACATCCTTAAGGATCGCCTCTACACCACCAAGGCAGGCAGCCACGCCCGCCGCTCGGCGCAGACGACGTTGTGGCACATCACCCAGACGCTTGTCCGTCTGATGGCGCCCGTCCTCTCCTTCACCGCCGAAGAAGTGTGGAACGTGCTGAGCAGGGATGCAGAAGATAGCGTGATGCTGCACACCTTCCACGCACTGCCCGAACAGGCCGGCGAAGAAGGTTTGATCGCTCGCTGGGAGATCATCCGCGCGGTGCGCAGCGACGCCCTCAAGGTCATCGAGGGCCTGAGGACCGAAGGCAAGGTCGGCTCGTCGCTTCAGGCAGAGCTCAGCCTCACGCTGACCGGGGACAAACATGTGGCGCTGGCATCACTCGGCGACGATCTCAAATTTACGCTCATGACCTCTTCCGCCCGGCTCACGCTGGCGACCACGGCAGACGACGAGACTATTCTCGCCACCCCCAGCACACATGCGAAGTGCGAACGCTGCTGGCACTACTCACCGGACGTCGGGACAAATGCCGAACACCCGACAATCTGCGCCCGGTGCGGCAGCAACCTCTTCGGCGACGGTGAGGAGCGTACCCATGCCTGATCAAGCCCGACACGGAGCATGGCGATGACCCCGCGCCTGGCCGGGTGGTTGGGCCTCGCCGTGCTTGTTGCCGCACTCGATCAGGCGAGCAAGTACTGGATCATGGCCGTGCTGAACTTTGGCGAGAACGTTCCCGTAACGGGATTCTTCGATCTCGTGCTGGTCTTCAACCCGGGCGCGGCCTTCAGTTTTCTGGCTCACCACTCTGGTTGGCAACGCTGGTTCTTCATCATACTGGCCTTCGCGATCTGCAGCTGGCTCCTCTCCTTGCTGCGGCACCATCAGGACGAAACCCTTTTGCCGACAGCCTTTTCGCTGATCATCGGCGGTGCGGTGGGCAACGTAATCGATCGTTTCGTATTTGGCGCCGTGGTCGATTTTCTTTATTTTCACGTTGGCCGCTATGGCTGGCCAGCATTCAACCTTGCCGATTCCGCCATCACGCTGGGCGTCGTCCTCATGCTGGTCGGCCAACTGAAGGGACAGCGCGGCGCGTCGTCCCCGGAGAAGATTTCGTGATCCAGACCGTTCTTCCGAATAGCCTCGTCACCCTAAACTACCGAATCGCACTCGAGGGCGGCCCCTCAGTGATCGACACTTTCGCAGGCACACCGGCCACATTGCAACTGGGCGCCGGCGAGATCCTGCCCAGCCTCGAGGCTTGTCTCACCGGCATGGAAGTCGGCAAGTTCCAGAGTTTCCTGCTTGAACCCGAGCAGGCTTTCGGTACTCACAAGCCCGAGCTCGTCGAACGCGTGCGGCGTGCAGACATGATGGAAAGCGAAATCGAGGCAATGAGCATCATGGAATTCACGGCACCGGACGGCTCCCGCTATCAAGGGCTGGTCCGCGAGGTAGATGACGAGATCGCGGTGATCGACTTCAATCACCCGCTCGCGGGAAAATCGATCCGTCTGGACGTGGAAGTGATCGGAATCCTGTAACCCGGACCTTCCGGCAGAGGCAATGATGAACGACAAGGAAATTCTGCTCGCCAACCCACGCGGTTTCTGCGCCGGTGTCGAACGCGCGATCGAGATCGTGGAGCGGGCGCTGGTACGCTTCGGGGCGCCGATCTACGTGCGTCACGAGGTCGTACACAACAAGTTCGTGGTGGATGGACTGCGCGCCAAGGGCGCCGTGTTCATCGAGGATCTCAGCGACGTGCCACCGGGGAATACCGTGGTGTTCAGTGCCCACGGCGTTCCCCAGTCGGTGCGCTCGGAAGCTCAGGCGAGAGGCCTGCAGGTGTTCGATGCCACCTGCCCACTCGTCACCAAGGTGCATCTCGAGGTCGCCAGAATGCGCGAACAGGGACGGGAGCTGGTGATGATCGGCCATAAAGGGCACCCCGAGGTCGAGGGCACCATGGGCCAGGTGAAGGACGGGATCCACCTTGCCGAAACGGTTGCCGATGTTGCGACCCTGCAGGTTGCTAATCCCGACATGCTGGCATATGTCACCCAGACAACCTTGTCGATGGACGACGCAGCCGCGATCGTTGACGCGCTTCGCAAGCGATTTCCGGCGATCATTGGCCCGAAAAAGGACGACATCTGCTATGCCACGCAGAATCGCCAGGACGCCGTGAAATTCATGGCGCCGCAGGCGGACGTCGTATTCGTGGTGGGCTCGCTCAACAGTTCCAACTCGAACCGGCTCAGGGAAGTCGCCGAATTGCGTGGCGTGCCGGCCTATCTTGTCGACAACGCCGAGGACATCGATCCGGCCTGGCTCGAAGGCAAGCGCCGGATCGGCGTAACGGCAGGGGCATCCGCCCCCGAGGTATTGGTTGCCGCCGTGATCGATCGGCTCAAGAGCCTCGGCGGGACTTCCGTACGGTCTCTCGAAGGGGTACCGGAAAGAGTCACCTTCCCGCTACCCAGGGAATTGCAGAACGTACAGTCCGGTTAGGCCATGGAGACGAAATACGTAAAGTGATGTTCCGGAAACAACCCGTCACCGCGGATGTAGCTAGAATATCCAGCTTCATCGTCCCGCCCGGATCAGGAACCATGTATCTCCGCCGCATCGCACTGCCTTTCATGCTTTCCCTGCTCGCTGCCTGCACGACCGCACCACCAGCGCCAACGGCGGAAAAGTCGGTCTCTTCCGAGCTGCCCAAAGCAGGCGGGGATCAGCAACTCAATTTCGACCTCGCGAGCGGTACCTATCGGTGCGACATGGGCCAGAAGGTTGAAGTACTGCGCGACCGGGAGAATGCGAACCACGTACGCATCGGATGGGGCGGCGGCCACTACGATCTCAGCCGCAACCACTCCTATTCCGGCCTGCCACGCTACGAGGATGCAGGAAGCGGCCTTGTATGGATCGATCTTCCGTGGAAGAGCATTTTGCTCGATGGTCATCGCAACAAACCTCTCGCGAGCGATTGCACGCAGGTTTGAGCGGTCCCGACACCCCGGATACCAATTGCAGAAAGTGGAACGGCGCCAGATGGCGCCGTTCCACTTTTTCTGTTTCGGAAGTTCAATCCCGATGATGATGGCGTGAATGCTTCTTGTAATGACCGTACTTGTGACCACGCCCGCGACGATCACCATCGTCGCGGTAGTCGACCCGCTCACGATACACGTTACGTTCTCGGGCTCGTCCCGAACCTGACTCGGAAACATTCTTGCCGACGACCGCGCCGGCCGCCCCGCCGATCGCGGCACCCGCAGTTCCCCCCAGGGCCGCGCCACCTGCGCCGCCCAACGCACCGCCAAGCATCGCGCCGCTCTTTCCACGTCCGTCGTTGCCCGCCGCAGCACCGACCGCGCCGCCAACCGCGCCACCCAGTACTGCGCCATCCTTACCACCAACGGAGTGACCGATCACGGCACCTGCCGCCGCCCCCAGGCCGCCACCCAAGGCAGTGCCGACATCGCCCGCCATTGCACCGGCACTCAGACAGCCCCACATGAGAACCACACTTGCAACCCTGCGCATACATCATTCTCCGATCCAGAATCGGGATGCAGTATGCAGGCCTTCGAGGTGGAGCCCGAACAAAAGCTGTTACCGGTTACGTATCGGACGATCAGTCAGCAGCCCACAGAATTGAAGCAAGGGTCTGTTTTTACTGAAAATTTTCTTAATGCGGCGATACTTTGCTGTATCGGAGAGCTGTCGGCGTTTTCGTTCGCTTACAAATCACAGGGGCTAGAGATCGATCACGCCTCCACCAAGACACACCTTCGATTCGTAAACCACAACGCTCTGCCCCGGTGTAAGCGCCCACTGTGGCTGCGCAAAGGCTATTTCTGCACGGCCCTCGCCGAGCGCATCGATTTCGCAAGGCATGTCCGGCGTGCGGTAGCGCGGCTTGGCGGTGTACACCCAGTGAGTTCGCGGCTCCCTACCTGACACCCAGGACAACTGCGTCGCAGTCAAGCGATCGCGAAGCAGTGCCGTGTGATCGTGCCCCTGCACGACATAAAGCACGTTTGCAGCCATGTCCTTGCTGACGACATACCAGGCATCGTGCTCTCCGGCATCATCCTGATTTCCCTTGATTCCGCCTATGTGCAATCCCTTGCGCTGACCGATCGTGTGGTACATCAGCCCTTGATGCTCTCCGAGTACCCGATTGTCGTCGAAGCTGCGGATTTCACCGGGTTCGGTCGGCAGGTAGCGCATCAGGAATTCCCGGAACGGGCGCTCTCCGATAAAGCAGATACCGGTTGAATCCTTCTTGTCGTGGACGTGTAGACCCGCTGCAGCCGCCATTTTCCGGACCTCTCGCTTGTATAGCTGACCAAGCGGAAAGAGGGTCTTTGAAAGCTGAGCCTGGTTCAGGCGATAGAGGAAATAGCTCTGATCCTTGGTCCCGTCTTCGGCCTTCAGCAGTTGAAAGTCGGTACGGCCGTCGTTCGACCATTCACGCACCTGCGCGTAATGGCCAGTGGCGATCTTGTCAGCGCCAAGCTGCATTGCGTGGTCGAGAAAGCAGCGAAACTTGATTTCGCTGTTGCAGAGGATATCGGGGTTCGGCGTGCGACCCGCCTCATACTCGGCAAGAAACTCGGCAAACACCCGGTCCTTGTATTCCTTCGAAAAGTTGACCACTTCAAGATCGATGCCGAGCACATCCGCGACAGACGCGACATCGACGAGATCCTGACGGGTGGAGCAATATTCGGAATCATCGTCGTCTTCCCAGTTCTTCATGAACAGGCCGACGACCTTGTAACCCTGTCGCTTGAGCAGCAGGGCAGCCACCGACGAGTCGACGCCGCCAGACATGCCGACCACAACGGTCATACCATTCGGATCTTTATCACTGGACATTCGGTCCTTCTCCCCCAAGCCAGGCACCTAACGGCAATATCACCGCCGGCTCTCCATGTTCCACGAACCAGCTGTCGATCACGAAACGCGGCAATTCCACGCTCCGCCCGGCAACAGCCGATGTCTTTTCCATATCTGTCCCTTGCTTGGCGATCAAGTCCTCACAATCGCACAGTACCAAGAGATAAGGCACATAATCCGCGACCGGATCCACTGAAGCCGGTCGGGCAAGCGGGACTTCCAGTTCCTCGAGTGCAGCCGAGAAATGCTGAAAAATGAGAAAACTACGGCGCTGCTGACCAATCAGGCGATGAAAACGCATCGCCCCGCTCGCCTCGAGCATTGCCAGCATGCGGGTGGTCGATTCGGAATGATCGATGCAGTCCATCTTTCCATATACGCCCTCGTCCAGGTAATCGCCCTTGCGGTCCGCGTGGATCGGAGACTGCCTGCCCGCTTCCCGATAAAGCAAGCCAACGACCTCGGCGAGACGTCTTCGCTCATCCTGCGCGCTCCCGGCCTGCTGCACGTAGGTCACCTGTCGTTCGATCAAGGAGTCCTCGAAGCTCACGCGAGCCTCGTTCTGACAACCGTAATTGAAGCAAATGTCGAGCTCAGCAGCCCGCACCGGCGCCGTCAGCAGCACAACAAGCCAGAGCACGCGACGTAGCACCTCTATTCCCGATAATGACGGAGCAACTCGAGTCCGTAGCGGCGACCAGCCACAAAGTCTTCGATACATTGCAACACCAACGGGCTACGGTGGCGCGCGCGACACGCGCTGATCTCGTCGAAGCTCATCCATACAGCCCGTACGATACCGTCGTCGAGCTTGCGCGCCGGGTCGCACATTCCGGCCTCGCCACAAAAGGCGAACCGCAGGTAGGTGATTTCGCCGTCGGGCCGCGGCCACTGATAGATGCCGACCAGTGCATTCGGCACGAAGCCATGGGCAGTCTCTTCCAGCGTCTCCCGCACCACGGCCTCGACCAGCGATTCACCCCGCTCGAGATGCCCGGCCGGTTGGTTGAACCGCAGCCCGTCCACGGTCTCTTCTTCGACCAGCAGGAAACGACCACCCCGCTCCACAACCGCGGCCACCGTGACGTTTGGTTTCCAGCTTCTTTCCATGCCCGGCATTCTAACTGTTGCGCCACGCTCACGCCCGTTTCTGCCATTCGGCAAATCCGCTAGAATTGCCGGTCTCGATCAAACGCAACGCTGGAGATTCCAACATGTCCATGGCCGACCGCGACGGCTTCATCTGGTACGACGGCAAAATGGTGCCGTGGCGCGATGCCACGACCCATGTGCTGACCCATTCACTGCACTATGGGCTGTCGGTCTTCGAAGGCGTACGGGCATACAACACCGTCAACGGCACGGCAATCTTCCGCCTGCGTGAACACACCCAGCGACTGATCAACTCAGGCAAGATCTACCTCATGAACCTGCCCTACTCCATCGAGCAACTGATGGAAGCGCAACTCGAGGTTGTCCGCGCCAACAAACTCGAATCCTGTTACCTGCGGCCCATCGCTTTCTATGGTTCGGAGAAAATGGGCATTTCGACCCGAGGCTCAACCGTCCACGTGGCGATCGCCGCCTGGCCATGGGGCGCTTATCTCGGCGAAGACGGCCTCAAGAACGGCATCCGCGTACGCACCTCCTCGTTCGCACGCCATCACGTCAACGTCACGATGCCGCGGGCGAAGGTCGCCACCACCTACGCAAACTCCATTCTCGCCAACCTTGAGGCAACTCAGGACGGATATGATGAAGCGCTCCTCCTGGATACCCAGGGCTTCGTTGCCGAGGGGGCGGGGGAGAATCTGTTCGTTGTCAAGGACGGCAAGATCTATGAACCCGAAATCGCCTCGGCACTGACCGGCATCACCCGCGATTCGGTCATTCAGGTCGCACGTGAATTCGGCCTCGAAGTCCAGCCCCGACGGCTCACGCGCGACGACATCTACATCGCCGACGAAGCCTTCTTCACCGGCACGGCAGCAGAAGTCACGCCAATCCGCGAGCTGGACAACCGGGTCATCGGTAGCGGCACCCGCGGACCGATTACCGAAAAGCTGCAGTCGCGCTTCTTCGATATCGTCAATGGCCGCGCCCCCGAATACGAACACTGGCTTTCCTTTATCTGAGCGAGCGCGCCATGACCGACACCCAATCCAAGGAACAGACCATCCCGGTTTCCGCCGCGGACCTGCCGCTGCACTGCCCGCAACCCGGAGCCCCGCTCTGGGCGCGCCACCCGCGGGTTTTCCTCGACGTCCTCAAGGAAGGTGAAGCGGTGTGCCCATACTGCAGCGCACACTACGTGTTCACCGGCGAACGCCCGAAAGGGCATCACTGACGCAGCGGCGTTCGCGTCGCTTCAAACAGATGGCCGGTGCTTCGTCTGCGCCGGCCATTTTTTTCCGGGATCATCCATCGCCATGAGTACGCCCTTCTTCTCTTCCGCCGAAGAAGTCGAGACCGCCTTCTATGATGCACTCGCCCGCGCCGATCTCGATGCAATGATGGCCGTATGGTCCGAGGATGACGAACCTGTCTGCATCCATCCGGGCGGCCCCCGCCTGCACGGCATGCCGGCAATTCGTGATGCGTGGCAGCAGCTCTTTGCCGGCGGCCCGCGGCTGCGGATAAAGCTGTCCGAACTTCTCGTTCAGGAAAGCCCGATGTTCATCGTTCGTAGCCTGATCGAAGAGATCAGCATGGAAGGAATTTCCAGCCACCGTCCGACACCAGTCCTCGCCACGAACATCTACATTCGGGGTCCTCAGGGCTGGAGAATGGTGCTGCATCACGCCTCGCCCCTGCCGGCAGAGGAACACCCCACGCATGACGAAGCCCGACATACGCTTCACTGACAAGAACAACGGCACTGCGCCCTATCAGGCACCGCCCTGGCTCCCCGGAGCACATCTCCAGACGATTTTCCCGCTCGCGCGCAAGGGCCCGGCACCCAGTTATCGGAGAGAGCGGTGGGAAACGCCCGACGGGGATTTCATCGATCTTGATTGGCTGACAGATCGGCCGGGAGCACCGCTCGTCGTGCTGTTTCACGGCCTCGAGGGCTCAAGTCGCTCGCACTATGCGCGAGCATTGATGCGCGAACTATCCCGGATCGGCTGGAACGGCGTGGTACCGCATTTCCGCGGCTGTTCCGGCGAACCCAATCGTCTTGAGCGTGCCTATCATTCCGGCGACAGTGACGAAGTCGACTGGATTCTGCGCCGCATCGCGGCCATTCATGCGGACATTCCCCGCTATGCGGTCGGGGTATCTCTGGGTGGCAACGCGCTGCTCAAGTGGCTCGGTGAGCAGAGCTTAGGGGCGACCGGGCTGATCGACGCCGCGGCGGCCGTCTGCCCACCACTCGATCTCAACATATCCGGCCACGCACTCGGCGCGGGATTCAACCGGATCTACACCCTCAACTTCCTCGCAACATTGAAGCGCAAGGCACTGCACAAACTGGGCAGCATCGGTGGCCCGTGCGACCTGGATGCGGTGCGACAGGCAAGAACGCTGCATGAATTCGACGATGCCTACACGGCGCCGTTGCACGGATTTCACAGTGCCGACGATTACTGGACGCGTGCATCGAGCAGGCCCTGGTTACGGCATATCACCGTACCGACGCTCCTGATCAACGCTCGCAACGACCCGTTCGTGCCAATTCCGGCCCTCCCCGAGATCTCCGAACTGTCCCCCGCCGTCCGCTTCGAAACACCGGTTTCGGGCGGCCACGTCGGCTTCCTGGACGGCCGCTGGCCTGGCCACCTGCAATGGCTGCCCCGTCGAGTACTTGCCCACTTTCAGCTGACGGGCAGCCAGGTGCCACACCCAGCCATCGTAACCGCGGCGAGACAAGTCGATGCTGCTTTGCAATAATGCCTCCTGCCCGAACCTGACGGAAATCCCATGAGCCAGCCCAGATACCCTCTTCCCGCACCCGAGATCTTCAAGGCCTACGACATACGCGGCATCGTGGACACGGTTCTAACCCCGACCGCCGCAAGGGCAATCGGCCATGCCCTCGGCTCCGAAGCACGTGCCCGCCGGCAGCAATGCATCGCGGTTGGCCGCGACGGACGCCTCTCAGGGCCGGCGCTTGCAGGTGCGTTGGCCGACGGAATCCGTGCGGCAGGTGTCGACGTGATCGACATCGGTTGCGTTCCGACACCGCTCACCTATTTCGCCGCATATCAGCTTGGCGCGGACTCCTGCGTGTCGGTCACCGGCAGCCATAACCCACCAGACTACAACGGTCTGAAAATGGTACTTGGCGGCGAGACGCTCTACGGAACGATGATTCAGGACCTGCGTCGCCGCATCGCTGAAGACGATTTCGCATTCGGCAGCGGCGCACTCAGCAGCGCCGACGTCGTTCCGGCCTACATCGAGCGAGTCGTCTCGGACGTCAAACTGACCCGGCCAATGAAAGTGGTCATCGATTGCGGCAATGGGGTTGCCGGAGCCGTCGCTCCCGAACTGTTCCGCAAGCTCGGTTGCGAGCTTGTCGAGCTGTTCTGCGAAGTCGACGGCAACTTCCCCAATCATCACCCGGACCCGTCGAAACCGGAAAATCTCGAGGACGTCATTCGCGCACTCAGGGAAACCGACGCCGAGATCGGTCTCGCCTTCGATGGCGATGGCGACCGGCTCGGCGTCGTAACCAAGGATGGGGAAATCATCTACCCTGATCGTCAGCTCATGCTCTTCGCCGAGGACGTACTCTCGCGCGTCCCGGGTGGGCAGATCATCTACGACGTGAAGTGCACCCGCAACCTCGCCGGCTGGATCCGCGAACGCGGCGGCGAACCGCTGATGTGGAATACCGGTCACGCGTTGGTAAAGGCCAAGCTCAAGGAAACCGGCGCCCCCCTGGCCGGGGAAATGAGCGGTCATGTGTTCTTCAAGGAGCGCTGGTACGGCTTCGACGATGGCCTCTACACGGCCGCGCGGCTGCTGGAGATCCTCTCTCGCAGCGCCGATCCGAGTGCAGTGCTGAGGGCGCTGCCGAACGCCATCAGCACACCGGAACTCAATATCAAGATGAACGAAGGGGAACCGTTCGCGCTGGTAAACAAGCTCAAGGCCGAGGCCCGCTTCGACGGCGCCCAGAACATTCTCACGCTCGACGGCGTGCGCGTCGAATACGCCGACGGCTTTGGGCTCGCCCGCCCCTCGAACACCACGCCCGTCGTGGTATTGCGCTTCGAGGCCGATACCGAGGAGGGGATCGAGCGCATCAAGGCGGATTTCCGGCATGCAATCGAAGGTATCTGGCCGGGGATTTCACTGCCTTTCTGAGCACCGGCACGGTCGTGAAGAACGATTGCCCGCAAAGTGATCGCTGTCCGGCATTGCCTCGAACATCTGCTGTTACCAATCTGCCGTGACGCCCGGCTCGCCGATCGCTATGATCTACGCGCTAGCCCACCCAACGCAAACACTCAGCGAACAACTCAGTCAGGGAGATCAACATCATGCTCAAGCGGACGGCTCATCTCTACATTGCCTTCAGTATCGCAATCACCGGCTTCGCGCAGAGCGCCTCGGCCGCGCTCGTGGGCGCCGAAGACGTTGCTCGCGCTCAGGTCGAACAACCGGCGTCCCGGGATGCCCATGCGCGCCTCCAGGAGCTTCTCGCCAGGCCCGATGTGCAGGCGGAGCTCGTACGCCAGGGTGTTGATCCTGCACTCGCTGCAGAGCGGGCCGCGTCGCTGAGCGCGGAGGATGCACAAAAGCTGGCGGCCAACATGGATTCCGCGCCGGCTGGTGGTGATGTCCTCGGCGCGATCCTGCTGGTGTTCTTTGTCCTGCTGCTGACCGACATCCTCGGTTTCACGAAGATCTTCCCGTTCACCCGCTCGGTCCGTTGAGGCCGCAGCAACTCCGGCGACGGCTGCGCAACTGGCTGCTTGCGGTTGCAGTCGTCGCACTTGGCGGCTGTGCCGCCACGGGTCTGCGACCCGCGCTCGAATCGAGCTCCGTTGAGCGTCAGGTCGAGCTGGCTGCTACGCCGTTCTACCCACAGGAAAAATATCAGTGCGGCCCCGCTGCGCTGGCCACCTCCCTGGGCGCCATCGGCATCGAGGCCGCCCCGGACAAGCTCGTCGACGAGGTCTACGTTCCTGCACGCAAGGGCAGCTTCCAGATCGAGATGCTGGCCGCTGCCAGACGCAACGGTGCCGTGGCCTTCGTGCTTCCCGATCGAATCGACGCCCTGCTCGCAGAACTGGCAGCCGGCAATCCTGTACTGGTGCTGCTCAATCTGGGTCTCTCCTGGATCCCGTCCTGGCATTACGCGGTGGCAATCGGCTACGATCTCGACCGCGGCGAGATCGTGCTCCGCTCGGGTACGACCGCTCGGCAGGTGATGAGCCTCAACACCTTCATGCATACATGGAACCGTAGCGACCGATGGGCTTTCGTCGCTTTGCCGCCGGGGAAACTGGCGGTCAGCGCCGACGAACAGGCGACTCAGGACGCCACCCTCGCGTTCGCACGTCTCGCCACCACCGCCAATGCGCGCAGTGCCTACTACGCCGCTTTGCAACGCTGGCCGGACAATCTGCCTCTGGCCATCGGCCTTGGCAACGCCGCCTACGAATCGGGAGACCTCGACGGCGCCCGTCAGGCCTTCGAAGCCGCGTCGAAAACCCATCCGGAAGACGGTGCGATACTCAACAACCTCGCGTTCATTCTCGCCAAACAGGGCCACATCGCAGCCGCACGCAGAACGGCAAGACAGGCGTTGGCGCTTGGCGACCGGTGGCGGCAGGAAGCCCAGAAAACGCTCGACCAGATCGAGTCGATGACAAACGCACCGGGCGAGGGCCCGAAGCCAAAAAAGCAGCCCTAATCCACAGCGCCACCGGCCCCGATCCGAAACCGGTGGCCTTGCGGTGAGGCCGGCACGCCGCGCCGGCCTCACCGCATTCAACGCGTTTTCGGATTTAGCGAACCGCGGTTGTAGTCAGGGTCGCCCGGCATGATGTAGCGGGTACCAAACCAGCCGCCCTGTGCATCCTTGGGTCGCAGATGATTCTCCGGATAGGTCTCGGCAACACGCGCGGCCTCCGCCTGCCGCTCCGCGTCGCGGTATTCCCAGCGACCATTGGGCAGCAGACGAACGGCGTGGCCGTCCGCTGTCGTGGCATCGATCACCGAGCCCTCGCCGCCCATTGCGGCCATGCTCGCGAGCACGAGGCTCGCTGCGGCGACCGTGTGGCGCATCAGAGTTTGCCCTCGACCCAGCCGGCCACGCTGGCCAGCGCCGTCGGCAGATTCTCAGGTTGTGTCCCCCCCGCCTGGGCCATGTCCGGTCGGCCACCGCCCTTGCCACCGACCTGCTGGGCAACGAAATTCACGAGTTCACCCGCCTTGGTCCGGGCCGTCAGGTCTGCTGTGACCCCCGCAATCAGGCTCACCTTTCCTTCACTGACCGACGAGAGCAGGACGACCGCGGAGCCAAGCTTGTCCTTGAGCTTGTCGATCGTTTCACGCAAGGTCGGAACATCGGCGCCATCAAGCATTGCCGCCAGTACCTTCGCACCCTTGATCTCGACCGCCTGAGCGGCGAGATCGTCTCCTTGGCTGGATGCCAGCTTGCTCTTGAGACGCGAAATTTCCTTCTCGAGCGCGCGGACGTTGTCGACTACCTGGCTCACACGGGCAAGCAACTCGTTGGGCTGGGCCTTGAGGGTTCCAGTGATCGCATCGAGCAGATCCTCCTGGTGCTGCACCAACGTCAGCGCATTCCCGCCCGTCACCGCTTCGATCCGGCGGACGCCTGCGGCCACGCCGCCCTCGGTGGTTATCCGGAAGAGGCCGATATCGCCAGTTCGGGCAACATGGGTACCGCCGCACAGCTCCTTGGAACTACCAATCGACAGTACCCTCACCTCGTCAGCGTACTTTTCCCCGAATAGCATCATCGCGCCGGATTGCTGGGCAGCCTCGAGCGGCATCACCTCCGCCGAGGTCGCGGTATTGGCGAGAAGCTCGGCGTTGACACGGCGCTCCACCTCACGAATTTCGGCTCGTGTCATCGGCTGGGTGTGAGCGAAGTCAAAACGCGTCTTGTCGGGATCGACCAGCGACCCCTTCTGCTGCACGTGGGCTCCGAGCACTTCCCGCAGGGCCTTGTGCATGATGTGGGTGACCGAGTGGTTGCGCGCCGTGGCGGCACGGGCAGCCGTATCCACACGCGCGGTGACGCCATTGCCCACGGTGAGCTTGCCGGTCTTCACCACGCCATGATGGCCGAACACAGCGGCCTGAATCTTTTGCGTGTCCTCCACGGCAAAGATGCCGTGGCTGGAGCGCAGTTCGCCACGATCGCCCACCTGGCCGCCGGATTCCGCGTAGAATGGGGTGTTGTCGAGCACCACCACGCCCATCTCCCCCTCGTTCAGTTCATTGACCGACGCGCCATCCTTGTAGAGGGCCAGCACATTGCCGGCAGCTTCCAGCGTATCGTAGCCTTGGAAGGCGGTGGCCGGACCTTCGTATTCCAGGTTGGCGGCCATCTTGAACTTGCCTGCAGCACGTGCCTGCTCCTTCTGGCGCGCCATCGCAGCGTCGAAGGCAGCGGCATCGACGGTCACCTCGCGTTCGCGACACACGTCGGCAGTCAGGTCGAGCGGAAAACCGTAGGTGTCGTGCAGCTTGAATGCGGTCTCGCCGTCGAATACGGTCTTGCCGGCTGCCTTCATGGCCGTAAGTTCGGCCTCGAGGATGGCCATGCCGTTCTCGATGGTGGCGAAGAAGCGATCCTCTTCCTGCTTGAGGATCTCCATCACCTTGACCTGGGCCGCCGTCAGTTCCGGGTAGGCGGCGCCCATCTCGACCACCAGGTCCGGCACCAGCTTGTGGAAGAAGGCAGCGCGGGCGCCGAGCTTGTAGCCGTGGCGGATGGCGCGGCGGATGATGCGGCGCAATACGTAGCCGCGGCCTTCGTTGCCTGGGATGACACCATCAGCCAGCAGGAAAGAACAGGCACGGATATGGTCGGCCAGCACCTTGAGGCTGGGGCTGGTCAGATCGGCACAGCGGGTTTCACGCGCGGCGGCCGCGATCAGGTTCTGGAACAGGTCGATCTCGTAGTTGCTGTGCACGTGCTGCAGCACGGCCGAGATACGCTCCAGGCCCATGCCCGTATCGACCGAGGGCTTGGGCAGCGGGTGCATGACGCCGGCCTCGTCCCGGTTGAACTGCATGAACACGTTGTTCCAGATCTCGATGTAGCGGTCACCGTCTTCCTCGGGCGAGCCCGGGGGACCACCCCAGATGTCGGCGCCGTGATCGTAGAAGATCTCGGTGCACGGGCCACAGGGGCCGGTGTCGCCCATCATCCAGAAGTTGTCGGAGGCGTAACGCGCGCCCTTGTTGTCACCGATGCGGATCACCCGCTCGGCCGGCACGCCAACGGTCTTGGTCCAGATGTCGTAGGCCTCGTCGTCCTCGGCGTAGACCGTCACCCACAGCTTGTCCTTGGGCAGCTTGAAAACCTCGGTCAGCAGCTCCCAGGCGTAGGCGATGGCGTCATGCTTGAAATAGTCTCCGAAGCTGAAATTGCCCAGCATCTCGAAGAAAGTGTGATGTCGCGCGGTGTAGCCGACGTTCTCGAGATCATTGTGTTTTCCGCCCGCGCGTACGCACTTCTGGGAGGTCGTCGCGCGGCTGTAGGTACGCTTGTCGAAGCCAAGGAAGACGTCCTTGAACTGGTTCATGCCCGCGTTGGTAAACAACAGGGTCGGATCCTCGTGCGGCACCAGAGAGCTAGATGCAACGATCTGATGGCCCTTGGACTCAAAGAATTTGAGGAATTTTTCGCGGATTTCGGCGCTTTTCATGGCTGACCGTCTGATTGGAAACCCGTCCGGCAACACGCTGGACAGCCGGCGGATTGTACCTGATGCATCTCTCCCCGAGGGAGATTGCCGGGCGGAGCGAACGATCGGGTCCGCCGACCATGGCCCGCAGAACGCACGGCTAAAACGGCTTCCGGGGAACCCCGATGCCCACGCTCGACGGCTTCCACCTCGGGACGCGGTTCCATGAAACCAGCCGAATCTCCGCCTTCACCTATAATCGACCGATATTCATGTGGAAACAGAAATAATGGGACACCGTCTATCAAAGATCTACACGCGAACCGGAGACGCAGGAACAACCGGCCTTGGCAATGGAAACAGGGTTCCGAAGAACAGCCTTCGCATCGACAGCCTGGGCGAGGTGGACGAACTCAACGCAATCGTGGGACTGCTGTTGTGCGAAGAACTCCCCGAAGGAGTGCGAGCACTGCTCACCGACGTGCAGCACGATCTTTTCGACCTCGGCGGCGAGATCTGCATTCCCGGCATGCAGATGATCACCGCGTCACAGGTGGACAAGCTCGAAACCGAACTGGATGCGTTGAATGCAGACCTCGAGCCGCTCAAGGATTTCATCCTGCCCGGTGGCACCCGTGCCGCGGCCTTGGCCCATCATGCCCGCACCGTCTGCAGAAGGGCCGAACGGGCGGTAGTGGCACTCGCGCAGGAAGAAGAGGTCAACGAAGGACCGCGCCAATACCTCAATCGGCTCTCCGACCTGCTGTTCGTTCTCGGTCGCGTACTCAACCGGGCAGGTGGGCGCGGAGACGTACTCTGGCAGAAGGGCAAAAACGCCTGAGCAAGCAGGAACCCGCCTCATGCATCTATTGCAGTATCAGGTCGATGCGTTCTCGGACAAACCATTCCAGGGCAATCCCGCGGCGGTGTGCCCGCTTTCCGAATGGCTGCCCGATCCCTTGATGCAAGCGCTGGCCAACGAGAACAACCTTTCGGAAACCGCTTTTTTTGTACCTGCCGGAAGCCATTTCGACCTGCGCTGGTTTACCCCGACCAGTGAAGTCGATCTGTGTGGCCATGCCACACTGGCAAGCGCGCACGTACTGTTTCACCACATGAACTGGGCGGCCCCGGAAGTCCTCTTTCAGACCCGCAGTGGCCGGCTGAGGGCGCGGAAGGCAGACGAGCGGATCATCATCGACCTGCCGGCCTGGCCGGCCGTGCGCCTGCGTGACGACGCCAGCATCACCGCCGCGCTCGGCATGGCCCCACGCGAACTGTGGCTGTCGCGTGACTACTATCTCGCCCTGTTCGACGCGGAGCAGTCGGTCCGACGATTGCGGCCTGACATGACCGCCCTTGCCCGGCTTCCGGAATGGGGCCTGATCGCCACGGCACCGGGAGACAGCTGCGATTTCGTGAGCCGCTTCTTCGCGCCGGCGAAAGGCGTACCGGAAGATCCGGTCACCGGCTCTGCCCACTGCGCGCTCACCCCGTTCTGGGCGGAGCGCCTGGGCAAGACCCGTCTCGACGCGTTCCAGTGTTCGCTTCGCGGTGGCAGACTTAGTTGCGAAATCGTGGGTGACAGGGTCGAGATCGCGGGCTCGGCGCTCACGGTAATCGAATCCCGCCTCAACCTGCCCGATCAGATCGTCGAAATCGGACGAGAGATGCCTCGCCCGCGGGTCTGATCGCGATGCCTGCAAGCTGCGACCGCAGCTTGCAGGCAACCAACCTCAGCCCTCGGCAGGAAACAACGACGCCTGATGCGCGTCGCAAGAAGGCTCCGGCTCGGCAAATCGCACGCCAACCCCGATCAATCGCACCCCCCTGCTCTTGCGGTTCACCGCGGTGTCGAGCAAATTGCGCCACAGGCGTTCGTCGGGCCCGCTCGCCGAGCATTCGGCCGTGGTGTGGGAAAAATCGTCGAAGCGTATCTTGACGAAAACCTTGTTGATCGACGGGGGCTGACGAAGACGGGCAAAACGCCCACCAAACTCTTCGATCAGGGGCGTCAGCGCCTGCACGCAAGCGGCGACATTGGGCAGATCAGATGCATAGGTCGTCTCGACGGACAAGGATCTGCGCGGCCGCTCTGGCGCTACGGGCCGGTCGTCGATGCCACGGCACAAGCGGTACAGACGGGCTCCGAAGCTGCCGAAGCGATGCGTCAGATCCGCCAGCGACCAGCTCCGCAGGTCGCCGCATGATTCAATCCCGAGCCGGCTCATCCTCGCTGCGGTCACTTTGCCGACCCCAAACAACTTTCCTACGGGCAGGGCTGCGACGAACGCGTCGACCTCTTCGGGACGCACGACGAACTGGCCGTCCGGTTTGTTCCAGTCACTCGCGACCTTGGCAATGAATTTGTTCGGTGCGATCCCGGCCGAAGCCGTGATTCCGACTTCTTCATATATCCGCCCGCGGATCTCGGCCGCCATGAGGGTTGCACTGCCGCGGCAACGCTCGACACCGCTTACGTCAAGGTAGGCCTCATCGAGCGACAGGGGCTCGACGAGCGCCGTATAGTCGCGGTAGATGTCCAGGATCTGCCGGGAGGCGGCGCGATATCGCTCGAAATCCGGCGGCAGCAGGATGAGCTGCGGACATAGCCGCAAGGCCCGCGCACTGGACATCGCGGAATGAACACCGTAGGCACGCGCCTCGTAGTTGCAGGTCGCGACCACCCCGCGTGTTTCGGCGCGACCACCGACCGCGAGTGGTCGGCCACGCAGGGCGGGATCGTCACGCATCTCGATCGCCGCATAGAAGCAATCGCAATCGCAGTGAATGATCTTGCGGACGGCCGAGACCGCGTCATGCCGCGGACCCGCGTCGGCATCCGGAGCGACAACGCTAGCCTCGCCCACCGGCCTGCCTGTATATCGGCATCACCCGCGGCAGCTGCTTCTGCATTTCAGCAATACGATTCTTGCCCGAGGGATGTGTGGACAACCATTGCGGCGGTCCACCTGCATTGGCTGCGCTCATTTTCCGCCACAACGATATGCCGGCCCGGGGATCATAGCCAGCACGCGCGGCGAGCTCGAGGCCGACGATATCGGCCTCGCTTTCATCATCCCTCGAGAACCTCAGGGTCAGCAGATTGCCGCCGACCGAGAACAGGTCGGTATATCGCCCCCCTCCGAAGAGCTCTCCAAGGAGACTGGCACCAAGCTGCGTCAACTGTCCTTTGGCGATCCGCTCGCGGGCATGCTCCTGCAGCGCGTGCGCGATCTCGTGCCCCATCACCGCGGCAATCTCGTTCTCGTCGAGCTTGAGACGATCCAGTATTCCGGTATAGAAAGCGATCTTTCCACCAGGCATGCAGAAAGCGTTTATCTCGTTCGAGGCGATCAACACCACCTCCCACTGCCACTGCCGTGCACGGGGATTGAAGGTCAGCGCCTGGGGAACGATCCGTTCCGCAATGGCGCGCAGTCGTCGCATGCGGGGGTCGTCGCGGGGCACCAGAGCACCCTTGCGGGCAGCGGTCTCCTTGAGCTGACCGAACTGCCGCGCGGCCTGTCCTTCGACCGCCTCCGCTGGCACCAGTCGGGTCAGCCTCGATGGAGGCGCAACCGCCGAGGGCGATTCCGCGAAGGCGGGTCCCGGCCCGCCCAAGCACAGCAGGAGGAACGACACGCACCACCCCGCCGCGTTCATCGCATGCTTCGTCACTCTCCCTGGGCGGCGCGCTTGACCCGACGCGCACGCACAGCCTCGGCGAGAATATCCAGCACCTGCACACTGTCCTCCCAGCCGATACACGCGTCGGTGATGCTCTTGCCGTACTCAAGCTCGACGCCCGGTTTGAGATCCTGGCGACCTTCCTTGAGGTGAGACTCCACCATCACGCCGATGATGCGGTCGTCTCCGGCCGTCAACTGGGCCGACACGTTGCGCGCCACTTCGAGCTGGAGCTGATACTTCTTCGAGCTGTTGGCATGCGAAAAGTCGATCATGACCTTGCCGGGCACACCATAGGCGGCCAGATCCTTGCACACCGCCGCAACACTTTCGGCATCATAGTTCGGCCCCTTGCCGCCGCGCAGGATCACGTGACAATCCTCGTTGCCACGCGTGGACACGATGGCCGAGTGGCCTGCCTTGGTCACCGACAGGAAATGGTGTGGCGCCTGGGCGGCCTTTATCGCGTCGACTGCGATCTTGACGTTGCCATCGGTACCATTCTTGAAGCCCACCGGACACGACAGTCCCGATGCGAGCTCCCGATGGACCTGGCTCTCGGTGGTACGGGCGCCGATCGCACCCCAACTGATCAGGTCGGCGATGTACTGCGGGGTAATCATGTCGAGGAATTCGGTGCCGGCGGGAAGACCGAGCTCATTGATCTCCCACAGTACCTTGCGCGCCAAGCGTACACCCTCGTTGATGCGGAAACTGTTGTCGAGATACGGATCGTTGATGAGCCCCTTCCAGCCCACCGTGGTTCTCGGCTTTTCGAAGTAGACGCGCATGACCACCAGCAGGTCGTCCTTGAGACGGTCCGCCTCGGTCTTGAGCCTGCGGGCGTACTCCATCGCCGCATCGGTATCGTGGATCGAGCACGGGCCGATGATCACCAGCAGCCGATCATCCGCGCCGAAAAGGATTCGATGAATTGCCGAACGCGCCTCGAAGGCCACTTCGGCAGAGTGGGGCGTCGCGGGAAATTCGCGCAGCACGTGCGCCGGTGGCACAAGCTCCTTGATTTCCTTGATTCGGACGTCGTCGATATGAATCTTCATGGAGGCAGACATAGGCTTGCGCGATCGAAAAATATTGATTGATATTCCGCGCATTCTAGCCGATCGCAACCGGACCCGCGTACGCAGCTGTCCGGTGGCAGGCGGCGGAATAAATGCGCGACTCGAGCGGTTCACTGCATGACCGGCCGACAAACCGGACGGCCACCTCAACCGGAGACACGAGCATGAAACACTTCTTCACCACCCTGGCGCTTGCCGCGTCCCTGTCCGCATGCGGAACCATGCACCAAGGTCACTCGGAAATGCCCGCAAGCGCGCGCGACGGAATACTGACCGACTCCCAGGGCATGAGCCTCTATACCTTTGACAAGGACAGCATGGACAAGAGCGCATGCAACGGCCCTTGCGCCGCCAACTGGCCACCGCTCTCGGCAACACAGGAAAGCATGGCTCACGGCCCCTGGAGCATCATCATGCGGGACGACGGCAGCCGACAATGGGCGTTCAAGGGCAAACCGTTGTATCGCTGGATCAAGGATCAGAAACCCGGAGATCGCACGGGTGACGGCTTTCGTGACGTGTGGCATCTCGCCAGACCATAATCACCGGGCAGGCGACCGGCCATATTCGCGAATGACG
Source organism: Cognatazoarcus halotolerans (assembly GCF_009800965.1). Taxonomy (GTDB): domain Bacteria; phylum Pseudomonadota; class Gammaproteobacteria; order Burkholderiales; family Rhodocyclaceae; genus Cognatazoarcus; species Cognatazoarcus halotolerans. Next base: position 92,523 of record NZ_WUAF01000006.1, on the reverse strand, counting down.
AAATGTTTCAACAGAAAGACCTGATCGCCGAGATCCCCCGGCTCCGCCGCTATGCACACGCATTGCTCGGCGACGCCGGGCTCGCTGACGATCTGGTCCAGGACACGCTCGAGCGGGCGCTTCAGAAGGCCTCGCTATGGCAAGGGGGCAACCTGTGCGCCTGGCTCTTGACGCTGATGCACAACATATTCGTGAATCAGTGGAAGCGAAACCGGAAGATCGAATACCGGGCGAGCGAAGATCTGCCTGAAACCCCTGTGGCCGAAGCCCAGCACCATGGCCTCGAGTTGCGCGACCTCAAGAACGCCCTCGGCCAGCTCAGCGACGAGCATCGGGCGGTGCTGCTGCTCATCGGCCTTGAAGAGCTGAGCTACGAGGAAGCCGCCGAGGTGATCGGGGTACCGATTGGCACCGTGATGTCGCGCCTGGCACGCGCTCGGGACAGGCTGCGCAGCCTGCTCGCAATGGACGGCCGGGTACAGAAGTTCAGGATAGTGAAATGACCGAACGCGCAAGGATCGACGAAGATCTGGTCCGGTATGCGGACCACCGGTTACCCGCAGCGGAGGCGGCCGAACTTGAGCGCCAGCTGGCAGGGAAAGCCGACGAGAGGGCGCGAGTGGACGACTGGCGGGCCCAGGATGAGGCCATTCGCATGGCATTTTCTCCGATCCTCGCGGAAGAGATCCCGGAGCGCCTGCTTGCTGCAGCAAGCGTACCGGCACCCGACGTCGCGGCACATCCACCGCGCTGGCGGATCGCCGCGGCAGTCGGCTGGCTGGCAATCGGGCTGATCGCGGGGTTCGTAATCGGTCGCGACGGCAGTGGTCCCGCCAATGCGGAACGGATCGCCGGTCTGCCACATGATGCGCTGATCGCCCACGCTGTCTATGCGCCGGAGATTCGCCACCCGGTCGAGGTGGCTGCAAGCGAGCGCGCCCATCTGCTGGGCTGGCTGTCCAAACGCGCCGGCACGACGATTCGCGCCCCCGCACTCGAATCCGAGGGTTTCCAGCTCATGGGGGGAAGGCTGGTAACCAGTCACGATGGTCCGGGGGCGATGCTCATGTATGAGAATGTCACCGGCCAGCGCCTCAGTCTCGTGCTCTGCCGCGACGAGGACGAAACCACCACCGCCTTTCGCTACGCGCAAAAAGACAGGATCGGCGTCTTCTACTGGATCGATGGTGGCGTCGGCTATGCGCTCTCGGGCGAACTGCCGCGCGAGCAGCTTCTGAAGCTGGCAACGACCGTATATCGGCAACTCAACCCATAAGCGCGCCCGAATCCGCCAAAGCTGTAAGCTCTTGGGCTTACCACCGGTCTGATCCAGTACCACCTTATCCGACTGCGAATCCACCATGCTCATCAAACGCCCCGGCGACATCGCCCCCTCCGAGATCACCCCGCGCACGCTGTTCGACCAGCGCCGCGATTTCCTGCGTCAGTCAGGTGCAGGACTGATCGCTGGCGCCGCATTATGGGCAGGTCTGCCATCCGGAGCCCGAGCAGCAAGCCTCGGCGCCCTGAGCAAGAGCGCTTTCAGCACCATGGAAGAGATGACGCCGCGCAAGGACGTCACCAGCTACAACAATTTCTACGAGTTCGGCACCGACAAAGCCGATCCGGCAGAGCGTGCCGGCGTCATGAAGACACGACCGTGGACCGTGCGTATCGAAGGCCTGGTGAACAAGCCGCGCACCTTTGATATCGATGAGATCCTGCGGATGGCTCCGCTCGAAGAGCGCATCTACCGGCTGCGCTGCGTTGAGGCCTGGTCGATGGTCATACCATGGGTCGGCTTCCCGCTCTCCGCGCTGCTCAAGCAGGTTGACCCTCAGGGCAGCGCGAAATACGTGCAGTTCATCAGCCACTACGACCCGAAGATCATGTCCCGCCTGCCGGTGCTGGACTGGCCGTATCGCGAGGGTTTGCGGCTCGACGAAGCGATGCATCCGCTGACGCTGCTGACGGTTGGTCTGTACGGCGAAACACTCCCGAACCAGAACGGCGCTCCGGTACGCATCGTGGTGCCCTGGAAATACGGCTTCAAGAGCGCCAAGTCGATTGTCACGATACGCCTCCTCGAGAAGCAACCCGAAACGTCGTGGAACATGGCCGGCCCGGAAGAATACGGTTTCTACTCCAATGTGAATCCCGAGGTCGACCATCCCCGCTGGAGTCAGGCCCGCGAGCGGCGCATCGGCGAGTTTCGCAAGCGCCCCACCCTGCCCTTCAACGGCTACGCCGATCAGGTTGCCAGCCTTTACAGCAGCATGGATCTGAAACGCCAGTTCTGAACGAACGGATCGGTCAAGCGACTTGCCCCCCAAGAAATCAGCGAAGAATTCGAGATGACCCGTACCAAGAGTGCCATTCATACCCCGTCCGCAGCGCAGATCTCGGCAATGAAGGTGGTGCTGTTCCTGGCATGCCTGATTCCTGCGGCGCTGCTCGCCTGGGGCGCCTACGCCGACACGCTCGGCGCAAACCCGATCGAGGCCATAACACGCGGCAGCGGCGAATGGACGCTGCGCTTCCTGCTCATCACGCTCGCGGTCACCCCACTGCGGCGCCTCTCGGGACTGCACTGGGTTCTCCGTTTTCGCCGCATGCTGGGCCTTTATGCCTTTGCTTACGGCTGCGCCCACCTCCTCACCTATGTGTGGCTCGACCAGTTCTTCGATTTGGGGGCGATTGCGCTCGACATTCTCAAGCGCCCCTTCATCACTGTGGGCTTCGCGGCCTTCGTGCTGATGACACCGCTTGCCATTACCTCCAATGCCTACATGATCAAGCGCCTTGGCGGACGCAAGTGGCAGAGCCTGCACCGCTCGGTCTACGCAATCGCGATCATGGGCGTGGTGCATTTCTGGTGGCTGGTGAAAAAGGATCTCACCTGGCCAATCATCTACGCGGTGATTCTCGCGGTCCTGCTCGGGATGAGGGCATGGTGGCGAAACCAGGAACGGGAACGCCAGCTTCAAGGCGCCTATCTTCGACCGCCCGGACCGGGCCGGATCATCAAGATCATCGCGAAGTAGAGCGGCAATCAACCTCCGCGAGGCGGTAGATCAAGCCGGGCTCGAGATACAACTCTCCACCGTCGATCGCTTCGCGCTCGCGTGGACCACCGATCCGAGAAAAGCGGTAATCGAGTTGGTGGAAGCGTATCCGCTCGAAAATCTCCACGCCCATGTAGTAGCCAATCAGCTGTTCCCTGAGCTCCAGAGCGGCGGGCCGGACGACCACCGCCCCCCAGCGTCGCCAGTAGTCCGAACGTCGCTGCGCCGCCAGCTCTCGCCGCAACATGTGAACCGGCAGATAGAACGCGAACACGACGAAAAACAACAGGAGCGCAGTCCGCATGACAGCCACCTCCGTCTTCACCTCTGGAGGTGGGACAGGATCGCTCGCGGCGCGGTTCCATCAAGAGTCCCTTGGGCACCAGGGCCTGACGGTGCCGACCGCGCTTCAGGACGGCTCAGCCTTTGTTGCGAAGCGCACTCTTGGGGCGAAACACCTTGATGACCGCTTCGTCGGTCTCAATGTAGGGGCCGCCGATCAGATCGATGCAGTACGGCACCGCCGCGAAGATCCCCGGCACGAGCACCTCGCCTTGCTCCGAGCGCACGCCCTCCAGCGTTTCCTTGATCGACTTTGGTTGCCCCGGAAGGTTGAGGATCAGGCTGCGCCCGCGGATCGCCCCGACCTGCCGCGAGAGAATCGCAGTGGGCACGAAGTGCAGCGATACCTGCCGCATCTGTTCGCCGAAACCCGGCATGAGTCGGTCAGCCACCGCCATGGTGGCTTCGGGCGTCAGATCGCGTGGTGCGGGACCGGTTCCACCGGATGTCAGGACCAGTTGACAGCCCTGCACGTCGCATAGCTCTATCAGGGTCTGCTCGATGGCGGCCTGGTCGTCCGGAATCAACCGCTCGACCGGAACCCATGGGGAAGTCAGGGCATGCCCCATCCACTCCCGCAGCGCGGGCAGTCCCTTGTCTTCATAGACTCCCCCCGAAGCCCTGTCACTGACCGACACCAGCCCCAGCTTGAGCACGTCCTCACTCATCTTCCTGCTCCTCAAACGACTCGTCCCATGACTCGTCGCGGCCGCCGCCGCTTTCGAGCATCCTCAGTTCGCGAAACAGCTCACGGAACGCACGCGGCGGCTTGCCTTGCTCACGCTCCTTGATGGCATTGCGCCGCAGCACCCGCAAGCGCTGGAGATCCGCGCCGGGCCAGGTTTCGGCAATCTCATGCAACACCTTTTCGTCGTCGATGAGTTTCTCGCGGAGCCGCTCGAGACGGTGCTGACGCGCAGTTTCTTGCCGCGAATTACCGGCCAGCACATCGAGCGCGTCATGTATGGGCTGCGGGTCCACGTTGCGCATCAAGCGCCCGACGTACTGCATCTGGCGGCGGCGGGCACCGTGGCTGGTAAAGCGCTGGGCATCGAGCACGGCCGTCAGCAAATCCTCGGGAATGGGCATCCTGCGCAGCTGCTCCTTCGAGAGCGCGATCAGCGCTTCGCCGAGATCCTGCAAGGCATGCATTTCCTTCTTGCGCCGCGTCTTGCTCGGCAACTGATCTTCGGAAAACTCTTGATCGTCCATGTTGAAGCGGCTGCTGGGTGGAAAGGGTAAGATTATAGCCCCTCGCCCCAACCAGCCCGAATGCCATGTCAGACAAAGGTTTCAGCTTCGACCACGACACCTTGCGCGAGATTGCCAGCGACATTCTGAAGTTTGCCCGAGAGCGGGGCGCATCCGCCTGCGAGACCGACGTCTCCGAAGGATTCGGCCAGACCGTATCGGTACGCAAGGGCGAGGTCGACACCATCGAATACAACCGCGACAAGGGGATCGGCGTCAGTGTCTACGTCGGACAGCAACGCGGCTACGCGTCGAGTTCCGACTTCTCGCCCACCGCGATCAAGGCCACCGTCGAAGCCGCACTGTCGATCGCCAGATTCACCGCCCCCGACCCCTGCGCCGCACTGGCCGAAAAGGAGCTGCTGGCCACCGAATTTCCGGACCTCGATCTGTTCCATCCCTGGCAGCTCGACGTGGAAGCCGCGATCGGACTGGCGAAAAGCTGCGAGCAGGCCGCGTTCGACACCAGCGACAGGATCACCAATTCCGAAGGTGCCAGCACCTCCACCCAGCAATCGCATTTCGTCTCGGCCAACAGCCTTGGCTTTGTCGGCGGCTTCGCCACATCGCGTCATTCGATCTCCTGCTCGGTGATTGCCGGCGAAGGCGACGGCATGCAGCGCGATGACTGGTACGACAGTCGACGCGACCCTGCGGACCTGATGTCGGCCGAGGAAATCGGTCGCATGGCAGCGCAACGTGCCGAGGCCAGACTCGGGTCGCGCAAGATCAGGACCTGCGAGGTCCCGGTGCTTTTCGAAGCGCCGCTGGCGGCATCGCTGCTCGGCAATTTCGTATCGGCGACAAGCGGCGGCGCGCTCTACCGCAAGTCATCCTTTCTGCTGGACAGTCTTGGCAAGCAGATCTTCTCGCCACAAGTACGGATCCTCGAGCGCCCCCACCTGCCGAAGGCCTTCGGCTCCACACCATTCGATGACGACGGCGTTGCCACCCATGATCGCGACGTGGTCGACGGCGGCGTGTTGCAGGGTTATTTCCTCGGTTGCTATTCCGCGCGCAAGCTCGGCATGGCCACCACCGGGAACGCGGGTGGGGCGCACAACCTGATGCTCGAGCCCGGCAATCGCGATTTCGACGGAATGCTCAAACTGATGGATCGCGGCCTGCTTCTTACCGAGGTCCTCGGCCATGGGGTGAACTACGTAACCGGCGACTATTCGCGCGGCGCGGCAGGTTTCTGGGTCGAAAAGGGCAAGATCGTCCACCCGGTGGAAGAGATTACCGTTGCCGGCAACCTCGCAGAGATGTTCAGGGGCATCGTCGAGTCAGGCAACGACGTGTTTTCGCGCGGATCCAAACAGACCGGCTCGATCCTCATCGAGAGAATGAAACTCGCGGGCAGCTGATGCACGTCACCGTCCGCGGCACGTCGGGACGGGCAGATGGTTTGCACCACATATTTCAAACGAGTGATTGGGAAAACCCCAATAGCTAGCTCATTCAGCCGTCGGCTATCGTCAGGCCGTCAATACACAACAACGTAGCGAGGAGAGTTATGGAGCGTCGTTCATTCCTGAAGAAAGCCAGCGTGAGTGTTGCTGCGGGGGCGTCGATGGCGGCACTTTCCAGTGCAGCCCGGGCGGCCGACCTGCCCACCATCAAGTGGCGCCTGGCTTCGAGTTTCCCGAAAAGTCTGGACACCATTTACGGTGGCGCCGATGTTTTCGCGAAGCGTGTCAGTGAGGCAACCGGCGGCAAATTCGAGATCCGGGTTTTCGCGGGTGGCGAGCTCGTGCCGCCCTTTTCGGTTGCGGATGCGGTCAAGGACGGCACCGTGGAGTGCGCGCACACCGTGTCCTACTATTTCTTCGGCAAGGATCCTACGTTTGCACTCGACGCCGCGGTGCCCTTTGGCCTCAACTGTCGCCAGTTCGCGGCATGGACCCGACACGGTGGCGGGCTTGCGCTGCTGCGAGAATTTTTTGGCACGCACAACATCGTGAACTTCCCGATGGGTAACACCGGTGCCCAGATGGGCGGCTGGTTCCGCAAGGAAATCAAGTCGGTCAAGGATCTCGAAGGCCTCAAGTTCCGGGTAGGGGGCTTTGCCGGCCGCGTGATGGCCAAGCTTGGTGTGGTACCCCAGCAGATTCCCGGTGGCGACGTTTATCCTTCGCTCGAGAAAGGCACGATTGACGGCGCCGAATGGGTCGGCCCCTACGACGACGAAAAGCTGGGCTTCCAGAAGGTGGCGCCGTACTACTACTATCCTGGTTGGTGGGAAGGCGGCCCGAACATCTCCCTGTACATCAACAAGAAGCTCTGGGAAGGACTGCCGAAGGAATATCAGGCCATCGTGGAGGCAGCTGCAGCCGAGGCCAACCTCGACATGATGGCCAAGTACGACGCGCTGAACCCTGCCGCCCTCAAGCGCCTCGTCGCTGGCGGTGCCAAGCTGCGCCCCTTCCCGCTTCCGGTCATGGAAGCCTGCTACAAGGCCGCACAGGAGGTCTATGTAGAGGTGAAGAAGGAGAATCCCGCGTTCAAGAAGATTCACGATCAGATGACGGCCTTCCAGAAGGATCAGGTCTTGTGGGCAAGTGTCACGGAAGGAAACTTCGACCGCTTCATGCAAAGCCGCAAGCTCTGAGTCCCGTCCTGAACGGTATTCCTTAGCTTCACCATGCAAACAAACGCCCCGCAATGCGGGGCGTTTTTCATTTTCTCCGACGCTTTCTCGCCGACGACAGAGGGAAGCGGGCTACCAGCATGAACTGACGGATTTGCTGCATCCGCCACCGACACCTTTCGACGCCTGTTGATTGTACGTAAGCGTGCAGCCACATTTCTTGTCACCCGATGCCTGCACCCCCTGAGGCCGCGCCTCCAGCGAATAAGTACTCGCTGTCGGCTCGCCCGCCCCGAAAGCGAAAACGTAGAAACCTCTCAGATCGGTCACGCATTGCAACGCCGGAGGCAACGCCACCACATAACTCATGTTGAGCGTGTAATTGCGCTCGAGGAACTGAGCGTTCTCCATGACACAGCCTTGCGCGAGGCCGCGTCTCGAATCGATCACATACTGGGTATAGGACGGGTAGGCGATCGCGGCGAGGATTCCGAGTATCGCCACCACGATCATGAGTTCGATCAACGTCATTCCCCTCACGCGAGCACGCGGCACGGGGAGCCCGACTTCGGCTTTGAGGCTCATTTCGGCTCCTTCGATCGGAACCACAGGCTTTCGACGGTTCCGTTCTGGTCCAGCTGGATACCCGCAATCCCGCCGGCAGGCACTTCCGAAAGCCGTCCGACTGCCTTCATGTCGGCGCCGACGCCAACATAGAGGCGGGCTTGCGCGTTCACCTTGTATGGTTTCCCGTCGATCCACACTGTGGATGTTGCAGCGTCCACCCTGCTGACCGCCCCTTGACGCTCATAGTTACTCAACAGAAACCCTTGGGGACTCTGGGCAACCGCCACCGTGCCAAACCCCATCAGCAATCCCATCGCCATCACACACGCGTTGATCTTCATGTTCAATCCCTCAGGAATTCGCGCCACGAAAGTCGGCCACGTTTTGCGAGAAACTGCTCCGGGCCTTCACTGCTCTTGCCCGCGGCATCACTTCCGGTCGTTTTCACCGAGCCGGTTCCGGTCGCCTGACCATAGAGTTGTGTTCCATTCCCGATCTGCCAACCATTACGGCCGATTGCGCTGTTTCCGCCAAATGCCGTCGGATCGCCGACCGTATTGAGATCGGACGCATCAAGTTTTCCGTCCTTGCTGTTGTCGAAGACATTCTCTTCGGGCCGACCGCCGCTCCACGGATCCATCGCCATCACCCACCCGGTCGCCCCCGAGGAACAGGCGTCGCCCGAAGGAATCAGCGACGAACCGAACAACAGGCCATCGACCCACCAGTTGGCACTGAACATCCGCTCGCCAGTGCCCGTAGTGCCGGGCGACTTGAGGTCCACGTACCATCCGCTCTTCACGAATTTTCCCGTCGAATCGAGCAGCGATTCCCCCCCGACGGTGTCCCCTTGGCGCGACATGAGGCGATACGGGCCGAGCGCGTCACTCCCCTCGGCGACGATCTTTCTCTCGACAAGCTTGCTGCGCCCGGAAATGGTCGCGACATCCCGCAGGCCATACCATGACTGCACCTGCGTGGTCGACGGGTCGCCACTGGAGATGTATTTTCCGGTTCCGAAAAACACCCATGGTTCGAACGTCCCCGGATGGATGCCGAGGGTCGGAGTGGCCGTGATCGGCTGAATCTGGCCGGACGCATTCACCGCAGAGAAAAGCGGCGACTTCGAATACCCGACTTTCCAGCTCCCCGACGACGAACTGCTCGCATCGAATTTCCACAGATTGCCAAGAATGTCGCCGGCATAGAGATAATCGGCATTACCATCAAAGTTGCTATCGAGACTACCGACGCCGGCCAGTCCGTTGGAGCCGCCCACACCCGTGTCGATCGCCTTCGTCAGGGTCCCGGTTTCGATATCCACCAGCAGCAACTGCGCCTTGTCTCCACTGCTGTTGTAGCCATTACCGACCGCCACAACCCATTTGCCGTTGTTGAGCCGCAGGATGGTCGGCTTCGACAGCACGTTACCCATGGAGGCATCGCTGAACTCCCACATCACGCTGCCTGCACCGAGGCTGGTCGGATCGGTAACGTCAATCGCGAACATCGACTTCCCGCCCCGCCCCGTCACACCGAACAGAACGCTCTTCCAGGCGCCGCCGACATAGACATCGGCAACCTGCACCTCTCCGTCAACATAGAAACGATGCACATACTTCGGATCGGCGAGATTCTTGAGGCTCGACAGGAGTTCCGACGGGATATAAGCGAAGGTTTCCTTGCCTGTCTTCGCCTCGAATGCATGCAACATGCCATCGTTGGCGCCCACATAAACCATCTGCTTGCGGGCGGCCTTGGCCTCTCGGAAAGCCTGATAGCTCGATGCGCCGGCCCACGCATAGCGTTCGTAGCCGCGGTTGGCAGGCTTGCCGACAAATACGGGGGACGAGTTCACGATATCGCCTAGCCTCGACGACCGGGTCCTGAAAGCGCCTCCGTTCCCCTCCTCTTCCGAGGTGTCACCACGGATATAGTTGAGCAGATCGATCGAACCGACAAGACTCGCGATCGTCGAACCGCTGAAAGCCGTTGCCGCAGTGCCGTTCCAGGTGTAGATGTTGCGGGACGCAGCGGCGGGCAGTTGCTCCGAGGCCTTCCATGTTTCGGTGGATGAAAGCGTGCCATCCGCATTGAAGCCAAAGGCAACCACGTCACCGGTCCATTTGCCGCTGAAGAACTTTCCCTGGAAGATCAGCGAATCACTGCTGACGAGGGTTGAGTTACCGGACACGCTCGACGCCGACGCAACCCGTTCACCAATCGTGAAGAGCGCTTTTCGCAGGCCGTCCGCAAAATCCTTTGGATTCTTCGCGGCGACGAAAGTCCCACGGCTGTTAACGGCGGCGTGCCAGAGATCATCGATTTTCGCTGCGTTGCTCGACGGATTCGGCCAGCTTTTGGTGCCCGACTGCAACGCCGGCAGATCTGTGGAAGGATCCAGCGTACCCTGAACACCGATCGATAGTCCGAAGGTGACCATGTGTTGCCAGAAGGCGGGGTCGGCGGTCGATGCCGGGACGTTATTGACCATCTCGGCCGAAGTCTGGAGATCCTTCTTCCAGTACTCCATTGCGATATCACCAAGCGTATCGCTCCAGCCATCCTGATAGGGTTTCGCCGGCGCATATTTATACTTCGTGGTCCCATCGGACGCGGTGATGGTCGAACCAGCAGTATTGTCGGAGTTGCCTATCCCCGGAGAGCCGTCGTTGTAATAGCCATCCGTGGTGAGAATCGTGAAACTCTGCCGGCAACTCACCTTCGGATTCGGTAACCACGGATCAGGACCAGTGTTGCCGGAATAGTACTCCCCGACCCATTTCAAGGCGGTGCGCAGCGGTGTGCCATTGGTATCGATCGCCGTCTCGAGAAGACTCTGGAACCATTGACGGCGGTTCTCGCCCTCGAAGACACCCGTCGTGGGAATGTAGAAGACTTTCGAATCCCCCCGTCCGTTGATGGTGGCGAATCCGACGCGGTAATTGTTCCCCATCTGCGCGAACGCATTGCTCGCTCCTCCCCTTGCGGCAAGAACCCTGGATCGATAGTACGAGAACCAGTTGGCAAAGTTCTGCAGTTCCTGGGCCACGGTCCTGGTCCGCCCGCCCCAGGTGAATGAGGTCACTTCCACTTCCGTGCCGGTGGAGAGATCCTTGCGATAACCCCGACTGCCCCGGAGCTGATAGCGGACGTAGCTAGTCGTGCTCGTCGTCGAACCCGAGCCCTTGTACACGTAGAAGGTCGCCGGCCAGATATTGTTGCACCACTGGTAGCCGCTGCAGGACCCCCATCCGCTCGCCGAAACCCAGTTCGCATACATCGACTGGCTCACGGTGAGGTTCAGGGTACCGGCGGATGCCCGCACAGGGTTGTAGGGAGCACTCGTCGGCGAAACATTGCCGTAGCTGGTCGTCGCCGATCCGTCGTAGCCCGCCCAGGGCGTGTATACGACCAGGGGGTCGTAGAACACCGAGTTGTTTGTGGATGACCGGAGATAAACGTTCACCCAGTCACTGTCACTGAAATTGGGAACGAAGTTGTCGTAGACGGAAGCGCCATAAACCGAGGACGGACGTGGAAAGAGGTAGTAGGCGTACAGAATGTCGTCGGGCATGACCTCCCACTGCATGGAGCCCGAGTCGTCGAGCACGAACATCACGTTCGGCGCCACCGCAGACCCTGTCAACAATGGTGAAGTCGAGATATCGACGCCTGCGCCTGCGCCGCCCGCAGCGAGCAACAGCGTCGTCGCCAGCGGGATCGCACGCATGCGAAAACGGGATTGGATCAAATTCGGTCTGGAATTGCTCATGCCGTCACCTCTATCTCAGCGGCGAAACGTTGATTGCAGCATCACGACTGCACCGTCTGCATCAGGTCTGTTACGGGCCGTGATCCGGTAGCGGGGCTCGTAGCAGATAATCGCGTTGGGGTCCGCCTGACAGCTCAGATCGTTGGGCCACTCGCCCATGTATTCAATGATGTATTGCGGTGTGACTCTGCGGGGTCCGGTGGCCACCGTCGTGGCGTTGCGCCATACGGTGGCAGCCGCGGTCCACCGCGGCTCCAGGCTCGGATCGGGCTGCGGATAGCGGCCATTGGTGCCGTTGAAGAGTGTGGGAATCATCTCCGGCGACACCGTCCCCAGCGCTGCAAGCAAGGTCGTCTCACCCTCTCGCAGGGCCGACTCCGCTGCCTGGAAGGCAAGCTGCCGGTCGTAGAGGTTCGCCCCCATGCGCTCCTCGAGCCCCGATCCACGAATGCCGGCAAGACTGATCAGCATCATCGCCACGAGCAGCAGCAGCGCAACGATCAGCGTGGTGCCACGTTGCCGATCCGGAAATTGGCTGAAATTCATCGCCTTCATACCTTGTTCCTGAGCGCGATCACCTGCGTAAATTGCCGCGTCACCCGGGTCAGCGCGCCCGCGGCGTCGCGCTCCTGCTCCAGCCCTTGCAAGGTGATCTGGACCCTGACCGCTGTCACCCGCTCCCAGCCATTGGCCGGTACCGCGGCGGCATTGACGTAGGCATTGTTCAGCAGGTACTGGACCTGCAGGTCGGTCACGCCTTCCACGACCTCTTCGGCAACGGGTGCTGTCGCACCGCCGGCGTTTCTCGAAACCGCGCGAAAGAGCGACCGCCCACCGCTATCGGGCCGGTCGTTGTTGCCCACATACCACGTGGAGGATTCGAGAACCATGGCGTTCGCGTTCGGCGGATAAGCGTAGGCCACTCCGCTGCCACCGAGGCCAACACTTGCGTTGCCCGGTACGAAACCACCGCCCGTGGCATGTGCCAGGCCATTACCGGTTCCGGCACGGTTGTCGGTGACCTGGAAGATGGACGCCATCAGAAAGTCGCAAACGATGGCGATATCGCCGGTCTGCACCGTATTGAGCCCCGGTCCGCCCAGGTTGATTACCGGCGGCGCACCTGCGATGTTGTGGTTCACCACCTGAAAGACGGTCGGCGAGCCGTGCATGGAATGCACCACGTCCGAGGTTGCAACGCGGCCTCCAACCCCGGCGCCGATCGGAATGCCCGCCAGCACCGTACCTGCCTCATACCCGATCAGGCCGCCGCTCCAGTTTGCCCACCACAGCGCGGCAGTGCCCGCACCGTTGAGCACGTTATGCACGCTGTCCGCCGCGATCCGGCCACAGCCGTTCACGCCTGATTCGCGCAGGTCGCGGCCGATCATCTCGAAAACCGTGCGGGCCGACTCCTGTAACCGGGAAACGTTCAGGGAAGAGCGATTGATCTGCGTATTGGCGGAAAAGATGCTGGCCACACCGGCCATGATGAGCAGACCGAGCGTCATCGCGATCATCAACTCGATGAGCGACAGACCACGCATCCGGTAGCGATCGGTGATCATTGCAGCCTTACCTCCACGGACATCTGCGTCGCCATGTCGGATCGTGCTTCGCCACCGCGATCCGTCCATCGAATCGACACCACACACAGTCCGGCGGCGCAGTTCACCCCACCACAACCGGTCTCCCCGAGCATCTGCTTGATCTCCGCGGACCAGTCGGTGAGATTGGTGGCCGCCAGCGTGCCGGCGCCAGGCCCCGCACAGCCCCCTGCCCCCATCGCCATGTTGTAGGCGCCTGCGATCGCCTGAAGACGATCGGCCGCCATGCGTTCGGCGAGCGAGTTCGCAAGGATGACGGCGGCACTGCGCTCGTAGGCACCCTGGGTATTTCGCAGTGCGGAGAGTTGCAGGCCGGCAATGCCGAGCAAGCCGATGGAAAGCACGACGACGGCGACGAGCACCTCGATCAGCGTCGTTCCAGCCTGCAAGCCGGGAGAATGTCGTTTCGTATTCATCTGTCGACTCATGCGATCAGGGATTCGACGGGGCGGCGCATGCGGCCGACGAAGCGCGGACCACGTTGATACGGCTACCGAACGCGACCACCACGTCACGCGCATTCTCGCCGCTGCCGGACGCTTCACAGACTCTCAGCGCCACCTGCTGTATCGCGTTGCTGCCCGCATCACGCGCAATCCCGTCGGGCCGAAAAACCAGTCGATTGCCGCCGCCCTGCAGATTGGTGCTCGCAACCGTGATCAGGGTGTCGCGCGAGAAGACACCGCTGCGCAGCAAAGGCTCGTTCGCGGCATCGCGGGCACCATTCGCGTTGCTGTCGAGAAAGACCATCCACCCCGCCCAGCGAGATGCCGTATCACCGGTGATACATGCAGAGTTGTCAGCGATCACACCGCCCACCACCGGTGCGCGACAGAACACGACACGCTGGTTGCGCCGTACCGATTCGGAGCGCGCCAGGCTGAGCGCCGCGAGGATATCGTTTGATTCTCCGGCGAGCCGGCTCGAGCGCAACAGCCCCTGAAAGCTCGGTACTGCCAGACCCGCGAGGATGGCCATTACCGCGACGGTAACCATCAGTTCGATGAGGGTGAAACCCCGGGCAGATCGGATACTTGAGGTGTTCATGGAATTCCCGCTTTGTGCGACGCTAACTTAGCGTGCGCACAAAGGGGAAGATACGAAGGGATGACAAGCGTCCCGTTCGACCGGACATACGGATCGACGCGCGTGACTTATTTCCGCACCGGCTGCACCGCATGCCGTCGCGGCCAGCGCATCACACCGGTGGAGATCGCGGTCCCCAACAGGATCACGATACAGCCCGTCACCATCGACATCGTGATCTGCTCGTCGATCAACAGCCAACCCCACATCATTCCGAACGCGGGAATGAGAAAAGTCACCGCAATGGCCCGGGCCGGCCCGACACTCGCGATCAGTCGGAAATAGAGAAAATAAGCCAAGGCCGTGCTGCCGATCGCCAACAGGATCACCGCAAGCCAAGCGGTTGCGGACGGAAGATCGACGGGCCACGTCGCCACGGCTGCCGGCAAGAGCATCAGGGCTGCGGAAAGCTGGCTACCGGTTGCGATCGCGAGCGCCGGGACGCCGGTCAGGAAGCGTTTGGTGAAATTGGCGGCAACCCCGTAGCTAAGGGTCGCCCCCAGGCAGGCCAGCATCGGCCAACCGCCCCCACCAGCCGAAAACGTGGCTTTGTCCCATGCAAGTACGATCACACCGAGCAGACCGAGTGTCATGCCGCCGATCATCGCGGCCGACAGACGCTCCCGAAACCATACAAACGCCACGAGGGCTGCCCACAGCGGTGACGTCGCGTTGACGATCGAAGCGAAACCGCCACTCACCGACAGTGTCGCCCAGGCGTAGAGGACGAAAGGCAGGGCCGAGTTGGTCAAACCGACGAAGCTCAACGGTGCGAGGTAACGCCGCAGGTAGGTCAGGCCCTCACCGAGGGCCAGCACCGGCAGCAGCACGAGCGCCGCAATGCCCACACGCAGCTCGATCATCGGGATCGGCCCGAAGGCGGGCCCAGCCACGCGCATGAAGAGAAACGATGCCCCCCAAAGCGCGGCGAGCAGGACCAGATCGATCATGTCACGCCGTGTCACGCCTGCCCCCGATCGAAGATTGCTCCATCTCCAGCAGCATCCGTTTTCGCTCGACGCCACCTGCATAACCGTGGAGTTTCCCGTCCGAACCGACCACACGATGACAGGGCAGGATCAGCAACACCGGATTCGCCGCAACCGCGCTCGCCACGGCACGTACGGCACGCGGTCGCCCGAGCCGGGCGGCGAGCATGCGGTAGGTTATCCGCTCACCACGCGGTATGTGCCGCAAGGCCTGCCATACGGCCTGTTGAAATGCAGTGCCCGGCAGGTTCGGGGCGAGCCACTCGAACCCGAGCGTAGCGCCATCGAACCACGCCGACAACGCATCGCGGACCGCCTGCGGTGCCTGCGGCAGCGACTCACGACGCGCGCCTTCGACAAACCGCAGGCCGGCAAGAAGGCCGCTGCACATCCGCACCTCGATATCCCCGCAGGGGCTCTCGAGCCAATAGTCAATCATGCCTTCACAGTTCATGCCAGTTCGCTCCATGCCATAGATGCATCACGGCGTATGCCCGCCACGGCGCCCACCGCGCCATGATTGCCCTTGCCTCCGCGCGGTTTGCGGTGGCAAGCGCTCGATGTACGCCGGCATCGCCTTCGGGAAAGGCATTCGGCCAGGAGAGGGCACGCATCGCAATATAGTCGGCAGTCCACGGCCCGATGCCGGGGAGGGACAACAGCGCCTCGCGGGTGGTCGCGAGTTCCGCTTCGGGCGAAAGCACCAGCCTTTGCTCGGATACCGCTGTGGCGAGGGCGATGATCGCGGCAGCGCGCGATCCGATGATACCGAGCTCTCCGATGGAGGAAGATGCCACCGCGGCAATCTCCCCTGCCGTGGGAAAACATCGGACGAGGTCCTCCCTGCCGGTTTCGATCGGCGCACCGAAACGCAGCGCGAATCGACCAACCAGCGTTCGTGCCGCAGCGACCGAAACCTGCTGTCCGACGATCGCCCTGACTGCCATCTCGAAGCCGTCGAGCGCGCCAGGCACCCTCAGCCCGGGCCTTCCGGCCGACAACACCCCGAGCGTGGCGTTGACCTGGTGCGGGTCGCAACTCAGGTCGAAGAGCCGCTTCAAACCAGCCATCACCTGTGGCAAGGCACGGGCAAGCGACGCGGAAATACGGGCCGTCAGTACATCGCCGCGCGCGGCCCTGGTGACCTCGACCCAGCCGCGACACTCACGCCCTGCCTCTCCCACCCGCACGGTGCGCCGATAGCACCCCGAAGCATTCACTGCCTCGACCCCCGGAATTGCCCGCCCCCCCAGGAAAGCAAGCAGCGCGTCCCAGTCCAGCGGCGGCCTGTAGGCCAGCGGAAACTCGAAGGCGCCCTCCGCACGGTTCGCCAAACCCCTCCGCGAGGCCTGCGGAGCTTCGCCGTAAGCCGCTCTGTACCTCGTATTGAATGTGCGCAAACTGCCAAAGCCGGTCGCGTACGCAATGTCCACCACCGACATGGCCGATTCGCGCAGCAATCGGCGACCAAGCTGCAGTCTGCGGCTGGCCAGATAGGCTGCCGGTGACACACCGAACTCGGCCGAAAACGCCCGCCTCAGATGCCGCTCACTGACCCCGATCCGCCGCGCCATGGACCCGGTATCGAGTTCCCCCTGGAGCCCTCCTTCGATCATCTCCACAGCCGCTCGCGCGATCGTCGAGGCGGCGTCCACCGGGGCACGACCGGGCGCGTGTTCCGGGCAACAACGCTGACATGGCCTGAAACCCTCTGCTTCCGCTGCCGCTGCGCTGGCGAAGAACCGGCAGTTCTCGCGATGCGGCGGCCTTACCCGGCAAACCGGCCGACAGTAGATACCGGTGCTCGTGACCGCTACGAAAAGCCGGCCATCGAAACGGCTGTCATGACTGAGCAGCGCTTGGTAACAGGCATCGGGTTCGGGAAGATTCATGCGCCGATTATGCTTGAGCACCCGCTGTCCGGCTCGCCGAAAACGGACATGGATATTTCCTCCGTGCGCTCAGGCCGGCACCTCGGAAGGGCCGTCGGTCGGCGATCTGTCATTGCCCGGTGATAGAATGCGCCCGACACTCATTCACGGAGCGGGCATGCAGATCAGCGAACAACTCAGGGTCGAGATTCAACGCAGCGTCGCGGCCTCGCTCGCGGAGGACGTGGGCACCGGCGACCTGACCGCCCGGCTGATCTCCGGCAAGGTCGACGCCCGTGGCCGGGTGATTACCCGAGAGGGCGCAATCTTGTGCGGCACCGCGTGGTTCGATGCCGCCTTCGCCGCAATGGAGCCTTCCTGCACCGTGCTGTGGCATGCCACGGACGGTGAGCCGATCGAACCGGGACAAGTCCTTTGCGACGTCATCGCAAGTGCCCGAGCGCTCCTCACCGCCGAGCGTACCGCCCTGAACTTCCTGCAATTGCTGTCCGGGACAGCCACCGTGACACGCAGCTACGTCGAAGCTGTTGCCGGTACCGGCGCGAAAATCGTGGACACCCGCAAGACCCTTCCGGGGCTTCGCCTCGCGCAGAAATACGCGGTACTGACCGGAGGTGGCGTCAATCACCGGATGGGCCTTTACGATGGCATTCTTGTCAAGGAAAACCACATCATTGCTTCAGGCAGCATTGCGCAGGTCATCGAGGACGCACGCCGCATTGCGCCCTCGAACGTGTTCATAGAGATCGAAGTCGAATCGCTGGCGCAGTTGACCGAAGCGCTCGACGCCGGCGCCGGTATGATCCTGCTCGACAACATGAGTCTTGATGAAATGGCCGAAGCGGTGCGAATGACCGACGGCCGGGCCGAACTCGAAGCTTCCGGTGGAGTAAACCTGGAGCGGGTGAGAGCAATTGCCGAAACGGGCGTCGATCGCATTTCGATTGGCGCCCTTACCAAGGATGTCAGGGCCATTGATCTGTCGCTTCGCCACATCGAAGAATGAACATCATGCGAGATGCTTGCCAAGCGCGATCGCCTTGTCTATAAGTGGCGAATCGCGCTGTCGCCAATCTTGCGGAGCCTGCCGGATGCTTTTTGGTCTTTACTATGTTTTCGCCATCGTCGTACTGATCCTGCACTTCACCGGTTATCTGGCGCGCAGGAATCTCGACTGGCTGCTCTATCTCGTGGCGGTGACAGTGTTTCCCGCCGTGCTTTATCTGTGAGGCTTGCGCGCGACCAGATCGATCAGGGCAGACATGCCCGAATGGCCCATCCCTTCCGAGAGCGACTTCTCGTAGGCGACAAGCCGCAGGAGATCGAAATCAGCGAAGGCCTGTGCGAGCAACGGCTCGGTATAGAGGTTTTCAACTGCCGAAGGCCCACCCGTGCCGTATTCGAGCTGTTTTGGCGTGTAACCATGCAAAAGCAGTAGCCCACCGGGTTTGAGCGTACGCTTGATATGTTCGAATAGGCGCTCGCGCTGCGCTGGTGGGGCGAACTGGATAAATACGGCCACCACCATGTCGTAGTGCTCGGCGGGCCAATCCCAGTCGAGCAGATCGGCAACCGTGAAGTTCACCGATACCCCTCTGCGGGCCGCGAGTCCCCGGGCCTTGTCTACCGCCACCGGTGCAAACTCGACTGCGTCTACCACGCAGCCCTGCTCGGCCAGCCACACACTGTTGCGCCCTTCACCATCGGCGATGCTCAACACGGTACTGCCCGGACGCACCAGCGCTGCCTGTGCGGTCAGGAAGACGCTCGGTGCCTCGCCAAACACGAAACGCTCGCCCGCATCGGCAAAGCGGTTGTTCCACATTTCCAGGGACATACCTGCCTCAACGCTCCAGATGACGGACGATGAAGGCCTTTACCGCATTGACGTCCGCTGCCATCACCTCGACCCGCTGCGGCAATTGCTCGATATCGCGCAGATCGGCAGGTCGTTCCGGCTTGCGTCCCAGCGCCTCCACGATGGTCTCCTCGAACTTTGCCGGAAGCGCCGTCTCGAGCACCAAGGTGGCAACACCGCTCTGAGGGTGCTCCAGGGCGACCTTCAGCCCGTCGGCGGTGTGCGTATCGATCACCGTCGTGTACTTCTGGTCGCACATGCGGATCGTGGCAAGCCGATCCGCATGGCTGCTGCTGCCTGACACGAAACCGAAATCGCCAATTTGCGACCAGAACGCGGTCTTGGTCAGGTCGAACGCGCCGCCGGCGTCGACGCTGGCCCAGAGTTCGCGAACGACCTCGGGATCTCGCCCCACCAGGTCGAACACGAAGCGTTCGAAGTTTGAAGCCTTCGAGATGTCCATCGACGGGCTCGAGGTGGCGTGGGTCTCGGCCGTCTTGCGTGGGCGGTAAATGCCGGTACGGAAGAACTCGTCGAGAACGTCGTTTTCGTTGGTCGCCAGTATCAGCTTCGCGACCGGCAGGCCCATCATGCGCGCGATGTGGCCGGCGCAGATATTGCCGAAATTGCCCGACGGCACGGCAAATGCGATCTGCTGATCATTGCTTTCGGTCGCGGCGAAATAGCCCTTGAAGTAATACACCACCTGGGCTGCCACCCGACCCCAGTTGATCGAATTCACCGCCCCGATCTTGTAGCGCGCCTTGAAGGCGTGGTCGTTGGAAACCGCCTTGACGATGTCCTGGGCGTCATCGAACATCCCGGTGACAGCAATGTTGTGAATGTTGTCGTCCTGCAGCGAATACATCTGGGCACGCTGGAAGGCACTCATACGACCATGCGGCGAGAGCATGAACACCTGCACACCGTGCTTGCCGCGCATCGCATACTCGGCTGCCGAACCGGTATCGCCGGAAGTCGCACCAAGGATGTTGATCGAATCATTACGCTTGTCCAGCACGTACTCGAAGAGGTTGCCGAGCAGCTGCATTGCCATGTCCTTGAAGGCCAGGGTCGGGCCGTTGGACAATTCGAGCAGCGCCAACCGGCCCGGCTCAAGCCATTTCACCGGAGTGATGTCGGCCGCATCGTCGCCCGCGCGGGTGTGGCAATACACCGCGGGCGTGTAGGTTCGTTCGCACAGCGCCCTGAGGTCCTCTGCGGGAATATCGTCGATGAAGCGCGACAGTATCTCGAAGGCGAGCTCGGCGTAACCGAGGTGGCGCCAGGCGTCGAGTTCGGCACGCCCTATCTGCGGATAGCTTTCAGGCAGGTAGAGTCCGCCGTCCGGCGCTAGGCCGCCCAGCAGGATGTCGGAGAAGGAAAGCGCGGGCGACTGGCCGCGGGTCGAGATATAGCGCATGGCGTGGACCGTTTGGAGACAGATCTGGCGCCGGCTCATTCGCCGGCACCGTATGGCATGTGTGATTACTTGGCGAGGTCTTCGAGTCGCAAGCGCACGACCTTGCCGATCACCACCGCAAGCCCCTCGATCTTGGCCACGGCCGCACTGATACGGCCTTCGATCGATCGATGGGTGAGGATGATGATGTCGGTCTGGGACTCGCCCTCTTCCGGCTCGCGCTGCAGCATCGCGTCGATGGAGATACCGTTGTCCGCAAGAATCCGTGTGATATCGGCCAGCACCCCGGGTTGATCCTCGACTCGCATGCGCATGTAGCAGGCGGTCTCGGCCTCGTCGATCGGCAGCACCGGAAGATCGACCATCTGGTCCGGCTGGAAGGCAAGATGCGGAACGCGATGCTCGGGATCTGCCGTGTGCAGGCGCGTGATATCGACGAGATCGGCGATGACCGCACTCGCGGTCGGCTCGGCGCCCGCACCTTTCCCGTAATAGAGGGTCGCACCAACCGCGTCTGCCTGCACCAGAACCGCATTCATCGCCCCCTCAACGTTGGCGATGAGCCTCTTGGCGGGGATCAGCGTCGGATGAACCCGCAGCTCGATACCGGCTTCCCGGCGGCGCGCGATACCGAGAAGCTTGATGCGATAGCCAAGCTGCTCGGCGTAACGAATATCGGCCGACTCCAGTTTGGTGATGCCTTCGATGTGCGCCTTGTCGAACTGGATCGGCACGCCGAATGCGATCGACGCCATCAACGTGGCCTTGTGCGCGGCATCGACACCTTCGATGTCGAAGGTCGGATCCGCCTCGGCATAGCCGAGCGCCTGGGCTTCCTTGAGCACGTCGGCAAAAGGCAGCCCCTTGTCGCGCATTTCGGAAAGAATGAAGTTGGTCGTGCCGTTGATGATGCCGGCGATCCACTCGATGCGGTTTGCGGTCAGGCCTTCGCGAAGCGCCTTGATGATCGGAATGCCGCCCGCCACCGCAGCCTCGAATGCCACCATCACGCCCTTCTTCTGGGCTGCCGCGAAGATCTCGTTGCCATGCACCGCGAGCAGGGCCTTGTTGGCGGTGACCACGTGCTTGCCGTTCTCGATCGCGGCCAGCACGAGGTCCTTGGCAACACCGTAACCGCCGATCAATTCGACGACGATATCGATCTCGGGATCGGTGACGACCGAAAAGGCATCGTCGGTAAGCCTGACACCCTCGCCAGCCACTTTCCTCGCCAGCTCGAGGTTCTTGTCAGCCACGGTCGCAATGCGGATCGGCCGTCCGGCGCGACGGGTGATTTCTTCCTCGTTGCGTTTCAGAACGGAGAACGTACCGCCACCGACGGTACCGATACCAAGCAGACCCACATTCATCGGTTTCATTTGAGCACTTTCCTGAATGAAAACGAGGGGATGGACATCCCCTCTCGAAAATAGAACGCATGCGCCCGAGACCGCTGCACGCCCGAATCGAGCGCCAGTACCTCACAGCCGAACAGGCGGGCGCGCTCCTCGAGCCAGGCCAACAGGCAATGACCCACGCCGGTCGACCGGGACGATTCGTCACTTACGAGATCGTCGACGTAAAGGCGACGCCCCTCGTAGGTGTTCTCGACCAGGCGCCACAAGGCCACCCCGACGACTGCCTCGCCACGCACCGCAACGGCCAGTCGGCCACCCGAAGCAAAAATGACCGACAGCCGCCCGGCATAGTCGGCCGGCAGCATCGGACGCAACTGGCGGTGGACCGCCTCGGCAGAGCGCAACAGGACAGGCTCGCAGACCTGCCCGTCGTCGTCCGTGACCGCGACGATCCGGACCTCAGCCCGCATGTCGCTTGCGGTAGTGTTCGAGGAAGCGGGCAATACGGGCGATCGCGTCGCGCAAGTCATCCTCGTGGGGCAGGAATACCAGCCGGAAATGGTCCGGACACGGCCAGTTGAAACCGGTCCCCTGGACCAGCAACACCCGCTCCTCTTCAAGGAGTTCGGCGATGAAGGCCTGGTCATCCTCGATCGGATACATCGCCGGATCAAGCTTCGGGAACATGTAGAGCGTGGCCTTCGGCTTGACGCAGCTCACGCCCGGAATCGCGGTGATCAGCTCATACGCCAGATCACGCTGGCGACGCATCCGGCCGCCTTCGGAGACGAGATCGTCGATGCTCTGATAGCCTCCCAAGGCAGTCTGAATCGCGAACTGCCCCGGCACGTTCGCACACAGACGCATCGAGGCCAGCATGTTGAGCCCTTCGATGTAATCCTGGGCGCCCCGCTTGTCGCCGCACACGACCATCCATCCCGCGCGGTAACCGCAGGACCGGTAATTCTTCGAGAGCCCGTTGAACACGATGGTCAGCACGTCTTCCGAGAGCGCAGCCACCGAAGTGTGCTCGGCGCCGTCGAAAAGCACCTTGTCGTAGACTTCATCGGCATAGATGATCAGCCCGTGCTCACGCGCGATCTCGATGATGCCCAGCAGGGTCGAGTCCGGATACAGCGCGCCGGTGGGATTGTTCGGGTTGATGACGACGATCGCGCGCGTGTTCGGCGTGATCCTGGAGCGGATGTCGTCGAGATCGGGCAGCCAGCCCGCCGACTCGTCGCAGAGGTAGTGCATTGGCGTGCCGCCCGAAAGGCTCACCGCCGCGGTCCACAGCGGGTAGTCGGGCGCAGGTACCAGCACCTCATCCCCCGCATTGAGGAGCGCATTCATCGACATCACGATCAGCTCGGACACCCCGTTGCCGATGTAGATGTCCTCGATGTCCACACCCTTGATGCCCTTTTGCTGGGTGTAGTGCATCACCGCCTTGCGTGCGGAAAAAATGCCTTTGGAATCCGAATAGCCCGCCGCGTTGGGCAGGTTGCGGATCATGTCCATCTGGATTTCTTCGGGCGCGTCGAAACCGAACGCGGCGAGGTTACCGATGTTGAGCTTGACGATCTTGTGCCCTTCGTCCTCGAGTTGCTTCGCCCGCACCAGGACGGGGCCGCGAATGTCGTAACAGACGTTTGCAAGCTTTGCTGACTTTGCGACGGTTTTCACGGAAGGCTTTTCACCGGAAGGTTTGGGCAACACCGGCTCGGTTGCGGCAGCCGCATCGCCAGCAATCTTGAGTTCGGCTCTACGGTTCATGGCAATCCTCCCGGATGTTTAAGGGCTTGGTCGAGGTTTCCGCGCCGCACCGTATCAAGGCGCCGCGGGAAAGCGAAAGCGTATTATGGTATTCAATACCGCCCATACCCGCAATTGAAGGCAGATCCTTTCATGAAGCTTTTTCAAGACAAAGCGGCAGATCTCAACATGGTCACCGGTTACGCCAACGATCACGTGATGATCAACAAGGTTCGTTACGACGGCAGTCTCATTCTTCAGCCGGAAAACATCACTGTGGACTGGGCTGTAGGTGGCTTCGAAGCGCTTTCGCTGGACGAGTTCGCACAGGTCGCCGCGCTCGGTGTCGACGTCGTGATCGTCGGCACCGGCGCGCGGCAACGCTTTCCGGCCGCCGCGCTGCTACAACCGTTCATCTCCGCGCGCATCGGCTTCGAGATCATGGATCTCGGTTCGGCTTGCCGAACCTACAACATTCTGGCAGGGGAGGGTCGCAACGTCGCGGCAGCGCTGATTCTCGAAAAACCCTGAGGTCCGATCCGACCTCATCGCAGCATGGGCGGATTGCAAGCGCTCGCTTGCTCCCTTACGCTGCGCCGTATCTCTTCCAGCCCAGGAGCATTTCATGATCGATCAGGCCGCACCCGATTTCACCCTGCCGGCCACCGGGGAACAGAGCGTGACCCTGTCCGCATTGAAGGGCACGAAGATCGTGCTCTATTTTTACCCCAAGGACAGTACCCCGGGATGCACCACCGAGAGCCAGCAGTTCCGCGACCTGCACGACCAGTTCAAGGCCGCGGGTTGCACAGTGTTCGGCATCTCACGCGACAGCATCAAATCCCATGAGAACTTCAAGGCCAAACAAGCCCTTCCATTTGAACTGCTGTCCGACAAGGACGAAACGGTGTGCAATCTGTTCGGCGTCATGAAACTCAAGAACATGTACGGCAAACAGGTGCGCGGCATCGAACGCAGCACCTTCGTGATCGACGGCAACGGCACGCTGCGTCACGAATGGCGCGGCGTGAAGGTCCCCGGCCACGCTCAGGCCGTGCTGGATGTCGTGAATTCCCTTTGACCCGGCCCCACTTCCCGCAAAGCAACCGTCACCCAGACCGGAAACGATAAATGGCCACACGACGCGCATCAAAAACAGAAAAAACCAAACTCTTCGTGCTCGACACCAACGTGCTGATGCACGATCCCACCAGCCTCTACCGCTTCGAAGAGCACGACATCTACGTGCCGATCATGACGCTCGAGGAACTCGACAACAACAAGAAGGGCATGTCGGAAGTCGCGCGCAACGCGCGTCAGGCAAGCCGCATGATGGACGATATCGTCTCGGCGAGCCCGGACGGAATCGACTCCGGCATCGACCTCGGCGAAGTTTCGCGCGGACTCGCCACGGGACGCCTGTTCCTCCAGGCGGAGGCAATCAGCGCTCACCTGCCCGATGGCCTCCCGACCGGCCGCGGCGACAACCAGATCCTCGCCGTCGTCCTTCATCTGCACAAGAAATTCGGCAAGCGCCCGGTCATCCTGGTGTCGAAAGACATCAACATGCGCATCAAGGCGCGCGCCCTGGGCCTCGAGGCCCAGGACTACTTCAACGACAAGGTCCTCGAAGACTCGGACCTTCTCTATACGGGCGTTACCCAGCTCGATGCGGATTTCTGGGAAGCACACGCGAAGGACATGGAGTCCTGGAAGCAGGACGGTCATACCTATTACCGGCTCACCGGCCCCGGCGCCTCTGAACTGCTCATAAACGAATTCGTGTTCCAGGACGGCGAACAACCGCTGCAGGCCTGGGTCACCGAGAAGGACGGGCGTACCGTCACCCTCGAATCGCTCACGGATTACTCCCACCAGAAGAACAACGTGTGGGGCATTACCGCGCGCAACCGGGAACAGAACTTCGCGTTGAACCTGCTGATGAGTCCGGATATCGACTTCATCACCCTGCTCGGTCAGGCAGGTACGGGCAAGACCCTGCTCACGCTTGCCGCCAGCCTCACCCAGGTGCTCGAAACCAAGCGCTACTCCGAAATCATCATGACCAGGGTGACGGTGCCGGTCGGCGAAGACATCGGCTTTCTGCCGGGCACGGAGGAAGAGAAGATGGCGCCGTGGATGGGGGCGCTGGAGGACAACCTCGATGTACTCAACGGCAACGCCGGCGAGGGCGGCGAATGGGGCCGCGCGGCAACCCGCGACCTGATCCGCAGCCGCATCAAGGTAAAGAGTCTCAACTTCATGCGCGGCCGGACCTTCATCAACAAGTTCCTGATCATCGACGAGGCCCAGAACCTCACCCCGAAACAGATGAAAACGCTGATTACCCGTGCGGGCCCGGGGACCAAAGTGGTATGCCTTGGCAATATCGCGCAGATCGACACGCCGTACCTCACCGAAGGCAGTTCGGGTCTTACCTATGTGGTTGACCGCTTCAAGGGCTGGGTGCATTCGGGGCACATCACGCTGCAGCGCGGCGAACGTTCCCGCCTCGCCGATTACGCGGCCGAAGTCCTCTGATACGACACCCGCTTGGCCGCAGTTTGCGCCAGATCAGGTCGCGAGACTCCTCTGGCGCAATATAATCGCGATTCGATTCGTTCAGACCGAGAGCAGTCCTGCCCATGACCGAAGCTACTGAAATGCTGGTCGGCGCGAGTGTCGACTTCCTGCGTCGTCACTCCCCTTTCAACCGGATGGAACACGAGGCGCTGGAGTTCCTCGCATCGCGGCTTGCCCTCGCCTTTCATCCAAAGGACAGCACCATCCTTTCACCCGAGATGGGGCAGGTAAAGCACTTCTACATCGTGCAGCGCGGCAAGGTCCAGGCCAGACAGACCGGCAATGTCTCGGTCACCGAATACTCGAGTCTGAGCATGGGGCCGGGGGAATGCTTCCCGATCGGCGCGATCTCCGCTCAACGCCCTTCGACCAATACCTATACCGCCGTCGAAGACAGCTTCTGCTTCCAGCTTCCGGCCGAAGACTTCGTGACACTCATGCAGATGAGCCCAGTCTTCCATCTCTTCTGCACGCAATACATCGCCAGCCTCCTCAACCAATCGCGGCAACAGCTTCAGATCCAGTTCTCGCAACGTGCGGCCGAACAGCAGACCATGACCACACCGCTCGGTCAGCTCATCAAGCGCGAACCGGTCTCGGTCACCCCGGACACGATCACCCGCAAGGCACTCCAACAGATGGCGGACGATCATGTCGGCTGCATGGTCGTGGTCGACGAAGGCAGAAAGCCCGTGGGCATTCTCACCCAGAGCGACATCCTTACCAGGGTGGTTCTGCCCGCTTTCGATCTATCCCGGCCGATCAGCGAAGTGATGAGCAAGTCGCCTCACGTGATGTTCTCATCGGCATCGGCATACGACGCGGCGCTCGAGATGGCGACTCACGGCGTCAGGCATCTCCTCGTCGTCGATGGCGAGGAACGCCTGCTCGGCGTGGTGTCCGAGCGCGACCTGTTCTCGCTGCAACGTATCGGCCTGCGTCAGATCCGCGCCGGCATCGAAAGCGCAAGTGACATCGAGGCCCTCCAGCAGGCCAGTCGCGACATTCGCCAACTGGCCCTCAATCTGATCGCACAAGGGATCGGCGCGGAACAGCTCACCCAGTTCATCTCGGCCCTGAACGATGCGCTCACCTGCCGGATCATCGAACTGAGCATCGATCGCCATGACCTTCATGACGCCGAATTTTCCTGGCTTGCCTTCGGTTCGGAAGGGCGTCACGAACAAACGCTATCCACCGACCAGGACAACGGCCTGATCTACGTCCTGCCCGAAGGGGTTGCCCAGGATGCATACAAGCAAAAGCTGATCGCCTTTGCACGCAGCGTGAACGAGGACCTTGCCGTCTGTGGTTTCCCGCTTTGCAAGGGCAACATCATGGCCAGCAATCCCGAACTTTGCCTCACCCTCGCCGAGTGGAAAAGCCGCTTCGGCTCGTGGATACGCGAACCGGATCCGAAAGCACTGCTGAACGCATCCATCTTCTTCGATTTCCGCACCCTTTTCGGCTCCGACAAACTCGCTGAACAGCTTCGCAGCTGGCTCCTGAGCAATGCCAGAACGAATACCACCTTCCTGCACATGATGGCGGCCAACGCGCTCACCGTCCCGCCACCGCTGGGCCGAATCCGCGACTTCGTCACCGACGACGACCCACAGCATCCCGGCACCATCGATCTTAAGAAATCGGGAGCCAGGCTGTTCGTCGACGCTGCGCGGATCCTTTCACTCCGGACAGGCGTGAGCTCGTCCAGCACAGTGCAGAGGCTTCGCCAGGCCGGGCAGAAACTCGGTTGGTCGGCAGATGAGCTCTCCGCCATCATCGACGGTTTCAACTTCATCCAGCTCCTGCGCCTGCGCTCTCAACATCTAGACACCGAGCATGACGCCCCCGGCGACAACCGGGTCAATCCCGAGCAGCTCAACGAACTCGATCGACGAATCCTCAAGGAAGCGTTCCGCCAGGCGCGCAAGATCCAGTTGCGGCTCAAACTGGACTATCAGCTATGAACTGGCTTTCGCGACTGGTCGGCGGCCACGCTGCCGCGGAGAATCTCAGCCCGCAGCTGAAGGACATCCTGGAAAGGTGGAAAGACATCCCGGAACCCGATCTCGGCCGGCCCCATTTCGAAACGCGTTACACGGTACTCAATACCGAGGCCACCGGTCTGGACCTCGACAAGGACCGACTGCTGGCAATCGCCGCTCTGGGTGTAAGCGGTGGCCTGCTCTCCCCGGGCGATGCCATATGCCACAAACTCGAATCCAGCCCCGCGGAAGCACTTGGGAAACTCCTCGAGTTCGTCGGCAAAGCCCCCGTCGCGGTATTCAATGCGGGCTTCAACAAGACCTTGGTCGAACGCGCTTTTGACGAGCACCTCGGGTTCACGCCGGAATGGCAGTGGATCGATCTGCAATGGATCCTGCCAGTCCTGTTCTCCGAGAAAATTTCCGAGCAGGTCCGGCTGAACAGCTGGATCGACGCCTTCGGCCTCGAAACCTTTCAGCGTCATCACGCGCTTGGAGACGGCCTGCTGATCGCGCAGATGTTGATCGCGGTACTCGGCCGCGGCAGCGTGCTTGGCGCCGTAACGGCGCGCAGCCTGACCGAAATGGAGCGCTCCCGGCGCGCGGCAAAACGTTGAAGGCGTCAGGCACTGCGCCCGAGACCGGACAACAGCCGGGCAATTTCGTCGCGTCCCGGCAACACGGCAACGTCCCATCGCAGATAGACGATCCCTGCGGCGGCGAGGCGCTCACGTTTGAATTCGCACACGGCAGGCTCATCCGCATCGCGGATCAGGTCGATGACCATACGCGGTTGCGATCGATGGTCACAGCATACGAAATCCAGCTGCAGCGCTTTCTCCCCCGCCCCCTTGCCAACCAGCCAGTGCAGGTAGGCCCGCACGAACACATCGACCTCGGGCGCAGCATTCCGCAACAGCCGATAAACGGACAACTGACGACTGGAGAGATACGCCGGAGGATTTCCCCTTATTGGCAGAGCCGCGACAACCGCCCGCTCATCGACGGCACGCCCCCGCATGGCGGGATCGTGTCGGGGCACCGACGAGGCTGCGGCATGATCTCCATCGATCGCCTTCCCGAAATCTCCACGCAAACTGGCCACGAACGCAGCCTCGCGCGCCAGCGCCGCCTCTCGCAGACGCTGTCGGCGCACACGCAGGCGATGCAGGGCAAAGCCGATGAAACACGCGAGCCCCAGAAGACCGATCCAGTCCATGGCAGAGATCCAAGCCAGAAATTAAAGAAAAATCAATGTATGCCGAAGCTTCTTTCATCTACGGCTCAAAACAAAGCTTTACCTCGCTGATTTCCTTGGATATATTGCGCCCGATGCGAAAATTGACGACATCCATTGCCCTGCTCGCCGCGCTTTCGCTCGGCAACAACGCGTTCGCCGACGACGTGGACACGGCGGCAGTCAAGCCTGCCGTCGAAACCCAGAGCGGAATTCAACGCTACGCCACCGCGGCCCAGGAGCTCGTCATCCAGGGCATGAGCTATCTCGGCATTCCATATCGCTACGGCGGAACAGACCGAGAATCCGGTGTCGACTGCAGCGGCTTGGTTCAGAATCTGTTCCGCTCGGCAATCGGCCTCGATCTGCCACGCACCGCCGCCGCGATGTCAAGGGTAGGTGAAGAAGTCGAACGCTCCGAACTCAAGCCGGGTGATCTGGTGTTCTTCAACACCATGCGCAGAGCGTTCTCTCACGTCGGCATCTACCTCGGCGACGGGCAGTTTCTCCACTCCCCGTCGACCGGCGGCGCAGTACGGATAGAAAAGCTTTCCGTATCGTATTGGGCCTCACGCTTCAACGGCGCACGCCGCATCCTTCCCGACCACCAGGCCGACGCGGCCACGCCGGCCAGCAACTGACTTTCGTGACGCGGGTGTGGTCCTCGGGAACCACATCGCCTGCAACGATGATGGATGTTCGGATTCGTTCTTTTTTTGCGCATGCAAATGAGAACAGGTATCATTCACCGATCTTTCCATCACAGTCAGGTTCTCGGCATGATCAAGTCCTCCGCCCTGTTGGCCGCCCTCACCCTCGCCGGCCTGTATGCACCGGCGTACGCAGCAGATACCGAACTCAATCTTTACACCGCCCGTCACTACCAGACCGATGAGGCCCTGTACGAGGACTTCACGAAGACCACCGGCATCCGTATCAACCGCATCGAGGGCAAGGAAGACGAACTGCTCGAGCGCATCAGCAACGAAGCGGCAAACAGTCCGGCCGACGTCTTCATCACCGTCGATGCCGCTCGCCTCGCGAAGGCAGACCAGCTCGGCGTCTTCGCCCCACTCGACTCGGCGTTGATCACACAACGCATTCCGGCCAATCTGCGCACCGATACTTGGGCAGCCTTCTCGATACGCGCCCGGGTCATCGTCTATAACAAGCTTGAGGTCAAACCGGATCAGGTCCGCAATTACGAAGACCTCGCCAACCCGGCCCTCAAGGGTCTGGTCTGCACCCGCTCCGGCAGCCATCCTTACAATCTTTCGCTCGGTGCCGCGATGATCCAGCACGACGGCGCCGAGAATGCCGAAAAATGGGCCCGCGGCGTGGTGGCCAACTTTGCCAGACAGCCAAAAGGCGGAGACACCGACCAGATTCGCGCAGTCGGCGCCGGTGAATGTGGTGTGGCCATCGCCAACAGCTACTACGTTGCGCGCCTCATCAATTCAAGCAAACCTGAAGACCGCAAGACGATGGAAGCTGTCGGCGTGATCTGGCCAAACCAGAAGAGCTGGGGCACCCATATCAACGTCTCGGGGGGCGGCATGCTCAAGCATGCTCCGCACAAGGAAGCCGCACGCAAGTTCCTAGAGTATCTCGCCTCGGATCAGGCCCAGGCCTATTTTGCCAATGGCAACAATGAATGGCCGGTCGTGAAGGGGGTCAAGATCAGCAATCGTGCCCTCGAATCACTGGGCAGTTTCCGGATGGATTCACTGCCGGTGGGCGATCTCGCCAACACCACGGCCGAAGCTCAGAAGATCTATGACCGGGCGGGTTACCGCTGATTGCAGGCGCCCGCCACGGCAACAGGCAGCCGGCTCGCGAGGGCCGGCTTTTTTCGTTGACAGGATAAAAACTGCAGCTGCAGCACGCTGCCACAAACCCAAGCAGTACCTGATGACCACCAAGCGCAGCGGCATCGGGCCATTCCTGTTCGACGAGTGGCGCTATCTCGGCTGCGGGGAGCCCGGCCAGGTTTGTTCCGCTCGCCTGGGAGAATCCCGGCTACGGCTCGAGCCGCGAGCATGCTCCCTGGACGCTTGACGATTTCGGTATCCGCGCACTCATCGCGCCAAGCTTTGCCAAAATCCTCTACGGCAACTGCTTCAAGAATGGCCTGCTCCCGAACATCCTGGATAGCGGTATCGTCGCTTCGCTCTTCGCTGCCGTTCAAACGACACCGGGATATCGTCTGAACGTAGACCTCAAGGGACGGACAGTGACGACACCGGACGACACGGCCAGCCACTTCACTCTCACCCGCTTCCGCCAGAATTGACTACTGAACGGCCTGGACTACATTGGCCATATCCCGACGCATGTTGAGGAGATCCCTGTCTACGAAGACAGTCGTCGTGAGCTGGAATCCTGACTGTTCGATTGAGCATTCTGATATTTCACGGTGCCTGGAGCGATGATGCAGTCCGGGCCGCAGAAAGGATCAAGATGACCACAAGCGATTTCGAACGCTTTACAGCGGACATGAAAGCCCAGGGCTTCGACGAGGTTCTGGAACGAAAGTGGGCGCCCGCCACGGTCCTGGAATCCCACACGCATCCGTTTTCCCTCAAGGCGGTGGTCGTTCAGGGTGAAATGTGGCTCACCGTCGGCAAGCACACCCGGCACCTCCGGCCTGGTGACGAATTCGCCCTCGAACACAGCGTTCCCCATGCCGAACGTTACGGCGTAGATGGCGCGACGTATTGGGTCGCGCGTCGAAACAGCTAGCAGCGGCAAAACCTCTTCGTCCCGAACGATGGCTGGGGCAGCAATGCCCCCGGTAGTGGATCCGATCGTTCCGGACTGCCGGATTCCGCGATCGACCCTACGGCCTTCAGCCGCGGTGGCCCCACACACGGCCGGGTAGCTTCCCCCTCCCACGATGCCAGCGCATGCAAATGCCGGATAAACGCCGGCCCCCCATCGGATTCATGCTTGGCACGTCAGCACCGGGCGCCACGTTCGAGCGCGTTCCCTTGTAGGTAGCTACGTATTACCTGCGGCAATCCCGGCAGTGAAATACTGGAATCAAGTCAGGGCAGCCAGATCCTGATGCAAGAAGAGGAGACAACCATGCAACCAATCCGCTTGGCCACGGCGGACAGCCGCGAACCGTCCGGCAGCATCACCAAACCTGACCTGCCGTTGACGAGACGCCAGTTCCTCAAGGGTTCCGGCATCCTGTTCGGCACCATCGCCATCACGAGCCCCCTGGCGCTGCTCGCCCCCTCGTCGGCGTGGGCGCTCGAACTCAAGGTGCTCGATACCGCCACCGGCAACACCCTGCTGAGCTTCGGGCGAGTGCTCTATCCTCACGCCAACCTTCCCGATGCGGTATACGCCATTCTCGTCAAGGATCTCGACGCCATGGCGGCGAGCGACCCCGAGATTGCCCGTCAGTTGCGGGACGGCGTGCAAGCACTCGATCAGAAGGCGGGTGGCGCCTTTTCGAAGGCCAAGCCGGAGACCCAGCTCACGGCAGTCAAGGCCATCGAGGCCACCCCCTTCTTCGCAACCGTGCGCGGCAAGTGCATCACCTCTTTGTACGACAACGAGATGGCCTGGGCGGCGCTCGGCTATCCCGGAGAGTCCTGGAGCAAGGGCGGTTACATCACCCACGGTTTCCAGGATCTGAAATGGCTACCGGCCCCGCCGGAGAGCGCGAGCCCACCGCCCTACATGGGCTGACCCGCAGCACTGGCCACGAGAATACGGAGAAAGCACATGGCGAAGATCGGATACAACGACGACTCGGCAGTCGTCATCATCGGCTCGGGCGCGGGCGGCGGCACATTGGCAAACGAGCTGTGCCAGAAGGGCATCAAGGTGGTCGTTCTGGAAGCGGGGGCGATGCAGTCCAACGCCAGCTTCATCAACGACGAGTGGAAATCGTTCGCACAGCTGGCCTGGCTCGACCCGCGGACCACCTCCGGCAGCTTCCGCCTGGCAAAGGATTTCCCGGGCCTGCCCGCATGGATATGCAAGACCGTGGGCGGAACGACGACGCACTGGGCCGGCGCCTCGCTGCGCTTTCAGGAGCGCGAATTCAAGGTCCGCAGCGAATACGGCCAGCTCGAGGGTGCCAACCTGATGGATTGGCCGCTCACCCTGAAGGAAATGGAGCCCTGGTACGCCAAGGCCGAAGACAAAATGGGTGTGACCCGTACCAACGGGATTCCGGGTCTGCCCGGCAACAACAACTTCAAGGTCATGTACGCCGGAGCGACCAAGCTGGGCTACAAGGAGGTCCACACCGGCAACATGGCGATCAACAGTCAGCCGCGGGATGGTCGCGGTCGCTGCCTGCAGCTCGGCTTCTGTTTCCAGGGGTGCAAGAGCGGGGCCAAGTGGTCGACCCTCTACACCGAGCTGCCGAAGGCGGACGCCACCGGCAACCTGGATCTGCGCCCCGAATCCCACGTCACCCGCATCGAACACAACGCCGCCGGCAAGGTCAGCGCTGTGGTCTACTTCGACAAGGATGGCAAGGAGCAACGGCAGAAGGCGCGCATTGTCTGCGTGGCGGGCAACTCGATCGAAACACCGCGACTCCTGCTACTGTCGGCATCGGACATGTTCAAGGATGGTCTGGCGAACTCCTCTGGCCAGGTCGGGCGCAACTACATGCGGCACATGACCGGCTCGGTGTACGCGGCATTCAAGGACCCGGTTCACATGTTCCGTGGCACGACCATGGCCGGTATCGTGCGTGACGAAGCGGGCAACGACACCCGTCGTGGCTTCGTCGGTGGCTACGAAATGGAGACGCTCTCGCTCGGTGTACCCTTCATGGCGGCATTTCTCAATCCGGGCGGCTGGGGCGCGGACTTCACCTGGTGGATGGATCACTACGCGCAGCTTGCAGGAATGTGGCTGGTGGGCGAGGACATGCCGCGCGAAACCAACCGGATCACGCTCAACGCCAAGGTCAAGGACAAGTACGGCAGCCCGGTGGCAAACGTGCATTTCGACGACCATCCGAACGACGTCGCGATGCGCAATCATGCCTATACTCAGGGCGAACGGGTCTACGAGGCTGCGGGTGCGATCCGCACTTTCCGCACACCGCCCTACCCCTCGACACACAACCTGGGCACATGCCGCATGGGTGCTTCGGCGAGCAGCAGCGTGTGCAACGCGTTCGGACAGACACATGACATTTCGAACCTGTTCATCTCGGACGGGAGCCAATTCACGACGGGCGGCGCGGAGAATCCGACCCTGACAATCGTCGCGCTCGCCATCCGGCAGGCCGATCACATCGCCGGCCAGATGAGTCGCAAGCTGATCTAGCGCGGTCGCTACCGATAGGAGAGTGAGATGTGCAAATACTTCGTCATGGCAGACCCGATCCAGTACGAGCAGCGTACCCGCACGATCCGCATTCATGGCGTGCTCACCAGCATCCGGCTGGAGAACATGGTATGGGACATCCTCGCCGAGATGGCTGAGGAAGAGTCGGTGACGACCAACCAGCTGATCGTTACCTTTCACGACGAAATCCTCGCGCATCGTGGCGAGGTGCCCAATTTCGCCTCCTTCCTGCGTATCACCTGCATGCGCTTTCTTCGCCGAAAGCTCACCGCAGCCGAACGCGACCGACCCGATGAATGGGCGCCCGAGGTAGTGAAGAACCCGCCGCGCCCGCTCCTCAGCGTCGCGGCGAAATCCTGAACACTGCGCCCGCAGCCCTGACCCGCGATCCGTTTATTCCGTTCCCACCTTCCCGGAGCCCCGATGGCCAAAGTCATTCACACCATGATCCGCGTGATGGATCTCGAAAAATCGATGCGTTTCTATGCAGACCTGCTCGGAATGCGCGAGTCGCACAGGCTCGATTTCCCCGATTTCACCCTGGTCTACCTGCGCAACGACGACAACGATTTCGAGATCGAACTCACCCTCAACAAGGGGCGTGATGAGCCCTATACCCACGGCACCGGCTATGGCCACATCGCCTGCGTCGTGCCGGATGTGGCGTCGTTCCGTGACGAGCTCGTCGCCAAGGGCCACGATCCGGCACCGGTGAAGGAATTCAAGCGAGAAGACGATTTGCTGGCACGCTTCTTCTTCATCCAGGACCCGGACGGCTACAAGATCGAGGTCCTCGAGGAGCACGGTCACTACCGCTAGGCGATCAGCATCCGGCTTGATCGGCGCTTCGAAACCCGCGGGACCGCCAGCCATTGAACGATCGATGGTTCGTGATACCTGCCAACGCGGGCCCGGCACCTGTTCGGCGGTCTGTTCATGGATCAGGCCGCGGGACGGCTACTCGTCCCGGTAAGACCTGAGGTACTGTGGCGGGCAGTCGTCGATGGAGCACCAGTTGCATTTCGATGCCACATCGGCATGCGAGGCCGGCCGCGCATCGAGCGCGTGATTGATGAGCCGCACGCGAACGCGAACCATATCGCCCCCCCCCCCCCGCCGGCTGAACACGGGCGAGGCAGCGTTGCTGACAAAGAGCCGTTGCTGCCTTCCGTAGGCCGGTACGAGCGCGACAAGACTCGGCAGCGCGCCAGGAAAGCAGCTCTCAGGCGCTGCGCGCGCGCGCGATCTGCAGTGACAACAAGATCACCGGGACAAGACCCACCACGACGATGGTCAGCGCCGAGGTCGAGGCCTCGGCAAGACGCTCATCCGAGGCGAGGTTGTAGGCCTGGGTGGCGAGCGTATCGAAGTTGAAGGGCCGCATCACCAGCGTCGCCGGCAGTTCCTTCATGACATCGACGAAGACCAGCAGCGCCGCGGTGAGCAGGGAGCCACGGACCAGCGGCAGGTGTACCGCCCGCAGGGTAGCGAGGCGGCCGTATCCCATGCTGCGGGCGGCATCGTCCATGCTTGGCGTGATCTTCGAGAGGCTGGTATCAACCGATTGCAGTGCCACCGACAGGAAGCGGCCGAGATAGGCATAGATCAGGGCCGCGATCCCGCCGGTGAGGAGCAGGCCGGGGTTGCTGCCGAACTGGGCGGCCCACCAGTTCGCGATCAGGTTGTCGAGGCGGGTCACCGGGATCAGCACACCCACCGCGATCACCGAGCCCGGCACCGCGTAGCCGAGACCGACCAGGCGGTTCAGGCCATGGGTGAGCGGTGTCGCGGAAATACGCTTCGAATAGGCCAGCAGCACCGCACAGACGACGGCCAGCATGGCGGTGAGCGCGGCAAGGATGAAGCTGTTGCCGGCAAGTTCGAAGAAGCGTGGCCCGAAGCGGGCATCGCCCTCGGTGATGGCCATGTGGGCGAGCAGTCCCGCAGGCAGCAGAAAACCGAACAGCAGCGGCATGAAGCAGGCAAGCGCGGCGATCGCGCCGGACAGCGGCGAGAGCCGTCGTTCGCGATGGGGCCGGTGCTGACGCGAGGTATTGTGGAAGCGCGCCCGACCGCGGCTCAGATGCTCGAGCATCAGCACGATCACCACGAAGCTCAGCAGCGCGGCGGAGAGCTGCGCCGCAGCCACCCGATCACCCAGCGAGAACCACGCGCGATAGATTCCGGTTGTAAAGGTCTGCACCCCGAAATAAGCCACCGTTCCGTAATCGGCCAGGGTTTCCATGAGCGCCAGCGCGGTACCGGCGACGATCGCCGGGCGGGCCAGCGGCAGGGAGACTTTCATGAAGCAACCCCAGGGCCCCAGCCCGAGCGAGCGCCCCGCCTCGAGCATGCCACCGGCGCGCTCGAGGAAAGCGGTCCGGGCAAGCATGTAGACATAGGGAAACAACACGAACATGAACATGCCGATCGCCCCGCCGCTGCTGCGTACGTCGGGGAACCAGTAGTCACGCGCACGCCAGCCGAAGGTTTCGCGCAGGAAACTCTGCACCGGGCCGACGAACTGCAGGAAATCGGTGTAGACATAAGCCATCACATAGGCCGGCATGGCAAGCGGCAACACCAGCGCCCACTCGAAGATGCGCCGCCCAGGGAAATCGTGCATGGTGGTGAGCCATGCGGTTGTCACGCCGATGCTCGACACACCCAGCCCCACCCCGATGCAAAGCACCACGGTATTGCGGAGATAATCGGGGAGCACGGTCTCGGCAAGGTGAGACCAGGTGTCACCGGTACCGGCAGTCAGGACGTTGGAGAACACCGACAACACCGGAATTGCCACCAGCAGCGCGATGAAGAGCGCGATGCTGGTAAGGTAAGAGCGGTCTGCGGCGGCGCTGCGCCCACCGAGCATTGACATGGGGACTCCCAGAAGCGGCAGCGACGCTGCCGGGATTGGCGGATGCGAATTATAATCGATCGCATCTCAGGGAACGTCCACTCCCGCTTCATGCCGCGCCGCGAGGTGCAGCCCGGCAGCGGCCCCGAAACCCTACTGATTGCGGACACATGGCTCATCTTCAACTTGAAAGTATTTCCCTGTCGTTCGGTACCCACCGGGTCGTGGAGGGTTTGTCCCTCTCCTTGGCCAAAGGCAGCATCGGTTGCCTGCTCGGCCCCTCTGGCTGCGGCAAGACCACGGTGCTGCGTTCGATTGCCGGATTCGAGCCGGTCAGGGATGGGCAGATTCGCCTGGACGGAACCGTCATCGCCGATACGCAGACCCACATGCCTCCCGAACGGCGGCGCATCGGCATGGTGTTTCAGGATTACGCGCTGTTCCCTCACCTGACCGTCGCCCGCAACATCGCGTTCGGGCTGCGCGAGCTGCCTGCGACTGACGTCGCTGCGCGGGTTGCCGAGTTGCTCGGGACGATCGGTCTGAACGGACACGAGCACAAGTATCCGCACGAACTCTCCGGCGGCCAGCAGCAGCGCATCGCGCTGGCCCGGGCGCTGGCCCCACGGCCCGCGCTGTTGCTGCTCGACGAACCGTTCTCAAATCTTGATGTCGACCTGCGCGAGCGTCTATCGGGTGAAGTGCGCGAGATCATCAAGGCCGCGGGCATCACCGCGATCCTGGTCACCCACGACCAGCACGAGGCCTTTGCAGTGGCCGACGAGATCGGCATCATGCATCAGGGCCGCATCCAGCAATGGGACACGCCTTACAACCTGTACCATCGGCCCGGCAACCGCTTCGTCGCGGACTTCGTCGGCCAGGGCGTGTTCGTTGACGGTACCGTGCTCAGCCGCCGACAGGTGAGGATGGAACTCGGGGTGCTCGAGAGCAGCGGCATGCTCAGTTGCGGCCCGGCCTGCGAGACCTGCGAGCGCGGCTGCGATGTCGACGTGCTGCTGCGCCCCGACGACGTGATTCACGATGATGTGAGCCCGCTGCGGGCCGAAGTGACGGGCAAGGCCTTTCGCGGCGCGGACATCCTCTATACGCTGCGCCTGCCGAGCGGTACACGCGTGTTGTCGCTGGTACCGAGCCATCACAACCATGCCATCGGCGAGCGCATCGGCATCCGCCTCGATGTCGATCATGTGGTGGCCTTCCACAAGGCGGGCGCCGGCGGGAGCATGGCGCTCGATGCCATTCCGATCACCGCCGCCCGATGATTCCCTGGCTCACCGAACCGGACGCGTTCCCGCCGCTCGACAAGGCGCTGCGCGAGCCCAACGGCCT
This sequence comes from Cognatazoarcus halotolerans, assembly GCF_009800965.1. GTDB lineage: Bacteria > Pseudomonadota > Gammaproteobacteria > Burkholderiales > Rhodocyclaceae > Cognatazoarcus > Cognatazoarcus halotolerans. The sequence goes on along the minus strand of NZ_WUAF01000006.1, from coordinate 53,616 downwards.
CCTCGCCGCCGGCGGCGCGTTGTCGCCCGAATGGCTTCTGGCGGCCTATTCACGGGGCTCCTTTCCGTGGTTCGACAGCAAGGACCCGATCCTGTGGTGGAGCCCCGATCCGCGGCTCGTTCTGCGACCCGGGGAAGTGCGCATCAGGCGCAGTCTTGCCAAGCGCCTTCGGCGCGGCGACTTCGAGGTAAGGTTCGACACCGATTTCGGAGCGGTGATCCGCGCCTGCGCAGCGCCACGCGAACCCGGCGGCGGCACCTGGATCCATCCTGAAATGCAGACGGCCTACCTTCGGCTGCATGAACTGGGCTATGCACACAGCGTCGAGACCTACCAGGACGAAAAGCTGGTTGGAGGACTCTACGGCATTGCCCTCGGTCGGATATTCTTTGGCGAATCCATGTTCTCCCGCGTCAGTGACGCCTCCAAGGTGGCACTGGTACACCTCGCCCGCCATCTGGAAAAACTGGGCTTTGCCGTTATAGACTGCCAGATGACGACGGCGCACCTGAGCTTCATGGGTGCCGAAGAAATTCCGCGGGCCCAATTCGCCGAAATGCTGGCCCGCTGGGGCCGTCAGGACATGGCGCCAGAGTGCTGGCCTGCCGATGCGGCCCGGAACATGAACTGGCTTTGACCCGGACAACGGTTGCGATGCTCAAGGACTATCCTTACGCCCTGCTGCAGTTCTATGCCACCGGCCCGTATGCTTGCTCTTACCTGGAGGGCAGGCAGGCGCGCTCACAGGTTGCGACCCCCGGCCATCTCATCAACACCCCTGTTTACAGCGAGTTGGTACGCAACGGCTTTCGCCGCAGCGGCGTATTTACCTACAGGCCTTACTGCGACAGCTGCCGCGCCTGCATCCCGGCGCGCATCCCGGTCGCCCGCTTCGTTGCCAACCGCAGCCAGAAGCGCTGCTGGAATCGCAATGCCGCGCTGGAGGCACGCGAATGCCCGCTGGTGTTCCGCGAAGATCACTATGCCCTCTACCAGCGCTACCAGGAACTGCGCCATGCCGGCGGCGGCATGGATCAGGACAGCCGCGAGCAGTACTCGCATTTTCTTCTGCAGAGCAACGTCGAAACCCGCATCGTCGAGTTCCGCGACCCCACCGATGGCAATGCACTGAGGATGATCTGCGTACTGGATTGCCTGACCGACGGTCTCTCCAGCGTTTACACATTCTATGATCCGGCTCTGACGAAAGAGGGCCTCGGAACCTATGGCGTGCTTTGGCAGATCGAAGCCTGCCGCCTCCTCGAACTCCCTTATCTCTACCTGGGCTACTGGATTCGCGACAGCCAGAAAATGGCCTACAAATCCCGCTTCCGACCGCTCGAAGGCAGGGTGGCCGGTAACTGGCGCACGCTCACCGAACAGGATCTCAATCAATTGTGCTGAAGGCGGAAACTACGCCTGCGTGCCGTGCCGGCATTGCGGCGGCAGTACTGGCCGTCCTCGCAGGCATGGCGATGCCTGCCGACGCCGCCGACTGGCTCGCCGTATCGGGTTTCTCGTGGCATTTTCAGGAACGTCGGCACTGGCGTCAGATCAATCCCGGGCTCGGCGTCGAGCGCGACATGGACGAATCGGGTTACGGGCCGTGGGCACTGACTGCCGGTTATCTGCGCAATAGTTACGACAAGCATTCGGTGTATGGCGGTGTCCGCTGGACACCACTGGCGGCAGGTCCGTTTCGCTTCGGGCTTTATGGTCTGGCTGCCAGTGGCTACCCGTCGCCGATTCTGGTGCTTCCCGTCATCACCGTAGAGGGCCGGAACATCGGAGCCAATCTGATCGCAGTGCCTAATCTGCCAGGCTATAGCGGCTATCTCGGCCTCCAGCTGCGTTTCGCGTTGCCCTGAGGCCGAGGCCCCACGCGTAGTACAATCGCGCGCCATGTATCCGCTCATCCGCCCCCTGCTGTTCTCCTTCGATGCCGAGAGCAGCCATGAATTCACGATGGCCGCGCTTCACCTCGCCGGCCGCATCCTCCCCGCCGCCCGACCCGACGACAGCGACCCGGTCACGGTAATGGGCATCGCCTTTCCGAACCGTGTCGGCCTCGCGGCCGGCCTGGACAAGAACGGCGAAGCGATCGACGGGCTGGCCCGCATGGGTTTCGGCTTCATCGAGATTGGCACAATCACGCCTCGCCCCCAGCCCGGCAACCCACGGCCACGAATGTTCAGGCTGCCCGAGGTGAAAGGCATCATCAACCGCATGGGTTTCAACAATCACGGGGTCGATGCACTCATTGCCAACGTGCGTGCAGCCAAATACAGGGGCGTGCTCGGCATCAATATCGGCAAGAACTTCGATACGCCCATCGAGCGTGCCGCCGACGACTATCTGCTCTGTCTCGACAAGGTCTACCCGCTGGCGAGCTATGTGGCGGTAAACATTTCCTCGCCCAATACCAAGGATCTGCGCCAGTTGCAGGGCCACTCCGAACTCGATGCCCTGCTTGGCGCCCTCAAGGGCCGACAGCTGCAGCTTGCCGAACAACACGGACGCTATGTGCCGCTGGCACTCAAGATCGCCCCGGATCTGGAGCCGGAGCAGGTCGCGGCCATCGCGGATGCCCTGCGTCGGCACCGCATCGACGGCGTGATCGCCACCAATACGACCATCTCGCGCGACAAGGTCAAGGGGGTGCGTTACGCCGAACAACAGGGCGGTCTTTCCGGCGCACCGGTATTCGAGGCTTCGACGTCGGTTGTCGCTCAGCTTGCCACTGCGCTGGCTGGGGAAATACCGATCATTGGCGTCGGCGGGATACTCGACGGTCGCCAGGCGCTGGCAAAACTCGAGGCCGGGGCATCGCTGGTGCAACTCTACAGCGGACTTGTCTATCGGGGGCCCGAGCTGGTGAGTGAAGCGATACGCAGCACACGGACCTTCAAATGAGAATGCCGACGGAATCGGCAGCGGGAGAGCCCCTAAAGCGCTCGCGACGCGGCGTCGGCATCACCGCAGGCTATAAACCTATAACTGCATCAGGGTTGGCGCCCTGCAGCAATCGCGCGATAATTTCCGGTCGATCAACCAACAGAACAAGATGAGCAGCTATCTTTTCGTGGTGCTGGGCGCGGTTCTGGTAAACAACGTCGTGTTCGTGCGCATTCTCGGACTATGCCCCTTCATGGGCGTCTCCAAGAAACTCGAAACGGCGATCGGCATGGGCGCTGCGACAACCTTCGTGCTCACCCTGGGCAGCGGTACCAGTTATCTCATAGACCGCTACCTGCTCCTTCCCAACGATCTCGTTTACCTCCGCACGCTGTCGTTCATCGTGGTGATCGCGGCGATCGTCCAGCTCACCGAACTGGTCATCCAGAAGACCAGTCCGTTGCTGCACCAGGTTCTCGGCATCTACCTTCCGCTCATCACCACGAACTGTGCAGTGCTGGGTGTGCCGCTGCTCAACGTGGCGCTGAAGCACAACCTGCTCGAATCCCTGCTGTTCGGCTTTGGCAGCTCGATCGGTTTCACGATGGCCCTCATCCTCTTTGCGGGCATCCGGGAACGACTCGACGGCGCCGATGTACCGGCGCCATTTCGCGGCACGGCGATCGCGATGATCACGGCCGGCCTCATGAGCCTCGCTTTCATGGGATTTGCCGGACTCGACCGCTACTGAGCGGCAGTCCATATTCAAGTATCCTGATGAACCGCAAGATGCTCACCGCAAACCCCTTCCAGACCTCCGGACCCGTCTAGCAAGGCTACCCCCCCGATCCATGCTCTCAGCCCTTCTCGTGATGACCGGCATTGCCCTCGTGCTCGGCGCGGCACTGGGATTCGCCGCGATCCATTTCAAGGTGGAAGGTGATCCGCTGGTCGAGAAGATCGACTCGATCCTGCCGCAGACCCAGTGCGGCCAGTGCGGGTTTCCGGGCTGCCGCCCCTACGCCGATGCCATCGCCCAGGGTGAGGCCGATATCAACCAATGCCCACCCGGCGGCGACGAAGGCGTTCGCAAGCTTGCCGACCTGCTCGGCCGTGAATACAAGCCGCTCAACGAGGAGCATGGCGTCGAAAAGCCCAAATCGGTCGCCTTTATCGACGAACAGACCTGTATCGGTTGCACCTTGTGCATCCAGGCCTGCCCGGTCGACGCGATCGTCGGCGCAGCCAAGCAGATGCACACCATCGTCGCCTCGGAATGTACCGGCTGCGAATTGTGCCTCGCACCCTGCCCGGTCGACTGCATCAGCATGGAGCCGATTGCCGAGACAGTTGAAAACTGGAAATGGCGGTATCCGGTAATCGAAATCAAGCGAGCCGCCTGAGCAATGCTGCGCAAACTCTTCAAGTTCCACGGCGGAGTCAAGCCCGCGACCCACAAGGACGCCGCGACCGCCTCACCGATTGTCACGCCCCCTTTGCCGGCCCGGCTGAAGGTGCCGTTGCACCAGAGCATCGGCGGCACGCCCAGGCCGCTGGTCAAGGCCGGCGACAAGGTACTGAAGGGCCAGCGTATCGGCGGTGCCGACGGCAACGTCTCGTCCGCGGTCCACGCCCCCACCTCGGGTACCGTACTCGCCGTCGAGCCCGTCGTGACGGCTCACGCTTCGGGCTTGTCAACGCTCTCGGTGATCATCGAACCGGATGGAGAGGAACGCTGGATCGAACGCCAGCCGATCGATCTGCGCGCCACCCCGGCCGACGAAATTCGCGACTATCTGCGCGATCAGGGCGTGGTCGGCCTTGGCGGCGCCGTCTTTCCAAGCCATCTCAAGCTCAAGGCGAGCCGCGAGAAGCCGACCCGAACGCTGGTGATCAACGGCGCCGAGTGCGAGCCCTTCATCACCTGCGACGACATGCTGATGCGTGAGCGTGCAGCAGGGATCGTGAGCGGAATTCGCGTCATGCGGCAGATCCTCGGCGCGGAGGAAGTGATCGTCGGCATCGAGGACAACAAGCCGGCCGCAGTCGACGCAATGACGCTGGCAGTGCAGACGGCCGGCCTCGATCAAGTGAGCGTCGTCGCCATTCCGACACGTTATCCTGCCGGGGGCGCAAAACAGCTTATCCGCGTCCTCACCGGCATCGAAGTGCCACACGGCGCACGCTCCACCGATTACGGCGTGCAATGCTTCAACGTCGGCACCGCCTATGCGATCCACGAGGCCCTCGAACTCGATCAGCCGCTGATCTCGCGCATCGTCACCGTCGCGGGGAATGTCGGCCAACCGCGCAACTACGAGGTACTGTTCGGCACGCCGATGAACGAGTTGGTCGCGCTCGCCGGCGAATTGCCCGGGACCGATGCCTACATCATGGGAGGTCCGATGATGGGCTTCCGCATGCCGGCTTTCGATGTGCCGGTGGTCAAGGCGACAAACTGCGTGCTGGTATCGTCTCCAAGCCTTTTTCCGCCGCCGCCACCGGAGATGAACTGCATCCGCTGCGGCGAATGCGCCAAGGCCTGTCCGGCCGATCTCCAGCCCTTCGAGCTGTACTGGTTTTCGCGTGCCAAGAACTTCGGCAAGGCGCAGGAATATCATCTCTTCGACTGCATCGAATGCGGCTGCTGCTCGTACGTGTGCCCCTCGCACATCCGTCTCGTCGATTACTACCGCTTCGCCAAGAGCGAGATCTGGGCGCGGGAGCGCGACAAGGATGCCGCCGACGCCGCTCGCGAGCGCTTCGATTTCCGCAACCTGCGCCAGGAGCGGGAAAAGCAGGAAAAGGCTGCCCGCCTTGCCGCCAAGGCTGCCGAGACACGCGCAAAGCTCGCCGGCGAAAGCGGTGATGACGACAAGACCACCTCTTCGGCCAAGCCAAGCCAGGCCGAAGAGGCGAAGAAGGCGCTGATCGCCGCAGCGCTGGAAAAGGCCAGACAGCAAAAGGAACGCGCACCGGTGCCGCCGCGAAACACCGACAATCTGTCGGCCGACAAACAGGCGGAGATCGACGCAATCGAAGCCCGCAGGGCCGCCGCGCGCCAGGAGGCCGAATGACTACGGTCACCCACGTGTCGCCAATCGGCCACTCCGGCAGAGCCTCATGAATACATCGCCCTATCTTCGCAAGACCACTGCGGTCAACAGCGTCATGCTGCGGGTGCTGATTGCGCTGCTGCCTGCAATCTGCGCCTACGCATGGCAATTCGGCGCCGCCATCCTGGTACAGCTTGCCATCTCGACGGCGACCGCACTGTTCGCCGAAGCGGCCATGCTCGCCGCGCGCGGCAAACCCGCCAGGCTTTATCTCACCGACCTCTCCGCGGTCGTCACGGCCTGGCTCATCGCGCTCAGTTTCTCGCCGATCACGCCATGGTGGCTGATGGTCACCGCCACGCTGGTTGCCATCGTGATCGCCAAGCATCTGTATGGCGGGCTTGGACAGAACCCGTTCAATCCGGCGATGGTCGCCTTCTGCACCATGATCGTCGCCTTCCCGGCACTGATGTCTCAATGGCCGGGTGCCGGCCAGCTCGACTTCCATACGCAGCTAGAGTTGATCCTTGGCGGCGCCCGTCAGCTCGATGCGATCACCGCCGCCACGCCGCTCGACGCGCTACGTACCGGACTGCGCGAAGGCGGCGCGGACGTGACCGTGCCCGGACTGATGGCGGGACCTGCCTTTGGCGCCCTCGGCGGCGCCGGCTGGGAGTGGATCGCGCTCGGTTATCTGATCGGCGGTCTGTTCTTGCTCCAGCAACGGATCATCACCTGGCACATGCCGGCCGCCTTTCTGCTCGCGCTGGCCGCGACGGCCCTCTTGATGTGGGGCATGCGCCCGGACCGGTTCGGCTCCCCGATCTTCCACCTCGCCAGCGGCGGAACCATGCTGGCCGCGTTCTTCATCGTGACCGACCCGGTCTCCGGCGCTACCACCCCCAAGGGCAAGCTGATCTTCGCCGCCGCGATCGGCGCGCTGACCTACGTCATCCGCAGCTTCGGCGCCTACCCCGACGGCATCGCCTTCGCGGTACTGCTGCTCAACATCTGCGTACCCCTTATCGACATGCAGACCCAGCCGCCGGTGTTCGGCCACAAACGGGACTGAGCCACGATGAACGCCGAACACACCGCAACCCGCACCGCTCTTCAGAGCGCCGGCACGATGATGATCTTCGCGCTGGTGTTCACAACCCTGATGGGCGTCACCCATGGCGTGACCCGACCGATCATCGCAGCCTCGGTCGAAGCCGAGAAGATGAAGCTGGTCAACGAAGTGCTCCCTGCGGGACGATACGACAACGCCCTGCTGAACGATTTCGTGATGCTCGGCGAAACGCCCGCACTCGGCCTCGACGCCGACGGTGGCAAGGTCTACCGCGCCCGTCTCGGCGGCGCACCGGCGGCAATGGTCATCGAAGCCCAGGCGCCGGACGGCTACGGCGGCGCGATCAAGCTGCTGGTGGCAGTCGACAGTCAGGAGCGGATTACCGGTGTGCGCGTCACCAACCACCGCGAGACCCCCGGGCTTGGTGACTATATCGATCCGCGAAAGGACCGCAACAAGAGCAGCCCGTGGATCGGGCAGTTCGGCGAGCGACCGCTGTCGGCCGCTCAGCTCAGGGTCCGCAAGGACGGAGGCGAGATCGACTATAGAGTGGGCGCGACGATCAGCGCCCGGGCAGTCACTGGCGCCGTCGCACGGGTGCGCCAGTGGGCCGAGGCCAACCACGACAAGGTCTTTGCCGCCGATAACGGAGCACGACTATGAGCAATCAGGACGTCGCCTCGAGCGACGACAGCCACATCTACCGTGACATCGTCTGGAATGGCGTCTGGAAACAGAACCCCGGACTGGTCCAGCTGCTCGGCCTGTGCCCGATCCTTGCGATCAGCACCAATACCGTCAACGCAGTCAGTCTCGGCCTCGCCACAGTGTTGGTCATGGCGCTCGCCAACCTCGGCGTGGCGGCACTGCGCAACTTTATTCCCTACGAAATCCGCATTCCGGTCTTCATCCTCATCATCGCTGCACTGGTCACCGTGGTGGACCTTGCCTTCAATGCCTGGCTGCACAGCCTCTACCTGGTACTCGGCATTTTCATTCCGCTCATCGTCACCAACTGCATCGTGCTTGCACGGGTCGAAGCCTTTGCCGCCAAGAACGACCTGCGCCACTCGATCGTCGACGGGATCGCCCAGGGCATTGGCCTGGTTGCCGTCCTTGCGGTTCTCGGTGCAGTCCGCGAAATCATCGGCAATGGCACCCTCCTCGGCGGCATCGACATGATCATCGACGGCGCGAAACCATTGCAGCTCTTTGGCGAGCATTACCCCGGCTTTCTCGTGGCAATTCTGCCGCCGGGCGCGTTCTTCGCGCTGGGCAGCCTGATTGCGCTGCGCAACTGGATCGACGCCCGGGCCGCCGCACGCAATCGCCACGCGCCGCCGCCAGCCGCCCTGCCCGAAGCGGAAACCAGCGCGGCCTGATGGCGAGGCCACACCAGCCGATGAAGCGCGAGCAGATCGAGGCGTTCTTTCGCCGGCTCGCGGAGGCCAACCCGACGCCGACCACCGAACTCGAATACGGCTCGCCCTTCCAGTTGTTGGTGGCCGTGGTGCTGTCGGCACAGGCCACCGACAAGGGCGTGAATATCGCCACCCGACGGCTGTTTTCGCTCGCGCCGACGCCGGAAGCGATGGCTAGCCTCGGAGAAGAAGGCATTTCCGAGCAGATCAAGAGCATCGGCCTCTACCGTAACAAGGCAAAGAACACCGCAGCGCTGTCCCGGCAATTGCTCGAGCGCCATGGCGGTGAGGTGCCGCGCACCCGCGAGGCGCTAGAGGCGCTGCCCGGCGTCGGTCGCAAGACGGCCAACGTGGTCCTCAATACCTTGTTCGGCGAACCCACGATCGCGGTCGACACCCACATTCTCAGGGTTGCCAACCGAACCGGCCTGGCACCGGGAAAGGATGTGCTCGAAGTCGAGCAGCGACTCACACGCCGCGTTCCCAAGGCCTACCGGGTCAACGCCCACCACTGGTTGATCCTGCTTGGCCGCTACGTATGCAAGGCGCGCAAACCCGACTGCGGAAAGTGTATCGTGCGCGACCTGTGCGGCTTCCGCGACAAGACCGATTGACCCGATCGCTGGCCGCCGACGGCGCCCGGCCCCGGAGACCCAGACCATGTTCGATCCCAGCAGAGACCAGGCACGGCAGTTCTTTATCGAGACCTGGCGCAAGCACCGCGCCCAGGAGGTGCTCACCCCGCTCGAGCACATCACCGCGGACCTGCTCCTCCAGCACCCGGAATACCACCCGCTGCTCGAAGATCCCGACTCGGTGAGCCGCGACTTCACGCCGGAAGACGGCCAGATCAACCCGTTCCTGCATCTTTCGCTGCACCTGGCCATCGAAGAGCAGCTCTCGATCGACCAACCGCCTGGCATCCGCCCAGCCTTTGCCACGCTGCAGCTTCGTCTCGGCGATCGCCACGAAGCGATGCACCAGGTGCTCGAATGCCTGGGCGAAACGATCTGGGAAGCTCAACAAGGCGGCAGACCATTGGATGGCGCAGCCTATCTGGAGCGGATCCGGAAGCGGGTCCGTTGAGGGCGATCACGAGAAGAGTCGGGCTTGCCCGACATCAGCGACGCCGCCTGAGCGGAGCTTGTTACGGGGTATCGACCTCGAGCTGATTCGCCAGATAGTCGGCCAGCCTTGCCATGACAATCGATCTCGCGGAAGGAATGGGCATCCGTCCTCGCAAGCTACGGCCTCACGCCCGGTTTATCACCCTGGCATCGATGCCCGCCCTGCCCTCCGGCCAGGTCAGGCGCACACAAAGACCGCAGCCCCCCAGCCCGTTCGCCGTATCGAGCCGCCCCCCGATCTGCCGTGCTGCCGAAGCGACGATGGCAAGCCCCAAACCCGATCCCGAAATGCCGAGCTGGCTGCCGCGGCGGAACCGCTCGAACATCCGTGCCCGATCACCGGGCGGAACACCCGGGCCGTCATCGCACACCGCCAGGGTCCAGCCGTCCTGCGGCGTCGGTTCGACGGTCACGACGACCTGTCCGTCTTCCCGACCATAGCGGATCGCGTTGGCCACCAGGTTGCCGACGATGCTCTCGAAGGCATGTCCGACCTCCTTCACGGGCAGATGATCGGGGCCGCGGTAGACCAGCTCGATCGATCGCTGCCTGGCCTCCGCCGCATACATGGCCAGACATTCGCGCACGATATCGGCCACGTCGGCATCCGCGAAATGCACATCCGCCCCTGCCTCCATGCGCGCCAGCTCGAGCAGCTGGCCAACCAGCCGGTTTGCCCTGTTCAGCCCGGCCTTGAGGTTGCTTGCAGCATCGGCGCGCTCACCGGGTGACGTCGCGCGCATCACCTCATCGGCCTGCACGTTCACGACGGCCAGCGGCGTACGCAGTTCGTGGGCCGCATCGGCGAGAAAATCCCTTTCTCGTTTCAGCAGTTCATCGAGTCTTTTCAGGGTTCCGTTCACCTCGTCCACCACGGGCCTCAACTCGGAAACCAGATCGCCCATTTGTATTGGAGTGAGATCGCCAGGCTCCCGCGCAGACAACTCGTTCGACAGTTCGCGCAAGGGTTTCAAGCCGCAACGCACAACGAACAGGATCGGAAGCAGCAGCAGCGGCAACACGACCAGCAGCGGCGCAACGATGCTGACCGGCGTCAGCATCACGCTGTTCAGATTCTTGCGGCGGCTGGTTTCCGACTGCATGACATCGACCCTGATCGATCGATCGTCGGTCCACCGGGAGAACACCCGGTACGTTTCACCATTGAACTCGGCATCGAAGAAACCTTCGGCGTCAGGTGTTTCAACCGGTCCGCGCGGTGCGTTGCTGCTACCCGCCATCCACTTGCCGGCGTCATCCCAGAGATTGAAACTGACCGCATCCGCGTGATTGTCCGCGCCGGCGAGTTCGTCAACAACGAAAGTGACACCCGACAACGAACGCTGCAGAACGGACGGCGCCATATGCTCTTCGCCGAGCTTGGCAAGGGCATTCGCAAAGATCCGCAGCTGCTGATCAAACTCACCGGATTTCGGCCAGTACATGAGGGCAGCCGCGACACCATAGACGACGATCCACACCACCACGAAGGCCAGCAGCACCGTGACGACCAGGACGTTGGAAAGTGCCGGCGGTTTCATCTTCCCAGGAAATACCCCACGCCGCGCATCGTCTGGATCGCCTCAGCACCAAGCTTGCGGCGAAGATTGTGGATATGCCAGTCGAGAGTACTGAACTCGAGCGGGTCGCCATAGGGCTGGAGCAGCTGCGCCATGCGATGCTTGGTCACCACTTCGCCCGCATTGCGCGCCAACTCCTCGACGATCTGGAACTCCTTCGGAGAGAGCAGGACGGGAACACCGTTCTGACTCACCTCACGTCTGCCAACATGAATCCTCAACTTGCCGATTTCCCATTCCGACGACGACCAGCCGCCCGCACGGCGGGTCACCGCGCGGATGCGCGATGCGAGCTCTTCGGGCGTGACGGGCTTGATGACGTAGTCATCCGCTCCTGCATCGAGACCGTCCACCCTCGACGAAACGGCATCCCGCGCCGTCAGCACGATGACGGGCAGCGTGTGCTGCTTGCGACGCCAGGCCCGCAGCAACTCGAGCCCCTCCCCATCGGGCAGGCCAAGATCAAGCACCGCACATGCAAACAGATCGGACGCTTCGAGCTGCAGGGTGGCGTCCTTCACGCCTCGCACCCAGGTGCAGGCAAAGCCATGTGCTCGCAAGGCCCGTTGCAGCGCGGTTCCGAGATCGAGATCGTCTTCGATCAACAGAAGATGCATGCGCCCTCCAGCGTGATGTCGATACCCCGACTATGCATTCAATTGATTCGCCGACGCCTCATCACCACACCCATGACAGCGAATCCTGCAAGAAAGAGCGCCGCCTGCCCGGGTTCGGGGACGGGGTTGGCGACGGTGAAAGTCAGATTGTCCAACAAAAAGCCGTCCGAGCTTCCGAAAAACTCGATGCGATCGATGGGCTGGCGATAACTCACCTCGCGCCAGATCGGCTCGATCGAACTGCTGTCGATCTCCCGATACTCGTATACCGGCTGGCCCTCATGAAAAAGCCTGAATCCACCCAGTTCCATCGCCGTCCAGCTCACGAAATCCATTCCGAGCAGCGTGACCTCCTGGGCGAAGGACAGGCTCCCTTCACGACCGAAGAAGAGCGTATCGCCGGCAGGATCGCCGTCGAGCCTGCCCACGGCTTCCCAGCCGGTGATACCGCCATAGCCATCCTCGATCGAGGCGATGTCGTCGAATGTCAGGACGGTCGTGGCAGCTTGCGCAGTGGCAGCCAGCGCAATCGCCGCAAGTGCGGCCGAGAGCTGTTTGAGTATCCGCATCGGGTCGTCTCCGGGGTTGCAGGGCGCCCATGTTAGGGCGGGAAGACTTTGGAAAGTCTTGGGATAGACGGTCGTTTGACAAAGGAAACCCCAAGAGCGCAACACCTATCGTTCGCTTTCGTTCAATTCCAGTTCCGGAGGCGTCATGAAGACCACTTTCCTGATTACCTGCATCGCACTCGCACTGAGCACGGGCTGCACGAGCACGCAAACGCGGCAGGCGCAATCCGAGCCGACGCCCTCGGCCGGTACCCGGGAGGCACGGGAGGCCGCCCGTGATGCAAGCGCCACGGCCCGGGACATGCGCAGCACCATCAACGACCTCAAGAGCATCTTTCGTTGATGAAAGCTTTTGCCCTGGCCTTGGGCATTGGTTTTGCCCTGAGCCCGGCGATTTCATCCGCAGTTACGGATGAACTCCTGCCGTGTGCAGGGCATGTCTGTCTGGGCGAAGAGGCATCCAGCCTCAAGGACATCCCCTGGGCTTCCGCGTCCGGCGCCGTTGGCACGAAGTTGAGCAGACGGCAGATTCGTCATCTTGAGACGATCTACAAGGGTCGCTTCGACAACATTGCGCCTTTTCTGCAGAAGGGGATTTTCGACCGCCACGTGCTCGGAGAACTCCACGGAATCCGGGCGGCCTGCCGCTCTCATGATCTGATCGGGCAATTCGCGTCGGAAGACGGCAATCCCACGCGTGTCACCCTGCGAATGCTGCCCGACGAACGCGGACAGCAGACCTGGCGCGTAGTGGCCATCTCACGCGAATTCCCTCAGGCGAAGAGTCGCGCTCAACAGGAAAAGGTCCGCAAGATGCTCGACGCGCGCTACGGCCGTTACGATATCCACCGGCGCAGATCCGAACCTGGCAGGGCCGGTTACCTGTATGCGTGGCTTGGCCAACCGACCATGCTTCTGAGCCTGACGCTCCCCATACCCAGGGTACTGGAGGCGCGCTTCGCTCGTCATCCCCTGTGCGAGTCGCCGTCGCGCCTCAGCATAGACTGAGGTGCTCGACACCGGGACCACCGGGGTCAATATCGATGCCACGCAATGCCCAGACGGGAACCGGAACGACGACATGACCTCGCCATTGAAGGAAAATTCGCAGGTGAACCCATTCGACCGTTCCGGGACTCAAAGCATGCAGGCCATTGTCCAGACGGCGTATGGCGGCACGGAAGCGCTTCGGCTCACCCAAGTCCCCTTGCCGCCGGTTCCGGGTCACAAGGAAGTGTTGGTACGCGTTCACGCCGCCGGGGTTGATCGGGCAGTCACCCATCTGCTCACCGGGACGCCGTACCTGCTCAGGCCGCTGTTCGGCCTGCGCAGGCCCCGCAATCGCGTTCCCGGCTTCGATCTTGCGGGCCGAGTCGTCGCCGTGGGCAGCAAGGTCACGCACCTTCGACCGGGCGACGACGTTCTTGGCGTGGGCTCTGGCTCATTTGCCGAATACGCTCGGGCCCGGGCCGATCAACTGGTATTACGGCCACGCAAGCTGGACGAGATCGCGGGCGCGGTCTGTGCCATGTCGGGCGTCACCGCCTTGCAGGCGCTGCGCATGTCCAGGCGGCCAATGGCCGGTCAGGACGTGCTCATCATCGGCGCATCGGGCGGCGTCGGCGCCTATGCCGTACAGCTTGCCAGATGTTTCGGGGCGAAGGTCACCGCACTCTGCAGCGAAGCCAAGGCGGAATTCGTAAAAACACTCGGCGCCGATCGTGTTCTCGATTACCGACACTTCGACACCAACGCTCACAGTCGAAGCTACGACACCATCATCGACATTGCCGGGAACCGTCCGCTCGCCCGGTTGAGGCCTCTGCTGACCGAGCAAGGCACTTTGGTCATCGTGGGCGGCGAGCACGCAGACCCCTGGACCGGCGGACTGGGCCGACAACTCTCGGCATGGTTGATGAACCCCTTCGTGCGGCAGCATCTGGTGCCGCTGGTTTCCATCGTCAGCCAGGAAGATCTGCGGGCCCTGGCGGAGCACCTCGCGGATGGAAGCGTGGTCCCGCCGCTTGACCGGTGCTTTCCTCTTGGCGAGGCCCCGCGGGCGCTCGATTACCTGATGGCAGGCCATGCACGAGGCAAGGTCGCCATCGTCACCAGGCCGTTTGAAGGGTCGGGAAGGACGCCATCCGCCGAATGATCAAGCGGCCCATGCCGTCGGACCGGGCACGGCCGGTTCGCACACGGCAATGGCATCAAGCCGGCTGACCGGGTTGGCCATTCGGAGTCTGAACAGATCCGAGCGCTCCGGCTTGCAGCAGCCAGACACGCTCCGCCGCCGGAATCCTGCCCTTGAAGCCACCCGGGATTTCAACATGCCCGAGCTGCCTGAGGCGGTAGCACCCCTCGTAATGACGTGCGACTTCGGCACCTTCGACAGCGAAAGGCGGCCCGTTCATGAGGGCCTGGTCGTACTCGAAGCAGATCAGCAGTTGCGGAGCATGGGCCGTGATGTCGACGAGCCGGGCCGCATAGCGCTCTCGCATGGCGGGAGGAAGGGCCACAAGCGCAGCACGATCGTAGATTGCGTCCACCCGGCCGAGGATCGCGCTCGATAGCTCGAAGAAATCGCCGACGAAAATATCGACACCCGGACCGCTGAACCACTCGAACGGGCCGCGGGAGGATACGGCGGGCTCGACCCCAAGCTCGTCGAACAGCTGTTCAACCGCGCTACGGCTCAGTTCGACACCAACGACCCGATACCCCTCGGACAGCAACCAGTGGATGTCCAGCGTCTTGCCGCACAAAGGCAGAAAGATGCGGCTGTCCTGTTCCTGCGCGAGCTCGACAAAGTGCTCGATCAACAGCGGATTGACCTCGTTCTCGTGAAAGCCGATCTCCTCACGCGCCCACTTGCGATGCCAGAATTCCGCGTCCATGGCCTTTCCTGAAGTGGATTGAATACTCGGGACGGCGTTGCCCACTCGAGCCGGACACCATCCGCTGCGGCGCCTCCTCGTACAGACGGCCACGACCGGCAGGCAGGCTATGCGGCCATTCCCGCCTGCGCGCTCCCCCGATCAGGTTTCGCTCAGCGTTTGGTGACCAGTCCGTTCTGCGACGAAAACCAGGCGGCGAGATCCTGAATGTCCTTCCTGTCAAGGTTTGCGACCTGCCCCGCCATGATCGGGTTCTTGCGCTGGCCCGATTTGTAGTCGAGCAGGGCACGCACAAGATAGTCCTCGTGCTGACCCGCGAGCCGCGGAAAATCCGGGGTCTGGCTGTTGCCATCCACGCCGTGGCACGCCCCGCAAACGGCGGCCTTCTCCTTGCCCGCGACCGGATCGCCCGCCCACGACACACCGGACGCTAGAACCAGTCCAAGGGCAAGGGCGGCAGGCTTGAATACTGGAACCCCGCTCATTTGCCGCTCCCCCCGTAGTAGGCTGCCACGTCGGCGATATCCTGATCACTCAGACTCGCCGCGACACCCTGCATGGTCGGGTGACTGCGTTCTCCTGAACGGTATTCTTCCAGCGCCTTGACGATATAGGCGGGATGCTGCCCGCCGAGCTTGGGGACGTGATAAACGTGCGGAAAACTCGCCCGGTAACCCGGGATCCCGTGACAACCCGCGCACATCGAGATCTTGTCACGCGCGGCCTCCGCGTTGCCCTCGACCGCCAGCGCAGAAAGGGAAAGCGTCGACAAAACGACTGTTGATATCAGATTACGTCGTCCCTGCATGGGACCTCCTGTTGGGGGGATGGGGATGCAAACCTGAAACGACCGGGCGATTCTAGGGGCTGCAGGCTTTGAATTGCAAACGATTCGCGTTTCGTTGCAGCGCAGCAATCGCGACATTCATGCTGCGCGCCCCCGTCGGCGGTGCGGTCCGTATAATTCGACGCACTCTATTGCTCAATCATGGAACCGCATCATGCGCTTCGAAGGCTCGACTGATTACGTTGCCACGCCCGACCTGATGCTGGCAGTGAATGCCTCAATCCAGCTGCAGCGCCCCCTGCTGATCAAGGGCGAACCGGGTACAGGCAAGACAATGCTCGCGGAAGAAGTCGCGACAGCGCTGGGCCTGCCACTGATCCAGTGGCATATCAAGTCCACCACCAAGGCCCAGCAAGGCCTCTACGAGTACGATGCAGTGTCGCGTCTGCGCGACTCGCAGCTCGGCGACGACCGCGTTCGCGACATTGCAAACTACATCGTCAAGGGCGTGCTGTGGCAGGCGTTCGAGGCCGATACGCCCACCGTCGTGCTGATCGACGAGATCGACAAGGCCGACATCGAATTCCCGAACGATCTGCTGCGCGAGATCGACCGCATGGAATTCCACTGCTACGAAACGCGCGAGACCGTGCGGGCACGCCACCGGCCGATCGTGTTCATTACCTCGAACAACGAGAAGGAACTGCCGGACGCCTTTCTGCGCCGCTGCTTCTTCCACTACATCCGCTTCCCGGACCGGGAGACGATGCAACGGATCGTCGACGTACACTTTCCGGACATCAAGAAGAAACTGTTGCAGGAAGCGCTCGAAGTGTTCTTCGGCTTGCGTGACATTCCCGGCCTCAAGAAGAAGCCATCCACATCGGAGCTGCTCGACTGGCTCAAACTGCTGGTGGCTGAAGACATCCCCGCCGAAGCCCTGCGCAGCAGTGATCAGAAACTCGTAGTACCTCCACTGCACGGTGCGCTGCTCAAGAACGAGCAGGATGTCCATCTCTTTGAACGCCTGGTGTTCATGGCGCGGAACAACCGTTGAGGACACACTGCCTGGGCACGACAGGCGTGCCTGCCGCCAAACGCGTTGGCGCTGCGCGGGCGAATCTGTCTATGCTGTAGGCGAGACCCAACGGCACGCGTGAGCTTCGCGACGGGAGACAGGTGAATGACGGGCGGTATTTTCATCAGCTACAGGCGCGACGATTCGGCCGGTTATGCAGGCCGTCTCTACGATCGCCTCGCAGCCCGTTTCGGCAGCGACCGGGTTTTCATGGATGTCGAGGGCATCGAGCCAGGCACCGATTTCGTCGTTGCCATCGAGAAGGCGGTCAGCTCGTGTGCAGTCCTGATCGTATTGATCGGTGACGAGTGGCTGAGCGTCACCGACGCGTCCGGCAAGCCGCGGCTCGACGACCCCCACGACTTCATCCGCCTCGAAACCGCCACCGCGCTCAAGCGCGACATCCGCGTCGTACCGGTGCTGCTGGAAGGCACGCCGATGCCGCCGAGCGATGCCCTGCCGGAAGAGCTGCGCATGCTGACCCGCCGGCAGGGGGTGGAGATCAGCCACAAGCAATGGGAATCATCGACCGGCGATTTGATCGGCACCCTCGAACGGATACTGGAGCAGGCCGACCCATCCGGTGCAGCTGTGCCTGCGAAGAGCGTCGAAGCGCCAGCGCCCGCTCCCGAGCCGGCCGGCGTCCCAGCAGAAACGGCGGCCCCCGCGCCCCACCACCCGACCGGCGCGGGCACAGGGGGCGATACGCGTCCCTCGTCACCCGGCAAGCTACTGGGTGCCGCGGTCCTTGTGGCGGCCGTCGGCGGGCTTGCCTGGTATTTCGGCACCCGGCCTGACGACACGCCAGCCCCAGCTCCCGCGCCAGCCGTGCAAACGCCGCCGGCAGTGCCGCCAGTCGTGGCCGCGGAGGCGCCAACCGGCGAGCCGAAACTGGTCGCCCTGCAACCCAAGGTCGACTTCGGCTCGATCATGGTCGAAACCCGGGGTGCAGGTGCCGTACGTTTCGGTAACGAGGGCACCGCCGACGCTCGGGTGAGCGCCCCGCGCCTGGACGGCGTCGATGCGGGCAGCTTCAGGATCATCGTGAACACCTGCGAAGGCACCCTGGCTCCGGGCCGCACCTGCGAGGTCAACCTGGGATTCCACCCTCTATCGAGCGGTACACGCAAAGCCAGTCTCATCGTCGGACTGGCTGACGGCACCCAGCAACTGAGCGTCGCGCTGGCGGGCACCGGTTCGCCGCCGCCATCCTCCGCGGCTCCCGCCGCGGCGCCAAAACCCCCCGCGCCGCGCGTCACCACTCTGAATGCGAGGCCGGAAGACGGCGGCACACGGATCTGCTACCGCGCGAGTGCTGCGGACAGCGTGGAGCTGCTGCCATCCCCGGGCATGCTCGAAAACGTCACCTCAGACTGCGTACATGTTGCAATCGATGGCCCGACACGCTTTACCCTGGTGGTGACCAATCAGGGCGGCAGCAGTCGAAAGACTGTGCTGGCCAGGCCCAAACCCGTCGCCACGGCGACCATACCCGACTCACCCACGTCGGGCTCCGCACAGCCGACGAGCGCGACTGACAGCCTGCCCAGCGTCGGAGAACAATGGCAGTACCGCTCAAAGGGCAAATGGCCCACAAGCCCGAAACGACGTTTTCAGGTCACGGCACGATCGGTCAGCGGCCAGACGGTGCAGGATCTTCTGGTACAGACCGAACCGCCCCCGCGATTCCGCGGCGAGACCAATGGCACCACCGGCGCCGGCTTCGTGAGCTGGAACGAGATCGGGACCGAGTTCAGCCCTTACCTTGGCGCCTTCGTCACACTTTCCGAGGGGCGCAGCTGGCGCAATGTGCCGACACCCGACATGGGTGCCTACTGGACGCAGTGGTACACCGAGGCGAAGGTTCTGGGTCAGGAAACCGTCAGCGTACCGGCCGGCCGCTTTGCCGCCACCAAGGTCGAAGTCTGGAGCAGCCGGCGCGCAACCGGCTCAAGCGCCGAGGCACAGCTCGAACCGGTCAGAATCCGCTATCTGGTGTGGTATGCGCGCGAAGCGAAACGGTACGTCCGCATGGAGCGCAAGGTGATCTCGGCCAACGGCAGCGAAATCGAGAACGACACCTTCGAACTCGTCGCGCACGGCGGTGGCTGAGCACCGAAAGCCCGCCGGGGCCTCGACAGTGCAATCCACTCCACGGCATCATGAACACCTCTTGCCTGCCCGCTCAAAGCCGTGCTAATCGATTTCTTCCTTCATCTCAAGGATCACAAGCTGCCGGTCTCCACCAAGGAATTGCTGACCTTGCTGGAAGGCCTGCAGGCGAACGTCTGTGGCCACTCGATCGACGACTTCTATGTCTTTTCGCGTGCCTGTCTGGTCAAGGACGAAACCCTCTACGACCGTTTCGATCAGGCTTTCGGAAGCTATTTCAAGGGTGTCACCGAGATCCCGGGCCTTGAGGTGGATCTGCCCGAAGAGTGGCTGCGCGCGATGATGAAACGCCACCTCACCCCAGAGCAGAAGGCAGCTCTCGAAAAGCTGGGCTGGGACAAGCTCATGGAGGAGTTCAAGAAGCGCCTCGAAGAGCAGAAGGGGCGTCACCAGGGCGGCAGCAAATGGGTGGGCAGCGGTGGCAGCTCGCCCTTCGGAAACAGCGGCTATCACCCGGAAGGGATTCGCGTTGGGGGCCCCTCCGCCGGCAACCGGACTGCCGTAAAGGTCTGGGAACAGCGCGAATACCGGAACCTCGACGACACGGTCGAGCTCGGTACACGCAACATCAAGGTGGCGCTGCGCAGACTGCGTCGTTTTGCGCGCAGCGGCGCGGCCGAAGAGCTGGACCTGGACGGCACGATTGCCGCCACGGCCCGCAATGCCGGCTGGCTCGACCTGATGATGCGCCCGGAACGCCACAACTCGATCAAGGTGCTGATGTTCTTCGACGTGGGGGGCTCGATGGACGACCACGTCAAGATATGCGAAGAACTCTTCTCGGCGTGCCGCACCGAGTTCAAGCATCTCGAGTACTACTACTTCCACAACTGCGTCTACGACTGGGTGTGGAAGGACAGCCATCTGCGCCACAAGGAACGCATCCCGACGCTCGACGTGATCCACCGCTACGGCGCCGACTACAAGCTGATTTTCGTCGGCGACGCTACGATGAGCCCCTACGAGATCCTGCACCAGCGCGGCGCCATCGACTACATGAACGAGGAACCTGGTGCGGTCTGGCTGCGCCGCCTGTTCGACGCTTACCCGGGGGCGGCCTGGCTGAACCCCGAGCCCGAAAGGCTATGGGAATACCGTCACTCGATCCGCATCGTTCGCGATCTGGCCGGCGAAAGGATGTACCCACTCACACTCGACGGGCTCGGTCGCGCCATCCGGCAGCTCTCGCGCAGCCAGCGCCACGCCTGAAGCCGGGCCGACTCAGGTCGGCACGCGATAGTTTTCCTGCGTCATGAGGTCGACCCCGCATTCCAGGTTTTCAAACCAGTCGAGAAAGCGCGTCACCATTTCCCGGCCCTCGAACCGGCAACCGTGCTGGGGCACGATCATTCGCACATCGAGCTGGCGCACCATGTTCACCCACATGCGGCAGACCTTGTTGGAGACCATGATGCGTCGATGAAAACCGGTCATCATCTGCAGATGCTCGTCGAAGTTGCGAACCGGCCGTGCCGCCTCCGCATGATCCACCAGCGACGCACCGACATCACCGGTAAACAGGATCTTCGAGACGGGGTCGTAGAAATGGAAATTTCCTTCCGAGTGCAGAAAATGGGCCGGTATCGCGATGATCCGCGCCGCGCCGAGCGTGATGGCCATGCCGCTGTCCGGAATACCCAGGATTCGGGACGAATAGTCTTTTCCCGTGGTGAAGTGGGGAATGAACCGTGTCCACAGTCTCGAAATCATGACCTTGCAGTGAGAGGTCACCATCCATTTGTTCAGCGAAGAAATGATGTCCGGATCGGCATGTGAGGCAAATATGAAATCAAGCTGTCGCGACGGCATGTAACGTTGCATGCCCATGAGCAAACCCGAGTGGGTCATGTTGCCGCCCGGGTCGATCAAAGCCCCATGCCCCCCATCGACGATAAGGAACTGGTTGCACTGCACCGCGTGATCGGCACCCTCGTCGACCAGGTCGTAGAATGCGACGCAGGCATGCACGCCGTCGTTGTAAAGCTCCTCGGACATCAGATTTTCCCCGGACCCGGCCCAAGTGGCCATTTCCTGAATTGCGCCCGGACGGGCACTTCAAGGCGTGTACACGGCCGATCGAAGGCAAATTTTAGTGTCTGGCCAGGAATCGTCATTCGGTTTCCCGCACGCTTCGCAGGCATGAAGAAGGGTCACTCGGTAAACGGCAGTGGCTGCATACCGAACCCCTCGTCCAGATGCTGGATCTGGGTAATTACCACGTCGAGATCCATGTGCAGTCGCTCCAGCGCATCCGCATCGAGTCGGCGAAGCGCCTCGGGCAACACACCGCGGGCCGGCGACGGCGCCCGCTCAAGCAGGGCGAGCCCCGCTTCAGTCGGGTAGAGCCGCACCACACGTTGATCGGCGCTACCGCGCTCGCGCCGGATCAAGCCGGACGTCTCGAGCTTGTCGACCATGTTCGATGCGGTCGACTGATGCAAGGCCATGCATCGTGCAAGCTCCCCGACCTTCAGTCCAGGCACTTCCGAAAGCTCCTGAAGCGCCCACAACTGCGCACCTGTCACCCCGCTCTGACGCTCGACCCACTGTGAATGCCGCTGAGCGGTGCGAATCAACACCCTGAATCTCTGCAGCACGGAAAGAGGCGTCACTTTACCCGTGTTCGTTTTGCCCACGTTCTCGGCGGCGGGGGAAGACATTGACTTGCTCCGTAATGGTGAAGTTCGAGAAATTTTCGAAGAAACCGGCACGATGTCGAAGTATGCGGCGACACCCGCCGCATTCTACGGCCTCGTGCCATCTCGTCGCACAGAATCGATGGCAACGAGACGCCGATACGCGACAGCCGGGAGGTGTGGCTGCGCTCGTGTTAACATGTTGGCTCGAATCCACAAGGCAAACGGAGACACGGCTGTAGCGCCGACCCAAATGGATCGCCCCGACCCTTCGCCGGCAGAAGAATCAGCAAGTTCGAAGACTTTCCGCCAACTCGCCCGGGGAGGACGCCGCTACGCACTGCCGTGGCTTTCCATCGGCCGCTGGCGACGCCGCATGCTGCTGGTCGGTGCAGCCCTGCTTGCAGGCTTCATCTGTATCGCCTTCGCAATCGGTGCGGACCTCGCGATCCACGCCCACCAGCAGCTCATGGCCCTCACCCCATTGCTCACCCTGCTGGTCGCTCCGGCAGGCTTCGCCCTGATGGCATGGCTGTGTCGAAGCTACTTCCCCGGCTCCCAGGGCAGCGGAATCCCGCAGGCGATTGCCGCCTCGATCTCCGATGATCCCAAGGCGCGTGGCAAGCTGCTATCTACTCGCATCGCGTTCGGAAAGGTGTTTCTCACGCTCGGAGCGCTGCTTTCGGGCGCAACCGTCGGCCGCGAAGGCCCGTCGGTGCAGGTTGGCGCCTCGATCCTGCACACCCTCGCAGGCAAGCGCTTCGGCCGTATTGCTCCGACGCGTGACCTGATCATCGCCGGCGGAGCGGCGGGCATCGCGGCGGCCTTCAACACGCCGCTTGGCGGCATCATGTTCGCGATCGAGGAACTTTCCCGACACCGACCCTTCATCGCCAACAGCACGACCCTGATTGCCGTCATATTCGCGGGTCTCATTTCACTCGCCACACTGGGCAACTACACCTACTTCGGTATCACGCAGGCGGCCATCGGCTGGCCCGAAGGCATCTGGCCAGTCATTCTTTGTGGCGCCGCCGGTGGAATCGGGGGCGGGCTGTTCTCGCGGCTGCTGCTCGCCACCACGCGTTCCCTGCCCGGCAAGCTCGGGATTTTTGCCCGCGAGCATCCCATCCGGCTCGCGGCAGCCTGCGGTCTGGGTACTGCGATCATCGGCCTGGCGACGGGGGGCCTCACCTATGGCACCGGCTATACCGAATCGAAGGCGGCGCTCGAAGGCATTGCCGAACTGCCTTTCTACTATGGCATTGCCAAGGCGGCCACGGTTCTGCTGGCATTTCTGAGCGGCATTCCCGGCGGCGTGTTTGCCCCGGCACTCGCAGTGGGTGCGGGAATCGGCAGCAATATCGCCTCGTTCATGCCGGTCGAGCACGGTGCGGCGCTGCTCGCGCTCGGCATGGTCGCCTTTCTATCCGGCATGACCCAGTCGCCGATCACCTCCTTCGTACTGGTCATGGAAATGACCGCGAACCACCAGTTCCTCTTGCCACTCATGGCAGCCTCGGTGATCGCACATGCCTTCTCGAAATCGGTTGCACCCATTCCGCTCTACGATGCGATAGCTTACGGCATGATCCGCAAGCTCCATCCCCACCAGCCGATTCCAGCCCAGCCAACCGATGACGAACGGCTGGAAGCCGAACTGGCCGCTCAAGCCAAGCTGGCAGAGCAAGCAAAACAGGCCGCCGAGCAAGCAGCCCAGCAGGCCAGGCAGGCTGCCGAAAACAACATCGACAGCCCGGGAGCGCAAGGTCAGGCGAGCCAGCCCAAGACTTGATCAGTCAGGAGGGCGCCGGCCAGACAAGCGGCGCGCCCGATCAAGACGAAACAGCGGCAAGGCCGAGACGCGCACGCCCGTGCCACATTGGCTTCTGGTCGCCAAGGATGAAAGCGCTACGGCGGACACTCCGCAAGATCCTCTCGATCCACTAGCCGATCGCCCTTCGCCGGCGCCAGCGTCATCCGCCGCATTGCCTGCCGTCTCACGACGGCAGGCAATGGCCGAAATCACGTACCGGCCGCCCGGAACCCCACACCTGCAGTTCCGGTGCCTTGTCCGATCAGTCGTTCCCGACTTAGGCCGCGCCGTTTCCGCTCATCGCAAGCATCAACTGGTTGATGCGCTTGACGAAGGTCGCCGGGTCGTCGAGCGTTCCACCTTCCGCCAACAGGGCCTGATCGAAGATTACCGCGGCCCACTCGTCGAACTGCTTGTCCTCGTACTTGAGACGCAGCAAGGCCGGATGGTGCGGATTGATCTCAAGAATCGGCTTTGACGCAGGCGCATCCTGCCCCGCAGCCTTGAGAATGCGTGCCAGATTCATGCCGAGATCGTGCTCGTCAGCCACCAGGCAGGCCGGCGAATCGGTCAGCCGGTGGGTCACACGCACTTCCTTGACCCGTTCGCCGAGGCTGGCCTTCATCTTCTCGAGCA
Source organism: Cognatazoarcus halotolerans (assembly GCF_009800965.1). GTDB lineage: Bacteria > Pseudomonadota > Gammaproteobacteria > Burkholderiales > Rhodocyclaceae > Cognatazoarcus > Cognatazoarcus halotolerans. Next base: position 29,257 of record NZ_WUAF01000006.1, on the reverse strand, counting down.
GCTCCTTGAATTCGTCGGCCGCCTTCTCCGCATCCTTCTTCTCGGCCTCGTCTTCGAGCGAGCCGAGATCCAGACCACCCTTGGCAACCGACTGCAGCTGTTTGCCGTCGAATTCGGTGAGATTGCCGATGACCCATTCGTCGACCCGATCCGACAGCAGCAGCACTTCGATGCCCTTCTTGCGGAAGATTTCCAGATGCGGGCTATTCTTCGCCGCGTTGAAGGTTTCGGCGGTGACGTAATAGATCTTGTCCTGTCCTTCCTTCATCCGTGCGATGTAGTCGGCCAGTGAAACGACCTCGTCGGACGTATCGGCGTGGGTCGACGCAAAGCGGAGCAATCCGGCAATCTTTTCCTTGTTGGCGTGATCTTCGCCGACACCTTCCTTGAGAACCTTGCCGAACTCCCTCCAGAAGCTGGCGTACTTTTCCTTTTCCGCCGCGTCGTCGTTCGTGGCCAGATCCTCGAGCAGGCCGAGCACCTTCTTCGTGCAGCCGGCGCGGATCGCGTCAATATCCTTCGACTCCTGCAGGATTTCGCGGGACACGTTGAGCGGAAGATCCGCCGAATCGACCACGCCGCGCACGAAGCGCAGATACGTCGGCATCAGCTTTTCGGCATCGTCCATGATGAACACGCGCTTCACGTACAGCTTGACGCCGTGACGGGCATTGCGGTCCCACAGATCAAACGGCGCATGGGCCGGAACGTACAACAGCTGAGTGTATTCCTGACGGCCCTCGACCCGCGAATGGGTCCATGCCAGCGGCTCGTCGTAGTCGTGGCCGACATGTTTGTAGAAGGCCTTGTACTCGTCGTCCGAGATGTCGTTGCGCGGGCGGGCCCACAGAGCGCTGGCCTGGTTGACCACCTCGTCCTCGTCACGCAGAACCTGTTCGTTCTTCTCCTCGTCCCACTCTTCCTTCTGCATCACGATGGGCTGGACGATGTGGTCGGAGTACTTGCGGATCAGCGACTTGAGCTTCCAGGAAGACAGCAGGTCGTCCTGGTCCTCGCGCAGATGCAGGGTGATCTCGGTTCCGCGCGCCGCCTTTTCCACGGCGGCAATCGCGTATTCACCGGCGGAGTCGCCGGTCATTGCGCACTCCCACTTCACGCCCTCGTTCGCGGCCAGGCCGGCACGGCGCGTCAACACGGTGACCTTGTCGGCAACGATGAAGGCGGAGTAGAAACCGACCCCGAACTGGCCGATGAGATGGGCATCCTTCTTCTGGTCGCCAGTAAGCTGACCGAAGAATTCCTTGGTGCCGGACTTGGCGATCGTGCCGAGATTGGTGATGACTTCATCCCGGCTCATGCCGATGCCGTTATCGGAAACGGTCACGGTGCGGGCGGCCTTGTCGAAGCCTATGCGGATCTTGAGCTCACCGTCGCCCTCGAACAGGGCTGACTTGTCGAGCGCCTCGAAACGCAGCTTGTCGCAGGCGTCCGACGCGTTCGATACCAGTTCACGCAGGAAGATTTCGCGGTTCGAGTAAAGGGAATGGATCATGAGGTGAAGCAGCTGCTTCACCTCCGCCTGGAAGTTCATGGTCTGCGAATCGGCGGCCGGAGCCGCTGCTTGCGCTTCTGACATCGGGATCATCTCCGTCGTTGCAAGGTAACGGCGGAGATATTGGGGCCAGCGACCGCGGTTTCAAGCCCACGGAGCAGACTTCAATACCTGAAGCGGCCCACGACCTCGTTGAGACCCGCCGACAGGCGTTCCAGATCTTCGACCGCCTTCGCGGCATCTCGCATCGCGCTACTCGTGCCGTCGACCATCTGTGCGATCTGTTCGACCTGTTGCGCAATCGAGTTGCTCGCCGCGCTCTGCTCCTTCGTCGCGTCCGCCACGTCCCGAATCCGCTCGAGCGCCAGCCCGGCGCCCTCGCGGATCTCCCTCAAGGACTCGGCGGCACTGTGCACCTGGGCAACGCCGCTCTGCACCTGGGCGGTAACCGACGCCATGACATCCACTGCGCCACCGGTATCCTTCTGAATACCCTTGATCATGTCTTCGATCTGAACAGTGGCACCCGCGGTGCGCTCGGCGAGACCACGCACCTCGTCGGCGACCACGGCAAACCCTCTCCCCTGTTCGCCGGCCCTCGCGGCCTCGATCGCGGCATTGAGCGCAAGCAGATTGGTCTGTGCGGCAATCTCCTTGATCACGTTGGCGATCGAAGCAATTTCCTTGGCCCGACCGACGAGTTCCTGGATCTTGAGTGAGGCGCCATCCACGGTCTGGGCAATTCGCGTCATTTCACCGGCCGCCTCACCGGTACGTGCTTCGCCACGCACGGCCAGCTCCACTGCGGCGGAAGAATTGCTCGCGGTATCGCGCGCGCTGTCGGAAATGTGGTTGATGCTCACGGTCATTTCCTCCACGCCCGCGGCAATCGCCGAGGTGGCATCGGACTGGCTCTGCGCCTTGTCCGCAACGCCACGGGCCACGCCTGCGAGGGAACCCGCGTTTTCGCGCAGGGCCTCCGCATTGCGGCCGACCTCGGTCATCATGCCGCGCAGCTGTCCGACCGTCGTTGCGAGCGTGCCCAACAAACTGTCGCCCCCCCCTTCGTTCCGGATCGTCGCACGAAGATTTCCCTGCGCCAGTTCCCGCATCGCCGCAACCGCCTCTGCCGGCTCACCGCCAAGCTGTTTCCGGATACTGCGGACGATGAGCCACGATAGCGCAATCGTCACCAGGAGAACCGCAGATGCCACCGCGCCGGTAATGGCAAGCCCGGTCGAGAATGCCTCTTCCACCCGGGTGAAGTAGACGCCCGCGCCGTAGGCCCAGCCCCATGGCTTGAACGACTTGACGGTCGAATGCTTGCGCTCCGGCGCGCCACCGGTCGTGCGCGGCCATGCGTATTCGAGTTCTGCCGGGTTGCCGCTGCGCGCCACCTCGGCAATCCTGTCGAACAGCGGGAAGCCATTCGGATCGGTCTTGCCGGCCATGGATTTGCCTTCCGTATCCGGCTTCATCGGCGAGAGCAGCGTCGTACCCTTGCCATCGTAGACGAATACGTAGTTGTTGCCGCCCTCGAAGCGCAGGTGCCTGAGCACGTCAAGCGTCTGCTTCTGGGCCTCTTCCCGACTCAGTACGCCCTTGGTCTCGAGCTCGTGGAAATGCTCGAACACATAGCCGGACGCGGTCACCACATCTTCCACCCGGCGAATCTCGGCGTCTACGAGCTGACCATGAGCGGTCCACAGTGACACGGCCCCCAACACGACCAGGCCGATCACCGAAACAATCGTCATCAGGCCAAGCCGGCTGACCAGTTTCATTCTCTCGAGCATTGTTGTTCCCCGTTTGCACGAAACAGGGGCTCAGCATCGAACGATGGATTGAAGCCGTCGTCGGCGCCCCTGCCTCGATGACATCGGCTGACGGTCGGGGAACTTGAGGTGTGCCGCACAGGCCCACGGCGCGGGCCGTCGCACCCGGTCAGGAATACCTGATCTCCAGCACCTCGATCTCGCGCAGGCCGGACGGGCTCTGAAAACGCACGACATCGCCTTCGCGCGCCTTGAGGAGCGCCTTTGCCAGGGGAGAGATCCAGCTGATGCGCCCCTCGCCCGCATTGGCTTCGTCGACTCCGACGATCTGGTAGGTCTGCTCGGTTTCGCCGTCGTCGTCCGAAATCACGACCGTGGCGCCGAAGAACACCTGATCCAGCTCCTGCTGCTCCGCCGGGTCGACGACGCAGGCGTTTTCGAGACGCTTGATGAGAAAACGGATGCGGCGGTCGATCTCGCGCAGCCGCTTCTTGCCGTAGATGTAGTCACCATTCTCAGAACGGTCACCATTCGACGCCGCCCAGGCCACGGTCTCCACCAGCTTCGGCCGTTCCGATCGAACCAGACCATCAAGCTCCGACTTGATCGCCAGCCAGCCACGCCGGGTCATGTAGATCGGGCCGCCCGCGGCCGGGCCGGAGGGGGTCTCCGGGGAATCATCATCCTCGTCGGACGCTTTGACGAACGCCTTGCTCACACCAGTCCTGCCACCATGGTCGAATCGGGCGGCCAATCTTAGGCCATGCCCGATCCGCCTACAAGCACGCGATCAGTGATAGATGGCGGGCTGGTTGAGCAGGCCGCCATAATGGTCCAGGCAGTCATCGACCGCTTCGCCACCATCGCCGCTTTCGACTGCACGACCGAGTTCCATCCGGAAGCGCAGCGCCGCCTCGCTGCGGATCACCATCCCGCGACCAAGACGCTTGTCGATCACCTCTATGGCATCGTGCCCCGGATACTCCACCACGTAGAGTCCTTCATCGTTGTACATGACATGCATCGCACACCTCACTGGTTCGTTAGAACGACTGCCTCCAGCCGCTCCCCTGGCGTTCAGATGGGGCCTCCGGGCGCTGAATCAAGCCATGCCGGCGTGTTGTCATTCCCGGCACCGCGGCATAACATACGCCGCATTCTGGAAGGACTAACGGCGCCTGCGCGCCCCGCTTTAACGGACGGGCCTCATGAGCGACAACTTCGACGAAGTCACCAGCCTCGGCGCCCGCCTCGAAGAGTTGCGGATCGAGCATCGCGATCTGGATGAGGCGATCGCGCGCCTCACCGCGACGCCCACGGACGACCAACTCATGCTGCGGCGCCTCAAGAAGCGCAAGCTACTGCTCAAGGACCGCATCGCGCTGCTGGAGCGCATGCTCACTCCGGACGAACCTGCCTGAGACCACCCCCAACGAATGTCCCGAACCTCCCCCTACTCGCAGGAAACGCTGAGCCTGCATGCCGGCCAGCAGCCCGAGCCCTTGCACGGTTCGCGCGCGACGCCGATCCACTTCACGACAAGCTACGTATTCCCCGACGCCGAACACGCCGCTTCGCTCTTCAACCTCGAGCGCCCAGGCCACGTCTACTCGCGGATCTCCAACCCCACCAATGCCGTCCTCGAAGAGCGCATCGCTGCGCTTGAGGGCGGCGTGGGTGCAATTGCGGTCGCGAGCGGGCAGGCCGCACTGCATCTGACGATCACGACGCTCGCCGGCAGCGGCGCGCACATCGTTGCCTCACGTTCGCTGTACGGCGGCTCGCACAACCTGCTCGCCTACACGCTCCCCCGTTTCGGAATCAGCACCACCTTCGTCGATCCGCGCGACCTCGAGGCTTGGCGCGCCGCGATCACGCCTCGGACCGCCCTGCTGTTCGGAGAATCAATCGGCAATCCCGGGCTCGACGTGCTGGATATCCCGGGTGTGTCCGGCATTGCCCACGAGAACGGATTGCCGCTGGTGATCGACGCAACCCTGAGCACCCCCTGCCTGCAACGTCCGATCGAACTCGGTGCGGACATCGTCATCCACTCTGCGACCAAATTCCTTGGCGGGCACGGCGTGGCGGTCGGCGGCCTCATCGTCGACGGCGGGCGTTTCGACTGGGAAGCCTCGGGTCGTTTCCCGACCCTCTGCGAACCCTACGACGGCTTCCATGGCATGGTGTTCTGCGAAGAGTCACCTGTCGCGGCCTTCCTGCTGCGGGCACGCCGCGAAGGTCTGCGCGATTTCGGCGCCTGCCTCTCGCCGATGAATGCCTTCCAGATCCTGCAGGGCATCGAAACGCTCCCGTTGCGGATGCGTCAGCATGTGGCCAATACGCGTGAGATCGTGCGTCATCTCGCAAGCCACGAAATGGTCGATGCGGTTTCCTATCCCGAGCTCGAAAGCCACCCCGATCACGCACTGGCAGCGCGCATCCTGCCCGACGGCTGCGGAGCGGTGCTGAGCTTCGAACTCAAGGGCGGCCGGGCAGCGGGCGCTGCCTTCATCGATGCACTGCGGGTCTTCTCTCATCTGGCCAACGTCGGCGACGCAAAGTCGCTCGTCATCCATCCGGCGAGCACCACGCATTTCAGGATGAGCGAGGCCGATCTTGCCGCAGCCGGCATCGGTCCGGGCACGATACGCATTTCGGTCGGCCTCGAAGGCATTGCGGATCTTCTCGCCGATCTCGATCGCGGCCTGCTGGCGGCTTCCCGCACCCTGGGTAAATAGGACGACGATGGATATCGGGATTTGCGGCCTGACCACCAGGCTATACACCGGCGGGCGCGAAATCGACCGTGAACGGCCCACCGTTCTGCTGATCCACGGCGCAGGCCACGATCACAGCGTCTGGAACATGCAATGCCGATTCCTCGCACATCGCGGATATTCGGTCGTCGCGCCCGATCTCCCCGGTCATGGTCGCTCGGCCGGCAAGGCGCTGCCAGACATAGAGGCGCTCGCTGCGTGGACGATCGGCCTGCTCGATGCGCTGGATCTGAAGACTGCGGCGGTGGTCGGACACAGCATGGGTTCGCTCGTTGCGCTGCAGGCCGCCGCCGACGCACCCGACCGCGTCGATGCGCTGGCGCTGATCGGCAGCGTGGTGCCGATGCCGGTAGCCGAACCGCTCCTCGATGCCGCTGCGAACCGTCGCGAAAAGGCACATGCGATGATCAACCAGTGGTCGTACGCACCCCGAAGTGCGCTCGGCCGCAGCGCCCAGCCCGGCACGTGCCTCACCGTGACGAATCTGCGGCTCATGGAACGTCAGGCAGCGGGCGTGCTACACACCGACCTCGCTGCCTGCAACAGCTACACTGCGGGCATCGAGGCTGCGTCGCGGGTACGCTGCCCCACGCTGGTGGTCAGTGCAGCACGCGACCAGATGACACCGCCCCGGGCGAGTGTGCCACTCGTCGACGCGCTGATCGGGGTACCGGGTGGTGTCCGCCGGGCCATCCTGCCCGACTGCGGACACGCCATGATGGCCGAGGCGCCTGACGGCGTCAGCGAGGCCTTGTACCGATTCCTCGACGAACAGCAAGCATGAGCGTGCAAACGCTCGAAGCACGATAAACCCGCGAGGCCACTTCACGGCCAGGGATCAACAACAACTATTACAGGAGACAAACGATGCAGGAGCCAACCGAGTCCGGTGCAAGTCCGGACACCCTCCCGTTTCCAACCATCCGCGACATCAAGGCTACGTCGCCCTTCCGTTGGCTGGCGCTGGCTTGGGATGACTTGCGCGCCTGCCCGGTACCAAGCCTTTTCTATGGATTCTGCTATGCGGCGATGGGGCTCCTGATCACCTTCGTCTTCGAACACGCCTACCAGTACACCGCCGGCCTCACCTCTGGCTTTCTCCTTCTCGGACCGTTGCTTGCGATGGGCCTCTACGAGATCAGCCGCCGACGCGAACTGGGCGAAACCTGTGCGCTTGCCCCAACGCTCACGGTATGGCGCCGCAACATCAGCAATCTCGCGATCTACACGGTTGTGGTCGGCGTCATCTTTCTCGTCTGGGCGCGCGCCTCGCTGGTGGTCTTTGCCTTGTTCTACACGAATGAGCTGCCCAACCTCTCCGGCTTCCTCGAGCAGATTCTCGCCCTCGAGAATCTCGAATTCCTCATGGTCTACTTCTGCGTCGGCCTGTTGTTCGCAACCATCGTCTTTGCCGTCAGCGTGGTCGCGATTCCGCTCATGCTCGACCGCAATCAGGATGCGATTACCGCGATGCTGGCCAGCGTTGGCGCCCTGGCCAAGAACCCGGCCACGATGATGGCCTGGGCCTTTGCCATCGTGGGAATGAGCCTCCTGGGTTTCCTGACCTTTCACATCGGGCTGGTCGTCGCCATGCCGATCATCGGTCACGCTTCGTGGCACGCCTATCGCGACCTGGTCGCACCGTTGCCCCGCAACTGATGTCGCCGGCGGGCCCGGATCGCACCGCCCATCGATCCGGGCTCAGCATGCCAGCTCGAGCAACAGGGGCTGGTGATCCGATGCAGCAACCTCGGCAAGGACCCGCAGGTCTCTGACTCGCGAAGTCAGTTCACCGGAAACGAAGAAGTAGTCGCAACAATATTGGCGGTCGGGCCATTCCGCGCCATGCAGACCGACCGATGGCTCGTGGGCCAGCGCGCCGTGACGGGAAGGCCAGGCATCGAACCAACCCGACGCCCCTGCCCCGCCCCCTGATGGCGCGATGATCGCCTGATACTCCGGCGAGCCCGGCTCGCAGTTCATGTCCCCGCACAACACGGCCGCCTCGCCACGCGCCGGAAGCCCGAATATGGACTCCCCCCGGTGAAGCGCACGCCCGTTCACCTGTCGCGCCTCGACAATGGCCTCCTGCTGGAGTCCCCAAAGCCTGCCGGCCTGCGCCAGTCGCTGCGGCTTCGAGTAATACTCCAGATGAGTGGTCAGAATACGTAGCGGGCCGCCCGCAGCGTCGATGCACACCTCAAGACATCCCCGCTGCATGCTCGGCACCGCCGGATCGGGCGGCGCAGGCAACAAGTGGCGAAAAACCTGACCGATCGGCAGACGGCTCATGATCATGTTGCCGAAGCCTCTCGTGCCACCGCATCCGTCGCCGCGCTCGAGAGAGGGAAAATAGATCGCGTGGTATTCGGGCAAGGCCGCCCGCAAATACGCCGGGCCATCCTCGGGCTCGGCCTGCCCTTTCAAACCGGGCCATCCGCACGCGACTTCCTGCAGGCAGATGATGTCCGGGCTACCGGCATCGCGCAGCACTGCGACGGTTCGCGCGAGATCGGCACGCCCGTCGGCGCCACGCCCCCACTGGATGTTCCAGCTCAGAACGTGCATTGGTCCTCCAATACACAAGTTTTAACAATCACCGCTATCCGCGGCTGCGCAGCCTGCGATACTTGCCAAAACGACGTCAGTCGCTGAAATAACAATAAACCAACGGTCAGTTCATGCAAGCCTCTTCAACCAGGAGTGGACGCGCCTCGGCTGCGCCGGGCGTCCGTCCCCATCGATTCGTTCCGTGCCCCGGCCCGCGGGCGGAACGGATCTCGTTTGCGCCGCCCGACGACACCCACGGTTGTCCCACATGAGCCCCCGCGGGCTGCCGGGCCTTGGTTCGGCGATCAGCCTGACACTCATGGGCACGGAACGAGCTGGCGCGGAACGCGACGATGTGCTCGCTCGATGGGTTGACAATCTGCCGGCAGATGCGCCGATCGTCAGTTGCCATATGCTCGAAGAGCGGCTCAAGGCGATTCTCGACGGCAATGCCAATCTTCGTCGTCGCCTTCGTCACGTCGAGATCCTGGAGCAGGGGCTACCTGCGCTGATCCGACGGCTCGAGGCTGTGCTCGCCAATGCGCCGCAGCCGCTGCCCGGTCCGCAGCGCAGTCTCGCCGCCAACGTACTGAGCCTGCTGAAACGTTTCGCGACGGGCTACCTCTCCCTCGCCCGCGAGATGTCGGGCCGCTGGCTCGCAACGGGTTTCGCCCGCCCGCTCGAGTCCGCGCTTCGCAGGGCCGCTTACATGGTGACGATCCGTATCGAGCTGGCCCACCGCGCCTATGCGAACCCCTCGGGAAACTGCTGGCGCCAGATGCTAGAGATCCACACCATCGCTCGGCGCGAGGGCTGTCTCGAACAATCCGATCCGGATAATCCGAGCGGCAGCATCGCCGGCCTGCATGCCAGAGCACTGCTGGTCGCACTCGCCGATCCGGGACGGCTCACCAATACCCAGATCGATCACGTCTGCTTCTATCTTCGCCGCCACGCGACGCTCGTAAGCTTTATCTCCCTGAGAGCGCTACCCTCAGAGCAGCGCAGCCAGACCGGCCTGTTCGTGATCGAGAACAACGGCCGGCCCGCGAGCCCGCTGTGGCGGGGCGGCAATCACGGTCCCGAGACCGTGATCATGGATGCCAGGCCGCTGTTGCGCAGGCTTCAAAGGCAAATCGATGCGCTGACCCAGGGTGCCTCGCCGGAACGCATCGGCTTGCCAGTCAATGCCGCCAACCCCGCATACCGATTGCTGCTGCAGTCACTCTCGCAGAAGTGGCAGCTTCCAAGGATGCGTCGGCACCCCAGGTCGCGATTCCTGCCACGCGCCGATCTGGTTGCGGGCTTTGAGCAGATTCACCGCTTCCTCGGCGATTCGGCCTTTGCCCGGCGGGCGGGCGAATCCGCACGGCTCGCCGATCCCGAGAATCCGGGCGAGTGGGCGATCGAGGACGAGAGCCCTGGCGGCTTCGGACTGCGCTACCTCGGCAATGCCTCGAGCACGCTCAGGGTGGCGGACGTGTGCGCGTTGCGTCCACGCGAACGATCGCTGGTGCACCTGTGCGTGATCCGCCGTGCGATCAATCTGGGCGACCGCGAATTCGACATCGGCGTCGAGGTCCTGGCAGCGCAAGGCATCAGCACCTCGATCAGCATACCTGCCGAGACCATCGGTGCGCCGCGTTCGCAGGCACGCATCATCCTGCTGCCGCGCGTACCCGCACTCGGGCGGCAGGCGGCAATCCTCGCCCCCGGCAGGACCATACGGGCACGCACCGAAATACTGGTCCACTGGCATGGCCGCACATGGCGGTTCGCAACCTGTGAGGCGATCGAACACTACGACTCCTGCGAACTGATTCCCCTGGATCCGCTGCCAAACGGCACATGACCGGCATCCGCGGGGCTTGCCGCGCTGGCATTGCGATGATGCCGGGGCGATAATCGCAGCGGGTCCAGCGGGCGCGCCCATGGTTGGCAAGCGGTCGCGCAGACATGCCCGAGCCCGGCAGGCCCCGCTCGTGAGGTCACGCGTCGCGTCGTGCCCGTTGCCGAGCCCCGGCCACCTGCCGCGCCCTGGCACGCGCCTTCACGAGTTCGACGCGATTTCCTTGTACACCGTCAAAACGTCCCGGCCCGCAAACCCCTTCCCGATGCCCCAATCGCGCGCACCACACTCTCCCCGCCTGGCACCTGCCCTCGCCACCGTGATCATCCTGGCAAGTATCCTGCCGGGCGCACTGCGAGTGGGAAGTGGCGCCCCCCTGCTGCCCGAAGCGGTGCGTTTGCTCGGGCTCGCAAGCCTGTTGCTATGGGCCGCGAGCCTGCTGTTGATGCTGCGCCTTCGCCCGCTCGAAGAAGCCGCCGGAGGACTCGATCGACTCTACTATCTGCATCACGTATGCGGCAGCATGGCCTACCTTTGCCTGCTTGCGCACCCCGTTCCGCTCTTCCTTTCGGCCTCGCAGCGGATACTCCCCGGGATATCGGACTGGCCACTCATGGCGGGGTGGGCGGCACTGCTCCTGATGATGGCGATGATGCTCGCCACCTTCCTGCTTCCGTTGCGGTACGCGCGCTGGAAGCAGGTCCATGCGGTCTCCGCACCGGCCTTCCTGCTCGCCGGCCTGCACGGAATCGTCCTGGCGCCGGGCGGTTATCCGCTCGACCGGTTCTTGGCTGCGGCCTCGCTGTTGATCGGTTGCGGCAGCCTCGTGGTCCGCTATCTCATGGAAGGCGGCCGCGTCAGATCGCTGCCCTACCGCGTCGAGCAAGTCATGCACCCCGCCACCGCCGTCACCGAGCTGGTGCTTTCGCCGGACCGTCTGATGGTTCGCCCCAAGCCCGGTCAGTTCGTCTTCGTGGCCTTCTTCGAAGGCCGGAATTTTCATGGATGCGGCGAGTTCCATCCCTTCACCGTGGTCAGCAGCGACCCCGGCAGCGGGCGCTTCACCCTCCTCGTCAAGGCGCTTGGAGATTGCACCGGGCACATGTGCGATATCGAGCCCGGCACCCGGGCGAGAGTCGAAGGCCCCTACGGAAACTTTCTGGCGACCATCGACGCGGCCCGCCCACAGCTGTGGATCGCCGGCGGCATCGGCATCACACCCTTCATTTCCGCAGCGGCAGCCCATCCGCCTGCCGCCGAGGCGGTCGACCTCTTCTACCTCTCCGGCAGCCCGGAGGAAGCTGTCGGGCTCGGGCAATTGCAGTCGCTCGCCGAGCGCAGACATCGTATGCAGCTGCATTGCCTGTACGGCAGACACGATATCGCGACGGTATGGCAGGAGATCACGAACCACGTTCCCGACGCAAAGGCACGGCAGATATTCATGTGCGGCCCTCCGGCATTGGTGGACGGACTGCGGACAACGCTGCTGCAGGCGGGCGTGCCGCAGGCGAACATTCACAGTGAGCGCTTTGACTTCAGATGAAAGGACTCGTCACCTGGGCCAGCGTCGCGTTCTGGGCAATCGTCGCCCTCGCGCTGGCACGCGCCCCTCTCCAGTCAGAGGAACCGTCCGCGGCCACTGCCACGGTCCATGCAAGCACCCAGGCGCCACCGCTGACGCGCGCCGAAACCGCGCGGCACGACCGGGCAGACGACTGCTGGATGATCATCGAAGGGCAGATATACGATTTTTCGACCTATCTCCCGCAGCACCCCGCGCCACCGCAGGCGATGCTCAAGTATTGTGGCAAGGACGCTACCGAAGGCTTTCTTACCAAGGACCACGCTCGCCCGCACTCGAACTATGCCCGCAACTTGATGGCACACTACCTGCTCGGCCCACTGCAGCCCTGAACGATGCACGCTCACAGTCACACGCACGATCAACACGACGAACACGGATCCGGCCGGCACGCGCACCACACCCATCATGGCCACGACCACCATGGACACAGCCATGCGCCACCGGACGACAGGCGGATACTGTTTCTCGCCCTGGCCCTGACACTGGGCTTTGCGGGCGTCGAAGCAGTGGCCGGCCTGGTCTCGGGTTCGCTCGCACTGTTGGGCGATGCGGGACACATGGTGACCGACAGCATGGCTCTGGCGCTCGCAGCCTTCGCCGCCGTGATCGCCCGCAGGCCCCCGACCCAACGGCTGAGCTATGGGTTCAATCGCGCCGAGGCGGTCGCGGGGCTCACCAACGGCCTGTTCATGATGGCCCTGATCGGCTGGCTGCTGTGGCAATCGGTGCACCGCCTGCTCGCCCCGGTTGCGGTCAGCGGCGACACGGTCACGGTGGTGGCGCTGGTCGGGCTTGTCATCAACCTGGTGGTCGCATGGCTCCTGTCGCGTGGAGAACAGAATCTCAACACCCGCGGCGCCCTGCTGCACGTCATGGGTGACCTGCTCGGATCGGTCGCCGCCCTGGCATCGGGACTGGTCATCACCTATACCGGTTGGACACCGATCGATCCGCTACTGACCATGCTCATCGCCGGCCTCATTCTCGGTTCGACGCTCAATCTGCTGCGTTCCGCGGTACGCACGCTGATGGAAGGCGTGCCCCCCGGGATCTCCCTGCCCGATGTCGGCCGGCGGCTGGCGCGCGAACCCGGCGTGCTGGCGGTCCACGACCTGCACATCTGGAGCCTGGACAGCAAACGCGTGGCACTCTCCGCCCACGTGGTGCTGCGGAAACTGGATACCTGGCCGACATTGCTCGGCCGACTGCAGAACGTGCTGGAAGAGGAATTTTCGATCGGCCACGCAACCCTCCAGCCAGAACTCGTGCCGGACGTACCGGTGGCGATCACCGCTCGTGCTGCCCATCCGCCGGCTCAAGTTGCGCCGCCGAATGCCGATTAGATCCATCAGCGAACGTACCGTCATCACCCGACTCCACCGACGACAAGACACAGACTCGATGCACTCAGCCCAGGAAATGATCTATTGCCTCGACAGGCTGCTCAGCCTGCCGGAAGTCTTTCATCGCATCGAGCGGGAAATCGATACGCCCGAATCCTCGCTGGAGGAGGTCGCGCGATTGATCAGCAACGATCCGGCATTGTCCATCCGGCTGCTTCACGTCGCCAACAGCGCGATGTTCGGTTTTCCAAGCCGCATCACCACCGTGACGCGGGCGGTCCAGTTGCTCGGACTGCGTCAGGTGCGGGATCTGTCGCTGGCGATCCTCGTCACCAGCACCTTCGGCGATCCCTGTGCAAAGGGGTTCGATGCGCGCGCCTACTGGCGGGCAAGCGTGTTGCGTGCGGTCGCCTCGACCGATCTTGCCCGCAAGAGCGGCATGAGCGAGCCGGAGAGACTGTTCCTGCTCGGCCTGCTGGCGGATCTGGGTCACATGGTGATGTACCTGACCATCGCCGACGAGGCACGCGCCGCCCAGGACTATGCAATCACGCACAGGCAGCCGCTTCACCTCGTCGAGCGTCAGACGATCGGCTGCGACTATGGCGAGGTCGGCGCGGCGCTGCTTTCCCAGTGGCGCCTGCCCGACAGCTTTGCACGTGCCGTGGCAAGCCAGTTCGAACCACGGCTTGCCGGCAGCGGCGCTCAGGAGGCCTCGATCATCTACCTCGCGAACCAGATCGCGCGTGCCGACCGCGACGGCCTGACATCCACCGAGATCATCGAGGAGTGCCCGCCCTTCATCTGGGATCTGTCGGCAGTCGAGCCGGACGAACTTCCCGCGGTGCGGGCCTCGGCGGAACTGGGTCTTGCAGCAGCCCTGGCGGTGTTCTTTCCGCGATAACCGGAACCGATGAAAGCCCCATCACGCCCGGGACCGAGCGAGCCCGCGAGTGCGCTGAGTTGCGTCATTCGCTGCGCGGGTCATCTCGCCATCTCACCCGCCTACTGCCTGGTACGCGACGGCCTGATCGAGGGCCACACGTCGAGCGCCACGATCGTGCACGCAATCTCGACCTCGCTGCCCGAGCAACGCAGCTTCCTCCGCCTGGTCAACTGGCTGATCCCCGGACAAGACGCGATCGACCAGGTCGGCCACGCGGTGAACCAGCTCGGCCTGCAATGCAGCCACGATCTCTTTCTGGCGGCCAGCCTGCACCGCATGCTCCACCGCCTCGACGAGGCTGCCTTTCGCGCGTTCCGCAGGTGGAGCCTGTCATGTGGCCTGGCAGCCCATTTCGCCTTCCGTCGACAAGCCCAGCCGGAATCGGCGCGCCCACTGCTCGAAGGACTTCTGGCACCGCTCGGCCTCCTGCTGCTTGCGCAATGCGAACCGCAAACGATGGCCCGGATACGCTCCGAGTGTGACGAAACAAGACCGCTGGCCGAGGCGATCAAGAACGCCTTCGGCTTCGGCCATCAGGCCGTGGCCGCGGAACTGCTGCGCTACTGGGGCGCCCCGGCGGGTCTGGTACAGGTCCTGAGCATGATGCAGGCTCCGGAAAGTGCGGCCCCGTACCAGCTCGAAGCCGCAAACCTCAACCTCGCCTGGCAGCTAGCCGAAGCCATGCAGCAAGGTCGCGATCCGGAAAGTGCCCGAGACTTCGCACCCGCTGCGGCATGGGCGATTTCGGGACTTCACCCATTCGATCTCGGCCAACTCGCCGCATTGGTGGATACGCATCGCGGCGGCCTGGCCGAAGCGCTCGGCTGGACGGACTGAGACGCGGCCGGCGCATCTGCCCAGCGTCACGCGAACCATCCTGTTGGCGCCGCTTCGCGGGCAGCACACCACGCTTCACCGCATGTCCTTGGGGACATTCTTGCGCGAAGGAATACGGGCCAGCCAGGCGCCGAGCCCGAGGCCGAGAAGCAGCAAGAAAAGCTGCAGCCCGGGACGATCCCGCAATATGTAGATCGACGACGAGAACGACACTGCCATGAGCGCCAGTCCCGCGAACTTGGCACGCGGCGGAATCGTGCGGGTCTCGTGCCACTCGCGTATCAGCGGGCCGAATACCCGGTGGCCGACGAGCATCGCATGCAATCTCACCGAGGCGCGCGAATAGCAGAAGGCTGCCAGCAGGATGAAGGGCGTGGTCGGCAGCACCGGCAGGAAGGCCCCGATGACGCCGAGCAGCAACGCCACGCTGCCGGCGATCCAGTAGGCGATGCGCATTGCCCGCGATTCGTGCAGACGTGGCTCGATCATGCGCAGTGCGTCCGCCAGCGGTTAGCGTCCGGACAATCGAACAGGCGCTGAGCAAGCGCCCAGCCGGCTTCAAGGCTCTCTTCGGCAGCTCGGCTCAGGCCCGCCCCCAGTTCAAAGGTCTCGCCACGCAGGCTGAGCATGAAGCATGGCGGCGCGTCCGCGCTGCAGACCCGTGCATAGACCTGCAGGACCTCGTCGGGCGAAAGAGCATGGCTACCCGTCGGCGGGCGGCGGGCTGCCTCGATCTGCCCGAGGCGGGCCGGCTCCACCTGATCGGCGTGGGCGTCAACGAACAGCGCCAGATCCGCCTCGCCAAGATCCAGGGCGTGTTCGACCTGGAACTGGAAATCGAAGACGCAGCGCACCGCGTCGATCCCAAGGGCCTCAATGCGCGCCAGCAGCAGCGGCCCGAGCGCATCGTCGCCGCGCGCATCGTTGCCCGCGGCCAGCACCACCACCCGGATCGGCGCCCCCTCAGTCACGACTCAGTCACGACTCAGGCGGTCGACCACGGCGCCGCCTGCATCGTGCAGCTCAACGATCAGCGGCATCTTGCCGAGCGCGTGGGTGGCGCAGGACAGGCAGGGGTCAAAAGCACGGATCGCCACCTCGATGTGATTGAGCAGCCCTTCGGTGAGCTCGCGCCCGTCCAGGTACTTGCGGGCCACGGCACGCACCGCATGGTTCATCGCCTGGTTGTTGTGGGTGGTCGACACGATGAGGTTGCACATCGAGACGAGGTCGTCGTCACCCACGCCGTAGTGATGGATCAGGGTGCCGCGCGGCGCCTCGATGATGCCCACCCCCTCGCCGGTCCGTACGCCGTCGGCCATGCGCTCGCCGGCGACCAGATCCGGATCGGGCAGCATCTCGCGGATGACCTCGGCGGCGTGCAGCATCTCGATCATGCGCGCCCAGTGAAAGGCCAGCGGCGCGTGCTGGATGGCCCCGCCGGTGTAGTCGATGAAGGCCTTGCGCTCGGCCTCGGCCAGCGGCGAGGGGATGAAATCGCAGTTCTGCACCCGCGCCAGCGGTCCCACCTTGTACCAGCCGGCCTGCGGCCCGAGCTCGGTCACATAGGGAAACTTCATGTAGCTCCAGGCACGCACCTCCTCGGTAATCAACGAGAGGTACTCCTGATCCGCCACATCATCGCGCAGGATGGTCCCGGCCGCATCGCGCAGACGCAGGTGGCCGTCGTAGAGGTCCATCGCACCGTCATCGCGGACCAAGCTCAGCAGGCCCGACTCGAAGTGGCCGAACTGGTCGTAAAGCGCCGGATCCGCCTCGTGCAGCCGGCGCACCAGCGCCACCGCACCCTGCGACCACGCCACCATCTGGTCGACCTCGGCCGCCAGCAGGTCGCGGTCGGCAGCGTCAAGGTGACGGTTGATGCCGCCGGGCACCGCCGCGGTGCCGTGGATGCGCTTGCCGGCGGTGGCACGGATCACCTCCTGTCCAAACTTGCGCAGCAGCACGCCCTGCTTCGCGACGTCGGGATGGGCACGTGCCACGCCGACGATGTTGCGCTGGCCCACCGGCGAGCCGAAACCGAACAGCAGGTCTGGCGACGACAGATGGAAGAAGTGCAGCGCGTGCGACTGCAGGATCTGTCCGTAGTGCATCAGCCGACGCATCTTGTCGGCGGTGGCGGTGACCGGCACCGCACCCACCACCCGGTCCAGCGCCTTGGCCGCGGCGAGGTGATGGCTCACCGGGCAGATGCCGCACAGCCGCTGCACCATCACCGGCACCTCCCAGTAGGGCCGGCCGCGGATGAAGGCCTCGAAGCCGCGGAACTCGACGATGTGCAGGCGCGCCTCGTGGATGTGACCGGCCTCGTCGAGCAGCAGCGTGACCTTGCCATGCCCTTCGACGCGCGACACCGGGTCGATTGCCACCCTGCGCAGGTTCTCGCGGTTGGGCGCCGTTTCGAGTTCGAAACTCATCTGCAACTCCTGGTCATTCGCTTGCCGGCAGGAACAGGCTCACGCCGCGTCCCGCTTCGTCGGGATAGCGGGTCTGGTAGCCGTGGCGGGCTTTCCAGTCGGCCTTGTCCCAGCGGCTGGTGCGGCTGTTGGCATAGTTGAACCACAGCGTGTGGTCCGGCCCCCCGCGGGTGATCACGCGCGCCACCGCCGCCTGGTCCGGATGCCGGAAACGCGCGCCGCTGGTGGAGAACACATAGTGCGCAGCCTTCACCGTGGCCAGCAGCGCGGTAGTGACATTGGCCTGGCTGCCGTGGTGTGGCAGCTTGAAGACATCGATCGGAAAAGGCACATCCACGCCATGGCCGCGCAGCTGCGCGAGGCGCGAGAATGCCGCCGCCATTACATCGGGATGGGCATCGCCCGCGAGCACCATCGAGCGGCCGCCGAACTCCGCCAGCAGCGCGATGCTGCTGCCGTTGGGCCTGGCGGTGTCGTCGCGGCTCGGGGTCATCGCCATGGCTTCGAGGTCTTCGCCGCGCGCCCGCGCCACCCGCGGCTGCGGGGTCTGGCGGCTGTGCTCGGCACGGTGCAGCGCGTCGAGATACTTCTGCCAGTCGCGGCCCAGCGCCTCGAGCCGATCGGGCGTCGGCGAGAGCACGGTGAGCCGCAGGCCCCAGTTGAACTGCACTTCGGGCGGCGAGAACGCCTCGCCTTCGTCGCGTACCGCGGCTCCGCCGCCGAAGGCCTCGTTCCACGCCAACGCCCTGCCCCCGCTACCGCCGGTGAGGATATCCACCAGGTTCTCGCCATCGCGAAACCCGCGCGGCCGCGGTGCATGACCGGGCAGGTGCCTGTAACCGTTGAACCACACCTCGCCGATCTCCAGCTTGAAGGCCGGGTCGGAGAGCAGGCGCACCATGCCGCCAATGTGATCGGCATCGACATGGGTCACCACCAGCAGCTCGATGCGCCCGCCCGGCAGCTCGGCCAGGCGTTTGGCGAGTCGCGGTGCGGTCGCTGGCGTGCCGCCGTCAACGAGCACATGGTGGACCTCGGCGCCACGACGACAGCTCAACAGCAGGCAATCGCCCTCGTCCGCCGGCAGCACCTCGAGCAGCAGCCCGTCCGGCGTCGGCGCGCAGAGTTGTGATCGCAATGAGGGCATCGGCGCGACGGTCATATGGATTCAGTCGAAATGCAGCAAGGGACCGGTAACCCGCGGGGTGCGGCCGTTCACCAGGTCGGCCAGGAATTTCCAGATCGCCTCGCCCGACGGCGGACAGCCGGGCAGGAAGTAATCGACACGCACCACCTCGTGGATCGGATGGACCTTGTCGAGCAGCAGCGGCAGCTCGGGGTCGTTGGGCACCGCGGCGCAGGCGAGGCCGGGCCGCGAGCGGTAGACCTCGTCGAGGCAGGCGCCGAGGTCCAGGTGGTTGCGCTGCGCCGGCAGGCCACCATTGACCGCGCAGGCGCCCAGCGCCACCAGGGTACGGCAGTTGGCCCGGAACTCGCGCAGCACATGCACATTCTCGGCATTGCACACGCCGCCCTCGACCAGCCCGATGTCGCAGGGCCCGCAATGCTTGATGTCGGTGAGCGGCGAGCGGTCGAAGTCGATCCGGTCGAGCAGCTCGAAGAGGTGCTCGTCGATGTCGAGCAGCGACATGTGGCAGCCGAAGCAGCCGGCCAGCGATACGGTCGCCACCCTGAGCTTGCGTTGTTCAATCATCGCCTGCAGCCTCCGGTCGCATCGCCACCAAGTGGATCGGCGCTTCGTCGTAGGTGCGCTGGCCGATCGGCACCGCGAAACCCACGCGCTTGTGCAGGATCACACCGACCGGGCAGATATTGGCGGCCATGTCGTCGGCGGAGAAGTCGGTGTCGGCGAGACGGCCGGATTCGGCATTGACCACCAGGTGCTTGTGGATGCCCCGGTTGGTGAGTGCGAAGATGCCCTTGCCGTCCTTGTCCCGCGACGCCCGCACGCACAGCTCGCAATAGATGCAGCGGTTGAAATCGAGCAGCACGTCGGGGTGCGAGGCATCGACCGGCCGGTCCGGGAAGAAGTGGTTGAAGCGCGGCGTCATCATCTCGAGATCGTAGGCCAGCGCCTGCAGCTGGCAGTTACCGCTCTTCTCGCACGACGGGCAGAAGTGATTGCCCTCGACGAACAGCATCTGCAGCAGCGCACGACGCTCGCCGTTCATCTCCGGCGTATCGCTCTCGACCTCCCAACCCTCCTTGGCCGGCATCGCGCAGCTCGACACATGGCGACCGGCGACCTTGACGATGCACAGCTTGCAGCTGCCGTGCGGCGGAAAATCCGGATGCCAGCACAGGTGCGGGATGTAGCGCCCGGCCGCGCGGGCCGCCTCGAGGATGGTCTGCCCCGGCTCGAAGGACACCGGCTGGCCGTCCAGCAGGAAAGTAGCGCTCATCGTGTTGCCCCCATTCCAGTGTCGAAGTGGGCGCCGGCGTCGTCGCGGCCGGTCATCTGTCGGGCACGCGCCAGCGCACCGTCGAGATCGAAGGCCGGCTGGAAGTCCGCGTGCTGGATGCGGCGCTCGTAGGCCGGACGGAACTTGAGCAGCGTATCGACCACCGGGTTCGGCGCGCTCGAGCCGAGCCCGCAGTGGCTGGCGTTCTTGAGCAGGCGGTCGAGCCAGTCGATGTCGGCAAGGTCCTGCAGCGCTCCGTAGCCCTCGGCGAGCTTGTCCATGTAGCCCTTGAGGAGTGCGGTGCCGACCCGGCACGGGGTGCAGAAGCCGCAGCTCTCGTGAGCGAAGAAGTGCACGAAGTTGCGCGCCACCTCGAAGATGTCGCGGCTCGAATCGAACACCATGAAGGCCCCGGCGCTGGGCACATCCTCGAAGGCGATGCGGCGCTGGAACTCGTACGGCGCCACCGTCACGCCCGATGCGCCGCCCACCTGCACCGCCAGCACATCGGCCGCGCCGCAGTCGTCGAGCACCTGCTGGATGCTAACCCCGAAGGGATATTCATAGACCCCCGGCCGGGCGCAGTCGCCCGAGATTGACAGG
Source organism: Cognatazoarcus halotolerans (assembly GCF_009800965.1). Lineage (GTDB taxonomy): Bacteria > Pseudomonadota > Gammaproteobacteria > Burkholderiales > Rhodocyclaceae > Cognatazoarcus > Cognatazoarcus halotolerans. The sequence continues at coordinate 8,612 of NZ_WUAF01000006.1, read as the reverse complement.
AGCTTGGTGCCGGCAGACTGGGCGGTGCCGGTAGCCGCGAAGGCCGCACCGCCATCGCGCGCGATGAGGCAGGTCTTGGCCAGCGTCTCGACGTTGTTCACCACAGTGGGACGGCCGAGGTAGCCATGGGTGACCGGGAACGGCGGGCGGATCCGCGGCGTGCCGCGCTTGCCCTCGAGCGATTCGAGCAGCGCGCTCTCCTCGCCGCAGACGTAGGCCCCCGCGCCGAGATGGATCGCGATGTCGAAGTCGAAGCCGGTCTGCCCGAGGATGCCGCTGCCCAGCAGGCCGGCGGCCCGGCGCGCGGCGAGCGTGGCTTCGAGCTGCGGCCGCAGCCAGGCGTATTCGCCACGCAGGTAGAGCAAACCGTCGCGGGCCCCGGTGGCCCAGGCGGCAAGCGTCATGCCCTCGAACACCAGGTCGGCGTGGCGGTTGAGCAGCACGCGGTCCTTGAAGGTGCCGGGTTCGCCCTCGTCGGCATTGCATACCACCACCTTGTCGGCGCCCGCCGCATCCCGGCAGGCCAGCCATTTGACCGCGGTGGTGAAGCCGGCTCCGCCGCGGCCGCGCAGCTTCGAGGCCTGCATCTGCGCGAGCCAGCCGTCGCGCCCCAGGGCAACCGCCTTCGCCAGCGCCGAGCCCGCGACCATCGGCGAGGACAGCAGTGCGTCGGCGCGGCGGATGTTGTCGTCTACATGAAAGAGTTCTTCCGGCCACGCAGAAAGCGGCGCGTCGTGGCGGATCAGGTCGCAGATTTCCATCACGCGCTGGTGGTTGAGCCGCCCGATCGCCCGGTCGTTGACCAGCACCGCGGGGCCCTGGTCGCCCATGCCGGTGCACGAGGTGGTGGACACCGTGACGCGCCCGTCGGCGGACGGCACGCCCGGCCTGAGCTGGAGATTCGCGCACATCGTCGCCATCAGGGCCTCGCTGCCCAGCATGCGATCGATGATGTTGTCGGAGAAGCGCACCCGGTAGCGACCGGCCGGCGCCAGGTGCAGGAAGCTGTAGAAACCCGCCACGCCCTCGACCCGCGATCTCGGCATGCCAAGCTGTTCGGCAAGGCGGCTGATCAGTGTCGGCGGAAGGAAATCGAGCTGCGCCTGCAAGGTCACGAGAATCTGCAGCAGGCGGTCCGGTGTCGAACCCGCGGTCCTCAGGACCTCGTCGATCAGGGCTTGCGGAACTTCAGCGCTCATGCTTCCTCCTGCTCAGTCCGGACGATTATACGTCCGGCCCAATCGGCACGGGGGCGGGTGACCGGAAGATCGAGCCCGGGTGCAAAAAATTTCCACAAAGCTTCCGCGGTGCGCCGCACCCGGTGTGGCGAGCCGTGTCCAATGTTCGAGCAAGGCGCCGGAGGAACACATAAGCATCTGATTTCTCGCCGTTTTCGCCCTCGAACACCGCAACAAAACGCTACTACATCTAGTATGGCGAAACCAATTGATGCACAAGCACAATTTTTAAGTAATTGATTTTTAACAATATCTTTTTTTTGCACTCAACAGGACATCGGAGTACTCTATGCGTCGAATTTCACACCTCCCAGTCCACACGGAAGACCAACAAGACATGAGCACGAGCGTCCACAGCCAGGAGACAGTGAGGGCCGATGCCTCCACCCTCGCACCGCAGGAAATTTCCGGGGAAGTCCTTGTCGAAAAATACGCCAAGGGCAACGAACAATCCGTAGCCGAAGTCCGCCAGCGCGTGGCCCGTGCCCTCGCCTCGATCGAAACCGAGGACAAGCGCGCCCACTGGGAAGCAAAGTTCCTCGAGGCCCAGGAAAAAGGGTTCATCCCGGCCGGACGCATCAACTCCGCCGCAGGCACCAACCTGCAGGCCACCCTCATCAACTGCTTCGTGCAGCCGGTGGGCGATTCGGTCACCGAATCGGTTGACGGCCGCCCCGGCATCTACACTGCGCTGGCCCAGGCCGCGGAGACCATGCGTCGTGGTGGCGGCGTGGGCTACGACTTCTCGAGCATCCGTCCCAAGGGCGCACTCGTTAAGGGCACCCAGTCCAACGCCTCCGGCCCGGTCTCCTACATGCGGGTCTTCGACCGCTCCTGCGAAACGGTGGAATCGGCCGGCGCACGCCGTGGCGCGCAGATGGGCGTACTGCGCTGCGACCATCCGGACATCGAGGAATTCATCCACGCCAAGGATGAAGGCGACCTCACCAACTTCAACATCTCGGTCGGCGTGACCGACGCCTTCATGAAGGCGGTCGAGGCCGGCACCGACGTGGAGCTTGCCCACAAGTCCGAGCCCACCGACGAAGTCAGGGAAGCCGGCGCCTATCAGCGCGAGGACGGCCAGTGGGTGTACCGCAAGGTGCCGGCGCGCGATCTGTGGGACCAGATCATGCGCTCCACCTACGACCACGCCGAGCCCGGCATCCTCTTCCTCGACCGCATCAACCGCGACAACAACCTCTACTACTGCGAGACCATCGAGGCCACCAACCCCTGCGCCGAACAGCCGCTGCCGCCGTACGGCTGCTGCTGCCTGGGCTCGATCAACCTGACCCCCTTCGTCAAGAACCCCTTCGGCGAAAAGGCCGAGTTCGACTTTGCCGCCTTCGGCAAGATCGTCGCGATCTCCACCCGCATGCTCGACAACGTGCTCGAGGCGACCCACTGGCCGCTCACCCAGCAGCACGAGGAAGCGCAGTCCAAGCGCCGCATCGGCCTCGGTTTCACCGGCCTCGGCAACGCGCTCGCCATGCTGCGCCTGCGCTACGACAGCGCCGAAGCCTGCGCCATGGCCTCGCGCATTTCCGAGTTCATGCGCGACCAGACCTACCTCGCATCGGTCGAGCTGGCCCGCGAACGCGGCGCCTTCCCGCTCTTCAACGCCGACATGTACCTGGCCGGCGGCAACTTCGCCTCGCGCCTGCCCAACGACGTCAAAGACAAGATCCGCAAGCACGGCCTGCGCAACTCGCACCTGCTATCGATCGCTCCGACCGGCACCATCTCGCTGGCCTTCGCCGACAACGCCTCCAACGGCATCGAACCGCCCTTCTCCTACACCTACACCCGCCGCAAGCGGATGGCCGACGGCACCTTCAAGGAATACGCGGTCGAGGACTACGCATGGCGGCTGTACCGCCACGGCGGCGGCAATGTAGACAAGCTGCCCGACTACTTCGTCACCGCACTCGAAATCTCCGCCAAGGCGCACAAGGACATGGTGGCCGCGGTCGCGCCCTACATCGACACCTCGATCTCGAAGACCGTCAACGTGCCCGAGGACTACCCCTACACCGAGTTCGAAGGCCTCTACCTGTCCGCCTGGAAGGCCGGCCTCAAGGGCCTCGCCACCTACCGCCCCAACTCGGTGCTGGGTTCGGTGCTGTCGGTCACGCCGAGCGCCGAGCAGAAGCAGCCGCACGACGTCGACATCCTCGACGCCAACAAGCGCCTGTCGATCAAGAGCCTGCCCGCACCAGTGCTCTCCAGCCTGCGCTGGCCCGGCCGCCCCGACACCCCGGACGGCAACCTCTCGTGGACCTACATGCTGTCCACCCCGGCGGGTGAGTTCGCGCTCTTCGTCGGCCAGATGGAAAACCCGGACGGCGGCGCCGGCGCCTTCCCCTTCGAAGTCTGGGTGAACGGTGCCGACCAGCCGCGCGGCCTCGGCGCCGTGGCCAAGACCCTGTCGATGGACATGCGCGCCAACGACCGCGGCTGGCTGCAACTCAAGCTCGACACACTGGCCCGCACCGTCGGCGAAAAATCCTTCGAGATGCGCCTGCCCCCGCACGGCGAGAAGAAGCTCATGCCCGGCGTGGTGTCCGCCTTCGCCCAGGTAGTGCGCTACCGCTGCGAGAAGATCGGCGCCCTCGACGGCGAAGGCCCGACACCGGTGCTCGACACCCTGTTCACCCGCGAAGAACCCAAGACCGGCACCGACGGCACCCTCTCCTGGACGGTCGACATCAACAACCCGGCCACCGGCGAAGACTTCGTGCTCGGCCTCAAGGAGATCACCCTGCCCGACGGCGACACTCGCCCCTACTCGGTCTGGCTCTCCGGCAACTACCCGCGCGCCCTCGACGGCCTGACCCGCATCCTGTCGCTCGACATGCGCGTGATGGACCCGGCCTGGATCGGCATGAAGCTGCGCAAGCTGCTCAACTACCCGGAACCCCTGGGCGACTTCATGGCCTTCGTGCCCGGCTCGCGCAAACAGCAGAACTGGCCCTCCACCGTCGCCTACATCGCCGCGCTGATCATCCACCGCTACGCGATGCTCGGCGTGCTCGACGAAAAAGGCTACCCCAAGCGCGAAATGGGCATCCTCGAAGCCCCCCGCGACGACAACGAGCCCAAGCTCATGCAAGGCGCGCTGTGCAACGAATGCGGCAACCACTCGGTGATCCGCAAGGACGGCTGCGACTTCTGCACCGCCTGCGGTGCGGTGGGGACCTGCGGCTGATTGGTCGGTGACGACCCCGGTACGTTCGGACCGGGGGTTGCATGTAAAACGCCGACGGGAAATCGTCGGCGTTTTTTGTTAGCGGGGTTGCCTTCAAGCTCGATCACGCAGATGCGCTCGTTCGGAACTCCCGGCCGGGATGTTAGAAAGAGCGACCTGACCCCGACGCTGTTACGACCTGACCCCGCCATTCCAGAGCTTGGCCCAGATCCAGTTGCGAATCGGGTTGAGCCGTCTTGGGAGGTGACGGGTCTGCTGTTTCCGATTAGGACGTACTAAACAGGACGAGAGGACTGAATATCATGGAATTCTTGGCTCGTTCAGTGGGTTCGTTTGTCATGGTGACGCAATGTTTTGCGTCGGATAGGATGGCTACTTAACGTTAGCCACTAATTCAACAGGAGGCATCGAATGTCCAAAGCCGATTTTCAGATCGAAGAGTTCAAAGCGATCCGTGCGGAATTGGCAGTGTTATTGGGCACGAACACATCTTTGCTTCAGTATGCACTCGTGATAGCGGCAGCAGTTTTCTCGTGGCTTGCAACTCAAGCCGTTGGCCAAGACCAACACGGCGTTTGCTCCAAGTTGCCAGTCGAACTCCTAGCGGTTGTCTGGTTTATTCCTGCGGCGTGCGCTTTCTTCATCGGAATTGTTGCGGTGTCGATTCACGTCCGCGCAATGCACATGGGCAAATATCTCCTCCAGCTTGAGCAAAGAGTGGAGGAAGGCGCTTTAGGATGGGAACGTTTTAATCAACCCTCGCGCAATTTCAGGTACTTGGTACCAGGAACGGTTGCCGCACTCTGGCTGATCGGTACCGTGGCGTGCGGGGTTGTCGGCAACAATGCCTACCACTATCACACCGAGACAGCAAAGAGATCCTGTGAACCCGCGAAATAGTGCACGTTACGAGGAGTCCTGTCATTCAATTCGCCACGAAAGCGGGTCCCGCGGCTAACCCGGCAGTCGAGCGGACCTGCGCAAAAAGCCGCGCAGTCCGCTCACTTCTGCGTTAGCCATCGGGAACGCATCATGCGGAGGCTGTCCTCCACCAGGAAGCTTATAGAGGCTGCTGGCATCCAGGGAACTTTAGCGCAAGTGGTGCTAAGTGCCCTGGCCCTTGCATCGGTAGGACTGGCTCACTTTATTGGTTTTCTGCGGCATGTCGCAGACCCGTTTGTGCCTGTCATTGCCCAGGAAATGGCGCCAGGTTTTGTTGCCACCTTTTTCCTGTACCTGGCCTTCTGTGCAATTACAGGTAGAGTCATTGCGATGTTGCTAGTGCTGACCGTAAATTCACTGGCCTACTTAATTGTTCTCGTGCTTCGCCGAGGGCCAGTGTCTCGCGGCCGAAGGATCATCCGTTTGTTAAATGCCGAGCGTGGTGCGATAACTCCGTTCCATGTGGTGTTTGCTTTGATGATCTTCTCTTATACCTATATTGATGTTTCGACGGTGCCTTCGCGGTACCTATTGGAGCTCCTTGGGGCACTGGTCTTGCTTTTCGCGCTGACAATTCGAGCTACGTTCTACGTTCGCACTTTCTCTAGAACATTGAGCCGCGGTATCGCGACTGCCTCCCCCAGCCGAGTACGAACGCTATTGGGTGCAATAGTCTTAGCGTTTGGTTCGGTGCTGGTTGTCTCATATCTCGCAGGATCTTCAAGGTTTCATAAGCTTTGGGTGGACAATGACGTTGAGTACTACTCAGACCAGTTCTCTGGCTACCTAAACGTTCTTCTCATTTCAGATCGAACGGTTTTAGCGATGCAGCACAATGGTCTCGCCCAGAGGCAGGTACTGATTAGAGGCGCTTACTCTTTGGCCGAAGTCGTACCAACGCCAGAAGGGTTCCCGCAGTTCCCGAGGCTGAACCGGAAAGAGCCGTGAGTGGTCTGTAGGCCGATGGCTAACACCTTGGTCAACCGGACACGCCACGGCATGCCGGTTACCGCGACGTTAGGGCCATCCTCAGTAACCCAATCTCTTAGGGCTGACAATGCAAGAAATACTGAAGAACCTACCAGATATCATCAAGGCAGCAGCATCTAGCAACCTTGGAATTGTTGCGCTGATGTTGATAGTGTTGGCCGGTCTGTCCTACGGTTTTTTTCGGCGATCGAAAGAGGTCTGGCGATTCGCTGCGCTAGCTCTAGTGTTCACTGGCTGCCTGTCTTTTGGTTACGCCGTATTCAGATCCGCACAGGAAATCCCCGCTCCGCAGCAGCATACAGGCCTATCTTCAAGCATGGAGAAATGGATTACAGAGGCAGAAATCGCCCGATCAGCTAAGACAATATCTCCTGAGGCCCAATTGCCAACCCAGCTTTTGGACGCTAGAAATAAGTTCGAACTGTCATGGAAACAAGCGTCCCTTATCGAGCGTAAGGCACAAGACACAGAAAAAGTCTCGAAGGCTCTTTCATATCTGAACAGGATTTACCGGACCACGGAAAATGACAGTTCGTTAAAACCCAATGCAGTGTTCTGGGCAGACGAAGCAATTCACCATTTCGGCGAAATTCAAAACAAGCGATTTCTCACTGAAGCCATTCTCGATAAGGCGGCAATCTATTTGGACGTGGCACAACTTGGGCACAATGACAAACAACAATTCGAATCTGTTGCACGGGATGGCGATGCCATTATGGTTAAGGCGTATCAAATTGCCAGTGAAGATCAACGGCCTTCAGTGCTGAGAATATCTTCGCGTTTCTACTATAACCTTGCACGTCCTAAGAGCTTCCGATTGTCTGATGATTGGGACAATAACTACCTGTTACTGTCCTATGAGAAAGCAAAAGCCGCATACGAAATGGCGCCAATGGATAGCAAGAACGCAAATCAGCTAGCCAGAACAGTTATTAAGGCATCAAAGAATCCGCCGCAAGATTCTGACAGGGAGTGGACAAGACGGCTTCGGGATTCCCAGCAAAAATTGAAGGCCGCGTGGTCGGCAAATCAGTCGGGGCTAGTTGGGCTAGACCAACGTTTATCGCCTCTCAATGTTCTTGGCGTGTCGACGCTAGAGACCGTTGCCAGAGAGTGGCGAGACCTGTCGTCCTCTGAAAAGTCGTCTAAGGCCTCTGGGTACATTTCAGAAATTGAGGCTGATGCATTATCGCCCCTACGTGAGGCCACCGCTCTACTACAGAACTCCGAGCTTAGAAAGTCATATGGTTTCGATCTTTATTACGACATTTCACGCGCCCAAGCTTTAAAGACAGCAATTCTTAGAACACTGTCAGCCGATAGAGCCAAAAAAGAATTCGACGATTTGAAAAAGAACTTATTGACGGCTAAAGAGAATGCAAAGACCTCTCAACTGGAAGCGGCCGCCAAAGACATTGATAGAGAAATCACCTTCACTTTTCTTGCAAGCAACTACCGGACGGAATTACGCCAACTTTTGTCTGTTGGGGTTAGATAGTCATGAAGCATATTGGCCCTAACAACGCCATCAACTCGGACGTGCAAAAGCGCCGCTCCGCTCTGCTTTTGCACGCCGGTTATGTCGAACGTTGAGGCTGTAGAAAAACCCTCCCCTCCCGCCAATCCGCCCAATGCCCCCGGTATAATTCGGCATCTCCCACCGGAGCCTCCCGATGCCGCGCTTCAAGACCCCCGATTATGGTTTGAAGATGATCCCGGTGGATTTCGAGCGGCAGGTCTTGCCCGGTTCGTTCGAGTTCGCGCTGTGTCATCTGGTCGATCGGGAACTCGATCTGTCGGACCTCCGTGCCCGCTTTCGCAACGATGTTACGGGGGCTGTCAGTAGGAACCCAATAATCCCCAGTTGTGGGAACTGAAAATTCCCCACCCATTTTTGACAAGGAGTTCAAAGATGGAAGGGAAGAATGAAGTGGCCGATGCTCTCGGCCCGCGGGCCGAGAGCATCGGCGGCGTTAATGTTTCCGTGTCCAGTACTGGCACGGAGGCGCAGATGGTCGGCAAGGAACGATGGGAGCAGATCCAGCGATTGCGGGCAGCCGGCCAGAGCGTGTCGGCCATTGCGCGGCAGTTGGAACTGGACCGCAAGACGGTGCGCTACTGGCTGCGGCAGTCCGAATGGAGGCCGTACCGCCGGGCCGGGAAGGACGAGACGGTTCTGTCGGCGCATCGTGCCTGGCTTGTTCGGCGGGCACCGCAGGTGAGCTACTCGG
>NZ_WUAF01000069.1 GCF_009800965.1 Cognatazoarcus halotolerans | reverse complement strand
AGGCCCGGTCGATCACCGCCATGCGGCCCCAGCGGAAGGCCGCCAGGCTCATCTCCACCGCCACCCCGCTGTTGCGGATGGCCGCCTCGATCGATTCGGCCTTGAGCGGGATGGTCCCCGCCTGGAACGCCACCCCGACCATGAAGTTGTTGGTCGCCATGGCATCGCCGAAGAGCCCCTCGGCCAGCGCCTGGCCGTCGATATAGACGTTCTCCTCCTTGCGCGTGACCCGGTCGATGCCGGCGGTCAGCCGCGCGGTCGCCGGGAACATCACGTGGCGGTCCGAGACCATCTGCCCGGTCGGCGTCTGGGTGGTCGAGACCACCGCGATGGTGCGCGAGGGGTGGCACTTGTCGAGGTTCTTCGGATCGGTCGCGTTGAGGATGTCGAAGCCCAGGTACAGGTCCGAGCGCCCG
>NZ_WUAF01000068.1 GCF_009800965.1 Cognatazoarcus halotolerans | reverse complement strand
CGGCGCGGGCTCAAGACCGGGATGTTCGTCTCGGGCTACCGCGGCTCGCCCGTGGGCATGCTCGATGCGGCGCTGCTCAAGCAGCAGAAGCTGCTGCTCGAGCACCACATCCACTTCGTCGACGGCATCAACGAGGACCTCGCCGCCACCGCGGTGTGGGGCACCCAGATGCTGCACACGGTCGGCAAGCAGAAGTTCGATGGCGTCACCGGCATGTGGTACGGCAAGGCCCCGGGCGTGGACCGCTCGGGCGATGCGCTCAAGCACGCCAACTACACCGGCATCGGCAAGAACGGCGGCGTGCTGGCGATCGCCGGCGACGACCCGAGTTGCAAGAGCTCCTCGCTGTGCAGCCAGTCCGAGCCGATGCTCATGCACGTGGGCATGCCCTCGCTGTATCCGAGCAACGTCCAGGAGAT
>NZ_WUAF01000067.1 GCF_009800965.1 Cognatazoarcus halotolerans | reverse complement strand
CCATCACGGTTACGGCGAACGATGGCGACGGCGGTGTGACCACACAGACCCATGCGGTGACGGTTGCTAACGTCGCCCCCTCCATCGAGCTCAGCGGAGCCGACAGCGTCGATGAAGCCAGCAGCTACACCCTGAGCCTGGGCAGTCTGATCGATCCGGGTGCCGACACCGCCACCGGCTACAGCCTCGACTGGGGTGATGGCAACGTGCAGAGCTTCAGTGCAGCCGAATTCGCCGCGCTTGGAGGCAGCATCGAGCACGTCTATGCCGACGGTGACGCCAGCGCCACGATTACGCTGGCGGTCACCGACGAGGACGGCAGCTTTGTCGCCGGCACCAAGACCATCACGGTGAACAATGTCGCGCCGAGCCTGAACATCGGTGGAGCGGGCAGCATCGACGAAGGCGACACCTTCGCGCTGGCCAT
>NZ_WUAF01000066.1 GCF_009800965.1 Cognatazoarcus halotolerans | reverse complement strand
ACGAGTCCTCGTGCAACAAGGACTACTCCTGCGTGAAGGGCTTCTGCCCGTCCTTCCTGACCATCACCCCGAACCCGGCGCCGGCCTCGGCGGAGGCGGGCAAGAAGAAAAAGAAGAAGGGCCGCATCCCGGCGCTCGAGCGCGCGTTGCCCGAGCCGCAGTCCAAGGTGGATGCGAGCTTCGGCTTCGGCATCCACGTGATGGGCATCGGCGGCACCGGCTCGGTGACGGTGGTGGCGACCATCGCCAACGCCGCGCGGCTCGAGGGCAAGCACGTGATCGGCCTCGACCAGACCGGTCTCGCCCAGAAGGGCGGCGCGGTGATCTCGGACATCAAGATCACCCACGCGCCGTTCGACGGCTCGAACAAGATCTCCGACGGGCGCTCGGACCTGTACCTGGGCTTCGACATCCTCAACGCGACCGATC
>NZ_WUAF01000065.1 GCF_009800965.1 Cognatazoarcus halotolerans | reverse complement strand
CACCATGGAAATGTTGGGCAAGGTGAGGAGGCTGTTCCTGCGGGATGGCCTGAAGGTTTCGGAGATTTCTCGGCGGACGGGCCTGTCGCGAAACACCATCAAGAAGTGGCTGAGGGAGGACGGTCCGGTCGAGCCGCGCTACCGGCGCGAATCGCGGCCGGGCAAGCTTGCACCGTTTCACCCCTACCTGCTGCAAGCACTCGAAGCGGATGCGGGGCGTCCGAAACGCGAGCGCCGGACGGCAAAGGCACTACTCGTCGAGCTGAAATCACAAGGCTATGTCGGCGGCTATTCGATCCTGAACGACTTCATCCGCGGTTGGCGCGATCAGAAGTCGGCGAACGCGCCGACACGCGCCTTCGTGCCGCTGAAGTTCGAACTGGGCGAAGCCTTCCAGTTCGACTGGAGCGAGGAGCGGCTGGTGATCGGC
>NZ_WUAF01000064.1 GCF_009800965.1 Cognatazoarcus halotolerans | reverse complement strand
TCAGGCATTGCCTCGGTTTCGATTTTTGCGAGGGCCTGGGCGGCGCGCTGTACCGCGGGCAGCAGCTGCAGGGCCTTCTCCCGGCCCATGCGCATCACCGGCGCCTGCACCGCGATGCCGGTGTTCGAGCGCCCCTCGGCGCTGGGCACCAGCACCGCAAGACAGAAGAGCCCCGGCAGGAACTCCTCGTCATCGAACGCGTAGCCGTCCGCCCTGACCCGCGCGATCTCCTCTTCGAGCGCTTCGAGCGTGGTCAGCGTCTTGGCCGTGTAGCGCTCCATCGGCACATGCTCGAGCAGCCGACGACGCTGGCTCGGGCTCATCTGCCCAAGGAACAGCTTGCCGCTGGCCGAGCAGTGCGCCGGCACCCGCGAGCCCGGGTGCAGGTAAAAGCGCAGCGGCGCCGGCGTCTCCACCCGGTCCAGGTACAGCACCTCGCT
>NZ_WUAF01000063.1 GCF_009800965.1 Cognatazoarcus halotolerans | reverse complement strand
GCCATCTGGGTTTTCGCCTGACCAATGAATCGGCTCTTTCTCATTCCGCCCACCGTCTTAAGCCAGCCAAATATCTCTTCGACCCGCTTTCGTTTTCGCTGGCTGATTCGATAGCCTTCGGTCCGCGTCGTTCGCCCATCGAGCCCTGGCGTGGTCCGGTTGTCGATTCTCGCGATGTGCGGCCGGATCCGATGCTCGCGCAGATGCGAGACGAAGTCCTTCACGTGATAGCCCTTGTCGGCGCCCAGGGTCGTGGGGTGAATCCGGCGCCGGCGGGCGCGGGTGAGCAGTGTGCGGGCGGCGCGGTGCTCGGCTTGCGTCGCGTCGGTCACCAGAATATCCACGCACAGGCCGTTGCGATTCTCCATGAGCACATGACCGCCGTAGCTGAGCTTGGCCGGCTGGCCGTTGCCTTTCCTCATGAGCTTCGATTCCGGGTCGGT
>NZ_WUAF01000062.1 GCF_009800965.1 Cognatazoarcus halotolerans | reverse complement strand
TGGCAACGAAGTGGCACCGAGCTTCGATGTGACGGCCAACGACGGCAGCGCTGACTCGAACACGCTGAGTGCGACCATCAGCTACACACCGGTGAACGATGCCCCTGTGCTCGACAGCGCGAGCCTGACGGTGAGTGAAGGCCAGACCGTCACACTCGGCGCGACCAACTTTGGCACCTCCGATCCGGACAGCGCGAGCTTCACCTACACGGTAAGTAGCGTCTCGGGTGGCTACTTCCAGCTATCGAGCGCCGCTGGCACGCCGATCACGAGTTTCACGAATGCCGACCTGACTGGCGGCCTGGTGCAGTTCGTTGATGACGGCAACGAAGTAGCGCCTGCATTTGACGTGACGGTGAATGACGGCAGCGCGGACTCGAACACCTTGTCGGCGACGATCAGCTACACGCCGGTCAATGACGTGCCGGTGGTGACCAGTGCTTCGCTCACCGTATCCGAAG
>NZ_WUAF01000061.1 GCF_009800965.1 Cognatazoarcus halotolerans | reverse complement strand
CGATGCTCGACGATCTCGAAGCCTGGCTCACCACCCGGCTCGGCAAGAGCATCGTGCGCGCCCACGATACCCCCAACTTCGTCGCCAACCGCGTCGGCGTGTTCTCGATCCTCGCGGTGATGCACCACACCGCCCAGATGGGGCTCGGCTTCGACGAGGTCGACGCACTCACCGGCCCGAACATCGGCCGCCCCAAGAGCGCCACCTACCGCACCGCCGACGTGGTCGGGCTCGATACCCTCGCGCACGTGGTGAACACCATGGACGCGACCCTGCCCGACGATCCCTGGCATCGCCATTTCAAGAGCCCGGTGTGGCTCAAAGCGCTGATCGACAAGGGCGCACTCGGCCAGAAGACCCGCGCCGGCATCTACCGCAAACAGGGCAAGCAGATCATGGTGCTCGACCTCGCGCAGCAGGACTACCGCGCCAGCGCCGCCGAGGTGGCGCCGGAAGTGGCGGCGATCCTCAAGAACCGCGACC
>NZ_WUAF01000060.1 GCF_009800965.1 Cognatazoarcus halotolerans | reverse complement strand
CGATGCTCGACGATCTCGAAGCCTGGCTCACCACCCGGCTCGGCAAGAGCATCGTGCGCGCCCACGATACCCCCAACTTCGTCGCCAACCGCGTCGGCGTGTTCTCGATCCTCGCGGTGATGCACCATACCGCCCAGATGGGGCTCGGCTTCGACGAGGTCGACGCACTCACCGGCCCGAACATCGGCCGCCCCAAGAGCGCCACCTACCGCACCGCCGACGTGGTCGGGCTCGACACCCTCGCGCACGTGGTGAACACCATGGACGCCACCCTGCCCGATGACCCCTGGCATCGCCATTTCAAGAGCCCGGTGTGGCTCAAAGCGCTGATCGACAAGGGCGCACTCGGCCAGAAAACCCGCGCCGGCATCTACCGCAAACAGGGCAAGCAGATCATGGTGCTCGACCTCGCGCAGCAGGACTACCGCGCCAGCGCCGCCGAGGTGGCGCCGGAAGTGGCGGCGATCCTCAAGAACCGCGACC
>NZ_WUAF01000005.1 GCF_009800965.1 Cognatazoarcus halotolerans | reverse complement strand
GGTGCTGGTGGCCGACGTGGCCCAGTTGGTCGACAAGCTCAAGAACGAAGCGAAGGTGATCTGACATGGCCATTCTCGTTATCGCGGAACACGACAACGCCGGCCTCAAGGCCGCCACCCTCAACACGGTCACCGCCGCCGCCGCGCTGGGCGGCGAGATCCACCTGCTGGTGGCCGGCCAGGCCTGCGACGGCGCCTGCACCGCTGCGGCCGGGCTCGCCGGCGTGAGCAAGGTGCTGTGCGCCGATGCGGCCCATTACGCCGACGCTGGCGCCGAGAACCTCGCTGCGCTGGTCGTCTCGGCAGTGCGCGACAGCGGCACCGCCTACACCCACCTGCTGGCACCGGCCACCACCTTCGGCAAGAACGTCTCGCCGCGGGTTGCCGCGCTGCTCGACGTGGCGCAGATCTCGGAGATCGTGGCGGTCGAATCGGCCGACACCTTCGTGCGACCGATCTACGCCGGCAATGCGCTGGCCACGGTGCAGAGCAGTGACCCGATCAAGGTGATCACGGTGCGCACCACCGCTTTCGATGCGGCGGGCGAGGGTGGCTCGGCGGCGGTCGAAGCGCTTGCCGCCGGCCCGGACCTGGGCAAGTCGAAGCTGGTTGGGCGTGAGCTCACCAAGTCGGAGCGGCCCGAGCTGGGCGCGGCCAAGACCATCGTCTCGGGTGGCCGCGGCCTTGGCAGCGGCGACAACTACCGTGCCATCCTCGAGCCGCTGGCCGACAAGCTCGGTGCGGCGATGGGCGCGAGCCGTGCGGCGGTCGATGCCGGCTTCGTGCCCAACGACTACCAGGTCGGGCAGACCGGCAAGGTGGTTGCCCCGCAGCTGTACCTGGCGGTGGGCATCTCCGGTGCGATCCAGCATCTGGCCGGCATGAAGGATTCCAAGGTGATCGTGGCGATCAACAAGGATCCGGAAGCGCCGATCTTCCAGGTGGCCGACTACGGTCTGGTGGGCGATCTGTTCGAGATCGTCCCGCAGCTGACCGCCGCGATCTAAGTCCAGACAGTCCATGCCGGCGCGGAGCCGGCGCCCGTCCCGTTCGCTCGGGAGGGCGCCGCTCGGCCCGAAACACACGGATCAAGGAGGCACAGGATGAATTCCGTAGTTGCGTTCCAAAAGCCAATGTCGACGGCCGCACCGGTCACGGAGGATGCGTCATGACGCGCGAATCGATGGAATACGATGTGGTGATCGTCGGTGCCGGCCCTTCGGGGCTGTCGACCGCGATCCGCCTGCGCCAGCTGGCCGAACGCGACGGGCGAGAGCTGTCGGTGTGCGTGGTGGAGAAGGGCTCGGAAGTCGGCGCCCACATTCTCTCGGGTGCGGTGGTCGAGCCGCGCGCGCTCAACGAGCTCATTCCCGACTGGAAGGAACGCGGTGCGCCGCTCAACACGCCGGTGCAGGAAGACCGCTTCCTGCTGCTCTCGGAGCAGGGCGCACGCAAGCTGCCGACCCCGCCGCAGATGCACAACGAAGGCAACTACATCGTCAGCCTCGGCAACCTGTGCCGCTGGCTCGGCGAGCAGGCCGAAGCGCTCGGGGTGGAAATCTACCCCGGCTTTGCGGCGGCCGAGGTGCTGTTTGACGACGCGGGCTCGGTCAGGGGCATCGCCACCGGTGACATGGGGGTCACCCGCGAGGGCGAGCACGGCCCCAACTACGCCCAGGGGATCGAGCTGCATGCACGCCAGACGGTGTTCTCGGAGGGCTGCCGCGGCTCGCTTACCAAGGGGCTGATGGCGCGTTACGGGCTTCGCGAAGGCGCCGATCCGCAGACCTACGGGCTCGGCATCAAGGAACTCTGGGAGATCGACCCGGCGGTGCATCAACCCGGTCTCACGGTGCACACCGTGGGCTGGCCACTCACCTCCGACACCTATGGCGGCTCCTTCCTCTACCACCTCGAGGACAACCTCGTGTCGGTGGGCTTCGTGGTCGGGCTCGACTACAGCAACCCGCACCTGTCGCCCTACGAGGAGTTCCAGCGCTTCAAGACCCATCCGGCGATCCGCAAGTACTTTGAGGGCGGACGGCGCATCTCCTACGGCGCGCGGGCCCTCTCCGAAGGCGGCTTCCAGTCGCTGCCCAAGCTCACCTTCCCGGGTGGCCTGCTGGTCGGCGACACCGCGGGATTCCTCAACGTGCCCAAGATCAAGGGCACCCACATGTCGATGAAATCCGGCATCGAGGCGGCCGAGGCGCTGTTTGCCTACCTGGCCGATGAGGCGCCGGCGAGCCCCGAGGTCACCGCCTACCCGGAGCGCCTCAAGGCGAGCTGGCTGTGGGACGAGCTCTACACCGTGCGCAACGTGCGCCCCTCGTTCCGCTGGGGCCTGTGGGGCGGCATGGCCTACAGCGCGATCGACACCTTCCTGCTGCGCGGCCGGGCGCCCTGGACGCTCAGGAACCACGCCGACCACACCCAGCTCAGGAAGGCTGCCGAGTGCCCGCCGATCGTCTATCCCAAGCCCGACGGCAAGATCAGCTTCGACCGGCTCTCCTCGGTGTTCATCTCGGCCACCAACCACGAAGAGGAGCAGCCCTGTCACCTGCGCCTGAAAAACGCCGAGGTGCCGATCAAGACCAACCTGGCGCTCTACGACGCCCCCGAGCAGCGCTACTGCCCGGCCGGTGTGTACGAGATCGTCCAGGAGACCGAAGGGCCGCGCCTGCAGATCAACGCCCAGAACTGCCTGCACTGCAAGACCTGCGACATCAAGGACCCCACCCAGAACATCGACTGGGCGGTACCCGAGGGCGGCGGTGGTCCGAACTACCCGAACATGTGATGGCCCGTCAGGACCGATCGTTTGAATAGCGGCAATACCCATTACCAAGAAGGAGATTTCAATGTCATCCCAGATCTACAAGCGAATCCGGGAGAACCCCCGGTTCGATGAGCTTGCCGGAAAGCGCAGCCGCTTCGCGCTGCTGCTGACCGCGATCGTGCTGGTTTCCTATTACTGCCTGATGATGCTGGTCGCCTTTGCGCCGGACGTCCTGCGCACACCGATCAGTGAAGGCGGCATGCTTACCATCGGCGTGCCGATCGGCGCGGTCATCATCATCGGTTCCTGGCTCCTGACCGGCTGGTTCGTTGCGCGCGCCAACGGCGAGTTTGACCGGATCAACGAAGAACTCATCCGGGAGGCGTCCAAATGATCAAGCTACGCCAGTTGATTGGGGCCGCCTGCCTCGGCATGGCCGGCAGCCTCGCCTATGCGGCCGATGCCGTCGGCGAGGCACAGAAGCAGCCGCTCAACATGACGGCAATCATGATGTTCTTCGTCTTCGTCCTGTCGACGCTCGGGATCACTTATTGGGCTGCCAGCAGAACCAAGACCACGTCGGACTTCTACACGGCCGGCGGCGGCATCTCGGGTTTCCAGAACGGACTCGCCATTGCCGGCGACTACATGTCCGCGGCAACCCTGCTCGGACTCTCGGCGCTGACCTTTTCGAAGGGGCTGGACGGTTTCATCTATGCGATCGGCTTTTTCGTCGGCTGGCCGGTCATCCTGTTCCTGATGGCGGAGCGGCTGCGTAACCTCGGCAAGTTCACCTTCGCCGACATCGCATCGTACCGCCTCGACCAGAACCGGATTCGCACCTTCGCGGCATTCGGCTCGCTGACCGTCGTGTGCTTCTACCTGATCGTCCAGATGGTCGGTGCCGGCCAGCTGATCAAGCTGCTGTTCGGCCTCGATTATCCGATCGCGGTGACCGTGGTCGGCGTGTTGATGGTGGTGTACGTCACCTTCGGCGGGATGATCGCGACGACCTGGGTGCAGATCATCAAGGCCTGCCTGATGCTGTTCGGCGGCACGGCGCTGCTCTACCTGTCGCTCGCCCAGTTCGGCTTCAGCCTCGAATCGATGGCCGCCAAGGCCGTTGAGGTGCACAAGGACGGCATCAAGATCATGGGACCCGGCTCGCTCATGGCCGATCCGGTCACCGCCGTGTCCTTGTCGCTCGGGCTGGTGTTCGGTACCGCGGGACTGCCGCACATCATGATGCGCTTCTTCACCGTGCCGAACGCCAAGGAGGCACGCAAGAGCGTATTCGTCGCCAGCGGCTGTATCGGCTACTTCTTCATGGTGGTATGCATCCTGGGCCTCGCGGCGATCAGCATCGTCGGCACCAACCCGGCGTATTTCGAAGGGGGCGTGGTCGGCGGCAAGATCATCGGCGGCGGCAACATGCCGGTGATGCATCTCTCCATGGCCTTGGGTGGAAACCTCTTCCTCGGCTTCATGTCTGCCGTTGCCTTTGCCACGATTCTCGCTGTCGTGTCGGGCCTTGCGCTGGCCGGCGCCTCGGCAATCGCCCATGACCTGTATGCCCGCATCATCCGCAAGGGCAGTGCCTCGGAGAACGAGGAAATGCGTGTTACCAAGTTTGCGACGCTCGCGCTGGGTGTGGTGGCGGTGGTACTCGGTATCGCCTTCGAGAAGCAGAACGTCGCCTTCCTGGTCGGCCTCACCTTCGGTATCGCCGCCTCGGCGAACTTCCCCGTGCTGATTCTTTCGATGTACTGGAAAGGCTTGACGACGCGCGGAGCCTTGCTCGGCGGCCTGATCGGCCTGCTTTCGGCAGTGACCCTGGTGATCCTGTCGAAATCCGTCTGGGTGACAGTGCTCGGAAATGCGGAACCCCTTTTCCCGTACGAGCAACCCGCGCTCTTCTCGATGCCTCTGGCATTCTTCTTCACCTGGCTCTTTTCGGTTACCGACCGGAGCGAGCGGGCACGCAAGGAGATCGATGCCTACGACGATCAGTACGTCCGCTCGCAGACGGGAGTGGGTGCCGCAGCAGCCAGCGCCCATTAATTTCCGATCCTTTCTCCTCCCCGGGGTTTGCGGCGACATTGGGCGCCGCATTTTTTCTTCTACTGCCGGGGGAATGCTCGCAGCGCCGCTCGTAAACCGCGGAGCCAGGCGTCGTGGCACGGGCACTTGTCCGACGAAGACTGCCGGGGCCGAGCCCGACCAACGCATCGATGGACCCGAGGCGGTCGACAATCGGTGACCAAACTGGTGAACTGTAAGAGACGGACTTCGCAGGAAACCTTACGAGGAAGGAGCGTCTTACCGCAATGGGGAACGTAAACCGGGGTGATCGCGGAGGCGATGATCAACGTCTGCAACTCATGCAGACGAAGATGCTTCCCCCGCTCCACGGCAACAGGCTGATCTGTCGCGAACATTTGCTCCGCAAGCTGGACGATGCCCTGGGGCACATGCTCACCGTCGTTGTGGCACCCGCCGGCTTTGGCAAGACGACGCTGCTTGCGGACTGGTATGCGAGGCTGTCCGCTTCGGGAAAATATGTCGCCTGGCTGTCGCTCGATGCCGAGGACGACGATCTGTACCAGTTCGGCTCCTACCTGCTGACCGCCCTGCAGAAATCATGCGACGGATTGGGGGCGCAGTCGATCGAGTTGATCCGCAATGATCCGATCGTTCCGCCAAAGACCGTTCTGTCGGTGCTCGTGAATGAGATCGCCGAGGCGGCTCGCGACGTCGTGATCATTCTGGACGATGCGCATCTGCTGAAATCGAAAGAGGTGAATGACACCATTCACCGCCTGCTGACGTACGGCCCGCCGAACCTGCACCTCGTCCTTGCCAGCCGCGGCGAGCCTTATTTCGCATTGAGCCGGTTCCGGGCCCGCTCGCAACTGCTTCGCCTGGGAAGCGACGATCTGAGGTTCGGCACCGAGGAAGCCGAGCTCTTTTTTGCGACCACCCAGGGACGCCGGATTCCGCGTGACCAGATCGGGCCCTTCGTGCGTGCGACCGAAGGCTGGGTGACGGGACTGCAGTTGGCCTCGATCGCGATGAGCGGCGAATCGGATGGGGCTGAATCGATGCGCGCCCTGAGCGCTGCATCGTGGGAGATCTCGGCCTATCTCTCCGAGAACGTGATGCAGAGTCTCCCCGAGAGAGTCGTGTCGTTCCTGCTCGCAGTATCGATTCTCGACCGCCTTTCGCCGTGGCTTTGCGTGCGGGTGAGCGGGATGAAGGATTCCCCCGAGATTCTCGAGTGGCTGGAAGAACGGAACCTGTTTCTCGTTTCGCTCAGCAGCGAGCGCGAGTGGTACCGATTTCACGCACTCTTTCTCGACTATCTGAGGCATCGCGCGTCCAGGGAAAATCCAGAAACGCAGATCCAGCGCCATCGGGAGGCAAGCCACTGGCTTGCCGAGAACGGTTTGTGGCAGGAAGCGGTGAAGCACGCGCTGGCCGCCGGCGACGATACCCAGGCAGCCGCGTGGGTGGAACGCTGCGCGACGAAACTGATCGAGCGCAGTGATCTGCGCACGGTCCTTACCTGGCTCGGGCGTTTGCCTGCACACGTGATCCGCAAGAGCATATTCCTGCGATTGGCCCGGGCGTGGTGCTATTCGCTCGGGTTGAGACCGGCCGAGGCCGTCGCCACTCTGGACGGCATACGGCGCGATATCGACTCGGGCACGCTCAGTGCGCCCGACCTCGGTTCGCTGAAATCGGAGATGCTCGCGGTGCAGGCGCTGACCGCCGGTCTGACAGATGACAGCGCCAATTCGCTGCTTCTCGCCAATCAGGTGCTGTCGCTGAATCCGCCCGAGGGGTCGTGGATCGAGCGGATCGCCCACGCTGCGCTGCTCTTCGGTCTGGTCTATAAGTCTGACTTTCCGGCCATCCGCACCATGTACCAATCGGCCCCGCGGCTCGACCGGGTGCCGCAATCGGAGCCCACCTACGCGAGTGCCTACCGGCAGTGCATGTTCGGGCTCGGCTTTCTGCTCGAGGGTCAGCTGCTCGATGCGGAACGAATTTTCCGCGACGCCCTGGTGTTTTCCGAGGCGCGCGCGGGTGAAAATTCCGCCGCTGCGGTTCTGCCTTCCGGGTATCTCGCCGAGATCTATTACGAATGGGATGAGCTGGACAAGGCGGCCGGCGTGATCCGTGACCTGTTGCCACTGGCGATAGAAGCCGCGCCGAACGGGTCCGCGAGCAGATTCTGCGTCGCATCCGCTCGACTCCTGTGGCTTTCCGGTGACCATGGACGCGCGCTCGCGGTTCTCGACGAGGCGATCGAGATGGCCACGCGCCGCGACTGGCTGCGAATGCGCGCCGCGTGCATGGGCGAATTGGTCAGACTGCATATCAATCTCGGCGAACTTACCAAGGCCGGCCGGATATTCCAGTCCATGAACGCAGCCATGCGCGCACATGCCGGACAACTCGGCGGTTCGTTGATCGAGGGGCGGTTCCATCACGGACTCGCAATGGCCAGGCTCGGTATCGCCCGCGGGGCGGCCGAGCCCGCGATCTACGCGCTGCAGATGCTCTGTTCGGAACTTGATGCGAAGGGGATGCGCTATCTTGCTGCTCGAGCGAGGATCGTGCTGGCCGGTGCGCTGCACCGTTTTTCCGATGAGTCCGCCGCCGAGCGGGTATTCATGCAGGCGCTGTCTTACGGCCAGGAGAATGGATTGATACGCAGCTTCATCGATGAGGAGGGGATTGCCGACGGGTTATTGGCGAGCCCCGGCCGCATGCGTTCGCTCGAAGCTGGTCGGATCTCCTGGTATCTCGACGACCTCGGCCAGGCAGCGGGGCGTCGTGGTTCGGCAACCGACGAAGCGGCCCGCGCCGGCATCGGCAAGATCGATCTGGCAAGCACGCTGAGCGCACGGGAGCGTCAGATCGTCGATTGCCTCGCCCGGGGGCTGTCGAACAAGGAGATCGCGAGAATCCTTGCGGTTTCGCCAGAGACGGTGAAGTCGCACCTCAAGAACATCTACGCGAAGCTCGATGTCACTTCGCGGCTGCAGGCCGTGCGATGGGCACAGGATCGGATGAGGCGGGCACCGGAACAGTGAGCGGCATCCGCCCATGCCCGAACGGTAGACTCAGGCGTGCGGGCGAAACCGCTCTCGCACGACACCCTGCGGCTCGCCGTGCTCGTCCCAGCTGAATTCATTGAACGACACTTCCCCGTCATGTCCGACCAGCACGATCGTCGAGCAACGGGTGCCGTAGCCGTTGGCGCGGATGAAGGCGCTGGAGAGCAGACGCTCCCATTCGAGACTCACCCCGGTCTGCGGCAGGGCCTCATCGGCAGCGGGACTGTCGTCGCGGAGCAGCTGGATCAGCGCATGTTCGTCCGGAAGATGGTGGAGGGCCCTGGACAGTCGGGACTTCGCCCTGTCGACCTTCGGCCAGGAAGTGTCGAGGAGGTGGTTTGACAGGCCATAGACGCCGGGCGCGAGGGTTCGGCCTGATCTTGCCACGCTCTCATAAATGCCGAACCGTTCTCCGTCGTAGAGCATGAGGTTGAAGCCGTTGTAGGCGTCCGAGCGTTGCTGCAGATCGCCCAGCGCCTCATCGACAGTGCTGCCTGAGGCGAGGAAGCCGGCAACGAGCTGCCCGCGCGAAGGGGTGCCCGCGCGGTGGCTCGAGGGGTCGCGGAAGTTCGTGAGTGCGGCAAACCGCCCGTCGGCGCTCACACCAAGCCAGGTGCCACCAGCTTCGAGATCCTGGCCGGCGAGCAGGCCAGGTTGTTCAGGCCACCAGCGGGCCGATGCGGCGGGGCGGCGGAAGAACTCGTCGCGATTCGCCGCGATGACCAGCGGATAACGGGGATGCGCCTGCCAGGCGGCGAGGATCAGGCACATGGCTCGAAGCACTCGACGTGTCGCGTTGCGCCCTCGGCGAGGCAATCACTAAAGCCGATGGCCTCGAGTTCCGACGCCAGCGCGGCGAGAAAGCCTTGCGGGTCTTCGATCTGCACGTAGGTTTCCATCCAGGTGAGCGGATCGTCGCTGCGCTGGAGCAGGCCGGTATCGATCCGCCAGGCGGCGCCAAGGCGGGCCTGGGCGCCGCGCAGGGCGGCACGCATGTCGGCTGCCCTTGCCGGGTCGACGCGGTAGTAAACATAGAGATTGACGGCCATTGCCGCGGCGTCAGCCCAGCGAATAGGGCAGGGGCATGACCGCGGCGCGGGCGCCATCGGGTGCGCCGAGGTGCAGCTCGCCAGCCTCGGCGCTGCTGCTCTGCAGGACCGCGAGGGCTTCCTGGCCGCCGCTGGGCGAGGGGGCGGCGAGCACCACCTTGCCGATCGACTGGTCGCCGAAATCCGGGGCGAACAGGTCGCTGCCGACCTGGACGGATGCCGCGCCGTCGAAATGAAGCCTGTACATACGCTTCTTGAGTTTGCCGAGGTACTGGGTGCGGGCGACGATTTCCTGCCCGGGGTAACAGCCCTTGTTGAAGCTGACGCCGCCGATCAGCTCGAAATTGAGCATCTGCGCGACGAATTCTTCCTGCACCGGCTGGGTTACCAGCGGAAGGCCGTCACGGATCATCAACCAAGTCCATCCACTCGATCCCGCCGGGGAAAGACCGGCCTCGCCAAGCGCGCGCCACACGCTCTTTGCCGAAGCAGCCGGCACCGCTGCAACCAGCAGATCCGCACCCAGCCGGATCACGCGGCCCGCAGGCGAGGGGGCCGTGTACATGGTCTCATCGGGGTTCGACAGGCCGGCAGCCTGGAGCGCGGCAGGCACCCCGGCACCGGCAAGGCCGAACAGCGCGAATTCGCCGCTCGCATCGGTAAGCTTCACCTTGGAGCGCAGCACGTACATCGAGAGTTTCTTGAGCACCGCCTGGTGCAGGTCGCGGGCCAGCGCGATGATCAGGTCGGCGCCGTCGCGCCAGATCAACAGGCTTGCGATCATCCGCCCTTTGGGGCTGTTGAGGCTGTTCCACTGGGCGCTGTTCTCACCAAGCTTCTTGACGTCGTTGGAGACCAGATTGTGGAGAAAGGCAACCGCCTCTTCGCCGGTTGCGCGGATGAGGCCGAAATTGCCGAGCGGTATGGCTACGCTGCTTTCGGCTGCAAGCTTCACCGCAGCTTCGGGTGGGCCGAATTCGATCGTGCCCAGTGGCGTCTCGGGCGCGTCCAGAAAGGAATAGGTGCTCATGATCTTGGCTTGAGGGAGATTGTCGGGGGTGAAGTATTATATGCGGCCTCCAAGAAAGGCCGTTGGTGCAAAACCCGATCCTGCGGCCACTGCGCGAATAATGCAAAAGCTGATCGTCAAACTTTCCCTGCTTGCAGTGCTGGGCTTGATCGTGGCGATCGCTGCGCTGGGCTGGTTCGCGTTACGGCCCCTCGATCTCAAGACGGAGCTGGTGGATTTCACGGTGGAGCGGGGCGCTTCGATGCGCGGCGCGGCACGCGTTATTCGCCAGGCCGGGGTGGAGATCCAGCCCGAAATGCTGGCGGTGCTGGCACGGCTCACCGGCAAGGCCAACAGTATCAAGGCCGGCAGCTATGAGGTCACGCGCGGCGTCACGGCATGGCAGCTGCTGCTCAAGCTCACCGCTGGTGACGTTACCCAGCGGGAATTCCGCATCATCGAGGGCTGGACTTTCAGGCAGGTGCTGGCCGCGCTACAGGCGCACCCCGATCTTCGGCACGACGCCGCCGGGCTGAGCAGTGCCGAGATCCTGCAGCGCATCGGCGCCAGCGAGTCGAATCCCGAGGGCCTGTTCTTCCCCGACACCTATCTCTTCGACCGCCAGTCGAGCGAGCTCGCGGTGCTGCGCCGCGCCTACCAGGAGATGCAGCGCCTGGTGGACACCGCGTGGGCCGGGCGCGGCGCCAATCTGCCGCTCAAGTCGCCGTACGAGGCATTGATTCTCGCCTCGATCATCGAGAAGGAGACCGGCCGCGAGGACGACAGGGCACTGGTGGGCTCGGTGTTCATCAACAGGCTGCGCATCGGCATGCGCCTGCAGACCGATCCGACGGTCATCTACGGACTCGGCGAAAGCTTCGATGGCAACCTGCGCCGGCGCGACCTCACAAGCGACACGCCCTACAATACCTACACCCGGACCGGGCTGCCGCCCACACCGATTGCAATGCCCGGCCTGGCGTCGATCCAGGCGGCGCTATCACCCGCAGACACCCGCTATCTGTACTTTGTCGCACGCGGTGACGGCAGCAGCCATTTCTCGCAGAGCCTGGACGAGCACAATCAGGCAGTGAACCAGTTCCAGAAGGGAGGCAAGGGTCAATGAGCGAGGCAAGGGGTCGATTCCTGACCTTCGAGGGCATCGACGGCGCGGGCAAGAGCAGCCAGATTGCGGCGGTGGTCGAGCATCTGCGCGGGCGTGGCCTCTCCGTGGTGCAGAGCCGCGAACCCGGCGGGACGCCGCTCGGAGAAAAGCTGCGCGAGCTGCTGCTGCACGAAGCGATGAATCTCGAGACCGAAGCCATGCTGATGTTTGCTGCCCGCCGCGAGCACCTCGCCGCGCTCATCGAGCCGGCGCTCGCGGCAGGTCAGTGGGTGGTGTCCGATCGCTTCAGTGATGCTACCTACGCCTACCAGGTGGGCGGCCGCGGGCTCGACGCGGCGAAGTTCGACGCGCTCGAGCAGTGGGTGCATCCTCGGCTGCAGCCTGACCTCACCTTCCTGTTTGACCTCGACCCTGCGACCGCCGCGGCACGGCTGGCCGGCACCGGACAGGCACCCGACCGTTTCGAGCGCGAGCAGCGGAGCTTCTTCGAGCGGGTGCGCAATGCCTATCTCGAGCGGGCGCGGCGGGCGCCGTCACGCATCTTGGTCATCGATGCGAGCGGCGCGCCGGAGGCGATTCGCGAGCAGGTGCTGGCCGCGCTGCAGAGGCTACCGGCATGAGCCTCTCGCCCTGGTTGCAGCCCTTGTGGAGGCAGGTGACGTCCCGCATCGGGCAGCTGCCCCACGGCGTATTGCTGAGCGGCCCGGGCGGTGTCGGCAAGCGTGACTTTGCAGAGGCGCTCGCAGCGCGGCTGCTATGTGAGCGCGCCAGCGGCGAGGAGATGGCCTGCGGCAGCTGTGACCCCTGCGTATGGCGCCTGTCGGCAAACCATCCCGACCTGCACCACCTCGTTCCCGCCGCCGAAACCGCCGAGGATGACGACAAGAAGCAATCGAGGCAGATCGTCATCGATCAGGTTCGGGCGCTGCAGGCAGCGCTGTCGGTGACATCGCACCATGGCGGAAGACGGGTCGTCATCATCGATCCGGTCGAGGCGATGAACCCGTTCACCGCCAACGCGTTGCTCAAGTTGCTCGAGGAGCCACCGGCCGATGCGACCCTGCTGCTGGTGTCGTCGCAGCCGCGCCGGCTCTTGCCGACGATCCGCAGCCGCTGCCAGCAGTGGGCCGTGGCGCGGCCCGACGCGGCGGCGGCCCGCGCCTGGCTGGACGCGCAGCAGCTACCCGACGCGCAGGCGCTGCTCGAGCTCACCGGCGGCCTGCCGCTGGCCGCGCAACGCATGGCGGAGCAGGGCGCGCACGAGCAGCTGGCGCGCTTCATCGCGGATGTCGAGCGGCTCCCGGGCGGTGACCCGGTCAAGCTCGCCGGCCAGTGGGAGAGCTGGCTCAAGAGCAAGGAGGCGATCGCCGGCGGTTTCGACCAGCTGCGTCTGATCGACTGGATGCAGCGCTGGATCACCGATCTGGTGAGCCTGCGGCTCGGCGGGCGGGTGCGCTTCTTTGCGTCGCGCAAGCACAGCCTCGAACGCCTAGCAGAGCGCTTGTCGGTGTCGCGTTCACTCGCCTGTTACAATGAAATCAACCAGATCCGGCGCCTTGCCCAACATCCGCTGAACCTTCGGCTGACGCTGGAAGACATGTTATTGCGCTATGTGCGCGCATTTTCGGAAGCCAAGACATGAGTGAGCAAGGCAAGACCCCGGCTTCGCGTCCGAGTGTTCTGTCGCTGAACATCAACTCGAAGTCGGCGCTTTACGCGGCCTACATGCCTTTCCTGAAAAACGGCGGCATCTTCGTCCCCACCTCGCGCGAGTACCGGCTTGGCGACGAAGTCTTCATGTTGCTCCAGCTCATGGACGACCCCGCGAAGATGCCCGTGGCCGGCGCGGTGGTGTGGATCACGCCGGCCGATGCCCAGGGCACCCGCAGCCAGGGCATCGGCGTGCACTTCAACGAGGACGATTCGGCCAAGGTGGTACGCGGCCGCATCGAACAGGTGCTGGCTGGCCACCTCGGTTCGAACCGGCCGACCCACACGATCTGAAAGATGTTCATCGACTCTCACTGCCACCTCGATTTTCCCGACCTGATCGAACGCGAAGCCGACGTACTTGAAGCGATGCGGCTCGCCCGGGTTTCCCATGCGCTGTGCATCAGCGTAAAGCTCGAGACCCTGCCTGCGGTGCTCGGGCTCGCCGAGCGTCATGACAATCTCTTCGCCTCGGTCGGGGTGCACCCGGATGGCGACGATGTCGCCGAGCCGAGCCTCGAACAGCTGCTCGAGCTGGCCCGTCATTCCAAGGTGGTGGCGATCGGCGAAACCGGGCTGGATTACTATTGGCACAAGGACGAGCCGGAGTGGCAGCGCCAGCGTTTCCGAACTCACATCAGGGCTTCGCGGGCCAGCGCCAAGCCGCTCGTCATCCACACCCGCAACGCCGCCGCAGACACCTTGCGCCTGATGCGCGAAGAGGGCGCAGGCGAAGCGGGCGGGGTGATGCACTGCTTCACCGAGACCCAGGAGGTGGCGGACGCAGCCCTCGAGCTCGGCTTCTACATCTCCTTCTCGGGCATCGTCACCTTCCGCAACGCCAAGGCGCTCAAGGAAGTCGCACGCCAGGTGCCGCTCGATCGATTGCTGATCGAAACCGACTCTCCCTATCTCGCGCCGGTGCCCCATCGCGGCAAGACCAATGAGCCCGCCTACGTGGTGCACGTAGCCGAGGAGATCGCAAAGCTGCGCGGGCTGTCGCTCACCGAGGTGGCACAGGCAAGCAGCGAAAACTTCAAACGTCTTTTCTGTCTGGATATCTGAAATGCACCCGAAATCCGCCGCGCTCGCGGTCGTGCTGAGCCTGTCTGCCGCATTCCTCGCCGTCCCCCCCGTGTTTGCGGGCAGCTACGACGATGCGATTACCGCTGCGAGCCTCAACCGTGCGTATGAACTCTCGGGTCTGCTCGACCGCGGCATCGAGACGGACACTGCGGACGCCAACGGCAACACGCTGCTGATTCTTGCCGCGCGCGAGGGCAACATCGACGTGGTCAATCTGTTGCTTGAGCGCGGCGCACGCGCCACGCTCAAGAACAAGTCCGGCGACAATGCCTTGATGCTGGCCGTGCTCAAGGGGCATGAAGCAGTAGTCGATCGTCTGCTCGAAACCGGGGCACCGGTCAACCAGGGTGGCTGGTCGCCCTTGCTCTATGCGGCCTTCGAAGGCCGCGAGGGCATCGCCCGCAAGCTCATCGAGCGCGGAGCGAGCGTCGACGCGCGCGCGCCGAACCAGTCGACCCCGCTGATGCTCGCTGCGCGCAACGGCCACAAGACCGTGGTTCAGGTTCTGTTGAAGGCTGGTGCGGACCCTACCCTGGTCAATGAGAACGGGCTTACCGCGGCGGCCTGGGCACGTGCGAACAACAACACCGACATCGCCGAGCTGATCGAGGCGCGTACCGGTCCGACTACGGGAAAACCGGCAGCCGGTGGCGGCAATCCGGGGGGGCGAAAAATGAAGGTGCTGATCGAATAAGCGGTCCGGCCGGGCCCGCTGCCGCTGGTGCGGGGCAAGCTTCAGCCCCGTACCAACTGCGCTCGCAAGGGGCCGCGCAGTGCGTTGCAGACGATGAGCGCTTCGGCCTCGTCGAGCAGATCGAGCGGAATTGTTCGCTCGTTGGCCGCCAGCGCCGGATTTTCGAGCAAGACACTGCGCATGACGCCCGGCAACAGCCCCGCCGATAGCGGTGGCGTGAACCATGCCCCGCCGAGTCTCACGAAGACGTTGCTGCGTGCGCCTTCGGTAAGCTCGCCGCGCGCATTGAAGCACAGCGTGTCGAATGCCCCCTGCGCTTCGGCCAGCGCCAGTTCTGTATCGTAGCGGCCACGCAGGGTGACCTTGTGACGCAACAGCGGGAGTTCGCTGCCGATCGGCCGTTCGGCCAGCCTGACCCGCACAGGCGTTTCCGGCAGGGGCGCCAGCGGCGCGCTGCTAAAGCTGATGCCGCCATCGAAATCGAGCTGCAGGCGCAGGCGGTGGTCGATGTCCCGCGGCAACCGGACCAACTGTGCGGCCAGCTCCGCGCGCACCCGCGCCTCGTCGAACTCGAAACCGAGCGCGGCGGCGCTGCCGCCGAGCCGTTGCAGGTGGCGTGCCAGGTGAGGGATTGAAGCGCCGCGTACCAGCATGGTCTCGAACAGCGCGAAGCCGGGCGCGAGGCCGGTGAGAAAGTGCCCCTTCAGGCGGCATTCGTCGAACTCTTCGTCGGCATCGCTATCGATGACGATGCCTGCGCCGATTCCCATCTCTCCCTGCCAAAGACCGGGCGAGGCGTCGGGCTGCAAGGTAAGGGTGCGGATTGCCACCGAGAGGCAGAAGTCGCCGCAGCGCGCGCCCAGGGGAGGGCGGTCGAGCCAGCCGATGGCGCCGGTGTAGAGGCCGCGCGGCGAGGCTTCGAGCGCGTCGATGATCTGCATCGAGCGGTGTTTTGGCGCGCCGGTGATCGAGCCGCAGGGAAACAGCGCGCGCAGGATCTCGGGGAAACCGGTCTGCGCGTCGAGCTCGCCGGTGACCGTGGACGTCATCTGCAACACCGTCTCGAAATGCTCAACGGTGAACAGCTTCGGAACTTTCACACTGCCGGTGTGGGCAATGCGCCCAAGGTCGTTCCTGAGCAGGTCGACGATCATGAGGTTTTCGGCGCGATTCTTTTCATCCGCCGCGAGCACCGCAGCGGCCTCGGCATTCGCCTGTTCGCCACCGGGTACCGGCGCAGTGCCCTTCATCGGTCGCGCTTCGAGCAAACTGCCGCGCTTCTTGAGGAAGAGTTCGGGTGAGAAAGAGAGCACATGGCTCACCCGCCCCGCGCCCTCGGGCAACTGAATGAAGGCACCGTAGGCCACCATCTGGCGCGCACGCAGTCGCCGGTAGAGTTCGAGCGGTTCACCGTAGGCCTGCAGTCCGAGCCGGTAGGTGTAGTTGATCTGGTAGGTCTCGCCGTCACGGATGCGCTGGTGGATCGAGGCGATCGCGGCGTCGAAGCGCGCCTTGTCGATGTCGGGCCGCGCGGACAGCACGCCGCTCTCCCGCCCGCCGCCGAGCAGGGCGTCGCAGGCTGCGGCGTCGAGCAACGCGAGCTCGCGGAACAGCAGGACGGTGAGCGCCGAGCCGGTGTTAGCGGCGCGCATCGCATCGTCACGAAGCTGGAGCCGCACGCCCCACTCGTAATCGATCATCAGCACCGCGTGCAGCCCGCAGGCCAGATCGGCCTCCACCGCCTGCCACAGCGCGT
The DNA here is from genome assembly GCF_009800965.1 of Cognatazoarcus halotolerans. Classification (GTDB taxonomy): domain Bacteria; phylum Pseudomonadota; class Gammaproteobacteria; order Burkholderiales; family Rhodocyclaceae; genus Cognatazoarcus; species Cognatazoarcus halotolerans. The sequence continues at coordinate 270,964 of NZ_WUAF01000005.1, read as the reverse complement.
TGAGCCCGGCGGGATCGGTGCAGCGGCGCAGGTGGCTGAAGCCGGTGTAATGACGGGAAGCCGGCGGATTGGCTTCGGCCAGCCGATCTTCGAGCAGGGCAAAGGCGTCCATCGACCGCAGGTGCTCAGGCGTGGGCGCTTCGGCGCGCTTCGCGCTGCGCCAGCGCGCGTTCGATGAAATTGCGCGCCACCCGTGGCCGCGGCAGCTTTCCGCTGAACCACTGGCGCACGTCGTGATCCAGCCCGATGCCATGCATGTAGTTGTAAAGCGCCTTGTTGAGCGCCTTGCCGAGTGCGTCATGGTCCGCGCCGACCGGGTCCTCGAAGCCGATGTCGTTCTTCGCGAACTTGCCCGGGGGCAGGGGAATGAGGCGCACGCCGTATTCGTCCGGGTTCATGCCCACCGGCGAGTGCACGGTGCATGCGAAGCGGTGGAAGAAACCCGACTGGATGCAGCCGGCCTCGAAGAGCTGGCGCACGTATTCGAGCGCGTCGACCGTGTCATGCACCGTCTGGGTGGGAAAGCCGTACATCAGGTAGGCATGCACCAGCACCCCGGCTTCGGCGAAAGCGTGTGTGACACGTGCCACTTGATCGACCGAGACGCCCTTTTTCATGAGCTTGAGGAGGCGGTCGGAGGCGACCTCCAGACCGCCCGAGATGGCGATGCAGCCACTTTGCGCAAGCAACTGACAGAGCTCGGGTGTGAATGACTTTTCGAAGCGGATATTGCCCCACCACGAGATCGCCACGCCACGCCGCACGAGTTCTTCGGCGAGCGCGCGCAAGGCTTTCGGCGGCGCGGCCTCGTCGACGAAATGGAAGCCGGTCTGGCCGGTTTCGGCGACGATCGCCTCGATGCGGTCGACCAGCAGGCTGGCGGATGCACCGTCGTAGCGCGAGATGTAATCGAGGCTCACGTCGCAGAAGCTGCACTTCTTCCAGTAGCAGCCGTGTGCCACGGTGAGCTTGTTCCAGCGCCCGTCCGACCACAGGCGGTGCATTGGGTTGAGCATGTCGAGCAACGACAGGTATTTGTCGAGCGGCAGCCCGTCCCAGGTGGGGGTGCCGACCTCGGAGAAGGGCACGTCGGGCTCGACCAGATTCACGTAGCGGACCTGACCATCGACGGCGTCGCGCAGGTAGGTTCGCACCAGCCGCTTGGCCGAGCGCTTGCCGGCAAGATGGTCGAGCAGGGCGAGCAGCGGGCGTTCGCCGTCGTCGAGCGTGACGTAATCGAAATAGTCGAAGACCCGCGGCTCGGCCAGCTCGCGCAGCTCGGTATTGACATAGCCGCCGCCGAGTACGGTGACGATATCGGGGTGAGTTGCCTTGATGGTCTGCGCGATGCGAAAGGCCGCGTAGACCGCGCCCGGGAAGGGCACCGAAACGAGCACGACCTTTGGGCCGTGGCGTGACAGCGCTTCGCGGGTGAGCGTGGCGAGGAACTCGTCGACCAGGTTCGTCGGCGCCGCGAGTGCATGAGCTAGCGGATCGAAACTTGGCTGACTCAGCGCCAGCGATTCGGCGTAGCGCACGAATTCGAAGCGGGCATCGACCGCGTCGCGCAGCACGTCGGCGATGTCGTTGAGATAGAGCGTGGCAAGATGACGCGCGCGATCATGCACGCCGAGCGCGCCGAAAGCCCAGGCGAGTGGATCGCCGCCGTCAGGATCCATGTAGGCGTCGAGCGCGTCGAAGCGCGGCCCTTCGGGTAGGAAGGTGCCGCTGCAGATGCGGTGGGCCAGTGTGGTGTCACGCCCTTGCAGGAATGAGATGGTCGGCGCGATCGAGACGCGGTAGGCGTCGAAGTGCTCGAGAAAGCAGTCGACGCTCTCGCTGCGTCTGCGGGCCGGCAGCGCCTCGGCGTGGACGCGGATCGCGTTGAGCCCGTCGCGCGACAGCAGCCGCAGCACCAGGGCGAGGGCGAGGTCTTCCTGGACGGCATCGAAACCGCGCGAACGCAGGAAGCCGGTCAGGTAGGCAGTCGACGGATAAGGCGTGTTCAACTGCGTCATCGGCGCGATGATCGAGAGGATTCGCGGGGGCGTATCTGGCATCGAAATAAGTGCCTGGTGGAACAAGCGGCAGTTCTACCACGGATGGGCCGGGCAGGGGCAAAGAGGGTACCGCGTGGGGGCGGGTAGTCCTCACCAGCGGATGCCGGTCGCCCAGGCGATCAGCAGTAGCGCGGTGAAGAACCACAGGGTTTTCCAGATTGAGGCGGGCAAACCCTTTCGTACGCGGCCCGGCTTCATCGGGTGCGCCTGCTCGAATCGCTCGCGCAGCCTCGCGATACGGAGCGTCTTTTCCTTTTCGGGAAGATGAAAGCGGTTCTTTTCGTTCATGATCACTCGTGAGACGGCTCGACGTGACTGACACGCAGTGCGCAGTACTTGAACTCGGGAATCTTGCCGAAAGGGTCGAGCGCGGGCTGGGTGAGCAGATTTGCAGCGGCTTCCACATAGCAGAAGGCCATGAATACCGAGCCACGCTGCACGCCTTCATCGGCACGCACCTCCAGCACGATGCTGCCGCGCCGGGTCTCGAGCAGCACTTGCCCACGATGCGCCGCGCCGAGCGCGCCCATGTCTTCGGGATGCATGCCGCACCAGGGGTGCGGATCGAGCGCGTCCAACACTTCGGCCCGACGCGTCATGCTGCCGGTGTGCCAGTGCTCGAGGACACGGCCGGTGATGAGAACCATCGGGTATTCGCTGTCGGGCAATTCCGCAGCCGGGAGCGGCGTCACGGGCACGAAGCGTCCGCGGCCGTTCGGTGTCGGGAAGCCAGTCTGGAACAGCACTGGCTGCGAGGGCGCGTCGACGGCGGGTTTGGGGGCGACCACCGCCCCCTCGGCTTCGAGTGCCGCCCAGGTGATGCCCGCATAGCTTGGCATCGCCTGGGCAAGCTCCGCGAAGACCTCGGCGGGGCCCGCGTAATCCCAGTCCAGTCCCAGGCGCCTCGCCATTTCCTGAATGATCCACCAGTCCTGGCGCGCCTCGCCCGGCAGCGGCAGCACCGGCCGGGCGAGCTGTACCAGCCGATCGGTATTGGTGAAGCTGCCGGTTTTTTCATAGAGACTCGACGCGGGCAGCACCACGTCGGCGAGCATCGCGGTCTCGGTGAGGAAAATGTCCTGCACCACCAGATGCTCCAGCCCTGCGAGCGCAGCACGCGCATGGGCCAGATCGGGGTCGGACATGGCCGGATTTTCGCCTTCGATGTACATCCCTCGAATGCGCCCGGCGCTCGCCGCATCGATGATTTCAACCACCGTCAGACCCGGCTCGACGGGCAGGGTCGATCCCCACAAGGCCTCGAAGTGCGCACGCACCTGTGGGTCGGCGGTACGCTGGTAGTCGGGGAACATCATCGGGATGAGACCTACGTCGGAGGCGCCCTGGACGTTGTTCTGGCCGCGCAGCGGGTGCAGCCCGGTGCCGGGGCGACCGATCTGGCCGGTCATGAGCGCCAGCGCGATCAGGCAGCGGGCGTTGTCGGTGCCATGCGTGTGCTGCGAGATACCCATGCCCCAGAAGATCATGCTGTTCGGTCCGCGGGCGTAGGCGCGGGCCACTTCGCGCACCGTCTGCGCATCGATGCCGGTAATCGGTGCCATGCGCTCGGGCGGGTAGCGCAGCGCGGCGTCGCGAAACGCCTCGAAGCCTTCGGTACGGGCAGCAATGAAGGCGGGGTCGGTGAGCGCCTCCTCGATGATCACACAAGCCATCGACAGCAGCAGCGCCACATCCGCATCGGCCCGGAACTGCAGCGTGCGCCAGGCGTGGCGTGCCAGCGGCGTGCGACGCGGATCGATCATCACCAGCCGCGCGCCGCGCTCTGTCGCGTTCTTGATGAAGCTCGCGGCGACCGGATGGTTGGCCGCCGGATTGGCGCCGATGACGATGATCAGGTCGGCGAACTCGACATCGCGCACCGGATTGGAGACCGCCCCCGAGCCGATGCCTTCGAGCAGCGCCGCGACCGAGGAAGCATGGCAAAGGCGGGTGCAGTGATCGACGTTGTGGGTGCCGAAACCGGTCCGCACCAGTTTCTGGAACAGGTAGGCCTCCTCGTTGCTGCCCTTGGCGGAGCCGAAGCCGGCGAGCGCGTGCGGGCCGTGCGTCTGCTTGATGCGGGCGAGGCCAGCGGCAGCGAAATCCAGCGCCTCGTCCCAGCTTGCTTCGCGAAACGCGGCGAGCGGATTGGCCGGGTCGAGCGTGACCGACTTGGGCACACCGGACTTGCGGATCAGCGGTGCCGTGAGGCGCTGCGCATTGCGGCTGTAGCTGAAGCCGTAACGGCCCTTGACGCACAGCCGGCCGGCATTGGCGGGCCCGTCGCGCCCCTCGGCAAAGACGATGGTCTGCGCCGCCCCTTCGCCACCCACGTGGTAGCTGAGCTGGCAGCCCACGCCGCAATACGGGCACAAGGAATCGACAGATCTGGTCGGCGTAGGCGGCGCCTGTGAAAGCGTGGCCGGAAGCAGGGCGCCAGTGGGGCAGGCCTGCACGCATTCGCCGCAGCCGACGCAGGTCGAGCTGTTCATGGTGACGTCTAGATCGAAGACGATCTTTGATTCGGCGCCGCGGCGGGCGTAGCCAATCACGTCGTTCACCTGCTCTTCGCGGCACGCCCGCAGGCAGCGGGTGCACTGGATGCAGGCGGCAAGATTGACCGCGATGGCGGGGTGGCTCGCATCGGCAACCGGCTGCTTGCGCGCTGCGAAACGGCTTTGGCCGACGCCGAGTTGCTTGCACCATTGCGCGAGCTCGGAATCCGCCTTCTCGCTTGCTGGGTCGACGTCGGCACGCAGCAGCTCGAGCACCATCCGCTGCGAGGCGAGGGCACGCTCGCTTGCGGCCTTGACCTTCATCCCGGGGGCAGGGGAGCGGCAACAGGACGGGGCGAGCACACGTTCGCCTTCGATCTCGACCACACAGGTGCGGCAGTTGCCATCGGCACGCAGGCCGTCGCTGAAGCACAGGTGAGGAATCTCGACGCCGGCGCGTCGTGCCGCGAGCAGGATGGTCTCGCCCGGCGCCGCGTCGATGTTACGGCCGTCGAGCTCGAATACGATGGGGGTGCGGGTATCGCTCATGCCTCGTCCTCCTGCGCGGCACCCACTTCACGCGGAAAGTAGTGCAGCACACAGCGCATCGGGTTGGGCGCAGCCTGGCCCAGGCCGCAGATCGATGCATCCATCATCGCACTGCCAAGCGCTTCCAGCAGAGGGGCATCCCAGCGCGGCGCAGCCATGAGAGCGGCAGCCTTGACGGTGCCAACGCGGCAGGGGGTGCATTGTCCGCAGGATTCGTGGGCGAAGAACTGCATGGCATTTTCTGCGAGGACGCGGGCCTTGTCGTGCTGCGAGAACACCACGATGGCGGCAGAGCCGATGAAGCAACCGTAGGGTGCCAAGGTATCGAAATCGAGCGGCACGTCGGCGAGGCTGGCCGGCAGGATGCCGCCCGAAGCGCCGCCCGGAAAGTAGCCGTACAGTTCGTGACCGGGCAACATGCCGCCACAATGTTCGTCGACCAGTTGACGCAGGGTGATGCCGGCATCGGTGACGACCACCCCGGGTTTTGCCACCCGACCGCTGACCGAGAAACTGCGCAACCCCCGTCGGCCGTTGCGCCCGCGCTTCTCGAGCCAGTCATAGCCCTGGAGCAGACTCGTTTCGACGATGTCTCGCACCCACCACAGGGTTTCCGGGTTATGGACCAGGGTGGGGCGGCCGAACAGGCCGACTTCGGCGACATAGGGCGGACGCAGCCGCGGCATGCCGCGCTTGCCCTCGATCGACTCGATCATCGCGGATTCCTCGCCGCAGATGTAGGCACCGGCACCGCGGCGCAGCTCGATCGGCGGCAGATCCGGCCACGCGGCGCGCACCTTTTTCAGTTCGGCGAGCAGCATGTGGCGTAGAGCCGGGTATTCGTCGCGGATGTAGATCCAGATCGCTGCGACATCGACGACCCGGGCGGCAATCAGCATGCCTTCTATGAAGCGATGGGGGTCGCGCCCCAGGTAATGCCGGTCCTTGAAGGTACCGGGCTCGCCTTCATCGATATTCACCGCCATGTTGCGCGGCGCCGGCTGCGCCATCACCGTGCGCCACTTGCGCGCGGCCGGAAAACCGGCGCCGCCGAGACCGCGCAGGATGGCGGAATCGAGTACCTCGAGGATCTGTGCGGGCGTGTGCTGGCCACCACGAATCGATTCATACAGCGCATATCCGCCGCCGGCAAGGTAGGCGCCGAAATCGATGATCTGCGGTGCGGGCTCTTCGTGTGCACCTGCATTTACCGCATCGATGATTTTCTGTGGCGTTGCCTCCATGACCGGATTCCGGGCGACCACGGCCACAGGTGCGCTATCGCAGCGACCGACACATGGCACCCGCTGGACACGCACGCTGGGGCCCAGTCGCGCCTCCAGATCGGCCGCAAGCTCGGCTGCACCATGCAGCGTGCAGCTGAGCGAATCGCACACCCGCACAGTGAGCTGCGGCGGCTCACTACCTTCCGCGACGATATCGAAGTGATGGTAGAAGCTGGCCACCTCGTAGACCTCGGCACGCGACATCCCGAGCGCTTCGGCCAAGGCCGCGAGGTGATCGGCAAACAGGCAGCGGTGCTGATCCTGGAGACGATGCAGATACTCTATCAATCGGTCACGCCGCGGCGCATCGTCACCAAGCACATTCTGTGCAGCCATGCGCGCCGACTCCGAAAGCGGCGGTACATTCGGCCCACGATTTCCAGTACTTCGGCGTTGTTCCCTGGTCATTTCCGTAATCCGCTTCTGCCACAAAAACCGGGCACGAAAGACGATCCATTCGTGCCGGCGGGCTGCGTCGCCCAAAGGGCGCGCGATGAATGATGGAATCTGCACGGATATCGCGCGTGGTTCAAGTCACGGAGCCTGCAACTCCGGTTTGCAATTTGTGGCCAAGCGGGAAATAGACCGCGACGCGCAGAAGCTCGGTTCCGCCTCATGTCATGTACGTGAACCCTGCGTGAGTGATCCAGCGGCCCATTCTTCGGCGTCCTTAAGTCTTCATAATCTTTATTATGTAAACTTATAATTGTGATGCGGATTTGCCAATCCCGTATTGATGGAAACCATCAGTCGGCGTTATCGAGTTCACGCACGCGCGCCAAAGCGTCGTCAAGGCGCTCCACGGCGATGACGTTGAGACCCGGCAGTGACTGTTTCGGCGCGTTTGCGGCAGGAATCAACACGGTGTCGAATCCGAGCTTCGCCGCTTCCCTCAGGCGCTCCTGTCCGCGGGGTGCCGGACGTATTTCGCCTGCCAGGCCGACTTCACCGAAAGCGGCGAGACGGCGCGGCAAGGGTTCGTTACGAAGCGATGAGACGATTGCCAGCAGCACCGGCAAGTCGGCTGCCGGTTCACTGATCTTTACGCCGCCCACTGCGTTCACGAAAACATCCTGATCGAAGCACACGACGCCCGCGTGACGATGTAGCACCGCGAGCAACATCGCGAGACGATTCTGCTCGAGCCCGACGGACAATCGGCGAGGACTCGGGCTGTGGGCGGAATCGACCAACGCCTGAATTTCGACCAGCAGGGGCCGGGTACCCTCCTGCGTTACCAGAATGCAGGAGCCGGAGACCTGCTGGGAGTGCTGGGAAAGAAAAATCGCCGAAGGGTTGCTGACACCGCGCAGACCGCGGTCGGTCATCGCAAACACGCCAAGTTCGTTGACCGCTCCGAATCGATTCTTGAATGCGCGGATCAGTCTGAACGTCGAATGTGTGTCGCCCTCGAAATACAGAACAGTGTCGACGATATGCTCCAGAACCCTGGGACCGGCAAGCGCACCATCTTTGGTGACATGCCCGACCATGATCAGGGTCACGCCCTGCTGTTTGGCGTGTCGCGTAAGTTGTGCTGCACATTCGCGCACTTGTCCGACGGAGCCCGGCGCCGACTGCAGGTTTTCGGAGTACACCGTCTGAATTGAGTCGATCACCGCGACCTTGGGTTTCGTCTCGGTCAATACGCCAAGAATGCGCTCGAGACTGATCTCCGGAAGAATCTGAAGTCCGCCGGGGATCAACTGGAGCCGTTGTGCGCGCAACGCGACCTGCTCCGCCGACTCTTCGCCGGTTACGTAAAGCGTGGGAAGCCTGTCAGCAAGGACACTGAGCGCCTGCAACAGCAGGGTGGATTTTCCGATGCCGGGATCGCCACCGATCAGGACAACACCGCCGGGGACGAGACCGCCACCGAGGACGCGGTCGAATTCGTCGATGCCAGTCGGAACGCGTGGCGACTCACGAGGTTGGATCTCGGCGAGCACCCGCGGGCCGCTCGACGTACCGGCGATCGAGGCATAACGATGCCGTGACGTGCCGCCCTGCTCCGCCGGGCCTTCGACGAGCGTGTTCCACGCACTGCAATGGGGACATTGCCCCTGCCAGCGAGGTGTCTGTCCCCCGCAATCGGAACAGGTAAAGACCGATTTCGTCTTTGCCATCAGGCCGGTCTGGCCGCTGCGGCTTTCTTGTCGAGCACCTCACCCAATTGCTGGAGGGTCTCGGTTGCGAAGTCGGCAAATGTGACGATAAGGCGTGACCGGAAACGGTCCTTGGGAAAAATGACTTCGAGGGGCGTGTAAAGCGGGGGATCGAGCGGTATTGCCACGAGCAGTTTTTCACACAGATCGCGCTGGATGGCCGCCCTCGACGCAATGCCAAAACCAAAGCCGTCCCGGACCAGATGCTTTACTGCGGCAAGGCTTCCGAGTTCCGCCGCGATGGCGAGATCTTCCGGCCCGAAACCCGCGGCCTCGAAATAGCTCTCGGCGAGATCGCGGATGGCGTTGCCGGGCTCGCGGGTAATGAATGGATGCTCCGCCAGGGTTGGGGCGTCGAGGCGTTCATGGGCCGCGAGCGGATGATCCGGGCGACAGATCACCATCAGGTCGTCCCTGCCTGCAGTGCGGCGTTCAAGGGTTGGATTGTCTGTGACGATCTCGATCAGGCCGAGGTCGAGTTCGCGCCCGGCGACCTTCCCTTCGATGTAAGCCGAATTGCCAACCATCACCCGTGGAATTACCCGCGGATAGAGGCGCTTGAAGCCCTCGAGCAGATGCGGCAGCCAATAGGCGGCAATCGTGGTGCTGGTACCCACGTTGAGCGTGCCGGCGAGCTCGTCGGTCAGCTCCGACACGCGTGATTCGAGTTCCTCGTTGAGGGTGAGGATACGCTCCGCGTAATCGAAAACGATCTCGCCAGCCGGCGTGAGCCCGAGCTTGCCATGCCCCCGCTCAAGAAGGCGGGTGTCGAAGTGTTCTTCGAGCTGTTTGATCTGGAACGTTACTGCAGGCTGCGTCATGAACAGCCGTTCCGCTGCGCGGGTGAAGGAGCCATGTTTCACTACTGCATGAAACACTTGGAGTCTGCGGTCTGCCATGTCGGTCCGATTAAATAAGTACGGTTTATCAGTCCGATTGCACCACAAATCCTGCCCGCAGCACACCATCACCGAGGACTTTTTACACCTTTGGTGCGGATAACTGCGCGACGCTTGCTGTACTTCAATCACGCCGACGCAGTCTTCGTGTTATAAACCGCGCTTCCGTAACCGCTCGACGGCCCAAAACCAAACAATGCCGCTCGGTTTCTACATCATCATGGCAGCGCAGTTCTTCTCGGCGCTGGCAGACAACGCGCTTCTCATTGCGGCAATTGCCCTGCTGCGTGACCTTCATGCGCCAGCGGAGTACGAGCCGCTTCTCAAGCTGTTTTTTACCGTTTCTTACGTTGCGCTCGCGGCTTTCGTCGGTGCATTTGCCGACTCGATGCCAAAGTGGCGTGTGATGCTGATCAGCAATACGGTCAAGATCGGCGGCTGCCTGATGATGTTCATGGGCCTGCATCCGCTCTTTGCGTATGCGATCGTGGGTTTGGGCGCTGCGGCCTATTCACCGGCGAAATACGGAATTCTCACCGAGTACCTGCCGCATCGCTTGCTGGTGGTCGCCAATGGATGGATCGAGGGACTTACCGTCGGCGCCATCATCCTTGGGACGATGCTGGGAGGGGCGTTGATCCAGCCGGCCTGGATCGATCCGCTCGTGGCGCTCGGCCTGCCGTTTGTGGATAACCGTTTCGAGTTCAGCATCGCGGTTGTCGGGCTGCTTTATCTGATTGCGGCGGGATTCAATTTCTATATCCCCGATACCGGTGTCGATCACAAGCTGCTCAAGAACAACCCGATATATCTGCTCCACGACTTCAACCATTGCCTTCGCCTGCTTTGGCGCGACAAGCTCGGGCAGATTTCGCTCGCGGTGACCACGCTTTTCTGGGGCGCAGGTGCAACACTGCAATTCATCGTTATCAAGTGGGCCGAACATGCGCTCCAGCTCGACTTGTCAAAAGCCTCGATGCTTCAGGGAGTTGTTGCTGTTGGTGTAGCGATCGGGGCGATTCTGGCCGCAAGGCTGGTGTCACTGAGGAATTCAGTGCGGGTCATTCCGATGGGGATCGCGATGGGGGTGGTCGTACTGTCGATGACACTCGTCACCAATGCCGGCATCGCCATGGTGCTGATGGTCCTGGTCGGTGCGCTTGCCGGTTTCTTCGTCGTGCCGATGAACGCACTGTTGCAGCATCGCGGTCATATCCTGATGGGCGCAGGCCATTCGATTGCTGTGCAGAATTTCAACGAGAATCTGTCGATTCTCGTCATGACGGGGCTCTATGCGCTACTGATCGCCTCAGGACTGGCGGTCAATGTCGTAATCATCGCATTTGGCCTGTTCGTTGCGATCACGATGTATTTCATCAAGCGGCTTCATGATGCCAACCAGCGCGAGTTCGATTCGGTGAGGTTGCTTGACGACGTGAAGCACTGAACCGGTTTGCGTTGGAGTGTGATCTAAAGCAGCACGGGCCGATCCGGTAGTTCATTGGGATTGCGCGGATATGCCGGGAAATGACGCCGCAGTATCTGGCCAGCCATCCGTACAGCGTTGACAGAACCTTCGGCGTATTCGCTTCGCGCATAGGCCGTTTCCATGCTCCTGCAGATCTCGTCCCACTCCCGTTGCTCCACCCGCGCGGCAATTCCGCGGTCCGCAATGATCTCGACGCGATGGTCTACCAGCTGGACGAAAATGAGAACGCCACTGTTCTCTTCGGTGTCCCATACGCCGAGTTGAGCAAAGGCTTCGAGTGCCCGCTGATGCACCGTGACGCCAGCAAGCAGCTCACGTGCTTCGATGACCGATTCCACGGCGAAGCGAATCTCGCCCCGATGTTCGCGCTCCGACTCCTCGATGGCCCTTTCGATCACATCAAGCACGTCCGCCTTAAAATGTCGTCGTGCCAGCCAGTCGGGGGTGACCAGGTGAGTAAGGACCCGTTTCCATTTGCTTACCATCCGCCCGACGCCCCTCCTCCTCCGAACCCGCCACCACCACCAGACCATCCGCCCGAACCGCCCATCGAACCACCGCCCCCGCTTCCGCCGATCCAGGGCCCTGCCCTTCCTCGGCCGCCGAGGCCGCCACCACCCGCTCCCATGGTGAGGATGAAAATAAGTGAGAGCGCAGCCGCGATGAGCGCGACGAAGAGGGTTCCGGTTATCAACCAGGCCGCAGTGCCGACGAGGCCCGCCGTGATCGTCGAGCCCAGAATGCGGCCGAACATCGATTTCAGTATGGAGCCCAGGAAAATGCTCGCGACCATGCCGATGACGAAAAACTCCTCGAGGCCCAGACTTTCATTTTCGGACCGGCTTGGCGTCGAGGGTGGTGGCAAGTTCTCACCCTTGATGAGACCACCGATCGCGTCTACCGCCGCGATCAATCCGCCGGCATAGTCACCCTGCCTGAATGCCGGAGTCATGCGTTCTGCAATGATCCGCTTGGCAATTGCGTCAGGAATGGCACCTTCCAGGCCCCGTCCGACCTCAATACGCATGCGTCGATCGTCGGCTGCGACCAGGATCAGCACCCCGTCATCGATATCCTTCCGACCCAGTTTCCAGGCATCGGCAACTCTGATTCCGTACGCCTCTATGGGCTCAGGCTGAGTCGTTCGGACCGTCAGTATCGCGACCTGACTACCGCTCTCCGCCTCGATCCCCTTGAGGCGCTCGTCGAGGGTTGTGCGCTCGGTGGCGCTTAGCAGACCAGCAAGATCGGTGACCTGTTCCCGAAGTGTGGGGACGGGTTGTAGTTCCTGCGCGCCCGCAACCGAAACAAAAAACCACAGCAGTACGGAAAAAGCACGGTACGCAAACCGCCGGTACGAGCTCTGCGACGTGAGGTGCAACACTTTGAGAGTGGACCTTCAGCCGATCAATGTTCCGCTGGCGTCGGCGCAGAACCGAAATTGACCTTCGGTGGTTCGCTGATGGCCTGTTCGTTATCGACGCTGAAATTCGCTTTTGGTTTGTAGCCGAACATCATTGCCGTCAGGTTGTTCGGAAATGTCCTGACACCGACGTTGTAGGTTTCTACCGCCTTGACGTAGCGTCCCCGCGCAACCGTGATCCGATTTTCGGTACCCTCCAACTGGGCCTGCAGATCACGGAAATTCGCATCCGCCTTCAGGTTTGGATAATTTTCGGCCACCACCAGCAAACGGGACAGGGCACTCGTCAGCTGCCCCTGTGCCTGCTGAAACTTCACGAGCGCCTCCGGATCATTGAGCAATTCAGGGGTGACCTGAATGCTGCCCACCCGGGAGCGCGCCTCCGTTACCTGGGTAAGCACTTCGCGTTCGTGCGAGGCATACCCCTGCACGACGTTGACCAGATTGGGGATCAGATCGGCACGACGCTTGTACTGATTCAGTACTTCCGACCATGCTGACTTGACCTGTTCGTCATTTACCTGAATCTGGTTGTAGCCACAGCCTCCGAGGAGTGTCGATACAAGGGCAAGCACGGCCCATAGCCTGACGCGCATGATGAATCCTCTTGATTATTGACCTGTCCCGCGTTCCGAGTAACGGCGCGTGAGTGGCCTGATTGTAGGCGCGGGGCCGGTTGCCGTGGCGGCTCCCGCTGTAAAAATTCGTCCTTCCATCGCGAACTCGCCAGCAGACTAAACCTGCGGCGGAACCAGACGCCGAGCCAGACAGAGGTCGGCCCATGCCTTTGCCTTATCATGCTGGTTACGCAAAAGGTAGGCGGGATGATAGGTGACGATCAGCGGAATGCCCGCGTAGTCGTGTGGTACGCCCCGTTCGGCGGAGATCCTGATCTCACGATTCAGCAGCACCTGGGCTGCCGGCCGGCCAAGGGCAATAATGAGCTTCGGCTGCAATAATGCGATTTGTCGTGCCAGAAAGGGGTAGCACGCCGCGAGTTCCTCGCTCGCTGGCGTGCGGTTTCCCGGCGGGCGACATTTGACCGCATTAGCGATGTAGATACCCTTGTTGCGGGACAATCCGATTGCGCCGAGCATCGCGTCCAGCAACTTTCCGGCTTGTCCAACGAAAGGCTCGCCTTTCCGATCCTCCTCCGCCCCCGGCCCCTCTCCGACGAGCAGCCAATCCGCGTTTCGATCGCCGATCCCAGGCACTGCCATATTTCTTCGCTCGCACAGCACGCAAGCGTTGCAATCCCGTATTGCCTGCTCCAGATCAGGCCAATCGAGCATCGCGACCCGCGATGCGTTGCCTTGCGCATTGCTCGCGACGGAATCACCTGTCGGAACTGTATTCTCCTGTGACGTCGGCCGAGGCATACCGCCACGTTGTTTCAATTCCGTCGTGTATGTCGACACCGACGAGGGGGGCGCCTCGTTGCGTGGTGAATCGTTGTCGGCCGGAGACACGCGCATCTCTTCAGGCCTTGCGATGAGTTGATGATCGGGGACGCCACGTAAACGCCAGATGGGGCCGAGTCCCATCTCGCGAAGCATCGATTCACGCACTCCTTTCAAAGTTGTCGCCTCATCACAATCGCATCCTCGCGAGTTTTCAGGCCAGGGTAATAAGCTTTGCGACGACCGACAGGTTCGAAGCCGTTGCGGCAATACAGGGCCAGTGCCGCTGCGTTCGACGGCCTGACCTCCAGAAACATCTGACTTGCGCCGCGTTCTACCGATACGTTAAATAGATGCTGGAGCATCGCCTGCCCTACGCCGCGACGCTGAGCGGATGTGGTCACACTTATATTCAGCAGATGGGCTTCATCGAGCACCAGCATCAATACCCCATAGCTCACCCGCTCCGTGCCATCGCGCCCGATCCAGCAGCTGTATCCGGCACCGAGAGAATCGGCAAAATTCCCTAACGTCCAAGGATGGCTGTGCAAGGTGGATTCAGCAACGCTGACCCAGTCGAGGTCATCGGTTGACATGGGCTCGAATTCGAGCAGCGCCAAGGTCATGCCTTTCCGCCCTGCGCGAGACGCTCTACGGTGGTGCGGGCGACTTTATCACGTACGTACAGTGGGGCCGCCAAGGCCGGATCAATCGCGGCCGCCGCGTAACGCCGATCAGCGGCCAGCCGCGCGATTTCATTTGCCCTCGGAGTGCGATCGTCGAAAATGCTTACCAAACCCGTGAATATCCCAGGATTCAGCGCGCCCCGATGGGCCTTGAACGCAGAGCCGATCCCGCTACAGACGGACCCAAGAACGGGTTGCCAATTACTGGGCGAGACGCATTCGGGTTCCCCCAACGGGAAGGGAATACCTTTGCTGCATCGAAAGTGTGCCCAGTAAAGCTCCCCCATTCGCGCGTCCATTGCGGCAATGACCTCTCCTTCCTGAATCTGGGCTGCCAGTGCATCGAGTGTCCCGATCGGCATCACACCGATTCCCGCGCCCATGGCTAGTCCTTGGGCGATTCCGCACCCCAGCCTCAATCCGGTAAACGCACCCGGGCCGGCGCTGAAAGCGATGCCGTCCAGATCTTCAAGACGACAGCCCGCAGCAGCAAGAAGCGAATCAATCCGTTCGATGGCCGAGGCGGACTGGGCAGGGCCAGATTCGAGCGGCACGCTCTGCACTTCGCCGCAGTACTGCAACGCAACACTGCCGGCTTCTCCGGACGTTTCCAAGGCGAGAATCTTCATTCGGCAATTGTAGCCTGCCGGCCGTCTCCGTCGCTGCGCCGATCGATCTACTGCGGACCGTTGCGCCTCGTCGAGCCGTTCTTGCGCCTGCTCTTGTTCTTGTCGTAGACATCACGTCCCGCGTCGCCAATGTCTTTTCGAAGACTCCGCCGCTCTTCGTCACTGAGTCGGTTGCGGCCGTCTTCGACCTTGCCGCCCCCCCTCTGCGGACGCTGGTCCAGTGTCCGTCTGATTTCGGCGCGACGGTCCCGCTCACTCTGAGCCGGGACAAGCGATGTTTCCGGATAGACTGAATCAGGTTGCGCGGCTTGAGCAGATCTGAACGGCATCTGGATACCCAGCCCCGCGAAGACGATAAAACCGAGGATACGAAACCAGCAACGGCAATATTTTAAAGGCGGCAAGACGCAAACTCCGTGCGGGCGAACTTGGGCGACGGGACTCAAGGCAAGCGACAAGCTTAGCGACTACGACCCGGATGGTGAACGTTCGATCCTGCACACCCTGATTGGACTGTAAGTAGTTGTAAGCAGAGCCACCGCTACTTACGAAGCGTTACGCTGCGTGCCCGTGCCGACTCAATAAGGCGCTTGGCACGAAGCTCGGTGCCCGGCTACGATGCTCGAATGTCAAGACATCGCTATCGAATTCTCCTGGTCGACGACGATGCCAGGCTTCGTGATCTGCTCAATCGCTATCTCAGCGAACAGGGCTTTTCCGTGAAGGCCGTGGCGGATGGCGTCGCGATGGATCGCGCGTTGCACCGGGAACACTACGATCTGATGGTGCTCGACCTCATGCTCCCGGGCGAAGACGGATTGGCTATCTGTCGCCGTTTGCGCGCGGCTGAAAACACGCTGCCTATCGTGATGCTTACAGCCAAGGGCGACGATGTTGACCGTATTGTCGGGCTTGAGATGGGGGCAGACGATTACCTGCCAAAGCCGTTCAATCCCCGTGAGTTGGTAGCCAGGGTCAATGCTGTGCTCAGGCGCCAGCCGCAGTCGCCACCGGGGGCTCCTACCGTCGATGACGAAGTCGTGGCCTTTGGGCGTGTTGAGGTCAATCTTGGTACGCGCACGCTGAGCCGCGACGGTGAGGAGCAGCCACTCACCACCGGCGAATTCTCTCTCCTCAAGGTGCTTCTGCAGCACCCTCGACAACCATTGTCCCGTGACAAGTTGATGGAGATGGCCCGTGGCAGGGAATACGAAGTCTTTGATCGCGCGATCGACGTGCAGGTGTCCCGTCTTCGCAAGCTGGTGGAAGAAGACCCGTCGAAGCCCCGCTACATTCAGACCGTCTGGGGTTTCGGCTACGTTTTTGTTCCGGATGGCTCGAAGGACACTGACTGACGCGTGCGGGGTCAGCCTCTTGCTCTTCGTTCCCGCAAAGCGCGATTGATGTCTTTATTCCGGTCCAGATGGCCCCGGACGCTTCTTTGGCAGACCTTTCTCGTCGTCGCGGTGGTCATGGTGATGGCGCTTGTCGCTTGGTACCAGATATTTCGCCACCTCCAGCAAGGTCCGCGGGCAAACGATCTTGCGCAGATGGTGGTGAGCGTCGTCAACCTCACACGGACGGCGCTTATCAACGCTGAACCGCGTCGTCGCAGGGAACTGTTGATCGATCTTGCCGCGCTCGAAGGAATACGAATCTACCCTGCCGAGCGCGAGGATGAGATCGAGCCGTTGCCGGATACGCGTCCGATTGCGCTGTTGACCAGCGCGATTCGCCGCAGTCTCGGCGAGCAGACCCGATTTGCCTCCTCATGGGAGGGGCTTGAGGGTTTCTGGGTGAGTTTTCGGCTTGATCCGCAGGATAGAGACGAATACTGGGTAATGCTGCCAGCTGACCGTGTTGTCAGGCCCAGAGCAGTAGATTGGCTCGGTTGGGGGGCGCTTGCACTCGCTTTTTCTCTGCTGGCGGCCTATCTCATCGTCTCACGCATCAATCAACCGCTTCGAGGCATTGCGGAGGCCGCTCGTGCGGTAGGACGCGGCGAGACCCCCCCGCCGCTATCCGAGAAAGGCGCCTCCGACATTGCCGACGTGGCACGTGCTTTCAATCATATGGCGGGCGATCTGGCGCGCCTTGACGCCGATCGACGCCTGATTCTCGCAGGCGTCTCGCATGATCTGCGCACGCCCCTTGCGCGCTTGCGCCTTGGTGTCGAGATGTCGCCAGCAAGTGACGAAGATCGCGAGGCAATGGCGACCGACATCGAGGAGATGGACAGGATCATTGGACAATTCGTCGACTTTGGACGAGATGGACAAAGCGAATCCGGGGCCGATCTTGAACTGTCTGCGTTTCTTGCCGAGATTCATGCCGACTACATCCGCCGCGGGCTGCCTTTGAGCTTGCATGCAGACGGCGAGTTCATGATCAAGGCAAGGCCACTGGCTCTGCGCCGTGCAATGAACAACCTGATCGACAACGCGTACCGTTACGCGGGCATCTCTCAAGGCGTCGAGTTGCGTTTGCGTCGCTCGGAGTCGCGGGCAATCATTGAAGTGCTTGATCGCGGCCCGGGAATTCCACCAGAGGAGGTCGAGCGGCTCAAGCGTCCGTTCACTCGTCTGGAGACGGCTCGGACCGACGCTCGTGGTTCCGGCCTCGGGTTGGCCATCGTCGATCGCATCGCGCGTGGTCACGGTGGGGAGCTGCGGCTTCTACAACGTGACGGAGGGGGCCTTCAGGCGGTGATCGACCTTCCACTCAAGTGCGTTTCCATTGAGAAGACCTCATAGATGATCGCAATGCGGTTGCAGATTCGAGCCGATATCCGGCATTCTTCAGACGATCTGTCACAACGTCACACGAACCACTCAATCGATGCACGATAAGAATTCGACGTTTCCCGAAGCGCCCGTTCAGACCACGCCATATCAGCGTATTGGTGGGGAATCCGGCCTGCGTAGGTTGGTGCATCGTTTCTACGCGCTGATGGATACCCTGCCGGAAGCCTGGGACGTGCGGAAGCTGCACCCGGATGATTTGTCCGGTTCGGAAGAAAAGCTTTTCATGTATTTGTCGGGATGGCTGGGCGGTCCTGATCTTTTTGTCCAGCGCTTTGGCCATCCGCGCCTGCGCGCCAGACATCTTCCGTTCGAGATCGCAAGCCGTGAACGCGATCAATGGATGCTCTGCATGCGTCAGGCAATGCTTGAATGTGTTGCGGACAAAGTGCTCGCCTCTGACTTGCTGACCGCCATGAGTGGACTCGCCGATCACATGCGTAATCGGGCCGACAGCTGAAAAATGCGGAGCTCGGCCAGTTCGATATAATCCTGCGATGAAATTTCTTTTCGATCTCCTGCCGGTCATACTCTTTTTTGCTGCCTACAAGGTCGCCGGTGTGTATGACTCGGCATCTCTTGAGCTAGCAAACCATTTTCTTGGTGGCGGGATCGATTTGAAGCAAGCCCCGATCCTGCTGGCCACCGCAGTGGCCATCTTCGCAACCCTTGGTCAGATCGTCTGGGTCTGGGCTCGGCATCGTCGGGTAGACACGATGTTGTGGGTGAGTCTCGCGATCGTCTCCGTCTTCGGGGGGTTGACGATCGCCTTTCACAATCCAACGTTCATAAAGTGGAAACCTACTGCGCTCTATTGGCTTTTTGCCTGTGTGCTCGGGGGCTCAAGCCTGTTTTTCGGCCGCAACCTGATCCGCAAGATGCTCGAAGCGCAGGTGAGTCTGCCAGATCCGGTCTGGCGACGGCTGAATCTTGCATGGGCCTGCTTCTTTGCCGCGATGGGATTCATCAACCTTTACGTCGCCTATTCGTACAGTGAGGAAACCTGGGTCAACTTCAAACTCTTTGGCGGCATGGGTTTGATGCTGGCTTTTGTCCTTGGTCAAGGCGTCTATCTCTCTCGCTATCTGGAAGAGGAAAAAACCTGATGCTGTATGCCATCGTAGGCGAAGACGTGCCCAACAGCCTTCCTGGCAGGATGGCAGTACGTGAGGCACATCTCGAACGCCTCAAAGTCTTACAGGGTGAAGGCCGCCTAGTTCTTGCCGGCCCGATGCCTGCCATTGATTCGCCGGACCCCGGACCGGCGGGTTTCTCGGGCAGTTTGATCGTGGCCGAGTTTGAATCGCTCGAGGCGGCCCAGGCGTGGGTGGCCGATGACCCCTACACAAGGGCGGGCGTCTATGCCGCTGCCACGATTAAGCCGTTCAAGAAGGTACTGCCGTGAGCCGCGTAATCGATACCATGCGCAAACGCCTTTCGGCATTGGCGCCCACTTCGGTCGACATCGTCGACGATAGTGCCCTGCATGCGGGACACGCGGGCGCCCGAGATGGCGGGGGACACTACCGACTGCGGATAGTCTCAGAGGCATTCTCCGGAAAATCAACTCTCGCGCGTCATCGACTGGTCTACCAGACGCTTGGCGACATGATGCAGCGTGAGATCCACGCGCTCGCAATCGAGGCCCGTAGCGAGGCCGAATTGCACTCCCAAAACCAGTAAAGGAAATATATGAAGCTGAGATACAGCAGCACGGTTCTTGCAGTTCTCGCGGCGGCCAGCCTACCGGCAATGGCTGCAACCATAGCGACCGTCAATGGCGTTGCCATCTCCTCGAACCGGGCCGATGCGTTGATTGCGGAACAGAAAGCCCAGGGGGCCCCGGATTCGGAGCAACTGCGCAATGCGGTAAAGGAAGAACTGGTACGTCGTGAGATCCTGCAGCAGGCCGCGCAGAAAAAGGGTCTCGATAAGAGCGCAGAAGTGCAGGCGCAGATGGACATGGCCCGACAGGCCGTGTTGATCCGAGCCTATCTGCAGTCCTTCGTGCAGGCGAACCCGGTTTCGGATGCCGATATCCGCAAGGAATACGACAGTATTAAGGCGCGGCTTGGTGAGAAAGAGTACAAAGCCCGCCACATCCTTGTCGACACCGAGGATCAGGCCAAGGCGATCATCGCAAAGCTTCAGGCCGGCGAGAAGTTTGAAGATCTCGCCAAGGAATCCAAGGATCCTGGATCAAAGGAGCGCGGAGGTGATCTCGGTTGGGCCAACCCGGGAATGTTCGTAAAACCCTTCTCGGACGCAATGATCAGTCTCGAAAAAGGCAAATTCACGCCTCAACCCGTGAAGAGTGATTTCGGGTATCACATCATCAAACTTGATGATGTACGGGCACTCAAGACCCCGAGCTTCGAGGAAGTGAAACCGCAGATCCAGCAGCGTCTGCAACAACAGAAGGTGGAAAAGCACCTGCTCGACTTGCGCAGTCAGGCGAAGGTTCAATAAAAGCGCGAAAAGTGAAGCAATGGAAGGGGGCCCGATGGTGCCCCCTTTTTCTTGGAATCAGAACTGCTCTTCGGAGAGAGCAAGCGCTCCGTCAGCACCGTTCACGATTGCGTAGCCAAGGCCGGCAGCCTGAGACAGCACGTGATCCGCATAGAACCGGGCGGTGATGATCTTCGTAGAGAGAAATGCTGAATCACCCTCCCCTGCGTCGAGCAAGCGCTGCGCTGCCAGTGCCGCGCGCGCCATCTGCCAACCGCCCGCGACAATTCCAAACAGCTTGAGGAATGGCACAGCACCAACCGATGCCGACTTGATGTCCGAACCATAGGTCGCGACGATGTAGTCGATAGCGGTAGAGAGAGCTTCGGTGCCACCTTTCAAGGATCTTTGAATGGCCGCGAACGCCTCACCGCCTTTCGTCTCGAGTTCTCCGAGTACGACGTGGATGTCGGCTACCACTGTTTTGGCCGTCGCCCCACCCTCGCGGGCAAGCTTGCGACCAATTAGATCGTTGGCCTGAATCGCGGTGGTGCCTTCGTAGATGGTGGTGATGCGCGCATCGCGGAAATGCTGCGCAGCGCCTGTTTCTTCAATGAATCCCATTCCTCCGTGAATCTGGACACCGGTGGAAGCGATCTCGATGGAATTTTCAGTGCACCAGCCCTTTACTACCGGGATCATCAAATCGACAAATGCCTGAGAACGCTTGCGGACTTCTTCGTCCGGATGGAGATGGGCGGAGTCGGTTGCGGCTCCGACGACATAGGCCAACGCACGCATCGCTTCGGTCTGTGATTTCATCGACATGAGCATGCGACGAATATCGGGATGATGAATGATGCTGACCTTCGGGCCGCCACGTACGCCGAGTTCAGTACCTTGGATGCGTTCCTTGGCATACGCAAGCGCTTGCTGGTAGGCCCGCTCGGACAGCGCAAGCCCCTCCATACCGACCGCAAACCGGGCCTCGTTCATCATGATGAACATGTATTCGAGTCCGCGATTGGCCTCGCCCACCAGGTAGCCGACGGCACCGCCCTTGTCCCCGAAAGCGAGGACACAGGTCGGACTCGCGTGGATACCGAGCTTGTGTTCGATCGATACGCAGTGCACGTCATTGCGCAAGCCAAGCGTTCCGTCTGCGTCGGCCATGAATTTCGGCACTACGAACAGCGATATCCCCTTTACGCCTTCGGGAGCATCGGGCAGGCGGGCGAGGACGAGATGAACGATGTTGTCGGTCATGTCGTGATCGCCATATGTGATGAAGATCTTCTGACCGAAGATCTTGTAACTACCGTCGCCTTGTGGTTCGGCTTTGGTACGAACGGCAGCAAGGTCGGATCCGGCTTGCGGTTCGGTCAGGTTCATCGTGCCTGTCCATTCACCACTCACCATTCTCGTCAGGTAAAGCGCTTTTTGTTCGTCAGTTCCCCTCAGAACGAGCGCTTCGATGGCGCCATTCGTGAGCATCGGGCACAGCGAGAACGCCATGTTCGAGGCCTTCCACATCTCCATGACGGCGGTCGAGAGCAGCTTCGGCAGTCCCTGACCGCCGTACTCAGGATCACAGGCCAGCGCGGTCCAACCGGCTTCGGCAAACTGTTTGTAGGCCTCCTTCCAGCCCGCTGCCGTATGCACGTTGCCGTTTTCCCAGCTGGCACCCTGCTGGTCTCCTGTGCGGTTTAGCGGCGCGAGAACGCCGCTCGCGAACTTTCCGGCCTCATCGAGAATCGCGTCAACAAGATCCTCCGATACTTCCTCGCAGCCGGGAAGCCTGCCAACTTCGGCAAGACCCGCCAGTTCCCGCATTACGAACTGCATGTCCCGTATCGGTGCGGTGTAGTTGCTCATTCTTGTAGCTCCAGTCTTGGTGTTGGATCGATGCAGCCGTGCAGGCCGCAGTTTTTCATTTTCGTGCCAGATAACGCTGATCGTCGAAAGTAGCGACCCATTCGGGTTTGAACACCACCATCAATGTGAGAGCCATCCCTGTAAGCCATGCCTCCGAAAATCCGAGAAGGAGGAAGAACGGCAGATATTCCGAAGTCAGTTGCGAGACCGGATAGGCCCCGGCCAGCGCGAGCAGGACCGTCGATGCCCCGCCCAGGGTTATGATCGAAAGCCCGGCCCCGAGAAAGGCATCAATGAAAATGTAGATGAAATAGTTGTTAGGGAGGCGACGGTCCACCAATCGGAAAAGGCGGTCGGCAACGAATACCGGAAGGACCACCATCGTAAGCAGATTGAGCGGGTACGACGCCCACGCAATTGCGCCATCGAAGGCAATACCGAGCAAGGCAAGCGAAAGGCAGATGATCGCAAGCTGCGGTCCGAACATCAGGGTAGCGGCCGTGGCCCCGACCAGATGAAGGCTCAGACCGGGCTGCACGGCTGCCTTCATGGTCCAGGTGAGCATCAGCAGCACCGCTGAACCCAGCCAGAGGTTGAGAATTGCCGGGCGGTTGAGCCTCGCCCAAGGGGCGGTGCGAATACACCACCCCCAGACGATGAACTGCCCTGCGCCGGCGATCACCAGCCACGCGGTCGGAAAAAAGTCCGACAGGAGGTTCATGAAAGGCCCCTGAGGATCCTTACATGGCGCTCGTCAGCTCCGGTACAAGTTGGAACAGATCGCCCACCAGGCCATAGTCGGCGACCTGAAAGATCGGGGCCTCCGGATCCTTGTTTATGGCGACGATGATCTTCGAATCCTTCATGCCGGCGAGGTGTTGAATCGCGCCAGAGATGCCAATCGCGAAATACACCTGCGGCGCGACGATCTTGCCCGTCTGACCAACCTGATAATCGTTGGGAACATAGCCCGCATCGACCGCAGCGCGACTTGCGCCCAACGCGGCGCCAAGCTTGTCGGCGAGCGGTTCGAGCAACTTGTGATAGTTCTCGCTGCTGCCCAGCCCCCTTCCGCCCGAGACGATAATGCCCGCAGCTCCGAGTTCCGGGCGCTCACTCTTTGTAAGTTCCCGTCCCAGCAGTTTGGAGAGTGCCAGGTCCGGCCCGGCGGCCAACGATTCGATTGCAGCATTGCCGCCCTCGGCAGCGACCGGGTCAAAACCCGTGGTGCGTACCGTTATGACCTTGACCGCGTCGGCGCTCTTTACCGTCGCAAGCGCATTACCGGCGTAAATCGGGCGGACAAATGTGTCGGCTGATTCGACGGAAATGATGTCCGAAATCTGCGCGACATCGAGCAACGCCGCAACACGAGGCATTACGTTCTTGCCGCCTGTGCTCGCGGGAGCGAGGATATGCGAGTAGCCACCTGCGTTTGCAACGATCAGTGCGGCAATGTTTTCGGCAAGCTGTGCGTCGTAGTGCGGAGCGTCCGCCTGCAATACCTTACCCACGCCGGCTACCTTTGCAGCTTGGGCGGCAGCATCCCCGCAACCGCTACCCGCCACCAGCAGGTGGACCTCGCCTCCGATTTTTGCGGCCGCGGCCACGGTATTGAGAGTTGCGCCCTTGAGCGACTTATTGTCGTGTTCGGCAATGACAAGAATGCTCATTCAGATCACCTTCGCTTCGTTCTTGAGTTTCTCTACCAACTGGGCCACATCAGCAACGATCACGCCAGCGCTGCGTTTTGCTGGCTCCGAGACCTTGATGGTCGCCAAGCGTGGCGCCACATCGATGCTGAGGTCAGCAGGTTTGACTGTTTCGAGCGGCTTCTTCTTCGCCTTCATGATGTTGGGTAGCGTTGCATAACGCGGTTCATTGAGGCGCAGGTCGGTCGTCACGACAGCCGGCAGGTTCATTTCGAGGGTTTCGAGGCCGCCATCGATCTCGCGCGTCACCGTGGCCTTGCCGTCAGCCAGGGCAACCTTGGACGCAAAAGTCGCCTGCGGCCATCCCATCAACGCCGCCAGCATCTGGCCAGTCTGGTTGGCATCATCGTCGATCGCCTGCTTACCGCAGATTACTACCGTCGGTTGTTCCTTGTCGCACAGTGCCTTGAGCAGTTTGGCCACCGCCAGTGGCTGCAGTTCCGCGTCCGTTTCGACCAGGATGCCACGATCCGCACCAATGGCCATCGCTGTACGCAGTGTTTCCTGGCACTGCGCGACGCCGCAGCTTACCGCTACGACCTCGGTAGCGACACCGGCCTCCTTGAGGCGAACCGCTTCTTCGACAGCGATTTCGTCGAACGGGTTCATGCTCATTTTGACGTTTGCAAGATCAACGCCGCTGCCGTCTGCCTTTACGCGAACCTTCACGTTGTAATCCACAACGCGTTTTACCGGAACCAGGATTTTCAAAGCGATGCTCCTATGACTGTTCTTGGATTCTTTATGCTTCTCGAGGCGGGCTTGGGATCCCATTGAGCATTATGGCACTCGGCGCCGGATTTGACAGGAAGGCGCCCAAAGCCAGACACTCCATACGATTGCGTATGGTAACGTACGGTAGCGTATGGTAGAGTTTCCTGTCAATACTTCGCGCCATGGAAAACATGTCTTCAAGGGCACGCCCCCAACTCGATCGAGATACGTGGATAGCGGAGGCTATCGAAGTTCTTGCTGCCGAGGGCGTGGCGGGGCTCCGCGTAGAGGTCCTTGCCAAGCGGCTTGGGGTAACGAAGGGAAGCTTTTACTGGCACTTCAAAGATCGACAGGATCTCCTCACGGGAGCGCTCATCGTCTGGAGAGACGGGCGAATTCGGGATATCGCCAAGCAGACACGTGCGGCGCCCGGAGAGGCTGCACAGCGAATCCTTCACTTGATAGAGGTCTACAGCGCGAGCCGATCCCGAAAAGGCATGCTCATCGAGCTTGCCGTACGGGACTGGGCCAAACGCGACGCAGCCGTGGCTGCGGTCGTCTCCGAGGTCGATGCCTTTCGTTTCAAGTGTGCACGCGAACTGTTCCTGCAGTGCGGCCTGGGTGTCCGGGAGGCATCAAGCCGCAGCCTGCTCCTTTATGCGTATGTCTTCGGACAATCCCTTATGGTGGTCGATCAGTTCGACCAGAGCATCGAAGCACTCAAAGCCGACATCATGGCGATGATCGCTGGCGATATTGCCCACACCACAGTTCCGTAATACCCGATCAAGCCAAGCCGGCGACGACGCGCAGCGCATTGACGCAGCACCGTTCGACGATGTCTGCCGGATCGCGATCGCGCAGCCGGGCAAGTTCACAGGCGAATCGCTGCACGTAAGCCGGCTCGTTCCGTTCGCCACGAGCCCATGCCGGAGACATGTCAGGCGCATCGGATTCAAGCACGATGGCGGTCTCGGGCAGATCTGCCGCCAGTCGCCTGATCCTTCGCGAGCCCTCAAAGGTCATTGCCCCCCCAAAACCAAGACAGAAACCTAGGTCGATGAATTGACTTGCCTGCTGGATGCTGCCATTGAATGCGTGCGCAATTCCGCCCGTACAACGGGCACGACGAAGATGTTTCAGGACGTCATCCTGAGCACGCCGAATATGCAGGATTACGGGAAGATTGAATTCCCGGGCAATTTTGAGCTGTTCGGAAAAGAAGAACGCCTGCCGCTCCCGATCTGCATCGTCCACGTAGTAGTCAAGACCTATTTCACCGACTGCAATGGCATCACCGGCCTGAAGAGACGCCCGTAGGGAATCCAGATCCCGGGGCTCGGCCCGCCCGACATAAAGCGGGTGAATACCCAAGGCCACTCTACAGCACCGGTAGCGCGCAGCGACGGCTACCGTTCGCTTGAACTGATCTGCCTCAACGGCAGGTATCAGAATCCGTTCGATTCCTGCATGGAGGGCTGCCTCGACAACCCGATCCCGATCCTCATCGAATTCAACAGCATCGAGGTGACAGTGAGTATCTATCAGCATGATCCGCGACACCTTTCGCGCAGAAGCAAGCTCATCGAGCTTTGAATCAGCGTCCCTTCCATTCCGGTTTGCGTTTGGCGATGAACGAGTCGATCCCTTCCGCTGCGTCTTCGGTCATCATGTTGCAGGCCATGACTTCACCCGCAACCTGATAGGCCCCTTCCAGGCCCATTTCGAGCTGTTTGTAGAACAGCTGTTTGCCCATCGCCACCGCAACCGGCGATTTTGAACAGATACTCGAAACCAGCGCATCAACTGCTTCATCCAGTTGCTCAACCGGAACCACGCGGTTGATCAGGCCACGCGCCCGCGCTTCCTGCGCATCAATGAAATCACCCGTTACCAGCATCTCGAAAGCCTGTTTGCGCCCCATGTTGCGCGAGAGTCCGACGCTGGGAGTGGAACAGAACAAACCGACATTGATGCCTGAAACCGCGAAGCGCGCCGTATCGACTGCCACTGCAAGATCGCACATGGAGACAAGCTGGCACCCCGCAGCCGTGGCTATGCCGTGGATGCGTGCAATTACCGGTTGAGGCATGGTGACAATGCGCATCATCACCTTGGTACAGCGGCGAAACAGTTCCTGCTGAAATGCCTTCACGTGATTAGCCCGCATTTCCTTGAGATCGTGACCTGCGCAGAAGGCTTTGCCCGCCCCGCCGAGAACGACGGCGCGAATGTTCTGTTGCGTCGCAATCCGGTCGAGCTCCTCGAGTAACGCATCGAGCATGCTCAAGGAAAGGGAGTTGAACTGATTCGGCCGATTCAGGGTGAGGTGGGCCACTTGATCGATATCGCGTCGCAACAATATCGATTCGGCGGCGGCTTGCATGACGGCACTCATTTTGCGTCTCCTTTTGTAATGGCGGGCCTGTCAGGCATGGTAGTGGCGAATCCGATGCCTGACCAGACGTTAGCGTATGGCTGGTGCCTATTCGAAAGAGTCACTGGAACGCGCTTGCTCCCGCAACACGAATTTCTGGATCTTGCCGGTCGACGTCTTTGGCAGCTCCGTGAATACAAATTTCTTGGGCACCTTGAATCCCGCAAGATGCTCGCGACAGAATTGTTTCATCTCATCTTCGGTCACACTCGCGCCGTCGCGCAGCTCCAGAAAAGCACATGGAACCTCGCCCCACTTTTCGTCGGGCGCGGCGACGACGGCCGCAGCCATGATTGCAGGATGTCGATAGAGAACGTCTTCGACTTCGATCGATGAAATGTTTTCGCCGCCCGAGATGATGACATCTTTCGAACGATCCTTGATCTTCACGTATCCGTCCGGTTGCATGACAGCCAGATCGCCGGTGTGATAATAGCCACCCCGGAAGGACTCCTCGGTCGCCTTGGGATTCTTCAGGTAACCCTTCATGACCAAATTTCCCCGGAACATGATTTCGCCCATGGTTTCGTTGTCCCACGGGACCGGCTCCATGCTCTCGGAGTCAAGCACCGTAATTGCCTCCTGGGCGTGGTAGCGAACACCCTGCCGGCCATTCTTGACAACCTGTTCCGCGAGCGGCAGCCGTTGCCATTCCTCGTGTTTTGCGCATACCGATGCAGGACCGTAGGTTTCGGTCAGTCCGTAAACATGGGTGATATCGAATCCGATCTTCGCCATACCTTCGATCACCGCAGCCGGGGGCGGCGCAGCGGCAATCAGGCCGTATACCTTGTGGGTGATGCCCTTTCGCCACTCGGCGGGGGCATTGGCGAGCATGGAATGCACGATCGGTGCTCCGCAGTAGTGGGTGACCGTGTGAGTACGGATCGCATCGAAGATGAGCCGCGGATCCACCCGGCGCAGGCATACGTTGGTGCCTGCATTGGCAGCCATCGTCCACGCAAAGCACCAACCGTTGCAAT
This sequence comes from Cognatazoarcus halotolerans, assembly GCF_009800965.1. Taxonomy (GTDB): domain Bacteria; phylum Pseudomonadota; class Gammaproteobacteria; order Burkholderiales; family Rhodocyclaceae; genus Cognatazoarcus; species Cognatazoarcus halotolerans. Next base: position 242,913 of record NZ_WUAF01000005.1, on the reverse strand, counting down.
GGAACATCGGCAGGGTCCACAGATAGGTGGAATGCGGTGGCATGCCCCAGCTCACGATGTTCGACATCGCGTTGAGATAGGCGCCGCGGTGATGGTAGACCACGCCTTTCGGATTTCCGGTGGTTCCCGACGTGTAGTTGAGCGAGATTGCATTCCATTCATCCGACGGTTGCTCGAACTCGAATTCGGGGTTGCCCTCCGCGATCAATGATTCGTAGTCGATGCTGCCGAGTCTGTCGCCGGGTCCGCGGTACTCCGGGTCGTCCACGTCGATCACCAACATCTCCCGGCCGGCTTGGGCGATCGCCTGCCGTACTGCATGTGCATACTCGCGATCGGTGATCAGGACCTTCGCTTCGCCGTGATTCAAAATGAAAGCTATCGACTCACCGTCGAGCCGGGTGTTGATCGTGTTCAAGACCGCGCCAATGGCTGGAACACCGAAGTGGCACTCGTACATCTCGGGGGTGTTGTTGAGGATCACCGCAACGGTATCGCCGTAGCCGACACCGCGGGCCTTGAGCGCGGAGGCAAGTCGACGGCTGCGGCCGTAGGTCTGCGCCCACGTGTAGCGCCGTTCGCCATGAATGAGCGCAACTCTGTCGGGATAGATGTAGGCAGCGCGCTCGATGAAGGTCAGGGGTGTAAGTGGCACATAGTTCGCAGCATTACGATCGAGACCGGTGTCGTAGATCGAGATTGGCGTTTCAGTCATTTCCGAATCCATCATCTAGGTTGAAAAGACGCTGTCGACCTATCGACAGCGCGCCGAACTCTTCGTGCCACTCGGTGCTTCGCTGGCGACACTCGCCAACCAGGCCGCGATATCGTCGGCGAGTTTGCCTGTCGCGACGCTCAGTGCCAAAGCTCCGCCCTGCGCATCCGGTGTCGCGGCGGGGACCCTGATCGATGCTTGCTCCACGGCGAACACGGCATCATCGCGCGGAGAGCTCAAACTCAACCGAGCCTCCACGAGTGCGTAACTGTCCAGAGCACTCGAGAAGACCTGGGAGAACTCATCGAGGTCAACGAGCAGAACGCATCCACCGCCTTCGGGGTTGCTGATCGGCAGCGCCCGTTGCAATGCAACTTCGACCAGCTCTGCCGGCGCAGCGGCCCATCGGTTGCCGATGTAGGCACGTCGCAGGAGATTGACTGGATCCGAAGCACGGTACTGCATCGCCGACGATCCGAGCCAGCTCGGGGCCTTGACCTGTATCGCACGTATCGGGATCGGCGGCGGCGCGCCGGCCTTGCCGGGAAGTCCAAGGTCACGAACCGAGTACTGCGTTGGCAGACGTCCGAGACTTCCACACGCGGACAGCAGTAAAACGCAGCTCACGACTATCAGCCATCGACCCGCCCCCATGCTCATTTGTTGCCCCCTTCCCGGCTTCCGAACAGACGCGGAGCTTCGAATCCGGGCTCGCCGGGTCCAGGCTCCTGATGACCACGGCCGAGAATCAGCATCTGTGGAGATGCCTCGAGCTCCTGGAACAAACTGGACAGTTGTCTCGAGGTCGCGGTCAGCTCCTGCAGCAAAGCATTCAGACGCGGAAGCGACGATGTCATCAGACCATCCCCAACCGTCTCGGTGAATCGGTCGATGCTTGCGGCGCTCTCGTCAATGCGGACGATCAGGCTGCGGAACTCCTTGACGGCGGGACCGGCCTCTTCCGTCGTCTTTTCCAGATTGGACAGGACGGTCTTGAATTGCCCGAGATTTTCCTGGCTCAACAGGGAATTGACGTTGGCCATGATCTCCGGCAACACCGCCAAGCTTCCATCAACCCGCGCGCTCGCCGATTCTAGCCTGCCAAGAATCGATTCGACGCGCTTCATGTTTTCTCCACTCAGGAGCAGCACCAGTTTCTCGGAGGCGGAGCCGATCCGGTTGAGTGTCTCGAGGGCGATATCGCTGGCCTTGTCGATCAGCCCGGGTTGAAGTTCTATTCTTGGCAAACCGGGGCCGTTCGCGACAAGCGGCACCGGGTCGGCACCACGGTCTTCGAGCTGAACGAACGCGAGACCGGTAACGCCTTGATAACCGAGACTCGCCGTCGTGCCGCGTGTCACCGGAAGATCGTCACGCAGACTGATCTGCACCAGGATCTCGCGAGGGTTGTCGGCGTTGATCCGAATGCTTTCCACCTTGCCGGCCTGGATTCCGCGAAAACGCACCTGGGCCTGGATGTTGAGCCCCGTAATGTTGCCTTGACTGACCAGCAGGTATCGCTTCACCGGCGCGGAGTCGTCCGAAAACCACCATATAGCTGCGATGACTGCGGCCCCTAGAAACAGGCTGAACAACCCCGCAGCCAGAGCGTGCGCCCTGTTTTCCATCAGTTCGCCTCCTTGCCACGGACAAGCGCCGCTCTACTGCGCTCGCCAAGGAAGAACCTCTCGATGAACGGATCGTCGATCTGCACGATCTCGTCGAGCGTACCGAACGCAAGAATACGCCCTTCGGCGAGCACGGCGATACGACTGGAGAGTGCCGCCAACGTATCCAGGTCATGGGTGACCAGAACGACCGTGAAGCCCAGTTGCCGCTGCAATTCACGAATCAACCGGACAAAGCCTGCGCTACGGTCGGGATCGAGACCGGCAGTCGGCTCGTCGAGCAGGAGAAGCTCGGGCTCAAGGGCGAGTGCCCGCGCCAACGCAACCCGCTTGATCATCCCCCCTGAGAGTTCGGCCGGCATCAATAACGCGTGCTCCGGACGCAGTTCGACCATGGCGAGCTTAAGCATGACCAGATCGTCGATCTCCTCGCGGGTGAGCGTCCGCATCTCGCGCAACGGAAACGCAACGTTTTCATACACGTTCAACGCGGAGAATAGGGCACCTTGCTGAAACAACATGCCAAACCTGCGTCGACGGGCGGCCTGTTCGAGCCTTCCTCCGGAAAAGAGCGGTTCGCCGAATAGCCGCACTTCGCCCTCTGCTGGCCGCAGCAGGCCGACCATCTGTCTCAGCAGGGTCGTCTTGCCGCTTCCCGAGCCCCCGACCAGCGCGGTGACCTGCCCGGCTTCCAGCCGTAGGTCGATGCCCCTGTGGACCCAGACGTCACCAAATCGGGTTGACAGGCCTCGCAACTCGATCACGGCCCCGCTCATATCGGCACTCCGATATTGCGTGTCGCAATCGCGAAAATCGCATCGACGAGGATCACCACGGTAATCGCACTGACCACCGATGCAGTCGTGTTCGCAGACAGGCTTTCCGTATTGGGTTTGACTCGCAGTCCGAAATGGCACGCAACCAGAGCGATCAGCAAGCCGAAAGTCGCGCCTTTCAGCAGGGCAATGTATAGATTGGCGAGCGGCACGACACGCGGCAGCGTTTCAAGGAAAAAACTGAAGCCGATATCGAGCTGTATCCGGGCAGATACCATGCCACCGAATAGCGCGACCGCCGATGTCCACAAGACCAATAGCGGCATTGCACAGGTCAGCGCCGCGACCTTTGGCGCGACGAGGCGAAGGTATCGGGATATGCCCATTGTGGACAGTGCATCGATCTCTTCGGTAACGCGCATGACGCCCAGTTGAGCGGTCATCGCCGAGCCCGAGCGGCCAGCCACCAGAACAGACACGAGAACGGGACCAAGCTCACGAATGATGCCGAGACCGAGGATGTTCACAATGAAGACGTCGGCGCCAAAGGCCTTCAATTGAAGCGCCGAGAGATAGGAGAGCACGACGCCGATGAGGAACCCGACGAGCGCCGTTACCGGCATCGCCCGTACGCCCACCTTGAAAAGGTTGGCAGAAAACTCGAGCCAAGGCGCCTGCGTGGGATGGCGGAAAACAAAGGCCGCGTCGATCGCCAGCTGACCAAGCAGAACGACGAAGTCGCCAAGGTGGTTGCGGAATCGGAGTACCGATCTCCCGACAGCAAGAATGGGAGCGAGGATGCCGTCGCCCAAAGGACGGGGAGGCACAGCGACCTCGGTGTGGGCAAGCCGTTCGAAGACCGCTCTCAGATTGCCGGGAATCTCAGCTGAGTCCGGAAGGGCCGAATCCCACGCGCGCCACAATAGCTGTGCGCCGAAATTGTCGAGGCGCGAGACCCCTGTCATGTCCCAGAAGCTCGGGGATGAAACGTGCAATCGAGTGCGAATGTGCTGAAGCTCGGGTGAAAGTCGCAGAAGGGTCCATTCGCCGGATAGCTGGACACGCTCCCCGATTATCTCGACCCGTGGCGCTTCTGCCCCCCCAAGTCCAGTCATCGAATGCAATCTCAGGCGGCAAGACTTGCCGACAGGCCGCCGCTGCCATCCTTGCGCACCGCCAGAACCCGTCCGACGCTGCTCCAGTGCCGTTCCTCATCATGAAGCGCGGCAAGCGTGAGCGGCAAGGCATCCAGCCAATCGCGGTCCGCGCTGAGAACATAGGCGCCGGCATCCCTCGCGAGCCGAATCGGCGGCATGCCGCGCCCGTCGCGCGCTCGATGAAGCACCGCCGCAAGTCGCAGACACAGGATGAGCAGCCAGTCCGGACTTCCGGAGTCGATCGACGAGACCTTCGTCAGTTTGCCGCGGTGCGCCAGCACGATGCGTGACAGACGGGCCTGGTCCATGCGGGAGAAACCCGGCATGTCCGCATTGGCGAGAATATAGGCGCTGTGTTTATGGAAGCTGGAGTGGGCCACCGAAACACCGCTTTCATGCAGCATTGCCGCCCAGCGCAGGAAGCGCCCGTCCTGCCCGTCCGGATCGTCTGCTTCCGGTACGATCTGGTTGAATAGCATGCAAGCAGTATCGGCAACCTGCGTCGCATGCCGGACATCGACGCTATAACGCGAGAGAAAGGCGGTAACCGTTGCATCACGCAGGTCGTGATGGTGGTACCGACCGAGCAGGTCATAAAGAACGCCGAGCCTGAGCGCGCCTTCCGAGAAAATCATCCGCTCGAGTCCGAACTCGCGAAAAATTGCGGACATGATCGCGAACCCACCGAAGAGCACCGGCAATCTATCCGCCTTCAATCCTCCGATCTGAAGACGATCGAGGCTGCCCGCCTTGAGCAGTATGGTACGCAATCGCTCCAGGCCGTCGAGGGTAATCGCCCCCTCGGCAAGACCATTCTGTTCAAGGATTTCCAGCAGTGCCTTCGCGCTTCCGCTCGACCCAACTGCTTCCTCCCAGCCAACCTCGCGGTAAGGATGGGCAATCGCCTGCAACTCCCTGCGAGCAGCCAGTTCGGCTTCTTTCAGACCACGCTTGTCGATTGTGCCGTTGGGAAAATATCGCAGACTGAATCCCACGCAACCCATATAAAGGGATTCGAGCATCAGGGGCTCGAAGCTCTTGCCGATGATGAACTCGGTCGAGCCGCCGCCGATGTCCACCACGAGTTGCTGCTTGTGAGGATCCGGCAAGGTGTGCGCCACGCCAACGTAGATAAGCCGCGCTTCCTCCCGTCCAGCGATGACCTCGATCGGAAATCCGAGAGCGGTTTCGGCCCGGATCAGGAATTCGGGCGAATTCTTTGCGACCCGAAGCGTGTTGGTGGCCACCGCGCGCACCGCATCGCCCGCGAAACCACCCAGGCGCTCGTTGAAGCGCCGGAGGGCCGTGACTCCGCGCTGCTGGGCGGCGTTGTCGAGATATTTGTCGATCGACAGTCCGGCTGCCAATCGTACCGACTCCTTCAGGCCGTCCAGCGGATAAATCTGATCGTTCACAATCCGTCCTACCTGCAAACGGAAACTGTTCGAACCGAGGTCTATGGCGGCAATCAGGTCTTTATTCATCGAGGGGTATTCAGTGCCATGCACTTTCCGGGCAATGTATCCGCCGGATTCTACACCCCGCGATGGACTTCCCAAGCCGCGTCCAGGAATGTTTTCTCTCGCGTTGTGTCATGTTTCTGTAATCCTGATGTCACATAATTTCGCGTTGCATCACTTCGTGGAAGAGGCATGAATCGATCAAGCAGGCTCCTGGAAATTGACCCGGTGCAGTTCATCAACCGCGAGCTTTCATTGCTCCGATTTCAACGGCGGGTACTATCCCAGGCCGCGGACCCCTCGGTACCGCTGCTCGAGCGCCTGCGCTTCCTGTGCATCGTATCGAGCAACCTCGACGAATTCTTCGAAATCCGTGTGAGCGGCATCAAGGAGCAGATCAGGCTAGGCAGCCATCGTGTCGCCTCGGACGGGCTTACCACACAGGAACTGTTCCTTCGCGTCAGCAGGGCTGTGCATGACATCATCAGTGAGCAGTACGCGCTGCTCAACGATTCCATCCTTCCAGCGCTGGCGCGCGAGGGCATCGTATTCATTCGCCGTGGCACCTGGTCGCCGGAGCAGCAGGCCTGGATCCACGACTACTTTCTCAACCATGTGATGCCCGTGCTCACTCCGATCGGACTTGACCCGGCTCATCCGTTCCCCAGGGTGCTTAACAAGAGCCTCAATTTCGCGGTGGAACTCGAAGGCCTCGATGCATTCGGTCGAGACTCCGGCGCGGCGATCGTCCAGGCGCCGCGCGCCCTGCCCCGGGTAATCCAGTTGCCGAAGGAGATCACCGGGGTCGATCACGGCTTCGTGTTTCTTTCGTCGGTGCTGCACGCCCACGTTGGCGAACTCTTCTCCGGCATGAACGTACTGGGCTGCTATCAGTTCAGGGTAACCCGTAATTCGGATCTGTTTGTCGACGAGGAAGAAGTCAAGGATTTGCGTGCGACCCTCAAGGGCGAACTGCAACAGCGTCATTTCGGGGATGGCGTTCGGCTCGAGGTTGCCGACAACTGCTCGGAGCGGATGGGTGAATTCCTCATGCAGCAGTTCAACCTGAGCCCCAGCGACCTTTACCGCACACCGGGCATCGTCAACCTGGTACGGCTGATGCAGATTCCCGATCGGGTCGATCGGCCCGATCTCAAGTTTCCGCCGTTCGTACCTGGTCGACCCAAGGCGCTCGATCAGCGCTGCGACCTGTTCGAGGCCATCCGCAAGCAGGACATTCTGCTGCATCATCCGTTCCAGAGTTTCGAACCTGTCATCAACCTTATCGAAGCCGCTGCGGAAGACCCGCAAGTGCTTGCGATCAAGATGACGGTCTATCGCACCGGCACGGATTCGGTGCTCATGCAGCACCTCATGCGCGCAGCACAGAAAGGCAAGGAAGTGACCGTCGTCCTCGAGTTGATGGCGCGTTTCGATGAAGAAGCCAACATTGCATGGGCGGCGAAGCTCGAGGATGTCGGCGTACACGTCGTCTACGGGGTCTTCGGTTACAAGACCCATGCAAAGCTCCTGATGCTGGTGCGTCGAGAGGACGACCGCCTGCGTCGCTATGTACATCTCGGCACCGGCAATTATCATCCTGGAACGACAAGGTTCTATACCGACTTCGGCCTTTTGACAGCGAACGAAGAGATGGGTGCCGACGTTGCCGAGATCTTCAAGCAGCTGACCGGCCTCGGTACCGCGAGCACCTTGAAACACCTGTGGCAGGCTCCCTTCACGCTGCAGCCCAACGTGGTCAAGGCGATTCAGGCAGAGGCGGCGATCGCGACTGCCGGCAGGCCGGCCCGCATCATGGCGAAGATGAACGCCTTGCTTGAGCCCGAGACGATTCTTGCGCTGTACGAGGCTTCAAAGGCCGGCGTACAGATTGACCTGATCGTTCGCGGCCCGTGCGCCCTGCGCCCAGGCGTGCCCGGCCTGTCAGAGAACATCCGTGTACGCTCCATCGTCGGGCGCTTTCTCGAACATCACCGCATCTTCCATTTTCATGCCGACGGCGAAGACAATGTCTATCTCTCAAGCGCTGACTGGATGGACCGAAATTTCTTCCGCCGCATAGAGGTGGCCTTCCCTATCCTCGACAGCAAGGTCAAGCGCAGGGTCATCAAGGAGGGCCTGCGTCCGTACATCGGGGACAACTGCCAGGCATGGGAAATGCTTCCCGACGGAAATTACCGTCGCCGCACACCCCGCGGAACACGACGTTCAGCGCAAACCATCCTGATGCAGGAACTTGGTGCGCGGTAGACGATGCATATCCCGGACAGGCGCGTTACACGCGCCTTGCCCGCGAGACGCCCGGAACTTCGGCGATCAGGTTCATCGCGCGCTGCAGCTGCGGCACACCGGTCACCTCGACGGTAAACTTCATCCGCGCCGAACCTGATTTCGATACGGTGTTGACCGCGATGACGTTGAGCTTTTCCTTCGAAAGAACCTCGGAGACGTCGCGCAGGAGCCCCTGCCTATCCTGTGCTTCGACAAGGATCTCCATCGGATAGACCGCAGGCCTGCCCGCTTCGGCGCCTTCACCCCACTCAGCGCTCACGACACGTTCCGGATGACGATGGGCAAGATGCTGGAAGTCGTTGCAGTCAACCCGGTGAATGGAGACGCCGCGACCACGCGTCACGAAGCCTTCTATCGCGTCGGGCGGCGCTGGACGACAGCATCTGCCCAATGACGTCATCAATTTTCCAACACCAACGACAAGTACCTGCTCACTCGCTCCTACTCCGCGACCGCGCTGCGGCGCACGCGGCGCAACAGGCTGGGCGACCGGCTGTGGCGCACCCCTGAGGGCGGTCTGCAAGGTCCGGGAGCCGACTTCGCCTCGCCCTGCCGCAAGAAACATCGCTTCTGCGCTTTTGAAACCAAGCCGGGTCGCCAACTCGTCGATGTTGAGCTGTGTCCGCCCCTCGCGCTGCATTTCCCGAATGATCGCGTTGCGCCCCCGAGCAAGGAGTTCAGCCTCTTCCTGCTCGCTGAAATAGTGCTTGATCTTCTGCCGGGCACGGCCGGTGGCGACGTAACCCTGCAGGCTGTTGAGCCAGTCGCGCGATGGGCCGCCCTCCTTGGCCGTCACGATTTCTACCGTCTGACCACTTTCCAGAGGTTTATTGAGCGGCAGCAACTGGCCGTCCACCTTCGCACCCCGGCAGCGATGTCCCACGTCGGTATGCAGGCGGTAGGCAAAATCGATCGGTGTCGCGCCGCGCGGCAGGTCGATCACGCGACCCTGCGGCGTCAGGACATAAATCGTGTCATCGAGCGAAGCGCGCTTGTACTGTTCAACCCAATCGGCCGAATCGGCCACCTCGTCGCGCCACGAGAGCAGATTGCGCAGTAGCGCGATCTTGTCGTCGTATCCACCGCTCGACGGGCCCGAGCCTTCCTTGTAGCGCCAGTGCGCGGCAACGCCGAGTTCCGCATGTCGATGCATGTCATGGGTGCGGATCTGAACCTCCAGGGCACGTCCATCCGCGGCACGCACCGCAGTATGAAGGCTCTGATAGTTATTGCCCTTCGGCTTCAGAATGTAATCGTCGTATTCATCTGGAATCGGCGTCCAGATCTGATGGACAACGCCCAAGGCGGTGTAGCAATCCTTGATGTCGTCGACCAGCACCCGCAGCGCCCGAACATCGTAGACCTGAGAAAAATCGAGACGCTTCGAGCGCATCTTGTTATAGATGCTGTAGATGTGCTTCGGCCGCCCGTATATCTCGGCCTTGACGCCGAGCTTCGCGATCTCGGCACGCAGCCGCTCCACGGCCTCTTCGATAAAGTTCTGGCGCTCGACGCGACGTTCGTCGAGCATCTTTGCGATCCGCTTGTAGGTATCGGGCTCCAGGAAACGGAAGGAAAGATCCTCGAGTTCCCATTTCAGCTGCCATACACCAAGACGGTTCGCCAGCGGCGCATAGATATCCAGACTCTCCCTGGCGATGTCGGCGCGCTTTTCGCCGGGATGATCGGTCAGGAAACGCAAGGTCTGGGTCCGCGATGCGAGCCGCAGGATGACCACCCGGATGTCTTCCACCAGCGCCAGCAACATCTTGCGCAGCGTTTCCGTCTGCGAGCGGATTTCGGGCGCCGCGGATGTCCGGGTAATACGGGTGAGTACGCGCAGTCCGTTGAGCTTCCAGAGCCCGTCGACGAGTCGCCCGACATGCTCGCCGAAATGCGTGTCGATGTAAGCCAGACCGCCGTCCATCTCCTGCGGAAGGGCAAACAGCAGTGCGGCGAGTCGGGTATCGGCATCGAGTCGCAGCGACGAGGCGATCAGCGTCATGCCCAGACAGTGATTCCAGACCTGCTCCCCGGTTCCTAGCGTCTTGCCTTCATAGACGCCACGCACGAGCGCGACAGCGGCCTCGATGCGATTCCGCTCCTCGGGCACGAGACCCTCGCAGAGAAGATCCAGCGGCGTCTCGACGCCGGACTCGGAAATGGAATGGGTCACTGAAACCATGCTACGGATTATCCCATATTGGCGGTTTGGCGCTCGCGGCCGATAATGCCGGCCCAGCCAAACCCCAGCCCTCCGAATGGTATGTGAGGTACCGCACGCCGTCAGGGCAAGGAACCGGAACGGTATCGATGCGCCGCCTCTTGGATCGCCCCTATCTTCTGCTCGTCCTCACAGTACTGTTCTGGTCCGGCAACATGGTCGCGGGGCGCGGGTTGCGGGAAGCGGTCCCGCCCTTCTCCCTCGCCGCGATTCGCTGGAGCATCGCCCTGCTGCTCACCCTCCCCTTCGCGCTTCCGCAGCTTCGCAGGCAATGGGGCACCCTTCGCGCATCCTGGCCGGCCCTGCTGCTTCTGGGACTTGCGGGCATATGCTGCTACAACGCATTTGCCTATCTTGCCTTGAGTACGACCACGGCAACCAATGCAGCGCTTCTCAACGCCTTCATCCCGATCTGCACCGTCGCGATCTCCTGGGTGTTTCTTGGAAAGCGCCTGACTGGTGCCGAGGCGCTGGGCGTGTTCGTGTCATTCTTCGGCGTATTGTTGATCGTTGCGCGGGGGAGCCCGGCCGTGCTAGCGAGTCTGTCGCTCAATACCGGAGATCTCTGGATGTTGCTCGCCGTGTTGTTCTGGGCGCTATATACCGTGGGGCTGGCATGGCGCCCGGCCGACGTGGATCCGATGCTGGCGCTCGCCGCCTTCATCGTCTGTGGACTTCTTGCACTGATTCCGGCCGCTGTCGTGGAACACGCAAGCGGCCTTGAGATCTCGTTCACCCCGACATCGATTGCCGGCATGCTCTACATCGGCGTCTTTCCAAGCTTTCTCGGCTACATTTTCTACAATCGGGGCATTGCCCTGGTTGGCGCCAACAAAGGCGCCCTGTTCCTGCACCTCATGCCTGTTTTTGGCACGGTGCTCGCGGCTGTCTTTCTGGGTGAGCGGCCGGCATGGTTTCATCTTGCGGGAATCGTCATGATCTTTTGCGGTATTTTTCTCAACACGCGACGGCGGCGGAGCTGATCGGCGATGTTTGAATGGGTCAAACGGCTGACCGGTAACACCGAGCTACCACAGATCGACGAAGCGCAGTGGCACCCTGTCGAACGTGAGCTCCCGTTCCTGTCGTATCTTCCCGTCGAGGCAATCTACCGTGCCCGGAAACTGGCCGCAGAGCTTTTGCGGCACAAGCAATTCTACGGTGCCAATGGGCTCGAACTGAGCGATCGGATCATGCTGAGTATTGCACTTCAGGCATGCCTGCCGATCCTGCGCCTCGGGGTGGACGCATACAAGGGCTGGGTCGGCGTGGTCGTGTATCCAGGGGATTTCCTGGTTCACAGAAAAGTACTCGGTGCGGACGGCGTCGTGCACGAATTTGAAGACACGTTGCTTGGCGAGGCGCGTGCGGACGGTCCGGTACTGGTTTCGTGGTTTGACGAAGCCGGGCGATCGGGAGGCGTCAACGTGGTCATCCACGAGTTCGCACACAAACTTGACATGCTCGATGGCGACGCGGACGGTCTGCCGATCCTCGCGCCCGGGATGCGTCGCGACCGGTGGGCGGAGGCCTTTGTTCCGGCCTACGAGGATTTCTGCCGACGCGTCGGCCGCGGAGAGCAGACTGCGATTGATCCCTATGCCAGCGAGAATCCCGCCGAGTTTCTTGCGGTGACCCTTGAGACCTTCTTCATGGCTCCGCTACGTCTCCAGATGGAATACCCGCAGGTATATGCCCAGATTTCGTCGCTGTGCGGTGTTGATCCCGCCGAAGGTGAGGCGCGGTTGATACGCGAACGCTGGCTGACGAGCCATGCGACAGGCCGCTGAATGCCTGATCGCAAGCGCCTGCTGGTCGTCTTTCACACCCAGAGCGGCAACACCGGTCGTCTTGCCGATGCCGTTCTCGCCGGCGCCAGGTTGGTCACGGAAACCGAAACCGTATGTCTACGTGCCTTCGACGCCGGCGTGAGCGATCTGCTGCAGGCCGACGGTCTGCTAATCGGCACGCCGGAGAACTTCGGCTACATGTCGGGCGCGATCAAGGACTTTTTCGACCGCACCTACTATCCCGTGGAAGGATTGATGCAGGCAACACCTTATGCGCTGTTCGTTTCGGCGGGCAATGACGGCACGGGGGCCGTTCGCGAGATCGACCGTATTGCCAACGGTTATGGCTGGAAGCCGGTCGCCGAACCGGTGATTTCCAGAAAAGCGGTCAGCGACGCCGACCTCGAAGCGTGCCGCGACCTAGGTGAAGCGATGGCGACCGGTCTCGCCCTTGGGATTTTCTGAGCGGCAGCGGCGGGCCCCCGCCGCGCCTTCCGCTCGTCCGAAAGAACCCAGTTCGGGTTTGCAGGTTCGCACCGGCTCACCTACCCTGAAGTAACCGCTGGGGTAGTGTCTGCCCCGGCGGTTATCTTCGATACCCCCGTCAGGAGGAAGACCCATGGCAATAACCTGGATTCTGGTTGCCAACGCCAGCCTTGCAAAACTCTATGCAAACCTCGGCCCGAACAAGGGGCTCAAGCTGGTAAAGGAACTGGTCCATCCCGCGAGTCGCCAGAAAAACGCCGAACTCGTGACCGACAAGATCGGTACAGGAAACGGCAACGGCTCCTACGAACCGGCTTCCCCGCCAAAGGAACAGGCGGCGAGGAGCTTTGCCCACCAGATTGCCAAGGAACTGTATGCGGGCCGCAGCCGCAACGAGTTCGGTCGGGCGATCCTCGTGGCTCCCCCGGCATTCATGGGAATGCTCAACTCGAACCTTGACGGCCCCACGGCGCAGATGGTCAGCGACCGATTCGAAAAGGACTACACCAAGACACCTGAGCCCGCCCTCATGGCACATCTGTCGAGCTGCATCTTTCTTTGACACCTCCTTCGAGGAGGTGACGCAGGTGTGAGAACCACCTGCAACATCGCGGGGCGCCTGGGGCGCCCCGCATCATTTGGCCACTGCGCCAAGCGGCCAGCAACCGAGGCGACGATATCGCGATCCTGCGTGGTCCCGCTCGGAGGCAACAAGCACCCATTCGCGCACCGGCCAGCTCACCGCCTCGATACGATCCGTCACGGGCGGGCAGCGGCCCTTGCGCAGCAAAGTCACATGAGGCTGAAAAGGACGCTTCTCGATTTTGAAGCCCTGCGCGCTCACCGCTGCGCGGAGGGTCTCAGCAAGCGCCGCCACATCGCGTGCGCCCGCACCACATCCCGCCCACACGATGTGCTTGTGCGGCCACCACCCAGCACGGTCGATATCGATCCGGAAAGCCGGCGCCTTGACCGTAGCGACAGCCGCCTCGAGCGCAGCAAGCGACCCCAGGCCGATTTCGCCGATGAAACACAAGGTCATGTGCAGGGTGTCGCGGCGCATGCGACGCCCGCCGCATTGCGCATGAACCTGCCCGGCCAAGGCCTCAAGCCGCTCGGCAGTGGCCGCGTCCGGCCACAATGCGAAGAACACTCTCAGGCGTTCAGCACTCACCTTCCGCCGCCAGCAGCAAGGCAACTGCCTGTGCGGCAATGCCCTCCCCTCGCCCGGTGAACCCGAGCTTTTCGGTGGTCTTGCCCTTGATGTTGATCCTGTCGGCGTCGATCTCCAGATCCGCTGCGATATTCGCGCACATTGCCGCCACATGCGGCAGCACGCGTGGCGCCCTGGCAATGATCGTGGCGTCGATGTTGCCGATCGCATAGCCCTTCGCCCGTACGGCGCTCATCGCCCCACGCAGCAATACACGACTGTCCGCACCGGCAAGCGCGGGATCGGTATCCGGGAAATGCCGGCCGATGTCACCTAGACCGGCGCCGCCGAGAATGGCGTCCGTGATTGCATGCAACAGTACGTCGGCGTCGGAGTGGCCGAGCAGGCCCTCCGCATGAGGAATCGTCACGCCGCCGATTACCAGCGCCCGGCCCGGAACCAGGGCGTGCACATCAAAACCCTGGCCTACGCGAAAAGGAAGTTTCATCGCTTCATCCGTTGCGGTGCTGCATGATCCACTCGGCGAGGTGAAGGTCGAGCGGATAGGTCACCTTGAGGTTGGTTGCGTCGCCCTGGACCAGCCGCGGGTGCAGACCGGCGGCCTCGATGGCGCTCGATTCGTCGGTCACGGTGCGTGCGCGCTCGAGCGCGCGGCGCAGCATGATGTAGCGGAACATCTGCGGCGTCTGAGCCTGCCAGAGGTGCTCCCGCGATACCGTCATGTCGACCTCGCCGTGCCCATTGTCCCGCTTCAGCGTATCGGCCACCGGCACCGCCAGCAGGCCGCCCACCTCGTGGTGCTGAAGTTCATGTACGAGCCTTTCAAGATGCCAGCCGGCAAGGCAGGGACGTGCCGCATCGTGCACCAGTACCCAGTCCGAATGCGCGACCTGGTCACTGATCGCACGCAGGCCGTTCAGGACGCTGTCGGCCCGGCTCGGCCCGCCGCAGAACAGGGGTACCAGCTTGGAACCCAGCCCGCGCCAGTCGTGTCGATTCCATTCAGTGTCGCCGACCGACAACACCACGAATACCTTGTCGATAAGTGGAGATTCGCAAAACACCGCGAGCGCATGACGAATGAGAGGCTGACCGAGGAGCTCGAGATATTGCTTGGGGCGTTCGCTCGCCATCCGGCTGCCGCTTCCGGCCGCAGGAATGATCGCAAAATGGCGTGGTTTGAAGTCGGACATGGCCGCAATTCTACTCAAAGCCGCTGACCATGCGATCTAGAATGAGGCGGTACCGAGCAAAGGAGCACTTCGACGGCAATGCAGATCGAGCGATCTTTCGACCCCGTGCAGTTCGAGAGCCTGATGATCGCGTTGGGAATCGGTCTTCTGATCGGCCTCGAGCGCGAGCGGCGCCAATCGGCGCGTGCCGGGTTGCGCACTTTTGGGCTGGTGGGGCTGTTTGGCGCGGTGGCCGCGCTGCTCTCGGTCCAGTTCGGCAGCCAGCTCCCTTTCACGGCGGGTCTACTTGTCGTGGGCGCAGCCATCATCGCCGCCTACCGCCAACACCCTGACCCGGAGGACCCGGGGACCACCTCGGTTGCCGCCCTGCTGGTGTGCTATTGCCTCGGGGCAATGTGCTGGCTCGGCTACGCACGCGTCGCCATCATGCTCGCCATCGTCACCACCAGCCTGCTGTACTTCAAGTCGGAACTCAAAGGCATCGCTTCGCGGCTCGAGCGAAGGGACTGGATTTCGATTCTGCAGTTCGCTGTCCTGTCACTGGTCATTCTTCCAATTCTCCCAAATCGCGAGTTCGGCCCTTACGGTGCGCTGAACCCCTATCAGGTGTGGCTGATGGTCGTCCTGATCGCGGGTGTCAGCCTTGCCGGGTACGCCGCACTACAGATCGTGGGGGCGCGCTACGGTGCGCCATTGGTCGGCGTTCTTGGCGGCCTTGTTTCGAGTACCGCGACGACGCTGGTGTTTGCCCGAAACGCCCGCGCGAACCCCGGGGTAGGCAAGGCGGCTGCATTGGTGATCCTCATCGCCAACCTGACCATGGTGCTGCGCGTCGGCGTCGTTGCGGCGGTACTGGCTCCCGAGCTGATCAATCGCATCTCGGTCGTCGTAGGCGCCGGACTTGCGGCCGGGTTCGTCGCGCTTGCCTGGAACTGGCGCTCGATCAATGCACAGGCCGACGTACCATTGCCGGCAACCCGAAACCCCACGGAACTGCCGACTGCGCTCGGATTCGGTGCCATCTACGCGGTGGTACTGTTCTGCGCCGCATGGCTCAGCGACATTGCCGGACGCGGTGGCCTCTACGTTGTTGCACTGGTCTCCGGGCTGACCGATGTCGACGCCATTTCACTGTCGACGCTGCGGCTGTTTTCCCTCGGCCGGCTCGAGCCGGAACCGGTCATTGTCGCGATCACCCTCGCAATGCTTGCAAACCTCGCGTTCAAAACGACACTTGCCATCGTCATCGGCAAGCACCCCGTGGGGCCGAGGGTACTGGCGGGCATGAGCGGCGTCGCCGCGGGACTCGGTCTTGGGTTGAGCTGGGTCGTGAGATAGGCCACCGTCGGCGCTATACTGAAATTGGCATCGGAATTCATCCATCACGCAACGACTACGGATCAAGTTCATGGCAAACGCTTCTGTACGTGCGGCGGCGGTCGCGGGGAGTTTCTATCCCTCCGACCCGGAAACGCTGCATCTGCAGCTTGCCGAAATGCTCGGCGCTGCAATTCCGCTGGAAACTCTCGCCGTGCCACCCAAGGCTCTGATCGTTCCGCATGCCGGCTACATCTATTCCGGCCCCGTCGCGGCAACCGCATACTCGAGCCTTGGTGCCACGCGCGAAATGATTCGCCGTGTGGTTCTGCTCGGACCATGCCATCGTGTCCCGGTGCGGGGCATGGCCTTGCCGGCCTCACTGCAGTTCGATACGCCGCTTGGCGCTCTACAGGTCGACCGCGACGCCTGGCAGGCCTTGCAACACACGCCGGACGTAATCGTTTCCGACGCCGCACATGCGCTCGAGCACAGTCTTGAGGTGCAGCTTCCGTTCCTGCAGGCCAGCCTCGAACACTTCACCCTGATTCCGGTACTGGTCGGGCATGCGGAACCGGCCGCGGTTGCCGGCCTGCTCGAAGCCTTATGGGGCGGACCCGAAACGCTGATCGTCGTGAGTTCGGACCTTTCCCACTATCAAACCTATCGGCAGGCAAGTTGGTGCGATCGCGCCTCGGTCGAGCAGATCCTGAGGCTCGATCCCCGTCTCGATCACCAGCAAGCCTGTGGCGCGACGCCAGTCAATGGCCTCATCCTGGCGGCCGAGCGCCACGGCCTGCAGCCGCACCTGCTCGATCTACGCAACTCCGGTGACACGGCCGGTGACCGCAATCGCGTAGTCGGTTACGCCAGTGTCGCGTTCTGCGAGGAGCCCCGCCATGCCCGACACTGAACTCGGCCCGGTACTGCTTGGCCACGCCCGCGCCGCGATCGCCGAAGCGCTCGGCCTGCCCGCGGAAATGCCAGCGCCACATCCTCGACTCGGTGAGCGAGGGGCGACTTTCGTGACGCTCACACAGGATGGGCAATTGCGTGGCTGTATCGGCAGCCTCAACGCCCATCGCGGGCTCGGCACCGACGTGCGGGAGAACGCCATCGCGGCGGCCACGCGCGATCCGCGCTTCACGCCACTTGAGCGCGACGAGTTTGAGCGCACGAGAATTGAGGTATCGCTGCTTTCCAAGCCCGAGTTCATGGAATTCACCGACGAGGCTGACGCCCTGGCGAAACTCGAGCCGGGCGTCGACGGCGTGATTCTCTTCAACGGCTGCCAGCGCGCGACTTTCCTGCCGCAGGTCTGGGAGCAGTTCGCGAATCGAGTTGAATTCTTGGAAGCGTTGAAACGGAAGGCCGGCCTGCCGGCGGGGTTCTGGGGGCCGAACATCATGCTTGCAACCTACAGGGTGCAGAAATGGAAGGAGTCGACAGTACCCGCTTGAGCCAAACCGCTTACCCCGCGCGCTACTGGCACGCGCTCGGCGACGGCAGGATCCAGTGCGATCTCTGTCCCAGGGACTGCCGACTCCACGAAGGCCAGAGAGGCGCCTGCTTCGTGCGCATGATGCAAGATGGCCGCATGGTCCTTACGACGCATGGGCGCAGTTCGGGATTCTGCATCGACCCGATCGAGAAGAAACCGCTCAACCATTTCTACCCCGGCAGCAGCGTCCTTTCCTTTGGTACCGCCGGCTGCAACCTGGCCTGCAAGTTCTGTCAGAACTGGGACATCTCGAAATCCCGTGACATGGACCGCCTCATGGACACCGCGACGCCTGAGGCAATCGCCTGCGCAGCCCAGTCGAACGCTTGCCGCAGCGTGGCGTTCACCTACAACGATCCAGTGATCTTCGCCGAATATGCGATCGACACCGCGCGTGCCTGTCACGCGCGCGCCATCCAGACTGTCGCGGTGACCGCCGGCTTCATCCACCCCCAGGCAAGACGCGATTTCTACGCAGTGATCGATGCAGCCAACGTGGATCTCAAGGCTTTCAGCGAAGAGTTCTACGTGAAACTCACCGGCGCCCGTCTCGCCCCGGTGCTCGATACCCTGATCTACCTGCGCCACGAAACCAACGTGTGGCTTGAAATCACCACCCTGCTGATTCCTGGCCGCAATGATTCGGACGAAGAATTGTCGGCACTGGCACGCTGGATCGAATGCGAACTCGGCCCCGATGTTCCTCTGCATTTCACGGCGTTTCATCCCGACTACAAGCTTGTCGACGTTCCGGCGACACTCGCGGCGACCCTTTCGCGCGCGCGCAGCATTGCTCTGGATGCCGGCTTGCATTACGTATACACGGGGAATGTGCACGATTCCGCAGGCGGCTCGACCTATTGCCCCGGCTGTCACCGAGCGGTGATCGTACGCGACTGGTATGACATCCTCGAGTACGGGCTCGACGAATCCGGGCACTGTCGTCATTGCGGCCAGCGCATCGCTGGGCGTTTTGGCCGCTTCGCCAAACCGTTCGGCCCGAGACGGATTCCGGTCCGTATCGAGCCTCCCCCGGAAAGCGCCACCGGACGCTAGAATCGCGCCATGCACTCCACCAATGAACGGCCGGCCTTCGTTTTTCGGCACACCGAGATCAGCATCGCAGCCGAGAGGGTATGGCTCGACGGCTTGTTGTCCCATGCGCCCGACGCGCGCGGCTTGATCGTACTCGTGGACAACGGCGCCGGTCGCCTCCATGACCCGCTCAGACGATCGCTGCCCAAGGCCTTCGAATCCGCCCGTTATGCATGCATGAGCCTGGATCTCCTCACCCGTCACGAAGAAAACCGTGATCCGGATGCGCGCTACAACGTCCCGCAGATGCATCATCGCCTTGTCGCCGCGCTTGAGTGGGCGCGCCATCAACCCCAGCTTCATGATCTGCCGACCGCGATCGTTGCCGGCGGCACCACCGCGGCAGCCGCAATTCGTGCAGCCGCGGAACAACCCGACCGTGTCCTCTCCCTGATCTGTCTTGCCGGTCGGCCAGACCTGGCAGGTGCGGGGCCACTTTCGAGGGTGCAGTGCCCAACCCGCTTCATCGTCGGTGCAGACGATCCCGACCGCGAACATCACACGCTGCCCGCATTCAAGCTCCTCTCGTGCCTTTCCAGTTGGGTTGCCCTGTCCGGCGAGGCCGGCGAATTCCGTTCCATCGGCGCGATCAATGCGGTCGCCGGGCCGTGTCTCGAGTGGATCGAAAATCAACTACCCGCCAGTATTCCGGTACCGCCCTCGGACGACGAGGCGTAGTTCGGGACGCGCATTTCCCGGCACACCTGCAAGCCGTTCTGACCCTTTCGCGGAATCGCCGCATGACCTAGCCTGCGGGTAGAGACATGCCCATGATTTCTGCCACGAGTGCTTCCGCTCCTCCTTCCGTCTCGCCTGCGCGGGATGCGTCCTCGCTCCGGAGGGCTTCCTCAGTGCCGGGAGGGGACGATTCCGATGCGGTCACACTGAGCAGCGAAGCCCGCCAACTCGCCGAACTCAAGGCACGGGACCGCGAAGTCAGAGCCCACGAGGCAGCCCATCAGGCTGTCGGTGGCAGACTGGTGCGAGGCGCAGCCAGCTATACCTACCAGGCAGGTCCGGACGGGATCCGTTATGCGATCGGCGGCGAAGTCTCGATCGACATTTCACCCGGTGCGACGCCTGAAGAGACGCTCGCCAAGGCGATCCAGATCCGCGCCGCCGCACTGGCGCCGGCCGACCCGTCCGCTCAGGATATGCAGGTTGCCGCCAACGCGGTCGTCATGGCGGCAGAGGCACGGGCCGAACTGGCCAGCCGCCAGGCCACCAGCTACCAAAACGATCCGACGTCATCTGTCGGCACGACGATCGATGCCTTTGCCTGAGCGCTGCGCGAGCCCGCCCTTCGCCCTATAATCCCCGGCTCTTCGATCCTCCCGCGCGATACGCCGCATGCCCCACCAGAGTCTGGTTTCACTGCTTCCCGCCTTCGAACGACTGTCCTTGCCCAGACCGGGAACAACCCGCGATTTGCCTGCCGTCGCGGGCTCGGCCGATGCGTTGGCGCTGGCCAGGCTTGCCGCCGAAGGACATCGACTGGCGGTGGTCACGGCGAACCCGCTCGATGCTTTGCGCCTCCAGGACGAGATCGTCTGGTTCGATCCGACGCTGAAAGTCCATCTTTTACCGGACTGGGAAACGCTACCCTACGATAGCTTCTCGCCTCACCAGGACCTGGTTTCCGAGCGCCTCGCCACGTTGCACGCCATCGTCGGCGGCGAACCGCAGATCATTCTGGTACCCGCCACAACGGCCCTGTATCGTCTTGCTCCGCCGGCCTATCTTGCTGCCTACACCTTTTTCCTGAAGCAAGGAGGCAAGCTCGATGCCGAAAAATTCAGGGAGCAGATGACCCTCGCCGGCTACGACCACGTCACACAGGTGGTCAGGCCTGGCGAGTACAGCGTGCGTGGTGGTCTCATCGATCTGTTTCCGATGGGCTCGACACTGCCCTACCGTCTCGATCTGTTCGACGACGAGATCGAATCGATCAAGACCTTCGATCCCGACACCCAGCGCACCATTTACCCGGTACCCGAAATACGCCTGCTGCCGGCCCGCGAGTTTCCGATCGACGAAGCGGCACGGACACGTTTTCGCAAGCGCTTCCGCGAGATATTCGAGGGCGATCCGTCACGCGCGGCGATTTACAAGGACGTTTCGAACGGGATCGTGCCTGCCGGCATCGAGTACTACCTGCCGCTTTTCTTCGACCAGACAGCCACGCTCTTCGACTATCTGCCCGCGGACGTCGCGGTGGTACTGCACCAGGACGTGCCGGCGGCACTGGCCGATTTCTGGCGTGACACCCGTTCGCGCCACGAACTCCTTGGCGGCGATCGCACCCGCCCGATACTCCCGCCGACCGAACTCTTCCTCACCGACGAGGCTTTCTTCGTCGCGCTGAAATCGCGACCGCGCCTGCAGATCGGGCGCGGCATCGCCAGCGACATGGCGGCCCGGCCGCTGCCCACGCTCGCTGTCGAGCGCAAGGCGAGCGACCCGCTGCAGCAGCTCAAGGGGGTGCTCGACAGCTTCGACGGGCGTGTGCTGGTGCTTGCAGAATCCGCTGGCCGGCGCGAGACCGTGGCCGAATACTTCGCCGAGTACGGTCTCAAGCCAGCGGCGGTTACCGACTTCGCCGGCTTTCTGTCCGCGGGCGAACGCTTCGCGTTGAGCGTCGGCCCGCTCGCCAACGGCTTCGTGTTGCCCGAGGCCCGCATCGCGATCATCACCGAGACCGAGCTTTACGCCTCCACCGCCCGCACCCGAACTCGACGCGACGCCGGTCGCAAGGCCACAGCCGAAGGCTGGCTGCGCGATCTGTCGGAGCTTCGGCCGGGCGACCCGGTGGTGCATTCGAGCCATGGTATCGGTCGCTATCTCGGTCTGGTGCACATGGACCTCGGCGAGGGCGACACCGAGTTCCTGCACCTCGAATACTCGGGTGCGGACAAGCTCTACGTGCCGGTCTCGCAGCTTCATCTGATCACCCGCTACGCCGGCGCCGACCCCGAAGCGGTCGAGCTGCACCGCCTCGGCTCGGGCCAGTGGGAAAAGACCAAGCGCAAGGCGGCCCAACAGGTGCGCGACACTGCGGCCGAACTGCTGTCGCTGTATGCCCAGCGTGCCGCGCGTGCCGGACACCGCTTCGATTTCCGCCAGCACGACCTCGAGGCCTTTGCCGACGGCTTCGGGTTCGAGGAAACCCCAGACCAGCAGGCCGCCATCGAGGCCGTGGTGAGCGACATGAAGTCCGGTCGACCGATGGATCGCCTGGTGTGCGGCGACGTCGGCTTCGGTAAGACCGAGGTCGCCCTGCGCGCCGCCTTCATCGCCGTGTCGGACGGCAAGCAGGTAGTGGTGCTGTGCCCGACCACCCTGCTCGCCGAACAGCACTACCAGACCTTTGCCGACCGCTTTGCCGACTGGCCGATCCGCATCGCCGAGCTGTCGCGCTTCAGGAGTGCCAAGGAGCAGGCGCAGGCGCTCAAGGAGCTCGACGAGGGCAAGGTCGACATCATCATCGGCACCCACCGGCTGCTGCAGAAGGACGTGGTCTTCAAGCGCCTCGGCCTGGTCATCATCGACGAGGAGCACCGCTTCGGGGTGCGTCAGAAAGAGGCGCTCAAGGCACTGCGCAGCGAAGTCGACATCCTGACCCTCACCGCCACGCCGATCCCGCGTACCCTGGGGCTGGCGCTGGAAGGGATGCGCGAATTCTCGATCATCGCCACCGCGCCACAGAAGCGCCTCGCCATCAAGACCTTCGTCCAGCGCTACAGCAAAGGCATCATCCGCGAGGCGGTCCTGCGCGAGTTCAAGCGCGGCGGGCAAGTGTATTTCCTGCACAACGAGGTGGAGACCATCGAGAACGTGCGCAATCAGCTCGCCGAACTGCTGCCCGAGGCGCGCATCGTGGTCGGCCACGGTCAGCTGCCGGAGCGCGAGCTCGAACGCGTGATGCGCGACTTCACCACCCAGCGGGCCAACTTCCTGTTGTGCACCACGATCATCGAAACCGGTATCAACATCCCGACCGCCAACACCATCATCATCAACCGCGCCGACCGCTTCGGCCTTGCGCAGTTGCACCAGCTGCGCGGCCGGGTCGGGCGCTCGCACCATCAGGCCTACGCCTACCTGCTGACCGACGCGAACGCCAAGCCGACTGCCAACGCGCAAAAGCGGCTCGAGGCGATCACCATGATGGAAGAGCTCGGCTCGGGCTTCTTCCTGGCCATGCACGATCTCGAGATCCGCGGCGCCGGCGAGGTGCTGGGCGAGAACCAAAGCGGCGAGATTCAGCAGATCGGCTTCAGCCTCTACAGCGAGATGCTCAAGCGCGCAGTCAAGGATCTGCAGGCCGGCAAGGAGCCAGATCTATCGCAGCCGCTGGAAGTCGTATCGGAGATCAACCTGCACACGCCCGCCCTGCTGCCGAACGACTACTGCAGCGATGTGCAGGAGCGGCTCACGCTCTACAAGCGTCTAGCCAACTGCGATGCCGACGACGAGCTGCGTGAGCTTCAGGAAGAACTCATCGATCGTTTCGGCGAGATGCCGGTGCAGACCCAGGCGCTCATCGAGACGCACCGGCTGCGCATCGTGCTCAAGCCTTTCGAAGTGCAGAAAGTTGACGCCTCAGAGGCACAGATCTCGATCCAGTTCGGCGCCAATCCACCAATCAATCCGGTGAAGGTCATCGAGCTCATCCAGAAGGACCGGAACACCCGCATGGCGGGACCGGACCGGCTGGTCCGGAAGGTCAGCGTGCCGGCTCTCAAGCAGCGGGTTACCGCCGTGCGGGATCTGCTGAAGGCGGTGACTTGAAGCGTTTGCGCGACAGGGCGCGCGACAGCGCCGCGGTGCTCGCGTAACCCGAAGCCCGGGCGGCCCGCTTGAGCCCCTCCCCGGCTTCGACCGCACGTTCGGCGATACCGAGACGCAGCGCACTCAGATAGGCGCCGGGGCTGACCCCGACGCTGTTGCGAAAACTCGTGGCAAACGCAGTACGCGAGAGGCCGGCCTCCTCGGCAAGACGCTCGAGCGACCACGGCGTCGCCGGGCTGCGGTGCATCGCAACCAGTGCTCGCGCAAGCCGCGGATCGCCAAGGCCCGCAAACAGGCCCGACGAGGTTTCCCCATGGGCGATCAGGAACCGCATCAGGCCGATGAAGAGGATGCCGCCCGCGCGCTCGAGCAGGGCCGGTTGCCCGCAACGCGGCTGGTCGATCTCGGCGGCGATCAACGGCACCACGTGCCGGAGTTCTTGCGCGCCGTCACGCAGGTCGACCAGCTGCGGCGACGCGAAGGCCGCGAGCAGCAGCGGCGAAGCGGGCCCTTCGAATCGTGCCTGCGCGCACCAGAGCCGCACCTCGTGTGCCGCCGCCAGCGGCTCGAGCCGGTGCGCACAATCGTCCCGGAAAACCGCGATCGCCGGACCTTCAAGAACCGCTTCGGTATTTGCCCAGGCAATGGAGATCTGCCCCTGCAGCAACAGGTGCAGATGCAGACCATCGCCGGCATCGTCGGAAAAATCATGACTCCGGCACAAAGCGCCGGCGTGGTAGACACTGATGCGCGGCACTGCGCCGTCGATCAGCGCGGAAAGTCTATCCAGATGCGTGTGCGGTGTACCCATGTGTACGATCTGCAATCATTGCTGAACAATTTGTTGCATTAAATTCGACATGATGGCAAGCGTCAACACTCTGACGAATGCACAAGGAGACTCCCCATGCTGTTGCCCCGACTTCCCGTCCCCGCCCTCGCTGTCGATACCGTAGCGCACGGCGCCTTCGACCTCTCCACCGAAACAACCGAGAATTTCACCCTCGTGGTTTTCTATCGCGGTCTGCACTGCCCGCTGTGCGCGAAGTACCTGCTCGAGCTCGAGCGCCTCGTGCCGGAATTCGAAAAACGTGGCGTATCGGTCATCGCACTGTCCTCGGACGATGCAGAGCGTGCCGCCGCAATGGCGCGCAAGGTCGGCGCCACCCATCTGCGCTTCGGCTATGGCGTTGCCCTGTCCAGCGCGAAGGAATGGGGTCTCTACATCTCGTCCAGCCGGGGGCTCACCTCGATCGGCATCGAGGAACCGGCACTCTTTGCGGAGCCGGGTGTCTTCCTGGTGCGGCCCGATGGCACGCTCTTCTACGGCGCAGTTCAGACGATGCCCTTCGCTCGCCCCAATTTCAACGACCTGCTGGGAGGCCTCGATTTCGCAATCCCTAGCAACTACCCCGCCCGCGGCGAATACAGCGGACCGGTCTGAGCAATTGCCGTCGTCGAGAGGCCAGATGGCGACCGACCTCCCGACGACGTGACACGGCGCGCCAGCCCTATCGTGACAATAGCGACGCGGCGCGCCGGTTAAATGATGGCTTGCGTTACAATTCCGGTCCCCGCCGCGCCCCGGAGCCCGTCATGACCGTCGCCCAGACCGAAAACCTCAACATCGTTGCCGTCGATCACATGCCCTCCCCCGAGGAGATCAAGGCGCGCGTACCGATCACCGACAAGGCGGCTGCGACCGTCCTCGAGGGACGTCGCGCCTTGCAGCGAATTCTCGATGGCGAGGACAACCGGTTGTTCGTCGTGGTGGGGCCGTGCTCAATCCATGACCCGGTTGCCGGCATCGATTACGCTCGCCGCCTCAAGGGGCTGTCCGAAGAGGTTGCGGAGACGATGCTGCTGGTGATGCGGGTCTATTTCGAGAAGCCGCGGACCTCGACCGGCTGGAAAGGCTTCATCAACGACCCCTACATGGACGACTCGTTCCGCATCGACGAGGGCATGGCCATGGCGCGCCAGTTCCTGCTGGACGTCTGCGAACTCGGCCTGCCGACCGGCACCGAGGCACTCGATCCGATCGCACCGCAGTACTACGGCGATCTGATCAGCTGGACGGCGATCGGCGCACGTACCTCAGAGTCGCAGACTCACCGCGAGATGTCCTCCGGGTTGTCGACGCCGGTCGGTTTCAAGAATGCGACCGATGGCGACCTCGACGTGGCAATCAACGCGATCCTCTCGGCCTCCCGCCCGCACAGTTTCCTGGGCATCAGCGGCAAGGGTCAGTCGGCCATTCTGCGTACCGGCGGCAACCGTTACGGGCACGCCGTGCTGCGCGGCGGCGGCGGCCGCCCCAACTACGATTCGGTTTCCATCTCGCTCGCCGAGCAGGCGCTCGCCAAGGCCGGGCTGCCAGTCAATGTCGTGGTCGATTGTTCGCACGCCAACTCCTGGAAGAAGCCCGAGTTCCAGCCGCTGGTGATGAAGGATGTGGTCAACCAGATCCGCGAGGGCAACCGCTCGGTGGTCGGGACGATGATCGAAAGCAATATCGAACCGGGCAATCAATCGATACCCAAGGATCTCACGCAGCTCAAGTACGGTTGCTCTGTGACCGATGCCTGCATCGGCTGGGACGACACCGCCACCATGATTCGCAACGCACACGACGTCCTGCGCGAGGTCCTGCCGGGCCGGAGCCGCGCTGCATGAACCTGGTGATCCAGGGCGTTGAAATCGAAACCCGCGCCCTCAAGGAACTGGCCAGGCTGACCGGGGCACAGGGCATACAGCGCGTCACCGGTACGGCCTTTCGCTTGCTCGAAGCAGCCCAGCTCGCGGAGGTCTCGGCCTACTGTGAAGATAGGCAACTCGATTACGCCTACGTTCCGGATAGCCGGCGCCTGCGCGATTATGGCTTGTTCGTGACGGACATGGATTCGACCCTGATCGGCATTGAGTGCATCGACGAGATCGCCGACATGCAAGGCCTCAAGGCCGAAGTGGCCGCAATCACCGAAGCGGCAATGCGCGGCGAGATCGCCTTCGGCGAGAGCCTCACCAGACGGGTCAGCCTGCTCAAGGGCCTCGACGAAGGCGCGCTCGCGCGAGTCTATGAAGAACGCCTGACGCTCAACCCCGGCGCCGAGCAGCTCATGCGCGGACTGCGCCAGGCTGGTCTCCGCACCGTGCTGGTGTCGGGCGGATTCACCTACTTCACCGACCGCCTCAAGGACCGCCTTGGCTTCGATCACGCCTTCGCCAACAGGCTGGAAGTGGAAAACGGCAAGCTCACCGGAAGGATCGTCGGTGACATCGTGGATGCCGCGGCAAAGCGCAAGGTGCTCGAATCGGTCCGCGACGAAATCGGCCTGCTCAACACCCAGACGATCGCCACTGGCGACGGCGCAAACGACCTCGAGATGCTGGAGGCAGCCGCTATCGGCGTGGCTTATCACGCCAAGCCGGTAGTGCGGGCGCAGGCGAGCTATGCAATTTCGTACACAGGACTGGACGGGATCCTCAACCTCTTCGGCTGAGCTCGCGATCTCAGCCCACTGCCTCCAGGTGCGCGAGAATCGCCACCAGCGAGGCGGCGCCGAGATTCCTGCTGCGCGCAGCACTCCAGCCCGACAGGCCGTCCGGCAGGTTCGCGTTGTCCTTGAACGGCATCTCCAGGGTCAGTGAAACGCAGCCGAAGCGGTGGGCGACCCACTTCGATGCAAGCGTCAGCAGCTCCTCGCCGAAACGTCCCACCTTATAGCCGTGCTCGGTCTGAAAATCCGGGCTGGCAAGCTTGAAGGCCGAAATCAGCTTCTCTTGCCGGGCGAGCGACGCTGCGCTGAAGCCCGGAACCTCCTCGGCCGTCGAGAAAAACACGTAGGGCAGTTCTTCATCGCCGTGTATATCGAGAAACAGCGCCACCCCGGTACGCTCCATCTCGGCGCGCACCAGCATCACCTCGGGGCTGCGCTCGATGCTCGGGTTCATCCATTCGCGGTTCAGGTTGGCGCCGGCTGCGTTGGTCCGTAGGTTGCCACGCACCGCACCGTCGGGGTTCATGTTCGGCACGATATACAGTGAGGCGAGTTCGCGAATCCGTCGTGCTACCGGATCGGCGCCGTCCAGCAGCCGCTCCAGCAGCCCCTCGATGAACCACTCCGCCATCGTTTCACCGGGGTGCTGCCTTGCGGTGATCCACACCGGTTGACGTTCGGGCCGGGGCCGTCCAACCACCACCACATCGATGTCCCTGCCTTCCACCGTGGCGCCGAGGTTACGCACTTCCGCAAACGGGGACAGCTCGACCCTGCCGAGCAGGTCGAGGTGCCGCTCGTGCGAATACGGCTCGAAATAGGCGTAGTAAACACTGTCGCGCTCGGGGCTGTGCTCGATGACGAGCTGACCGTTCTCGTAGCGTGTGCCCGGCACCCGGAACCATTCGCGACGATCATGGCTCGCCACCGCCCGATACCCGGGCCACCCGCCCGGGTATGCGGCCTCAGCCGCGTTCTCGATGTACATCACGACGTGCTTTCCGGCGGCACCCTGCAGCCGGAAATGAAACCACTGGCGAAAATCCGCCGCGTTATCCGCCCGCAACCGCAGGCGGATGTGCTCCGCATCGACCACCGAAACGACCTCGATGGCTCCCGAATCGAAACTCGAACTGATACGCATGCTTGCTCCCGAAATCAGGCCACGCGCCGGCGGAACACCCAGGTGTCGGCATCGGATGCCTCCGCCGCGAAGCGGTAGTCTTCCGAATCGAAATCCTTGAGCGATTCGACGTCGTCGACGCGGTGATCGATGGCGTAGCGGCTCATCAGCCCACGCGCACGCTTGGCGAAGAAGCTGATGATCTTGTAGCGCCCGCCCTTCCAGTCTTCGAACACCGGCGTCACCAGCCGACCCCGCAGCTTGTTCCGCCGGACCGATTTGAAGTACTCGGTCGATGCGAGATTGACCAGAACCGCCTGCTCGCCCGCGGCCCGTTGCTCGTCGAGCAAGCGATTGATCTCGTCGGTAATCCGCTCGCCCCAGAATGCGTAGAGCGTCTTGCCACGCCCGGTTTCGAGCCGGGTACCCATCTCGAGTCGATAGGGCTGCATCAGATCGAGCGGCCTCAGCACGCCATAGAGCCCCGAAAGGATACGCAGATGCGCCTGGGCCCACTCGAGCGATGCCTGGTCCAGCGCGGGCGCTGCCAGCCCCTCATAGACATCACCGTTGAAGGCGAGCACCGCTTGCTTGGCATTGGCTGGAGAGAACGCGGGGTGCCACTGCTCGTAACGGGCCACATTGAGCGCAGCAAGCTGGTCCGACAGGCTCATCAACCGCGCGATCTCGGCCGGGCTGCATTCGCGCAGGATCTCGATCAGCTGTTGCGACTGCTCCAGAAATGCCGGTTGGGTGAACGTTTCGGTTGTCGGCGGAGTGTCGTAATCGAGCGCCTTTGCGGGAGAAAGAACAATCAGCATGGGAATCCGTGAGCGATGAGGTGAGACCCGCTACCGAGGCATGATCGCGCGGGGCGGGACGACGCAAGGGCCGATGTTAGCAAATCCATCCGCCCTGCTGCGCGTGCCGGATCCGCGCGCAATTGACACCTCTTCCCGTCACGCGCACCATTCGCGGCGTTTTTTGCCGAATGTTTCAGGCCCATGCCCCAACCTTCCCTGCTTGACCGTTCGCTTGCAGCCGTCTGGCACCCCTGCACGCAGATGAAGCACCATGAAAAGCTGCCGCTGCTGCCCATCGTCCGTGCACAAGGCCCCTGGTTGATCGACGAGCAGGGGCGACGCCTGCTCGACGGTATCAGTTCATGGTGGACCAACCTTTTCGGCCACTGCAATCCGCGCATCAATCGCGCGCTCTGCGACCAGCTCGAAACGCTTGATCACGTCATGCTGGCAGGCTTTACCCACGAGCCGGTGGTCGAGCTCTCCGAGCGCCTCTCGGCGCTTACCGGAAACCGGCTCGGCCATGCTTTCTATGCTTCCGACGGCGCCTCGGCGACCGAGATTGCGCTGAAGATGAGCGTCCACTACTGGCGAAACCACGGCAAACCGGAAAAGAACGGCTTCGTAAGCCTGGCGGGCAGCTACCACGGTGAAACCGCCGGCGCGCTTGCCGTGACCGATGTGGCGATCTTCCGCGATGCCTATGCGCCGCTGGTGCGGCAGGCCGCCACTGTAGCGAGTCCCGATGCGAGGCTCGCATGCACAGGCGAATCGTCAGCCGACGTGGCGCGACGTGCCGCCGCTGAGCTGGAGCACTGGTTGCGGGCGCATCATGCGCAGACCGCGGCGCTGATCGTCGAGCCGCTGGTACAAGGCGCGTCCGGCATGGTGATGTACGACCCAGAATATCTGCGCCTCGCCCGGCAGCTGTGCACCACTTATTCGGTGCATCTGGTCGCCGACGAAATCGCGGTCGGCTGCGGCAGGACCGGCACCTTCTTCGCATTCGAGCACGCCATCGCGGCACCATCGGACTGGCCCGACTTCATCTGCCTTTCCAAGGGTATTTCGGGCGGTTATCTGCCGCTCTCGCTGGTGCTGAGCAGTGATGAAATCTACGCCGCCTTCTACCATGACGATCCCCGCCGCGGCTTCCTTCACTCGCACTCCTACACCGGCAATCCACTGGCCTGCCGCGCCGCGCTCGCGACCCTGGACATTTTCGGGGAGGATGACGTCCTCACGGCCAACCGCCTGCGGGCCGGATGGCTCAGCGAAGGTGCCCGAGTACGCTGGGCCAATCACCCAAGGATCGCGAACCTGCGCCAGCAAGGCATGATTCTCGCTTTTGACGTCGTGGATGCGGCGCCGGATTTTGCCCAGCGTTTCTTTACCGCTGCGCTGGAAGCCGGCGTGCTGCTCCGGCCGATCGGCAATACCGTCTACTTCATGCCGCCGTACGTGTTGGATCAGGCGTTGACCGAGCAAATGCTGGCGGGTGCCGACGCAGCGCTAGCGGTGGCACTGGGCTGATCCGCGGTGCTGATCGACGATCTGCGCGCCGGCCTTGCCGACCTCGACATCCGGGCCCTGCGGCGCCGACGCAGAAGCCTGGAGACGCAGTGCAGCCCACGCGCGGTAATCGACGGGCGTCCGATGCTCGCCTTTTGCAGCAACGATTACCTCGGCCTCGCCAGCGAACCGCTGCTCGCCGAGGCACTTGCCGAAGGGGCCCGCCTGTGGGGCAGCGGGTCGGGCGCTTCGGCGCTGGTGAGCGGCCATTACGCGGTTGTCGACGAGCTGGAACAGGCGCTTGCCGGGTTTTGCGGCACCGAACGTGCGCTCGCCTTCGGCACCGGGTATCTGGCGAACCTCGGAATCCTTCCGGCTTTCAGCGGACGCGGCGACGAAATTTTCGCGGACCGCCTCAATCACGCATCGCTGGTCGATGCGGCCTTGCTTGCGCGCGCCACCCTCACCCGCTACCCGCATTGCGACCTTGACAGGCTGGAACACGCACTCGCGCATTCGACGGCGCGTCGTAAACTGATCGTCAGCGACGCAGTGTTCAGCATGGACGGTGACATCGCACCGCTGCCCGCCTTGCTCGAGCTCGCCGAGCGCCACGATGCCTGGCTGGTGGTGGACGACGCCCATGGCTTCGGCGTCCTCGGCCCGGGCGGGCGCGGCAGCGTGGCACATTTCGGACTCTCGTCATGGCGTCTGATCTACATGGGCACGCTGGGCAAGGCCGCCGGCGCAGCCGGTGCCTTCGTGGCGGGAAACGCCGATGTAATCGAGTGGCTGATGCAGAAGGCGCGCAGCTATGTCTTTACCACGGCACCTCCGCCTGCGCTGAGCCATGCACTGCTGTGCAGCCTGAGGCTCATCGAAGACGGTACGTCGCGACGGAATCATCTGCAGGCCCTGATTGCCACCTTGACCGGGCACCTCGATCTGCAACGCTGGCACCTCCTGTCATCCCGGACCCCGATCCAGCCGATCGTGATTGGCGACAATCAGCGCACCCTGGACGTCGCTGCCAGACTTCAACAGGAAAGCATCTGGGTTCCCGCGATCCGCCCCCCTACGGTCCCGGTGGGAAGCGCACGCCTGCGCATCTCGTTGACGGCGGCCCATACGCATGAAGACGTCCTGCGTCTGACCGACACACTGAACCGACTGGCGCCTTGATGACCGCTCCCCTCACCTTCATTCCCGGCTGGGGTTCAAAGGCATCCGTGTGGGCGCCGTTGATCGGCCATCTGCGCACCGGCCGTTCCGCGCGTTTGCTTGATTTGCCCGGCCTCGGTGATACGCCGGCCGCCAGCAACGCGACCCTCACCTGCTGGGCCGATACACTCGCAAGCCGGCTCGATGGCCCCGCCGTGCTCTGTGGCTGGTCGCTCGGAGCGATGCTTGCCCTGCAGCTTGCCGTGCATCACCCCCCGCTCGTGGCAGCCCTGATACTGATTGCTCCGACCCCGCGCTTCGTTGCCGGAGCGGATTGGTCGCATGGCCTCGAGCAGAGCACCGTCGACCAGTTCCGCCGTGGTTTCGAAAACGATCCCGCGGCAACGCTGCGCCGGTTTGCCGCACTCCAGGTAATGGGCGATGCGCACCGCCGCACCGTCGGCCGCGAGCTGGAGGCGACACGCATGACGCACACCCGCGACAGCAACAATGCACTCGCCGACGGGCTTCGGGTACTGGCAGATTCCGACTTGCGGGCCGACCTCATCGCACTCGATGTCCCGCTGAGGCTTCTCCATGGCGACAGTGACGCACTCATGCCAGTCGGCGCTGCCGAGTGGCTTGCAGACAATGTGGCCGGCGCACGGCTCAGCGTCTTCAAGGGCTGCGGTCACGCCCCCCTGCTCTCCCGTCCGCAGGAGTGTGCAAGCCTGATCGAGAGTTTTCTCGATGACTGACCGCGTTGAGGCCAAGCGCGCCATCCGTAAGGCTTTCGATGGCGCCGCCGAGAGCTACGACAATGCAGCCTCGGTCCAGCGCGAGATCTGCGGTCATCTGGCCCACCTGGCGACATCTCATGGCCTTCGCGAAACAGGTGGCCTGTTGCTCGACGCCGGCTGCGGCACTGGTTTCGGGCTGACCTGTCTGGGCGAGCACGCACCGGCAGCTACGCGGATCGCACTTGACTTCGCGCCGGCAATGCTGCGCCGGCTTCCTGCCGGCCCGGGCGTCGTGGCGCTTTGCGCCGACCTGGAAGCAATGCCGCTTCCCGATGCATCCATCGACGCGGTGTGGTCCAGCCTCGCCTTGCAATGGAGCACACCCGAACGCGCGTTCACCGAGATTGCCAGAGTGCTCAAGCCCGGCGGACGTACCTGGGTCGCCAGCCTCGGTCCTGGCACCTTCGAAGAATTGCGCCGCGCCTTCGGGTGCGTCGACAAGGCACGCCACGTCATCGACTTTCACGCACCAGGAGCCTGGACGGCAGCTGCCTCGACAGCCGGTCTACGGGTGCGGGAACTACGCGAAAAGCGCTGTCATGCATGGAACAGGAGCCTGCGCGGGCTCTTGAACGATATCCGTGCGATCGGCGCCCACAGCCTCGGTGACAGCCCGCGCAAACCGCTTCTCCGACAACAATGGCGGGTGCTGGAAGCCAGCTACGAAGGCTACCGACAGGCCGACGGGCTCTTGCCGGCAACCTACGACGTCATTCTTCTGGCCCTCGAAAAACCATGACAGCAATGAAAAAATACGCCTGCTTCGTCACCGGAACCGATACCGAGGTCGGAAAGACATTCCTTAGCTGCGCGCTGCTGACGCACTTTGCTTCCCGTGGCCTTGAAGTGGTCGGAATGAAGCCCGTCGCAGCCGGCCTGATCGAACACAACGGCGACCTTGTCAACGAAGACGTCCTGCGTCTGATGGGTGCAAGTACGGTTCCTGCCAGTCCGGCCCTGGTCAATCCGTTCGGCCTGAAGGCGCCAATTGCGCCACACATTGCCGCCGCGGAAGAAGGCATCGAGTTGTCCGCGGCGCCGATACTGCGCGCCTTTGCCCAACTCCGGGAATTGGCGGATATGGTCGTCGTCGAAGGCGTCGGCGGCTTCCGGGTTCCGCTGGGCGCCTCCTACGACACCGCCGATCTCGCGGCCGACCTGGGGCTGCCGATCATCCTGGTGGTCGGCATGAAACTCGGGTGCATCAATCATGCACTTCTTACGGCAGCAGCCATTCGCGCTCGCGGCCTGACCTTGGCCGGTTGGATTGCGAATCGTATCGATCCCGGAATGCTCCGCTTCGACGAAAACATCTCGGCCCTGCAACACCATCTGGGCGCGCCGCTTCTGGCCACCCTGCCGCATGTCGCGGATGGTCACTCGCCGGGCACGCTGAATCCCACGTGTGACCTGTTGGATCGACTCTGACGCCAGACAGCACAATCGCCGCTAGCGGTCGCATCGATTCGAGACAGCCTGGCGGCAGAACCCTGTGGCAACCGCCCGACGCACGCGGACACCGACCGCGACGCCGTGTAGCCAGATCGACGGGTGTTCGCATTCGCTGAAGGCACGGTCTTCACGGCTCGCCCAGCGCTTGCCCAGAAGCATCGCCCGTCAGGCTTCATCGCCGTGTGCGGGCAATATCGCATTCACGGCATCGCGATCTCGTCCAGCCAAACCGATGTTTCGACAACAGCGCAACAACACCCGGATGGCAACCTCTGCATCAGCCTATCTGCAATGCGCGCCCGTCAGGCAGTCCCGCTCTGGCCAAGCTCGTCGGCGCGTTTCAGGAGGCGACGTGACTCTTCGAGCAGCCATTCCTTGAAGCGTCGCACGATCGTCCGTTCCGACGCAGTTGTCGTGGTGACAACGTGATAGGCGTACCCAGACGGAACAGCCACGTCGAATGGAACGACGAGCCTGCCCGCCGCGATGTCATGGGTCAGAAGCGGGCGTAGTGCGAGGGCAACGCCCATGCCGTCCATTGCCGCCTCCAGCGCGAGGCTGGAATTGCTGAAATGTGGGCCGCGACTGGCATCCACACCAGTCTCGCAAGCGGCGGCCAGCCAGTCCGCCCAGTTCGGTCGCTCGGAACGATCGCGAACGGTATCGTCGTGAATCAACGTGTGATAACTCAAATCGCGGGGATGCCGGAGCGGTCGTTTGCCCTTGAGCAAACCGGGGGCACACACGGCGAGGTAGCTGACCTCGAACATCAACGAAGAATCCATCCCTTCATATTCACCTGAACCGAACCGGACTTCGAGGTCCACCCGCCCTTCGCGCAAAGCCGAGAGATCCTCTCCCGCACTGCCGTCGTGGCTGTCTATCGTCGAGAGGTTGGTGCCAACCCGAAGCTGAATTTCGGGATGGCGCTCGGAAAAATCCTGAAGTCGATGAATCAGCCAGCGTGACGCGAGCGAGGGAGGCAGACAGATCGTCAAAGTACCGCTATCGGAATCAGGACGAACCGCATCGACGGCCGCGACGAAGCAGTCGAGACCCTCGCGTATCTTTGGCAGCATCAACTCTGCCGAAGGGGTCAACTCTATCTGCCGGGTAAGCCGTCTGAACAACGCCACCCCCAAGTGCTCTTCCAGTGCCTTTATCTGATGACTGACCGCCGCCGGCGTGACGTGCAATTCTTCCGCAGCCCTTTTGAAACTGCGCAGCCGTGCACAGGATTCAAAGACACGCAGCGAAAGCAGGGGAGGAAGCGAGCGCGCCATCGGATTGATTCATTCAACTTATACAGGTCTAAAAACAGTTGTCTTGCTGCGTTGCAGCAGCAACTTTAAAGTATTGCTCGCAAAAGGAAAATAAAGAAGTCCGAAGCCACCCGGACGATCACGAGACAAGGAAATCACATGCAAGAATGCACGAATGGCCGACTCGCCGGATCGCGAAGCGCTACTGCAGACATGGCCGCCTATCTCGAGCAAGGCCGCCGCTTGCGCAGTGCCGCTCTCTGGAATCTGGCCACCCATCTCAAACCTTCGATCGGCGCGAACGATGCCGCCGATCACGAAACGAAATACGATGGTGCTGCCGATTCGCCCAACCTGCAAGACATGGAATACTTCCTGGCTGAGGGCCGGCACCTGCGCAATCACCTCTCGGGAAGCTACCTGATCGACGGTGTCCGCGCCATCTGCGGCTCCCTGCAAGCCCTCGCCTCACCCCGCCGTCAAGCGTCACGATAGCCGTCCGGAACTCCGGACAGCCAGAATAATCGGGCGCCAGTGGCGCCCATTTTCTTGAACCGCTTTGACCCGTGGCGCGTTCATCCATTCTGTTGTCGAACCTGCTCGAAAAGGCAGATCGCCGCGGCAGCAGCCACGTTGAGCGACTCCATCTCACCGGGCATCGGAATCCTTACCCGTACCGTGGCGAGGGCCTGCGCGGCGGCTGATAGCCCGGCCCCTTCCGCACCGAACATCCACATCACGGGCCCACTCAGATCTTGCTCGTAGAGCAAGCCTGCGCCGTCTCCCAGGCTCGTCGCAAGGATCTTGCCGGCAAAGCGCGACACCATCTCACCGACGTCCACGTGCTCGAAAATCTCCATGCCGAAGTGCGCGCCCATTCCGGCCCGCAACACTTTGGGGGACCAGGCCTGCGCACAGCCCTCGGTCAGCAGCGCAAAGCCGATACCGGCCGCTGCCGCGGTACGCAGCATCGTTCCGAGGTTTCCCGCATCCTGCACCCCCTCGAGCAACAGTACCGAGCCGCTGAGTGCACCGGGCATGACCGGCGGGGGCATCCTGATGACACCCAGCAGGCCCGACGGCGTGTCAACCGGACTGACATGCGCGAACAGAGCATCGGGAAGACAGATGAGTTTCGCACCGCCACCGCGTTCGAGCAGATTTGCATTCTCAGCCTTGTGCTGCGCGCTTTCACTGACGACCAGGGTTGTCGGTACCACGCCAGCGTCAAGGGCGGCAGCAAGAAGGTGTGCACCGTCGAGCAGCGTTTCGCCAGATTTTCGCCTTTCCCGCCCGGATCGAGCGAGCCCATGCAGATGCTTTAGCTGTGGATTGTCGCGCGAGGTTATATGCTTCATCACGTCGAAAGCGTGGGTCCGAGCGTCGCGACTGCGACGGTAATGAGGCCGAGCGTGAGATTGAAACCGACGCGCTTACGAATACTCGCAAGCGCGCTGGCGCCAGCCGCCCAGTCCTGCGCCGCGAGCGCCGAGCACAACGCTGGCCATGGACCAATCCA
Source organism: Cognatazoarcus halotolerans (assembly GCF_009800965.1). Lineage (GTDB taxonomy): Bacteria > Pseudomonadota > Gammaproteobacteria > Burkholderiales > Rhodocyclaceae > Cognatazoarcus > Cognatazoarcus halotolerans. The sequence continues at coordinate 206,161 of NZ_WUAF01000005.1, read as the reverse complement.
GATCGAAACGAACACACCGGTCATGACTGCGCCGGTCAACATCATGATGTGCCAGGCTGGCGGCGCGTGCGCGAAACCTGTGACGAGCATCATTACCAGCCCGGAGCCCAGCGTCAGGGCAATGGCGATCCAGACCATGGCAAAGAAGCGCTGAAACACGGCGCCCCACAAGGTGAGACGATCGGCAGGCGCCAGCACCGCTGCGGCCGGGCGCAGGCAGAGCCATGCGAAGACCATGCCGCCGACCCACACGATCACCCCGAGCAGATGGCAAACGAGCATGAACGGTTGCAGTTGCGTCATCAGAACTCATCCTCCGGCCAGAGCGGCGGGTTTGACAGGATCGTGCGCACCGGCCCGAAGCTGCGCCGATGCGCATCGGAAGCTCCGAATCGCTTTAGGGCCGCAAGATGTGCGGCTGTCGGGTAGCCCTTGTGAATCGCGAAACCGTACTGGGGATAGCGCCGATCGAGTGCCCGCATCTGCTCGTCGCGAACGGTTTTGGCGAGGATCGACGCGGCCGATATCGCCGGCTCGAGGGAATCGCCCTTGACGATCGCCCTTACTGGCAGCGAAAGCTCGGGGCAGCGGTTGCCATCGACCAAAACCTCGCTGGGCGTCATCGAGAGGCGCTCCACCGCCCGTTTCATCGCCAGCATCGTGGCGTACAGGATATTGAGGCTGTCGATCTCTGCAACGCTGGCCTCGCCGATCGACCACGCGAGCGCATGCTCTCGGATCAAGGGCGCAAGACGCTCGCGCTGCTTTTCCGAGAGTTTCTTCGAATCCGCAAGACCGGGAATCGGTCGTGCCGGGTCGAGGATCACGGCCGCGGCAACGACCGCCCCGCACAAGGGTCCCCGACCGGCCTCGTCAACCCCGCAGATCATGCGCGGATACCTGTGACATAGGGCAGAATCGCCGCAGCGGCCTTCTCGGCTGTTCCCTGCCGGAGTTCGAGATGCAAGGCCATGAAGCGCTCTTCAAGCGCCCTGCGCCGGTCCGTGTCGTCGAGCCAGGACTCCAGTGCCTCGGCCAATTTCTCCGGCGTCGCATCATCCTGAAGCAGTTCCGGAACGACCGATTCGCGACACAAGATATTGGGCAACCCCACCCAAGGCAGGTAGGCCATCCGTTTCATGAGTCTGTATTGCCACTTTCCCATGCGGTAGGAGATCACCATCGGGCGCTTCAGCAGCGCCGCCTCGAGACTTGCCGTGCCACTTGCAACAAGCACTGCGTCGGCTGCGGTCATTGCCTCCACGGCATGGCCGAACAACATCCTGATCGGCAACTCGCTCGCACCGGCGTCATGCAAGGCCTGCTCGAATAGCTGTCGCGTTTCCCGTGTGGCAAGCGGTACGATGAAACGCACCTCGGGTCGCCGCTCGATGATCAGCTTCGCGGTCTCGATGAACACGGGCCCGAGATTGCGAACCTCGGACTGCCGGCTGCCAGGCAACAGCGCAATGATCGGCTGCTCGACCGGTAGCGCAAGCTGCTCGCGGATCGTCTCGCGGTCGGGATGAAGCGGCAATTCATCGGCAAATGGATGACCCACGTAGGTAACGTCGATCCCACGCCCCTCGTAAAGCGCCGGCTCGAACGGAAACAGGCACAGCATGTGGGTGACCGAGCGAACAATATTTTCCAGCCGGCCAGCTCTCCACGCCCAGATCGAAGGGCTGACGAAATGGATGGCAGGCACTCCTGCTTTCTTCATCCGCGCCTCGAGCCAGAGGTTGAAGTCCGGAGCATCGACGCCAATAAACGCGTCGGGTGGATGCTTCAGCATTTCAGCGAGCAGCCCCCGGCGGATCGAGGACAACTCACGATAGCGCTTCAGTGCATCAACATAGCCATGAACCGCCAGTCGCTCAGAGGGCCAATGCGCGTTGAAGCCTTCGCGCTGCATCTTGGGACCGCCGATACCGTAGAACTCGACCTCGGGAAGATGGCGCCGCAAGGCGCGAATCAGGTGACTGGCCAGAAGGTCGCCAGACGCTTCGCCAGCGACCATTGCAATACGGATGACCATCGGCTCAACGGACGATGCCGCGACCGGAATCGGCAATAAAATCGGAAAAGAGTCTTACTGCTTCCGACTCTGCGGCACTCTCGGCAATCCTGAGCCTTGCCTCTCCGAGCGCAAGCCCGGAACGGTATAGCGTACGGTACGCCCGCTTGATTGCCGCGATGTCATCAGCCGAGAATCCGCGTCGCTTGAGCCCTTCGCTATTGATGCCATGTGGCGCCGCAGGATTTCCGGAGACCGTGACGTAGGGCGGAAGATCCTGGGTGAGGACTGTCCCGACGCCACAAAAGGAATGGGCACCAACGCGGCCGAACTGATGAACGCCAGTGAAGCCACCCAGGATTGCCCAGTCGCCGACCTGCACATGCCCGGCGAGGGTGGCATTGTTGGCGAAAATCGTGTTATTTCCGACCACACAGTCGTGCGCCACATGCACGTAGGCCATGATCCAGTTGTCATTGCCGACAATTGTTACACCCGCGTCTTGCGCAGTGCCGACATTGAACGAACAAAACTCCCGAATGGTATTGCGATCACCGATCTCGAGTCGCGTCGGCTCGTCGTCGTACTTCTTGTCCTGCGGTGCGGCGCCGATCGAACAGAACTGAAAAATCCTGTTTTCCCGGCCGATCCGCGTGTTGCCCTCGATCACAACGTGAGGGCCGATACGACATTCATCACCGATCTCGACATTGGCGCCGATGATCGAGTAGGGGCCGATCTCGACACCATCGCCGATACGCGCATCCGGATGGACGATGGCTGTGGGATGAATCATTTGCGGCTCTTGAGGGCGCACATCAGTTCGGCTTCGGCCGCGACCTCGCCATCGACCTTCGCCACGCCCTGATATTTCCATATGTTGCGCATGTTCCGCACGATATGGACTTCCATCATCAGTTGGTCTCCCGGAACGACCGGACGCTTGAAGCGTACTGCGTCGATTCCGGCGAAGTACACAACCGAATCGGCATCGGGCTTCGTATCCATCGTCTTGAACGAAAGCACAGCAGCCGCCTGGGCCATCGCTTCGATGATGAGAACGCCGGGCATGACCGGATTGTTCGGGAAATGCCCCTGGAAGAATGGCTCATTCATGGTCACGTTCTTGACAGCAAGAACGCGCTTCCCTTCTTCCAGTTCGAGCACCCGATCCACCAACAGGAAGGGGTAACGGTGGGGAAGATACTCAAGGATCTCGTGGATCTCGATTGTGCTCACGATTTCTCCAGTTCAGCCAGTCGATGTTCGAGGGCGCGTATTCTATCCGCCATTGCATCCAGATGGCGAAGGTGGGCAAAGTTCTTGACCCATTCGGCGTGCGCCTGAACCGGCAGGTTGCCGGTATAGACGCCTTTTCGGCTGATCGATTTGGTCACCAAGGTACCTGCCGAAATCACCACATCACTGGCGATCTCAAGGTGTCCGATGATACCGGCCTGGCCGCCGACCATACAGCGCTCGCCAATCCGTGTACTGCCTGCGATCCCTACACATCCGGCGATTGCCGTATGCGCGCCGATGCGTACGTTGTGGCCGATCTGGATCTGGTTGTCGAGCTTGACCCCGTCGCCGATAACGGTATCGTCCAGCGCACCTCTGTCGATCGTCGTATTGGCCCCGACCTCGACGTCGTCCCCAATCACCACCCTGCCGGTCTGAGGAATTTTGTACCAGCTCGCGTCCTTCTTTCGCGCGAACCCGAATCCGTCTGAGCCGATGACCGCCCCGGAATGTACGAGCACACGATTTCCGAGGATGCAACCCGGATAAATCGTGACTCCGGGCATCAGGCGGACACCGGCGCCCAGCGTCACGCCATCGCCGATCCGGCATCCTGCGCCAATTACCGATCCGTCGCCGATGGCGACATCCGGCCCGATCCAGGCTCCGGCCGCCACCTCAACTTCATCGCTCAGGGTGGATTCGACAACCGCTGACTGGTGGATTCCGGGGCACGCACCGCGAGGAGGAGTGAAGAGAGTGGCGACTTCCGCGAAGTAAAGATAGGGGTCGGCGGCCAGAATCGCGGGACGAGCCCACAACCCAGCCGCATCAGGCGAAAGAATTAGCGCGGACGCAGAACAATCGTTGAGCTGCGAACGATAACGAGGATTCGAAAAGAAGGCGATCTCCCCGTCCCCCGCATTTTCCAGCGTGGCAATCCGCACGATCAACGGATCACCTGTCCCCATTTGCTCCCCGCCAAGAGCCGAAACGATCTCCGACAGTCGAAACGCGCGCTCCTTACCGGGCATTCTATTTTCCGTCGGCCGCTTTTCCGTTATCGGCAAGCGCTTTCAATACCTTGTCCGTAATGTCGATCCTGGGATTCGCGTATACCGCTTCCTGGAAGATGATGTCGTAATTCTCACTTTCGGCAATCTGCTTGATCGCCTTGTTGGCGCGCTCAAGGACGGAAGCCAGTTCCTCATTGCGTCGCTGATTCAGGTCTTCCCGAAACTCTCGCTGCTTGCGCTGGAATTCACGGTTCAGATCATTGAACTCCCGCTCCTTGGCTCGGCGATCGGACTCGGCCATGGTGACACCGTTCCTTTCGAGCGTATCCTGGAGCGTTCTCAGCTGCTTGCTTGCCTCCTGCAGGTCACGGTCGCGCTTCTCGAATTCCTTCTCCAGCTTCTTCTGTGCCTTTACTGCAGGCCCGGCATCACGCATCACCCGATCGGAATTGACAAAACCAATCTTGGTTTCGGCAAATGCCGATAGGGAGAACGCCACGAGCGCAGTGCCGACTGCCAGGCTGGTTACGAGTTTCTTCACACAAACCTCCTCACAAAATACTGCTTCGCTCAAAACACCGAACCCAGCTGGAACTGGAATTTCTGCGTCTTGTCACCCTTCTCCGACTTGAGCGGCCAACCAAGGCTGAACTTGAGCGGTCCGATCGGAGAACTCCAGGAGAATGCCAAACCCGTACTGTAGCGCAAGTCTGAGAGGCTGAACTTCTCGTCCTGCCCCCAGACCTGTCCGCCATCGAGGAAAGCCGACATGCGGAATGCCCGCTCCTTGCCGGTGCCCGGAATCGGGAAATAAAACTCGGCATTACCAACGAGCTTGCGGTTGCCGCCGAGGCTGTCGACAGACCCATCGGTTTGAGTGATCGTCGGCCCCAGCGAGCTTTGCTCGAAGCCCCTGACCGAGCCAATGCCACCAACGAAGAAGTTCTTGTAAAACGGTAGCGTACGGCCACCATAGCCGTGGGCCCAGCCGACTTCTCCGTTCAGCATCAGCGCATAGTCACGCGTCCCGATCGGAATCCAGTGCTGGTGCTGGTATGAGAGCTTGCCGTAGCGAAGATCACCGACCGGCAAGGCAGCCTCTACAGCGAAGCGCTGATAAGTTCCTGCCCGGGGGTAAAGGAAACTGTCCCGTTTGTCGCGCGCCCAGCCGACGGTGCCGACAAGACTGGAAACCGTACATTTGGCCCGATTTCCATACTCATCGCAGAAGTCATAATACTGCTGCGGACTGTCGCCATAATCCGGATCGCCACTGAAGGTCGTGATCGTCGTCTGATCGACTGCCAACCCAAAAGATATCGAATCATCCTCGGCGATCGGCACTCCTACCCTGACCCCACCGCCTACCGATGATGTCTTGTACGGTGCGATTGTCGTCGAGGTAGGATCGATATTGCGCTGATAGATGTCCCAACCGAGACTCAGACCATCCGGCGTGTAGTAAGGGTTGGTGAACGACAGCGCAATTGTCCGGTTCGTGCTGCTGGTATTCACCTGCAATGACGCAGAGTTTCCTGATCCGAACAGGTTCTGCTGAGCGATCGACGCGGAAAGCACCAGATTCTCGGAACTGGAGAAACCCGCACCAAGCGTCAGATTGCCAGTGGGCCGCTCCTTTACCGTGAAGTTCAGATCAACCTGATCCGTGGTGCCAGTCACCGCCGGCGTCTCGACGTTAACCTCGTCGAAGTAACCCAACCGCTCGATCCGCGTCCGGGACCGATTGATCTTTTCGCCGTCGTACCACGCACCCTCGAGCTGCCGCATCTCGCGCCGCACCACCTCATCACGCGTCTTGGTATTGCCGCCAACATTGATGCGACGTACGTATACCCGACGGCCCGGATCTACGAAAATCGTAAATGCGACAGTGCGTTTCTCCTTGTCCAGCTCGGGGGCCGCATTCACGTTCGCGAATGCATAGCCTTCATTTCCGAGCCGATCGGTGATCGCCTTGTTCGTTTCAGTCAGGCGCTCACGCGAAAACACCTCTCCAGGACGTATTGTCACCAGTTTCGCGTACTCTGCCTCCGGGAGAATCAGATCGCCGGTAAGACGGACGCCCGACACAGTGTACTTTTCACCCTCGCTCAGATTGATCGTTATGTAGATGTCTTTCTTGTCGGGCGTGATGGAAACCTGGGTTGCATCGACGTTGAAATCGAGATAACCCTGGTTCAGATAAAACGAGCGCAGGCTTTCGAGATCGGCAGAGAGCTTCTGCTTCGAATATTGATCGTTCTTGGAATACCAGGTAAACCAGGTCGGCGTCGTGAGCTGAAAGAGGTCGATCAGCTCCTTTTCCTTAAAGGCTTTTGCACCAACGATCTTGATCTGACGGATCTTAGCTACATCGCCCTCGACAACCTTGAAGTTGACAGCCACGCGATTGCGCTCGAGCGGTGTCGTGGTCGTCGTGATCTGTGCGGCATACAGGCCCCGGGAAAGGTATTGTCGCTTGAGCTCCTGCTCTGCCTGCTCGAGCAACGCACGGTCAAAGATTCTCGATTCGGCTAGCCCTACTTCGCGCAAACCCTTCTTGAGCGCTTCTTTGTCGAACTCCTTGACACCGTCGAAGGTGATCTGGGCGATCGCCGGGCGCTCGTCGACCACGACGACCAGCACGCCGCCGTCGGTTTCGATCCGGACATCCTTGAAGAAACCTGTCGCAAACAATGCGCGGATCGACTCGGACGCCTGCTCCTCGGTGAAACGGTCACCCACCTTGACCGGCAGATAATTGAAGATCGTCCCTGCTTCGGTACGCTGAATGCCTTCGACACGTATATCCTTGATAACAAAGGGATCGAAGGCTGCCGCGGGCAAAGCTACGGCGAAAAGGGCCGCTACAAGCCCTGAAAGAAGCTTACGTTTCATGAATTGTTCAGCCGGAAATAAGGCGATTGATGTCGTTGTAGAAGGCAAAGCCCATCAGCATGAGCAGGACCGCCATGCCCACCTGTTGGCCGATCTCCATGAAGCGCTCCGGAATCGGGCTGCCCTTTATGATCTCGATCGTATAATACAGCAAGTGTCCACCGTCCAGCACCGGGATGGGAAGCAGGTTCAGCACGCCGAGGCTGATGCTGATCAGGGCCAGAAATTTAAGATACTGGGCGAGCCCAAGCTGTGCGGACTGGCCAGCGTAGTCGGCAATGGTCACCGGGCCACTGAGGTTTTTCCAGGAGACGTCACCAAACAGCATCTTGCCAATCACCGATACCGAGAGGGTGCTCGTCTCCCAGGTTTGCCGGACCGCTTTCGCGAATGCCTCGAGAATTCCGTACCGGATGGTGACAAACATCGCTTCGCGCAACTCCGGGCGATCCTTCACCGCCACGCCGATTCTCGCCACCGGTTGTCCATCCACCATTTCGGCTTCAGGCGTTACCGCCAGTTTCTCGCGCTTCTCTCCCCGTTCAATCGTGAACACCAAAGGCTTGCCCGCCGACGCTTTCACGACGTGGACCAAATCCCCCCAGTCCGTCAATGGACGCTCATCGATCGCGATAACGAGGTCGCCGGGCTTCATTCCTGCTCGTTCAGCCGGACTTCCTTCCGCAACACGGCCGATCTCGGCCGGTATTTTTGGGCGGTAAGGTACCAATCCGATCTGCTTTACCAGATCCTCGCCGGACTCGTCTATCGAAAGCCCTCCGAGCGAGATCGTTCTTTCTGCAAGCGCTTGCGAGCCCTCGCTACGCACCCCGAGATTGATCGTGTTGCCATCAATCGCATGGGTAAGCAGACGCCAACGCAGCTCTTGCCAGCTGCGCACCGGGTCGCCGTCAATCAGCTCGATGCTGTCACCCGCAATCAGTCCGGCAACCGAGGCAGGCGATGCCGCAAGAGGGGCAGCAATCTTCGGTCGCAACTCGTCGCTACCGGTTGAAAACAGCCCCCAGTAGAGCACTACTGCGAGCAAGAGATTCGCAACCGGCCCAGCCGCCACGATCGCAAAGCGCTTGCCCACCGTTTGCCTGTTGAAAGCGCGCGCTCTTTCGTGCTCGGCAACCGGCCCTTCGCGCTCATCGAGCATTTTCACGTATCCGCCGAGCGGAAAGGCGCTGACGCTCCACTCCGTGCCATCCCGTCCGGCTCTGACACTTGCCAACACCTTGCCGAACCCCAGCGAAAAACGCAGCACCTTGACGCCGCACCATCGGGCCACGAGAAAATGCCCAAGTTCGTGGATCACGATCAGAATCGCAAGTGCGCCGACAAACGGGACGAGGTAATCGATCAAGCTCATGCAGCGCGACCTTCAGGCGGAAATCTGTTTTGTAACGAATTCGCGGGCCATGAGATCGGCCGCCAGGACATCATCCAGGGAAGAGACAGCCGATGCCGGGATCTGTTCCAGCGCGGCGGCTATGAGGCGTGGAATTCGCAAAAAATCGATTTGACCATCAAGAAATGCGGAAACGGCTTCCTCGTTGGCAGCATTCAATACTGCTGGCGCGGTGCCACCACTTCTCAAGGCCTGATAGGCCAATGCAAGGCACGGAAAGCGATCAAAATCGGGGGGTTCGAACTCGAGCTTTGCGATAGAAAACAGGTCCAGGGACGCCACCCCCGATTCGATCCGCCACGGGAAAGCAAGCGCGTGAGCGATGGGGGTTCGCATATCCGGATTACCCAGCTGGGCGACAACGGACCCATCGATGTACTGGACCATCGAATGGATGACACTTTGCGGATGCACGACCACCTGGATCATCTCTGCCGGAGCACCGAAGAGCCAGTGGGCTTCAATTACCTCGAGCCCCTTGTTCATCATGGTGGCCGAGTCGACCGAGATTTTCCGTCCCATCACCCAATTTGGATGATTGCAGGCTTGTTCCGGTGTCACGCGAGCCAAGGCGGCCGGCTCAAACTTGCGGAACGGCCCGCCGGAAGCGGTCAGCAAGATCCGGTTTACGCCATGCACCTCGGGATCTCGAGCGTAATGATCGGGCAAAGCCTGGAAAATCGCATTGTGCTCGCTATCGATGGGAAGGAGGCTCGCACCGCCTTCCCTGACGGCGCTCATGAACACCTGGCCCGACATCACCAGGGCTTCCTTGTTTGCCAGCAGAATCCGCTTTCCCGCACGAGCCGCCGCAAGCGTCGGCCTGAGCCCGGCAGCGCCGACTATCGCGGCCATGACCGTGTCGACGTCAACCGCCGACGAAACCAGTTCCAGCGCATCAGGCCCGCTCATCACTTCGGTCGACAAACCCTCGTCCCGCAAAGTAGCTCGCAAGCTGGCGGCATCGGCAGCCGTGCCAACCACGGCGATGCGCGGTGAATGCGCCCGGATCTGGACGAGCAACTTATCGATCTGGCGGTGGGCTGTCAGCGCAAAAATCCGATATCGATCAGGATGGCGCGCAATGACGTCAAGGGTGCTCACCCCGATTGAGCCGGTCGAACCAAGGACTGTAATGGACTGCATTTTTTCTGAGTTGGTATGCTCTCGGGAGGATTCTGCGTAGTGTAGGCGAGCCCGAGGTTCGCAGGGCAAAGCCTGGTCAGTGGAACGGGACTGAAGCCGCAAGCAGGAGCGCTGAGAACGGAAGCGCCGAGGTGAGGCTGTCGATCCGGTCGAGTACGCCTCCATGGCCCGGAAGAATCGTGCCGCTGTCCTTGACCCCCGCCTGCCGTTTCGCGAGCGATTCAAAAAGATCACCCATGATGCTCACCACGGTCAGCACCGCAAGAACCGCCAGAAACGCGAGCCATTCGACAGGACCGAGCGCGACTCGGAAACCCATTACAAGTACGAGCGCACCATAGATCCATACCGCCATGATCGCCCCATAGGCGCCTTCGCGGCTTTTGCCCGGGCTGATCATCGGAGCAAGCTTGATCCGGCCAAAACGCCGACCCACAAAAAATGCCCCGATATCTGCAACCCACACGGCTGCCATAACCGCCAGTAGAATCCACGCCCCCGACTGCCGCAACAAAATCAGCGCCAGAGCAGTTGGTACGAGCAGGATGACACCCACCCCTGCGCCGACCAACACCGAATCGAACCGCCACCGGTTTCGCAGCCAAAACGGTACCACGAGCAGCCAGAAACTACCGCTAACGACGAACGACGTCCGCGCCACCACTTCCCCCAAACCCGAGAGACCCGAGGGTGCGAGAAAAAGCACTATCAGCGCGATGCCGAACGCGTAGGCATATCTGAAGGCCGTGGCTGCGCGAATCAGCGCCCCCCATTCCCACGCACCAATCGCCGCCACTGCGGCGGCGAACAGCATCCATTGAAACGGGGAAGCAAAAAACAACAGACCTGCAAAAAAAGTGACCAGGACGACCGCGGTAATAATCCGCGTCTTAAGCATTGCCCGAACTCTTCTGCGTCTTGTCGCTCAACTGCTCACTTGTGCGGCCGAACCGCCTCTCCCGCCCCCGATACCAGGCAATCGCCTTCTGCAGTTCGCCATCGTCGAAATCAGGCCAGAGGGTATCGGTGAAATACAGCTCGGAGTAGGCGAGCTGCCAGAGCAGGAAATTGCTGATTCGCTGTTCGCCGCCCGTGCGAATGAAAAGGTCGGGTTCGGGGCCGTACGCAAGGGCAAGGTGCTCTGCAAGGTTCTCTTCAGAAAAACCAGACCGCTTCTCGGGCTCCGCCGCGAGCATCTTGTCAACCGCCTGAAGGATATCCCAGCGCCCGCCGTAGTTCGCCGCAATCGTGACAACGAGCGCCGAGTTCCCGGCGGTCAATGCCTCGGCATCGCGAATCAGTCTGACCAGCGCACCTTCGAACCGGGAAAGGTCACCAACGACACGGAAGCGAATATTGTTCGCATGCATCCGTTCGATTTCCTTCTGCAAGGAGCGCAGAAAGAGCTGCATGAGAAACGAGACTTCATCCGCGGGTCTGCGCCAGTTCTCGGAACTGAATGCAAACAACGTGAGGTAAGGAATGCCACGGTCGATACACGCTCGGATCGTGCCTCGCACCGCTTCAACCCCACGGCTATGCCCGGCAACACGGGGCATCAATCGCTTTCGAGCCCAGCGACCATTGCCGTCCATGATGATGGCGACATGCCGGGGCGTATCGCCGACCTGCGGTATTTCCGTGGTTGAACTACTGAACGGCAGATTGGCCATCCTCACCCCCGAGCTGGTTGGAGCCGGGTCGGCTCAGATCTGAAGCAGTTCCTGCTCTTTGTGTGCCAGGAGTTTGTCGACCTCGGCGATATACCGATCCGTCAACTTCTGCACGTCATCCTGAGCACGGCGCTCTTCGTCCTCGGAAATTTCTTTGTCCTTCGCGGCATCCTTGAGCGAACCGTTGGCATCACGACGCAGGTTGCGGATTGCGACCTTCGCACTTTCACCCTCGTGCTTCACGACCTTGATCAGATCACGCCGACGTTCCTCGGTCAGCGCGGGCATCGGGACGCGAATGATCTCGCCCTGATTCGACGGGTTCAGGCCGAGGTCCGAATCGCGAATAGCCTTTTCGACCTTTTGCATCATCGGTTTTTCCCAAGCCTGCACGCCGATCGTACGCGCGTCTATCAACGTGACGTTTGCAACCTGATTGACTGGAACCATGCTGCCATAGTACTCGACCTGCACGTGGTCCAGCAGGCCGGTATGCGCACGGCCGGTGCGAACCTTGGCGAGATCGGTCTTGAGAACCTCGATCGATTTCTGCATTTTCTGCTCGATCGTTTTCTTTAGTTCGGGGATCACAATCAACTCCTCAGCAGTAGACCAGCGTACCTTCGTCCTCGCCGCAAATGACGCGCTTGAGCGCATCGGGCTTGAAGATGCTGAAAACGTTCACGGGCAATCGCTGGTCTCGGCACAAGGCGAACGCCGTCGCATCCATGACCTGCAGGTTCCGGCTGATTGCCTCATCGAAACTCAGGCGCTGGTATCTCGAGGCGGACGCGTCCTTCTTCGGATCCGCGGTATAGATCCCATCCACCTTCGTTGCCTTGAGCACAATCTCCGCACCGATTTCGGAGCCACGCAAGGCGGCGGCAGTATCGGTTGTAAAGAAAGGGTTGCCCGTACCTGCAGCAAAGATCACCACCTTCCCGTCATCGAGATAGCGGATCGCTTTGCCACGGATATACGGTTCCACGACCTGATCCATCACCAGGGCCGACTGCACCCGGCTGTTGATCCCCTGAAGGCGCATCGCATCCGACAAGGCCATGGCATTCATCACCGTCGCCAGCATGCCCATGTAGTCTGCGGTCGCACGGTCCATACCAGAAGCCGCACCAGCCATGCCACGGAAGATGTTGCCGCCACCTATAACCACTCCCACCTGAACGCCCAGGCGGGAGATCTCGCCAATCTCGGCGACGATACGCCCGACAACCTCTCGGTTGATTCCAAACGCGTCGTCGCCCATCAGGGCTTCACCGGAGAGCTTCAGAAGAATGCGCTTATAGGCGGCAGCCACTGCTTAATACTCCTGCTTACTTTTGCGCAGCAGCTGCCTGGGCAGCCACTTCGGCAGCAAAATCGGCAACCTTCTTCTCGATGCCCTCGCCCACCACATAAAGGGTGAAGCCGGCAACGCTGGCACCACGGGATTTGAGCAGCGCCTCGACGGTCTGCTTGCCATCCTCGGCCTTCACGAATACCTGGCCAAGCAGCGTTACGTCCTTGAGAAACTTCTGGACCGTGCCTTCCGCGATCTTTTCGAGCATCGCTTCCGGTTTGCCCGCCTCACGCGCCTTCTCGATTGCGATGCGACGCTCGGTATCAAGAAGATCGCTCGAGACGCCGCTGGCGTCGAGCGACTTCGGCTTGCTGGCAGCAATGTGCATGGCAAGGTCCTTGGCCAGCGCCTCGTCACCGCCGACGAGATCGACCAGCACACCGATCTTCGACCCTGCGTGAACGTAGCTCGACACCCGCCCCTTGGCCTCGACGAATTCGAACCGGCGAATGCTCATGTTCTCGCCGACCTTGCCCACCAGCGCCGCACGGACTTCTTCAACCGTCTTGTCACCGAGGCTGGCCGCGGAGAGTGCGGCCACATCTGCTGGCTTGGCCGTGGCAACCAGCTCGGCAACGGATTGAGCCAGATTGATGAAATCATCGTTCTTGGCAACGAAATCGGTCTCACAGTTGAGTTCGACCATCGCCGCCTGCTTGCCGTCCTGGGAAAGGTAGATGCCAACAATACCTTCAGCCGTCACGCGCGAGGCCGCCTTGCTCGCCTTGTTGCCCAGCTTGACGCGAAGGATCTCCTCCGCCTTGTCCATGTCGCCAGCCGCTTCGGTCAGCGCCTTCTTGCACTCCATCATCGGCGCGTCAGTCTTTTCACGCAGCTCTTTGACCATGCCTGCGGTAATTTCCGCCATGCTTACTCCTGCTGAATCTTGATAGGTAATCTGCGAAAAACGAGTGCCGCTCAGGCTTCGCCTTCCACGCTACGCTCTTCGACCTCGACGAACTCGTCGCCACCTGCCGCCACGATTTCCTGCACGACCTGGTTACGGCCAGCCAGCACAGCGTCCGCGACGCCGCGGGCATAGAGGCGAATCGCGCGGCTCGAGTCGTCGTTACCGGGAATCACATAGTCGAGACCTTCCGGGGAATGGTTGGTATCCACCACCGCTACGACGGGAATCCCCAGTTTCTTGGCTTCCGTGACCGCGATCTTGTGATAGCCAACATCAATGACGAACAATGCGTCCGGCAGACCACCCATGTCCTTGATGCCGCCGATACTCTTCTGCAGCTTCTCCATTTCGCGGGAAGCCATCAGGGCCTCCTTCTTCGAGAGGCGCTCCATCGAGCCGTCCTCGACCATGGTCTCCATTTCCTTGAGACGCTTGATCGACTGCTTGACGGTCTTGAAGTTGGTCAGCATGCCGCCGAGCCAACGCTCGTCAACGTAGGGCATGCCGGCGCGCTGGGCCTCTTCGGCAAGGATCTCGCGTGCCTGGCGCTTGGTGCCAACGAAGAGCACATTGCCACGATTGGCGGCCAGCTTGCGGATGTACTCCATCGCCTCTTGGTACTTGACCATCGTCTTTTCGAGGTTGACGATGTGGATCTTGTTGCGCTGGCCAAAGATGTACGGGGCCATGCGGGGATTCCAGAAGCGGGTCTGGTGACCGAAGTGGACGCCCGCTTCAAGCATCTGGCGCATTGTTACAGACATGAATATCTCCAATATACAAAGGGTTGAGCCTCCGCCCGGCAATAGCCGTCCAGCTCCTGGCTGGTCCGGACCCTCGCAAATGCTGCGCCGGGCGTGTGGATTTGTCCGCATCGATTGCAGACAAGCCGGCGATTATAGCTTCGGAATGCTACGAGCCTCAAGGTCTTCTGTAGCCGGAATATTGGCAGAGGTTTGCCGCACGCCTGCTCATCGGCTACGCTTTGAGCCTTTGGCCCTGCCGAAAGCAAATCTATGAGCGTCACCATCAAAACCCAGGAAGACATCGAGAAGATGCGTGTCGCCTGCCGGCTCGCATCGGAGGTTCTCGATTTCATTGAGCCGCACGTCAAGCCCGGTGTCACCACCGAACAGCTGGACAAGCTCTGTCACGACTACATGGTCGATGTCCAGGGGACGGTTCCTGCCCCCTTGAACTATGCGCCTCCGGGCTATTCGCCCTACCCAAAATCGATCTGCACGTCCGTGAACCATCAGGTTTGCCACGGCATTCCCGGCAACAAGGCGCTCAAGCGCGGTGACATCGTGAATCTCGACATCACGGTGATCGCCGACGGCTACCATGGTGACACGAGCCGCATGTTCGTCGTCGGATCCGACGCCTCCATCCTCGCAAAACGGCTGTGCCAGGTCACTTTCGAGTGTCTCTGGATAGGCATCGAGCAGGTACGTCCGGGGGCACATCTGGGCGACATCGGCGCAGCAATCCAGAAATATGCAGAGGGCAACGGCTTCTCCGTCGTGCGCGAGTTCTGCGGTCACGGAATCGGACGAAAATTCCACGAGGAACCCCAGGTCCTGCACTACGGGCGCGCCGGATCCGGCATCGAACTCAAACCCGGCATGATCTTCACGATCGAGCCCATGATCAACGCTGGAAAGGCCGCCATCTCCGAGTTGCCCGATGGCTGGACCATCGTGACCAAGGACCGCAGTCTTTCGGCGCAGTGGGAACATACGGTCCTCGTCACGAACGATGGCGTCGAAGTCCTCACCCTGTCCGCGGGCTCGCCGGCAGCGCCCGCCGGTTTTTCCACACGGCAGGGGTAATGCAGGGATGAACGAGATGTCCGCTCCCGGCCTCGATGCGAAAATTGCATCAAGCGTTGCGACATGTCGCGAAACCCTCAACAAGGGCTTCGAAAGGCTCGTCCACGCCTATCATGAAAAGCCCTTGACGGGGCCGATGCTCAAGGGCCGCGCCGAACTCGTGGACGGCGTGCTCCAAACGCTGTGGCAGTCTTTCGGGATGCCCGCATCGGCGGTTCTGATGGCCGCCGGCGGTTACGGTCGCAACGAGCTATACCCTCACTCGGACGTCGATATTCTCATTCTGCTCCCCGAAGAGGAGGATCTGGAGCTCAGAGGCAAGATCAGCGGACTGATCACCGCGCTGTGGGACATCGGCCTGGAAATCGGCCACAGCGTGCGCACGGTGGAGGAATGCATCGAAGAGTCGGCACAAGACATCACCGTGCAGACGAACATGCTCGAATCTCGCCGCCTCGCGGGCCCTGTCGCGTTGTACGACCACTTTCGTTCGGTCCTTCTCGCCAATCTGTCGGTTCCCCGTTTCTTCAAAGCGAAACGTGCGGAGCAGGAACAGCGCTACGCCCGCTACGAAGACACCCCTTATTCGCTCGAGCCCAACAGCAAGGAAAGCCCGGGTGGACTACGCGACCTGCAGATGCTTGTCTGGATCAGCATTGCAGCGGGGCTTGGCCACGGCTGGCGGGAATTGGTCCGGCACAAGTTGATCAACCCGGGAGAAGCACGCGAGCTCCGGGAGGTCGAACGTTTTCTTCAGCATGTGCGGATTCGCCTGCATCTGCTCGCCGGCAGGAGGGAAGATCGGCTGCTGTTCGACTACCAGGAGTCACTTGCCGCCGCACTCGGATACAGCGCTCAGGCGGGCAAGCGCGCATCCGAAGTATTCATGCAGCAGTACTACATCAACGCCAAAAAGGTTACACAACTCAATACGGTACTGCTGCTCAATTTCGCCGAAGAATTCCTTGATGACCGCCAACTTCCGGCGGTCGTGATCGACGATGATTTCCAGGCGGTAAGGGAGCTTCTGGACATCCGCCACGACCGGGTCTTCGCCGAGAACCCCTCTTCCCTCCTGCGCTGCTTCCTCGTCATGCAGCAACGCTCCGAGCTGAAGGGCATGACCGCGCGCACACTGCGCGCGCTTTGGCAAAACCGCAATCGAATCAATGCTGAGTTCAGGGCGAACCCGGAGAATCGGGCTCTCTTCGTTGAGCTCCTGCAACAACGCCGGGGTATCGTCTCTGAATTCCGGCGAATGAATCAGTACGGGATCCTGAGCCGCTATCTTCCCCCCTGGAACAAGATTCTCTGCCAGATGCAGCATGATCTGTTCCATGTATACACGGTCGACCAGCACTCCCTGATGGTGCTGCGAAACCTGCGACGCTTCACCATGGCGGAGCATGCGCACGAATATCCCTTGATGACCCGGCTGATGTTCGGGATGGACCGCCACTGGCTGCTCTATGTCGCCGCGCTCTTTCACGACATTGCCAAGGGGCGTGGCGGCGACCACTCGCGCCTCGGCATGATCGATGCCCAGCAGTTCTGCGTGAACCACGAGTTTGACCGGGAGGATTCTGACCTCGTGGTATGGCTCGTTGGCCAGCATCTGACAATGTCACATGTCGCCCAGAAGCAGGACATCGGCGACCCTGAGGTGATCAGCCGTTTTGCCGCAGTCGTGGTTGATGAACGTCACCTCACTGCGCTCTATCTGCTGTCCCACGCCGATATCAGGGGCACCAGCCCCAAGGTCTGGAACGGCTGGAAGGCAAAACTGCTGGAAGACCTTTTCCATGCGACCCGCCGACTGCTGCGTGGCGCCACGCCGCAGCAGGCACTGGGAGTGGACGACCGGGTCGACGAAGCGCGCCGTCAGCTGCGTTACCACGGTCTCCGGGCAGACATCGAGAAACCGTTCTGGAAGAACCTCGATCAGCTCTACTTCCTTCGCCACTCGCCCGATGAAATAGCATGGCATACGCGCCAACTCTATCATCGCCCCGATCCACCCGCCCCCGTCGTGAAAGCACGTCTGGTCGAAAGCGGCGACGCGATTCAGGTCATGGTGTACACCCCAGACGTGCCCGATCTCTTCAAGCGGATCTGTGGCAGCATCGCGCGGCTCGGGTTCACGATTCTCGACGCAAAGATCCATACCACCCGGCACGGTTACGCACTCGACAGCTTCATGGTGCAGAACCCGGAGGATGCCACTCACTATCGTGACGTGATCAGCCTGATCGAGCACGAACTGGCCGACCGACTCGTCAATCCGCGCGGCACCGAGCGACCGTCCGCAGGCCGCCTTTCACGCAAGCTACGCCACTTTCCGATCACGCCACGAGTCGACATCCGGGCGGACGAGGGCGGGCGCAACTTCATCATTTCAATATCGGCGGTCGATCGCCCCTATCTTCTGTACGACGTCGCGGAATTGCTTGGAGCGCACGGCATTTCCCTTCATTCGGCGAAGATCGCCACTTTGGGCGAACGGGTCGAGGATACGTTCCTGGTCTCGGGTGGGGGCCTATCGACCGATTCGATCGTGCTGAAAGTGAAGCAGCAATTGCAAGAAAAGCTGCAGCTTTAAATACATCGGGCGGGTCTCCAGACCGACCCTCCCGACTCAAGCGCGCGCGACTGTCAGGCCCGCGCTCTGGATCTCTTCACAGAAACCGAAACGGGCGAGGTCCCCCATGCGCATTGGATACAGCACACCATCGAGGTGATCGCATTCGTGCTGTACCACGCGGGCATGAAATCCGTCCACGGTACGGTCGATCAAACCACCCTCCGGATCACGGCCGGAATAACGGACGCGTTGGTAGCGCGGCACTTCGCCGCGCAACCCCGGAAGCGAAAGGCACCCTTCCCAGCCAAGGGTGAGTTCGTCGTCGAGCGGTTCGATACAGGGATTTACCAATACCGTGAATGGCACCGGCTCGGCATTCGGATAGCGCTCATTCGACGTGAAACCAAAAATCACGACACGCAGATCGATACCGATCTGCGGTGCAGCCAGACCAGCACCGTCGAGCGCCTGCATCGTATCGATCATGTCTTCGATAAGGGCATGCAGCGCGGGGGTGTCAAAGTCGACCACTGCACGTGCGGGGCGCATCAACTTCGGATTTCCCGCACGGAGAACCTGTCTGATCATGCGCCGCAGAACCCCCCGAGCACGCGCCTCACCCGCACCATTGATTCATGCAGCACGGCTTCGATCTGCTCGAAACTTATTGCTTTCTCGCTGCTGCCCCTGCCGGCAGCATGGTTTGCGACAACGTTGATCGCCGCATAGGCGATTCCAAGCTCCCGTGCGAGCGCCGCTTCCGGCATCGCGGTCATGCCGACCACATCACCACCGTCACGCTCGATGCGGTTGATTTCGGCCGCGGTCTCCAGCCGCGGACCTTGGGTCGTCGCGTAGACGCCGCCGTCGTGAACTTGAACCCCTGCAGTGTTGGCGGCGGCGAGTAGGCGGATCCGTAACGAGGCGTCGAAGGGCTCGGTGAAATCGACGTGCTTGACCAGCTCTTCGGCACCTTCGAAATAGGTGCTCTTGCGCCCCCACGTATAGTCGATGATCTGGTCCGGAAGGAGTAATACGCCCGGACCGAGATCTGCACGAATACCGCCGACCGATGCCACCGCTACGATGCTGTCTACCCCTGCGTGTTTTAGCGCCCACAGGTTCGCAGCGTAATTCACCCGATGCGGAGCGATTGTGTGGCCATATCCATGGCGGGCCAGAAACACGACCGACATTCCGCACAGTTGGCCAAACGTAAGCGCCCCCGAGGGCTCCCCGTAGGGGGTGCGTACAACCTCTCGGTGGGTAATGGTCAGGTTGTCCAGTTCGGTAAGACCGCTACCGCCGATCACTGCAAGCATTCGAACGCCCCCTTGAATCAGGCGGGGATATTATCACGCGTTGCCAGCCGATCATCGAAGCTTGCGCCTGCGGCACCGCACAACATGCTAGTATCTGCGGTTTTTCAAGCACTTCCCGACCCCATGTCCCGCCAAATCCGAAACATCGCCATCATCGCGCACGTCGACCATGGCAAAACCACGCTGGTTGACCAACTGCTGCGCCAATCCGGCACCTTCCGCGAGAACCAGCAGGTAACCGAGCGCGTGATGGATTCAAACGATCTCGAGAAAGAGCGCGGGATCACCATCCTCTCAAAGAACTGCGCCATCGACTACAAAGGGACCCACATCAATATCGTGGACACCCCGGGGCATGCCGATTTCGGTGGCGAGGTCGAGCGGGTCCTGTCCATGGTCGATGGGGTCCTGTTGCTGGTTGACGCGGTGGAAGGCCCGATGCCGCAGACCCGCTTCGTGACCCGCAAGGCGCTGGCGCTCGGCCTCAAGCCGATTGTCGTGATCAACAAGATCGATCGCCCCGGCTCCCGCCCCGACTGGGTGATCAACCATACCTTCGACCTCTTCGACAAACTCGGAGCCACCGACGAACAGCTCGATTTTCCGGTCGTCTATGCATCCGCACTGAACGGCTTTGCGATGCTCGAAGCCGACAAGCCCGGTACCGACATGGGGCCGCTTTACGAAGCGGTCCTCAAGCATGTACCGCAGCCGGAAGTGGACTCGGACGGCCCGCTGAAAGTCCAGGTCTGCTCGCTCGATTACTCAACCTACATCGGCCAGCTCGGTATCGGTCGTATCACCCGCGGTCGCATCAGGCCCAACCAGGAAGTGGTGGTGATGTACGGTGACGAGAACCGTGGCAAATCCAAGGTCAGCCAGGTCCTGACCTTCAAGGGTCTGGAACGCTCGGCTGCCGATTCGGCCGAGGCCGGTGACATCGTGTTGATCGCCGGTATCGACCAGGTCGGCATCGGGGTGACGATCTGCGATCCCGAGCGTCCCGAAGGCATGAAGCCGATCGCCGTGGATGAGCCGACACTGACGATGAACTTCATGGTCAATACCTCACCGCTCGCCGGTCGTGAAGGCAAGTTCGTCACCAGCCGCCAGATCCGGGAACGCCTCGAAAAGGAGTTGCTCAAGAACGTCGCGTTACGGGTTAACTACACGGGCGATTCAGACGTTTTCGAAGTGTCCGGTCGTGGCGAACTCCATCTCACCATCCTCATCGAGAACATGCGCCGGGAAGGCTTCGAACTCGCAGTCGGTCGTCCGCGGGTCGTCTTCAAGGAAATCGACGGTGTCAAGTGCGAGCCGTACGAAATGCTCACCGTGGACGTCGAGGAAGATCATCAGGGCGGCGTCATGGAAGAACTGGGGCGTCGTCGTGGCGAGCTGCAAGACATGCAGTCTGACGGCAAGGGGCGCAGCCGCCTCGAATATCGGATTCCGGCGCGAGGTCTGATCGGCTTTCAGGGCGAATTCCTGACGCTGACGCGCGGTACCGGTCTTGCCAGTCACGTTTTCGATGATTACGGCCCGATGGCCGGCCAGATGGCCGAGCGCCGCAACGGTGTCCTGATCTCCCAGGATGACGGCGCGGCCGTGGCTTATGCCCTGTGGAAGCTGCAGGACCGCGGCCGCATGTTCGTGAACCCGGGAGATGCCCTGTACGAAGGCATGGTGATCGGCATTCACACCCGTGACAATGATCTGGTAGTGAATCCGATCAAGGGCAAGCAGCTCACCAACGTCAGGGCCTCGGGCACCGACGAAGCGGTTCGCCTGGTGCCGCCGATCCAGCTCACGCTGGAGTCGGCCATCGAATTCATCGCGGATGACGAGCTGGTCGAGATCACGCCAAAAAGCATTCGACTGCGCAAGCGCTATCTCAAGGAGCACGAGCGCAAGCGGGCGGCGCGCGCCGAATAAGGGAAGCTCGGAAAGAAGAAGGGAGCTCGTTGCGCAGCAGCGCCGAGCTCCCTTCTCTTTTATGGTGCGGCCGGTTCAAATCCGGCCATGGCGGGCGGACAGATATGCCTCAAACTCCGCACCGGTTTCCGGATGGCGCAACCCCAGTTCGACCGTCGCCTTGAGGTAGCCGAGCTTGGATCCGCAATCGTATCGCGTACCCTTGAACTGATAGGACAATACCGCTTCTTCCTGGAGAAGTGAGGCGATCGCATCGGTAAGCTGCAGTTCGCCGCCGGCACCAGGCTTGAGATTCCGCAGGTGGTCGAATATCCGGCCGGTCAATATGTAACGACCGACCACGGCAAGTGTCGAGGGTGCCGCAGCTGGGTCGGGCTTCTCGACGATCGCGGTAACCCGGCGTACGTCGCCTTCGTTTCGCTCGCTGCTCACGATGCCGTACTGCCTCGTCTCTTCGCGAGGCACCTCCATGACGCCAAGTACGGAGCAGCGATTGTAGTTATAGACGTCGACCATCTGTTTCATGACCGACCCCGCCCCCTCACCGTCGAGCAGGTCGTCGGCAAGGAGCACTGCGAACGGATCGTCACCAATGACAGATGCTGCGCACAGTACCGCATGACCAAGGCCAAGAGCCTCCGACTGGCGAATGTAGATGCAGTTCACGCCGCTTGGCACCGTATCCCTGACGATCTGCAGAAGCGCATGCTTGCCACGCGCCTCCAGTTCGGTCTCAAGTTCGTAGGCTTTGTCGAAGTGATCCTCGATTGCGCGCTTGGAGCGCCCGGTGATGAACACCAGGTCGGTCACACCTGCCGCCACCGCCTCTTCCACGGCATACTGGATCAGCGGTTTGTCGACGATCGGCATCATTTCCTTCGGACTCGCCTTGGTCGCCGGAAGAAACCGGCTGCCCATGCCTGCAACCGGAAACACCGCCTTGGTCACTTTCTTCATTCGTCCATCCCTGACTGTGTTTGTTGTGCCGTCGACACAGCTGCAACGTCGAGCAGCGCGAGTAGCCCCGCTTCATCGAGAATGGTCAGCCCGAGTTGTTGCGCCTTTTCGAGTTTGGATCCCGCCTCGGCGCCGGCCACCACGAAATCGGTCTTCTTTGACACCGATCCGGAGACTTTCCCGCCGGCAGCTTCGATCAGCGCCTTGGCCTGCTCGCGGGCGAGGCTCGGCAAGGTTCCCGTAAGGACAACCGTACGCCCTGCAAACGGACCCGAGGGTAGTGCAAGCGGCGGTCCCTCCGGCCAATGCACACCCGCGGCACGAAGCTGCTCAACCACCTCGACATTGTGGGGCTCGGCAAAGAACTGGCGGATGCAGTCGGCCACCACTGGCCCGACATCGGCTACCTGCATGAGTGCTTCCCGATCAGCCTCGATCAGCCTGTCGAGCTCACCGAAATGCCGGGCCAGGTCCTTTGCGGTCGTTTCACCGACATTGCGGATCCCCAGCGCATATATGAAGCGAGCGAGCGTAGTCTCCCGGCTTGCTTCGATTGCGGCAAGGAGCTTGTTGGCGGACTTGTCACCCATTCGCTCGAGATTCGCCAGTGCCAACACCCCGAGTTTGTAAAGATCGGCCGGTGTCTTGACGATCGCTCCGTCGACAAGTTGGTCTACCACCTTGTCCCCCAGCCCCTCGATATCGAGCGCGCGTCGCCCGGCAAAATGCAGCAAGGCCTGCTTGCGCTGCGCCGGACAGAACAAGCCGCCTGTACAGCGCGCAACCGCCTCGTCCTCGCCGCGCACAACATGCGAACCACACTTCGGACAGGTAGGATAACTTTCGAGCAGATTGAATCGGGGCAGATCCTGTTCGCGCCGCGCCAGCACCGGCCCCACGATCTCCGGGATCACGTCGCCCGCGCGGCGCACGATCACCCAGTCTCCGATCCGCACATCCTTGCGATCGATCTCCCCCTGGTTGTGCAGCGTCGCATTGGTGACCGTGACCCCGCCGACAAACACCGGCTCGAGTCGAGCAACTGGCGTGAGCGCGCCAGTACGCCCAACCTGCACGTCGATACCGGTCAGCCGCGTGATCTCTTCCTGGGCCGGATACTTGTGGGCCACGGCCCAGCGCGGCTCACGGCTAACGAACCCGAGCTGATCCTGCAGGGCGAGCGAATTGACCTTGTATACGACGCCGTCGATATCGTAGGGAAGCGTGTCGCGCAGGGCTTCAATTTCCGCATGAAAAGCGATCAGCGCCTCCGCGCCGAGCGCCACCCTGCGATGGCTGCACACCGGAAAGCCGAAAGCCTCGAGGGCGTCGAGCACTTCGCTGTGGCGCGGGGGCACGATCCAGTCGCCGCGGTCTCCCAGCCCATAGGCAAAAAAAGACAGTGGGCGACGCGCGGCAATCGCCGGGTCGAGCTGGCGTACTGCACCCGCGGCGGTATTGCGCGGATTGACGAAACTCTTCTCACCGGCTTCCCGCTGCGCCAGGTTCAAGCTTTCGAAATCATCGCGGCGCATGTAGATTTCCCCGCGCACTTCGAGCACAGCCGGAGCCACACCGTTCAGGCGCAGTGGAACCTGACGAATCGTCCGGACGTTGTGGGTGACGTCCTCGCCAGTTTCTCCGTCTCCCCTGGTCGCGGCGCGAACAAGCACCCCCTTTTCGTATCGCAGGCTGATGGCAAGACCGTCGAACTTGAGTTCGGCAGCATACTCAACCGGGCCGTCCTCCGCCGCCAGGCCAAGCCCCTTGCGAACCCGGTTATCGAACGCACGCGCACCCTGTTCGCTCTTGTCGGTCTCGGTGTAGATCGAGAGCATCGGCACTTCGTGCCGCACTGCCGCAAGTTCGGGGCGTGGCGCCCCACCCACCCGTTGGGTCGGTGAATCTTCGGTCTGCAGCTCCGGATACGCTGCTTCAAGCCGCCGCAGTGCCTCGAACAGCCGATCGTACTCGGCATCGGGCACCGTCGGATCATCGAGTACATAGTAGGCATGCTCGTGGCGGGTGAGCTCGGCACGCAGCGCGGCCACCTTTTCCGCCGCTTCAGCCGGGCTCATGCCGAGAACAGGCGTCGGGCGAGTTCGCCACCGGCCGGGATTCCGCTCTCGGCCATACGTTGCTGAAACTGCTCGATCTGTCCGCGCACCAACCGTGCCTGTGTCTCGCCAAACGCGGTTCGATTGTCATCAACTACCTCTCCACGCAGCGCTTCGGCTATCTTGCGCGCCGAAACGAGCATGCGGTCGAAAGTCTGCGGGCCGAATGGTGTACGGGGAACGTCGAGAAGCAGCGTAACGCCACGCGTCTGCAGATCCTTGAGTTCCGACGCAACAAAGGCCGAAGCTTCCAGATTCGTCATGGTGAACATCGTGTCGCCATCGGGATCTTCGGCGTGGTAGGCACCATCCTCACGGAGCAGCCAACCTTGCGCCTCGGCAAGCCCGCGCAACTTGGTCCCCGGGAAGGGCTCCTCGCCGGCAACGACATTGAGTCCGATCTGGATATCGACACCCGCGCAGAAGGCGTCCAGCTCCGCGGCCCGGGTAAGCGTCTCGACACGCGCCGGCATACTTGCCGGCACAGACATGAACTCGTCGGAAATCTTTTGCACCCCATCGAGAAAGCGGTCGAGATCGGCAGCCGCGATCGGCCCGCGCCGATCCACAAGCTGCATGACCGCCGCGAACCAGTGATGGCTGCCTGCTGAATGGCTGTCGAGCGGAAGCCACTGGTTGCGCTCGTCGTCAAAACCAAACCAGCGCAACGGTTTGGCGATGCTCCCGAGATGCCGGCCCTGGGCCTCCCAGAGTCTTGCCGCCGGAAGCGGTTCGATGCACTCGATACGCACCATACAATCAGCAGGCGACGCCAATTGATCGGTATCGAGCGGCAGGTTCCGTGGCCCGGCTGATTCGCTGACTGCGCGGAGCTCGCGCAATTCGGTCGCGTCGGGCTGGGAATCGTCTTCCCGCGCATGACGCTCACCGAGCCCCGGCTCGAGCAGCACGTCCGGATGTTCCGAACGAAAGGCCTTTTCGGCCTGCCGTCTGTGACGGCCCTCTTGCCACTTGTTGTAAAGCACCACGCCGATCACACCGGCTACACCGGCGCCGATAAGGCTCATCTGCAACTCACTGATTGCCATTGTCTTCCTTTGTACCTATGCAGCAACCGGCTCCGCAAGCCGCATTGCCTCGTCGATATCGACTTCGACCACTCGTGAAACGCCCTGCTCCTGCATGGTCACCCCAACCAGTTGTTGGGCTATCTCCATGGTGATCTTGCTGTGACTGATGAAAATGAACTGGGTCTGCAGGGACATGCGCTTGACCATCGATCCGTAGCGTTCGGTGTTGGTATCGTCCAGAGGTGCATCAACCTCGTCAAGCATGCAGAACGGGGCCGGATTCAGCTGGAACATGGAGAATACCAGCGCGATCGCGGTCAGCGCTTTCTCGCCGCCGGACAACAGATGGATGCTGCTGTTTTTCTTGCCGGGCGGCTGCGCAACGATCTGCACGCCGGCATCCAGGATCTCGTCGCCGGTCAGCACAAGTTTGGCCTCCCCCCCTCCGAACAGCTGAGGGAAGAGACTGCCAAACTGGCGATTAACCGTGTCATAGGTTTCCTGTAGCTGCTCCCGGGTCTCGCGATCGATACGACGGATTGCATCCTCGAGCGTCTCGATCGCCTGCATCAGATCGTCGTATTGCGCGTCGAGGTAGCCCTTGCGCTCCTCGGCAGATTTCAGTTCGTCGAGGGCCGCGAGATTGACCGGGCCGAGTTCGGCGATTTCCCGCGAAAGGCGCGCGACCTCCCGCTGCAGGCTGGTTTCCTTCAACTCGGACGTGACCAGCGGCGTCAGCACTGTCTCATCGGCCGCAGCCTCATCGAGGCGCTCCTGGAACTGCGCCTGAGCGAGTTCCGCCGCTTGCTGCTTGAGCCTGAGATCGGCGACCCGCTCGCGCATCGGTACCACTGCCTGCTCGGTCCGCAGCCGCAGCGCCTCCTGCTCCTTGAGATGCTCGGCAGCCACCGCCAGTGCATCGCGCCGGGCAGCCAGCGCCAATTCGCGCGTCTCACGCAATCCAAGTGCCTGCTGCAACGCCTCGTGACTCGCGCGATCGTCGCTGGCCTCAAGCTCGGCCTGACGGGCAAGGGACTCCTCGCGCAGCTTCAGCACCTGCTCTTCCGCAAGCGTCCGGTTGCGCGCAATGTCTTCCAGCTTGCCAACGCATTCGCGCTCTGAAAAACCGGCTTCCTGCGACTCGCGTGCGAGGGCGCTCTCCACGGAGCGCGCCTCGCGAAGCCGTTGCTCGCTCTCTCGCGCAAGTTCCAGCGCCGCATCGAGGTGCCCGCGCTGAAGCTCGCCGAGTTCGGCACATCGCTCGAGTTCGAGCTCGGCCCGTGCGAGCAGTTCGCGCTCGGCCTCCTCGCTGCGCTGAAGGTCGGCGAGGTCGTGGTCAAGCTGGCTTCGCCGTTCGCTTGCGCGCTGCAATGCCTGACCGAGCTTGAGCACCTCAACCTGCTCGCCGTGGAGCTCCTGCTGGCGGGCCTGCTGCTCGCGACGCAATTCGGCAAGCTGCTCCTGAATCAGCGTGGCTGCGCGTTCAGCCTCGGCCACGCGCTCGTGGGCCTGCTCCGCGGCAAGGCTACGCTCGTCGAGCCCCTCCGACAGCGCTTCGATCTCGCGCTGCCGCTCCATGACGCCGTGTGTGCGTGCATCCGGCGCGAACTGGGTCAGCGTATCCCTCGTCAGCAACTGGCCCTTGCGCGACACCACCAGGACACCGTGTCCGAGGTTTCCTCGCCCGGGCAGCCACGCTGCGATTTCATCGACCGCCGCTACGCCGCACAACCACTGACCGATCGATCCCGCCAATGACGCATCTTCTGCACGGACGAAATCCGATAGCGGGCGTGCGCCGGCCGGCAACTGCACTTCCGAGCCTGTCTCTCCCGCGGTATCCAGGATGAACGCAAACGAGGCAGGCGCCGGATCTTCGAGTGCGTCGAGCAGCGCCTGCAGATCATCGGTCCGCACGGCTGCAAGCCGCTCGCGCAGCACCGCTTCGACCGCCAGCTCCCAGCCCGGCTCCACCGACAGGCTGCGCCACAGCGGCGCCAAGGCATCGAGCCCGTGACGCTTGAGCCACTCCCCGAGCTGCCCCTGATTGTGAACCCGATTCTGCAACTGAACCAGCGCATCCCGCCTGGCGCGCAGCTCGGTAGCCTCACGCTGCAGCCCACGCTCCTCATCGACTGCCTGCTTGAGCGTCTGCTGCGCAAGCGGAAAGGCCGACTGGAGATCGTGCTGCCGCGTGGCCAGGGTCTCGACCAGCTCCTCGACGGAGGCAAGTCGCGCCTCGCGTTCGGCCAGTTGCGCCGGATCGGGCCCATTGATCGAAACCGCCTCCTGCTCGAGACGTGCCCGACGGGCTGAAAACGCCTCCAGAGAGCGTCGCGCGCTGCTGCAGCGTGTCTCCTCCACACGCTGCTGCTGCTCGGTCTGCGCCAGCTCGCGCCGCGCCGAGGCAGCATTGGACTCGGCCGAGCGGAGCGCCTCTTCCAGTTCCGGCAATCGCCCCGCGGCCTCCTCGTGGCGGGCCTCTGCCTGGGCCATGCGAATACCCGCGTGCTCCTGCAGGTCCGCCCAGCGCTCGGCCTCCTCGCGCAGATGAGCCCCACGCGAGGCCCAGTGCGCCTGTTCGGTTTCAAGCTGGGCGAGCCGTGCCTCAAGCCGCTTTCGCGTCTCCTGCAGGTGTTGGCGCTCGGCCTCGAGCCTGCTGACTTCCGCGGCGACCGAGAAAAGATCGCTCTGCGCGACATGTACGGTTTCAGATGCGGCGAAGTGTCCCTCGCGCGCCAGCTCAACCGCTTGCTCGAGCTCGTGCAGACGGGCGCTATCGCTTTCGATCTGGCGGGTCGCCTGATTGAGCGCTTCAGAGATCCGCTCGCGCTCGTCACGCGCTTCATTGCGCTTGATCAGCCACAGCAGGTTCTGTCGCTCGGTGTGGGCTGCCTGAAGGGTCCGATAACGCTCGGCGATCTCGGCCTGTCCCTCGAGGTGTCCGATCCGATCGCCAAGTTCTGCACGGATATCATCGAGTCGCGCCAGATTGTCCCGCGCGTCCGAAAGCCGGCCCTCGGTTTCCCTTCTTCTTTCCCGATACTTGGTGACCCCCGCGGCCTCCTCGAGAAAGTGGCGAATTTCCTCGGGTTTCGCCTCGATGATGCGCGAAATCATGCCTTGCTCGATGATCGCGTACGCACGTGGCCCGAGGCCCGTACCAAGAAACAGATCGATCACGTCCTTGCGGCGAACATGGACATTGTTGATGTAATAGGTCGACTCGCCACTACGGTCCAGAACCCGCTTTACCGCAATCTCGGCATACTGCGACCATTGCCCCGCAGCCTTTCCCTCTGCATTCTCAAACACCAGTTCGACGCTTGCTCGCGACACCGGCTTTCGCGTCGTCGATCCGTTGAAAATGACATCCTGCATCGACTCACCGCGCAAGGCCGAAGCTCGGGTTTCCCCCAACACCCAGCGCACCGCATCGATGATGTTCGATTTTCCGCAACCATTCGGACCGACAACGCCGACCAGGTTACCAGGCGTAAGCACCGTGGTTGGATCGACAAAGGTCTTGAATCCCGCGAGTTTGAGTTTTGCTAGGCGCACGGTCGTCGGTTCGGGGCGATCTTGGCTCTCGTGGGTTTCTCCCGGCCATGCCGCTTGCACGCATTTTCCGGGGGCTCGG
Source organism: Cognatazoarcus halotolerans (assembly GCF_009800965.1). GTDB lineage: Bacteria > Pseudomonadota > Gammaproteobacteria > Burkholderiales > Rhodocyclaceae > Cognatazoarcus > Cognatazoarcus halotolerans. The sequence goes on along the minus strand of NZ_WUAF01000005.1, from coordinate 177,073 downwards.
GACGCCATCCGGGCGCCTTCCAATAGCCCGCTATGATAGCATTTTTGCCCTGCACGCCAGCCGTGCCGACCTGCTCGTCAGAGGACCAGCCGTGAACCCCGATCTGCAAAAGCTCCACCCCTACCCATTCGAAAAACTCCGAGCACTGTTTCAGGGCCTTACTCCGGCAACAGATCTGACCCCGATCCGCCTTTCGATCGGAGAGCCGAGACATCCAACGCCCGAATTGATCTCGTCCGCGCTCGCCGAAAACCTGGCGGGCCTCGCCGTCTACCCTACGACGCTAGGGAGTGAGGCGCTGCGCGAGTCGATCGCGGCGTGGCTCACGCGACGTTTCGGCCTCGCAACTATCGATCCAGCCAGCCAGATCATCCCGGTCAACGGCTCACGCGAAGCCTTGTTCGCCATCGCGCAGTGCGTGGTTGACCGCAGTCAGCCCAACCCGCTGGTGGTAAGCCCAAACCCCTTCTATCAGATCTACGAAGGCGCGGCCTACCTTGCCGGTGCCCGCCCTCTGTTCCTGAATCAGTTGCCCGAGCAAGGTTTCAGCAGCGATTTTGCGTCGATTCCCGTAAGCACCTGGAAAGACATCCAACTGGTCTACGTCTGCTCTCCGGGCAACCCCACGGGCAAGGTCCTCAATCTCGAGGAATGGCGCATGCTCTTCGAATTGTCGGATCAGCATGGCTTCGTGATCGCGGCCGACGAGTGTTATTCGGAGATCTACTTCGACGAGGATCACCCGCCGCTTGGCGCGCTCGAGGCCTGCCATCGGCTGGGTCGTACCGATTTCCGCAACGTAGTGATGTTCTCGAGCCTGTCCAAGCGTTCCAACGTGCCCGGCATGCGTTCCGGCTTCGTGGCGGGCGACTCCGGCATTCTGGGCCGCTTTCTGCTTTACCGCACCTATCACGGCTGCGCCATGAGTCCCGCCGTACAGGCCGCGTCGATCGCGGCCTGGAACGACGAGGCCCACGTCGCCGAAAACCGCAGGCTTTACCGCGAGAAGTTCGACTTGGTGGCACCGATGCTCGACCCCCACATGGGTATCGAGTTGCCGGACGCCGGCTTTTATCTGTGGGCCCGCACACCGATTCCGGACACCGACTTCGCCCGCAGGCTGCAGGGTGAATATAATGTGACGGTTTTGCCCGGGAGCTACCTGGGACGTGAAGAAGCGGGCATCAACCCAGGCGCCGGCTTCGTTCGGATCGCACTTGTCGCCGAAACCTCCGAATGCCTCGAAGCGGCCCGCCGCATCCAGGAATTCTGTCAAAAACTCTGATAACGGGACCCCCCATGCAAGATATCCAGAAAATCATCGATGAGGCCTTTGAGAACCGTGCAAGCCTCTCCCCCACCCATGCCCCTGCACAGATTCGCGAAGCCGTAGCCGAAGTCATCGCCGGGCTCGACGCCGGACGTCTGCGCGTCGCAGAGAAGCGTGACGGTACCTGGATCACCAACCAGTGGATCAAGAAGGCCGTGCTGATTTCCTTCCGCCTCCAGGACAATCAGCTGATGTCCGGTGGTTCCACCAACTACTTCGACAAGGTCGCGACCAAGTTCGGTGACTACACCAGCGAGCAGTTCCAGCAAGGCGGTTTCCGCGTGGTTCCGCCGGCTGTCGCCCGCAAGGGCAGCTTCATCGGCAAGAATGTCGTGCTCATGCCTTCCTATGTAAACATTGGTGCCTACGTCGACGAAGGCACCATGGTCGACACATGGGCCACCGTCGGCTCCTGTGCCCAGATCGGCAAGAATGTGCACCTATCGGGTGGCGTCGGCATCGGTGGCGTACTGGAACCGGTCCAGGCCGGCCCGGTGATCATCGAAGACAACTGTTTCATCGGCGCACGCTCGGAAGTCGTCGAAGGCGTCGTGATCGAGGAAAACTCAGTTATTTCCATGGGCGTGTATATCGGACAGAGCACCAAGATCTACGACCGTGAAACCGGTGAGGTCCACTATGGTCGCGTGCCGGCAGGTTCGGTCGTGGTGTCCGGCAACCTGCCATCGCCCGACGGGAAGTACAGCCTTTACTGCGCGGTCATCGTCAAGAAGGTCGATGCCAAAACACGTGCAAAGACCGGCATCAACGAATTGCTTCGCACCTGACTCACAAATTGCCCAGGGCGGCCTGACATCCGCCCCGGCATTTCCACCGCCAGCCCGGACCGCCGAACATGATCTTCGACAAACTGTTCCAGCTGATGGCCGAAAAGCAGGCCTCCGATCTGTTCATCAGCGCCGGCGCACCGATTCACATCAAGATCCAGGGCACCACGCTGCCGATCAACCAGCAGGTCATGGAACCCGCGATGATCCAGCGAATGGGCTACGAGCTCATGAATCCGGAGCAGATCCGGCTGTTCGAGAGCACCAAGGAGATGAACCTCTCGTTCGGGCGTCGAGATCTGGGCAATTTCCGGGTGAACCTGTTCTGGCAACGAAACAGCGTCGCCATCGTGGTGCGTTTCATCCAGGGAGACATTCCTGCGCTGGACTCCCTGGGGCTACCCGCTCCCCTGGCGGATATCGTCATGGAGAAGAGAGGGCTGATCCTGGTGGTGGGGGCCACCGGTTCCGGCAAATCAACCACGATCGCCTCGATGATTGATCATCGTAACGGCAACCGGACCGGACACATCCTGACGGTCGAAGACCCGATCGAATATCTCTTCCGCCACAAAAAATCGGTCATCAACCAGCGCGAGATCGGGATGGACACCCACGGGTGGCACGAGGCGCTGCGCAATGCGATGCGACAGGCACCCGATTGCATCGTCATCGGAGAAATCCGCGATCGCGAAACAATGCAGGCCGCACTTGCCTACGCGCAAACCGGCCACCTCTGCCTCGCGACACTGCACGCCAACAACGCCTATCACGCGCTGAACCGCATCGTAAACTTCTTTCCCCTCGAGAATCGACCGCTGCTCTATCTCGACCTCGCGGTGGCCCTGCGCAGCATCATTTCCCAACGCCTTGTACGCAAACCGGACGGCCAACGTGCCCCGACGGTCGAGATTCTGATGAACACCCGGCACGTTGCGGAACTCGTCGAACGCGGAGAACTCAACGCCATCAAGGAGGCAATGGAGCAAAGCCTGGCTCCGGGCTCGCAAACCTTTGAGCAGGACCTTTTCCGCCTCTATCGGGAGGGCACGATTACGCTCGACGAAGCGCTCGCCAATTCCGACTCGCCGACCAACCTCTCCTGGCTCATCAACAATTCCCAGATCACGTCCTCGTCTGCACCCCATGAAGATCGGCGAAAAACGTCACCGATCGTTGATTTCGAGTCGACCCAGCCAGACGGCGCTTCATTCAGGGAGTTCACCCTCCACATGGACGAGCAGGACCGCTGACCCGACACCTCCGGAACTGAAATGTCACTTTCTCCACCCAGGGACCGCGCTCATGACGCGAACCCGACTCTCACACTCGCCCGGGCACTCATCACTCGCCGGTCGGTGACACCGAACGATGCCGGCTGTCTCGATCTGATCGCCACGAGGCTTGCTCCACTCGGTTTCTCCCTAGAGCGCATGGATCATGGCGAAACCTGCAATCTTTGGGCGCGCCGTGGATCCGGGAGCCCCGTTTTCTGCTTTGCCGGACACACCGACGTGGTGCCCACGGGACCGCTTGATCAATGGCATTCGGATCCATTCGAACCCGTCGAACGTGACGGGCTGATGTACGGTCGCGGTGCGGCGGACATGAAAACCTCGCTGGCGGCGTTCGTGACCGCGATAGAAGCCTTCCTCGCGGAACATCCCGACCACCGAGGTTCGATCGCCCTGCTTCTGACTTCGGACGAGGAAGGCGACGCACGGGATGGCACGATCAAGGTCGTCGAGACCCTCGCCTCGCGCGATGAGCGGCTGGACTACTGTGTGGTTGGCGAGCCCACATCCGTCAGCCGGCTCGGCGACATGATCAAGAACGGGCGCCGTGGCAGCCTCTCTGGCAGGCTGACGGTCCGCGGCGTTCAGGGTCATATCGCCTATCCGCACCTCGCCCGCAATCCGATCCACGTTCTGGCGCCAGCCCTGGCCGAGCTGACCGCTACGCGCTGGGACGAAGGCAACGAATATTTCCCTCCCACGAGCTGGCAAGTTTCGAATATTCATGCTGGCACGGGAGCGAGCAACGTGATTCCCGGCTCAGTCGAGTTGATGTTCAATTTCCGTTTCGCTCCGGTACACACGGTCGACAGCCTGAAGCAGAAGGTTCAAGAGGTTCTGGACCGACATGGGGTGGAATACGATCTTGTCTGGAATCTCTCCGGGAACCCGTTCATCACGCCACGCGGTACGCTTGTCAATGCGGTTTCGGAAGCTATTCGCGGCGTCACCGCAATCGATCCCGAGCTTTCCACGACCGGCGGCACATCGGACGGCCGCTTCATCGCAGCGATCTGCAATGAGGTCGTCGAGTTCGGTCCGGTAAACGCGTCGATACACAAGATCGATGAGCACGTGGCCCTCGACGCTGTCGAGCCGCTCGCCGCGATCTATCAAGCCACACTCCAAAATCTATTAAGGGCGGACTAAGCGCAGCATGAGCCACGAGCACGACACCAGCGGTGACGACGACCATCATGAACACGAAGCCGGCCCGCTCGCCGAACTCGTAACCTTGCGGGACTGGCTTCGCTTTGCCGTCACCCGTTTCAATCGCGCCGGTATTTTCTGCGGCCACGGCCTCATCGACAGCTACGACGAGGCCGCCTACCTCCTTCTTCATACCCTGTCACTTCCGATAGATCGCCTCGAGCCCTTTCTTGACGCCTGCATCACCACCGAAGAGCGCGAAGCACTGCTTTCAATCGTAGAGCGACGCGCGGACGAACGGACCCCGGCCGCGTACCTGACGGGCGAAGCCTGGCTTGGCGATTTCCGCTTCAGGGTCGATCCCCGGGTCATCATTCCGCGCTCCTATTTTGCGGAGTTGCTGGAGAACGGTTTCGCCCCATGGATCGACGATCCGGACTCAGTCGGCAGCGTGCTCGACATGTGCACAGGATCGGGATGTCTTGCCATCATCATGGCCCATGTCTTTCCCTCGGCCCGGGTCACCGCAATCGACCTCTCCGTCGATGCGCTCGAAATCGCCACCGAGAACGTGGCGGATTATCGGCTAGAAGATCAGATCGAACTCGTCGAAAGCGACCTTTTCGATGCGATCCCGAATCAACGGTTCGACCTGATCATCAGCAACCCCCCTTACGTGACTGCCGATGCAATGGCTGCACTGCCGGAAGAATATCGGCACGAACCATCGATGGCGCTTGGTGCGGGCGAGGACGGTCTCGACGTGGTACGCAGGCTGATCGCACAAGCACCGGTCCACCTGACGCCAGGAGGCGTGCTGGCTGTCGAGGTCGGTCACAACCGGCATTACGTGGAAGCAGCGTTCCCGGACCTCGAACTGACGTGGCTCTCAACCCGGGACGGAGATGACCGGATTTTTCTCGTGACCCGTGAGCAACTTGTGGGTTCGTGATGCAGTGTTCGGCCGCCTGTGTGCGGAAGTACCCGTTGACGCATTCAAGCCCGTGAGAAAATTACCGCTAATGTTCTATTGGCGCGATCGGTAGCGGACTGGTCGGCGTGATAGCAACGCGACACGGTGGGTGCCGCGAAGATGGAGACCCTAAATGCCTCACGAACGGCCGATCTTGTTGGTCGAGGACAATCCCGACGACGAAGCCCTCACCCTGAGGGCTTTCAGCAAGAACAAGATCACTAATCCAGTAGTCGTGGCGCGAGACGGTGTCGAAGCCCTGGATTACCTGTTCTGCACGGGTGGATTCGCTGACCGGGACCCCGCTTCGATGCCCGCCGTGATCCTGCTTGACCTGAAACTTCCCAGAATTGATGGACTGGAGGTACTCCGCAGGATCCGTGCCTCAGAGAAGACTGCACTGCTCCCCGTGGTTGTGCTGACCACATCGAAAGAGCACCAGGATATCAGCGAGGCGTACCGACTCGGGGCCAACAGCTATATCCGCAAACCTGTTGATTTCGAGCGATTCATCCATGCGGTAGGTCAGCTTGGACTGTACTGGCTGTCGCTCAACGAACCTGCCGAGCCCACATCCGGGAGCTGACGCATAGTCGATCAGGTTCCGGCGCCGGACTCAAGCCTGTCGGGCGCATGGCGCATTATTCGCTCTCATCAATCCAGGCCTGCTGGATTCCCTCCAGAATCCGCTCACCACACCGTGCCGGGTCATCATCGAACTCGGGCAACGCCATTACCCAGTTCATCAGATCGACAAAATTCACCCGCATCGGATCGACATCCGGATGCGCATCGGCAAGCTGAATGGCGATTTCCTGCACTTCTGTCCATTTCATCAATGCTTGCCCTCGCTGACCATGTTGATTGTGTACTTAGGTATTTCGACGACCAACGGAACACCGGAAACCTTAGCCTGGCAGGATAGCCTCGAGTACGGTTCCAATCCCCAGGCCTTGTCGAGCAGGTCCTCTTCCAGTTCGTCTGCCTCACCGAGCGAATCGAACCCCTCCCGCACAATCACGTGACAAGTCGTGCAGGCGCAGGATTTTTCACACGCATGCTCAATGTCGATTCCGTTAGCAAGAAGGCTGTCGCAGATCGATGTTCCGGGCTGGGCCTCGAACAAGGCACCTTCCGGACATAGTTCTTCATGTGGTAATACGATAATCTGCGTCATCCGCACTCAAACCTCAAGCTGATCGATTTTCTGTCCGGCCAGCGCCGAACGAATTCCCTTGTTCATTCGCGCCGCAGCGAAATCTTCGGTGGCGCGCGAGAGTGAACCGACTGCCTGCTTCAACTCATCGAGCGAGCCGTCTTTCACGAGCCGCGCAAGTTCAGTTACCGCACGCTCGATCCGTCCCGTCGCCGCGTGATCAAGCAACTCACCATCGGCAGCGAGCGCTTGCTCCGTGGCTTCCAGAAGACGTTCCGCTTCGACCTGCTGCTCGCGCAACGCCCGGCGTTTCATATCGTCCGAAGCATGCTCGAAACCCGACTTGAGCATTTCTGCGACCTCCTGGTCACTCAAGCCATAAGAGGGCTTGACGATGACACTGGCCTCCACGCCCGAAGAAAGCTCTCGCGCAGAGACCGACAGCAAGCCATCCGCATCGACCTGGAAGGTCACGCGGATTCGCGCGGCACCCGCCACCATCGGCGGGATTCCGCGCAACTCGAAGCGCGCCAGCGAACGGCAGTCGCTGACCAGTTCCCGCTCGCCCTGCAACACGTGAAAGGCCATGGCGGTCTGGCCATCCTTGAAAGTGGTGAACTCCTGCCCACGCGCGACCGGTATCGTGGAATTGCGCAGAATGACCTTTTCGACAAGCCCTCCCATGGTCTCCAGGCCAAGAGACAGCGGAATGACGTCGAGGAGAAGCCAGTCGTCCGCGGACCGGTTCCCTGCGAGCACGTTGGCCTGCATCGCGGCGCCCAGTGCCACCACCTTGTCGGGGTCGAGATTGGTCAGCGGTTCCTGGCCGAAATATTCGCCCACCGCCCGCTGTACTTGCGGCATGCGGGTTGCACCGCCAACCATCACGACGCCCTTTATGTCCTCGGGTTTCAGCTCGGCATCGCGCAGCGCCTTGCGTACTGGTGCCAGCGTCTTGGAGACAAGTGGCCGGGTAATCTGATCAAACTCCGCCCGGCTTATCGTGAGATCGACCTGCTCGCCACTTGAAAGCTTCGCCACGATGGGGGCCTCATCATAGCGCGAGAGGACCTCTTTTGCCTCACGGGCTTTCATCAGCAACCGCCTTACGTCCTCATCACACGGCGGTGCGATGTGAGCACGATCGATCACCCAGCAATACAGACGCTGATCGAAATCGTCGCCGCCGAGTGCCGCATCCCCGCTGGTTGAAAGCACCTCGAAAACACCACGGGTGAGCTTCAGAATGGAAATATCGAAAGTTCCGCCGCCGAGATCGTAAACCGCATAAACACCTTCGGAAGCGTTTTCCAGACCGTAGGCAATCGCCGCTGCAGTCGGTTCGTTGAGCAGGCGCAGAACGTTGAGCCCGGCCAGTTCGGCAGCGTCCTTGGTGGCCTGACGCTGGGCATCGTCAAAATATGCCGGAACCGTAATCACAGCCCCGGTCAGCGCGCCACCCAGACTGGCATCTGCTCGCAAACGCAGTGCGCGCAGGATCTCTGCCGAGATCTCCACCGGGCTCTTTGTGCCCTGCACCGTTCGCAGTCGTACCATGCCTGGCGCATCGACGAAATCGTAGGGCATCGACTCGACGTGAGCCACATCTCCCACGCCCCGCCCCATGAAACGCTTCACCGAGACAATCGTATTGCGCGGATCGCGGGTCTGTGCGGCCTGCGCCCGAGAGCCGATCTCGACACTGCCATCGGCAAGATAGCGAACCACCGACGGAAGCATCGCCGAGCCGGTTTCGTCATTCAGGCAGACCGCAATGCTGTTGCGGACGGTCGCAACCAGAGAATTGGTGGTACCGAGGTCGATGCCCACTGCCAGGCGATGCTGGTGAGGTTGGGTCGACATCCCGGGTTCCGAGATTTGAAGCAGAGCCATCAGGGGTCCAGTGCCTCGAGGGCATCGTCTATTTCGTTTTCAAGCTTTCCGATGAACATGAGCCTGCGCACTGTCTCTGCAGCCGCCTGCAGATCGCCACCGTCGGAGAGTTGCCCTGCGAGAACACCATGAATCTCCGACGTCTGTATTCGCAAGCGCCGCAAGAGATCATCGAGCGCATCTGCGTCGCTGGCATCACGCGCCTCTTCGACCGCCTCGCGCCATTCCATCTGCTCCATCAGGAAAGCGGGCGACATGGCGGTGTTCGTCTCGAGGCCAGCATCGACACCACGCAGTTCCAGAAGGTATTGAGCACGCGTCAGCGGCTTGCGGAGCGTACGATACGCCTCATTCACCCGGGTCGCCCATTGCATCGACAGGCGCTTTTCGGCGTCAGACAGATGCGCGAAGCGATCCGGGTGCACCTCGGACTGCAACTCGAGATACGCGTGCTCGAGCCGCGCCTGATCGATCGAATAGCCCGTCTCGAGACCGAACAACGTGAAGAAATCGTGCTGAAGATCTACCGGCATGCCCGTCTCCGGTCCGAACGAACCATTCTCAGACGTTGAAGCTTTCGCCGCAGCCGCAAGCATCCTTCACGTTCGGGTTGTTGAACTGGAAACCCTCGTTCAAACCTTCGCGCACGAAATCGAGCTCGGTACCATCAAGGTAAGGCAGACTCTTGGGGTCGACGAGCACCTTCACGCCATGACTCTCGAACACCAGATCCTCGTCCAGTGCTTCGTCTGCAAACTCGAGCTTGTAGGCCATGCCGGAGCATCCCGAGGTCCTTACGCCAAGGCGGATGCCCACGCCCTTGCCGCGCTTGCTGATGAAATTCGACACGTGCTTTGCAGCACGCTCGCTGAGAGTGACAGCCATCGTCCTATCCTTTAATCCGTGTGCTTCTTCTTGTAGTCGGCTACTGCCGCCTTGATCGCGTCTTCCGCAAGGATGGAGCAATGGATCTTCACCGGCGGAAGCGCAAGCTCTTCGGCAATCTGGGTATTCTTGATATCCAGGGCCTGGTCAACCGTCTTGCCCTTGACCCATTCGGTCACCAGCGAGCTCGATGCGATGGCGGAACCACACCCGTAGGTCTTGAATTTGGCGTCTTCGATGACGCCGTCCTTGCCGACCTTGATCTGCAGCTTCATGACGTCCCCACAGGCAGGCGCGCCAACCATGCCCGTACCCACGCCTTCTTCTTCCTTGCCGAAACCGCCCACGTTGCGGGGATTCTCGTAGTGGTCCAAGACCTTTTCGCTATAAGCCATTTTCTTCTCCTGCTCGAAATCAGTGGGCAGCCCACTGCACCGTATTCAGATCAACGCCTTCCTGAACCATTTCCCAAAGCGGCGAAAGCTCGCGCAGCTTGTCGATTTTCCGGCGCAGCAGATCAATTGTGTAGTCGATTTCTTCCTCGGTAGTAAACCGCCCGATCGAGAAACGGATGGAGCTGTGCGCGAGCTCGTCATTTCGCCCCAAGGCGCGCAGCACATAGGATGGCTCAAGCGAAGCCGAAGTACATGCCGAACCAGACGATACAGCCACATCCTTGATTGCCATGATCAGGGACTCGCCCTCGACGTAGGCGAAGGAAATGTTGAGGTTGTGGGGCACACGCCGCTCAACGTCGCCATTCACATACACCGCCTCCATATCCTTGAAGCCGTCGGCGAGGCGGTCCCGCAGTTGGCGAACCCGCTCGTTCTCGGCAGCCATTTCTTCACGCGCAAGACGGAAGGCCTCCCCCATGCCGACGATCTGGTGAGTTGCCAGTGTTCCGGAACGCAGACCACGTTCGTGGCCGCCGCCATGCATCTGCGCCTCGAGCCGCACACGCGGTTTCCGGCGGACGTAAAGTGCACCAATCCCCTTGGGGCCATATGTCTTGTGGGCCGAAAAAGACATCAAATCAACTTTCAGCTTCTGCAGATCGATCTCCACCTTGCCGGTTGCCTGGGCTGCGTCGACGTGAAAGACAACGCCGCGCTCACGGCAGATCTCACCGATCTCGGATATCGGCTGAATCACGCCAATTTCGTTATTCACAAACATGATCGAAACGACAACCGTATCTGGCCGAATCGCGGCTTTCAGAGCATCAAGGTCGACCAGTCCGTCCTCCTTCACATCAAGGTAGGTGGCATCGAAACCCTGCCGTTCAAGCTCGCGTACAGTGTCCAGAACCGCCTTGTGCTCGGTCTTGAGGGTAATCACGTGCTTGCCCTTGCCCTTGTAAAAATGGGCTGCACCCTTGATCGCCAGATTGTTCGATTCGGTTGCCCCCGAAGTCCAGATGATTTCCTTCGGGTCGGCATTCACGAGCGCAGCCACTTCGGCCCGCGCCTCTTCCACCGCCTTCTCCGCCTCCCAGCCGTACGCGTGGCTGCGCGAGGCGGGGTTTCCGAAATGCTCGCACAGGTAGGGGATCATCTTTTCTGCCACGCGCGGATCGACCGGAGTCGTCGCCGAGTAGTCAAGATAAATCGGGAACTTCAACATCTGCATTCTCCGTCGCTAATTCTTCGTTCGATTCGATCGTCAGGCCGATACGGCCGCAAGCTTTCCCAGTTGATCGACGATACGGCCAAACGCGGTCAGAAAGTCATCAACCTCTTGTTCGGTATTGGCGCGTCCGATACTCACCCGTATCGCACTGCGTGCGGTTCTTTCATCGACACCTATTGCGACGAGCGTCCGCGATGGTTCCGGATTCGCACTCGAGCAGGCCGATCCGCTCGCCACCGCGAAACCTGCGCGATCAAGCTTGCCGACAAGAGTCTCACCGTCGATTCCCGGAACCGAAAAGAAACTGGTACCCGGGAGCCGCTCAGCACCCGCCGAGAAAAACCTCACTCCGCAGCCGGCGAGGCCAGCCTCGAGCCTCGTCCGCAACATCGAAATACGCCGGGCGTCATCCGACATTCTTTGAACTGCGAGTTCACAGGCACGCCCGAAGCCCACGATGGCGGCCACGTTTTCCGTCCCCGAGCGCAGGCCACGCTCCTGCCCCCCACCGGCAATCAGCGGCTCGAGTTCCACCCGCTTGTCGACGATCAGCGCTCCCGCGCCGATCGGACCGTGAATCTTGTGCGACGAGAGCGTCATTGCATTGACCCCGAGGGCCCTGAAATCAACGCCAATCTTGCCGAAGGCCTGAACCGCGTCGGTGTGCAGCCACGCCCCCGCTCGCCTGAGCAGCGGCGCAAGCGCAGCCACCTGCTGTATCACGCCACTTTCGTTGTTTGCCAGCATCACTGACGCGAAGGCGGGCCGATCAGCGACGCAGCGCTCGAACGATGCCACGTCCAGCACTCCCTCCGAATCGACATCCAGCACCCTGACCTCCCAACCCAGCCTACGCAACTGCACGGCAGGCGCACGCACGCAGGGATGCTCGATGGCACTGATTCCGACCAATCCCGGCCGCCTTGCCGCCGCGGCCCCCTTGACGAAGAGATTGTTCGCTTCCGATCCGCCGCCAGTAAATACGACCTCGGTAGGATGCGCGTTGACCGCCTCGGCAACACGCTGTCGTGCCTCGTCTATCGCCTGACGCGACAGTCGCCCATACTCGTGTCGGCTTGATGCATTGCCGAACCGCTCATTAAGGAACGGTAGCATGGCCTCGATCACCAGCGGATCAGGCCGCGTGGTCGCATTATTGTCGAGATAAACCGGCGCAAACATCGAACCCGTTCCGTCAGGCAGTTACGGCTGGCCGCCCGTCGCCCACCACCATCGAGCCCCTGCGATCGATCACCACGTGCTCGTCGCTTTTCTGTTCCTGCTGCTTCACCAGATCGCCCAAACTCACGGAGTGCAGATACTCATACATCTTGTTGTTGAGATTGGTCCACAGATCGTGCGTCATGCAACGATGCTTGTCATGGCAATTCTGCTTGCCACCGCATTGGGTTGCATCAAGAGGTTCGTCGACCGCAACGATTATGTCCGCCACGGTGACCTCCTGGAGAGGCTTGGCAAGACAGTATCCGCCCCCCGGCCCACGTACGCTCGACACCAGTTCATGCCGGCGCAGCTTTCCGAAGAGCTGCTCCAGATAGGATAGCGAAATGTGTTGCCGTTCAGCGATTCCAGCCAATGTCACCGGACCATCGCCTGCATGCATTGCAAGATCGATCATCGCGGTAACCGCAAATCGTCCCTTGGTCGTCAATCGCATCTGGGCCCCCGTCGAATACCCTATCAATTCGCTCAACTATACAGAACCCGACAAAAACGATCAACTATTCAATCAACCAACTTGCTGAGCTTCTGCGGATCGAACTTTGCATCTTCGTGAGGTATCTCTTCGATCTTGATCCCCGCCGCCTCCAGACGATTAACAAGAATTTCAAGGCGGTTGTCAGTATCGACGGCATGATCGAGCAGCGCATGCAAGGTCTTGGCCAGCGGATCGTCGTTATCGCGCGTAACACCGTAGGCGGAAAAGCCCATCTGCTCGGCTTTTTGCTGGCGTGCATCATCGCGGCCGCTCTCAAGGATCCTCGCCGGATTTCCCACCGCAGTGGCCCCGGCCGGGACAGGTTTCACCACTACGGCATTCGATCCGACCTTGGCGCCATCGCCGACCTCAAAGCCGCCGAGCACCTGTGCCCCGGCACCGATGACCACCCCTTTCCCAAGCGTTGGATGGCGTTTGGTTCCCCGGTAAAGCGAAGTCCCGCCAAGCGTTACGCCCTGATAAATCGTGCAGTCGTCCCCGATTTCGGCGGTTTCTCCGATCACGACGCCCATTCCATGATCTATGAATACACGTCTGCCGATCGTTGCTCCGGGATGAATTTCGATACCGGTAAGGAATCGGCCGAGATGGCTCAGAAACCGGCCAAGCCAGTGAAAGCCATTCCGCCAGGCGCAGTGCGCCAGTCGATGAATCAGCAGGGCATGCACCCCGGGGTAGCAGGTCAACACCTCAAGCGAGGAACGCGCAGCAGGATCACGCTCGAGAACACTTGCCATGTCTTCACGCAGGCGGTCGAACATCTTTTCTCCGAAGAATCGGTCTCTGCCCTGGGCCACATCACCAGGCAATTCCGACTATTTTAATCAGGTTTTTGCTCCACTGCCGAGAGGAAACCCCGCAGGATGCCGACCTCTTCCTTCTCCAGTCGGATTCGTCCGAAAAGTCGTCGAACGCGCTGTAGCAGACGCTTCGGATTTTGCGGATCGAAGAAACCCGTACTGGCCATGACGGTCTCGAGATGCTCGTGAAAGCGCTCGACTTCTTCAAAGCTTGCGGGCAGTGCCTCCGGAGCGTCGATCCGCTGTCCCGATTCACACCGCATGCGCAGCTCGTAGCACAGGATCTGCACAGCCGCTGCGAGATTGAGGGACGAATATTCAGGATTCGTCGGAATCATGACCGGCATCTGACAAAGCGCGACATCGTCGTTTGACAGACCACTCGTTTCATTGCCGAAAACCAGCGCCACGTCGCCATGCTGAGCATACGAGGCGACCACGTCCGCAGCATCCCTCGCGGTCGCCATGGGGAGCGCGAGTTCGCGTCGACGCGCCGTCAGCGCTGCCGCAAAGATTGTCCCCGACAGCGCTTCGCGCAACGAACCTACGACGACCGCCCGCTCGAGAACATCGCCCGCGCCAGAAGCACGCGCATCGGCCACCGGATCTGGAAAATGTCGTGGATCGACGAGCACCAACTGCCCGAGTCCCATGGTCTTCATCGCCCGCGCGGCGGCGCCGATATTGCCCGGATGGCTGGTGCGTGACAGGACGATCCTTATTCGGTCGAGCGTTGGCGCCTTGTTCATATTAAAATGCCGAGTTCTACGTATTCTTCGGGCAGTCGTCCGTACTGCCCCTATCCGAGATCGAAATCAATGCATCCGACGCTCAATATCGCCATCAAGGCCGCTCGCCGGGCCGCCAACATCATCAACCGGGCGTCGCTCGAACTCGATCTCATCAGGGTCGAGACCAAGAGCCCCAACGATTTTGTCACCGAGGTAGACCGGGCTGCGGAAGCGGCAATCTGCGAGGTACTGCGGGAAGCCTATCCGGGGCACGGGATTCTAGCAGAAGAGAGCGGCGAAACCGGCCCGGAGAGCGAGTATCAATGGATCATCGACCCGCTCGACGGTACCACCAACTTCATTCATGGGTTTCCCCAGTACGCGGTTTCGATCGCCCTCGCAAAGGGCGGTGTCGTCGAGCAGGCGGTAGTCTATGACGTCGTCCGAAACGAGCTGTTCACCGCCAGCAAGGGCCGCGGCGCCTTCCTCAACGACCGACGCATCCGCGTTTCGCGCCGCACCCGTCTCAACGAGGCGTTGCTTGGCACTGGCTTCCCGTTCCGCCAGATGGACAACGTCGAAGCCTACATCGGCATGTTCCGCGAGTTGACCCAGAAGACCGCAGGCATTCGCCGTCCCGGTTCGGCCGCGCTCGATCTGGCCTATCTCGCCGCCGGACGGTATGACGCCTTCTGGGAGCTGGGTCTCGCACCGTGGGATATCGCGGCCGGAACGCTGCTGGTCACCGAGGCAGGCGGACTGGTATCCGATCTTGCCGGCGAATCCGACTTCCTCACCACCGGAAACCTCGTCGCGGGCACACCCAAGATCTTCACTCAGGTCCTGCCGGTCATCCGCAGCCACCTCCCCGCGAGCATCCCGGCCTGATCGGCTTGAAACCCGGGCAGCAAGGCTGTCCCCAAGAACCCAGCAGCCGATGAGTCTCGCCGCGCACGAACTTGAAAAGCACACGCCCATGATGCAGCAGTATCTGGGCATCAAGGCCGACTATCCCGACCTGCTGCTGTTCTACAGGATGGGCGATTTCTACGAGCTGTTCTTCGAGGACGCCGAGCGCGCTGCGCGCCTGCTCGACATCACCCTCACCACGCGAGGGCAGTCCGCCGGTCAGCCGATCAAGATGGCCGGCGTGCCTTTCCATGCGGTCGAGCAGTATCTCGCGCGTCTCGTGAAAATGGGCGAGTCGGTGGTGATTGCGGAGCAGGTCGGCGATCCGGCAACGAGCAAGGGGCCTGTCGAGCGAGCAGTCAGTCGCATCGTCACGCCGGGAACCCTGACCGACAGCGCGCTCCTCGATGAGCGACGCGACGCGCTGCTGCTCGCCGCCAATCTGCATCGTGGCGTGCTGGGTCTTGCCTGGCTCAATCTTGCCAACGGTGACCTGCGCCTGATGGAAACCCAGCCGGAGCAGCTCGCCAGCCAGTTCGAGCGACTGCGCCCGGCCGAGGTGCTCCTGCCCGAAAGCCTCAAGGTGCCACTGCTCGACCAACTCGCCCGCGGCGCACGACGCCTGGCGGACTGGCAGTTCGACGCGGACAACGGAGAGAAGCTCCTCACCAGCCACCTCTCCACTCGCGATCTCGCCGGGTTCGGTGTCGAGGGCATGCCGGTTGCGCTCTCGGCCGCCGCCGCACTCTACGACTACGCCAGCTCCACCCAGCGCCAGAGCCTCGCTCACATCACCTCGATCCGGGTCGAGCGAGAGGAACAGTTCGTCAGGCTCGATGCCGCCACCCGCCGCAACCTCGAGCTCTCGGAGACGCTGCGTGGAGAGCCCTCGCCCACCCTCTTCTCACTGCTCGACCGTTGTGCGACCAGCATGGGTTCGCGCTGGCTGCGGCATGCACTGCATCATCCGCTGCGTGACCGACAGGCAGCCGCGGCCCGCCATGGCGTGATCGCCGAACTCATCGGCGCCGCCGGTGACGGTGCGGGCGAATCGCTACAGCGCGCCATGCGAGGCATTGCCGACGTCGAGCGCATCAGTGCCCGCGTGGCGCTGCGCAACGCGCGACCGCGCGACCTCTCGGCCTTGCGTGACAGCCTCATACGGCTGCCCGAACTCCGCGCCCTCGTCGATGCGCCGGCCAGTCCGCTGCTCGTGGAACTGCTCGGCGCGCTCGAGGTGCCTGACGAGCTCATCGAGCTGCTCGTCGCCGCAGTGGCCGAAGAGCCCGCCAACGCGGTGCGTGATGGGGGTGTGATTGCCGATGGCTTCGATGTGGAGCTCGACGAGCTCCGTGGCATCCAGCGCAACTGCGGTGCCTTCCTGCTCGAGCTCGAGACCCGCGAACGCGAGCGCAGCGGCATCGCCAATCTCAAGGTCGAGTTCAACAAGGTGCATGGCTTCTATATCGAGGTCAGCATCGCCAACAGCGCGCGCGTGCCGGACGATTACCGCCGGCGGCAGACCCTCAAGAACGCAGAGCGTTATATCACCCCCGAACTCAAGGCCTTTGAAGACAAGGCCTTGTCGGCGCAGGAGCGCTCGCTGGCACGCGAAAAGCTCCTCTTCGAAGTGCTGCTGGAGCGCCTTGGCGAACATATCCCGACGCTGCAAAGCGTCGCCCGCGCGCTCGCCCAACTCGATGCACTCGCAGCGCTGGCCGACGTCGCCCTGCGCTTCAACTATTGCCAACCGAGTTTCTCGGACCAGCCGGGCATGGAGATCCTCCGTGGGCGACACCCGGTGGTCGAACGGCAGGTCGAGGACTTCATCGCCAACGATTGCATCCTCGGACCGACCCGCCGCATGCTGCTGATCACCGGCCCGAACATGGGCGGGAAATCGACCTTTATGCGGCAAATTGCGCTGATCGCACTGCTCGCGCACGCCGGCAGCTTCGTGCCCGCCGACGCCGCCCGGATGGGACCAATGGATGCCATATTCACCCGCATCGGCGCTTCCGACGATCTCGCCTCGGGCCGTTCGACTTTCATGGTCGAGATGACCGAGGCCGCGGCCATCCTGCATGGTGCGACGCCGGACAGTCTGGTACTGATGGACGAAATCGGTCGCGGCACGTCCACCTTCGACGGCCTTGCACTGGCCTTCGCGATCGCGAGGCAGCTTCTCGAGAAAAATCGCTGTCACACCCTCTTCGCCACCCACTACTTCGAGCTCACGCGCTTGAACGTGGACTACCCGGAGTGCGCGAACGTGCATCTCGATGCGGTCGAGCACGGTCATCGAATCGTTTTCCTGCACGCGGTCGAAGACGGGCCGGCAAGCCAGAGCTACGGCATCGAGGTGGCGGCGCTCGCTGGCATCCCCGCGAACGTCGTGCGCGACGCCAAGCGCCGCTTACGCGCGCTCGAGGACCGCGAAGTGAATGCTGGCCCTCAGGCCGACTTCTTCGTCGGGCTGCCCGAGGAAGAGACCGAGCTTCCACCGCATCCCGCGGTATCGGCGCTGCGCGCGATCGATCCGGATGCCCTGAGCCCGCGAGAAGCGCTCGAACAGCTCTACGCGCTAAAACGTCTCCAGGGATGAAGCGCCGCCGACTCCTCGGGCTGCTGGCTGCGCTTGCGCTTGCGCCCGCCGCTGCAGCCCAGACCGAGCCGTACGATTTCGCGATCATCGGCGATCTCCCCTACGACGCATTCGAGCGTGAACACCTTCCCGGGCTACTCGACGAGATCCACGAGGCCGGCAATCGATTCGTCGTTCATGTAGGTGACATCAAGCAAGGCAGCGCGCCCTGTACAGATCAGGCCCTCGGCAACGCCTTCGATCTGCTCGCGGCTTCACCGCTTCCGCTCATATATCTGCCGGGCGACAACGACTGGGCCGACTGCCGCCGCAAGGCAGCCGGCGCTTACCGGCCGCTGGAGCGCCTCGAACATCTGCGCAAGCTTTTCTTCGCCACGTCGACTTCGCTTGGGTCCGAACCGCTCCCGCTGGCGCGCCAGAGCAACGCGGGCTTTGGCGACTTTGTCGAAAACCAACGCTGGCGGCTCGGACCGGCGCTGTTCGTGACGCTGCACATCATCGGCGGTGACAACGACCGCCTACACTCCAGGGGGACTGCAGCTGGCGCCGCATACCGCGCACGTGCAGAGGCAAACCAGGCCTGGCTGGCTCAGGCCTTCGAGCAGGCGCGCGCAGAGCGGCTCGGTGTCGTCTTCGTCTTCATCCACGGCAATCCGCGGCTCGAAGCATTTCGCGACGGTGACGTCGAAAACGGCTACACGCGTTTCCTGCGACAGCTCGATGCGGAATCCGGCCGCTTCGATGGGCGCACCGTGCTGGTTCACGGCGACACTCACGCCCAACGCATCGATCTGCCGCCATCGACGCCCCGCCCCTCTTCACGCCTCGGCCGCCTGACCCGCATCGAAAGCTACGGCCACCCCTTCATCGGCTGGGTGCAGGTATCGGTCGGCAATGGGGCCGGCGATGCCCACGCTCCGGCACTGGGCTTCAAGGCACATGCCTACGCCCCGAACGCCTTGCGGACCATCTTTCCATGAGCAGCATCGACATCAGTGAAAAGTCCGGGGTCCGTTACCTGCACTTCGGCTCGGAATGGGTACAGGGCGCCATGCGGATCCGCCAACCCTATGCGCTGGAACTCGCCTACACGCGCGAAATGATGTCGGCCCTGCTCTTTCACGACAGCGAAACCTGGCCGCGATCAGTCCTGCTCGTCGGCTTGGGTGCCGGATCGCTGACCAAGTTCGTGCACCGCAATCTGCCGAAGAGCCGAAGCGTAGTGGTCGAAATCGACCCCAAGGTGCTCGCTGCGGCGAGCCAGTTCTTCCGACTCCCGGCGGAAGACGAACGCCTGCGGATCGTGATTGCCGATGCGACCGACTACATCGTCGAGGGCACACGCAACTTTGACCTCATCCTGCTCGACGGCTACGACGAACATGCTCGCGCGGGCCCGCTCGACACCCTGCCCTTCTACCAGGCATGCTGGTCACGTCTAAGTGCGCGGGGGCTTTTGAGTGTCAATCTGTTCGGTCGTAGCCGCGGTTTCGACGCCAGTTTCGAGCGCATCTCGAAAGCATTCGAAGGCCGTGCGCTCGCCTTTCCATCGTGCGACAGCGGCAACGTGGTCGCATTCGCCGCCAAAGGCGAATCCATCGAGCTCAGCCTCGAGATCCTGCGCCAGCGTGCTGCCGATCTGTGCGAGCGCACCGGTCTCGATCTGCACAGCACGCTTTCACGGGTGGAACAGGCAGGCACACTGAATCGGAACGTATTGATGCTATGAGCACGGAAACCGTCGATTGCGTGGTGATCGGCGCCGGCGTCGTGGGACTCGCATGCGCTGCACAGTTGGCCGATCAAGGCCGCGAAGTGCTGATCCTCGAAGAGGCGGACCGCTTCGGCGAGGGCGTCAGCAGTCGCAACAGCGAAGTCATCCACGCCGGACTCTATTACCCGCCTGGCTCACTCAAGGCCCGCCTGTGCCTGCGCGGCAAGGAACTGCTCTACCGATACTGCTCGGCGCGTGCGGTGCCGCACAGTCGTTGCGGCAAGCTCATCATCGCCAGCAGCCTCGCCGAGGCGGCGCAGCTTCGCGCGATCGAGGGCAATGCTCGAAGCTGCGGGCTCGACGTGCTCGAACAGCTCGACGCCGAAGCGCTTGCCACGCTCGAACCCGCGCTTCGCGGTGTAGCGGCGCTGCATTCGCCGTCGACCGGCATCGTCGACAGTCATGGCCTGATGCTCGCGTTGCTCGCCGATGCCGAAGCGGCCGGCGCCCTCCTGGCCCTGCGAACGCCGGTGATCGGCGGCAGCATCGAAGGCGCACTCCTGCACCTGGAACTGGGCGGGGCGGAGCCTTGCGCAATCAGGGCGAGGACAGTGATCAATGCAGCGGGGCTGGGTGCGGTGGCACTTGCCGGGCGCATGCGTGGTTTTCCGGCTTCGGCGCTGCCTCGCGCATATTTCGCGAAGGGCAGTTACTTCGTTCTCCAGGGCCGGGCGCCATTTTCGCACCTGGTCTACCCGCTGCCTGAACCCGGCGGACTTGGCGTTCACCTGACCCTCGATCTCGCCGGCCAGGCACGCTTCGGTCCCGACGTCGAATGGGTCACAGAGCCGGGCTATCAGGTAAGCGAAGCACGCATCGCCGCCTTCGAGACCTCCATCCGTCGCTACTGGCCGGAGCTGCCTGAGGGACGCCTCTCACCCGGCTACGCGGGCGTCAGACCGAAGATAAGCGGCCCGGGCGAGGCCGCAGCGGACTTTCGCATCGACGGCCCCGAGGTCCATGGCATTGAAGGCTGGATCAACCTGCTCGGTATCGAATCACCGGGGCTCACCGCCTCGCTTGCCATCGCCGAGGAAATCGCCCATCGTCTCGCACGCTGAGGCCTCACCGGGCTTCGGCGGGCTCCGGTGGCAACCACAGGCAGTTTCCCTTCGATGCCTTCGCGATCTCCTCGAGCACGTCGGCGTGCCCGGCCAGCTCCGCTTCACTTGCACGAATGACGCGCAGCGCCGGCCGCTCGACGAACTCGGAGCCCTCGCCCTCGTCGCCTGCCTCTACCGGCTCGTCGTCGAGTGCCATCATGAGGCTCTCCTGACCACGGGTCATTGCCAGGTAGACGTCCGCAAGCAGTTCGGCGTCGAGCAAGGCACCGTGCAGGGTACGGTGCTTGTTGTTGATCTCGTAACGGTCGCACAGCGCATCGAGCGATGCTTTCTTGCCGGGGTTCTGCTCCTTGGCCATGCGCAGGGTATCGATGACACCTTCGCAGAGCACGCTGATCGGCTGACGCCCGATCAACGAAAGTTCATTGTTGAGAAAGCCGACGTCGAAGTTCGCGTTGTGGATCACCAGTTCGGCCCCGCGCACGAAATCCTCGAACTCGTCGGCCACCTCGCGAAAACGCGGCTTGTCGGCGAGAAACTCGTTGGTGATGCCGTGCACCGCCATGGCGCCCGGATCGACCTCACGCTCAGGGTTGATGAAGACGTGGTAATGCCGCCCGGTGAGGCCGCGATTGAGCAATTCGACACAGCCAATCTCGATGACCCGGTCTCCCGTTCGCCATTCGAGCCCGGTGGTCTCGGTATCGAGCACGATCTGTCGCATCTCCGACATATTCTTCAGGCCTCCACAGTCTTTCCGGCGCTGCGGGCCGCATCAACGCCGCGGCGCGCCAGCTCGTCGGCACGCTCGTTCTCGGGATGACCGGCATGTCCCTTGACCCAGAGCCATTCGATCTGGTGCGACTGCACTACGTTGTCGAGCGCCTTCCAGAGATCGGCGTTCTTGACCGGCGTCTTGCCGGCAGTCATCCAGCCGCGCGCCTTCCAGCCCTTGATCCACTCCGAAATGCCTTTCTGCACATACTGGCTATCGGTGAACACCCGCACCCGCACCGGTCTCTTGAGCAGCGACAACGCCTTGATGACGGCCATCATTTCCATGCGGTTGTTGGTGGTAGAAGGTTCCCCACCCCAGATTTCCTTCTCTTGACCGCCTGAACGCAGGATCGCACCCCATCCGCCCGGCCCGGGGTTTCCGCTGCACGCCCCGTCGGTATAGATATCCACACTTTGCTGCTCACTCACGCTTTCCACTTTCCTTATGATGTTTCTGTACAACCGGTGACAAGGCCTTCGCCGTGGCGCGCCGGTCCCGCCAGTTCGGGGTGATGAGCCGCATTCCCTGCACCCGTTTTACTGCCTGAATCACGTAAGCACCGCCGGCAAAGGGCCACCAGCGTGCCCCTGCCCTGTCCACGAAAGCAAAGCGGCGCAACCATTTTTCATCCTTCATCGGCGGCGCGTGGCAACCGAAAACCCCCGCCTGTATTTCCATTCCGAGCAGCGCGAGCCAATCCTTGAGCCGCCTGACCGACAGATATTGGCCCTTCCACGGCAGGTCGCCGCCCTTTCTGGCCGCGTACCTGCGCAGACCCCACAAGCTGAAAGGATTCAAACCGGACACGACGACACTGCCTTCGGGCATCAACACCCGTTCCACTTCACGGAGGACCTGGTGCGGGTGCGGCGAGAACTCCAGCACATGCGGTAACACCACAAGGTCGATACTTGCCGTCGCGAACGGTAGCGCCCATGCGTCACAGAAGAGACCGACGTTCGCCGAGCCGGGCAGATCGCAACGGATGCGCGATGGCATCCGGTTGTTACGCAGAAAATCAAAATCCGACAGCCCGACCTGCACCGCGTTGAATCCGAAGATGTCGGAAACAACGAGGTCCATCCGGGCACATTCCCACTCAAACAGGTACCGGCCTGATGGACTTTGCAGCCACGCTTCGATCCCGGGCATTGACATCAAACTCAGATCGTCGAGAATTCCAAGGATGCAGATTATCCCCCTTCCCGCCTTTTCCGATAACTACATCTGGCTCATTCGTGAAGGTCGCCACGCAGTTGTCGTCGACCCGGGCGATGCGGCACCGGTCCTGGACTACCTCGAGCGTAACCGACTCGAGCTGGCCGCCATACTTGTCACTCACCATCACGCCGATCACGTCGGCGGCCTCGATACCCTCGTCTCAGGCCGCGAACTCCCGGTGTATGGTCCGCGCCGCGAAGCCATCCCCGGTGTCAATTTTCCGCTCGACGACCACGATCGCATCAGCGTGCCGGAGATTGGGCTGGAGTTCGAAATAATCGACGTTCCCGGCCATACACGCGGTCACATCGCCTACTACACTCGCGACCACCTGTTCTGTGGCGACACTCTTTTCTGCGCAGGCTGCGGACGGATCTTCGAAGGCACGCCAGATCAACTCAATGCCTCTCTCCAACGGCTCGCCGCACTTCCGACCGAAACACGGGTGTACTGCACGCACGAATATACGCTGTCGAATCTGCGCTTCGCGGCAGCAGCCGAACCGGACAACCCCCTGCGCGATGCTTTCTTGGCCGAATGCGAGCGCCTACGCGCAGATGGGAAACCAACGCTTCCCAGCACCATCGGACGGGAACTCGACATCAACCCGTTTCTCCGTTGCGACGAGCCGGGCGTCCGCAATTCCGCCATCAAGCAGGCTGGCCGGCCCCTGCCGGAACCAGCCGCCGTCTTCGCGGTGCTCAGGGAGTGGAAAAACCACTTCTAGTCAGCTTTGGAGGGAAGGGGCGCTGATCCAATTCCGGGCATCTTGATCGTCACCCGGTTTCTTCCACCCCTTTTTGCTTCGTAGAGTGCCTTGTCGGCAGCCTCGATCAACGCTTCGGGGCGACGTTCGCGATCGGGAACGAGGCTCGCGACACCGACGCTGACGGTCACGACACCCGGTACCGGTGCATGCCGATGAGTGATTCCCATTGCCTCCACCGCCCTGCGCATGCTTTCCGAAACTGCAGCCGCACCCTGGATATCGGTTTCCGGCAATACGACCACAAACTCCTCGCCCCCAAAGCGTGCGAGCAGATCCGAGGGCCGCTTGAGTTCACTCTGCATGCTTCGCGCCACAGCCTTGAGACACTCATCGCCCACTTGGTGACCGTAGCCATCATTGAACTGCTTGAAGTAATCGACATCTGCAACCAGAAGACTGAGCGGACGACCGGAGCGAATTCCCCTCCGCCATTCGCGCAGGAGGGTTTCGTCGAATTCGCGACGGTTGGCGATACCGGTCAAACCATCCACCGAGGACAACCGCCGCAACTCGCTATTGGCATCGTCAAGCTTGCGGGTAAGGACCAGCAACGAATAGCGCATCTGCGCAATACGCTGCATTGCCCTCACCTTTGCACCGAGAACAGCCTCGGAGACCGGCTTTGCCAGGTAATCATCACCACCGACTTCGATACCTCTTTGCAGATCCTCGTCCGACGTGCGAGCAGTCAAGAAAATGATCGGCGTCCATTCGCCGTCGCGCTCGAGCTGACGAATGCGTCGGGCCACTTCGAATCCATCCATGCCCGGCATGATGATGTCAAGGAGGATGAGATCCGGCCGGCTGGCCTTGAAGGCCTCAATGCCAAGGCTGCCGTCCTTGGCGTGCGTTGGCTCCAGACCCATCTTGCGCAATTGGTGGCATACAAGCGTGGCACTGGTGACGGTGTCTTCGATTACGAGCGCTTTCATGGTTCCGGATGTATGCGGGGGCGCACAGGCCCTTGATTCGGCAGTTCGGGAGAGTAACCCAAACTGTCGGCATATTTGGCACGAAGTCCGCACTTGCGTCGGACAAGTCGCGAATTTCGCCGCCATGGGGAAACCGACGTGCTCTACAAACTGCAGTCGTTTGACCGGTCTGCAGAGCCATCGATAGAATCCGTGGTTTAAGTCGGCGTGAATAAATGTCTGTAACGCAGCCTTGGCGGAAACTGTTCTATCTCGTGATCGGGCTGCTGCTTCCAGGATTGGTCGCGCACCCCGTCCGCGCCGAGGGATTGAACGCCTCGTTCGAGAGCGGAGCGGGTCTGACGGTTCCGTCCCCCGCTCAGCTCGATCTGCCCAACCCTCCTTCGCGAATCGCGACGGTAGACCTCACATACGATGCCATCGATGTGTGGGACCGTATTCGCCGTGGCTTCGGCATGCCGGATTTGAACTCGGAACTGGTCACTGAACAACAAGTCTTTTACCTGAACCGCCCGGCCTATCTGAAGCGGGTTTTCGAACGAGGGCGCCGGTATCTCTTCCATATCGTGAACGAGCTCGAGCGCCGTGGCATGCCGACCGAGCTCGCCCTCTTGCCGATGGTGGAAAGTGCCTTCAATCCAATGGCCTACTCCCGCGCACATGCGTCGGGACTCTGGCAATTCATCCCGTCGACCGGCAAGCATTTCAATCTGGAGCAGAACTGGTGGGTCGATGAACGGCGCGATGTCGTCGCGTCGACTGCAGCAGCCCTGGACTACCTGCAGACAATCTACGAAATGCATGGTGATTGGCAGCTCGCACTGGCTTCGTACAACTGGGGTGAAGGCTCGGTTGCACGGGCAATCGAAAAGAACCGTGCAGCCGGTTTGCCGACCGAATACGCCTATCTGCAAATGCCGGCCGAAACGCGCAACTATGTCCCCAAGCTTCAGGCACTCAAGAACATCGTCGCCCAACCCGAACTCTTCAACGTCACACTCCCCTACGTCGCCAACCGCCCCTACTTCGCTACAGTGGAAGGTCCTGCGGGGCTCGATCTTGCAACTGCAGCGAAGCTTGCGGAAACACCGCTCGACGAATTCGTCGCACTCAATCCGGGCTACAAGCGCCCGGTAATCCCTGCCGGCACACAGCCGCTGGTGCTTCCTGCGGAAAAGGCCGATGTATTCCGCAGCAACCTCGCGATGCAGGCCGACGACGCAGCAAAATGGCGCACCTACCACGTCGAGGCAAGTGATACCGTCGAACGGGTTGCCGAACGATTTGGCCTGAGCTCTGGCCAGCTGCGCGAAGTCAACGGACTGCCGGCGGGTGCCAGGCTGGTCGAGGGTCAGGCCGTCCTCGTGCCCGTCGCGGGCGATCCCGACGGGGCACTCGCTGCAGCGCGCCTGTTGCCCGATACGGCCTTGTCCAGTACGGCGGCCGCCCCGGCGCCGGTCATCAAGAAACGTGTTGTCGTGCGGGACAAGCACGGCCGCAAGAAGGTCATCTATACGACGGTCAAACCGTCGACCAAGGCATCCGCCAGAGCCCGCGATGCGCATGCCGGAAAATCCACCAAGGCAGGCAACCGCAAGGCTTCGAGTGGAGCAAAACCGAAAGCCAGGGTTAAATCTCCACAGAAGCAGAAAGCGGCCGCGAAGTCGAAGAGCAGCCCAAAAAAGCGATGAACTCGACACGCAACGACCACGGGCTCAGTGGCTGGTCCCTTCCGAGCGATTGATCTTGTTGTAGAGGTTGTACTTGCCAACCGGTTTCGATGCCGGGAGCCGCTTGATTTCCTTCAGTGTTTTTGCATCGTAGAAAATCAGCGCACCATCCTTTTCCCACAGACTCGCAATCGCATACCGGCCGTAGCGATCGAACTCGACGTGCGCCAACGTCTTGCCCGGCTCGGGCCGCAGCCGGGCGACGACCTCGAGCGTCTGCTTGTCGATCACCTGCAGTGTGTCCTTGCCGGTCGGACTCATCATCGAATCGGTCCACGCGTAGGGGCTGTCCTCGTGGCTGCGCATGAAGAAGCCCGGACCGAGCGTGGGAATCGTCTTGATCGTCTTCCAGGTTTCGAGATCAATGATGCTGATGACACCCTCGCGGAGATTCGGCGTACCCAGAACGCGGTGACCGTGCCAGTCCCAGGTGATCCCCGAACCGAGATGCGGCATGCCGGGGATGTCCAGATCCGCGATCTTGCGGCGGACGTCGAGATTCACGACCTGCCCTTTGCCCTCCCGCGACGCTCCCATCACGGTGTCGTACTTCTGGTTGAAGAAGAAGTCGTCGAGCGGCGCCTCGAGTACGGTGCGGCGCGGATTGAGATAGCCCTCCTGGGCGATTCCCTCTCCCATCTTGTAGTCATGCACATAACCATCGAAGATGGGTTTTGCGTCCTTGTCGTACGAAATCTCCCAGATCTCCGGAATATCCTTCATCGCCGCGACGAAACTCTTGCGCGGAGCAGCATCGTAGACTGCCGAGACCCGGGACGGCACATCGCCTTTCAGGTTGGTGGCTGAGATTACCTTGATGAGCTGCAGATCGGCGTCAAACAACACGAGCGTCTGCGGAAGGTAATTCGCCACCGCCACGACTTTGCCATCCGACGAAACCGCCACGTTGCGCGTATTGATGCCCGCCCTGACCTCACTGACCACCTCAAGATTCCAGAGGTCGTACTTGGTCACCCAGCCGTCCCGCGAGCCGAAGAACACATAACGCCCGTCCGGCGAAAACTTGGGCCCGCCGTGCAAGGCAAAGCGCGACGGAAAGCGATGAATCCGCTCCATGCGATCGCCGTCGAGGACGCTCACATGATGATCGCCCGCCTCGACGACCAGAAAGAGATTCATCGGATCTGCATCAAAAACGGGTTTATCGGGCAACGTGCCGGGGGCATGCTGCTCTATCCGTGAAGCGCGGATATCGTCAATAGTCCAGGACGGCGCCGGCCGCACCGGCGTATAGATCCAGTCCGCCAGCGCATCTATCTCAGCCGCAGCAAGAACCCCTGAGAACGATGGCATCTGCGTCGCTTCTCGCCCTTCGGCAATCACCTGTCTGGCCTCGGCCTTGCGCAGCCGCGAAAGGCTCTCCGGCAGCAAGGCCGGCCCCATGGCACCGACACGATTGGCGCCATGGCAAGTCGCGCAGTGCTGCTGGAACAGCGCCGGTGCTTCGGTTGCACTGGCAAACGAAGCGAGGCCGACAAGCATAATCAGCACCAGGCAATGCAGCAGAACCCGCTGGAACTCCCTGCTTGAACGATCATTCGGTCGCATCATCAGGCACTCCGTTGGACACGAATCCACGGGGTGACTTCGATCCTCGCTACCGCACCGCTTGCTCCGATTTCATCGTCGTGAAGGTAGCAACCCGGATCTTCCTGCCAAGGATCACCGGTAAGCTGCTGCGCGCGAACCCGCGTGTTGCCGTTGCAGATCGCGAAATAACGACACTCTCCGCAGCGGCCGCCGACACTACGCGGGTGCCGCTTGAGACCGTCCATCAAGGGATCACTGCGATCCTGCCAGATTTCGGAGAAACGCCGCTCCCGTACGTTACCGAGGTTGTGGTGCCACCACATCGTATCGGGGTGCACATTCCCGAGGTTGTCGATATTCGCGACGTTCACACCGCTCGAGTTACCACCCCACTGTGCCAGCTTGGCCGCTATGTGGTCTGCCAGTTCGGGAAAGCGACGCCGGACCCAGAACAGGAAATAGACACCGTCAGCATCGTTGTTTCCCGTCGTAAATTCCTTGTGGAGCCCGCGCTGCTGATA
The DNA here is from genome assembly GCF_009800965.1 of Cognatazoarcus halotolerans. GTDB lineage: Bacteria > Pseudomonadota > Gammaproteobacteria > Burkholderiales > Rhodocyclaceae > Cognatazoarcus > Cognatazoarcus halotolerans. Next base: position 148,846 of record NZ_WUAF01000005.1, on the reverse strand, counting down.
GTCCCAGCAGGTATCGAAGAGCAGATCCATGGCGTCGCGGGTAAGCTGATGACGCGCATCTGTCTTGCGGTTCTTGTTGCCGCGCCCGGCGTAGTTGAGGTGCGAAAAATAGAAACGGTCGATGCCTTCGTCCTCCACCAGCCTGAGCAGAGCCGGAAGATCGTGGGCATTCTCCTGGGTCATGGTGAACCGGGCACCGATCTTGAGACCGAGCTCGCGACACAGCCGCATCCCCTCGAGCGATTTCTCGAAAGCACCTTCCATGCGCCGGAAGCGATCGTGGGTTTCACGGATTCCGTCGAGACTGATGCCCACGTAGTTGAAGTCCACTTCGGCGATGCGGTCGATGTTCTCGCGCGTGATCAAGGTACCGTTGCTCGACAGGCCGACATAGAAACCCTGCTGTTTCGCGCGCTTGGCAATCTCGAAGATGTCGGGTCGCAGGAGTGGCTCGCCGCCGGAAAGGATCAGTACCGGCACGCGAAACTGCTTCAGATCATCCATGACCGAGAACACTTCGCTGGTCGTGAGTTCGCCGGCAAAATCCTTGTCGGCGGAGATCGAATAGCAATGCTTGCAGGTCAGATTGCAGCGACGGATCAGATTCCAGATGACCACCGGTCCGGGCGGCTTGCGCGACGGCCCTAGCGGCGTCGGATTGGCAATTTCCTGCATGTACTGGGATATACGGAACACCTTGAACCTCGCTCACTGCCTTCTGGGTTGGGGGCATTCTGTGCGGCACCGTCAGCCCCCGCATTGATGACCGTCAAGGGTGAAGAACCCTTGGCACAGCTGGTCGATCCGGGCGATGATGCGGCCTCGCAGCATCACACCGAAGAAACACCTTGGACGCACCTCGTCTACCGGCAGACACCCACTGGAACGCTTTGGCCGACACCGTATCACGTCAGGCCGGCACGCTACACCTTGCGTCCCTCTCGACCAGGCTCGCCGAGCTGCGTACCCAGGTACGCAGGCGACATGGCTTCGTCGATCGTATCGCGCTTGCGCTGCACGATCCGGACAGCGGCAGACTGACGACGCTCATCGACCCTGACCACGCCAAACTGCAATCGCTCGGCGCAGGCTATCCGGTCGCGGATCTCCGAGCACTCGCGGCGCTGGCGGACGATGGAAAGACGCATCTTCTGGACGCGCCCGCGATCGGGGCGGTCGATCACGAGGCATCGCGGCTCTGGGCAGGCTATCGGTCCAGTCTGGCCCATCCGGTCACCGTCGACGACAAATTACTCGGTCTGCTGCTCTTCGATTCGCGCACCCCGGATGTATTCGACACACGAACCGTCGAGGATCTGGGTATCTATGCGCACCTGCTTGCGACGATCGTTTCTCAGGAACTGACCTCCGTGCAGATGATGGTCGGCGGCTTACGGCTCGCTCGCAATCTTGCACATCTTCGCGATATCGAAACCGGTGCGCACCTTGACCGCATGTCGCACTATGCACGTTTGATCGCCCGGGAGATCGCCGGCCCGAACGGCTTCGACAACGACTTCGTCGAACACGTCTTCCTGTTCGCGCCGCTGCACGATGTCGGCAAGGTCGGCATTCCTGACTGCATACTGCTCAAACCGGGGAAGCTCTCGGATGGGGAAAGACGGATCATGGACGGCCATGTGGCACTTGGCGTCGACATGGTCGACCGCATGATCCGTGACTTTGGCCTCGGCCGCTTGCCCCAACTCGCCCTGCTGCGCAACATCGTTGCACATCATCACGAGTATCTAGACGGCAGCGGCTACCCGAACGGCTTGGGCGCCGCCTCAATTCCGCTCGAAGCCAGGATCGTCGCGGCTGCGGACGTTCTCGACGCGCTGTGCTGCACGCGCAGCTACAAGAAAGCCTGGCCGATGCGGGACGCACTTGCCGAAGTCTCGCGAATGTCCGGGACGCGCCTGGACCCTCAATGCGTCGACGCCCTGCTCCGCTGTCGGGACGAGGTCGAGGCAATTCACGATCACTTCGAACTGCCGGCAGAACGACATCCCTGAAGGTTCTGGCGACAACCGCTCATTCGCGTATCCGCAGACCGGTTTTCTTGAGAATCCGTGTTGAAAACAACACATCGTGACCGCTGCAGCTGTCGCCCAGCATGTCGCGAATCTTCTCGACCTGCTCCAGCACCGTCGCGCGATCGCTGCCATGAACCATCGCGAATAGGTTATACCGCCAGTCGGGAAGATGTCGCGGGCGACGGTAGCAGTGGGTAACGAAACTCAGGGCGCCCACCTTTTCACCCAGTACGTCGATTCGCGCATCGTCTACATCCCACACCGACATACCGTTTGCGGTGTAGCCGATCGCGTAATGGTTGGGCACCGCACCGATGCGTCGAATCGCGCCGCGGCTCAGCATCGAGGCAAGCCTGGCTCTGACCAGCTCCGAAGATATTCCGAGTTGGGTCGCCAGCAATTCGTAAGGCCGGGACACCAGTGGGAGACCCTTCTGCGTTGCGAGCACTAGGCGCCTGTCCAGTTCATCCAGAAGTGCTGCATCCGCGTGATCGGTCATGCCCGCAACCTCATCTCGACAAAGTATTCCTTCTCCTTCGGAAACGCGAACACCGGCAATCCCGTCACCATCTCGATCTCCCTGCATACCCGCTCCATATCCTCCGGGCGTTCGGTGGCAAGCACGAACCACATGTTGAGCCGGTGTTCGCGTCGATAGTTGTGCGCCACTTCGGCAAAGCCGTTAACCAACGCGGCAACCTCTTCGAAACGATCATCCGGCACCGCCAGCGCGGCGAGGACGAAGCGTCCGCCCATCCGCTCGATCTGGAACATCGGCCCGAAGCGGGTCAGGACACGTTGCTCGAGCATGTGCGACAGTCTTGCGAGCAAGGTCGCCTCGTCCACGGCAAGGCTTGCCGCAACTTCCCGATAAGGCTCTTCGCAAAGCGGAAACTCGCCCTGCAGTGCGTTGATGATGCGCCGGTCAAGTTCATCGAGCTCAACCGGTGCCTGACGTTCCTTGCTCATGCGTTCGATCCGCTCGCGTATCGCGCGCCGCACTGCTTGAAGCGCCGAGTCGAGAAAAGGCAGGTGTGGGCATATCGATCGAGTCCGTATCTGCGCGACAGTTGGCCGATGCGGACTTCGACTTCATCGCGAGAGCGCCCGTGGATCATGCAGAACAGATTGAAAGGCCATTCGGGTAATGACCGCTTGCGCCGATAGCAGAGCGTTACACCATCCGCCGCCGCAAGCGCCCGACCGAGCTCGGACACCACATCGTCCGGTACATCCCACACGCACATCGCATTCGCACGGTACCCGAGCTCATGATGACGTACCACCACGCCCATGCGCTTGATGAGGCCGCTGGCGAGCCAGCCGTCGATTCGCGCGAGGACCTCATCCGCAGACTGGCCGCATCGTTCACCGACCTGCTCGAAAGGTCGCTCGACAAGGGGCAAACCGGGTGCCAGCGCCGCAACCAGGTCCTGCTCCGCCCTGCTGAGTACGATCGCGCGTTCGGCTTCCACATTGCGATGGGTGGAGTCGGCCTTGCTGCCATCCTGCAGATCGAAGCCTAGATCGATGTGAAACTCTTCGAGCAGTGGCAACGAGATGAATGGACAATCGGTCCGACTCGAGAGCTCGGCGAGCAATCGCGCGAGCGCAGTCTCGTTCGCCGCACTCGCCACGAACCACATGTTCCATTCGTTCTCACGCAGATAGTTGTGATTCACCTCGCTGCGCGCATTCACCAGTTCCGCAACCTGCTCGAGACGCCCCGCCGGAACAGCCAGCGCGGCCAGCGTGCTGGCGCCTATCCGGCGCGGCGCGAATACCGCGCCGATGCGGCTGACCGCACCTTGGCCCCGAAGGCGCTCCAACCGCTCGATGACCGCCGCCGACGAGCACCCTTCACGCCGTCCAATCTCGGCATACGGACGTGCGGTCAATGGAAAATCGCGCTGGTAAGCATTGAGCAGACGAAAGTCGATGCTGCCGGCGTCGAGGATGAGTTGGGGCGCGGACAAGTGAGCCATGGGCACGTCTCAGAAGCCGATGCGCTGTGCGCGGTTGGTAAAGAAGATACCCGAAGGGGCCGGCAAGGTCAGATCCTTGATAGTACCGAAGTTCTCAGGATCGATGATTCGCACCCGGTTGTCGTCACGCGCCGAAAGCCACACTGCGTCACCGCGCGGCGTGAACTCCATATGCAGCACGGCCTTTCCGGGGGCAAGCGTCTTGACCACTTTCTCATCCAGCGTGTCGATCACATTCACCCAGCCGTTGTCGGGAAAGGCAAAATTCACCCACACCTGCCTGCCGTCCGGTCGTGCCATGACAAACACCGGCTGCCCCTTCACGGGAATCCGATTCACCTCCTTCCAGCTGCGCGTATCGACCACGAGGACTTCATGGTGACCGACCGCGGGAAGATAGGCCTTGTCACCTGCAATCGCCCATCCGCGCAGATGCGGCATCTTGTATACGGGGAGCTTTTCCTCGCCACGACCGTAACCGTCGAGAATCCGGCGCACCCCCTTTTCCGGCTGCCACAGATCCAGCAGAGCGATCCCATCCTCACCGAACAGCCCCGCCAGGAAATACCGTCCATCCGGCGTGACCAGACCGTCGTAGGGTTGCTTGCCGGCCCGATAGCGCCGAGTCGCCGGTTTGCGCGGATCGGAGAAATCGGTCACCCATATCTCGCCGGCATCAAAGAGCGCGTATACGAACTTCCTGCCCGGCACGTCGGCAAGCCCGACCACTCGAGAAAACTTGCCCGGCGCATATTCGGCCGGAACCTCGGACACCAACTCCAGCGTCTCCGCATCAAAGGCCTTGATACCACCCGGTTCGTAATTCTGGGCGACCACCAGGCGACCATCCTGCGAAATCGAGCCTCCAATGGAGTTTCCTGCCTGGATCACCCTGCGGGCGATCGTTCTGGTCAGCAGGTCAACCTTGGTGAGCCCGCCGTCCCGACCAAACACGAAGGCATAGCGCCCATCCCGGGAATACGTCACGTGAGCATGCGAGAGATCGCCCAGCCCGGCGACCTCCCCAAGCACGCTCTGGTTGGAAGTGTTCACCACCGCCACCGTCCCGCTGGCCCGTTCTACCACCACGCCGAGATCCGCGGTACCTCGCACGTCCCCGCGATAGGCACAGCCCCCGACCAGCAGCACCGCAAACAACAGCAACAATCCTTTACGCGCCGCGACACCCATGAACGACATCACCGATCCCCCTGTCCGATTTCGATGTGCACCGACGGAAAGCCGTGCATCAACCGCTCCACGATCCAGTTCGCTTCATCCTCGGTCATGAACGGTCTCCAGCCCGGCATCGGGGTACCCGGGCGTCCGTCCAGTACCGTGGCGACAAGCGACTCAAACGGCTTGTCGCGCAAATCATCGGGCAGCAACGCAGGCCCGAGACCGCCCTTGAAACTCATGCCATGACACGATCCGCAGTCCTGCCGCACCATCCTGACCAGTTCGGCTTGCCGCTCCGGCGCCGGTGCTCCGTATTCGCCCGCTTGGGCCGTGCCGAGCGCAAGCATCGTGACACCCAGCAGAACCAGCACGTGAACGACGATTGGCGAGTGGCGTTTCATTGCCATGCTCCACAAAAACCACGATGCCGCCAAGGTAGTTGCCACGAACCGGGGGAACCTTGATAGCCGTCAATCTGCGGCGAGATCCAGAATCAAGGCACCCCGCAGCAAATCGATTCAGGTCGACAAAAAACGGCCACCCCGGAGGATGGCCGTGCAGATCATTGATTCCTGCCTGAAACGTCAATAAACGTCGTGCTGGGTGTTGTAGACGTTGAAGTGACCGGTCGGCGTGATGATACGTGGATCCTTGATCACGTTCTTGAGCTCAAGAGTCTTGTCGTCGACAACCACGATCGCCGACTCCTTGTCCTTGGCCGACCAGACCGAGATCCAGACCTCATCGCCTGCCTTGTTGTATTCCGGCTGAACGACGCGCTTGGCGCCATCATCCTTCAGGCCCGCCCATTCGGCGATCGGCAACACCTTGTAGCCCGCCTGCAGATTGGAAATGTCATAAACCGCGACCGACTGGCTGACCTTCGGATCCGGGTTGAGCGGGTTATCCACATACAGATGCTTGGATTTCGGATGCGTCTTGATGAACAGCGAGCCGCCGCCCTGGCTCTTCAGGGTATCCACCATTTTCCATGCATACTGCTTGTGCTTGACCGGATCGGTGCCGATCATCGCGATCGAATCGTCACCAAGGTGGCCGGTCGCCCACACCGGACCATACTTCGGATGCACAAAGTTGGCACCGCGTCCCGGATGCGGGATCTTGCCCACGTCGATCAGGCCGGCAAGCTTGCCTTCCTTCACGTCGATGGCGCCGATCTGGTTGGACTGGTTGGCCGCGACCATGAAGTAGCGCTTGGTGCTGTCGAAACCGCCATCGTGGAGGAACTTCGCGACCGGGATCTCCTTCACCGAAATGGCGTTGATATCCGAATAATCGACCATCAGGGTCTTGCCGGTCTCCTTCACGTTCACCACGAACTCGGGCTTGAAGTGCGAGGCCACGATCGAGGCGACGCGCGGCTCGGGGTGATATTCCTGGTCGCCCACCGTCATGCCACGGGTCGCCATGATCTTGAGCGGTTCGAGCGTGTCGCCATTCATGATCACGTACTGGGGCGGCCAGTAGGCACCGGCGATCGCCAGTTTGTCCTCGTAGCCCTTGTACTTGGAGGTATCGACCGAACGCGCTTCCAGGCCGATACGGATCTCGGCGACGTTGTCGGGTTTTTCCATCCACAGGTCGATCATGTTGATCTTGGCGTCACGGCCGATCACGAACAGGTAGCGACCCGAGGCCGAGGTGCGCGAGATATGCACCGCATAGCCAGTCTTGACGACGTTGATGATCTTCTTGGTGTCGCCGTCGATCAACGCCACTTCGCCGGTATCGCGCAGCGTGGTGGAGAAGATGTTGGTGATGTTGTAGTCGTTCATCTTCTTCGTCGGACGCTTCTCCGGCGGAATGATGACGTTCCAGGTTTCCTTCATCTGCGCCATGCCGAATTCGGGCGGCTGCGGAGGCGTCTGCTGGATGTAGCGGGCCATGAGGTCGACTTCGGCGTCGGTGAGCTCACCCGAGGTGCCCCAGTTCGGCATACCCGCGGGCGAGCCGTACTTGATGAAGACCTTGAGATAGTCGGTACCGTTCGGCAAGGTTTTCTCGGGCGTCAGCGGTTTGCCGGTCGCGCCCTTGCGCAGCACACCGTGGCAACCCGCGCAGCGCTGGAAGTAGATCTTGCGTGCCTGGTCGAACTCGGCCTTGGACATTGCCGGCGCCTTGGGGTTGATGTCCTGGTACATCTCGACATCACCCAGCGGCGAGCCTCCTGCCTGGTACTTGATCTCGGCAGCCGGAATGTCCTTGTGCTGCGGCTCCGGTTCTGCAGCGTAGGCCTGGCTGATCGCCAGCGGCAAGCCGGCCAGTACGAATGCACCGGTCAGCCAACGTTTACGAATACTCATGGTCGGTCTCCCTTTAAGAAATTCCCGATAGCGGGGATGTTTCCGCTGGGTTGGCAGAATGTCCCCAAGCCCTGTAGGGTTCCTTGACTGCCATCAATCTTTTCCGGCTCGATCATCGGCTACAGTCGGCCCCAAGCAATCAACGGGGATCCGACATGCCACACTCAGCCGCAGGTTCGCATCCGGCCGCCATCGACCGCGGCTCACCGGGCCTGCTTGCCCGCATTCGGGATCTGCTCCACCTTGTCACACCGCTGCGGACCTCGGGTCCCCTGTCGGACACCCGCGGCGCGCCGCACCGGCGCGGTTCCGTCGCTCTGGTCGGCGCAGGCCCCGGCGACCCTGAACTGCTTACCGTTCGCGCGGTAAGGCTCATCGGCACCGCGGACGCACTGGTCTATGACCATCTGGTTTCGGCAGACATCGTGTCGCTCGCGCGCCCGGATGCCCAGCGCATCTACGTCGGCAAGGAGGCAGGCAACCACACACTCCCGCAAGGTGAGATCAATCAGCTGCTGATATCGCTGGCAAAGGACGGAAAGCAGGTGGTACGCCTCAAGGGAGGAGACCCGTTCGTATTCGGGCGTGGCGGCGAGGAACTCGAAGAACTGGTGGACGCCGGCGTCGAATTCGAAGTCGTGCCAGGCATCACTGCAGCATGCGGCATTTCCGCATACGCGGGCATCCCGTTGACCCACCGCGATCACGCTCAGTCCGTGGTGTTCGCCACTGGTCACTTCAAGGACGGTGGCACCCAGCTCGACTGGGCTGCGCTTGCACGTCCGCGACAGACCATCGTGATCTACATGGGCGTAGGTGCGCTTCCCGGTATCTGCGGCGAATTGATCAACCACGGACTGTCGCCCGACACGCCAGCCGCCCTGATACAAAACGGCACCACCCGGGCACAGCACACCCTGGAAGCGACTCTGGCCGATCTGCCCGAGGCCGCGAAGACCGCGGGCATCACGCCTCCGGCCCTGCTCATCGTGGGCGAGGTCGTTTCACTGCGCAGCCGGCTCGACTGGTTCGAACGCAGGATCGAGGCTTGGGCCTAGGCCCGAGCCTCTTCAGGCCTCCGACAACAGCTCGCTTCGCGCCAGTTCCACTTCAAGGCGTTGCCTCGCGTCCATGCTCGGGCAAGCGGCAGCCTGTTCCACCAGGCGCATCGCCTCGACGGCGGCACCCTTGTCGCTCAGCAGCAAGAGTGCGTTGGCGTATTCGATACGGGCGATCGCCGACTCCGGTGCCAGACGTATTGCCGTTTCGAAATGAGCGAGAGCGGTTTCCTTCTTGGCACCGTGCGCAAGCCCGGCGGCCACGCTGCCGAGCTTGTTGACCAATTCAGCCTGGAAGAGGCCTAGCGCAATGTGCGCATCGGCGTGCTGCGGCTCACGGGCGAGCACATGCTCAAGACTTTGCCGAACCTTCGACCCCATCCCCGAAGCGAGCGATTTCACGACCGAAACGCCCTGTGCATAACGTCCCAGCGCGACCGCATGTACATACCAGGCATTCGGCCATTCCGGCGCCATCCGGCATACGGCCTCGCTGCGAAGCACAACATCCTGAAGTATGTCCAGACGCGCCTCCACGTCCGGCTCCAGGAACATCGCATGAATTATCGCTGCGCGAGCCGCCACGACCTGACCGATCGGCCCCACTGCAAGTCCCTGCTCAACCGCAGCACAGAAATCGCCAGCGTGGAACGAGCGCCACGCCTGCTGCAGGCATTCCGCAAGGCGGCGCGTCCCGAGACCCGGATCTGGCAGCCCTGAAGAACAATGCAGCCTCACCTCGACAGCCTGTATCGAAGGAAACGGCTCATGGTCGGTTCGGTGCAGTCGCGGCCACGCCGCCTCGAGGGCTTCTCCCGCGTAGCGATAGGCCCGGTCACCATATGGAAATGGTTTCCACTGGGGCATGCTGTTCTCCTGACAGTTATCTCGTCTTATTCCCGTCTGATTACTCAGCGAGGTACTTTTTTGCGAGTTTTTCAAACAACTCCCTCGATCTTCCCCTGAGGTGAGGGGCCGCGAGCGCAAGCACCTGAAAGGCACCACGCTGCACCGCCGCCTCACCCAGAGGCTCGCGAGGGTTTCGAACGTATTCGTAAGACATCCAGTAAGTGGCAACGATCACAAGATTATCAGCCAGTGCCTGACGCTCCAGTCGTGAAGCCTGCATCTCTCCGGCTGCGATCAGTCCGTTGCACGCAGCCATCGAGGCCTGTACGGACAACTGCAGAATCCGTTTGAATTGAAGCTCGACAGTCCGATTGCGGCTAAGGATATCGTTCAAATCACGGTACAGGAACTGGTAACGCCGAATCAGTTCGAACAACGCATGAATCTGCTGCCACACCTCTTCAACGCCGGGCCTCCCATGCCGCGGTGCGAGAAGAAGGCCAGCCATCTCTTTCTCGAATTCCGCAAACAAATCGGTGACGATTTCTTCCTTGTTGCGAAAGTGATAGTAGAGATTGCCCGGACTGATCCCCAGCTCGGAAGCGATCAGACCGGTCGTGACGTTCGGCTCGCCGAAATCATTGAAGAGCCGCAGTCCGGCCTCGACAATGCGTTCCCGTGTTCGACGCTTCGGTGTCGCTGACATCTGCTGCCCGATCCTTGATCCACCGCGCAGCATAGCATCGCAACAGCCATGGACACAGCCTGACGTCGCCCGTTCAGCCCTCACTCGGCAAAGCGATCAATCATCTCGGCAAGCATCACATCGCGCTCTGTCAGACCACCGGCATCGTGCGTTGACAAGATGATATCTACCCGGTTGTAGACGTTGCTCCACTCGGGATGATGATCCAGTTTCTCTGCCGCCAAGGCAACGCGACTCATGAAACCGAAGGCCGCATTGAAATCCTTGAAGCGCAGCGATCGGGTGATCGCATCGCGCCCTTCGACCGCTGTCCAGCCCACCAGCCGCTTCATTGCCTCCTCGCGGCGTTGCAAAGATAGACGCTCCATCCTGTCCTCTCCCCTTACGGTTCAAACTGCGCGAGCCATCCACCAACGGTGGCCGGCATCATTTGAGCGAAAAATCGACACGGGCAGCGGGCGCATCCTCGAGCTCACCGTCTCGGCCCGCCGCGCCTGCCACTTCGAACAGGCGCTCCGGCTCAACCTCACCGGTCTCGATCAGCCACTGTCGGACGGCGTTCACCCGCCGCTGGGCCAACTGCCGCAGCCCCTCCTCACCCGGTTTGATGTGTTCAAGCAGCATCCGCTCCATTTCGGGCACCGGCTGATCCTTGAGCAGGCCGACAAAATTGCGTGGTCGGTCGAATTTTGCGTCCTTGTACACCGCGGTAAGCAGATCGCCGTATTCGGCCGGATTTATGACCATTCCTTCAAGACTCGGCGCATCCTTGCCCTCGCGTACCAGACGCTTCAGCTTGACCGCCTTCAGTTCACGCTCAAGCGCAGCCTTGCGCAGTCCGTCCGGATCCTGCTGTGGATCAACATGCGACGAGATCTCGAGCTTCAAGGCCGGCCTGTTCTTCAGTGCCTTGGCCAAGGTCTCCAGTTTTGCAGTACCTTTCTCGGTGATTACCGCCCTTCCAGGCTCGAATGCCAGCCAGGCGAGCTCTTCTCCTCCACCGCCGAACATCGACCCTAGCAGTGCAAATGGTGCCGTTATCGCCTTGCCCAGCAGGTTCATGATCGCCCGGAAAACCAGCCCTCCGATACTGAACTGCGGATCGTCGAGCGTGCCACTGATCGGTAGATCGAGATCGATCTCGCCTCTTCCGTTCTTGAGCAATGCCACCGCGAGCAACACCGGCGCCTTGATGGCATCCGGGCTCTCGACCGGTTCACCGAAAGTGAGCTGGTCGAGAAAGATGTTGTTCGTCGCCGACAGCTTCCGATCCTCGATCTTGTAATTGAGCTTCGCCGACAACTTGCCCTTGCGAATGCCGTAACCAACATATTTCCCCGAGTACGCCGACACCGCCGAAAGATCGAACGACTTCACTTCGGCCTTGATGTCGAGCGCCCGATCCTCGCGGAAGGGATTCAGCACCCCTGAAATCGAAACCGGGGCGGCACCGTCGACCCTTCCCTTTAGATCAAGTCGCGCAAGGCTCGCGGAGTCAGACGACAAACCTTCGAGCGCGCCCGCCAAGCCGGTCAGGTTGGCATCGTAATTCGGACGGATGAAATGATCGCTGAAAGCCACATTACCGCCTTCGAACACGATTCTGTCGATCCTGATCGGCGGCGATTTGCCCGGGTCCGCCTGGCCCTTCTGCCCATTCTCCTGCGGCGTCGCGCCGGTGTCTTCGCCTGCGATTTCGCGCAGATTTAGTTTGCCCGAAGCGTCCAGGATGAGTCGCGAATAGAAGTCCTTGAGACGAACCTCTCCGACAGAGAGTGCAAATGGCGCAAGTGCCAGATCGATCTTGTCAAACCCGAATTCGCCCCAGCGCACGAAATCGGTCGAATTGAGCTTGTCGACCGAGGCAAAACCGTTGACCGCAGCATCGCCCGTGTAGCCGCCTCGCACACTGCCATCCCTGGCGCTCGCCAATTTCAGCCGACCATTGGCCGAGAGCGAGCCGCCGCTGATGATCACGTTGACTTTCTCGGTCACGTATTGCTGCAGCGGAAGCAGATCGAGCCCTTTGAGCTTCAATTTGAGGTCCGTCGCGAAAGGCGCTGCAACCACGGTACCGCTGGCCTGCAGTTGTCCCCTTCGGTTGATGCGGCTGTTGAGCGACAGTTTCAAGGCGCTACCCGGCCTGCTCGAAAGTCCATCGATGCCAAGTTCGAGCTTGCTGGCAAGAATCTGACTGTGCGGTGTGCTGGTCCGATCATCCAGCCGCAAGGTCCAATCCTTCAATTCCACTCGCGTTGACTCGAAGAGCCACTGCTGGGCAGGTTCCGGCTTGGCCGCCGTTTTCCCGGCCCCATCGCCATCGGAGAACAACTTTGGCAGATCGAAACTGCCATCGGCCAGACGCACCGCCTCGATTCGCGCGCCGCTCGAAGAGATACGGGCAATCGAGGCTTTTCTGGCCGACATGTCGATCGAGATTCCCGCGGCCTCGAGCACACCAACCGCGATCGGCGGCCGCTTGGCCCCGGCAGCCTGCAGCGCGAAGTCCTTTATCGCGATCCGTCCATCGCTGACTGTCAGACGTGTGGCATCCCCTTCGGGGATCGACAGATGAACCGCCGCATCGACCACACCCTTGTCCACTGCGCCGCCGTGAATCGCGCCGCCGTAATACGGCGCAAATGCGGCGAGTCGGGCGCCGTCGATCGTCGCCTGCAGATCGAGACCGCCATCGCTCGGGGTGAACTGACCTTCTGCGCCGAGTTTCAGGCCGAGATCGCTGTTGGCCGAAAGCTTGAGCGGCGAGGCCGAGCCCTTTGCCAGACTCAAGCCCGTAGCCTCGAGAGTCACATCGGTCAATCGGATATCAAAGGGTTTGGCCGGCACCCGGTCACTGAAGGCAATTGCCCCCTTTTGCACGCGCAGTTCGCCGAGTCTGAAATCGACCGGTACGCCTTCGGCCTGCGCGGGCGCCGCCGTCTCTGCCACCTCCGCATTGGCAACGCCTGCGGGCTCCGCCGGAGGCAGAAGATCCTGAAGATCGATCCGTCCGGCCGAATCGCGACTTGCCGCCACCACCGGTTCATCAACGGTAAGCGAGCGCAGGACGAAACGCCTTTGCAGCGGCGAGACATCTTCGACGTCGACCGCAATGCCCCCTGCCGCGATCAGGGAACGGCCGTCGAGCGCCTGGACATCGAGGCCGGTTACCGTCAGCCCGCCGGAGATGCTCAACTGTGGGGCCCCCGAGACCGGTTGCGAGAAACTTATCTCGAGCGTCGAACCAAGTTTGCCTGCCTTCATCTTGAAGCGCGGCTCGAATGGCAGGTAGGGCATGTACTGGGCAAGCTCCAGGTCCTGGAACTTGAAATCGAGCTGCGTCTCGCGGGTCTCGCTGAACGGAACCGAGCGCCCCGTCATTTCCAGGAGTGCGCCATCGACTACGGCAGACAACATCGGCTCCACGAAGATGCTTACCTTCGAAGGCAGGTTCGAGATGAACGGCAGGCCGATCGAGAGCTTGTCGATGGTGTGGGTGGTACCCCGCGGCTTATCCTCCAGTTCGACACGCCCATCATCGAGGCGGATATTGTTCACCGCGAAACGGGTTTCGCCGCTCGGTTCATCCGGCTTGGAGGCCAGCCGCTCGATCACATCGGACCAGTTGTTCCGCTCGTCGTCCAGCAGCGCCACGCGCACCAGCGGCTTTGTCAGTCTCAGCTCCCTCAGGACCGGGCCGCCGCGGATGATCGACTCGAGCTCGAGATCCGCATGCAGCTGCTCGAACCCGGCATCGTCCCCATCAGCCCCAGTGGGGCGCACGCTGAAACCGCCTACGTCAAGCGTCAACAAGAACGGATTGATCGCCACCGATTCGATCTTCACCTCTCGCTGAAGCAGCTCACCGAGGCGGATCTCGCCCTGCCAGCGCAGCAGTGCGGGCGCTGCAAGGAAGCCCAGCAAAGCGTAGGCGATCACACAGCCGAGGGCAATGATCAGCCGTCGCTTCCAGACCGATCCGCCTGCCTTCGTTGCAGGCATTGGCGCAGCCTGATCTTCATCCACCATGGCGAACCCATTCGAACGGAACAGGCTTGAAGTATGGCACGCCGTTCGCATGCCTGATTGCCGCAGGCGTGGTGCACGTCTATCCTCCATCATTTTTTGCAAGGCTCGCCCCATGACCGAGCGTGACTACGAGGTGATCGTCATCGGCGCCGGCGCTGCCGGAATGATGTGTGCAGCCGTTGCCGGCCAGCGCGGGCGACGGGTCCTGCTACTCGATCACACCGAAAAACTCGCGGAAAAGATCCGAATCTCGGGTGGAGGACGATGCAACTTCACCAACCTGGATGTCAGCCCCGCGAACTTCCTTTCGTCCAACCCGCATTTCTGCCGTTCGGCGCTGTCACGCTATGGCTCGCGCGACTTCATTGAGCAGGTCGAGCGCCACGGTATTGCCTATCACGAGAAGACCCTCGGTCAACTCTTCTGTGACGACAGCTCGCAGCAGATCATCGACATGTTGCGAGCCGAGTGCGATGCAGGCTCGGTGGATTGGGCGATGCCTTGTCATCTCGACAGGGTCAGCCGAGGCGGAGCGGGCGGCTTCGTATTGCACACCGATCGCGGCACATTCGTCACCGAGAGCCTGGTAATTGCCTGCGGTGGCCTGTCAATCCCGAAGATCGGGGCGACGCCGCTGGGCTACAGGCTGGCCGAGCAGTTTTCCATTCCGGTGGTGGCGCCGCGTCCCGCGCTCGTTCCGCTGACCCTGCCGCCTGAAACCCTCTCCCGCCTCGCCCCGCTCGCCGGTGCATCGTTCGAAACGATCGCGAGCTGCGCTGGCGGCAAGTTCCGCGAGATGGCGCTGGTGACTCACCGCGGGCTATCGGGCCCTGCCATCCTGCAGGTGTCGAGCTACTGGCAGCAACAGGCAGAGGCGTCGGGCGATCGCGAACCTGTCAGCCTCGATCTGTTGCCGGAACTCGATGCACGCGCGGTGCTGGAAGCCAACCGCCAGAGCCGCAGCCTCCTTTCGAACGTCCTCGCGGAATGGCTGCCGCGACGCTTCGCGCAGGCCTGGTGCGAGCTTCACGCCAGCAACATGCCGATCAATCAACTCTCGACCAAGGCCGTCGAGCGTATTGCAACCCTTCTCAAGGTCTGGCCGCTTCACCCCTCTGGTACCCAGGGCTATGCAAAGGCGGAGGTTACCCTCGGCGGCGTCGATACCCGTGCGCTGTCGTCAAAGACGATGGAGGCGCGCGACGTGCCCGGACTCTACTTCATCGGCGAGGTCGTCGATGTCACCGGCCACCTCGGCGGCCACAACTTCCAGTGGGCATGGTCGTCCGGCCATGCTGCGGGGAGCTTTGCCTAGATCCTGCGGCGCCCGTCGAACGCCCGACTTGCCGATCCGGGCACTGACGGATTATCCACGAACGGAGCTGCGGGCGATTCATTGGACTGTCACAGGAAGGCGCTAGGCTCTCGGCCATCATCATGATCCGGCCACCACATGGAGCAGGTCCGTTCGATCTTCATCTCCGATATCCATCTCGGTACCCGCGGCTGCCAGGCCCAGAGGCTGCTTGATTTCCTCCGTCACTATGAGACCGACAACCTCTTCCTGGTAGGAGACATCATCGATTTCTGGGCGATGAACCGCGGCATCCACTGGACGCCCACCCAGAACACGGTCGTCCAGAAGGTGCTCAGGGCCGCCCGCAAAGGCACTCGCGTCGTTTTCGTGCCCGGCAATCACGATGAAGCGCTCCGCGAATATGTCGGTACCGCGTTCGGTGACATCGAACTCAGCTACGATCATGTCCACACGACTGCGGACGGTCGCAGGTTTCTGTTGATTCACGGTGACGAATTCGACCAAGTGACGCGCTATCACCGTTGGGTGGCAGTGCTCGGTGACGTCGCCTACAACGCCCTCGTAAGAATCAATACCTGGCTATCGTTCGTACGCCGCCATCTGGGTCGCCCGGGCTACTGGTCGTTGGCGGGTTATGCGAAACGCAAGGTCAAATCCGCCGTGAGCTTCATCTACGATTTCGAGGATTCGGTGATCCGCGCGGTTCGCGAACGTGGTGTCGACGGCGTGATCTGCGGGCATATCCACGCTGCTGCAATGAAACAGGTGGATGGGCTCACCTACATCAATTGCGGCGACTGGGTCGACAGCTGCACCGGCATCGTCGAGCATGTCGACGGTCGCCTCGAACTCATCGATTGGGGAGTTGCCGTGAAGCTCGTCGCAATCGCTCCCCCGCAAATGCCTCTGCCGGTGAATCCATGCCCCCCCGATCCGGCGGTGGCGCGCACGCATTCGGCAGACTAGTCCGCTCGAAAAATCTCCTGGCGCGGCAGGCGTCCCGCTCCCCTCGCCCGAAAAATGCGCTCAAGGTGGCACGAGCACCGCGCCGCATCCGGTAAACGGAAAAGGCCCGTAACCATCGATTACGGGCCTTTCTCACCGTGTGCCGACTCGCAAGCCGGCTGACTGCAGTGCATTACTTGTTGATCGCAGCCTTGAGCGCAGCACCGGCGCTGAATTTCGGAGCACGGCTGGCAGCAATCTTGATGGTTGCACCGGTCTGAGGATTGCGACCGGTACGCTCGGCTCGCTCGGCAACTTCAAACGACCCGAAACCGGTCAGTGCGACTTTGCCGCCAGCGGCCAGTTCGGATTCGATGATCTCGAGTACAGCACCGAGGGAGCGCTCCGCCTGGGCACGAGAAACATCCAGACGTTCGGCCAGCGCGTCAACGAATTCGCCCTTGTTCATTTAGTTCTTCCTTTGCAGTGTGGTTGGTGATTCAAAGCGGCGGATTCTAGCACCTAAGCACCAAACGAATCCGGAGACGAAGTCAAGAAATACCAATTTTTTCCATTGTGCGGCGCAACCAGAAATCGTCCCGGCAGCATCCGCTACAAAGATGCAACGCGCATCCCCAGACGCTGTCCGTGCAATTCTCGTGAAGCGTACCAGAGCCGCGAAAAAACTGCGCGGAACAACGCGCTCATACGACTGGAGCGCGCTCTCCACCCAATGCTTCAACCAGCTCGGGCAACAGTCTTGCCAACTCGCCGGTCATCAAGGCAAACGAGGCGTCAAACTCAGCGTCCGGCCCATCTACGACCTGGTCAAGCTGTTCCTTTAGCACATCGAGAAAAGCCAGTCGCTTGATCTGCAGCGTATCGGTCAGCACGAACGAAATCCGATCCGCCCAGGTCAAGGCCAGTCGGGTCGCACGCTTTCCCGCCGCAATGTGCGCGCCCACCTCGTCGCCTTCAAGCGCGTGCCGGACATAACGGACGGTCGCCTTTTCTTCGTCGGGGGCCCGCAGCTCCAGATCACGGTCAACCGTGAAACCGGATGGTGCCTCACCGGACAAAACCCACTCGGTCATCGCCCCCCCGACAGACGTCTCGGTATCGAGATGACGAACGGGCAGCTCGTCCAGCGTCTCGCGAAGCAACTCCAGTACCTCGTCGGCACGGCCGGGCGACGATGCATCGACGACGAGCCAGCCATTGACCGGGTCGATCCACAGCCAGGCGATACGCCTGCGCACGAACGCCCGCGGGAGCAACTCTTCGGTCACGCGCTCCTTGAGTTCCTTCATCTGCTTGCGGCCCGGCTTGTAACCCTGCTGCTCTTCGATCTCGGCTGCTCGATCCTTTACGAACTCGTTAACCACGGATGACGGCAACAGCTTCTGCTCTTGTCCGAGTGCGAGCAACCACTGTCCATTGACGGTGTAGAGCAAGCGTTCGTCATTTCGCGGCGATACCCAGCCGCGGGTTTCACGATCCCCTCCACCACAGCGCTGCAGGGGGAATCTGGCGAGCCTTTCCGAAACGGCATCCGGATCTGCCGACCATGGCGCCGGGAGCCGATAAACCAGAAGATTCTTGAACCACATGACCCCGACTCCGAAAAAAGGGCGCGAGTATACCGCTCAGGACTTCATCATGCGCAAGCAGCCGTGATCGGCATGAAACGAAGTCATCAAGCACACCGCCGCGTCGATCGATCCGTCATCTTTCCGGATCGGGAACGCCGCGTCATCTGCGCGCCCGCTCAGGCGAAACGCGGTCCGGCTGGCTCGGAAAAGACATCCGTCCGGGCGTCCGCGAGTGCGGAAAGTCTGGAATCAGACGTCTTTCGCCGGTAGAATCCGCCGCTGCCGCGGGATCAACTCGACTGCTGGGGAGGCGGAAGGGGTTCCCGCGAGTGATTGTCTGTTCGGATAGGTCATCGCTTCCATGCTAATAAAGCTTAAGAAAGGACTCGATCTACCCATCAACGGCATGCCGGAACAGCGCATTCATGATGCGCCGTCCGTACAGCATGTTGCCGTCATGGGGGTGGACTACATAGACCTGAAACCGACGATGCGTGTTGCCGAAGGCGACCGGGTCCGACTCGGTCAGGCGCTCTTCGAGCACAAGAAATTGCCGGGCGTTACGGTCACTGCGCCCGGGGCCGGGGAGATCGTCGCAATAAACAGAGGGGCACGCCGAGTCCTTCAGTCGGTTGTCATTCGACTTGACGAAACCGAGGAGGCCGAGCAGTTCGAGGCCCATGATCCGGCGACGTTGAAATCCCTGTCCACCGAGAAGGTCATTGAACAGCTTTGTCTGTCCGGCATGTGGACCGCGCTACGGACCCGGCCCTTCAGCAAGCTGCCGGATCCGCAAGTACGGCCATCCGCCATCTTTGTCACCGCGGTCGACACGAATCCGCTAGCAGCGGACCCCACCATCCTGGTCGCAGAACACCCGAGCGATTTCGGTCACGGCCTCACCGTTCTGTCGAGACTGACCGAAGGGAAGGTCTGGGTATGCAGCCGCCCGGGCGTAAACCTGCCGTCGGATGCGGCGGATGCGCGTATTGCACATGCGCAGTTCGACGGCCCCCACCCCGCTGGGCTGGCAGGCACCCATATTCACTTTCTCGAACCGGTCGGCGCGCATCGACAGGTCTGGTACCTCAACAGCCAGGACGTCATCGCGATCGGCAAGCTGTTCACCACCGGAAAATTGTGGACCGAACGCGTGATTTCACTGGCTGGCCCCCAGGTCGTGAAACCCAGGCTGATCCGCACACGTGTCGGGGCGCATCTCGGTCAACTGACTGACGGTGAGCTCAGACCGGGCAACACCAGAGTCATTTCGGGGTCGGTCTTCGGAGGCCGTACTGCCCGCGACGTCTTCGGCTATCTCGGTCGCTACCACGTTCAGGTCTCCTGCCTTCTCGAGGGCGACGAGCGCGAATTCATGCATTACCTCCGAGCCGGCGCCAACAAGCATTCGGTCATGAACATCTTCACATCGAAACTCGCTTCGGGTCGATTGCTCGATTTCACGACCAGCACCAACGGCAGCCCTCGTGCGATGGTGCCTGTCGGAAATTACGAAGAGGTCATGCCGCTGGATATCCTGCCTACGCAGTTGCTGCGCTACCTGATCGTCGGCGACACCGAGATGGCTCAGAAGCTTGGAGCACTCGAACTGGACGAGGAGGATCTCGCGCTGTGCACCTACGTGTGTGCCGGCAAGTACGAATACGGCCCCATCCTGCGGGAAAACCTGGCCCGCATCGAGAAGGAAGGTTGAGCATGACACTTCGTTCATATCTGGACAGCCTGGAGCATCATTTCGAAAAGGGCGGCAAGCACGAAAAGTGGTATGCCCTCTACGAGGCCGTCGATACTTTCTTCTACCGCCCCCGCCTGGTCACCCGAACCACCGCCCACGTGCGCGATGGCCTGGACCTCAAGCGGATGATGATCACCGTCTGGCTGTGCACCTTCCCTGCCATGTTCTTCGGCATGTGGAATGTCGGATACCAGGCCAACACGATTCTCGCCGGCAGTTCCGAACTGATGGCCGCCCAGCAGGACTGGCAGATCGGCCTGATCGGCATGCTGGCCGGCTTCGATCCGGGGAGCGTGTGGGACAACTTCGTACACGGCGCGGCCTACTTTCTACCGATCTATCTCGTGACTTTTGTCGTCGGGGGTGCCTGGGAAGTACTCTTCGCATCGATACGACGCCACGAGGTCAACGAAGGCTTCTTCGTGACCTCGGTGCTCTTCGCGCTGACCTGCCCTCCTTCGGTACCGCTTTGGCAAGTCGCGCTCGGCATCAGTTTCGGCGTGGTGATTGGCAAGGAGGTCTTCGGCGGCACCGGCAAGAACTTCCTCAATCCGGCCCTTACCGGACGCGCGTTCATGTTCTTCGCCTACCCTGCGCAAATGTCGGGTGACGCAGTATGGACCGCCGTGGATGGCTACACCGGTGCAACACCGCTCGCCAACGCGGCGGCTGGTGGCGTCGATCAGATCGTGAGCGGCGGAGTCAGCTGGATGAGTGCCTTCCTCGGCACCATCCACGGCTCGGTTGGCGAAACCAGCGCACTGGCGATCCTGATCGGCGGCGGGGTCCTGCTCATCATGAAGATCGCGTCGTGGCGGATCGTCCTCGGCGTGATGATCGGCATGATCGCGATGAGCCTGCTCTTCAATGCCATCGGCTCCGACACCAATCCCATGTTCGCCATGCCCTGGTACTGGCACCTGGTAGTCGGCGGCTTCGCCTTCGGCATGATGTTCATGGCCACCGACCCGGTTTCCGCGTCGATGACAAATACCGGGAAATGGATATTCGGTGCCTTCATTGGAATCATGGTCGTGCTGATCCGGGTCGTTAACCCAGCGTTCCCGGAAGGCATGATGCTGGCAATCCTGTTCGGCAACCTCTGTGCGCCCCTGATCGACCACTTCGTGGTGCAGGCAAACATCAAGCGGAGGCTGGCAAGAAATGTCTAAGAAGGAATCAACCACGCGGACGCTCCTCGTCGCCTTGACGGTCAGCCTTGTCAGCTCGGTATTCGTTGCCGGCGCGGCAGTCTCGCTCAAGCCCGTACAGATCGAGAACCGCCAGCTCGACAAGCAACGCAGCATCCTCTCGATTGCCGGCCTTGGCAGCGGCCAGCTGAGCGCGCGCGAGGTCAAGGAGCTCTTTGCCTCGCGCATCTCCGCCAAGGTCGTCGATCTTGACACTGGCGAATACACCGACAAATTCAACCCGGCCACCTTCGATCCGCTGAAGGCCTCCAAGGACCCCAAACTTTCCGAGGCCCTGCCGGGTGAAGAGGATCCGGCGCTGATAAAGCGCCGCGAGCGTTACACCACGGTCTATACCGTTGAGAAGGACGGCAAACTCGATTCGCTGATCCTGCCGATCCGTGGCTACGGATTATGGTCGACGCTGCATGGATTCATCGCCATCAAGAGCGACCTGAACACCGTGGTGGGCCTCGGGTTCTACCAGCATGCCGAGACCCCCGGCCTCGGTGGCGAAGTCGATAACCCGAAGTGGAAGGCTCAGTGGCCGGGCAAGACCCTCTTCGATGACAACGGCAAACCCGCGATCCACATTGTCAAAGGCGGTGTCGATCCAGCCAGCCCATCAGCCATCCATCAGGTGGACGCGCTCGCCGGCGCCACCCTGACCAGCAAGGGTGTCGACCGCCTCGTGCAGTTCTGGCTCGGCGAACAGGGCTTCGGCCACTATCTCGCGAAACTACGTACACAGGGGGTCTGACATGTCCGCGCCCACAGTGAAAGAAGTCCTTTTCAACCCGGTCTTCAAGAACAATCCGATCGGCCTGCAAATCCTCGGCATCTGCTCGGCCCTTGCGGTGACGTCCAACCTCAAGACGGCGGTCGTGATGTCGATTGCCCTCACCCTGGTGACGGCCTGCTCGAATCTCTTCATTTCGATGATCCGTCATCAGATCCCGAGCTCGATCCGCATGATCGTGCAGATGGTGATCATCGCCTCGCTGGTGATCGTGGTGGACCAGATCCTCAAGGCCTATGCCTTCACACTGGCCAAACAGCTATCGGTCTTCGTCGGTCTCATCATCACCAACTGCATCGTGATGGGACGCGCGGAAGCCTTCGCAATGCAGAACCCGCCCATGCTGTCCTTCTTCGACGGCATCGGAAACGGCCTGGGCTACAGTGCGATGCTGCTGACTCTTGGCGTGATTCGCGAACTCTTCGGTGCCGGCAAGCTCTTTGGCATCGAAATCTTTCAACTCGCGAAAGACGGCGGCTGGTATGTCCCGAATGGCCTGCTGCTGCTGCCGCCGTCCGCATTCTTCCTGATCGGCCTGATCATATGGGGGCTGCGCAGCTGGCGTACCGAGCAGGTCGAAGAGCCTGCCTTCAAAATGGCGCCGCAGGTTTCCGAGCAAGAGGCCTACTGACATGGAACACTACATCAGCCTCTTCGTCCGCTCCGTGTTCATCGAGAACATGGCGCTGGCATTTTTCCTGGGCATGTGCACCTTCATCGCCATCTCGAAGAAGGTAGAGACTGCGATCGGCCTCGGCATCGCAGTGATCGTCGTGCAGACCATTACCGTACCGGCAAACAACCTGATCTACACCTGGCTGCTGCGCGACGGCGCGCTCGCCTGGGCGGGTTTGCCGGATGTCGACCTGTCGTTCCTCGGGCTGCTTTCGTACATCGGCGTCATTGCCGCCATCGTACAGATCCTCGAGATGCTGCTCGACAAGTTCGTCCCAAGCCTCTACAACGCGCTAGGCGTGTTCCTGCCGCTCATCACGGTGAACTGCGCGATCATGGCCGGATCGCTTTTCATGGTCGAACGCGACTACAACCTTGCAGAAAGCACGGTCTACGGCATTGGCTCGGGCGCTTCCTGGGCGCTCGCGATCGCTTTGCTTGCGGGCATTCGCGAAAAGCTCAAATACAGTGACGTGCCCGAGGGTCTTCAGGGCCTGGGCATCACCTTCATCACCATCGGGCTGATGTCGCTGGGCTTCATGTCCTTCTCGGGCGTCCAGCTCTAAGGACGGAAAACGAACATGAACAGTCAGGAAATCATCCTCGCCATCGGCATGTTCACCGCCATCGTGCTTTCACTGGTGGTATTCATCCTCATGGCCCGCGCCCGTCTCGTCTCGAGTGGCGACGTTACGATCAATATCAACAATGAACGGAACATCACCGTTCCTGCCGGTGGCAAGCTGCTGCAAACGCTGGCTGCCAACGACATATTCCTGTCCTCGGCCTGCGGCGGCGGTGGCACCTGCGCCCAGTGCAAATGCGTCGTCGAGTCCGGCGGCGGAGAGATGCTGCCCACCGAGGAATCACATTTCACCAAACGGCAGGCACGGCAGGGCTGGCGCCTCTCGTGTCAGACGCCGGTGAAACAGGACATGAAGATCGAAGTCCCGGAGGAGGTCTTCGGTGTTCGCAAATGGGAATGCACGGTCGAATCGAATCCCAATGTCGCGACCTTCATCAAGGAACTCACGCTGCGCCTGCCGGAGGGCGAGTCGGTCGATTTCCGGGCCGGCGGCTATGTCCAGCTCGAATGCCCGCCGCACGTTGTGAACTACAAGGATTTCGAGATCGATCCCAAGTTCCATGGGGACTGGGACAAGTTCAACATGTGGCGTTTCGTTTCCAAGGTCGACGAGACGGTGATCCGTGCCTACTCGATGGCCAACTATCCCGAAGAGGAAGGCATTGTCAAATTCAACATCCGGATTGCCTCGCCACCACCCTCGCGCGACGACATTCCGGCCGGCAAGATGTCTTCCTGGGTCTTCAATCTCAAGCCGGGTGACAAGGTTACGGTCTACGGGCCGTTTGGCGAATTCTTCGCGCGTGATACCGATGCCGAAATGGTCTTCATCGGTGGCGGCGCCGGCATGGCCCCGATGCGTTCGCACATCTTCGACCAGCTCAAGCGCCTCCACAGCAAGCGCAAGATCAGCTTCTGGTACGGCGCCCGTTCGATGCGCGAGGCCTTCTATGTCGACGAATACGACAAGCTTCAGGCAGAGAACCCGAACTTCAAGTGGCACCTGGCGCTCTCCGATCCGCTCCCCGAGGACAACTGGACTGGCTATACCGGCTTCATCCACAACGTTCTCTACGAGAACTACCTCAAGGACCATCCGGCGCCCGAGGACTGCGAGTTCTACATGTGCGGACCACCGATGATGAACTCAGCGGTGATCAACATGCTCCTGGACCTTGGTGTCGAGCGGGAGAACATCCTGCTGGACGACTTCGGCGGCTGAACACACGCGCATTCCCTGGGAGGATCGACGTGAGTACCTTTCTGATAACGTTTGCCGTTTTCGGCCTCGTCGTACTCGGCATGGCCATTGGTGTCATCGCCGGCCGAAAGCCCATCGGCGGCAGTTGCGGTGGTCTTGGGGCCGTGGGCCTTGAATGCGAAGCGGGCTGCGACAAGCCCTGTCCGAAACGCCTTGCCCGCATGCAGGCCGCAGCCGAGGCAAAGGAGTAAGCATGTTGCAATCTCTTGTGGTCAAGGACTACATGACCCGCGACCCGCTCGCGTTCAAACCGGACACCGAGGTTCTCGATGCGGTACACAAACTGTTCGAGCACCATCTGAGCGGCGCGCCGGTCATCGACGATGCCGGCACGGTGGTTGGCTTCCTGTCTGAGAAGGATTGCCTCAAGGTCGCCCTGAACGCGTCCTACTATGAAGAGCGGGGAGGCCCGGTCAGCCAGTTCATGAGCCGGAACGTCAAGACCATCAAGGCGAGTTCCCCATTGACCGACGCGATCGAACTCTTCCTGGGGACACCGTACAGGTGCTACCCCGTCGTTGCGGAAGGTCGCCTCGTGGGGCAGCTGTCTCGTCGCGACGCGCTGCGGGCGCTTGAACGCCTCTGGTAGTCGCTGCAGAATCTTTTCATTCGGGACGAGAACGCCAGCATCCGCTATCGGAAGCTGGCGTTTCTGTTTCCGGCAGTACCTCGACGGACTGGCTCATCACACGTTTCGCCATTCGCTCCGCGTAGGAACAGAACGCCCCGGCGCCAATCAGCAACGCAGCCCTGCAACCACGCCGCGCGACCGACTCTGATTCGTAACCGTCCGGCCATCTCATCTTCCCTGAGGCGTCATCAGGCGAGAGGATCGCGTCCACTTATTTTTTGGTGGACACATGGACACTTTGCCCGAGGCGGTACCCGGACGTCGTCGCCGACGACGTCACAGCGACGACTTCAAGGCACGGGTGGTCGCGCAGTGCCGTCAACCCGGCGTCTCGATCGCCGGCGTTGCCCTTGCCAACGGCCTGAATGCCAACCTGCTGCGACGCTGGGTCGTCGAGCGCGAGCAAGGTTCCGGTTCGGGCACGGCGGTGACGAGCCAACGTACGTCCTCGCGCACCACTGAGGGCGAGTTTGTTCCCGTGCGCATTGCCGCGGATAGCGACGCTCACGCAGATATTCGCATCGCGCTGCAGGGCCGGGCGCTGAGCGTCGAAGTGCGCTGGCCGCTCAGTGGCTCGGATGATTGCGCCCGGTGGCTGCGCGCATTGCTTGAATGATTCGCGTCGAAGCGGTGTGGATGGCGGTCGCCCCGGTGGACATGCGTGCCGGCATGGACAGCCTGATGGCGCGGGTGGTCGAAGTCTTCGGTGCGGTGCATCCGCACCACGCCTACTGCTTCACCAACCGGCGGGCCAACCGCGTGAAGGTGCTCGTGCACGACGGACTCGGGCTGTGGCTGTCGATGCGCCGGCTACACCAGGGGCGTTTCGCCTGGGCAGCGATGAGCGAGGAGCGCGAGTTGCTGCTCAGTCGCACGCAGTTCGACGCCCTCGTGCTGGGCCTGCCCTGGCAGCGATTGGGGGAGGCGGCGGTGATCACACTGGTATAGCGAGCACAAGCAATCCGGGCATCTGCGGATGGCAGTATGCGGCGGCATTGGGCATGATCAAGTGATGCTCGACGACAGCCCGTTGGACCACCTCAGCGACACCGAAGTGCGCGCCCTCGCGCAGCGGCTGCTCGCCGAGGTGCGCCACAAGCAGGCCACCATTGACAAGCTCACGCACGAGATGGCGGTGCTCAAGCGCCTGAAGTTCGCCGCCCGCCAGGAGCGCTTCCAGGGCGAGCAACGCAGCCTGCTCGAAGAGAGCCTCGAAGAAGACCTGGAGGCGATCGCCGAAGAGCTCGAGCAACTCGCATCCCCCGGGGAGAAGTCGGCAGCGAAGGCGAAGCCCAGGCGCACGCCCTTGCCGCCTGGGCTGGCGCGCCGCGAAATCCACCACGAACCACAAGACACCCAGTGCAGTTGCGGCTGCCAGATGAAACGCATCGGCGAAGATGTGGCCGAGAAGCTCGACTACACGCCGGGCGTATTCACGGTCGAGCGCCATGTGCGCGGCAAGTGGGTGTGCAAGCACTGCGAGACGCTCACCCAGGCGCCGGTGCCGGCCCACATCATCGACAAGGGACTGTACACGACCGGATTGCTCGCCCAGGTGCTCGTGGCGAAGTACGCCGATCACCTGCCGCTGTATCGCCAGGAAGGGATCTTCGAGCGGGCGGGCCTGGCACTGCCGCGCTCGACGCTGGCACAGTGGGTTGGCGCCTGTGGCGTGCAGTTGCAGCCGCTGGTCGATGCGCTCAAAGCGCAGATGCTCGATCGGGCCGTGCTGCACGCCGACGAAACCCCGGTGGCGATGTTGAAGCCCGGCAATGGCAAGACGCATCGGGCCTATCTGTGGAGCTACTGCACGACACCGTACTCAATGATCCCGGCGGTCGTGTTCGACTTTGCCGAGAGCTGCGCCGGACGTCATGCCGCCGCCTTCCTTGGGGCATGGCGCGGCACGCTGGTCTGCGACGATTACAGCGGCTACAAGGCGCTCCTTGCCTCAGGCATCACCGAAGCGGGCTGTCTCGCTCACGCCAGACGCAAGTTTCACGCGCTGTGGGCCAATCACAAGAGCCAGATCGCCGGCGAGGCGCTGGAACTGTTTGGCGCGCTCTACGAGGTGGAGCGCGAAGCACGGGAACTGAGCCGCGAAGAGCGGTTGAGGCTACGGCGGCACAAAGCTCGACCGGCGGCCGACGTGCTGCATCGCTGGCTGATCGCCCGGCGCGGCCAGGTGCCCGACGGCAGTGCAACCGCGAAGGCCATCGACTACAGCCTCAACCGGTGGGCGGCACTGACGCGCTACATCGATGATCCGGCCGTCCCCGCGGACAACAACTGGGTGGAGAACCGAATCCGGCCGATTGCCATCGGCCGATCGAACTGGCTATTTGCCGGTAGCTTGCGCGCCGGACAACGCGCCGCCGCCGTGATGAGCCTGATCCAATCGGCACGGCTCAACGGCCACGACCCGCTCGCATACCTGAAGGATGTCCTCACCCGGCTGCCGACCCAGCCCGCCAGCCGCATCGGCGAATTGCTGCCGCACAACTGGAAGCTCGAACCCACTGTCTGAACGTCTGACGATCGGCCCACCGTCGCGGCGTAATGGTCAAGATGGATTCGCCGGACGCTTACTCTGATTCCATCGCCCCAATGAGAAAACCGCCCGAGAGGGCGGCGTGCGACAACAAACAAACGCATTAACTCAGCCAAACCGGCCGGTAATGTACTCTTCGGTCGCCTTCTGTTTGGGCTTCATGAAGATCTGGTCGGTATTGCCGAATTCGATCAGCTCGCCAAGGTACATGTACGCAGTGTAGTCAGAAATCCTGGCCGCCTGCTGCATGTTGTGAGTGACGATGACGATGGTGAAATCTTCTTTCAGCTCATCGATCAGCTCCTCGATCCGGGCGGTCGAGATCGGATCAAGCGCAGAGGTCGGCTCGTCAAGCAACACCACCTCGGGCTTGACCGCAATGCCACGGGCGATACAAAGCCGCTGCTGCTGCCCGCCGGACAGGCTCATGCCGCTTTGGCTGAGTTTGTCCTTGACCTCGCCCCAAAGCGCCGCCTTTCGCAGTGCCCACTCGACCCGTTCGTCCATTTCCGTACGGTTGAGCTTTTCGTGCAGACCAACACCAAATGCGATGTTGTCGTAGATCGACATGGGGAAAGGAGTCGGCTTCTGGAAGACCATGCCAACCCGTGCGCGCAAACTGGTCACGTCGACCTTGGGATCGAGCAGATTCTCGCCGTTCAGCAGGATTTCGCCCTCCGCCCGCTGGTGCGGATAGAGGTCGTACATTCTGTTGATGGTCCTCAGCAAGGTCGATTTGCCACAACCGGATGGCCCGATGAAGGCGGTGACCTTGTGCTTCTCCATTTCGAAATTCACATTCTTGAGGGCATGAAAATTCCCGTAGTAGAAGTTGAAATTGCGAAATGCGATCTGGGCGGGACCACTGATGACTTTGTCGGTATTTTCCATGACGGACTCGTATTAACTGAGTTTTTCTGCACGCAACGCAACGCGGGCGATGATGTTCAAGCCGAGGACTCCAAGCGTGATCAACAGGACACCGGCCCATGCCAGGCGCTGCCAGTCTTCGAACGGGCTCATCGCGAACTGGAAGATCGTGACCGGCAGACTGGCGATCGGCTCACTCATCGACACGCTCCAGAACTGGTTCGACAGCGAGGTAAACAACAGCGGAGCGGTTTCACCCGCAATCCGGGCAACGGCAAGCAGCACGCCTGTTACCACCCCGGAACGCGCCGCACGCAAGGTCACCCTCGTAATGACCACATGCTTGGGAGCGCCCAATGCGAACGCAGCTTCCCGCAGGGTGCCGGGCACGAGCATCAGCATGTTCTCGGTGGTCCTGATCACGATCGGGATAACCAGCAAAGCCAATGCAACTGCACCTGAAAAGGCCGAGAACTTCCCGGTGTTGGCAACGATCAGGGCGTAAACGAACAGGCCGATGACGATCGATGGCGCGGACAACAGCAGATCGTTCACGAATCGGGTCACCTTGCCGAACAAGGTCGTACGGCCGTATTCGGCCAGATAGACCCCAGCAAGAACACCGATCGGAGCGCCGATGAGGGTACCCATGCCGACCAGAATCAGGCTCCCGACTATGGCGTTCAGCAGACCACCGTGTTCTGCGCCCGGCGGCGGCGTCATCTCGGTAAACAAGCTGAGACTGAGCCCCCCGACACCTAGCTCCAGTACCGTCCAGAGAATCCACGCCAGCCAGAACAGCCCGAACACCATGGTGCCCACCGAGAGCGTCAGCGCCACCTTGTTGGTGAATTTCCGTTTTGTCTTGAGATCCACGGTCAGCGCCCTCCTTCATGGCTGGACAGCTTGGCCAGAAGCAGCTTCGAGCAGGCCAGCACGATCAGCGTAATCACGAACAGAACCAGACCGAGTTCCATCAGCGCCGAGGTATGCATTCCAGGTCCTGCTTCGGCAAACTCGTTGGCGAGCGCCGACGTGATGCTGTTACCCGGCATGAACAGCGAGGGAGACGACAGAAAGTTGCTGTTGCCGATCACGAAGGTGACCGCCATCGTCTCGCCGAGCGCACGCCCCAGACCAAGCATCACGCCGCCGACCACGCCTGTCTTTGTAAAGGGCAGAACGACCCGGTACATCACTTCCCAGGTGGTGCAGCCCAGGCCGTATGCAGATTCCTTGAGCATTACCGGCGTCACCTCGAACACATCTCGCATGACCGAAGCGATGTACGGAATGATCATGATGGCCAGAATGAAACCTGCGCAGAGCAGGCCGATACCGAGCGGGGGGCCGCTGAAGAGCGCACCGACGAATGGGAGTTTTCCAAGCGTCGCGGAGAGCGCCGGCTGGATGTACTTGGCAAAGATCGGAGCAAACACCAACAGGCCCCACATGCCAAATACGATACTGGGCACCGCGGCCAGCAACTCGATTGCCGTACCAAGCGGGCGGCGCAGCCAGGTCGGGGAAAGCTCGGTGAGAAACAAGGCGATCCCGAAGCTCACCGGAACCGCAATCACCAAAGCAATGATCGAGCTGACGACGGTGCCGTATATCGGGATCAAGGCGCCGAATCGCTCTGCCGGGGGATTCCATTCCGACGATGTCAGGAAATCGAACCCGAAGGCACGAATGCTGGGCCAGGATGCGATCGTCAGGGCGACGATGATGCCGGCAAGAAGCACCAGGGCAAGTATGGCAAAACCGGTGGAGGTACCTTCGAACAGCAGGCTCCCCAGTTTGCGGCTTGGTTTCGACTTAGCTGGCATCGGTTCCCGGGTGTGAGCTGCAGTAGCCTCGACAGTCATTGGAGTCAGCCTCTATGTAACATAAAAAGGCCGGGGTCAGCCCCGGCCCCTGCGATGCAACCGGGCAGAATTATTTTGCGTAGACCGACTTGCCCGAAGCGTCCTTGATCTGCGCCCAGGAGGCCTTGATCAGATCGACGGTAGCCTTGGGCAGCGGCACGTAGTCCAGCTTGGAAGCCATCTCGTCGCCGTTCGCATAGGCCCAGTCGAAGAACTTGAGGACTTCGGTACCCTGGGTGGGCTTGTCCTGCACCTTGTGCATCAGGATGAAGGTCGCGCCACTGATCGGCCACGTAGCCTTGCCCGGCTGCTCGGTGATGATTTCGTAGAAGCTGTGGGACCAGTCAGCGCCAGCAGCGGCGGCCTTGAACGCGGCCTGATCGGGCTGGACGAAGACGCCGTCCTTGTTCTTCAGTTGGGTGTGCGGCAGCTTGTTCTGCAGCGCGTAGGAATATTCGACATAGCCGATCGAACCCGGCAGGCGCTGAACGAAAGCGGACACGCCTTCGTTACCCTTGCCACCGAGGCCCAACGGCCACTGCACCGACGAACCTTCACCGACTTTTTCCTTCCACTCACCGCTCACCTTGGAAAGATAGTTGGTGAAAATGAAGGTGGTACCGGAGCCGTCGGCACGACGAACCACGCCGATGTCCTGTTCAGGAAGCTTGAGACCCGGGTTCAGGGCCACGATGGCGGGATCGTTCCATTTGTTGATCTTGCCGAGATAGATGTTGGCAAGGACGTCACCGGTCAGTTTCAGCTGGCCCGGCTTGATGCCCTCGACGTTCACCACCGGCACGACACCGCCGATCACGGTCGGGAACTGCACCATACCGCCCTTTTCGAGATCTTCCGGCTTGAGCGGCTTGTCGGATGCTCCGAAGTCCACGGTCTTGGCGGTGATCTGCTTGATACCGCCGCCCGAACCGATCGACTGATAGTTCAGCTTGTTACCGGTCGCCTTCTGATAGGCATCCGCCCATTTGGCGTAGACCGGGGCCGGGAAGGAAGCACCTGCACCGGTAATGTCGGCAGCGTAGGCGGTAGTGGCCAGGGCTACACCCGCCGTCACGGCGAAAATGGAGCGACTCACGGCTTTCAGCATTGATTTCTCCTGAATCTTAGAGATGAGAATCGAGGCGGCGACGGTGCCGATTCGAGAAGCCCGAAGCTTAAAGCGCGTCCGTGACAGTAATGTGACAACCGACCCCGAACTGCAACAATTCGCCCCCACCTGCCACGAGCGTGCATACAGCGCAGGCCGGACATCGGAAGCAAACAGTGTGGTGTGCCGACCGGCCCCAAGCCGCAGAGCGATCCTCATCTCGCTCTATCGGCACCATCGAGGGAACTCATTCGCCGGGCAACTCGAGGCTCACCTTGAGCCCTCCAATCGCAGCCTCGCCGAGCTGCAGATCACCGCCATACAATTCGGCCAGATCCGATACGATCGAAAGCCCCAGTCCGGATCCGGGCACCTTCTCGTCCGCTCTCGCCCCTCGATTGAGCACGTGGTCACGGATGTCGGGACGAACACCGGGACCATCGTCTTCGATCACCAGGATGAGACGCCGGTGCGAACGGGAGGCAGTAACACGGACATTCCGCCTTGCCCATTTGCAAGCATTGTCCAGCAGGTTCCCCAGCATCTCCTGAAAATCCTGCTCTTCGCCACGGAAAACCAGTGCGGGAGACACACCGCTCACATCGATCGACACCTCACGATCCGCATGAGCGCGGATCAGAACGCGGACCAGGCCTTCGAGGGCCGGCCGCACGCGCGTATGCGCACTGCCGGTCTTCGCTGCCACCGCGGCGCGCGTACGCGCCAGATGATAATCGACCTGTCGACGTGCATCCGACACCTGCTCCATGACCAGCAAGGCCAGCGCCCCTTCCTGACGCGACGCGGCATTTGCCAATACGGTAAGCGGCGTCTTCACTGCATGCGCCAGATTTCCGGCCTGCGTCCGAGCCCGGGCTACACGCTCCTCGTCATGCGCGAGAACGGTATTGAGTTCATCGACGAGCGGCTGGACCTCGACAGGAAAACGGCCGACAACTCGTCTGGCCCCGCCCTCGCGCACCGCGGTCAGCGCGCTGCGCATGCTCCTCAATGGCGCCAGTCCGACCCACACCTGCATTAGGGCACCCGCCGCAAGCCCCACACCGATCACCACCAGCGCAATGGTCAGCATTCTCGAAAAGGCCAGAACCGGCTCACTCATACCCCGCACATCAGCGGCTACGATGAGTCGAAAGCCGGCAGCGACAGGGTCATCGAGGCGAATCAGTCGCTCCAGCATCAACAGCGTCGCCCCGTCGGGCCCACGGACCCGATGCATGTGAAGCTCGCCGTCCGCGGGCGTGTCCTTCGGCACGATAAGTACACTGTCCCACAGGGAGCGAGAGCGCAGCAGGCCGGCTTTCGCCGCCCCGGCGGCATCAACCTGCCAGTAAAGACCCGAGTACGGCTTCTGGAAACGCGGGTCGCTCAGTGGCATTGCAAGCTTTCCCGCCCCGCCGGATTGCATCTCGAACACTGCGGCAAGCTGGTTGAGGTGCGCATCGAGTTCCGCCTCGAAGCGGCGCGTGACGTGATCCCGAAACAAATCGGTGAGCACTAGTCCGGCTGACCACAAGGCAACAAGCAGCCACAGCAGGCTTCCAGCCAGAAGGCGCAGCCGCAACGACCCACCGCCGATCGATGATCCCCTCATGCGTGTGCGTTGAGGCGATAGCCGAGCCCGCGCACCGTCTCGATGAGGCCTTCAGGCAGCTTCTTGCGCAGACGCGCGATGAACACCTCGATCGTGTTTGAATCGCGATCGAAATCCTGCGCATAAATATGCTCGGTCAGTTCGGTCCGTGAGACGACCTTGCCCTGATGGTGCATGAGATAACCGAGGACCCGAAGCTCGTGGCTGGTGAGCGGTATGGTGAGGCCATCCACACTGAGGCGCCCTGTCCGGCTATCGAGCACCAGCGGCCCGCATTCGAGCAATGCACTCGCGTGTCCCCCTGCGCGCCGGATCAGTGCCCTGACGCGAGCGAGGAGCTCTTCCATATGAAAGGGTTTGGTCAGGTAATCGTCCGCTCCGGCGTCGATCCCCGTCACCTTCTGGTGCCATGCATCGCGCGCCGTGAGAACCAGCACCGGCATCTTACGGCCGGCAGATCGCCACCTGCCGAGCACGGTCAGTCCATCCATGACCGGAAGCCCCAGATCCAGCACGACCACATCAAACGACTCTTCCTCGCCCAGATGCAATGCATCCCGCCCGTTGTCCACCGTATCGACCGCATAACCAGCTTCGCTCAACGCATCGAATAGTTGTCTCGCGAGGGTAGGCTCGTCCTCGACCACCAATACTCTCATCTCGTCTTCCGGCCCTGTGAGTGTTCGTCCGATCTCGAGCGATCCTTGGCTCCGATCACCTCGCCATCCCTAGCATCAACTTTCAGCTTGAGCAGCTTTCCGTCCGATCGCAGGAGCTTGACTTCATAGAGCCAGCGGTTGTCGTCCCGCTCAAGTTCGACTTCGAGTGCATCACCCGGATAAACGGCTCGCAACCGATCCAGAATTTTCGCCAACGGCAGGATTTCGCCAGCCTCGAGTGCCTTGCGCGCTCGGTCATGGTCTTCGTCATCGGCCGCAGCCGGCGCAGGCAAGGCTGACGCGGACAATGCGAGCACACAGATCAGCAGTTTTCGGAGCATGCGGTCCTCATCAAGCGGGCAACGGAATCCCTTGTATCGCGATCAAGCTGAACGCGCGATGAACAGTGTCTTCAGATCCGATTCAGTCGCGCTGCCCCATCATCCGGCCACGCTCAACGACGCCAGCATACAACCCTGGCAACCGAAAAACGGAACACCCGACAAGGATTCGCTCGTGAAAGCACTCTCCCGCATTTTCATCGTGATCAGCGGCGCCATCATCGCCTCTGCCGTGCAGGCCGGCCCCCGCGAAGAGCTTCTCGATCGCTATGCGCGTGAAGCAAAAGCGAGCGAGGCAGCATTTTCGGCATTCTCCTCGCGAAGCGGAGAGGCGCTACATATCGCGCGCCATGCCACCGGGAAGCCCGATACGCCAAGCTGCACGGCGTGTCATGGCGACGACCCGCGCCGCCCGGGTCAAACCAAGACGGGCAAATCGATCGATCCGATGGCCGTCTCGGTCAGTCAATCCCGTTACACCGATGCAGCAAAGGTGGAGAAATGGTTCCGTCGAAACTGCACCGAGGTTCTGGGCCGCGCATGTACTCCGCGCGAGAAGGGTGACTGGCTGACCTACATGATCTCGCAATAAACGATCCAATCTTCGGGAAGAACCTCCATGAATATCTCAATTCGCCCTGTTGCCACCGCGCTCTTCGTGATCTTCTTTTCTTCAGCGCTGCTCGAACGGGCCCAAGCGGGCAGCGGAAACTATTATCCACCTGTCGCCGACAAGCTCACGCAGGACGAATGCGGCAGTTGCCACATGGCCTACCCTGCAGCCCTTCTGCCGGGAAGCTCGTGGCGAAAGATCATGTCAGGCCTGGAGCAGCATTTCGGCGACGATGCGAGCCTCGATCCAGCATCTACCTCGCACATCACCCGTTATCTGGTCGATAACGCAGCCGATGCGGCCGGTACCCGCCACACCCGGAAAATGATGCGAGGCGTCGATACGACAAATGCACCAATGCGAATCACGGAGCTCCCCAAATGGATATCCGAGCACCGTGAGATTTCGCCACGGGAATGGAGGCGCAAGGACGTCGCTTCCAAGGCCAACTGCACGGCCTGCCATATCGACGCCTCGAAAGGATATTTCGAGGACGACTGAGCAATCCGAAGGATAGACACGAATGACCCCCTTCCTTGCTGCCTTCACCGCTTTGGTCGCGCTGTGCTGGGGCATCGCCCCCAGTGCAAACCCGGTCGACGCGCCATACACACTTTGGGCCCTGCGCCAGGACGCGCTCAATCTTACCGGCCTCTGGTCGATCTCGTTGATGTCGCTGGCAATGATTCTCGCGACGCGGCCAACCTGCCTCGAACGCGCCTTCAACGGCATGGACAAGATCTATCGAAACCACAAACGGGCAGGTATCCTCGCAATTGCCTTTGCCGTGGCACATTGGCTCGTCGAAATGGCAAGCGATCCGATCAAGACCCTGATCGGACGCACTGGCCGGCTCCCCAAGGAGCACGCGGACGGTTTCCTTGAAATTGCGAGAGACTTCGCCAAAGATCTTGGCGAATGGGCAATCTACGTTGCAATCGCGATGCTCGCCATCACGCTGTGGAAACGCTTCCCCTTCAACGCCTGGCGTACGTTGCACAAGCTGATGCCAATCGTCTATCTGACTCTCGCCTTTCACGCGGCAGTCTTGATGCCATTCGACTACTGGTCACAGCCCGTGGGAGTACTCGTCGCGCTTCTTATTTCGGCCGGAACGATCGCCAGCGTGCACATACTCGCCGGACGGGTTGGGCGCACGCGACGGCATGTCGGACGGATAGCCGAGGTGACCGCAATCTCGCCCGAAATCACCGAAGTTATCTGTACCCTTGACGCCACATGGCCACCGCACCGTGCCGGGCAATTCGCCTTCGTCACGTTCAGCCCGAACGAGGGGGCCCACCCATTCACAATCGCCAATGCGGCGGGCCCGGAACGATCTTTGACCTTTCAGATCAAGGGGCTCGGCGACTATACGACCGGGCTTGCCAAGAGGCTGCGACTGGGTCAACCCGTTCTGATCGAGGGGCCTTACGGATGCTTCGAACGCCCTCGGCCACGGTCCGATCGGGCACAAATCTGGATCGCCGGCGGAATCGGCATTACACCGTTTCTAGCCTGGCTCGATGAACTCGTAAATGGCCCGGAGAATTCGATCAAGGCGCATCTGTACTATTGCGTCAGCAATCGCGACACCGATCCCTTCGTCCCCCGGCTTGAGGCTGCCCATCAGCGGATACATGGCCTATCCCTGAGCGTCATCAGCAGCGACCGCGATACCCCGCTAGATGCCGCAATGCTTGCAACACATAATCCGGCACAGGCCGACATCTGGTTCTGCGGCCCGCAAGCCCTTGCAAAGACCCTGAAGGCGGAGCGGCAGGCAATCGGATTTAAAGGACAGTTTCACCAGGAGGCCTTCGAAATGCGCTGAACAGCGAGACATTTCGATTGAAACAGGGGCGCAAAAAGCCAACTGCGGCGCGCGGAAGCGATCGAAGTTGCATACTTGACCGGGCGGCGGCCGGGGGACCTGAGGCAGATCAGCGAGACAGACATCCGTGATGGCTGCATCCTGCTCGAACAGGAAAAAACCGGCGCCAAGCTCCGTGTCGAGATCGTTGGAGCCCTCGCCGCACTGATCGACCGCATCTGGGCGAGGAAGTCGTCGATCAAGGGCGTGCGGTCCCTCTCGCTCATATGCAACGAGGCGGGCCAGCCGATCGGCAAGAGCGCCCTACGCTACCGCTTCGAGAAGGCGCGCTAGGCCGCGGCTGCATCGAACAAAGCGATGGCCGAGAAGCTCCGGACGATCCAGTTTCGGGATTTACGGGCCAAAGCCGCGACCGATATCGAGGCTCCCGAGAAAGCTCAGAAGCTCCTCGGGCACACCAAGCGCGACATGACAGAGCACTACGTCCGGAAGCGCCGCGGCGAGAAAGTCCAGCCAGTGAAATGAAAATGGCCAGCGAGATAGCTGGCCATTTTGTAGAACAGATTGCGAATTGTAGAACAGCCTATATTCGCACAAGCACATAAGTGCTTGAATATTTGGGGCGACATACCGGGATCGAACCGGTGACAACTGGAGCCACAATCCAGTGCTCTACCAACTGAGCTAATGCCGCCACTACTACTAGGCTCCGGAAAGCCGGAGCCCTAAAAAAACTTGGCCTGCCCGACAGGAATCGAACCTGTAACCCCCGGCTTAGAAGGCCGGTGCTCTATCCAGTTGAGCTACGGGCAGATAATTCCGCGGGCAACTCGAGGGGCAGCTTTGGTCGGGGTGGAGGGATTCGAACCCCCGACATCTTGCTCCCAAAGCAAGCGCGCTACCGGACTGCGCTACACCCCGAGAGCCGCGAATAATACACATAGCCCGGGGCAGCGTCAAACGTATTTCTTCACTCGCCGGCATTTGGCGGGGCCATGGCTTAACACTTGCTAGGAGACTGCTTTTTCTGCTATTAAAGCCACTCTTTTACCCACCGGAAGTTGCTCTCATGGCCGAAGAGACTCTGCACAAACAATTCCCTCCCTATGTACCCGCCAAGGGAGAGGAGTACATGAGCGAGAAGCAGCTCGCACACTTCCGCGAAATTCTCGAAACGCTCAAGCAAGAACTTGTTGGCGACATCGAGCGCACGGTCCATACCATGCAGGACGAGGCAACCGTCTTTGCCGACCCCAACGATCGGGCCAGTCAGGAATCGGACATTGCGCTCGAATTGCGCAACCGCGACCGTGAGCGCAAGCTGATCAAGAAGATCGATGAAACGCTCAACCGGATAAACGACGGCGAATATGGTTACTGCGACAGCTGTGGGGTCGAGATCGGTCTCAAGCGACTCGAGGCACGTCCTACGGCAACGATGTGCATCGACTGCAAGACGCTGGAAGAGATTCGCGAACGGCAGGTCGCGAAATAGGGAACCCGGGGACACGAGCGGAGCGGGGGCAGCCCGCTCGATTTTCTCGACTTGGTCATGCAAAAGGAAAGGGACGCAGAAGCGTCCCTTTCCTTTTGCCGTAACGCCCTAGATCAATCAGGACGTGGCGTTGCTTTCGATCAGCGCCTTCATGCTGAGACGAATTCGACCCTTTTCATCCGTCTCGAGGACCTTCACGCGCACCACCTGTCCTTCCTTCAGATAATCGGACACATTGTTCACGCGTTCATTCGCAATCTGCGAGACATGCAACAGGCCGTCACGCCCCGGCAGCACACTGACGATGGCACCGAAATCCAGGATACGAAGTACCGTGCCTTCATAGACCCGACCAACCTCGACCTCGGCGGTGATTTCCTCGATCTTTGCTTTTGCCGCCTGGGCACCTTCCGCACTCACCGACGAAATCGTGATCGATCCATCGTCCTCGATCTCGATGACCGTGCCGGTTTCCTCTTGCAGACCACGGATCACTGCCCCACCCTTACCGATCACATCGCGGATCTTCTCCGGATTGATCTTCATCGTCAGCATTCTGGGTGCGTAGTCAGACACCTCGCCGCGCGCTCCATCAAGGGCATCTTTCATGAGCTTGAGAATGTGGAGGCGGCCTTCCTTGGCCTGCTCCAGGGCGATCTTCATCACACTCGGGCTGATGCTGTCGATCTTGAGGTCCATCTGCAGACCGGTTACGCCATCTTCAGTACCTGCGACCTTGAAATCCATGTCGCCGAGGTGATCTTCGTCACCAAGAATGTCGGTCAGCACCGCGAAGCGTCCACCGTCCTTGATCAGCCCCATTGCAATACCGGCAACAGCGCTCTTGAGCGGCACACCCGCATCCATCATTGACAGCGAACCGCCACAGACCGACGCCATCGAGCTGGAACCATTCGATTCGGTGATCTCAGACACCACGCGGATCGTGTAGGAAAAATCCTGTGCGGTCGGCAGAACCGCCGCGAGCGAACGCTTCGCTAGTCGGCCATGACCGATCTCACGACGCTTGGGAGAACCGAAACGGCCGGTCTCACCGGTCGAGAACGGCGGGAAGTTGTAGTGAAGCATGAAGCGGTCACGGTATTCACCGGCAAGCGCATCGATGATCTGTTCATCACGCCCCGTACCCAGCGTGGTGACGACGATTGCCTGGGTTTCCCCGCGCGTGAACAGCGCCGAGCCGTGCGTTCGCGGCAGCACCCCGACACGAATGTCGATTGGTCGAACGGTGCGCGTATCGCGACCGTCTATGCGTGGCTCGCCATTGAGGATACGACTGCGAACAACCCCCGCTTCGATGTCGAAAAGGATGTTCTTGAGATCATTGTCGGAGGGCGGGTTCTCGACCCCCTCGCTCACCGCAGCGCGGACCGCCTTGCGGATTTCGCCCAGTCGCTGGGTCCGCTCCTGCTTGCTGGTAAGCTGGAATGCATCCGCGATCTGCGAGGCCGCGAGTTCGTTGACACGCGCGATCAGCACCTCGTCTTTCGGGGGAGCTTGCCACTCCCATTCGGGTTTGCCTGCCACTTCCACGAGTTCGTTGATCGCCTGGATTGCTGCCTGCATCTGCTGGTGGCCGAATACCACGCCACCAAGCATCACATCCTCCGGCAGCTCCTGCGCCTCCGATTCGACCATGAGCACACCGACTTCGGTACCGGCAACGACCAGGTTGAGCTTGCTTGTCTGCAGCTGCGTGGCCGTCGGATTGAGGATGTACTCGCCATTGTCGTAGCCGACGCGACAGGCACCGATCGGGCCGCTGAACGGGATACCGGAAATCGCCAGGGCAGCAGATGCAGCAATCATCGCGGGGATGTCGGAATCGATTTCCGGATTGAGCGAGAGCACCTGTACGATGACTTGGACTTCGTTGTAAAAGCCTTCCGGGAAAAGCGGACGAATCGGACGATCGATCAAGCGGCAGGTCAGAATTTCCTTTTCAGTCGGGCGCCCTTCGCGTTTGAAGAACCCACCCGGAATACGCCCTGCGGCATAGACCTTTTCCACGTAATCAACGGTGAGCGGAAAAAAATCCTGACCCGGGCGGGCTTCCTTGGCTGCGACGACGGTCGCGAGGACGACGGTGTCGTCGACGTTTACAAGCACGGCACCATGCGCCTGGCGAGCAACCTCGCCGGTTTCCATGATGACCGTATGAGCGCCGTACTGAAATGATTTTTGAATGGCTTTAGGCAAGGGATATCCTCTCATTAGCTGATGGGCAGCAAATTTACGCTGCTCCGGCCGGACGCGGATCCGAGTGGATCAGACCGGCAAAAAACAAAACCGGCGCGGCCCTGCAAGGCTCACGCCGGCTTGACTGAATGACCTGCCCGGAAGATGCACCAAGGGCATGCCAAGTCGCCTGACTTTTACTTGCGCAGGCCCAGGCGCTCGATCAGACCACGATAGCTGTCTGCATTGGTGCGCTTGAGGTAGTCGAGCAGCTTGCGGCGCTGGCTGACCATCTTGAGCAGACCACGGCGGGAATGGTGATCCTTGGCGTGCGACTTGAAGTGACCGGTCAGACCGTTGATGCGGGCGGTCAGAAGCGCAACCTGGACTTCGGGAGAACCAGTGTCGCCCTGAGCGCGCTGGAAATCGGCAACGATTTGCGTTTTTTGTGCGGATTCGAGAGCCATGTGCTTGTTTACTCTTTACTCAGTTGTTTCTGCATTTCAGAAAGCGCGGATTATACCTGCGCTGTACGCGCAAGCTCAAGAAAGATCATGCTTTTTCTTCCTGAACCTGGGTGGACAGCAGTCGCAGAGGGACCATGAAACCATCCGCGCGCAATTCGGCAAGGCCGATAAAACCATTCGGTCCGTATGCCCTGTAACGCCCAGCGGGGGTGGCCGAACGTTTCAACCTCCCGCCGTTGAGCAGAATTCCCGTCTCGCCCGGGTCGAGACACTCGATGGGCAGGTCTGCCAGCAACGCATCAACCGGCGCAAGCAGGCCTTCCCGTTCGAACTCAGCTGCCGCCTCGAGCCGCTCGAAATCGATCGCGGAGGCCACCGCGAACGGGCCAATCGACGTGCGCCGCAAACCTCGCAAATGCGCCCCGCACCCCAGCACCCGACCAATGTCCTCTGCCAGCGTGCGGATATAGGTGCCTTTGCTGCAGCACACCTCCATGACAAAACCATCACCCGAGAATGACAAAAGCCTCAGCTGATATATCGACACCCTACGCGGCGCGCGCTCGAGTTCGATGCCGGCACGCGCGTACTCGTAAAGTGGCTTGCCGTCCCGCTTCAATGCCGAAAACATCGGTGGGATCTGATCGATTTCCCCCGTGAACGAAGTGAAGGCCTGTTCGATCTCGGCCGCGCTCACCAAAACGGAGCGCTCTTCGATCAACTCGCCTTCGGCATCACCCGTCGTTGTGGTGACGCCCAGTCGTACATCGGCGATATAACCCTTGTCCGCATCAAGCAACGTCTGTGAAAATTTGGTCGCTTCACCGAAGGTCAACGGCAGCAAACCTGTTGCCATCGGATCAAGCGTACCCGTATGCCCAGCCTTTGCAGCGTTCAAGAGGCGTCGTGCTTTCTGCAACGCATCGTTGGACGACATACCAAAGGGTTTGTCGAGCATGAGCACGCCATTCACAAGCCGGCGCGGCGGCCGGCGTCGCTGATTCATGGCGCCGCTCAGGCCTCGTCGTCGTGATGATCGGAGCGTACCGCTTCGTCGATCAGGCGCGTCAGTCTGGCACCCTGTTCGATCGACTTGTCGTACTCGAAGTGCAGTTGCGGCAGGGTATGGATGCGAATTCGCTTGCCAAGCTCGCGTCTCAGAAAACCACTCGATCGTTGCAGCCCCGCGACGACTTCGGGCAGGCCCTCTTCTCCGCTCATCGAACTGAAGAAAACCTTTGCGTGGGCGTAGTCGGGAGTCACCTGAACTTCGGTGATCGAAACCATACCCACCCTCGGATCCTTCAGCTCCAGCCGGATCAACTCGGCCAGCTCGCGCCGGATCTGTTCGGCGACGCGCTGGCTGCGGGAAAACTCCTTCGGCATCGCTTAGAGTGACCTCGCCACTTCGCGAATCTCGAAGACCTCGAGCTGATCGCCTTCCTGGATATCGTTGAAGTTGCGAAGGGTCAGACCGCATTCGAAGTTCGAGCGCACTTCCTTAACGTCGTCCTTGAACCGTTTGAGCGACTCCAGCTCTCCAGTATGGATGACCGTATGGTTGCGCAACAGACGGACCTGAGATCCACGCTTGACCAGGCCCTCGAGCACGTAGCAACCCGCGATCGCTCCGACC
Source organism: Cognatazoarcus halotolerans (assembly GCF_009800965.1). Taxonomy (GTDB): domain Bacteria; phylum Pseudomonadota; class Gammaproteobacteria; order Burkholderiales; family Rhodocyclaceae; genus Cognatazoarcus; species Cognatazoarcus halotolerans. Next base: position 106,671 of record NZ_WUAF01000005.1, on the reverse strand, counting down.
TTGGATACATGGAAGACCTGACGAATCTCGACCAGACCAATGATCTCCTCACGCTTTTCGGGAGAGAGCATGCCAGACAGCGCGGAACGGACTTCATCCACGGCATCGTAGATGATGTTGTAGTAGCGGATCTCGACCCCGAAGGTTTCGGCCAGCTTGCGTGCTCCGGCTTCAGCGCGAACATTGAAACCGATCAGCACGGCACCTGAAGCCTGAGCGAGGTTGATGTCCGATTCGCTGATCGCGCCAACCGCCGAGTGAATCACGTTGACTTTCACTTCGTCAGTCGAAAGCTTGAGGAGCGACTGGACCAGCGCCTCCTGAGAGCCCTGTACGTCCGCCTTGATGATGAGCGGCAGGGATTTGACCTCGCCCTCGGACATCTGCTCGAACATGGTCTCCAGTTTGGAGGCCTGCTGCTTGGCAAGTTTGACATCGCGGAACTTGCCCTGCCGGAACAATGCGATTTCCCTTGCCTTGCGCTCGTCCGCCAGACCCAGCACCTCGTCGCCGGCACCCGGCACGTCGGACAGACCAAGAATCTCTACCGGTATCGAGGGACCGGCCTCGTCGATCGGCTTGCCATTCTCGTCGAGCATCGCTCGCACCCTGCCAAAGGTCGCGCCTACCAGCAGCACATCCCCCTTGCGCAAGGTGCCCGACAGCACCAGCAGCGAGGCCACCGGACCGCGGCCCTTGTCGAGTCGCGCCTCGATCACCAGACCCTTGGCCGGCGTGTCCTTCGGCGCGGTCAGTTCCAGCACTTCGGCCTGCAACAGGATGGCTTCGAGCAGTGCATCGACGCCCTGGCCCGTCTTGGCCGACACCGGCACGAACATGACGTCGCCACCGTACTCTTCCGGTACGACGTTTTCTGCGATCAGCTCCTGTTTTACACGCTCGAGGTTCGCATCGGGCTTATCAATCTTGTTCACGGCCACCACCAGCGGCACCCCCGCGGCGTGGGCATGATGGATCGCCTCACGCGTCTGCGGCATTACGCCATCATCGGCAGCTACCACGAGGATGACGATGTCCGTCGCCTTGGCACCGCGGGCGCGCATGGCCGTGAAGGCTTCGTGACCCGGAGTGTCGAGGAAGGTCACCATCCCGCGCTCGGTTTCGACGTGATAGGCGCCGATATGCTGGGTAATGCCCCCGACTTCACCGGCGGCGACCTTGGCCGTCCGAATGTAATCGAGCAGCGAGGTCTTGCCGTGATCGACGTGGCCCATCACCGTCACCACCGGCGCGCGCGGCTCTACCGCCACATCCTTGTGCTCCTCGCTCTCGACGAGGAAGGCATCCGGATCGTCCAGCTTTGCTGCGTGGGCGATGTGTCCCATCTCTTCGACCACGATCATTGCCGTTTCCTGGTCGAGCACCTGGTTGATGGTAACCATCGAGCCCATCTTCATGAGGGTCTTGATGACCTCTGTCGCCTTGACAGCCATCTTGTGGGCAAGATCACCGACGGAAATCGTTTCCGGCACGTGCACTTCACGCGTCACGGGTTCCGAGGGTGCCTGGAAGGCCTGCCGATCCTGGCTGACCGCAGCACCGCGCTGATTCCGTCCGCTAGCACCCCGCGGGCCACCCTTCCAGGCGCCGCTGGCATCACTCGTCTTGGTCTTCAACCCACCACGACGCTTGCTGGTATCTTCGGTCTTCGTTGGAGCCCGCTTTGCATCCTTGCGGCCACCCTTTTCCTCGGTCTTGGCAGGCTTGTGCAGCGTTCCCGAAGTCGCCTTCGCCTTCTCTTCAGCGGCCTCCTTGGCCTTGCGCTCCTCTTCGGCACGACGTGCTTCGGCCGCTGCGCGGGCACGCAACTCACGCTCCTCCCTCGCCAGCTTGTCGGCAGCCTGACGCGCAGCAAGCGCCGCGCCCCGTTCAGCTTCACGACGGCGCGCATCGAGTTCTTCCTGGCCCAACACGTCGGCGAGCGTCCGCGGTGCAACGGCTTCGACAGGCGCAGGCTCGTTCATCTCCTGCGCCACCGGAGTCTGCGGCTCGACCGCTTCCTGGGGCTCGGCCTGTACCTCGACCGGCTGCTCGGCGACGATCGGCGCTTCGGTCGGACGCTCGGCATCGGGTTCCGGCACCACAACGGGCGGCTCCACTTCCGGCGCCATCTCGACCACGGGCTCTGCCTGCTCCACGATCGCGGCCGGCAACTCTGTCTCCGGCTTCGCAGGCATCTCGTCCCGCTCCTGCTCCGCGGCATCGGGCTCGGTAGCCTGGGCGGCTTCGGGAAGGAGCTCGTCACGTTTCACGAAGACGCGCTTCTTGCGCACCTCGACCTGTACCGTGCGTGCCCGGCCCGTAGAGTCAGTCGCCTTGATCTCGGATGTCTGTTTGCGCGTCAGCGTGATCTTGGCCTTCGCTTGACCTTCACCATGGGCGCGGCGCAGGTATTCAAGCAGACGAGCCTTGTCCTGCTCGGAGAGCAGGTCGTTCGCACCGCTCTTGTCGACACCGGCCTTCTGAAGTTGTTCAAGCAACGCGGAGGCCGGCATCTTGAGTTCGCCGGCAAACTGAATAACGCTCATTTGGTCCATACTGCTCCCTCCGTCATTGCTCGAACCAGTGCGCACGGGCAACCGTAATGAGTGCCTTGGCGCGCTCTTCGTCGATACCGGCCATTTCCACCAACTCGTCGACCGCCAGATCGGCAAGATCGTCACGGGTGCGCACATCGTGTTGCGCAAGGCTGGCGGCCAGCTGTTTATCCATTCCATCAAGGGAGAGCAAGTCTTCAGAGACGTTCTCGAGCTGCTCTTCCGTGACGATGGCCTCGGTCAGAAGAACGTTACGGGCACGATTGCGCAACTCGTTGACCGTATCCTCATCAAAGGCCTCGATCTCAAGCATTTCGGCCAGTGGCACGTACGCCACTTCCTCAATGGACGAGAAACCCTCGTCAATGAGAATGTCCGCGACTTCCTCATCCACATCCAGCTTTTCCATGAACAGTCCACGCACGTCCGCATGTTCCTGCTCGGAGCGTTGCACCGACTCCTCGACCGTCATCAGGTTGATCGCCCAGCCGGTCAACTCGGATGCAAGCTTCACGTTCTGGCCGTTGCGGCCGATCGCGATCGCCAGATTGTTTTCGTCGACCACTACATCCATGCTGTGGGTTTCCTCGTCGACCACGATCGAGGTCACCTCAGCGGGCTGAAGCGCGGCAATCACGAACTGAGCCGGATCAGCCGCCCAAAGCACGATGTCGATATTCTCACCACCGATCTCGTTCCGCACCGCCGTCACGCGCGAACCGCGCAAACCAACGCAGGTGCCAATCGGGTCAACCCGCTGATCGTTCGATTTGACGCCGATCTTGGCACGGAGCCCGGGATCGCGTGCGCACGCCTTGATCTCCAGCAGACCATCCTCGATCTCGGGCACTTCCAGTTCGAAAAGCTTGACGAGAAACTCGGGGGCCGTGCGCGAGAGAATCAGTTGCGGCCCCCTCGCACTACGGTCAATGCGCAGCAGGAATGCCTTTACACGATCTCCCACGCGCAGGTTTTCGCGCGGAATCATCTGGTCGCGCGGCAGGACGGCTTCCATCCTGCCCACCTCGATGATCGCGTTCCCCCGCTCCATGCGTTTGATGCTTCCCGAGACCAGATGCTCCTTGCGCTCGAGAAAATCATTCAGGATCTGCTCGCGCTCGGCATCGCGGATCTTCTGCAAAATGACCTGTTTGGCCGCCTGCGCACCAATACGGCCGAAATCGATCGGCTCGAGCGGCTCCTCGACATAATCGTCCACCTGGACATCGCCAATCTCTTCGCGCGCATCAATGAGACCGATCTCGGCCTCGTCATTGGTCACCTCTTCATCGGGCAACACCTTCCAGCGGCGGTATGACTCGTAATCGCCGGTCTCGCGGTCGATCGTCACACGCACGTCGGCATCATCGTGGATGCGCTTCTTGGTAGCGGATGCGAGTGCGGACTCGAGGGCAGCGAAAACAATCTCCTTCGCAACATTTTTTTCGCGTGCCAAGGCATCCACAAGCAGCAGAATTTCGCGGCTCATTGTTCAGATCTCCACATCCGTATGCTTAAAACTGAGGGACAAGGCGAGCTTTCTCAACCTCGTCGAAGGGGAAAGTTTGCTCACCGGCATCCGTTCTCAACACCACCACGCCATCTCTCAACCCTTCGAGCACGCCGCTGAAATTTCTCTGATTTCCGATTGGCAGCCGGGTTCTGATTTGCACCTGCTCTCCCGCAAAACGCGTGAAATCCGCCTCTTTCTTCAGCGGGCGGTCGAGACCAGGCGAAGACACCTCGAGTCGATCGTAGTCCACGTTCTCGACTTCGAAGACGCGCGTAAGCTGATTGCTCACGGTAGCGCAGTCGTCCACGGTAATGCCGCGTTCGATATCGATGAACACACGCAGCAGCCGCCCTTTCGGCGACATCTCGAGGTCGACGAGTTCGTAACCGAGACCACCGACCACCTGCTCGACCAATCCGACCAGATCCATAACGGAACCCACAAATAAAAAAATGGGCATTACGCCCATTCCTGTTGTACTCAACCGGAAAAACGTGCTTTGACGGCATTCGCGCCATCAAAGCCGGCAAAGTATATCAGCGCCCTATTTGCGGCGCAAACTCATCGACTGCCCCTTTCACGCGCAACGGCTGCCTGCGGCACCGGAATTCCCGCAAGTGAGCAAGCTTCACGCACATCCATTTCCTGCCACATGCCACGCTTGAGCCGAGACGGCAGGCGCACCGGGCCGTAGCGCAGACGCATCAGCCGACTGACGGTGAGGCCGACCGCTTCGAACATGCGCCGAACCTCCCGGTTACGCCCTTCGGAGATCGTAACGTGGTACCAATGATTGACGCCTTCGCCCCCGGCATCTGCAACCTCGTTGAAACGCGCAATGCCGTCGTCCAGTTCGATACCATTCTTGAGCAAAGCGATCTGCGCCTCATCGAGCGAGCCCAGAAGACGCGCGGCATACTCGCGTTCAAGCTCGTAACGAGGATGCATCAGGCGATTCGCCAACTCGCCATCATTGGTGAACAGCAGCAAGCCCGAGGTATTCACGTCCAGCCTGCCAACGGCGATCCAGCGTCCCCTGCGCAGAGCTGGAAGACGATCGAATACCGAAACTCTGCCTTCGGGGTCATCCCTCGAGACGATCTCGCCATCCGGCTTGTGATAAAGGAGCACGCGCGGCACCTTGATTTCGAACTGGATGTTTACCAGCTTGCCGTTCACCCGCACCCGGTCCAGCGGACCGATTTTCTGCCCGATCGTTGCGGTCTCTCCATTGACCGATATGCGCCCCGCGGCAATCATCTCTTCGACCTCGCGGCGGGATGCCACGCCGGTCTGCGCGAGCACCTTCTGCAGTCGCTCCGGCTCGGCGTCACGTGCCTGCGGGCCACGACGCCCCGGTGATGGCGCTGCGGATCGCGCACTGCGTGCGCTGGCTTCAGCCTTCGGTGTTTTCGGTGTCGCCGGTCTCGGCCGGCCCGATTTGCGGTAATTCGACAAGATCCATGATCCTTTCAATTTCGGTTAGCGGCGGCAACTCGGTCAGACTGCGCAGTCCGAGATCATCGAGGAATCTGCGCGTCGTTGCCAGCAACGCCGGACGACCAGGTTGATCACGATATCCGACAACATCGACCCAACCACGGGACTCCAGAGTCTTGATGACGTTCGTGGACACCGCGACGCCTCGGATTTCCTCGATGTCACCGCGCGTCACGGGCTGCCGATAGGCAATGATCGCCAGTGTTTCGAGTACTGCCCTGGAGTATCGTGGCGGCCGCTCTTCCTTCAGGCGATCGAGATATTCCTGATACTCCGGCCGGGTACGGAAACGCCAACCGCCGGCAACCTGGGCGAGCTCAATCCCGCGATCCGACCACATTTCCCTCAATTCCTCGAGCAACCGGCGGACAAGATCCGGCCCCGGATCTTCCTCGAACAACTGTCTCAGACGGGCAACCGAAAGCGGCACCGGGGCAGCGAACAGTGCCGTTTCGAGAACCAGCTTGAACGCCTCAGGCGAGCTCGGTTTCTGCATCGTTCAACTTCACGTAGATCGGAGCGAACGGTTCGTTCTGCATGCAAGCCACCAGCCTTTCCTTCACCAGTTCCAGCACCGCGAGAAAGCTGACGACGAGTGCCGGCACGCCTATCGATGGGTCAAACAGCGTATCGAACACCACGAAATCACCGCCCTGCAACTTGCGCATGATCGCGGTCATGTGTTCCCGCACCGAAAGCTCCTCGCGATCAACCCGATGGTGCTGAGTCAGTCGCGCCTTCCTTACCATTCTGAGCCAGGCGTGCTGCAAGTCGTGGAGGCTGACCTCGGGCTGCCGCTCGACGAGCTTTTCCGCCACGAACACGCTGACCCATTCGAAGTCCCTGTCCACCCGCGGCATCGCATCGAGCTTCGCGGCAGCCAGTTTGGTCTGCTCGTACTCAAGCAAGCGTCGCACAAGCTCCGCCCGCGGATCGACTTCGTCATCGCTGGAGCCGGAAGCCGGCCTCGGGAGTAACAAGCGCGATTTTATCTCGAGCAGCATCGCTGCCATCAAGAGATATTCCGCTGCCAGTTCGAGGTTGCTCGCCCGCATCGCCTCCACATAGACCAGATACTGCGCGGTCAATGGCGCCATCGGGATATCGAGAACGTTCAGGTTGGCCCTGCGGATCAGGTAAAGCAACAGATCGAGCGGCCCCTCGAATGCATCGAGAATGATCTCGAGCGCGCCCGGCGGGATGTAGAGATCTTTCGGAAACTCCATCAGGGGCTCGCCATACAGACGCGCCACCGCCGCCAGCTGGGCTGGCGTTTCGACCGGGACGAGCTCGAGGGGAAGATTCATGCGTGTTGCATTGCCGGAAGCCGAACGGACCGATCGGGTCGACCGCGGTCAACCGTAATCGAGCCCCATCGCCTCGCGTACGTCCCGCATGGTTTCCTGTGCGAGTTTGCGTGCCCGCTCGCAACCGTCGGCAATGATGTTGCGGACCAGCGTCGGATCGTCCACGTAGGGCTGGGCCCGCTCGCGCATGACGGCCTGCTCACTCAACACTGCCTCGACAACCGGCTGCTTGCAATCAAGGCAGCCGATACCCGCGCTTCGACAGCCCTGCTGAACCCAGTTGCGAGTCGCATCATCGCTATAGATCTGATGGAACTGCCACACCGGGCATTTCTCCGGATCCCCCGGATCGGTACGTCGCACGCGGGCCGGATCGGTCTGCATGGTACGAATCTTCTTGGTGATCGACTCCGGATCTTCCCGCAGGAAGATCGTGTTGCCGTAGGACTTGGACATCTTCGCCCCGTCCAGCCCGGGCATCCTTGCTGCTTCAGTCAGCAAAGCATCGGGCTCGGCGAGAATCATCTTGCCGCCTCCTTCCAGGTGCCCGTATAGGCGTTCGCGATCACCGAGGCTGAGATTCTGTGTTTCCTCCAGCAGAGCCCGCGCCTGCTCCAGGGCGGTCTCCTCGCCGTCCTGAAGAAAACGGGTCCGGAGCTCCTCATAAAGCTTAGCCCGCTTCGAGCCCAGCTTTCGTACCGCTTCGCGCGCCTTTTCCTCGAACCCCGGCTCCCTGCCGTAGAGATGATTGAAGCGTCGTGCGACCTCGCGGGTAAACTCCACGTGAGGAACCTGATCCTCACCAACCGGCACCTTGTCGGCGCGATAGATGAGAATGTCGGCTGACTGCAACAGCGGATAGCCGAGAAAGCCGTAGGTCGACAAATCCTTGTCACTGAGCTTTTCCTGCTGGTCCTTGTAGGTTGGCACGCGTTCGAGCCAGCCAAGCGGACACATCATCGACAGCAACAGGTGCAATTCGGCATGCTCGGGCACCCGGGACTGAATGAACATCGTTGCCTGCGCCGGGTCCACGCCGGCGGCCAACCAATCGACGAGCATGTCCCAGACACTTTCCTCGATCACCCTCGGATCATCGTATGCGGTCGTCAGGGCGTGCCAATCGGCAACGAAAAACAGGCAGGGATATTCGGCCTGCAGCTTCACCCAGTTCTTCAGGACGCCATGATAGTGGCCGAGATGGAGGCGACCGGTTGGTCGCATGCCGGAGAGGACGCGTTCTGCGTACATGTGTCGATTCAAAGTCCGAAAACAAGGTCAAGAGAATAGCGGAACAGTGCCACCAATGGGCCAAGCACCGCTTCGAGCATGCCGGTCACGAGCAACAACAGCAAGATCGGAAACCCATAGGGCTCCAGTTTCGCAAAGTTCGCCGCCAATCGGTTAGGCAGCAGGCTGACGGCAATTCTGCCTCCATCCAGAGGCGGAACGGGGATGAGATTGAGGAACATCAGGATTGCATTGATCTGTACGCCCGCATCGGCCATCTTCATCATCGGGATGCGATAAGCCGAGTCTCCCATGCGCAGCGCGATGCCAAACATCAGCGCCCAGCCGATTGCCATCAGAAGGTTGGCAAACGGCCCGGCCGCCGCCACCCACAGCATGTCGGCCTTGGGGCGCCGCAATCTGCCAAAACTCACCGGCACGGGTTTCGCCCAGCCGAACAGCATGCCGCCACCGAACAACGAACTCACTGCAAGGATCAGACCCGGCACCAGCAAGGTCCCCACCGGATCGATATGGCTCAGTGGATTGAGCGTGATCCGACCCGCTCGCTCGGCAGTCGGATCACCGAAATGCCGGGCTACATAACCATGCGCAGCCTCGTGCAGGGTGATGGCGAATAGCACCGGGATGGCCCAGATCGCCAGGGTGGATATCAATTGTTCCATCAAGAATTTCGGATCATCCCGGAAAAGCGTTGCATTCTAGCAGACGCCCCACTTCGCTCAGTCTGCGGAAAGGCCGAAAGGCTCAAGCGATCCGCGGCCGGCGCGAACAAGCTCCGGGGCGCCTGAAGTCAGATCGATCACCGATGTTGTTTCCGCTCCGCAGTAACCGGCCTCCACGACGAGATCGAGCTGCTTGCCGAGCCGCTCGCGGATCTCTTCTGGATCGGTCAAAGGAAGCGTTTCCTCGGGCAGGAGCAGGGTCGAACTGAGCAGCGGCTCGTCGAGCTCCTCAAGCAACGCACTGATCAACGGGTGTTCGGGGACGCGCAGTCCGATGGTTTTCCTCTTCGGGTGGAGGACCCGCCGCGGCAACTCCTTGGTGCCCTCGAGAATGAAGGTGTAGGGCCCCGGAGTCGTCGCCTTGAGCAGTCGATACTGCGCGTTGTCGACCCGCGCATAGGTCGCGATCTCGGACAGATCGCGCACCAGCAGGGTAAAGTGATGCCGCTCTCCGACCCCGCGGATGCGCCGGATCCTTTCGAGCAGAGAGGCGTCACCGGTATGCCCCGCGAGGGCATAGGCCGAATCGGTGGGCAACGCTGCAAGTCCACCACCACGAATGATTTCCGCGGCCTGCCGGATCAGTCGTGGTTGAGGTTGTTCGGCGTGAACATTGAAAAACTGAGCCATTTACGGTTTCTTCGCATTGCGGGATCCGGACGCTGTCGCAAAACGGGTCCACACGGGTTCGAGGTCGGGAGGCAGATTTTCACATCCACCGATGTCGGCCGGACTCTCGTCCGGGCCGTGGAAATCGGAGGCGCGCGAAGCGAGCAGGCCGTACCTTCTGGCGAGCGTGGCGATACGTTCGACCTCGCCCTCGAGTGAACAGCCGGACACTACCTCCACCCCCTCGCCGCCAAGTGCCACGAATTCCTCGAGAAGCGCCTCCAGCTCGCCTCCCGCAAGCCGGTAACGCCCTGGGTGGGCAATCACCGCCACGCCGCCTGCAGCACGAATCCAGCGGACGGCGTCGGCAAGCGCCGCCCACTCGTGTTCGACATAGCCCGGCTTGCCTTTGGCAAGATAGTACTGAAACACGGTCTGGACATCGGCCATCAAGCCGGTCGACACGATATGACGCGCAAAATGCGCACGGCTCACGAGCGCGGGATTCCGGGCGAAGCGACAGGCGCCCTCGAACGCGTCGTGGATTCCAACCCGATCCAGTTCATTCGAAATCCTTCGGGCGCGCTCATCCCGGCCAGCCCGCAGGGTACGCAGCCCCTCGAGCAGTTCGGAGCAGCCGGGGTCAATGCCAAGTCCGACGACATGCACGGTATCACCATGCCAGGAAACCGAGATCTCGACACCGGGCAATAACCTGAGTCCGGACCCGGCAGCGGCCGTGGCGGCTTCGTCGAGTCCGCCCGTTTCGTCATGATCGGTGAGGGCAAGCAGATCGACGCCGTTCGACACGGCACGTCGCACAACCTCGGTGGGCGTGAGCCAACCGTCGGAAACGGTGGAATGGCAGTGCATGTCGGCGTTCACCGGGTTCATTCGGCACACTCTTGCGGCAGGCGGGGAAGCAGAAAATCCTCCACCGCCCGGGCCACGATAACGGGCTGGTCATGATGCAGGTTATGCCCCGCATCTCCAACCGCCAATTCGCGAAAATCACGAAAACACTCACGTGCCTGCAGATGGTCTGCATCGCTTACACCCAGCTTGCGACGCAGCGCGGGCTCTTCGGGCGCCAACCACAACACCGATGCGTCGACCCGTCGCCAGCATGCCAATACCTCCGCCCTGCGGTAAAGCACAGGATTGACCCTTCGGTGCGCCGGATCAGCTACATAACGGATCGTGCCATCATCGCTCCTTTCGCCGAGATGCTCTGCCAGGAAACGGGCTTGCGCAGGCTCGAGACGCGGATTGTCGCGCCGCAGGCGCAGGGCAAGCGCGTCGAGGCTCGGGTAATCACGAAACGCCACAGGCTGGCGCAGTTCGCCGAGCCATTTCTCGAAACGTCCGGGCGCCTCGGCCGGATCGCGATCGGCCAGTCCGAAGCCATCCAGCGAAACAACGGCCGCCACTCTTGCGGGGCGCACACCGGCATACATGCAGGCTACGTTGCCACCCATGCTGTGGCCAACGAGCAGCGCCGGGATTTCCGGCGAAAATCGGGTCAGCATTGAATCCAGGTCTGCCAGGTAGTCCGGGAACCAGTATGCGTCGCCCACGCGCGCCGACTTGCCGAATCCCCTCCAGTCGGGTGCAACGACATGCCAGTCGGACGAAAGCGCGTCCACGAGAAACTGGAAAGTGGCCGAGGCATCCATCCATCCATGCAGCATGAAAAGCAGCGGCGCGCGATCGTCGCCCCATTCGCGAACATGGTAGGAAAGGCCACGCACATCGAGAAAACGGCTTCGTGAAGGCTTCATGCCGCGATTCTAGCAAACCCTTGCGGGCAGCCCCGGCCAATGCTATCGTCCGCCCGTCTCGCGGGAGAGTACTCCCGCGCCAGCCAATGTGCTGTGCATGGCGAGTCGCCGAAGGCGTAACCCCCGGAACCGCTCAGGCAAACAGGACCGCGAGACGAAACGAAAATCTGGAGAGCGATGTGGGCGTCCTTGCGCGCCGGCACATCCACCGAAGGGGCACGCGGCGTCTCGATTGGGCGCGGCCGCAATCTCTCAGGTACAAGGGACAGACGGGGTCGTGACCGATTGGCGGTCGCGCCCCCGCCAATGTTGCCTACACTGATACCTGATCCGAGGAGCCCCGCATGGCCAAGCAAACCCCACTTCATGCCACACACGTTGCTGCCGGCGCCCGCATGGTCGATTTTGCCGGCTGGGACATGCCGGTCAATTACGGTTCGCAGATCGAGGAGCATCACGTGGTGCGCCGCGACGCAGGCATGTTCGACGTCTCGCACATGCTCGCGCTGGATCTTGAAGGTGCGGACGCCACGAAGTGGCTCCGCGGCCTGCTGGCAAACGATGTTTCCAAGCTGCGCACGCCGGGAAAGGCGCTTTATTCCTGCATGCTCAATCCGGCCGGCGGGGTGATCGACGATCTCATCGTCTATTACTTCAGCGACGACAATTACCGCATCGTGGTCAACGCCGGTACGGCAGACAAGGATCTGTCGTGGATGCGCCGGAACATTGCCGACACCGGAGCGAACGTGACCCTGGAGTCCCGACGTGATCTGGCAATGATTGCCGTACAAGGTCCCAACGCCCGCGCCAAGACCTGGCAGGCACTGCCGGGCAGCGAGTCGGTCGCCGGCGAGCTCAAGCCGTTTCAGGCAGCCTGGTTCGACGAAATCCTGATCGCGCGAACCGGTTACACGGGCGAGGACGGTTACGAGCTTACCGTTCCGGCCGATCGGGCGGTCGCGATCTGGGATGCACTTGCCGCGGCAGGCGTCGCCCCGTGCGGTCTTGGCGCCCGCGACACGCTGCGCCTCGAAGCTGGCATGAACCTCTACGGCCAGGACATGGACGACACCGTCTCGCCACTGGACGCGGGCCTCGCCTGGACGGTCGACTTCAAGGATGAGACGCGCGACTTTGTGGGCAGGGAGGCGCTGCTCGCCAAGCCCCAGGCAAATGAAATGATCGGGCTGATCCTCGACGACAAGGGTGTGCTGCGTGCCCACATGAAGGTCTTCACCGCCCATGGAGAAGGTGAAACGACCAGCGGCACCTTCTCGCCAACACTCGAGAAGTCGATCGCCTTCGCGCGACTTCCGCTCGGCGTCGTGGCAGGCGCGCCAGTCGAGGTCGAGATCCGCGGCAAACGTGCCGCGGCCCATCTCGTGAAACTTCCCTTTGTCCGCAATGGCAAGGCGCTGACCGGCTGACCTCTGCCTCTGAAAGCAGGCAAGACACTTTCCGAACCCGTTTTTTCACCGCACCCGCAGTCAATCCGGAGTCCAACGATGAGCAACATCCCCGCAGACCTCAAATACACCAAGTCCCACGAGTGGATTCGTGCAGAAGCCGACGGCAGCCTGACCATCGGCGTCACCGACCACGCCCAGGAAGCACTGGGTGACGTGGTGTTTCTCGAACTGCCGGAAGAAGGGCGCAGCCTTTCCGCCGGAGAAGCATGTGCAGTCATCGAATCGGTCAAGGCAGCCTCCGACATCTATGCCCCGGTTGCAGGCGAGGTGATCGGCTTCAATCAGGACGCCGTGGACGCCCCGGAATCGGTCAATACCGATGCCTACGCCGCGTGGCTGTTCAAGATCAAACCCGCCGAGGGCAGTGACCTTTCAGCCTTGCTCGATGCCGCAGGCTACCAGGCTGTCGTCGACGCCGCCTGAGCACGCTCCTGCGAAACCCGCCCGACGCAGGTCGGGCCGCCCCACTCCCCCAGAGCCCCCCTGGATCGACCCGCCATGCCCGAACTCGCCACTACTGCCATGAACGCGCCCCTGTCCTCGCTCGAACAGCGTGACGATTTTATCGCCCGCCACATCGGCCCCAACCCCACCGAAATCGCCACCATGCTCAAAGCCATCGGTGCACCGAGTGTGGACGCCCTGATCGAGCAGACCGTACCGGCGAGCATCCGGCTTGACGCTGCGCTGCCGATCGCAGGCGCCAAACCTGAGCACGAGGCTCTCGCCGAACTGAAGGCGATCGCGGGCAAGAACCGGGTGGTGCGCTCCCTCATCGGCATGGGCTACTACGACACCATCACGCCCAAGGTGATCCTACGTAACGTCATGGAAAATCCGGGCTGGTACACCGCATACACACCCTACCAGGCGGAGATCGCCCAGGGGCGCCTCGAGGCCCTGCTGAACTACCAGCAGATGGTCGTCGACCTGACCGGTCTGGAGCTGGCCAACGCCTCGCTGCTCGATGAAGCGACTGCAGCGGCCGAAGCGATGGCCATGGCGCGTCGCGTGAGCAAATCGAAATCGAACGCGTTCTTCGTCGATGAGGATGCTTTCCCGCAGACCATCGATGTGATCCGCACGCGCGCCGGCTATTTCGGCTTTGAACTGATCTTCGGAAAGGCCTCCGATGCCGGCCAGCACACGGTATTCGGGGCCCTGCTGCAATACCCCGGCGCAAGTGGCAAAGTCGAGGACCTGACCGACGTCATATCGACCCTGAAGGCCAACGGCGCGATCACTGCAGTGGCGACCGACCTCATGGCTCTGGTGCTGCTCAAGTCGCCCGGCTCGATGGGCGCCGACATCGCCCTCGGTTCGGCCCAGCGCTTCGGCGTCCCGCTCGGCTTCGGTGGCCCCCACGCAGCCTTTTTTGCCACCCGTGAAGCCAACGTGCGGGCGATGCCGGGACGCATCATCGGGGTCTCCAAGGACGCCCGTGGCAAGGCCGCGCTGCGCATGACGCTGCAGACCCGCGAGCAACACATCCGCCGCGAAAAGGCGAATTCGAACATCTGTACCTCGCAGGTCCTGCTCGCCAACATGGCCGGCATGTACGCCGTCTATCATGGCCCGGCCGGCTTGAAGACGATTGCCGGCCGTATCCACCGCCTTGCCGCAATCCTCGTCGAAGGCCTGCTGCGTGCCGACGTGCAGGTTCTCACCACCCGTTATTTCGACACCATCCGGATCAACCTCGGCGCCCTTGCCCAGGCAACCTACCAGGACGTCCAGAACGCAGGGTACAACCTCTGCAGTCTCGGCAACGGCATACTCGGCATCTCGATCGACGAAAAGTGCACCCGTAACGACATTACTCGTCTGATCAAGCTGATCGGCAAGGTCAATGCGAACATCGATGTGCTCGATCGGGAGGTCGCAAGCCGGGGCTCTCTGCCCGAATCGCTTCTGCGCACCGACGCCGTGCTCAGCCATCCGGTGTTCAACAGTCACCATACCGAGCACGAGATGCTGCGCTATCTCAAGAAGCTGCAGAATCGCGATCTGGCGCTCGATCATTCGATGATCTCGCTGGGTTCGTGCACCATGAAGCTCAACGCCACCAGCGAGATGATTCCGGTCACCTGGCCCGAATTCGCCGACATTCATCCGTTCGCGCCACGCAACCAGACCGAGGGCTATCTGCAGATGCTCGCCGGCCTGACGGACTACCTCAAGGCGGTTACCGGGTTCGACGCGATCTGCATGCAGCCGAACTCCGGCGCGCAGGGCGAATACGCGGGGCTCGTCGCCATCCGCCGCTATCATGCCAGCCGCGGCGATGCGCACAGGAACGTTTGCCTGATCCCGAAATCCGCCCATGGCACCAACCCGGCCACGGCCCAGATGTGCGGCATGGACGTGGTCGCTGTAGCCTGCGACGACAACGGTAACGTTGATGTCTCCGACCTGCGCGACAAGGCTGAAAAACATCAGGAACGACTTGCCGCACTGATGATCACCTACCCCTCCACCCACGGCGTATTCGAGGAGGCGATCAAGGAGATCTGCACCATCGTGCATGCCAATGGTGGGCAGGTCTACATGGATGGCGCCAACCTCAACGCCCAGGTCGGCCTCACTTCGCCGGCGACGATCGGCGCCGACGTGAGCCACATGAATCTCCACAAGACCTTCTGCATCCCCCATGGCGGCGGCGGCCCGGGCATGGGCCCGATCGGGCTTGCAGCCCATCTGGCTCCCTTCATGGCCGATCACGTGGTGGTCGGCACCGGTGAGGAGAACCGCGTGAACAAAGGCCAGGGCGCGGTTTCCGCTGCGCCTTTCGGCTCCGCCTCGATTCTGCCGATCAGCTGGATGTACATCGCAATGATGGGCGGCGAGGGCCTCAAGCGCGCGACGGAAGCAGCCATCCTGAACGCGAACTACATCGCCGCACGCCTGGCAGAGCACTATCCGGTGCTTTATACCGGCACCCAGGGCCGCGTCGCTCACGAGTGCATCCTCGACATTCGTCCGATCAAGGCAAGTTGTGGCGTCACCGAGGTCGATATCGCGAAACGCCTCATGGATTACGGCTTCCACGCCCCCACCATGTCCTTTCCGGTCGCCGGCACGATCATGGTCGAGCCGACCGAATCGGAAGACCTTGGCGAAATGGACCGCTTCGTCGAAGCAATGATTGCGATCCGGAACGAGATTCGCCAGATCGAGAACGGCACGCTGCCCGCCGACAACAATCCGCTCAAGAATGCACCGCACAGCCAGGCCGACGTAATTGCCGACTGGGACCGCCCGTACAGCCGACAGCAAGCGGTGTTCCCGCTTTCGTGGGTGGCCGAGAACAAGTTCTGGCCGAGTGTGAACCGCATCGACGACGTCTACGGCGATCGCAACCTGTTCTGCTCGTGTGTGCCGATGGACGCCTACGCTGACTGACGAAGTACGCGGGGACGGTCGCCTTCCGTGCGTCCTCCCCGCGAAAGCTGTCAGGGAATGAAGGGCAGCTCGATCCGCTCTGCGCTCGAGACACCCTTGGTCATCGCCCGACACTGCTCGAGGAAAGCCTGCATCGCGACGGAATGATATTTCTCGCGATGCCACAAGAAGTGAAAGGCACGACGCAGGTCGAGCTCCGGTGTCTCGATCGGGACGAGACTGCCGCGCCGAAAGGCTTCACGCAACGCCAGCCGCGAGATGCATCCGATGCCGAGCCCGACCTCGACGGAACGCTTGATCGCCTCCGTATGCTCGAGCTCCAGCTTGATCTCGAGCCTCTCGTGGTGATGCCGAAAGGCCCGTTCGAATATCTCCCGGGTGCCCGAGCCGGTTTCTCTGAGAATCCAGGCTTCCCGGAGCAGCTCGTTCACCGACGCACGACCGCGTGCGGCAAGCGGGTGGGTCGGCGCGCAAAACACCACCAGTTCGTCGCCGACCCACGGCTCCAGCTCGAGGTCCGGATGGCGACAGGTGCCCTCGATCAGCCCCAGGTCGAGCTCGTGCCGGGCGACGCGCTGGATGATCGTTGAAGTGTTATGGACCTCCAGCGCAACGCGGCTCTCTGGATGGCGCTTCAGAAACGTGGCGACGATCAGGGTGGCGAGATAGTTCCCGATCGTCAACGTCGCACCGATCCTGAGCCCGCCGAATCCCACGTGTCCCTGCAGCCGATCCTCGAATTCACTGGCGCGGTCGATCAGCTCGATTGCCCGCGGCAGCAGATCGCGCCCAAGCTCGTTCAAACGCAACGATTTTCCGACCCGGTCGAACAGCTTCAGGTCGAACTGACGTTCGAGCTCGGCAAGAGCAGTACTTGTTGCGGACTGTGACATGGCGAGCTGCCTGGCCGCAGCCGACACGTTCTCCAGTCGCGCAATCGCAACGAAAACCTCGAGTTGTCTGAGCGTGTAACGCATGGCTCTTATCTATCAGATGGATATCAATGATCCAAATTACCCATTTTACAGGTTGAACAACCCGCTTTAGAGTCTGCAGCTATATAAGCCCCACCACGGAAGCCATCATGAGCAATCTTTCCACCGAGCGTGTCGTCGAAGTCCACCACTGGAACGACACCCTGTTCAGCTTCAAGACAACCCGCAATCCCGGGCTGCGCTTCGAGAACGGTCAGTTCGTGATGATCGGACTAGAGGTCGATGGCCGTCCGCTGACCCGTGCCTACAGTATCGCGAGTCCCAATTACGAAGAGCATCTGGAATTCTTCAGCATCAAGGTACCGAACGGTCCGCTCACGTCGCGGCTTCAGCATCTGCGCGAGGGCGATCCGATCGTCGTCAGCAAGAAGCCGACAGGAACGCTCGTGCTGCACGATCTGCGCCCGGGCAAGCACCTGTACCTGCTCTCCACCGGGACCGGCCTTGCACCCTTCATGAGCGTGATCCAGGACCCCGAAACCTATGAGCGCTTCGAAAGGGTGATCCTGATCCACGGCGTGCGTCACGTCTCCGAGCTCGCATACACCAGCTTCATCACCGAACACCTGCCCCGGAACGAGTTCTTCGGATCCGAAGTTGCAAGCAAGCTGACCTATTACCCGACGGTGACGCGCGAGCCTTTCCGCAACCGTGGCCGCATCACCGATCTCGTCGCCAGCGGGAAACTGTTCGCGGACGTCGGCCTGCCAGCCTTCGATCCGGCAGTCGACCGCGCGATGATCTGCGGCAGCCCGGCGATGCTCAAGGACTGCTGTGAGATGCTCGACCAGCGTGGCTTCAGCATCTCGCCGCGAATCGGAGAACCCGGCGACTACGTGATCGAACGCTCCTTCGTCGAGCGCTAGCAAGCCTCAACCGCGCGCCAGCTCGATAGCGGCCCGCAACTCGGCGATTTCCGGGTAGTGGGCCATCATGTCGGTTTCAAGTTGCCTGGCGACGCGTCCCAGCGCCTTGCGTTGCTCGGGGCTCAGCGCCTTCGGCAAGACGGGTCGAATGCTCACCACCACGTCGCCGGCTGGCGCCGCGCCGCGTCCGGGAAAACCATGTCCGGCAAGCCGTATCTCGTGCGGCAGGGCATCGCCCGAGGGCAGCGTGAGCGGCGCCTGACCGCCCGGCACCGGCACCATCAGCTTGCCACCTGCAAGCAGGGTCAATGCGGGAACCGGCAGTTCGAGACGGACATTGCGTCCTTCCAGACGAAACACCGGATGCGGGCGGAAGCGCACGGTCAGCAGCAGATCGCCGGGCTCACCGTCGTCCTCCGCGACACAGCCCAAGCCCCTGAGCCGGAGCCGCTCGCCATCGAGCATACCCGGGCGCACATGAACCGCCACGGTCTGTTCGGCCTGGCGCTCACCGCTTCCACCACATGCCTCGCATTGCGCCCGAGAAGAGAAACCACGACCTTCGCAAGCGCCGCAGGTCTCAAGGTGGCGCGAGCTGCCACGGACTCTTCCACTGCCACTGCATTCGCCGCACATTCTCGACCGTGCAAGCTCGATCCAGCCGGCGCCATCGCACAGTTCGCAGGCGGCAGCACTCACCAGCCGATATGGTTTCTCGCAGCCCCGCGCCGCCTCGTCGATGGTCAACCATAAATCGTCGCGGCGATCCGCCCCCCGCGAGCTGGGCGCGGTCGGCTCATCATCGCCCTCGCCCTCTTCGATCCCGCCGTCCTCGAGCTCCATGAGCGTCTCATATGCCGAGCGCGCAAGCCTGAACTGTTCCAGCGCCGCCGGATCCGGATTGCGGTCCGGATGCCAGCGCATTGCCAGGCGCCGAAACGCACGCCGAATCTCGGCCTCGCCATCATCTGGTGCGAGACCGAGGATTTCTCTCGGATCGGGTACTGCCTTTTGCACGAATCACTTCCGTCGGGGTGGGGCGAAATGGTGCCATGTCCTCGCCTCTCGCGCTCGACTAAATGTGGAATCCATCTGGATCTCTCCTATCGCGAGAGCACTGAACACGCCCTTCCGGAAGCAAACAAGACATTGCCGTGCGGGCTTGCAAGAATTCATTCAGAATTCATCAAGAATACTTTAAGGGTTTGTTTTGATTGATTTTTTGTTTGCCTGCGTAAGCGACGCGTAAGCCGCCAAGCCTAGCGTGGCGATGCGTCTGATCGATCCGCATCGGGCGACCGCAAGAAGGAGGGATACATGCAAAAGGAAACAGCGGCCGCAATCGCGGCGAATCCGAAGTACCAGCGACTCGTCGCGACGCGCTCCAGCTTCGGCTGGCTGCTCACGGCGATCATGATGGTTGTGTACTACGGCTATATCGGCATCATTGCTTTCGACAAGGAACTGCTCGCAAAGCCACTCGGGTCGGGCGTAATGACGCTCGGCATTCCTGTCGGCCTGGGCGTGATTCTGTTCACCATCATCATCACCGGCATCTATGTGCGGCGTGCGAACACCGAGTTTGACGCGCTGACCCAGGAAATCATCAAGGAGTCCCGTTCATGATTGGCCGGATTACGCGTAACGCGGGCGCGCTCGCGCTGATGCTGGTTTCCATCAGCGCGTTTGCTGCCGGCGGCGACCTCGGACAGTTGGAGAAGCAACCCACCAACTGGACCGCCATCATCATGTTCGCGGTCTTCGTCGTGGCGACCCTGTTCATCACCAAGGCAGCGGCGGCCAAGACCAAATCGGCGGCTGACTTCTATACCGCGGGCGGCGGCATCACCGGCTTCCAGAACGGCATGGCGATTGCAGGCGACTACATGTCCGCCGCTTCCTTTCTGGGTATTTCCGCTGCGGTGATGGCAAACGGCTATGACGGCCTGATCTACTCGATCGGCTTCCTGGTCGGCTGGCCGGTGATCACCTTCCTGATGGCCGAACGGCTGCGCAACCTCGGCAAATTCACCTTCGCCGACGTCGCCGCCTACCGCTTCTCGCAAACGCCGATCCGCGCCTTCGCGGCGTCCGGCACGCTGGTCGTGGTGGCGTTCTACCTGATCGCCCAGATGGTCGGTGCCGGTCAGCTGATCAAGCTGCTGTTCGGTCTCGAGTACTGGATGGCGGTGGTCATCGTCGGCGCGCTGATGATGGTGTATGTGCTCTTCGGTGGCATGACCGCCACTACCTGGGTGCAGATCATCAAGGCCTGTCTGTTGCTTGCCGGTGCGACCTTCATGGCGGTAATGGTGCTCGCCAAGTTCGGTTTCAGCCCGGAAGCGATGTTCGCCAAGGCCGTCGAAATCAAGACCATGCTCGCCTCGCAGGACGCCAAGGTGATCGAGGAGGCCGCCGCAAAAGGGGTTGAAGCCAGCAATCTGGCCGCGACCAAGGGTCTGTCGATCATGGGTCCGGGTACCTTCGTGAAGGATCCGATCTCGGCGATCTCGTTCGGCATGGCGCTGATGTTCGGTACTGCCGGCCTGCCCCACATCCTGATGCGCTTCTTCACCGTGCCTGATGCCAAGGAAGCCCGCAAATCGGTGCTCTGGGCAACCACCTGGATCGGCTACTTCTACGTGCTGACCTTCATCATCGGCTTCGGTGCCATCTGCTTCGTGCTGACCAACCCCGAGTTCCTCGAGGGCGTCGGCAAGCTGCGCGGCGGCGGCAACATGGCAGCTATCCACCTCGCCAGCGCGGTCGGCGGCAACGTCTTCCTCGGCTTCATCTCCGCGGTCGCCTTCGCCACCATTCTCGCCGTGGTTGCCGGTCTTACCCTGTCGGGTGCTTCGGCCGTTTCGCACGACCTCTACGCCACGGTCTTCAAGAAGGGCAAGGCAAGCTCTGAGGACGAGCTGAAAGTGTCGCGAATGACCACCATCGCACTGGGCGTCATCGCCGTGGTGCTGGGGATCGCGTTCGAAAAGCAGAACATCGCCTTCATGGTGTCGCTGGCCTTCGCGATCGCCGCCTCAGCCAACTTCCCGGTGTTGTTCATGTCGGTTCTGTGGAAGGATTGCACCACCCGTGGCGCGGCCATGGGCGGCTTCCTCGGCCTCATCACCGCGGTCGTGCTGACCGTCCTGTCGAAGTCGGTCTGGGTGGATGTGCTGCACATGGCTGACGCCCCTGTGTTCCCCTACACTTCGCCAGCGCTGTTCTCGATGACCGCGGGCTTCGTGGGCATCTGGCTGTTCTCGATCCTCGACAACAGCCCCCGTGCGAAAGAAGACCGCGCAGGCTATCTTGCCCAGAAGGTTCGCTCCGAGACGGGTATCGGCGCAGCTGGCGCATCGGGTCACTGACCTCGAGAACCGCGGCGGGCCCACGGGGCCTGCCGCGCTGCAAATTGATGGCGACGGAGCATGCTCCGTCGCCATTTTTTTGCTAAACGTGTTCTGCGTTGGCAGGCAGATCGACGGCCACTACGGTACCCCCTCCCTGATCCGCCTCGAGGATCTCTATCGTTCCGCCGTGTGCCACCACGATCTCGCGTGCAATCGCCAGCCCGAGGCCGCTTCCCGCACCTCTGGCGACAGGGCTGCGGTAGAAGCGTTCGAAAACCTGTTCGCGTTCGTCGGCCGCGATACCCGGCCCGGTATCGGCAACGCGGATCTGCACACGGCCCTTCTCGGGCGCACACGTAAGCGTCACCTCACCACCATTCGGGGTGTACTTAAGGGCGTTATCGACCAGATTGGCAACCAGCTCCCGCAACAGGGTCGGATCGCCACCGACCACGGAACGTCTGCGCTCGACGCCGAAATCTATCTGCCTCGCATCGGAGATACGCAACCAGTCCTCGAGCATGTCGTCGATGAGTTCGGCCACATCGACCGGCGTCTGATGCACCAGCAGCAGCGCGCCGGATTCTGCGCGAGCGAGTGTAAGGAGCTGGTTTGCCAACCTGATCAGACGCTGCACCGATCCCTGCAAGGTTGTCTTGAGCGCGGGATCTTCCGGCGAGCTGCCGAGCAGTTCCAGATGCAGTTGCAGGTTGGCAAGCGGTGTACGTAACTGGTGCGCGGCATCCTGCAGGAATTGACGTTGTTGGTTACCGGCGCGCTCCAGCCCCGCGAAGAGTGCGTTCAGCGCGGCAACGAGTTGCCTGATCTCGACCGGAACCCGCGCCGGATCGACCGGCGAAAGGTCGTTTCCGGAACGCCTTGAAAGAGTTCGCTCGAGTTCGCTCAAGGGCGACAAGCCTTTGCGGATGGCCCAGCGCGACGCCAGTCCGATCGCACCCAACACCAGCAGAAGTGCCACCGCAAAGCCCCAGAGCAAGGTATGCAATGCCTGCTCGCGCTTGCCGAGCGTTTCCGCCACGGTCACGTAGAAACCCATCCCCTCCAGCCGCTGATGCAACCAGACGCCTCGAATCGACTCACCGCGAAACGTCGACTCGAAAAAGAGCGGCTGCAGAATCGGAACGCGCTTTTCGGCGGGCGGCAGATCGGCATCCCCAGCCACGAGACGCCCCAGGTCGTCCCGGACACGAAAGAATATTCGGTCGACCGTGTCGGTCCGCAGCACCGCCTCCGCCTCGAAGGGCAAGGCGATCTGCAAACCGGTCGCGTCGCTTCTGGCCCGGTTGGCCACCCCCTTTGCCAGGTTGAGCAGGCTTTGATCATAGGCGGAGGTCACCACGCGACCCGCCACGCTGTAGGCCAGCCATCCACCAAACAATGTTGCAACAAGCGTCGGGATCGCGAACGCCCCCAGCAGCTTGCGCTGGAGGCTAGGTTGCATTGCCGTCGTCGGATACGTTGCTCTCGAGGCGATAGCCAAAACCTCGCACGGTTCGAATCTGCAGCCCCGCAGGCTCGAGACGTGGCCGCAGCCTGGACACGTAGACTTCCACGGCATTCCCGGTCGCATCCGCCTGGAGCCTTTCCTTTGGCACCGTCTTGCCATCCGCACTCACCAGCGCGGCGAGCAGGTCCCATTCTCGCGCGGTCAGCGCCATGGGTTGGCGGTTCAGCGAGGCGAGACGGCCCTCCTGATCGAGTGTAAGCGGCCCGAAGGAGAGGACCGATCTTGGCTCGCTGCGTCCGCCCCGCCGTAACACCGCCCGCATCCGTGCGGTCAACTCGGCGAGCTGGAACGGTTTGGCAAGATAGTCGTCGGCACCCACGTCGAGACCGTAAATCCGATCATCGAGCGCATCACGCGCGGTGATGATGATGACCGGCAGCGTCTGCCCGCGATTACGGATCCGGCGCACGATTTCATAACCGCCCAAGCCCGGCAGTCCCACATCGACCAGCGCGAAATCGAAACGCTCGCTCTGCAGCAATTGGTCCGCCTGCATCCCATCGGCGATCTGGACGAGTTCGTCGCCCTGCCCTCGCAGGAAGCGCGTTACGCCCTCGGCAAGCTCGGGATCATCTTCGACCAACAGTACCTTCATCGACAGCACCTCGAGAAAGCGGTTTGGAAATCGGCGATGCCCGATTCGGGAACCGCGGCGCGGCAGGTCGGGGACACGACGAGACACGCGGACATCGGGGCGATTGAAGAGGTCTGAGGACTCACGGATGCCGCCCAAGCGCCTCGACCATCGCCTGGACGGCCTTGATCTGCAGCCCGTCGCGCGTCGCGTAGGCAGGATCCGTATAGCCCCACCAATCCCAGCAGGCCCGCGGGTTGAACACCCATCGCGAACTGCCCGCCCCCCATCCATAGCGCGGTACGGTCTGCGGATAGAGCACGATGAGGTGGTTGCCGGCCGCCCATTCGTTATATCCGGCCCCTTCGACAAAGGCCTTTCCGACCTGGGCACTGCTCTGACGGCAGCCATGAAATGCCACGTGCACCTTGCAACCACCGCCGACGCAGGCACTCGGCACGAAGACGTAGCCGGTATCGGCAAGGCCGATGTCGGCCGGCTTGCCGCCCATCGCCACGGCCTGATCGAATTCGTGCAACTGGCCCTGCGGCGGGCTCTGTCTTGTGGCAAGCGGTCCCAGCAGAAACTCGAGCAACTGCCCCGCGGTATCGAAATCGCCACAACGATTGATGTAGGGTGGCTCGGTGGTCGCGCAGGCGTTTGCCTGGGCCGCGGCGACGGACACCATTGCATGCCCGGCGCCGGGCAGCTTCACGTAGCGCAGCGATGCCGGCGGGACCCAGCGGGCATAGGTCGCGACCAGCGAATCGACGACCGCTCGCGCTACGGTCTTGTCCTCGTCACCGGAAAATACCCACACCCTGTCGTCCCTGAGATCCTCCGGGGAGTCGATCAGCCCCGCCGCCGCACGCCGCTCGATGTGCGCCTGCAACTCCTGGACGCCGGGTACCGGCGCCCACCAGTCATTGGGACTCATGCAACGGGTCAAGGCGGTCCATGTCGACCCCGCGGCACACTCGTAAGGGCCGCCGGCGATGGCGCCCACGCCTGAAACCGACTTCGAACGCGCAACCTGATACTGCACCGCCATGTAGGCCCCCGAGGAGATCCCGGACACGGTAATCCCCTGCACTTGTGCGCTCAGCGCGGGCAACGGCGGCGCCGCCAGCGACATCGAGCAACAAAGCAGGCTTGCGAATGGCAGAAGCCATCGGCGCATGTTTCTCGCGATGAAACGGGTCATGAATATCTCGGACAGGGCGCCGGGGCGACATGTTGCACCCGGCAACGATCAGGGAGCGCGCGGCGACAATCTTCCGCAAGACGATTTCGCCGACACAGGCGAGCATATTGGCATCAATTCGCAATCGATCCAATCCCGCCCGCTGCAACAATCGTCGCTCAAACGGCGAACCGTTCGTTTCCGAGAACCCGGACAAAGACAGCGCGATCCACGTTCGCACCGCTCAGAACCGCGCCCACCCGCCGCCCTGCGCAGAGTCGCCGCTCCTGCATCACGGCTGCCAGGGATGCGGCCCCTGCGCCCTCGGCCACATTGTGGGTATCCTCGAAGAGCACGCGCATCGCCGCAGCCACTTCCTCGTCATCGACCTGAACGATCCTCGTGGCGCCGGCGAGGATCATCGCAAGCGCATCGGGCTCCGGCGTGCTGCAGGCGAGCCCGTCGGCGAGGCGGGTCGAGACCGGGTGGGCGATCGGGCGACGTGCCTCGAACGACAATGCATAGGCCGGCGCATGGGCGGACGCGACACCGACGATTTCGGTCTGCAGCCCGAGCGCATCGCGAGCAGCGATCATCGCGCATATTCCCGACCCCAGGCCGATGGGTACATACACGACATCCAGATCCGGCACGGCGCGCAGGAATTCCAGACAGTAGCTCGCCACACCGCAGACCAGCGCCGGGTGAAAGGACGGCACCCGGTGCATCCCCCGCTCGCTAGCCAAGACAGAGGCATATTCGCTCGCCGCCTGGAAATCGTCTCCATGTTCGATCACCTCTCCGCCGAGCGCGCGCACCGCGGCATTCTTCTCGACGCTGTTGCCACGCGGAACGACGATCGTCGCGGCGATGCCGTTGCGGCGGGCCGAGAAGGCCACCGACTGACCATGATTCCCCCGCGTGGCCGACACCACATGCCGAACTTCGGGGTGCTCGCACCGCAGTTGCGCAAAATAGCTGAGCCCGCCACGGATCTTGAAGGCGCCGACCTGCGTATGGTTCTCATGTTTTAACCAGATCTCGGTTCCGAGGCGCTGATTCAGCAGCGGCCAGCTGATCTGCGGCGTTGCGGGCAGCACCCGATGAACTTCCGCGGCGTGGCGCTCGAGGGTATCCAGATCGAACAGCATGGGGTGGCTCCGTTGTAAGGCACTGGCGTGCGATTGATGGTTGGGGGTATTTTGTATGCATTCTGAAACGAATTGTGTGCAATACAATGTGGCTTCCCGAACTCGATCACGGCCGGCCGGCCTATCTCGCGATTGCCGACGACATTGCTCGCGCGATCCGCCGCGGCACGCTTCGTCCGGGTGACCGCTTGCCTACGCACCGACTGCTCGCCGATCTGCTCGGGGTCAACGTCAGCACCGTCACGCGGGCCTATCGCGAAGCCGCGCGCCGCCGTCTGATCGACGGTGAAACCGGCCGCGGCACCTTCGTGCTGGGAAGATCGGCCGAAGCCGCGCTGTTTGCCTACAACGGTGACCCAGCCCGGGATCTGATCGATCTCTCCACCAACACACCGCCACGGGCGCCCCGCGACAGCGAACTCGCAGCAACGATTTCGGCTTTCTCCAGCGGTGAATCCGCGAGTCTGTTGCACTACCACACCACGGGAGACTGGCTGGTACATCGCGCAACCGCGGCGCGCTGGCTAGGGCTTCGCGGTATCGACGTCGACCCTGCGGCGATCGTCGTCTGCGCCGGTGCCCAGCACGCCATGGAAACCGCACTTTCGCTTTTCGAGGGCGCCGATGCGGTTGCCACCGAGGCACTCGTCTATCCCGGCCTGAAGGCAATCGCTCGACAACGCAGATTGACGCTCGAACCGCTCGCGATGGATGGCGAAGGTGTCACGCCTGCGGCCGTCGAGGCTGCCTGTCGGCATGCCGGCGGGCGCGTGGTCGTACTCTCGCCGACCTTGCAGAACCCCACGACGGCCAGCATGGGCCTCGCCCGCCGCGAACAGATCGTTTCAATCGCCCGACGTTACGACACGCTGATCGTGGAAGAGGATGTCTATGGCCTGCTGCCGGCCACGCCTTCCGCTCCGCTCGCAGCGCTTGCCCCCGAGCGCGTGTGCTATGTCACCGGCCTCTCCAAGACCGTGGCGCCAGGGCTGCGCATCGGCTATCTCGTGTTGCCGCCTCGCCTTCGCAACCGCATGGACGAGGCGGAACATCGCACCAGCTGGTACGTATCGCCAATCTCCGCAACGATTGCCGCCCACTGGATGCATGGTGGCACCGCACTCGACCGCCTTGCCCGCCAGCGCACCGAACTCGCAGCGCGACACCGCATCGTGTGCGAGCGGCTCGCCGCATTCAAATGGCACGGTGGCGCACATTGCCCACATGTATGGCTCGAAATCGGCAGACGCAACGCCGATGAGTTCGCCGAACGGGCACGTGCGCGGGGGGTGGCGGTGGTGCCGAAGAGCGTCTTCGCCTGCGGCCGCCAGGGCGGCGTCGAAGCGGTACGGATCTCGATCGGGGCCGCCCCCAATCGCAAGCTTCTCGATCGCGGCCTGACCCTGATCGCCGAACTGCTCTCAGAGCAGGCCTAGCGGCCGCGAGCGCGACGCCGTTCGCCTGCTATCAGCCAAACGTCTCGGCAACGCCGAGCCCGTCCATCGAATGAGCAGGCGTCCTCCCGGCGACGCAATCCGCGAGCATTTGCGCCGTGCCGGTCGCGGTGGTCCATCCCATCGCCCCATGGCCAACATTGAAATAGAGGTTCGAATGCCGCGTCCGGCCGATGATCGGCGTGCCGGCCGGCGTCATCGGGCGCAGACAGGACCAGGGCGATGGGTGATCGAAATCCGCGCCCCCCGGGAACATCGTGCGCGCCCGAAGCACGAGCGTCTCGACATCCCGCCGGGGCAACACATTCGCGTAGCCCGAAAATTCTGCGGTGCTGGTGAGCCGCAAACGATCGCCAAGCCGCGACCATGCGGTGAGGGTGCCATCATCGACGCCGGCCAGCGTCGGCGGCGCATCGCCCTCGCGGATCGGAAAGCTCACCGAATTGCCGCGCACCGGATAGATCGGCAAGCGGTAGCCGAGCGCCCGCACCAGGCGCGGCGCGTGGCTGCCCAGCGCCACCACGACGGCATCGGCTTCGATCGAACCCTGATCAGTCTTCACTGCTCTCACCCGGGTTTCATCCGCGTCGAGTGCCTCAACCGTCACGCCGTAGCGAAAATCGACACCACGGTAAGCGCACCATTCGGCCAGCGCGGTAGTGAAACGCCATGCGTCGCCGCTTTCGTCACCCGGGCAATACAGGCCACCCGCGATGCGCCCCGCCCATGCAGCGAGGCGCGGCTCCACCGCCAGTACCTCGGCAACGTCGAGCGCGCGAACCTCGACACCTTCGGCCATCAGCAGATCGCTCTGCTGCCGCGCAGTGGCGAGTGATTTGACATCGGCGTACAAGTAAAGCAAGCCACGTCGCGTGGCCGCGTATTCAACACCGGTGTGTTCGACCACACGCGCAAGTTGCGCCTGCGAGTAGCAGGCCAGCCGCACCAGCCGACGTGAGTTCTCGGCCCAGCGGGCGCCGCGGCAGTTGGCAAGAAAGGCAAGACTCCAGCGCCAGAAAGCGGGATCCAGGCTCAAACGCACCCGCAGTGCCTGGTCAGGGTTGAACAGCGAACGCAACATGGCCATCGGCGCTGCCGGCGAGGCCCAACTGAAGGCATGTCCCGGCGAAACCAACCCCGCGTTCGCAAAACTCGTCTCCGCAGCGGCGCCCGCAGCCCGCTCGAGCACCTGCACCGAGTGACCATCCCGCAACAGGGCATGGGCGGCGGTGACGCCGGCCAGCCCGGCACCCAGGACGACGATCTTCATGCCGCGCCCCCCAGGATCGCGACGATCACCCCGGCACCACCGCCGAGCCCCAATGCGCCGAACGCGGCAGCCGCAATGACGAAGCCGCGAGCGCGCAGCGGCGGATCGCGGTGGTACCCGATTGCGTAAAGGATGCGCCCCAGCAGCCACAGCAAGCCCAGCAACATGGCGTAGAGGTCGCTCACGTAGATGGCGAAGATCCACAGGCAGGGCAAGGTCATGACCGCCCACTCCAGGGTGTTCATCTGGATGCGGTAGGCGCGCTCGAAGAGCGGGTGGCCGGAGACCGCTGGCGCCTTGATCTGGTAACGGTGGCGAGCCTTGCCCACCAGAAAGGTCGTCGCGAACATGAGCAGGACGATCAGCAAGGTGGTACCGGCGGTCAGGGGAAGCGAGCTCATTTCAAGCACTGGCTGGTTCACGGAGTCCGGAGTATAGGGCTTGCCACCGAAGGCACGGAGCCCCCTTGCCCACGGCGATTGCATTTCGGTCCGTTCTGGGCGGCAACGCTGCCCTGCCCCTAGAATGCGTGCTGCCTGTCACCCCGTGCCCCGAGAACTGCATGCCTCCATTTCGCCTTTTTTTCGGTCTGCTCCGCCCACACCGCAGCCGGGTAGCATTTGCCGCGATCGCGCTCGTGGTCGCCGCCGGTGCCATGCTCGGCGTCGGCCAGGGCTTGCGGGCGGTCATCGACAAGGGCTTTTCGGCCGGCGACCCGGACTGGCTCGATCGCACCCTCTTGGCGATGTTCGCCACAATCGCCCTGCTGGCGGCGGCGACCTATGTGCGCTTCTACAACGTCTCGTGGCTCGGCGAGCGGATCACCGCCGATCTGCGGCGCAAGGTGTTCGACCACCTGTTGAGTCTGCCGCCCTCGTGGTTCGAGGCCGGACGCACCGGCGAGGTAATCTCGCGGTTGACCTCTGACACAACCCAGATCGAGAACGTGATCGGCTCGGGTCTGTCGATCGCGCTGCGCAACGCCTTGCTGCTTATCGGCGGGCTGGTGATGCTGTTCACCACCAGTCTCAAGCTCACCGTGCTCACACTGACCGGCGTTCCGCTGGTGATCGTGCCGATCATCCTCTTCGGGCGACGCGTCAGGAAGCTCGCGCGGGAGAGCCAGGACCGCGTTGCGGACCTCGGCAACCGCATCGACGAGACCATTCACGAGATCCGTGTGGTCCAGGCTTACGGCCATGAAGACGCCGACCGGAGCGACTTCGCATCACTGGTCGAACGCGGCTTTGCAACCTCGGTCGAGCGGATCCGCAATCGGGCGATGCTGGTGGTCGTGGTGCTGGTGCTGGTGTTCGGCGCGATCGCCTTCATCCTCTGGATCGGCGGCCACGACGTGCTCGACGGCCGCATTAGCGCTGGCGAGCTGTCGGCCTTCGTCTTCTACGCAGCGTTGGTGGCGGGCAGCGTGGGCGCACTATCGGAGGTCTGGGGCGATCTGCAGCGCGCCGCCGGCGCAACCGAACGGCTGATGGAACTGCTCGGCGCTCAGCCAGAGATCCGCGCCCCTACCGAGCCCCTGCCACTCCCACGCCCGCTGCGCGGGGCGCTGTCGCTCGAGGCGGTGTCCTTCAGCTATCCGGCACGCCCCGATACGCCCGCGCTGGACACTTTCACGCTGTCAGTTCAGCCAGGCGAAACCGTGGCACTGGTCGGCCCCTCAGGAGCCGGCAAGACCACCGTATTCCAGCTCCTGCTGCGCTTCTACGACCCCCAGTCCGGCATGCTGAGACTCGATGGCGTCGCGCTCGCCGATGCCGATCCACAGGCGGTTCGCGCAGCCATCGCGCTGGTGCCTCAAGAACCAGTGATTTTCGCCACCAGCGTATTGGAAAACGTGCGCTACGGCCTGCCGCAGGCCACCGAGGCAGCCGTGCGAGGCGCATGTGATGCGGCCTTCGCCGCGGAATTCATCGAAAAACTGCCTGACGGCTATCGCACCCATCTCGGCGAGCGCGGCGTAAGGCTCTCGGGTGGACAACGCCAGCGCATCGCAATCGCCCGCGCGATCCTCGCCAACCGGCCGATCCTGTTGCTGGACGAAGCCACCTCCTCGCTCGACGCTGAAAGCGAACGCATGGTACAGGCCGCGCTCGAAACACTCATGCGCGGCCGTACCACACTCGTAATTGCGCATCGCCTTGCGACCGTCCAGAAAGCTGACAGGATCGTGGTCCTGGAGCACGGCCGCATCATCGAGACCGGCACCCACGCGCAGCTCATCGACAGGCAGGGGCTCTATGCTCACCTCGCCAGGCTGCAGTTTGCGGCCTGACCCGCCCGGACTGCCGCAGGTGTGCCCCGGCACGATGACGGCGAACGGATTCAGCGATTCGCGAGCGTGAGCACGCTCTCGACGCGTGCGACACCTTCCACACCGGATGCCAGTTCGATGGCGCGCAAACCTGCTGCCTCGGCATCGACCGTGCCTCGCAAGCTCACCACCCCCCTGTTCGTATCCACCCGGATCTTCGAACCCATCAGCGATGGTTCCGACATCAGTACTGCCGAGACCTTTCCGTTGATTGTGGCGTCTTGCGCGGAACCACCGGCCTGCCCGACCGACTGGGCGGCACTTTCAGCCGAGAAGGCCGGAGGGAGGCCAAGTGCAACTGCGGAAACCGAAAGCAGCGCGGCGATGACTTTGCGGTTGTTCATATGTGACTCCTTGCGTTGTTCTTCGAAAGGCGCAGCCCTATGGCGGCTGCACATGGCTCAACGCGAGGATCGTGCCAAAACAAATTTCCCGATTAAATTCAGACAATTAGCCGCAAAAACCAGCACTCATGTCACGTCATGACTGTCGCCCGGGCCAGACACCCAGCCGACAGAATCCAACAAGCCACTGATTTAAAACGACTATTCTTGTCGCTGCAGTCCAACACCTTCGGCACTCGAACGAAAGAGCGCAGGCGTAAGCTCATGCTTCTGAAGCAGGCGATAGAATTCGGTCCGATTCCGATCGGCCAGCCGGGCTGCGTCCGAAACATTGCCGTCGGTCAATTTCAGCAGCTGGATCAGATAGTTGCGCTCGAACCGCTGCTTCGCGTCGGCATACGTCAAGGCCTCCATGCTGGGGACCCTCAACGCTCGCTGGACGAGCGTCAGCGGTATCAGCGGCGTCGTCGTAAGTGCGCAGACCTGCTCCACCACATTGAAAAGCTGACGCACGTTCCCTGGCCAAGGCGCGGTAACCAGGGCTTCCATCGCATCCGACGCAAAGCCGTTGACCGACTTCCGATACTTCTCCGCAAGCTGCTGCAGGAAATGCGTCGCGAGCAGGGGGATGTCTTCGCGCCTCTCGGCCAACTGCGGCAAGCTCAACGACACCACGTTGAGCCGATAGAACAGATCCTCGCGAAACTGCCCTTCGGCCATCGCCGCGTCCAGGTCCCGATGTGTCGCCGAGAGAATGCGTACGTCGATCGGCGCGGCACGGGTTGAGCCGACCGGTCGTACCGCCCTCTCCTGAAGCACCCGCAGCAATTTCACCTGCAGGGCCAGCGGCATGTCGCCGATCTCATCGAGGAACAGGGTGCCGCCATCGGCGGCCTGGAACAATCCCTCGTGGGAGCTGGTTGCACCGGTAAACGCGCCCTTGATGTGGCCGAACAATTCGGATTCGAGCAATTGCTCCGGGATTGCCCCGCAGTTGATCGCCACGAACGGTGCGGCCGCACGCGGGCTGGCGAGGTGAATCGCCCTGGCAAGCAACTCCTTGCCCGATCCGCTCTCGCCTCGAATCAGGATGCTCGCATCCGATGCCGCAACCATGCGTGTTTCTTCGAGCAGTTCCGCCATCCGGTTGCTGCGACTGACAATGGCCTTTCGCCAACTGTCATCGGCATTGCGCTGCTGCGGCACGTTGCCGGTCGCTCCAAGGGTCAGGGCCTGCTCGACTTTGTCGAGCAGTGCTCGGCTGTCGAACGGTTTGGTGAGATACCCGTAGACACCCTTGGAAGTGGCTTCGACCGCATCCGGGATGCTGCCGTGCGCCGTAAGGAGGATTACCGGCAGCGAGGCGTGCTGACGCCGTATTTCATCGAACAGGGCAAGACCGTCGCGATCCGGCAGCCGCACGTCGCTGATCACCAGGTCCGGGCGCTCTACCGCAAGACGTGCCAGCGCCGCTTCAGCACTGTCCGCCGTAGTGACACGGTAGCCGTTGGCCGTCAGTCGCATCGAGAGAAGTCTCAGCAGATCGACATCGTCATCCACGACAAGCAGATGGGCACCATCGACCGCGATCAGTTCACCAATCGTCATTGCGGTTTCTCCGGAGCAATCGGTGGCAACGGCGTCACTGGCCGGGTCGGCAAGCTGCGCTCGATGGCCGCGAGCGCGTCGAGCTTTTCCTGCAACTGCTCCGCGCGCTTCTGGCTATCGCGTGCAATCTGGCCAAGCTTCTCCGTCTGCACGCCCAGCTTGAGCCGTTCCGCATATTGATCGGCGAGCACCCGCGCGAGCGGTTGCAGTGCAACGGCATTCTCGTCATCCGATTTCTGCAGGGCCTCCAGTATGGACAGCGCCTTGGCAAGTTCGGCGTTGCCTCGGTCGTTACCGAACAGAATCGCCTGCTGAACCAACAGGAAGGGATCCTGGCTACGCGTTGCGAGCGCGTTCCTGAGTCTGACCTGTTCGCTCGCCGACAATTTCTGACTGCTTTGATAGAAGGCCAGCAGGGCCCGCAGACTTACATTTTCGGCCTGCCCTGGCGCCACCGCCTCGACGCGCGGCGGCCGCGGCTTGGAAATATTCGCCGGCAGCATTGCGTCGTCCGCAGGGCGGGTATCGAGCGCGCTACAACCCGCGAACAGCAGGCACGCAACAGCCACCCAGCTTGTGTCAATTTTCATAGGGAATTTCAATTCTGAAACATGCACCGTGCTCACTCGGTACCAACTTAACCTGGCCACCATGGGCAACCACAAGCTCCCGAACGATCGAGAGACCGATACCACTTCCGCCACCATTGCCCTTGGCGGGTCTTCGCGTGCCTTGGTAGAAGGGATCAAAAACCCGAGCAGCGTCCGCCGGCGCCACTCCGGGACCTTCATCGAGACATTCGATCACCAGCGCCGCGCCACTACGGCTGACCAGAAAACGGATGTTTCCGCCTAGCGGGCTGAACGCAATCGCGTTCGACAGCAGATTCCCGATCACGATACCAAGTTTCTCGGGGTCGGCCTGAATCGGTGGCGCTCGACCCGCAACGCTTACCCTCGCTTCACGTGCCTGCCACTGCAAGGCCTGATCGCGCACGACCTTCTCGACCAGGACTCGGGGATTGAACGCCTGCCGTCGCAATCGTCGTGCATCGAACGCTGCAGCGTTGTACCCGAGCAGAGCCTCGATCCGCGACTGCAGCGTGATACTGTTCTGCTGCAGGATCTTCACCACCTCGACCTGCGCATCGACGAGTGGTCCCGCAACACGATCCTCGAGAAGCGCCACGCCTTCCCGCAAGGCGGCAAGCGGCGTTTTCAGTTCGTGCGAGACGTGGCGCAAGACACGAAGCCGATCCGCTTCCAGATCGACCAGCCGCTGCCGTAACCAGTCGAGTCGGCGCCCAACCCGCCGTAGATCGGCAGGTCCGACGATATCGATCTCGCGATCGAGTCGGCTCTCCCCCAGGCCTTCGATCGCACGCTCCAACCTCGCCACCGGACGGACCAGCCATCTGCCGAACAGCAAAGCCAGAATCAGGCTTCCGACAATGGCGGCACCGACTTGCCAGCCCAGCACCGCGCGATTGCTCTCCAATTCGTCGAGAAGCTCGCGGTTATGCGCTTCCATCGACCGACGCCCGGTCTGGGCGAGCGTGTCGTTGAGGCTACCGAGCCGTGCAAGCATGACACCGACACGCTCGGCATCGGCCGGTTTGCCAAGCGCCTCGAGCAGATCATCCGCAGCCTCGCGCCATGCGGCCAAGGGAGCGGAGAACTCCGGCATCCGGAGCGTCTCCAGGTGCTTGACCGACTCGAGCGCCTCCCGCTTCGCCCTGCCCAGCCTTTCGAGCAAAGTCGCGTCTTCGAGCACCAGGTACTGCCGTGCGCTGCGTTCCATATCCACGGACCGCTCACCGATCAACTGTATCGCTGCAGTGAGTTGCAGCGCACTCTGAGCGGCATGGTGACTTTGTCCCGCAAAGCTCTCGAGCATGCGCAGACCCTGGATGGCGGCACCGCTCAGGACCAGCGCAATCAGGATGAATGCCAGAAGCAACAGTTGCCGAAAGGATATGCGGG
Organism: Cognatazoarcus halotolerans; assembly: GCF_009800965.1. Taxonomy (GTDB): domain Bacteria; phylum Pseudomonadota; class Gammaproteobacteria; order Burkholderiales; family Rhodocyclaceae; genus Cognatazoarcus; species Cognatazoarcus halotolerans. Next base: position 71,913 of record NZ_WUAF01000005.1, on the reverse strand, counting down.
ACATCGGGGTGCTCGAACGGCGAGGGCGTAACCTTGAAAGTCTATGGAATGCGGACGCTCAAGAAAGTAATCAAATGAAAAGCCAGCCTATCAGGTCCATCCCTGAACAAGGGCATACGTCACGCGCCGACACAGCTTGCCGCAAGCTGTCGCCGTATGGCGACATGATTTACTCATTTAAAAACAGTAGCTTACATAAAAATCAAAAACAGCATGTCGCCATTTGGCGACACTTGGCCTGTCACCTTGCAGCTGAAGGCACCGTTGGATATCGGCCAAGTATATGTTTAGAAAAACAATTTCAAATGTGGCATCAGAATTGCTTTATCACCCTCGGGGAGGCGGCCGCCTCTTCTCCGGTCAGGAACACTTAGCTGAGGAGCCCAAATGTTCAACAAGCAAAACCTCTTCACCAAACACCAGGAAAATCTCGCCGAGCGCAAGCCATCGTCCACTGGTGCGACGCCGTCCCTTACCCAGTCCGGCCCGACCGGAGGCTCGCTGGGTTCGGGCAATGCATCGACGACGCCGACACACAACAGCACCTCATCAATGACATCTTCGACCCCCCTGTACGCGTCGCAGCGCGAGACCCAAACCTCGACCGCGGTAAGCAAGGCTGCCGACAGCGCACCCGAGGAAAATGGTCAGGAGTCGGGAAGCCGCCTGATCGTCGGCCCGGACGTCAAGCTCAAGGGCGCCGAGATTCTGGACTGCGACACGCTCGTGGTGGAAGGTCGGGTTGAAGCGACGATGGATAGCCGCGTGATCCGGATCGCGGAAGAAGGATCTTTTTCCGGCAAGGTCGGCATCGACATTGCAGAGATCTTTGGCCGATTCGACGGCGAGCTCACGGCACGTCAACAGCTGATCATCCACGCGACGGGACGCGTGAGCGGCACGATCCGCTACGGCAAGATCCTCATCGAAGAAGGGGGCGAACTCTCGGGCGACGTGAAGTCGCTTGCCCATGGAGACAACGAGTCTTCAGCGAAAATCAAGCCGGTCGTCGTTAGCTCCAACAGCTGATCTCAGGCATCAATCAAGGTACCGCGGCGCCTCGAACGGCGCTCGTGGGGCCTTTGAGCGGGCAACGATCGAGCCGCCCGCCGCCGGATCCCCAAGCTTGTGCGTGGCGCTTTCGCTCCATTCAGTCACTTATTGCGGAAACATCATCATGAACTCTAGCGAATCGCACATCCGGAAGCCGGCGCATCATACCGAACGAGCCGTTCTTCTACGCGGGCACCAGGCGGCAAACCAGCCAATCGCGGCCCACGGCACAAACGTGCGCGAAATCACGACCCGCAGGAGCGCACGTCACACCAGCGTATTGCTGGGCAGCCATCAGCGGGCACATCGTGCCGCCGGCCATCTGGTAGAGCGCATGTATGCCCGCCGGGGACTGAGCATCTCGGCCCATCGCGACGACACCCTTGATCATAACCGTCTGGTCATCACCGCCGGTTCCGATGAACAAGTGTTCGGGACAATGACCCTGGGCTTCGATCACGCCGAGGGGCTGCTCGCCGAAGCCCGTTACGCGGAAGAAATCACTTCATTGCGTGCGCGCGGCGCGCGCATCTGCGAAATCACGAGACTCGCCATCGACAGCCGGACGGGCTCCAAGGAAATTCTCGCGGCGCTGTTCCAGCTTGGACATATCCATAGCCGCCAGATCCGCCGAATGACGGACGCAGTAATCGAGGTTCATCCCCGGCATGCGCCTTTTTATGCTCGCATGCTCGGCTTTTCGCGGATCGGCGAGGAAACGATTTGCCCCCGTGTAAATGCGCCGGCGGTGCTCATGCACATCGACCTCGCCCACGCCGATGCGATGATCGCCCGTCACGCGGGTTTCCGCGAAGCGGGAGAAAAGAGTCTCTATCCTTACTTTCTTCCGGCCGAAGAGCAACCCCAGCTCCTCGCCCACTGCGGCTAGGGGTCGGCCGGACACGGCGAGAGCACCAGGCGCACTTGCGCCCCACCGGTTCGTTTTGGCGATGAACGGAACCCGCCGCATACCGGCGGACGTGGTTGCCGACTCTTTTGCACAAGGCTCCGAACGGCGAAAGCTCAGTCAGCGCCCTCATCGAACGCGGCGACATTGTTGCGTCCGCGTTGTTTGACTCGATACATTGCCGCGTCTGCCCGCCGCATCAGGACGTTTTCGTCCGTCCCGTCTTCCGGGCAGATCGCCAGTCCGATACTCACAGACACGTTCAGATCGTCTTGATCCGTCCGGATGGGCTGGGCAAATGCACCGACAATCTTGTTGGCCACGTTGATCGCCGCCTGACGGTTTTCAATCTGGGGAAGGAGGACCACGAATTCGTCCCCGCCCATGCGCCCCAGCGTATCGCTGTCCCGCAGACAACCCTTTACCCGGGCAACCGCCTCACGGAGAACCTGATCGCCCACCGCGTGCCCGAAGGTATCGTTCACTTCCTTGAACCGATCCAGGTCGATGAACAAGAGTCCAAATCCGCTCTTGTAGCGACGAGCCAGCCCGAGCGCCTGCTGCACCCGATCATGTACCACGAACCGGTTTGGCAGCCCGGTCAGCATATCGTGGGTGGCGAGAAAGCGAATCCGTTCTTCCGACGCCTTCCGATCGGTAATATCGGTCAGCATCAGGGTCGCGCCCCGGAACGCGCCGTCACGACCGAAAACCGGATGATCCGACGCAAGAACGACCCGGACCTCACCATTGGGTGGCTCCAGCACCGACTCGTAGGTCAATCCTTCCCCCTCGCGTAACCGTTGCAGAATGGCTTCGACATCACTGCCGGAAAGGCTGCGGCAGACATCGGCGAGACCGCGGCCGATCAAGTCTTCGGCCGAGGTGTTCAGCCAGCCGGCAATTCGCGGGTTGGCGAACGTGAATCTCAAGCGGTCGTCAAGCGCCGCAACTCCGTCACGGGAAAGATTCACCAGCACCGAGTAGCGCTCCTCGCTTGCCCGCAACGATTCGGTCAGACGCTGCATCTTGACCGCCCGACGCCGCATGTTCGACAAGGCCCATGTTCCCGACGTCAGCAAGGTGAACAACAGGCCGAGCGCAACGAGATCCCGACTGATCGGCGCGATACCGGCCCCGAAACCGGGGGCCGCATCAAATCGCATTCGCCAGACCCGCCCTCCCATGAGAATGGGCGTTGCATAGCTCGCCACAACGGGTTGCTCGACCGTGTTCCCGAACAGGCTATCGAAGAGCAAGGTTTCGCTGCTTTCCACCTCCGCATCGTCATAGATCCGCAGGCGCAGATTGACGAAGCTGCGCCCGAGCGCCCCGTCGACCAGTTCGCCCATGCGGAACGGGCTGTACGCCCAGCCGAGCAACTCGCCCCGGGCGCCTTCGATCGCCCCAGCGGTCGGGATGCCCGGCGCAAAGACCGGGAGATAGAGGATGACGCCGGCCTGGATTTCCGTTTCGGTTTCCTGCACCAGCGTCAACTTTCCCGTCATGGCGGGCTCCCCGCTCCTCAGGGCGCGAAGCATGGCTTCGCGCCGTACCGGCTCGGTGAACATGTCGTAACCGTAGGCACGAAGGTTTCGCCAGTTGGCCGGTTCGAGGTAAACGATCGAGCTGACGGAGCCTGATTCTCCTTGGCCACGCGGCCACACGCGAAACTGTCGAAACCCTTCGGACCGGGCGCGCTGCTCGACTGTCGCGATCTGATCCAACGGTACGTTGCGAGCAAATCCAACACCCAGGACACCCGGATAATCGCGATAAAGGCTGAGACCCGACACGAAGGTATGCCATTCGGCCCGGCTGACGTCACCACGTGTCGCAAAGAGTGCCGACGCGCCACGCAACACCAGCGCGTAGCTGGCCACCCTCTCGCGAATCCGCAGGGCCTGACTGTTCGATGCCGAGGCGAGGCGATCATAGACCGCTGCAGATTGGCGCGATCTCAGTTCGGAAAACGCGAAGAAGATCAACACCACGGATGCGATCGCAACCACAACGGTGGGCCACATCGTCGGTTTGCCGTAGCCGCGATCGGACCATCGCCTTCCTCGCTGGCCCAGCGCTTCCTGGTCCCGCATGCGGCCTTCTCCCGATGAGTTGGAGCGATGACACCTCATTTGCCACCGAGCAAGCAGCCAGAAACGCAGACTTGCAAGCATCCGCTGCTGGAGTAAGCTTGCGGCCTGTTTTCCCGAAGATACTACTCTCAATGGCCCAATACGTAATGTCCATGCTCCGCGTGAGCAAGGTCGTGCCGCCGAAGCGGCAAATCATCAAGGATATTTCCCTTTCGTTTTTTCCCGGCGCCAAGATCGGCCTGCTGGGCCTCAATGGCTCAGGCAAGTCGACCGTGCTGCGTATCATGGCGGGAGCCGACAAGGAGTACGACGGCGAAGTGCAACACCTGGCCGGCCAGCGGATCGGCTACCTGCCGCAGGAACCTGAGCTCGATCCTGACAAAACAGTGAAAGAGGAGGTCGAATCGGGCCTCGGCGAGATCATGGAAGCCCGCCAGAAGCTCGAAGAAGTATACGCAGCCTATGCCGAGCCCGATGCCGACTTCGACAAGCTGGCTGAAGAACAGGCGAAATACGAAAACATCCTCGCAACCGCGGGTGCCGACATCGAAACCCAGATGGAAATCGCCGCGGATGCACTGCGTCTGCCTCCGTGGGACGCGGTGATCGGCAAGCTATCGGGCGGCGAAAAGCGCCGCGTCGCACTATGCAAGCTGTTGCTGTCGCGCCCCGACATGCTGCTGCTGGACGAGCCCACCAACCACCTCGACGCGGAATCGGTCGATTGGCTGGAGCAATTCCTGACCCGCTTCCCCGGCACAGTCGTCGCGGTCACCCACGATCGCTACTTCCTCGACAACGCAGCCGAGTGGATCCTCGAGCTCGACCGTGGCCATGGCATTCCCTGGAAAGGCAATTACTCGTCCTGGCTCGACCAGAAGGGCGAGCGCCTGGCGCAGGAGTCCAAGCAGGAAGCCGCCCACATGAAGGCGATGAAGACCGAGCTGGAATGGGCGCGCTCCAATCCCAAGGCTCGCCAGGCGAAATCCAAGGCCCGTCTGGCGCGCTACGAGGAAATGTCCAGCGTCGAGTACCAGCGCCGCAACGAAACCCAGGAAATCTTCATTCCGCCGGGCGAGCGCCTCGGCGACAAGGTCATCGAGTTCAACGAGGTGTCGAAGGCCTTCGGCGACAAGCTCCTGATGGACAAGGTCAGCTTCAGCATTCCGCCGGGCGCCATCGTCGGCGTGATCGGTCCGAACGGTGCGGGCAAATCGACGCTCTTCAAGATGATCGAGGGTCGAGACAAACCCGATTCAGGCGAAGTCGTGATCGGCTCGACGGTCAAGATCGCCGCAGTCGACCAGTCGCGCGAGGGTCTTGCAAACGACAAGACGGTGTTCGAAGCCATCTCCGAAGGTGCTGACATCCTGACCGTGGGGCGCTTCGAGATGCCAAGCCGGGCCTACATCGGGCGCTTCAACTTCAAGGGTGGCGACCAGCAGAAGATCGTCGGCAATCTCTCGGGCGGCGAACGTGGCCGGCTGCACCTCGCCAAGACGCTCATCTCGGGCGGCAACGTGCTGCTGCTCGATGAACCCTCCAACGATCTTGACGTGGAAACGCTACGGGCGCTTGAAGATGCGTTGCTCGAATTCGCTGGTTGCGCATTGGTGATCTCGCACGACCGCTGGTTCCTCGATCGCATCTGTACCCACATCCTCGCCGCCGAGGGCGAATCGCAATGGACCTTCTTCCCGGGCAACTACCAGGAATACGAGGACGACAAGAAGAAACGACTCGGCGAGGAAGGTGCGAAACCAAAGCGCATACGCTACAAGCCGATCACGCGCTGAGCGATGTCGACACAAACCGGGCCCCTGGCCCGGTTTTTTTCTTAAGGGCCAGCGCGCACCGCCGTTAAATCGCCTATGCCGCGGTGCAGGAGATCCCTCGAGCCCCTGCACTGTAGGTTTTGAGTAATCGATTGGGACAATCAAAGGGCGTGCAGAAGCCCTCGGCCACCCAGCATCCTCCGGTACGCCCCCAATCCACGACGGAGACATCGATGGCACAGGGCATGCTCGTCAAGACGCAACAGGGCCACGCCGAGATCGAGCGGAGATCGGCTGGCCTCGACATGAGGTTGCGACGGCTTCTGATTCTGGTCGATGGCAAGCGATCCCTGGCCGACCTCGCGAAGATGTCGGGGATCGACGAAGTCGAGCCCCTGGTCGAACGCCTGCGGCAAGCCGGCCTGATCGCACCCAGAGAATCGATCTCGGCTCAAGCGCCCCCCTCCGCACCAGATACCGATCCAGCACTCGCCACCGTTGCTGCCCTACCCGAGCGAGATGGCAAATCGCTCGGGATGGCCCGCAACTTCATGTTCAACACCCTGCGAACCTTCAACGGCAACCTGAGCAAGCTGTCTCTCCAGGAGGCTGTCCACAAGTGCCCCGACCATGCGACGCTGCGGTCGCTCTACCCCGCCTGGGCGGAAGCCATCAACGAGACAACAATGGGACGACGGCGATTCCCCGAGTTGCAACAGCAATTGTTCGCCGTTCTCTGACCCGACAAACCGATTGCGCCGTCACACGAATCCGAAGCCCCCGGCGAGCGCACCGACCAGAATCAGCCAGATCGGGCTGATACGGGTCCGCAGCAACACCGCGACGGTCAGCGCCATCAAGGCCAGCGCCCCGGGCCAATGCTCGGGATCCTTCACGAAAGGCAGAGAAAGTACCCAGGCGGTGGCTGCGATGAGACCGATCGAAATTGGCGCAAGACCGGTGGTGAACGCCTTGACCGCGGGTGCATCCCGGCGCTTCGCCCCCCAGCGTCCCGCCCACAGCGAAAGTGCCGTGGAGGGCAGCAGGATGCCGACCATGGCTACCACAGCGCCGACAAGCCCGCCGACCTGATAGCCGAGAATCGGCACGAACAACACGTTGGGGCCCGGTGCAGCCTGCGCCAGCGCGATCGAACCGGTGAACTGGCTATCCGTAAGCCAGCTTCGCTGCTCGACAAGATAACGATGCATCTCGGGCGCTACCGAAACCGCACCGCCGATCGACAGCATCGAGAGCGCCAGAAAGCGCAGAAACAGCTCCAACAGGTCCACCGGAACCACGGCCACGCTCATGACTTCGCGCGCTCGCGGCCGATGCACCAGCGCGCTGCGCACCAACCGCTGGTGCCGAGCGCCAGCACGACCCAGACCAGGGGTAGCCGCAGCACCGCGATGGCGATGAAGCTGGCCAACATCAACGCCCCACACAGCCACGGGCCCATCGGATTGCGTCGCAACGCGGCGAGCAATTTCGCGGCCATCGCCAGCATCAGCCCGGCGGCCACCGCCCCCATCCCCCTCATCGCGCCCGCGACCTCGGGAATGACCGAAAACTGGTTATAGATCGCCGCGAGTCCGAGTACCAGCAGCATCGGCAAGAACAGCATGCCACCGAGCGAAGCAAGCGCACCGGACAAACCAAAATGCCGATCGCCAAACATCAAGGAGAAATTCACCACGTTCGGCCCGGGCAGAATCTGCGCAACCGAATAGATGTCGAGATACTCCTCACGGGTCAGCCAGCGCTTGCGGTCCACCAGCTCGCGCTGGGCGATCGCAAGGACGCCGCCAAAGCCTTGCATCGCCAACCAGCTGAAAGTCAGAAAGAGGTCGCGACGCGAGCGCGGCATCATCGCCGCTTCCGAGGTTCGGACCGGTGTCGTAGAGGAACTCGATTCGGGCATACGGAATCCGATGGCATGGCTTCGGCCAGCAGGTTTCAACAAGTGACGGACTGTGCCAGATCAGGCTGAACGGGCATCCGGAACTTCTTCGTGCAACCGCCCCTCGCGCATCCTGAACTGCCTGTCGCATCTGCCGGCGAGCGCTTCATCATGGGTGACCAGCACCAGTGTGGTGCCATGCTCGACGTTCAACGCGAAGAGCAGGTCTATGATCGCCTTGCCTGTCGCAGCATCAAGGTTACCGGTGGGCTCGTCGGCCAGCAACAGCGCCGGCGAAGGGGCAAACGCCCGTGCCAGCGCCACACGCTGCTGCTCACCGCCCGAGAGATGCTTCGGATAATGGTTCAGCCGTCCCGACAGGCCGACGCGTTCAAGCCACTGGCGCGACACGGTCGCCGCGTCGGGCGCACCCGCCAGTTCGAGTGGCAACATCACGTTCTCGAGCGCACTGAGCGCCGGCAACAACTGAAAGGACTGGAAAACGAAGCCAATCGTCTCGCCCCTCAGCGCCGCGCGCTCGTCCTCGTCGAGCATGAAGATGTCGGTACCTCGAATGCGCACGCTGCCGCCGCTGGGTTGGTCCAACCCCGCAAGCAGGCCGAGCAGCGTGGATTTACCGGAACCCGAGGCTCCAACGATTGCAATCGACTCGCCCGCCCCAACCTGAAAGCTCACATCCTGCAGAATATGCAGCGGTGCGGCACCATCTGCCAGCGCCACCTGCTTGGCCAGATGTGTGACCTCCATGACCGGAACGGAGAATTCGATGTTGCTGCGATCCATTGTTATGCTCTTTTTCCTTGCGCTCGCCACCGCCGCAAATGCGACCGGCGTGCTGGTCTGGGGAGACAGCCTTTCGGCCGGCTACGGTCTCAAGGCCAACGAATCCTGGCCCGCCCTGCTCCAATCGCGCCTCGCCGGGCTCGGCCTCGACACGAAAGTCGTCAATGCCAGCGTCAGTGGCGAAACCAGCGCCGGCGGGCGCTCCCGCCTGCCCGAAGCGCTTGCGCGCAACAAACCCGCGGTGGTTGTCATCGCGCTCGGCGCCAACGACGGGCTCCGCGGCCTGCCGCTCGGCATGATGCGCGACAACCTGCTTGCCATGGTCGATGACGCCCGCGAGGCTGGCGCGAAAGTGGTATTGGTCGGGATGCGCCTGCCACCGAACTATGGCCCGGCTTACACCACGAAGTTCCAGAACACCTTCAACGAAGTTGCCAAGGCGCGCAAGGTCCCGCTGGTCCCGTTTCTGCTTGAAGGCATGGCCACCGACCCGGCGCTGTTCCAGGCCGATGGCATTCATCCCCTTGCAGCGGCCCAGGGCCACCTGCTCGACAACGTCTGGCCGGCGCTCAAGCCGCTCCTCACCCGCTAGATCACATCCACGCCGGCGGCACCATCTGCAAATTCGCCGATCACCGCGGCGCGATCGAAACCCTCGTCGCGGAACAGTGCAAGCACGGCTTCGGCTGCCGACGGCGCGCACGACACCAGCAGACCGCCGCTGGTCTGCGGGTCGGTGATCAACTTCTGCTGCCACATCGGCGCATCCGGCGACATCGCCACATCGGTGCCATAGCCAGCCCAGTTGCGCGTCGACGCACCGGTCGCGACGCCGTCCCTCGCGAAGGCTAGTGCCGACTCGATCACCGGCAGATCATCGAAGCGCACACGCGCACGCAAGCCCGAGCCACGACAGATCTCGAGCAGATGGCCGGCAATGCCGAAGCCGGTCACGTCGGTCACCGCATGCACCGCTTCCATCGCCGCCAGCCTGGGGCCGGGCGTATTGAGCTTGGTGGTATGGCGCAGCATCTCCTCGTAGCCCGCGCGGTCAAGGATGCCTTTCTTGAGCGCGGCGCTCAGAATGCCGACACCCAGCGGCTTGCCGAGGATCAGGACGTCACCCGCGCGTGCCTCGGAGTTGCGTTTGACTCGCGAAGGGTGCACCACACCCATCGCCACCAGTCCGTAGATCGGCTCGAGCACGTCGATGGAGTGCCCCCCGGCGATCGGAATGCCCGCGTCGCGGCATACCGAGGCGCCACCTTCGAGGATCCGGCCGATGACTTCGTTGGGCAGTTTGTCCAGCGGCATGCCGACGATGGCAAGCGCCATGATCGGCTGCGCGCCCATTGCATAGACATCGGAGATCGCATTGGTGGCGGCGATACGGCCGAAATCGTACGGATCATCGACGATCGGAGTGAAAAAGTCGGTGGTGGCGACGATCGCCTGCTCATCATTGAGCCTGTAGACTGCCGCGTCGTCGGCCGTTTCGGTGCCGACCATCAGTGCCGGCGGCACAATGCCCGCCGGCGCCCGGGAAAGCAGTTCGGAGAGTATCGACGGCGCGATTTTGCAGCCGCATCCGCCGCCGTGTGAAAATTGCGTGAGTTTTATTTCGTCCATGCCAGCATGCGGCCCACAGGCCGTCCATTGATCAGAAGCGTATTGAACCGGAAAACAATGAAAAAAGGCGTCGCGACCGTAGCACAACTGGACGAATTTGATGAAATCGTGGACGTCCGCTCGCCCGCCGAGTTCGCAGAGGACCACATTCCCGGCTCGATCAATTGCCCGGTCCTCGACAACGAACAGCGCGCGCAGATCGGCACGCTGTACAAACAGGTATCGCCCTTCGAGGCTCGCAAGCTCGGAGGCGCACTGGTCGCAGAAAATCTCGCCCGGCATCTTCTCGCCCGCTTCCAGGACAAGCCGCGCGACTGGCGACCACTGGTCGCCTGCTGGCGCGGCGGCCAGCGCAGCGGCGCATTCACCTCGTGGCTGCGAATGATCGGCTGGGATGCCTGCCAACTCGAGGGCGGCTACAAGAACTACCGGCGGTTTGCAGTCGAACAGATTGCCCTGATTGCGGCCCGCCTCGATATCCGGATCATCTGCGGGGCCACCGGGAGCGCAAAGACACGCATTCTCGAGGCTCTGTCGGTGCGCGGCGCTCAGATCATCGACCTCGAAGCGCTTGCGGTGCACAAGGGCTCGGTACTCGGTTCGCTGCCGGGACGTCCGCAACCAACCCAGAAGTGGTTTGAATCCTGTCTGTGGAGCCAGCTGCGCAAGCTCGACCCTGCGAGGCCCGTGTATCTGGAAGCGGAAAGCAAGAAAATCGGCCGGCTCCAGGTCCCCGACCCGTTGATCGCGGCGATGCGCGAAGCCGAATGCATCGCGATCGAAGCGAGCCGCGAGGCGAGGATCGCGTTCCTGCTTCGTGATTACGCCTACCTCGGTGACGACATCGCCGACCTGCAGTACAAGATCGGTTGCCTCAAGAGCTTGCAGAGCAACGAAACCCTCACCCGCTGGCAGGAACTTGCGGCCGAGCGTGCACTCGAGCCACTGTTCGCGGAGTTCATCGATCAGCACTACGATCCGCTGTACAGACGTTCGCAGAACCGCAACTATGTCCGTTTTGGTGAGGCCACCGTTTTCGAGAGCACCGACTTGTCTCCGGACGGTATAGATCGCCTTGCGGCCGCCATACTCAAGGGCCGGCAGTCTTCGTGATGATTGCCGCCTGCCTCCCCCGACATCGCGGCCAGACCCATCCTGCTCCGTGCCGTCCCCGACCGCGGCACCCCTGATCAGCCTCAGGGCGGCGGGAGCCGCACGTCAGCACCACCCTTTTGCGCGCAGATTCGCTGAACCACCGCAGGTTTGGGGTACTCGACCTCGCCCTGCTCGAAAGCGACGACCCCGAAGCCGCAGTCCACAAGCCCGAGCAGTTCGTGCTCCCGGAGCAGAAATGCAGGATTGCGCGGACGCCCGAGGCGCTCATTGCCAACCATGAAGGTCTCGTAGATCAGGACGCCCCCATGACCAAGCAGTTCGAGCAACATCGGCAGCCGAGGTCGATAATGGTAGTTCGTGACCACGACGCCGTCGAAGCGCCGCCCCTCATAAGGCCATGGGCCCGACTCCAGATCCGCCTGACGGGTTCTTATGCCTCGCAAGCCCTCCAAGGACTCGAGAGACGGCACATCCCTGTCAACTGCCTCGACCCGAAACCCTTGCTCCGCCAGCCACCGGGCATGCCGACCATTACCGCAGGCGTAGTCCAGCACGTCGCCTCCCGCACTGATCAAGGATGCAAACCGTTTGACCCAGGCAGATGGGGTCGCAAGAGATGAATGGCCGTTTGTCATCTTATCGATCAACACTGTTTGCCAGGAATCCGGTTCCGGCAGATGTGCAAGTCACGGGAGAATCCGGCTTGGGGACGATGACGAGCAAGCGCCCTGACACGCCGTGCGCACGCTATCATGGCAGCCATTGTAGCGGAGCGAACGTGATTGGAACTGGCGAGCCCCAGGCTTCGTCCCGACCACGCCTGTTTATGTTCGGACCCGAGCCCGGCCGGAACAGCTGGCCCACATTTCGGGACGTGCTTCCTGGCAATCGGTCGCAAGGCTTTTTCACTCGACATCAGCGATGAGCGGCACGCCCGAAAACACCCGATTCCTTGATCACGGCCCCGTTGCGCTGACGCTTCTGCTGGTCGGTTTGCTCCTCGCCACGTCGGGTGCCGTATGGCTCGATCGAAAGATCGATCAATTCGCGACGAGGCACGCCAGCCAGCGAGCGGAACAGGCAGCGGTGCAGCTTTCCGCACGTCTGTCGCGGATCGAGTCCATGCTGGGCCGACTCGCCCTGGCGGATGCCACGCCAACTCAAGCGGTCGATGCGCTGCGCGCCGACGGTCTGCCCGCGATGCTCCTTCCACACTCGCCAGCAGACAGCCTCGACGTCGAAGGGGCGCCAGCGTTGAGTTTCGGCACGAACGCCGCTGTCCTCTATATCCGCGTGGGCCACGGCCGACTTGCCAGTGTCGGTTCGGAGCACCTGCTGTCATCACCCAACAACGACACCGGCCCGCTGCGACTCATGCCAACGGAAAGCCCGCCGGTGCCTGGAGAGGCGCGTGCTCAGGTTGAAGGCTCCCGGGGACTATGGACGGTGAGCAGTTCACCGGACCCGGCCCGCTTACCCTGGATCGTGTACCGACTTCCGCTGATCGCGGCGCTCTTCGTCAGCGCGATCACGCTCCTTGCCTTCTTCCTGCTGCGCATGCACCGGACACGACAGAGCCAGCTACAGGCGCAGATTCGCCGCGTTTCTCGGCGAACGGCCGGCGACCAACGCCGGCTCCTTGATTTCATCGATCAGTCTGCCGACTGGTCCTGGGAAACCGATGCTGCCCAACGTCTCGTCTACATCAGCGAAGGCATCCGCACCCGCGCCAGACTGGATCCGGCGGATTTTCTTGGCCGGGCCTTGTGGGACGTGCCCCACCAAGACCTGCAGCAGTCATCTTGGGCTGACCTCAGAAAGACGCTCGAGCGCCAGCAGGAATTCTCGTGCACCATGGATCAGCTGGATCTCGATGGCGCGCTGCGCCATCTCGAGATCACGGGCCGCCCGATCTTCGACAGGAAACACGCTTTCATCGGCTATCGCGGCATCGGCCGCGACGTCACCGAACGCATCGAAGCCGCCCGCTCGCTCAAGGCAAGCGAGGAGCGCTTTCGGGATCTGGTCAGCCTGTGTTCCGACTGGTACTGGGAAAAGGATGCGGAACTGCGTTTCGTGGAAATTGCCACTGAGGGCACCCGCCGCGGGCCGCAGATTCATGAAGCCTGGCTGGGACGCACCCTGCGAGAGATTCTCGGGGAAAACACGACGGTTGCAGGCTGGAAGTCGGTCGAACGGCGGCTTGCTTCGCATCAATCCTTCTCCGGATTCGAATTCCAGATCACGGGCGAACGCCCCGATGCCGGTTGGTATGCGATATCGGGCCGCCCGCTGATTGATCCAACCGGCGTCTTTCGCGGTTTTCGCGGCGTGGTACGGGAGATCACCACGGAACGTGAAACCAGCATAGCGCTGGCCGAGAGCGAGGCGCGCTATCGCGCCAGCTTCGAGAATGCGCCGGTCGGCATTGCCAGTCTCGGCCCCGAGGGCGGCTGGGTCGCGGTGAATAACACGCTGTGCACCCTGCTGGGATACCGGCGCGAAACCTTGCTTGCCGAGTCATTCGAAGCGATCGCCCATCCTGCTGACCGCACCGCCTACCGCGACGCGATGGCGCAACTGGTTTCCGGAGAAGGAAACAATTTCCTGATCGAGATGCGCCTGCTCCATCGTGACGGAAAGGACCGCTGGGTGAGACTCAACGCCACGCTACTGCGCGATGGTACGGGCGCACCCGATGTATTCCTGTTCGTGTTCGAAAACATCACCGAGCGAGTCGCGGCAATGCGCGCACTGCACGCCAGCGAACTTCGATACCGGCGCCTGGTGGACCTCTCGCCCGACGCGATCTTTCTCCATCGCGAAGGGAGATTGATACTCGTCAATCCGGCTTGCGTGCGACTCTTCGGCGCCCGTGACGAGCATCAGCTGCTGGGACGCTCCGTCCTCGAATTGGTCACCGACGGCGACAAACCGAAGATATCGATGCGCATCGCCGAACTGCAGGCCGCCGCCGGCGATGGCAGCGCCACACCGCTGGCAGTCTTTTCATACCGGCGGCTGAACGGCGAACCTGTTCAGGTGGAATCCACCGGCGTGAGCGTGATGCTCGAAGACGGTCCGGCCGTACTGTGTGTGCTGCGCGACATAGGCGAACGGCTGGAGGCGGAGAAATCCCTGCGGGAGAGCGACGCGCGCTACCGGGACGTCGTCGAATCGGTCAACGAAGTCATCTTCCAGCTTGATCATCGCGGCCGCTTCAACTTCCTGAGCAAGGCCTGGGAGACAGTTTCGGGCTTCGGCGTCGAAGAATCGCTGGGCAGCCCGCTGCTCGAATTCCTGCATCCGGATGACCGCGACAAACTCAGCCGGCGGATCGCAAACATGCACAGCTCCCGAAGCCTGAGCTGTGAAGCCGAGTTCCGGCTAAGGACCGCAAACGGCGAGATTCGCTGGATCGAGGCAACGGCACGGCCCGTGGACACCGATGAAGCCGGCGGTGGCGGGATCCGGGGCTCGCTGGACGACATTTCCTCGCGCAAGATCGCCGAACTGACCCTCAAGAATCTCAATCAGGAGCTCGAGAGCCGTGTGCGGGTACGAACTGCGGAACTCGAGGCCTCCAACCGCGAACTGGAGGCTTTTTCGTACTCGGTATCGCACGATCTGAGGGCGCCGCTGCGCGCAATCGACGGTTTTGCCCATGTCGTGGAAGAGGACTACGGCAAGGTACTGGATGCAGTGGGCAGCCAGTACCTCAGGCGGATCCGCGCCGCGAGCAACAGGATGGCAAACCTCATCGACGATCTGCTGGAGCTGGCTCGCCTGACCCGACAGACCTTGCGCAAGGAGACAATCGACCTCAGCAACCTGACCCTGCAGATCATCGACGATCTCCGCGCCGAGGATCCGTCACGGTCTGTCGAAGTCGAGGTAACACCTGGCCTGGTGGCGCAGGCCGATCGCATCCTGATGCAGGTGGTCCTTGAAAACCTGCTCCGCAACGCCTGGAAGTTCACGGCGGACAAACCACTGGCGCAGATTCGCTTCCTCGCCGAACGCCGCAATGAAATCCTGGCCTATTGCATCGCCGACAATGGGATCGGTTTTGACATGAACCATGCTGCCAAGCTGTTCCAGCCCTTCCAGCGGCTGCACGGTCAGAACGAATACGAAGGTTCGGGAATCGGACTGGCGACGGTCCAGCGGATCATCCAGCGTCACGGAGGTGAAGTGTGGGCCGAATCGATGCCAGGCAAAGGCGCTCGCTTTTATTTCACGCTCAACTAACAAACGTTTGTAGCATCGCTACCACGTTTGATAAATCGTCCGTGATCTGTGTCAAACTTGTATTTGTGCAGTGCACTACAATTCGCGAAGGTTAACATAACGGAAGGGCACCCGATCCGCGTGGCCTGCGTTCGGCTGACCTGATCCCTCAGGTCCAGCACGACGCAACCGACGCCCGAGAGGCTGAGAAAATGAAGGAAAAACACTACCTGACACCACTTTTCGAGCCGCGCTCCGTTGGCATCATCGGTGCCAGCGAGCGTCCCGACTCGATCGGCGGCGTACTCATCCGCAACATGCTCGAGGCCGGATTCAAAGGCAAGCTGTTCGCAATCAACCCCAAGCACGAGACCGTGTTCGACGTTCCGTGCTTTCGCTCGATCGAGGATGTACCCCACCGTCTCGATCTGGTAGTCATCTCGACCCGGGCCGAAACCATTCCGGCAATCATGGACGGCTGCGGCCGGGCCGGCGTGAAAGCCGCAATCGTGCTGTCTGCCGGTTTTTCGGAGAGCGGCCCCCGCGGTGCAGCGCTCGAGCGCTCGACCACCGAAGTGGCACGACGCCACCGGATCCGCCTTCTCGGGCCCAACTGCCTTGGCATCATCCGTCCGGAACTGGGACTCAACGCCACCTTTGCGCACGGCGGAGCCCTCAAGGGCTCGATCGGCCTGATTTCCCAATCGGGCGCCCTGTGTACCGCGATTCTGGACTGGGCAAAACCGAACAACGTCGGCTTCTCGAACGTCGTCTCGCTAGGCTCTTCCCGCGACATCGACTTTGGCGAGATTCTCGAATACATGATCTCGGATCCACGTACCGAGAGCATATTCCTTTACGTCGAGGGCATTCGCGATGCGCGGCGCTTCATGAGCGCCCTTCGCGGTGCAGCGCGCGTCAAGCCGGTACTGCTGATCAAGGTGGGCCGCCATCCCGCCGGCAGCGCCGCCGCGCTCTCCCACACTGGCGCGATGGTAGGTGAAGACGCGGTGTTCGACGCGGCACTGCGTCGTGCCGGGGTGATCCGCCTCTATACGATGGGTCAGATGTTCGCGGCGGCCAATGCACTCTTCTCGCACTTCCGGCCGCGGGGCAATCGGCTTGCGATCGTCACCAATGGCGGTGGGCCGGGCGTAATGGCTGCCGACCGCTGCGCCGACCTGCGCATTCCCCTGGCCCAGCTGTCGGATGGCACCGTCGCCAAGCTCAATGAATTCCTGCCTGCAGCCTGGTCGCGGGGAAATCCAGTGGATATCCTGGGTGACGCCAACGCGGATCGCTACAAGAATACCGTCGCGGCCGTACTTGAGGATGCCAATGTCGATGGCGTTCTGGTGATCCTCACGCCACAGGCGATCATCGATCCGACGGCCGTTGCGGACGCTCTGATCGAGCTCGAGAAGAACGCCGATAAGCCCGTCGTTACCTGCTGGATGGGAGAAGATCTCGTAAGACAGGGGCGGCGCAAGTTCGAAGAGGCCGGTATTCCGACCTTCCGCACGCCCGAACCGGCGGTCGAGCTGTTCAGTCACATTTCGGCCTATTATCGAAACCAGAAGTTGCTGATGCAGACGCCGGCGTCGCTGTCGCATCTGCGTCCGCCGTCGATCGAAAGCGCCCGCCTCGTGATCGAGACGGCGCTGGCGGAGCGCCGCAAGGTGCTCAACGAAATGGAATCGAAGGCCTTGCTGGCGGCGTTCCGGATCCCGATCGCACAGACCGTCGTTGCCCGCTCCGCGACCGAAGCGATGGTGCTGGCCGAGGAGATCGGCCTGCCGGTAGTCATGAAGATCGACTCGCCGAGCATCACCCACAAGTCCGACTCCGGCGGTGTGCGTCTGAACCTGACGAGTCTTGCGGCCGTGCGAAGCGCCTACCAGGAGATTCTCGAAGGGGTCAAGAAGACGCATCCCGATGCCCCGGTCAACGGGGTCGCCATCGAGCCGATGATCCTCAAGCCAAACGGTCGCGAGCTCATGGTTGGGGTGACGCGCGACCCGATCTTCGGCCCAGTCATCACCTTCGGCGAAGGTGGCACAAGAGTCGAAGTGCACAAGGACCGCGCGGTCGCGTTGCCACCGCTCAACCCCTTCCTGGCTCGCGACCTCATCCGCTCGACACGCATCGCCTCGCTGCTGGGTGAATTCCGCAGCATGCCGCCAATCGATATGGAATCGCTCGAGTTCGTGCTGTTGCGCGTCTCGGAAATGGTCTGCGAGCTGCCGTGGATCCAGACGATCAACATCAATCCGCTGATCGTCGACGAAAACGGCGCGGTGGCCGTGGATTGCCAGATCATCGTGGACAACGTCTCGCCGGCGGCAGACCGCTATGCACACATGGCGATTCACCCCTACCCGTCGCAGCTCACGACCGAGTGGACGCAGCCGGACGGGGTCAAGATCGTGATCCGGCCGATCAAACCCGAAGACGCCGATCTCGAGGTGGAATTCGTCCGCAAGTTGTCGCCGGAGAGCAAGTACTACCGCTTCATGAACACCATGCGCGAGCTCCCGCCGGCAATGGTCACCCGCCTCACCCAGATCGACTATGACCGCGAGATGGCATTCGTCGCGATCATCGACCAGGACGGCGTGGAGACGGAGATCGGGGTCTGCCGGTATGCGGTCAATCCGGACGGCGAATCCTGCGAGTTTGCGATTGTCGTCGCCGACGAATGGGCGCACCGCGGACTGGCCCGCAAGCTCATGGGCGTGCTCATCGAAACTGCCCGCGATCGTGGCCTCGGCTACATGAATGGTGTCTTCCTGTCCAACAACGAGCGCATGCTCAAGTTCGTCAAGGGTCTCGGCTTCGTGCTCTCGAACGACCCCGAGGACAACTCGGTCAAGCTTGGCGTGCTTGCCCTCCAGGACTGATCCGCGAAGGCGACCCGTCCCAACGGCCGCCCACAAGGCGGCCGTTCTTTATCGGGTATTTGCTAGAGTAGCGCCCCGCGTGGCCCTCGCCCGCTCCGGCCCACCACGCTGCAGATCAAGGGACGAACGATGAACGAAACCACGCAACACTCTCAATCAGTTGACGGCCCGGCCGCCCCGGCCAAGACCCGCCAACGCTGCGGATGGTGCGGCAACGACCCGCTGTATGTCCGCTACCACGACTTCGAATGGGGCGTACCGGTCCACGACGACAGGCAGCTCTTCGAACTCCTGACGCTGGAGGGCGCACAGGCGGGTCTGTCGTGGATCACCATCCTGCGCAAGCGCGACGGGTACCGCCAAGCCTTTGCTGACTTCGATCCGGCACTCGTCGCACGATTCGACGAGGCCGCTCAAGAGAGGCTGAGCGAAGATCCGTCGATCGTGCGCAACCGAGCCAAGATCGCCTCGACGGTCGGTAACGCGAAAGCCTTTCTCGCGGTGCAAGCAGAGTTCGGCAGTTTCGACGAATTTCTCTGGCGCTTCGTAGACGGCAGGCCGATCGTCAATAACCCGGAGACGCTGTCGGAAGTGCCGGCGCGCACGGAGCTGTCCGACAAAATCAGCCGGGAACTCCAGCGCCGCGGTTTCAAGTTCGTCGGCAGCACCATCTGTTATGCCTTCATGCAGGCCACCGGGATGGTCAATGACCATCTCACAAACTGCTTCTGCCATCCTGAACAAAGCGGAATCAACACCTAGCCCGCTATCATTGCGCCTTTACGGACGGGGAATACCTGCATGAGCGCCCGGATTGAGGAACTGGACCACTTAGGACTGCCGGCGGTACGGCTCGAAACAAACCGTGGAGCATCGGCGATCATCAGCCTCGTCGGCGGCCAGGTGCTGTCATGGCGGCCGACCGGCGGCGGTGGCGAGCGCCTGTTCCTCAGCCCCGCGGCTGTTCTCGACGGCTCAACCCCGATTCGTGGCGGCATACCTGTCTGCTTCCCCCAGTTCGCCGATCTGGGCCGTTTGCCAAAGCATGGATTGCTTCGCACCCGCCGCTGGGCGATCAAGGAACAACGCATCCAGGACGGTTATGCGATGGTGACGCTATGGGTGAGCGAGGACGACGCGAGCCATGCGGCATGGCCGTACGCATTCAACTGCGAGCTCACCGTACTGATCGAGGACGACCGGCTGGACCTCGAGTTCGAGGTCGAGAATACGGGTTACGGAAGCTTCGTCTTCACCGGCGCCTTGCACACTTACCTCGCCGTACGTGAAGTCGAAGAGATCTCACTCCAAGGACTCTACGGTACCCATTACACCGACAAGACCACCGGCAAAGAGCGCATCCGCGAGACCGGAGAAGTCGTCCGCATAGCGGACGAGACCGACCGCATCTACCGCGACGCCGCGCGCCCCCTGACACTGCACGACAGCGGGCGCGAGCTTGCGATCCGTACGGAAGGCTTCCCTGACGTCGTCGTATGGAATCCCTGGGTCGAGAAATGTGCCGCCCTGAGCGACATGGGCGCACTCGATTTTCGTCGGATGCTCTGTGTCGAAGCAGCGATCACCCGCCCCATCGAACTGCCCGCGGGCGAGAACTGGTGGGGACGACAGACCCTGGTTGCACTCGCGTGACTTGAACTCGCGCATCGGGGCCCCACCTGTCAGTGGATACTGCAACAGGAGAACCCCATTCATGAGCGCTTTCGCCTTCGATGTGACCGCGGCGGATTTCGAGCAAAAGGTCGTCGATGCATCGCGGAAAACCCCCGTTCTGGTCGATTTCTGGGCTGCCTGGTGCGCGCCGTGCCGTACCCTCAAACCCATGCTGGAAAAGCTCGCCGACGAATTCGGCGGGCGGATCCTGGTCGCCAAGGTCAACACGGAACAGGAGCAGGAACTTGCCGCACGTTTCGGCATTCGTGGTATTCCCGATGTCAGGGCCTTCGTTGGAGGCACCCAGATAGATGGCTTTACCGGGGCCCTTCCCGAAAACGCACTGCGCGAATTCATCGCACGGATCCTGCCCTCCGACGCCGAACCGCTCCGGCTCGAGGCGCAAAGCTCGCGCGAAAGGGGTGATGTCAACACCTCGCGGGCATTGCTTCTCAAGGCCATCGACGCCGACCCGAAGTTCGAAGCCGCGAGGCTTGATCTGATTGACCTGCTGATCGACATCAACGAACTCGACGAAGCCGATCGCCTGCTCAAGGAGATCATTTACCGTGCCAGGGACGAAGAGCGCGTTCGTACGCTGGAAGCCAGGCTCGGTCTGGCGAGCGCACGCCCTGCGTCAGCCGATGAGGCTGCCCTGAGGGCCAGAATCGATGACAACGGCGCAGACCTCGAAGCGCGGCTCGAACTGGCAAACCTGGCGGCCGAGAAAGGAGAGTTCGACACTGCCCTCGAAAATCTGCTGGCGATCGTCCAGCAGGATCGCGGCTTCAAGGACGATGCCGGCCGCAAGACAATGATTCAGGTCTTCAGCCTCATGCCCTCCGATTCGCCGCTGTTGCGCGACTACCGGAGCCGGCTTGCCGCAGTCCTCAACCGCTGAAACCGCGCGCGGCTAGTTGGTACGCACCATTTCCGCCACGTCCCGACCATTCACGGTGACAACCGATACCGTGTTGCCAGCGGTATCTGCAGCAACCGGTTCGACCTGCAACCGTCCCGAATCGAGGAGGCGTTGAAGGCGCTGCTTCGCATGCTCGGAACTCACCTCGCTGCCATTGGCATCGATACCCTTTACCCGGATGCGCTTGCCGGCCTGGTAGAAGGTCGCACCGTCCATGGCATAGGCACGGGCCGACACGGTCCGTTCGTCGCCACTCGATTCGGGAAGACGCGGTATGGTCAGGGCGCCGGGCGCCGAACGCGCCTTGGGCAGGCGAGCGACCCTGGGCGCGCGCGCGGCACTGCGCTTCGAGCGCGCCGAAGAGCCGGCGCTCGCCCGGCTCTTGCCAGGGCGCTTCTTGGCAACGACCTTCCTGGATTTCACGACCTTTCGACTCTGCGTCGAGTGGCGAGCCGCAAGTACTTTTTTCTTCGACGATTTCTTGACCGATGTCTTCTTTGAAACGGTCCGCTTCTGCGCCGCCTCTGCGGTACTCCCCGCGTCCACAGTAGCCAGACTGAATACGGCAAGCACCAAAGCGACAAACAACTTTTTCATCACTCCCCCGTCCCGCGAACCACCAAAGATGCACAAGCGTGTTGCGCGTAATCGATCAAGTCTAGACCTTTCACAAGGACTTGCGTAGCCAAGGCGAGTGCAGGCACCATCAGGAGTTTTTTCCTGCACGTCCGGATCCACCATGCTGCCATCCATCGAACAACGCATCGCGAACGAACTCGGCGTCTCGCCGCGCCAGGTCCTCGCAGCCGTCCAGCTCCTCGACGAAGGCGCGACCGTGCCGTTCATCGCCCGCTACCGCAAAGAGGTGACCGGCGCCCTCGACGACACCCAGCTGCGCACCCTCGAAGAGCGCCTCGGCTACCTGCGCGAACTCGAAGAACGCCGCGCCACCGTACTCTCCAGCATCGAGGAACAGGGCAAGCTCACCGCGGAGCTGCGTGAGACGATCGAAAACGCCGATACCAAGCAGCGCCTCGAGGATCTCTACCTGCCCTATAAACAGAAACGCCGCACCAAGGCGCAGATCGCGCGCGAAGCGGGCATTGCCCCGCTGGCCGAAGCGCTGCTCGCCAACCCCGGCCTGCTTCCCGAGGAAGAAGCGGGGAAATACCTCAACGCCGAAGCCGGCTTCGCCGACACCAAGAGCGTGCTCGACGGCGCGCGGCAGATCCTCATGGAACAGTTTGCCGAGGACGCCACCCTGCTCGGCCAGCTCCGCGAGTTCCTCAACGACCATGGCGTGGTCGTCTCGAGCGTGGTCGATGGCAAGCAGGACGAGGGCGCCAAGTTCCGCGACTGGTTCGACTTTCGCGAGCCGATCGCCTCGATGCCGTCCCATCGCGCGCTGGCGCTGCTTCGCGGTCGCAACGAAGGCATGCTGCGCCTGCAGCTCGGCCTCGACTCGGACCCCACCGACGGCTCCCGTGCGAGCGGCCCCTCGCCCTGCGAGATTCGGATCGCTGCGCGCTTCAAGGTCCGCGACGAGGGTCGTCCCGCCGACGCGTGGCTGCGCGAGACGGTACGCTGGGCCTGGAGCGTCAAGATTTCGCTGCACCTCGAACTGGAGTTGATGTCGGCGCTGCGCGAGCGCGCCGAGGAAGAAGCGATCCGCGTCTTCGCCTCGAACCTCAAGGACCTGCTGCTCGCCGCACCGGCCGGTCCGCGCGCCACCATGGGCCTCGACCCGGGCCTGCGCACCGGCGTCAAGGTGGCGGTGGTCGACGCCACCGGCAAGCTGCTCGACACGGCCACCATCTACCCGCATGAACCACGCCGCGACTGGGATGGCGCACTGTCCACCCTGGCCGGCCTGGCACGGCGCCACAAGGTTGAGCTGATCGCGATCGGCAACGGCACCGCCTCACGCGAAACCGACAAGCTGGCGGCAGAACTCGTCAAGGCCTTGCCCGAGCTGCACATGACCAAGATCGTGGTATCCGAGGCCGGCGCCTCGGTGTATTCCGCGTCCGAACTCGCCGCACGCGAATTCCCAGAACTCGACGTCAGCCTGCGCGGCGCGGTTTCGATCGCCCGTCGCTTGCAGGATCCGCTCGCCGAGCTGGTCAAGATCGATCCCAAGTCGATCGGCGTGGGCCAGTATCAGCACGACCTCAACCAGTCGCGCCTTGCCCGCAGTCTCGACGCCGTGGTTGAAGACTGCGTCAACGCGGTCGGCGTGGATGTGAATACCGCATCGGCGGCCCTGCTCACCCGAATTTCCGGGCTCAACGGCACGCTCGCCGCCAATATCGTCGCCCATCGCGACGCAAACGGCGCCTTTGCGAGCCGCAAGGCCCTGCTCAAGGTGCCCCGCCTCGGCGACAAGACCTTCGAGCAGGCCGCAGGCTTCCTGCGCGTCATGAACGGTGACAACCCGCTCGATGCCTCGGCGGTCCACCCCGAGGCCTATCCGGTGGTGGAGCGCATCCTCGCCGACGTTCAGAAATCGGCACGCGAACTGATCGCCGACAGCGCGCGCATCAAGCAGCTCAACGCCGCCCGCTACACCGACGAGCGCTTCGGTCTGCCGACCGTGCAAGACATCCTCAAGGAACTCGAGAAGCCCGGCCGCGACCCGCGGCCCGAATTCAAGACGGCGAGCTTCCGCGAAGGCGTCGAGGGCCTGAAGGACCTCACCCCGGGGATGATGCTCGAAGGCGTGGTCACCAACGTCACCAACTTCGGCGCCTTCGTCGATATCGGTGTCCACCAGGACGGGCTGGTGCACATTTCCGCGCTCTCGAACCGCTTCGTGAAGGATCCGCGCGAAGTCGTCAAGGCAGGCGACGTGGTGAAGGTCAAGGTGCTCGAGGTCGACCTGCAACGCAAGCGCATCGCGCTGACCATGCGCATGAGCGACGAGCCGACGCGTGCCACGGACAATGCAGCGCAGCGGCGCGACAGCCGTCCCGCGCAGCGCTCATCCCGGCCCGATCCGCGGCCCGCGCCCGCCGGCAGCATGGCCGATGCACTGGCCCGCGCGCTGAAGCGCTAAAATCCCGGAATTCCAGCGGAAAACGGCAATGGTCACGATTTACGGCATCAAGAACTGCGACACCATGAAAAAGGCATTCGCCTGGCTCGACGAGCATGGCGTCGCCTACACCTTTCACGACTACAAGAAGGCCGGCATCAGCTCGGGCAAGCTGCACGAGTGGAGCAAGGCCTGCGGCTGGCGCAGCCTGGTGAATACCCGAGGCACGACCTGGCGCAAGCTCACCCCCGAGCAGCAGGACATCCAGACGCAGAGCGCCGCGGTCCAGCTCATGGTGGACAATCCGAGCCTGATCCGCCGCCCGGTCATCGAGACTGCCGGCGGGCAGTTGCTGGTCGGCTTCGACCTCAGCAACTACGCCAGCTTTCTCAAACCGGAGGCCGGCTGATGAGTGCATCTCCCGACAGCTACGTCCAGCGTTTCCTGCTTGAGGAACTCGACATCCGCGGCGCCTTCGTGCATCTGGGCAGCGTCTGGCAGGCACTGCAGCGCGGCCGGAATTACGCTGAGCCGGTGCGCGAACTCATCGGCCAGATGGCTGCGACCACGGCCATCATCGCCGGCAACCTCAAGCAGGCCGGTCGCCTGACCTTCCAGCTGCAGGGCCACGGCCCGGTCAGCCTACTGGTGATCGACTGCGACGAAACGCTCAACATGCGTGGTTACGCAAAATCTGAAGGGCGCCCCGAGGCGGCAAGCGTGCCCGCCCTGATTGGCGACGGCCACCTCATGCTGACGCTCGACATCGAGGCGCTCGATCAGCCCTACCAGAGCTTCGTGCCGATCGAAGGCGAAACCCTTGCCGAGATCTTCGAGCACTATCTGCATCAGTCGGAGCAGCAACCGGCCCGTTTGCTGCTCGCCGCCGATACGAACACTGCGGCCTGCCTGTTTCTGCAGAAGATGCCCGCTGCTGACCAGGCGGATGCCGATGGCTGGGACCGTGTGCAGCAGCTCGCCGCGACGGTCAGGACCGACGAGTTGCTCGGCCTCGATACCGCATCGCTGCTCACCCGGCTTTTTCACGAAGAGACCGTGCGCGTCTTCGAGGCCCGCGTCGTGCGCCACGACTGGCCCGAAGACCGCGACAAGATCGCCGACATGCTGCGCAGCCTGGGTCGCGATGAGATCGAGTCGATCCTCGCGGAGCACGGCGAGGTGCGCATCCACGACGATCTCTCCAACCACGAATACGTGTTCGACGAGGAACAGGCGCGCAGGCTGTTCGATCCCGAAGGTGGCGCACCCACCCTGCACTAGGATGCGGCGCTTGCCCTTGGGCGCCGCGAAAAGTAGACTTCCCGATTTGCCGGATCCAGCCCATCACCATGCCTGAAGCATCGCCGTCGTCAAAACTCGTTGAATTCAAGGGCGGCAAGATCTCCGTCATGAATGCATACCTGCGGGAAACCGACGCCATGAAGCTGGCCGACGCCCTGCACGTGATGCTCGGCGGCATGCCGGATTTCTTCAGCGGCGAGGCAGCAGTGCTGGACTTCCGCGACCTAGCCGTCACACCGGACAGGATCGACTGGACCTCGCTGCTGAGCATGCTGCGCCGTTACCAGGTGCAGCCCATCGCAGTCCGCAACCTGCCCGACCACTACGCGGCCTCGGCCCGACAGGCCGGGCTGGCGCTGCTCACCGGCGAAGAAAGCGACGGCGGCATCCCCGCAGCACCACCACCGCCCCGCCCAACGGCACAGCCAGCGCCGCAACCAGCCGCACCAGTGGTAGCAGCGCCTGCAGCCAACACCATGGTCATCGATCGTCCGCTGCGCTCCGGCCAGCAGATCTACGCGCGCGACACCGACCTGGTGCTCCTGGCCGGCGTGAGCCATGGCGCCGAGGTCATCGCCGACGGCAGCATCCATTGTTACGGCCCGCTGCGCGGCCGTGCCTTGGCCGGAGCACGCGGCAATGCGTCGGCTCGCATCTTCAGCATGAACTTCGGCCCCGAGCTGATCTCGGTGGCCGGTGTATATCGCACCTTCGAGCGCGGAATCCCCGAGGCAGTGGGCGCCAAGCCCGCCCAGGTGAGGCTCGGCGGCGAAGGTGACAAACAGAATCTCGTGGTCGAGCCCATCTCGCTGGGCTGAGCCGCAAAAAACAAGACTTCCAGAAAGGGAAAATCGTGACTCGCGTAATCGTCGTAACCTCAGGCAAGGGTGGCGTTGGCAAGACCACCACCAGCGCCGCATTCTCCTCGGGCCTCGCCCTGCGGGGCTTCAAGACCGCGGTCATCGACTTCGACGTCGGCCTGCGCAACCTCGACCTGATCATGGGCTGTGAACGCCGCGTAGTGTACGACCTGATCAACGTGGTCAACGGCGAAGCCAAGCTCAGCCAGACGCTGATCAAGGACAAGCACTGCGAAAATCTCTTCGTGCTGCCTGCCTCGCAGACCCGCGACAAGGACGCACTCACCGAGGAAGGTGTCGAGAAGGTCCTCAAGGAGCTCGAGCACATGGGCTTCGACTACGTGGTGTGCGACTCACCTGCCGGCATCGAGCGCGGCGCGGTGATGGCCCTCACCTTTGCCGACGAGGCGCTGGTGGTGTCTAACCCCGAAGTCTCGTCGGTGCGCGACTCCGATCGCATCCTCGGCATCATCCAGTCCAAGTCGCGTCGCGCCCAGGAAGGGCAGGAGCCGGTCAAGGAACATCTGCTGGTCACCCGTTACTCGCCCAAGCGCGTCGAAGAGGGCGAAATGCTCTCCTACAAGGACATCCAGGAACTGCTGCGCATTCCGCTCATCGGCGTCATTCCCGAATCCGAGAACGTACTGCACGCCTCGAACCAGGGCACCCCGGCGATCCACCTCAAGGGCACCGATGTCGCCGAGGCCTATGCCGACGTGGTCTCCCGCTTCCTGGGCGAAGAAGTCCCGCTGCGCTTTACCGACTACGAGAAGCCCGGGATCCTCAAGCGCCTGTTCGGAGGCAAGTGAGCATGTCCCTACTGACCCTGCTGTTCGGCGAGAAGAAGAAAAAGACTGCATCCATCGCACGGGAACGCCTGCAGCTCATCATTGCCCGCGAACATACCGGCAGCAGCACGCCGGACTTCCTGCCCGATCTGCAGAAAGAGCTCATCCAGGTCATATCGAAGTACGTCAAGGTGAACCCGGACGACATCAACGTCCAGCTCGAAAAACAGGGCAACTACGAGGTTCTCGAGGTCAACATCGTGCTGGCCGATCAGAGCCGCTGACTGTCCACCCCTGCCCGGATGGTGAAATCGGTAGACACAAGGGACTTAAAATCCCTCGGCGAAAGCTATGCGGGTTCGAGTCCCGCTCCGGGCACCACTTGATGAAGATCTGGCTGCGCGCGCATTCTGCGCGCAGCGTGTCGCAGGGCAACGTCGACGCGCCTGATGACCCCCGTCGTATGCGCAGGACGAAAGCAACGCGGCGCTGCTGCCCGATACGGTTGAATCCCCCTCTGCGGATTGACGTGCACTCGGCTCGCTGATGTCGCCACACTCACGGTACAGTCTCGCCGACCATAACTGCCGGCAGTTCATCAGTTTCCGGGTGCTCTTCAACTCGCGCTTCTACTACCCGGTGCTGGCAATCCTGTTTCTCGATCTGGGACTCAGCGCCGCCCAGTACACCCTGCTCAATGTCGTCTGGGCGATCGTCATCGTGCTCGCGGAGGTGCCGTCCGGCGCGCTGGCCGACCGCATCGGCCGGCGCCCCCTGGTGGTCGCAGCGGCGGCCCTCATGGTCGCAGAGATGCTGGTGCTCACAGTCGCGCCGCGCGACGGCGGCATGCTGCTCGTTTTCCTTTGCCTGATCAATCGCATCCTGAGCGGGCTGGCCGAGGCGATGGCCAGCGGCGCCGACGAATCGCTGGCCTACGACGCCCTCGTGGCCGAAGGTCGCGCGGGTGAGTGGCCCACAGTACTGGCCCGGCTGATGCAATGGCAATCGGCCGGCATGGTCATCGCGATGCTCGTCGGCAGCGCGGTCTATGATCCCTTGTTGCTCAATCGTCTCGCAGCCGATGCCGGCTTCATCTTGCAACTCGATCAGGGCACGACGCTGCGCTTTCCGATCTATCTCAACCTGCTCGCTGCGCTATGCGTCCTTGCGATCAGCCTCCGCCTGAGGGAAACGCCCACGCCGCACGGCAAAACAGCCGCCGGTGCGAGACAGGCCTTGGTTTCGATCGTCGAGGCCGGGCGCTGGATCACCCATAGCCCGACGGCCCTCTTCGTGATCATCGGCGGCCTGCTGATCGACAGCGTGATCAGGGTGTTCCTCACTTTCGGCAGCGCCTACTACCGGCTCATCGACTTGCCGGAGGCCAGCTACGGGCTGATCGGCGCCGCGATCGCGGGCATCGGTCTGGTCGTCTCGCCCCTTGCCCGCAGGCTCGTGACCTCCGGCTCGGTACTGCGCACATATGCTGCCCTGAGCGCGCTTGCACTCTTCGGCCTGCTCGGTGTCGCGCTCAAGATCCCATTGTGGGGTGTCGCCTTTGCCATTCCACTCGGCGCAGCAATCGCAACGGTAGGCTTCGCAGTGTCGCACCATCTCAACAAGACGGTAGACCCTGCCCATCGGGCCACCGTGCTGTCCTTCAAAGGCCTCGCCTTCAATCTTGGTTATGGTTTTGTCAGCCTGCTTTTCGCCATCGCACTGAGGGCCTATCGCGATCCGCAGCATGCCGCCGACGGCTTTGCGGAGGCGCTTGCCCTGCTGCCGGTGTGGCTGGGCGTGGTGGCACTGCTGACGGCGATGGCCTTCTGGCGCCACCGGACCACGCTCGGCTCGCTGAATCGGCAGATACAGGCTCCGGGCGACCGCACCACTTAACCCACCTACCACGCGATCGGTTTCGTCGGCCTACAGCCCGATGACAAGACTCGGCGCAGCAGTTCAGGTCGCGCTGACCGCCGGATTTTCGGCGAGCGGCACGAACTTCGTCGATTCGCCGTCCAGCGCCTCGATCAGACCATTCTCGATGTCGTAGACCCAGCCGTGAAGGTTCAAGGTGTGCTGCGCGAGCGCAAGCGCAACGGCGGGATGAGTGCGGATATTGGCCAGTTGGGCAACCACGTTCTCCCGCACCAGATCGTCCGCACGCGCCCGCTGGTTCGCATGTTCGCGGGCGAACACGATGGCCTTGGCCGCATCGGCGTAGCGTAGCCAGTGCGCCACGGCCGGTAGGTGATCGAGGCACTGGCAACTGGAAATCGCCGCCATGGCGCCACAGTTGGAATGACCGCAGATCACGATATCGCTCACCTTGAGGACGGAGACCGCGTATTCGACGGTCGCCGAAACTCCCCCCGGCTCGGGGCCATAGGAAGGCACGATGTTCCCCGCATTGCGAATCACGAACAAATCTCCCGGCTCCTGCTGGGTCAGCAGCTCGGGCACCACCCGACTGTCGGAACAGGTCACGAAGAGCACCTTCGGATTCTGTTGGTCCGCCAGTTTCTTGAATAACTCGGAGCGCTCCGGAAATACCTCTTTCTGAAACCTCAGGAAACCATCGATGATTTTCTGCATACCGTGATCCAAACGCTGTTCGTGTGAAGTTTTCCAATGATCCGGGCCTTATTTCGGGCGGCCCGGGGCGGAGCATAGCAGCCTCCGCGCGGCCGGTCAGCACCCCCGCAGCAAGGGCGATCGGCCGGGCCGGTCACACATCGGCTCGTCCGCCACTCACCTTCGGGAACATCAACTTACAATCCGGCGCCAACAGGGTGCCCTCCAAGTGCGTTCATCGCATGTCGGCCAACCAGGAGGAAGCGCCATGACCCGGACCATCATCGTGTTGTTCATTACCGCCCTGCTCGGCGGCTGCGTGATCCTGCCGCTCGGCGACTATCGCGACGGCGGTCGCGGATATCGTCATTACTCCGACGTCTATCGTTACGACAACACCTACCCCTACGGCGACGACGGACGTGACCGGGATTACCGCCGCTGGAACCGTCGCGACCCGGACTGGCGCTATCGTCACTGACACCGATCGGGTCCGGACCGCGCAGATGCGGATCCGGGCCCGACGGGTTTGTCTATTCACCGCCTGACCGTTTTGCCGATCGGAGGTGCGGCGGGACGTCCGCAAGTGGCATCATGCGCAAGACGCTGCGCCCCACAATCCATTTCGCACCTGAGACACGCCCATGCTTCTGCAAGAACGCCTCGGCATAGAACGACCGATCATCCAGGCACCCATGGCCGGCGTGCAGGGCAGCGCGCTGGCGATCGCGGTTTCAAACGCAGGCGGGCTCGGCTCCCTGCCCTGCGCGATGCTCGGCGTGGATGCGCTGCGCACGGAACTGGAGACGATCCGGAAGCACACCGACAAGCCCTTCAACGTGAACTTCTTCTGCCACACGCAACCGCCGGCGGACAGCGCGCGTGAGGCAGTCTGGCGGGCCTTGCTCTCGCCCTACTACACGGAACTCGGCGTCGATCCGCGGAGCATTCCGGACGGGCTGGGACGCCGTCCCTTTGACCGGGCGACGGCCGACTTGCTCGGCGACTTCAAACCGCCAGTTGTCAGCTTCCACTTCGGTCTGCCCGCCGAGGATCTGCTTGCATCGGTCCGCAGCTGGGGGGCGAAGATCCTCGCAAGCGCTACCACGCTCGCCGAAGCCCGCTGGCTGGAAGCACGCGGCGTCGATGCGATCATCGCCCAAGGCGTCGAAGCCGGCGGGCATCGCGGCAACTTCCTCTCGCACGACATGAATGACCAGCTCGGCAGCTTCGCGCTGATCCCGCAGATCGCGCGGGCGGTGAGGGTGCCGGTGATCGCGGCCGGCGGCATCGCCGATGCGCGCGGGGTCGCCGCGGCGATGGCGCTCGGCGCAGCCGGCGTACAGATCGGTACGGCCTACCTGCTGTGCCCGGAAGCCACCACCAGCGCAGTCCATCGTGCTGCACTGGCGAGCGAGGCCGCGCAGACCACCGCCCTCACCAACCTCTTCTCCGGGCGACCTGCGCGCGGCATCGTGAATCGCATCATGCGCGAGCTCGGCCCTTTCAACGATGCCGTGCCGGCATTCCCGCTCGCCAGCGCGGCAATCACACCGCTGCGCACCCGGGCGGAACAGCGCGGCAGCGGTGATTTTTCGCCACTCTGGGCGGGGCAGAACGTGTCCGGCTGCAAGGAGATCCCGGCTGCGCAGCTCACCCGCGAACTGGCCGGCTGATCCAGCGTCGCGCTCACTGACCTGATTGGCCCGCGGCCGCCTTCGGCCCGCGACATGCGTCCTCAGGCCCTCACCGCCCTACATCGAGAAACCTGACAGCGCTTCGCGCATGGCAGTCACAAAGGCGCGCGTGCGCGCCGGCAGCAGCCGGGCATGGGGGTAGAGCACGCTGATCGGCCGGGCCGGCAGCTCGTGCTCGGCGAGCACGATCTCGAGCGCCCCGCGCGCGACGTCCGGCGCCACCTGATAGGACAGAAAGCTGCCGAACCCGAGCCCGTCGCGACAGGCGGCAACCGCCGGGGCAACATGATTGAAGCAGAGCCGTCCCTGCACGGCGACGGTGACGCGGCGGCCTCCATCGATAAAGGCCCAGTGTGGCATGCTGCTGCCGACAAGGCTGATGCACTCGGCACCCCTTAATTCGCGCGGATGAGCCGGCACCCCGCGGCATGCCAGATACGCCGGGCTGGCGACCACCACCTGCCGGACCATCCCCAACGGCTGCGCCACCAGCGAAGAGTCACTCAGCGCTCCGATGCGGATCGCCACATCGAACCCCTCCTCGACCAGATTCACGACCCGGTCGAGCAAGACCAGATCGACGCTGACCGCTTCGTAGCGCTTGATGAAGGCGTTCACTGCCGGCGCCACATACATCTGGCCGAACAGCACCGGCGCGGTGATGCGCAGGTGCCCGGCAGGCTCGCTCATGTCCGCCCTGACCGCGGCTTCTGCCTCCTGCACGGCGGCAAGGACATGCCGGCTGTCGATCAGGTAGCGCCGCCCCTCGTCGGTGAGCGCGATGCGACGGGTGCTGCGGTTGAAGAGGCGTACGCCCAGGTGCGTCTCGAGCGCCGCCAGCCCTCGCACCACTGACGGAAGTGAAGTCTCGAGCTTGTCCGCTGCCGCCGTGAGGCTGCCACCCTCGGCGATGGCGACGAAAAGGCGCATGTGCTTGAGCTGATCCATGGCTGCATCATTACTCCACTTTCTGAAGCAATCAAGTTCAGATCAGCCAATTTATTCCAGTGGCACATCGGTCCAGAATCGCCCTCACCCACTACAGGAGCCACACACGATGCCTACCGACAACGCCATCCGCCTCCACGGTTTCCCCCTTTCCGGCCACAGCCACCGGGTAAGCCTGTTCCTTTCCCTGCTCGGCTTGCCGCACCAAACCATCCACGTCGACCTGGCGGCAGGCGCGCACAAGAAGCCCGACTTTCTGGCAATGAATCCATTCGGCCTGGTACCGGTACTGCAGGATGGCGAAATCACCCTGGCCGAGTCGAACGCCATCCTGGTCTACCTTGCGATGCGTTACGGCGATGCAAGCTGGCTGCCGCGAGATCCGGTGGGTGCAGCCCGCGTCGAGCGCTGGCTGTCGATCGCCGCCGGTCCGCTGGCCTCCGGGCCTGCGCTGGCACGCATTCGCGTGGTATTCGGCAAAACCGAGCCCGAAGCCGAACTGATCGCACGCAGCCATGCGCTGCTCACGGTAATGGATGCCGAGCTGGCTGGTACGCTGTTCCTGGTCGGCGCGACGCCAACCATCGCCGACATCGCCTGCTACAGCTACGTTGCCCACGCGCCCGAAGGGAAGGTGAGTCTCGACGCCTACGCGAATGTCCGTGCCTGGCTCGCCCGTATCGAGGCCCTGCCGAACTTCGTCGGCATGCCCGCCGCGCCGCAAGCCTGAGCCGCGCCATGACTGCATTTCACGCTGGCGAGATGGCCATCCAGCGGCGCGCGGGCTTTGGCGAATCGGTCGTCAGCGTGGGCGCGCGCTTCATTCGCGACGCAATGCCGGAACAGCACCAACAATTCTTTGCACAACTACCGTTCGCGGTGATCGGCGTAATCGATGCCCAGGGCCATCCGCGTGCGGGCCTGCTGGCCGGTGCGCCGGGGTTCCTGCATGCAGCGGATGAGCGGCATCTCACTGCCCACGGATACACCGTCGTCGGCGAGGGTATTGCGGAAGGCATGGTGCCGGGTGCGCCACTCGGCATGCTCGGCATCGAAGCCGGAACGCGGCGGCGCAACCGGCTCAACGGGACGGTGGTGGACGCGCAGAACGAAACCCTGCACATCACCGTCAGCCAGAGCTTCGGCAACTGCCCGAAATACATCACCCCGCGACACGCGACATGGGCCCCCGAGAACGCGCGGTCCGCGCCGACAGCGAACGGCTGGGACGAGGTCGCTCGTCGCATCGTAGCGGGTGCCGACACCTTTTTCATCGCTAGCGCGCACCCTGAAGCAGGCGTCTCCGCCGTCGCATCGCACGGGGTGGATGTCTCACACCGGGGCGGTGAGGCCGGCTTCGTGAAGCTGAGCGGCACAAGCCTGAGCGTGCCGGACTATCCCGGCAACCGCTTCTTCAACACATTGGGAAACCTCGAACTCAATCCGCTGGCCGGCCTGCTGTTCATCGACTTCGCACAAAGCCAGATCCTGCAGCTTGCGGTGCGTGCGCGGCTGAAGTGGCTGCCGGCGCGGCCCGAAGCACCTGACCGCCCGGAACGCCTGCTGCATTTCGACGTGCTGAGAGCCGAACGCAGTAGCGGCGCGCTGCCTCTGCTATGGGCCGACGCCTGACCCGGGCAGGCTCAGCGGCACACGCCCCGCCAGCCAGGCCAGCACCCCAGCGCCAGCCGTGCGACCGCTGGCGAAGCATGCGGTCAGGAGATAACCGCCGGTCGGCGCCTCCCAGTCCAGCATTTCGCCGGCGCAAAAGACGCCCGGCACAGAGGCAAGCATCTGGCCGGCGGCCAGCCCTTCGAAGCGGACCCCGCCCGCAGTGCTTATCGCTTCGTCGATCGGGCGTGTCGCGACCAGCCGCAGTGGCAACGCCTTGATCGCCGCGGCCAAGCGGGCGGGCTGCTGAAAAGCGTCGGCGGGCAGGCACTCGCGCAGCAGCCCCGCCTTGACGCCGGCAATGCCGACCTTGCTCTGCAGATGGCTCGAGATCGAGCGCGAACCGCGCGGCTGCGAGACTTCCGTCAGCACCCGCGCGTGATCACGTCCCGGCGCCAGGTCCAGCTCGATCGTGGCCTCTCCCGCAGCCAGGATCTGCTCGCGCAGCGGCGCCGAGAATGCGTAGATCAGGCTGCCCTCGACACCGTTCGCGGTCACCACGAACTCGCCCTGGCGCCGCAGCGGCTGTCCGTCGCTGTCCTTCATCGAGAGCACCACCGACTTCACCGGCTGGCCGGCGAAGCGCTCGCAGAAGTGTACGCTCCAGGGCACATCGAAACCGCAATTGCTCGGCAGCAGGGGCGCAATCGGCACGCCTTTCTCGGTTAGGATCGGCAGCCAGGCCCCATCCGACCCGAGCCGCGCCCAGCTGCCCCCGCCCATCGCCAGCACCACCGCATCGAACGCGCGGCAGCGCTCGCCTGCGGGCGTCGCGAAGCGCAGCGAGCGCGGTCCATCGCCAAAACCCAGCCAGCGATGGCGAACATGCATGCTCACGCCAGCTTCACGCAGCCGGTGCAACCAAGCGCGTAGCAGGGGGGCCGCCTTTTTCTCGGTGGGGAATACCCGTCCCGAGCTGCCGACGAAGGTCTCCACCCCCAACCTCGCCGCCCAGTCACGCAAGGCCGTGGCATCGAACGCCGCGAGCATCGGCTCGATGCGCGTACGCTGGCTGCCGTAGCGGGCACAGAAGGCGTCGAAAGGCTCGGAATGGGTGATGTTGAGGCCGCCCTTGCCGGCCATCAGGAACTTGCGACCCAGCGAGGGCATGGCATCGAACAGCTCGACCCGCACACCGCCTTCCGCCAGCACTTCCGCGGCCATCAACCCGGCGGGCCCGCCCCCCACCACCGCCACCACGGGTGCGGTAGCAGATGCCGGCACCTCAGCGGCCACGACGCTTGAGGTCGCGCAGGTAAAGCCCTTCGAGCTTCTCGCGCGCCCACGGCGTGCTGCGCAGGAACTTGAGGCTCGATTTGATGCTCGGCTCGAACGCGAAGCAGCGCACCGGTATCCGCTGCGCCAGCCCATCCCAGCCATGGCGCTCGACCAGCTCGGTCAGGATGCGCTCGAGCGTGAGGCCGTGCAGCGGATTGTTGGGCTGTGAATCGGTCATGACTGCTGGAAGTGGGCGGTTTATCGGGTCGTGCACGCTTGCAGGCATGGATTCTGACATGCGCCGGCCGATTAGTCTCAGGCGCTCCGACATCCACCGGCG
Organism: Cognatazoarcus halotolerans; assembly: GCF_009800965.1. GTDB lineage: Bacteria > Pseudomonadota > Gammaproteobacteria > Burkholderiales > Rhodocyclaceae > Cognatazoarcus > Cognatazoarcus halotolerans. The sequence continues at coordinate 36,472 of NZ_WUAF01000005.1, read as the reverse complement.
CGCGCGGGCCCGGAGTCCCATTCGCCATCGCAATGCACGTCCCGCTTGCCATTCGGCAGAAGCTGTACAAAAATACAGCCAACAACCGGAGAAGCCGATGTCCGAAGCCCTGACCCCGCGTCAACAAGAAATCCTGCAATTCATCCGCGACACCCAGACCCACGAAAGCCGCCCGCCTACCCGCGCCGAGATCTGCTCTGCCTTCGGCTTTCGCTCCCCCAACGCCGCCGAGACCCACCTGCGCGCACTCGCCGCAAAAGGCGCCATCACCCTCGAAGAGGGCCGCGCGCGGGGCATCCGCCTGCTCGAATCCCTCGGCCTGCCGCTCATCGGACGGGTTGCCGCGGGCAGCCCGATCCTTGCCGAAGCCCATGTCAGCAAGCGTCTGCAGGTCGATCCGGCCATGTTCTCGCCACGCGCCGACTACCTGCTCAAGGTACGCGGCATGAGCATGCGCGATGCGGGCATCCTCGATGGTGACCTGCTCGCGGTGCATCGCACCAGCGAAGTGCGCCCCGGCCAGATCGTGGTCGCGCGGGTCCACGACGAAGTCACCGTCAAGACGCTTGCCCGCAAGGGCCACATGGTCGAGTTGCTGCCCGCCAACCCCGACTTCGAGCCCATCGTCGTGGATACTCGCAGCGAGTTGCTCGAAATTGAAGGGCTGGCGGTGGGCCTGATCCGTAGCGAAAGCCTGGGCTGAGCCGCCCAACCCGCCCGGTAATGCCCCGCCATGCCTGCCGCCAGCGTCCCGCTCGCGGAACTGCCCGGCGACCTGGTATGGCGGGGCAGCCGCTTCAACGGCACGCCGCCCAAAGGTCACGCCACCGGCCATCCGGCGCTCGATGCCGTGCTGCCAGGTGGCGGCTGGCCCGACGGGGCGCTGGTCGAGCTGTTCATCGCCCAGCCCGGCATCGGCGAACTCTCCCTGTTGCTGCCGATGATGCGTCGCCACACGGCGGAACGCTGGCTTGGCTGGGTGGCGCCGCCGCGCCTGCCCTATGCCCCCGCGCTGGCCGCGGCCGGCGTGGCGCTCGAGCGGCTGTTATGGATCGCCCCTGCCAGCCCGGCCGAGGCGCTGTGGGCAACCCGTCAGTGCCTTGCCTCGGGGGGCTGCAGCATGGTGTTGAGCTGGCTCGAGAAAACCGACATGGCTGCGCTGCGGCGCCTGCAACTGGCCGCGGAGGCAAGCCATACGCCGCTGTTCCTGTTTCGCCCGCAGGCAGCCGCCCGGCAGCCCTCGCCCGCCGTGCTGCGGCTCCGGCTGGAAGCCGCAGGCGAAAAACTCGCCGTGCATGTGTTGAAACGCCGCGGGCCGATGCTCGATGAACCGATCCTGATCCAGCCACGCATCGCCGTCGATCTTCGGTCACCAGTCGCGCTACCACCGCCGCGCCCGACGCGCCCAGCTCGCCCAGCCGCGACAATGCCGGCTGCGGCGGCACAACCGGCCGCCACCCCACTCCCATCATCCGCCGTGGTCACCCCGCATGCTGTGGTTCGCCCTGATCCTGCCCGAGCCGGCACTCCAGGCCATCCAGCGAGGATCGCCTGATGCCACGCCGTTGGCCCTGGTCGAGCGCCATCCCCTTGCGCGGGTGGTGGCGGCGAATCCGGCGGCCCGGCAGCTCGGCATCACCGCCGGTGACAGCCTGGCCGGTGCACTGGCAGTAGCCCCGGCACTGCGCCTGCTCGACCACGACCCCGCCGACGCGCAGCGACTGCTTGCCGAGGTCGCCAGCTGGGCCGGCGTCTTCACCCCCGCGGTCAGCATCGACCCGCCCGATTGCGTCCTGCTCGAAGTCGCCGCCAGCCTGCAGCTGTTCCGGGGCCTGCAACGGCTTACCACGCTTGTCGGTGATGGCCTGGCCGGGCTCGGCCTGAGCGCCCGCATCGCCTGTGCGCCCACCCCGCTCGCGGCGCGCTGGCTGGCGCGCCATCGCCCCGGCAGCACCCTCACCGACGAGGCCGGGCTGGCGCGGCAGCTGGCCGAGCTCCCGCTGGCGGCACTGAAGGACGGCACCGATGTCCCGGCGGCCGCACTCGAACTGCTCGCCACCATCGGCATCACCCGCATCGCCGAGGCCGCTGCCCTGCCGCGCGGCGGTCTGGCCAGGCGTCAGGCCGCCGCAGTGAGCAAGAGCCTCGATCGCGCACTCGGCCACCAGCCCGACCCGCGCCTGCACTTCGCCCAGCCGGCACGCTATCGCGCCCGGCTCCCGCTGCTCGTTCCCACCGAGCGCAACGACACCCTGATGTTTCTCGTCCGTCGCCTGCTGCCCGGGCTGACCGGCTGGCTGGCAGCGCGTCACGCCGGGGTGGACCGCTTCGAACTGGTGCTCGAGCACGAGGGGCGACATCCGCTCACCCGGCTGCAGATCATCTGCGCCGCCCCCTGCCGGGACGAGGCCGCCTTTGCCCTGCTGCTCGACGAGCACCTCGGCCGGCAGGCATTCCCCGGCCCGGTCGATGCACTTGCGATCAAGGCTGACAATCCGGTCGAGCTCGCCCCACTCGCCACCGATCTCTTCGACGATAGCGGCCTGCAGCGCGAAAGCGCCCAGCTGCTGCTCGCCCGCTTGCGGGCACGGCTGGGCGACGAAGCGATCCGCGCAGTCAGCCCGCTGGCCGATCATCGTCCCGAGCGCGCCTGGCATCCGGTCGCGCCCGGCAAGCCGCAGGCACCGGTCGAATTGGTCGATGCACCTCGCCCGCTATGGCTGCTGGCCGAACCGAAACTGCTCACCCATCCCGAGCGACTACGCCTTGTCGACGGTCCCGAGCGCATCGAAAGCGGCTGGTGGGACGATCACGATGTGCGCCGCGATTATTTCGTGGCCTTGACGCATAAAGGCGGCCGCTGGTGGATCTTCCGCGAACTGGAACCTCCGCGCGACTGGTACCTGCACGGCTTTTTTGCCTGAGGCGATACCCCGGCCCGATCCCCGGCATCTCCTGCGCATCGCGTCACACCCGGCCTGTGCCTCGCTCCGCTGGCACCATCTCCCGGATGAGCTAGGGTAAAACCACCCTCAACCGACTGCATCCGTCAAAGGAAGCGCCATGAAGACATTCGCCCCCCTCCTGACCGCAATGCTGCTGCTCGGTGTATCACCCGCCTTGCTGGCCCAGGCGCGCCATGTCATCGTGAATGGGCAGCGGATGGGACCTGCCGATCTTCAGCGCCTCGACCGGGCTTCGTGCACCCGGGTGCCGAACGGCCGCTACTGGCTGAACCTGCGAACCGGCATATGGGGCTACGAAGGCGGCCCGCCGCAAGGTCGCATGGGCGAACACTGCCGCCAGCAACGGCATAGAAGCCTGTCGGAACGCGGCTTGCTGTACAGCCCCGGAGAGCTGCTTCGCTGATCGCACCCGGCCATCTCCGCTTCAGCCGCCCGCCGAGCCGACCCTGACGGCGTCTCCCAGCGTCTTCAACACCGTCATCGGAGCGGTGTTCCGCAGGTGAATCATCCCGGTCGGCACCCGGCCGATCTCCACCGGCACCTGCTCGATCAGCAGATCGGCTGCGCGCGAGGACTGCTCGACCACCCGGCGCGGCATCAACGTCCAGCCCAGGCCGACCGAGACGCAGCCAAGGATGCCCTCCAACGTACCCATCTCCATCACGTCGGCAACCGCATGTCCGATCTGGCGCTGCCAGGCAAGCGCACGGGTGCGGTAGGCACAGCCTTCGCGAAAGATGATCAGCGGCAACATCGCCGCATCCGCGCCGTGGGCACTGACCTGCACGAGTTCTTCCACGACCAGTTCCTCGAACCGCAATTCGTCATGAACCACCGGCCCGGCGATGAATGCGCAGTCGAGCCGATGTTCCAGCACCTTCGCCGCCAGGGCCGCGCTGGTATCGGTCTCGACCCGCAGCTCGATACCAGGATGCCTTGCGCGCACCGATTTCAGCGCGCCCGGCAGATGCAGCGCCGCGAAGGTCTCCATGCTGCCGACGCGCAGCTCGCCTGCGGCCTCCCCAACCTGCCGCACGGCTGCGCTGGTTTCGCGCTCGAGCAGCAGCATGCGGCGCGTATAGTCGAGCAGCACATGACCGGGCGGCGCCAGCTCCATGCCACGCCCCTTGCGAAAGAAGAGCTCGACACCCAGCTCTTCTTCAAGCCGCCTGATTCGCGTGGTCACGTTCGACTGAACCGTGTTCAACTTGCGCGAGGCCGCAAGCACCCCCCCTTCTTCCACTACCGTCTGAAAGGTGCGCAGGGCAACCAGCTCCATACCCGTATCTCCAAAAGAGAATGATTCATTCTCAACAATTCATTTGTACAGATATCTTGTTCTGGCTACCCTGTCCACCACAACATTCAAGAATTTCGAAATGAGCGAACAGAGAGAACGCTTCAAGGTGCTCGGCGCCGGCATCTTCAGCCTCATCCTGGTGCTGGGCGTGGCCCGCTTTTCATACACCCCCCTGCTGCCTCTGATGCAGAAGCAGGCTGGGCTTGGCGTGGCCGAAGCGGGCTGGCTGGCCGCCATCAACTACGCCGGCTACCTGAGCGGTGCACTCATCGCCTCGCTCATCAGCGACCTCGTGCTCAAGGACCGCCTTTATCGCATCGGCCTCGTGGTTGCAATCCTCAGCACCGCGCTCATGGGCATGAGCACCGATGTCACCGTCTGGGCGATCTCCCGCTTCTTTGCCGGCCTCAGCAGCGCCGCGGGCATGCTGCTCGGCACCGGCCTGATCCTCAACTGGCTGATCCGCCACAATCATCGCAGCGAGCTCGGCATCCACTTTGCCGGCATCGGCATCGGCATCGCCGGTTGCGCCATCGCGGTGGCGCTCATGACCCACTGGCTGGACTGGCGCGAGCAGTGGTATGCCTTCACCCTCATCGCCTGCCTGCTGCTGATTCCCGCGCTGCGCTGGCTCCCACCACCCGATACCAGCGGCCTCACCAAGAGCGGCCAGAAGATGCTCGACAATCCCCCGAGCCCGCTCTTCATGCGGATATTCATGGCTGCATATTTCTGCGCCGGTTTCGGCTACGTGGTCAGCGCGACCTTCATCGTGGCGATCGTCGACCGTCTGCCCGGACTTGCCGGCCAGGGCACGCTGGTGTTCATGGCGATCGGCATCGCCGCCACACCGGCCTGTTTCAACTGGGACCTGATCGCGCGCCGCACCGGCGACCTCAACGCGCTGATCCTCGCCGCGGTGCTGCAGATCATCGGCATCGTCATGCCGGTGCTGGTCGGCGGGCTGTTCGCTGCAATCTTCGGCGCGCTGTTGTTTGGCGGCACCTTCATCGGCATGGTGAGCCTCGTGCTGACCATGGCGGGGCGTTACTACCCCACCCGGCCTGCCAAGATGATGGGCAAGATGACACTCTCCTATGGCGTTGCACAGATCATCGCACCAGCCATTACCGGCTGGCTAGCCGGCCGGTTCGGCAGCTACAACGCCGGCCTCTATGTGGCCGCGGCGGTCATGGTGATCGGCACCGCACTGCTGCTGGCACTCAAGGTGGTGGAGCGCCGCGATGCAGCGCGGAACCCGGCACTTGCACTCGAACGCTGACCTCTGATCGCCGCCCAATCGCGCACGAGCTACGAAATTTCGCGGGATGGCGTGCCATGCCAGGGTGTCCCCTCGGCAATTAGTGCGACTTTATCCCGCCAGAGCGGATAGCATTGGCGCACGCTACGTCGACCACGACGACCGATGGTGCCGGAATCAATGGAGACACGCATGGCAGCCCCCCAGGAAAGCGTGAGCATGGCCCTGTTCTGCGACTTCGAGAACGTGGCGCTCGGCGTGCGCGACGCACAGTATGAGAAGTTCGACATCAAGCGCGTCCTCGAACGCCTGCTGCTCAAGGGCAGCATCGTGGTCAAGAAGGCCTACTGCGACTGGGAGCGTTACAAGGGTTTCAAATCCACCATGCACGAGGCCAATTTCGAGCTCATCGAAATCCCGCATGTGCGCCAGTCGGGCAAGAACTCGGCCGACATCCGCCTCGTCGTCGACGCGCTCGATCTGTGCTACACCAAGTCGCATGTGAATACTTTCGTCATCATCAGCGGCGATTCCGATTTCTCGCCGCTCGTCTCCAAGCTCCGCGAGAACGCCAAGCAGGTGATCGGCGTGGGGGTCAAGCAATCCACCTCCGACCTGCTGATCGCCAACTGCGACGAATTCATCTTTTACGACGACCTTGTGCGGGAGAGCCAGCGCGCCAGCGCGCGGCGCGATACGCGCGAAACCCAGCAACCCGCGAGACGCACACCCGAAGAGGAAAGCCGTCGCAAGGCCGATCTCGAAACCCGGCGCGGCAAGGCCATCGAGATCGCGGTGGAGACCTTCGACGCGCTGGTCGTCGAACGCGGCGACAGCGGCAAGATCTGGGCGTCCATGCTCAAGGAAGCGATCAAGCGCCGCAAGCCCGATTTCAGCGAGTCCTATTACGGCTTCCGCACCTTCGGCAACCTGCTCGAAGAAGCCCAGGCACGCGGCCTGCTCGATGTCGGCCGCGACGAAAAGTCCGGCACCTTCGTGTTTCGCGGCGCAGGCGTGACCACACACCCGACGATCGCACCTGAGGCTGCATCAACCGAGCGCTCGCACGGATCGCCTGCCGCAGAGCAGCGGCCCGCCGGCGATGCCGCTCCGGCCAAGCCCGAGAACACCCGCAAGCGGCGTGGCAGTCGCAAGGCCGCCCGGCCGGAGGCTGATTCCACAGCCGCGTCGCAAACCGTGCCAGATGCGGAGCCATCATTGGCGCCGGAAGCGACTCCGGTGGTCGAGGCCAGGCCGCTCCCCGAAGTTGCCCCTCCGGCCGAAGCAACGCCAGACAAGCCGAAAGCGGACGGCGCAACCCAGGCGGGAGAAGCCAAGGCGCCCCGCGCACGCCGTGGCGGCCGCAAGAGCGAAACCAAAGCTGAAGCGCCTGTGACGCCAACGACTCCGACGAGCGTCCCGGCCGTAGCACCGCCCACCGCCGCAGCCGCCGACACCAAGCCGGCACGAAAACCCGCCGCGCGCAGCCGCAGGCCGCGAAACACCGACGCCTCCCCGGAAAAGGACTAAGCACAGGCCCGCGGCAAGCGGCCTCCCCGACCTTGGCCGCGGCCCGTCGTCAAGTGGGCACGAAAATCGGCCGATTCGCCGTTTTTTCGCGACAAATTGACTGAAATGCTTGGCGTTTTGCCTGCAGTGTCGGACACTTCTGCCCGCACCTCTTCCGAATCCGCTTTAAGACGCACGATGAACACGCCCGCCACACCCGCTGCGGCCAATCCCGGCCGCGAACTCCTCAAGTCCCTGCAAACCGAATTTACCGTATTCCGCGAGTGCAAGCCGCTGGCAATCGGCATCGATTCGCAGATCATGAAGCTGAAGCCGGAGATCGAGAAAAAGGTACTTCGGGCCGCCCTGCGCAGCCACACCAACTCGACCCGCTACCTCAAGGCCATGGAAAAGGCCACCGTGCGCTTCGATCTGGAAGGCAAGGAAGCTGATCCGGTCAGCGACGAGCACCGCGCCCGCGCCAGCGAACTGCTCAAGGAGCGCTTCCGCAAGCAGGCCGAGGAGCGCCGCACTCAGCAGGCCGAAGCCGAGGCCGCCCGCAAACGCGCCGAAAAGCTCGAACAACTCGCCAGCAAGTTCTCGCGACGCTGAGCGCCGCGCACATCGTCCGGCTCATTCGGCCCCATCGGCCGGCCCACCGAGCCGCGACCTGATCTGCGCATCGGCCCTCGCCGAGAGCACGATCACCAGCTTCAGCATCGCCCGAGTCGCGCCGACGAAGAGCTTGCGCAGCGCACGCTCGTCCAGCTCTTCCAAATCCACTTCCGCGAGGATCACCGCCGGGGCCGACTGCCCCTTGAAGCGGTAGACCGACTCCACCAGCACGTCGCCATCGGTGTACAGCGCCTCGCCGAGCAGATCGTATTCGCCGGTGAAATGCTTGAGCGTGTTCGCCCCGAGCCGGTCGAGGTGGATCAGCTGCGAGTTCTCGCGACCACGCCAGCTCACGATGGCGAGATCCTCCTTGCGAAAGCCCTCCGAGTAGCACAGCCGGATCGCCTCCTTCACCCGCTCCGGCATCTGCGCGCCGTCCTGGTACACCAGGAAGCCGACCTCAGAGGTCGCGATCGGCGAAGCCGCCTCGATCGCGGCGTTCCCGGGCATCAGCTCGCGCAGCATGCGGACCACCGCGCGCGGGCTGCGGAAATTGCTGTCCGCCCGCAGGCTCACCCAGCCCGGCAACACCACCGGTGAGCGGCCGTAGAGGTTCTGCAGCGGATCCTCGAGCCACAGGATGCGCGCCTGCGTCGCCGCGTGTCGCAGGGCAAGGTCGCGCCAACGCTCCGAAAAATCCTGACCTTCGTCGACGATCAGCACCTCGAAGGTGAAGGCCTCGCCCGGCGGCAGCGCTGCCGCTTCCTCCACCAGCAGATCGAAGGCATTTGCTCGACCGAAATCCGGCGTTCGCCCCGCCGCCTGCAGCATGCGATCGCACAGCGCGTGAAAGGTAAGCGCCAATCCGCCTTCAGGCGCCACCCGGTTGAACTGGTCCGCCAACGGCCGGTTGTAACACAGATACAGCGGCCGCTTGCCCGCCTCTATCGCGGCCCGGTATTCGGCCAGCGCGAGCTGTGTCTTGCCCGACCCGGCGGTGCCTTCCACGCGCAGACGAAAGGGCTGGAAATCGAGCTGACGCGCCCAGTGCGCAAGCCCGCCGGCAACCCGTGTGATCATCGTACGGGCGTGACCGATGAGGGCGCTCACGTCCGGCTCAAGACGGATCACGTCGCGCAGGAAGCGGTGCACCGTCAGCGCCCGCTCGGCATCATCACCCGCCGGCAACACCTCGCGGATCAGCGCCGCCAGTCGATCGCGGCGCGATGCATCGACGATGCGCGCGGCCTCCAGCCCGGCCGACTGCGGCTCGCGAATATGGTAGTCGGGGCAATAGAAGAGATACTCGAGCCGCACCCGCGCCTCGCCCAGGCGCGCAGCCAGCCGGCCGCCCAGCACATGCAGCACGCGGCTGATCTCGGCCGCCACCTGCACACTGCGGCCGGACTGGCGCTTCATCAGGCCATCCGCCCCCTCGTTGAGGAAGCCGCTCTTCTGCTCGATGAAGAGCAGGTCGCCGGCGCGATTCACCACTGCGAAATCCACGTCGCCGTAGATCGAGAACCCCTGCTCGAGGCAGGTCCAATGCACCGAGTGGTAAATCGTATAGTCGTCCGGCAGCGCGGCCGAGAGCACGCCGAGCGTCTCGATCTCGCGCTGCGCCGCGCCACTCGCCTCGAGTTCGCGCCAGCCGTCGGGAAAAACCTTTGCCATCGCCACCAATCCCGTAGCCAAAACCCGAGAATACCCCGCTTGCCGACGCCCGCAACGGGTTCGGCGGCGACAGTGCTAAGCTTGGCCCCGCCACAATCTGACCAGACTCCACCATGCTGATCCTCATCGCCCTGCTCCTGCTCGCTTCGGTGGTCATGATTCCGCTGGCGCGCCGTGCCGGCCTGGGTGCGGTGCTCGGTTACCTGATGGCAGGGGTGGCGATCGGGCCGTGGGGGCTGGCGCTCATCACCGATGCCGACGCGATCCTGCACTTCGCCGAGTTCGGGGTGATCCTGCTGCTCTTCGTGATCGGCCTGGAACTCAAGCCCTCGCGCCTGTGGGAGCTGCGCAAGCCGGTGTTCGGCCTCGGAGGTGCGCAGGTGCTCTTCACCGCGCTGGCGATCGGCGGCATCGCGATGCTGCTCGGCCAGCGCTGGCAGCTGGCGGTAGTGATCGGCTTCGCGCTGGCCCTGTCATCGACCGCGATGGTGTTGCAGACCCTCGCCGAGAGCAATCAGCTGACCGATCGCCATGGTCGGGACGGCTTGGCGGTGCTGCTTTTCCAGGACATCTCGGTGATTCCAATGCTGGCCATCCTGCCGCTGCTGGCCGGCGAGGCCGGCAAGGTCGAAACGGGACCGTTCCTGACCGCGGTGGCGGCGATCGTCAGTCTCATCCTCGTCGGACGCAAAGTGCTGCACCCGGTGTTCGGCTGGATCGCCACCCTGGGGAACCGCGAAACCTTCACCGCCGCCGCGCTGCTGGTGGTGGTAGGCGCGACCCTGTTGATGGAAGCCGTCGGGCTGAGTGCCTCGCTCGGCGCCTTTCTGGCTGGCGTGGTGCTGGCCGATTCGCAGTATCGCCATGAGCTGGAGGCCGACCTGGAGCCGTTCAAGGGCTTGCTGCTGGGGCTTTTCTTCATGGCCGTCGGCATGGAAGCCAACCTCGGCCTGCTGCTCAAGCAACCGCTGCTACTGCTTGCCATCACGGGCGGACTGCTGGCGGTGAAGTTCGTGGTGCTGCTGGCGATCGGCCGGATCGCGGGCCAGCGTGCGTCGGCAACCCGCAAACTCGCGCTGAGCCTCGCCCAGGGCGGCGAGTTCGCCTTCGTGATTTTCCAGCTCGCCCGCCAGCAGGCCTTGATGCCAGGCGCGCTGGCGGATCTGCTGACCGTGGCGGTGACGCTCTCGATGCTCGCCTGGCCGCTGCTGTTCCTGCTCGAGGAAAGGTTCATTACCCCACTACTCGACCGCCAGCCGGCGGCCCCCTACGATCCGATCGCGGAAACCGACAATCCGGTGGTGATCGCGGGCTACGGGCGCGTCGGGCAGATCGTCGCGCGGGTGCTGATGGTCAAGCGGATTCCCTTCACGGTGCTGGAGGTCGACCCGCAACAGGTCGATTACGTGCGGCGCTTCGGCAACGAGGTCTATTTTGGCGACGCCTCACGGCTCGATCTGCTCAACGCTGCTGGCGTGCAACGCGCCAAGGTGTTCGTGCTCGCCATCGACGATGTCGAGACTTCGCTCAAGACCGCCGAACTGGTGCACCGGCATTTTCCGGGGGTGGAGATCCACGCCCGGGCGCGCAACCGCATGCACGCCTACCGGCTGATGGACCTCGGTGTCACCAAGGTCATGCGCGAGACCTGGCTCAGCAGCGTGGCAATGAGCGAGGGCGTACTGGTCGATCTGGGCTTTGCGCCGGAGCACGCCAAACGTACGGCCAAGCGCTTTGCCGAGCACGATGAGCAGAGCCTGCGCAAGCAGCACGCGATCTATGACGACGAGACCAGCCTGGTGCAGAGCGTGCAGCAGGCACGCGAGGAATTGCGCAACCTGTTCGAGCAGGATGCCGCCGTGACCGACAAGGAAGCATCGGCCGCCCGACCGGACTGAGCGGCCCCCGCCGGGCTCAGCCCTTGCGGGCCTTCCTGATCTTGCCGAACCGCACCGCCTTGGCCTCGAGGTAACGCTGGTTCCATTGCCCCGCGGGTTGGTCGTGGGCAACCTGCTCGCTGACCTCGATGCCACCGGCTTCCAGCCCGGCGCACTTCTCCGGATTGCTCGACAGCAGGCGGATGCGCTTGATGCCGAGCGCTTCGAGCATGCGTGCCGCCACGCGGTAGTCGCGGGCATCAGCCGGAAAACCGAGATGCTCGTTGGCGGCAAAGGTGTCGAGCCCCGAATCCTGCAGGTGATAGGCATCGATCTTGGCCTTCAGGCCGATACCGCGACCTTCCTGGCGCAGGTAGAGCAGCACGCCACCCTCGGCCGCAAAGCGGTGGAGCGCCGCATGGAGTTGCTCGCCGCAATCGCATCGCAGGGAACCGAACACGTCGCCGGTCAGGCATTCCGAGTGAATCCGCACCAGCGGCGCTTCGGTCGGCTCGGGCGCATCGAATACCATCGCAACGTGATCGCGATCGTCACCCAGATGATCGAATGTCACCATGCGCCCCTGCAGCGGACCATAGTCACGCGTCGGCAGCGGGATGTTGCCCCTGATCGTCGGACGGGCGGCCTGCTCTTCGGCCAGATCGTCCGCCACCTGCATTTCCACTATCGAATCGATGTTCATCCTTGCTCCCGCGCTGTCAGGCGGCAAGCGTTCCATCCCGATAATCGGCGAGGGCCTGCTCGATCTGTTCACGCGTATTCATTACAAACGGCCCGTATTGTACGATGGGTTCGCCAAGCGGGCGTCCGGCCACCAGCAATACTCTTGCATCCGTAACCGCATCAAGCCTCGCGCCGTCATTTTCGGCCCCGTTGGCAAGAACCGCCATCCGTTTCTCGCCGACCCGCTCCTGCTGCGGCCCCGCCGTGACTTCGCCACGATAGACATAGATGAAGGCATTGTGTTCCGGCGGCAAGGCCTGTTCGAAGCGGGCACCGGCCGGCAGATGGATGTCAAGGTAGAGCGGCTCGGTCACCGGCCGCTCGACGGCCCCGGCCACGCCGTGGCTGCGGCCCGCGATGACCCGCACCCGGACATCCGCTCCGGCGGTGAACTCCGGGATTCCGGCGGCGGGAATGTCCCGATAGCCAGCCTCGCCCATCTTGGCCGAAGCCGGCAGGTTGAGCCACAGCTGGAAACCTTCCATCACACCCGCTTCCTGCTCGGGCATCTCCGAATGGATCACGCCGCGCGCCGCCGTCATCCACTGCACCCCGCCGTTTTCCAGCAGGCCTTCGCCGCCGGTGCTGTCGCGGTGGCGCATCCGCCCGGCGATCATGTAGGTCACCGTCTCGAAGCCGCGGTGGGGATGTTCCGGAAAGCCGGCAATGTAGTCGTTCGGATCATCCGAACGGAACGCGTCGAGCATCAGGAACGGGTCGAGACGGCGCTGCAGGGTGTGCGCCAGCACCCGGGTAAGCCGCACGCCGGCACCGTCGGAGGTCGGCATTCCGGCCACGACACGCTCGACCTCGCGTGGGCTGTTCACCACTTCCGGCGTCATTTGCGTCGATATTGCATTCATTCTGCGTTCTCCTGGTTGCAAGCTGCACTCACTGTCCGGACCCGGCCCTTGATTACGCCGCCAGCTGTTCGATTTCACGCCCTGCGCTAGCCAATGCCTCGGCGGCAACATCGGCCCCCATGGCGAGACCTTCGGCGTACACGAACTGCACATCATCCATGCCGAGGAAGGCGAGCACGGTCTTCAGGTACGGTACCTGCGAATCGGCCGGGGTGTCGCGATAGCGTCCACCGCGGGTCAGCGCCACATAGACCTTCTTGCCAAGGAGCAAACCCTGCGGCCCTTTCTCGGTATAGCGGAAGGTGACCTGGGCGCGCGAGATTGCATCGATCCAGTTCTTGAGTTGAGCCGGCACGCCGAAGTTGTACATCGGCACACCGAGCACCATCACGTCGGCCGCCTGGATCTCGGCGATTGCCGCATCGTCCAGCGCGACCCGCGCGGCCTGTTCAGCACTGCGCTCAGCCGCTGGGGTAAACAAGGCGCCGAGCGCAGCATCGTCGAGCACCGGCATCGGCGCACTGGCCAGATCCCTCGTCACGACTTCGGCGGACGGATCGGCGGCGCGCAGTCGGCCGGTGATTGCATTGGCGAGACGGGTGGATTCGGAACCCTGGCGCTTCGCGCTGGCATTGATCTGAAGGATGTTCATGGCTGTGTCCTCTGTGTTGTTTGGGTACGGCCTTACTGTATTGGTTGCGATCGATATTAAAAAGCCCGCGAAATGGATAACATTGTTCCATCGGAGGAACAATATGCAGATCGATCCGAATGACCTCATGATTTACGCAGCGGTGGTCGAAGCCGGTAGCTTCACCCGCGCCGCCGCTCAGCTTGGCCTGCCCAAATCCTCGGTATCGCGCCGCATCGCCGCGCTCGAGGACGAGCTTGGCGAACGCCTCCTGACCCGCACCACCCGCAGTCTCACGATCACCGATTTCGGCGAAGGACTGCTCGCTCACGCACGCCGCGTCGGCGAGGAGATCGACGCGGTACGCAGCCTCGCCGAGCAGCGTCATGCCGAGCCGAGCGGCATGCTACGGGTGTCGATGCTTGCGGATTTCAGCACCCTCGTACTCACACCGATGCTTGCCGAATTCTGCGCACGCTACCCACGCATCGAGTTGCGACTCGATCTTTCCCCCAGGCGCGTCGATCTCATCGGCGAGAACTTCGACCTCGCAATCCGCATGGGCAAGCTACCCGACGACGCGACCCTGGTCGCCCGGAGGGTCGGCGAATTCGCGTCGATCCTGGTCGCCACGCCCGAATACCTGGCCCGCCATGGAACCCCTCGACACCCCGACGATCTTGCCAACCACGTCGGCCTGCGGTTGCTGCGTGGCGACGAGCCGGCTGGCCTGGAACTGCGATGTGCCGACCAGCGCTGGGAAGGTGAGCTACCCGGTCGGCTCAGCGCAAACTCGCTCGGTCTGCTGCTGCGCATGGCCGAACAGGGCGCGGGCATCGCCACGGTCACCCATGCCTTTGTGCATGAGGCACTCGCCCGTGGCGATCTGGTGCAGCTCTTGCCCGAATGGCAGGCACCAAGCCAGACCGCATGGGCGGTGATGCCGAGTCGACGCCTCATCCCGGCAAAGACGCGTGCTTTCGTCGATATGCTGATCGAAACCTTGGCCAAGTGTCCGGCCCCCGCGAGCATATCGAACCGATGATCGACGCCCCCTTGCCGCTCACTGCTCGCAGCGTTCGAGCACTAGCGCGATACCCTGCCCTACCCCGATGCACAGGCTCACCACTGCGTAACGGCCGCCACGACGCTCGAGTTCACGCAACGCGGTCAAGGCAATCCGTGCCCCCGAGGCGCCGAGCGGATGGCCAAGGGCAATGCCGCCGCCGTTGGGATTGACCCGCGGATCGCCGAAATCGAGGCCGAGCAGCTTGAGGCAACCCAGCACCTGCGGCGCGAAGGCTTCATTGATTTCGATCACGTCGATGTCGGCAAGCGCGAGCCCGGCGCGCTCCAGTGCCCGCGGGATCGCGAACGCCGGGCCGATCCCCATTACCCGTGGCGCCACGCCGACCACTGCGCCGGCAAGAATGCGTCCCCGCGCCCTGACGCCGGCAGACTCGCCGGCCGCGCGGCTACCGACAATCAAGGCGGCAGCGCCATCATTGATGCCCGAGGCATTGCCCGCCGTCACCACGCCACCGAACAGGGGTTTGAGCGATGCGAGGCTTTCCACCGTTGTATCGGGGCGGGGATGCTCGTCTTCGCAGACGATGCGAGGCGGCTTCTTGCGACCGGTAGGGACTTCGATTGGCAGGATCTCGTCGGTGAAGAAGCCGGCATCACGGGCCGCCGCGTATTTCGCCTGCGATGCTGCCGCAAAGCGATCGGATGCGGCACGGTCGATGCCGATCTCGGCGGCCACGTTATCGGCGGTCTCCGGCATGCTGTCATTGCCGTAACTCGCCACCAGGTCGGGATTCGGAAAGCGTGCGCCGATCGTGGTGTCGAAGACCTTGAAGTCGCGGCTCCATGCGGCCTCGGGTTTGCCGACCACGAAAGGTGCGCGGCTCATGCTCTCGACGCCGCCCGCGACAAACAGGCTGCCCTCGCCGCAGCTTACCGCCCGCGCACTATCGAGCAGCGCTGCAAGACCGCTGCCGCAAAGGCGGTTGACCGTCTGCCCCGCTACCGTCTCCGGTAGCCCGGCCAGCAGTGCCGCGTGGCGCGCAACGTTGCGACCGTCTTCGCCGGATTGAGCAGCGCAGCCAAGGATGACGTCCTCGAAACCTGCAGGGTCGAAAGCACTGCGATCGACGAGCGCGCGAATGACGGCAGCAGCCAGATCGTCCGGACGAACCGGTGCCAGCGCACCCCCGTGGCGGCCGATCGGCGAGCGCAGGCCATCGTAGATATAGGCATCAAGCATTTCTTGTTCACCTCGTTGAAGCGTTGGGATTCAGTTTTCGGGCGTCAGCAGCGACACTCCTAGCCGCGCACGGCGGGTCAGCCAGGGGCTGGGGCGGTAGCGCGGGTCCCGGTAGAAGGCATGCATCGCATCCAGCACCTGCAATACCCGCGGGGCGCCAAGCGCATCACCCATGGCCAGCGGGCCTTGCGGATAACCGAGCCCGAGCGTCACCGCACGGTCGATGTCGGCCGGGGTGGCAATGCGCTGCTGGGCAATGTCGCAGGCGATATTGACGATCATCGCCAGCACCCGCTGGCTGACGAAACCCGGGCTGTCGTGAATGGTGGTGATGGGACCGCCGTCGGCAGCAAGCGCTGCCCAGACAGCATCGCGCACTTCCGGTCTGGTCACCGGCGTGTTCATCAAGGTGATCTGCCGCTCTGCAAAGAAGGGGTCGATCGCGACCGTTCGGCCGGGGTCCACCCCCGCCTCAAGTGCCGCGGCGGTGGCGTCGACGCCGATCGGCAAC
The DNA here is from genome assembly GCF_009800965.1 of Cognatazoarcus halotolerans. Classification (GTDB taxonomy): domain Bacteria; phylum Pseudomonadota; class Gammaproteobacteria; order Burkholderiales; family Rhodocyclaceae; genus Cognatazoarcus; species Cognatazoarcus halotolerans. The sequence goes on along the minus strand of NZ_WUAF01000005.1, from coordinate 20,252 downwards.
ACCACGCACGCCGCATCGACGCCCGGCCTGTCACCGTTTTCGACCCGCATCCCGGCGGCATCCAGGCGGGCAGCCAGCATGGCCCGCAGCGCCGCATCCCCCTCGCCCAGCCACACCGGCATGGCGCACAGCGGCGGTACGGGCGGCACCGGTGCCTGCTCGGCCCGGCCATCGGTGTAAACATAGAATCCGCGGGCGCTCTTGCGCCCCAGCAGACCCGCGGCGAGCCGCTGGCGGGCAATCGGCGAGGGCCGATAGCGCGGTTCCTGGTAATACTGGCCATAGATCGACTCCATGACCGGATGCGAGACGTCCAGTCCGGTGAGATCAAGGAGTTCGAAGGGGCCCAGCCGGAATCCGGCGCCGGCACGCAGAATGCGGTCAACAGCGGCAAAATCGGCGATGCCCTCGCCGACGATGCGCAGAGCCTCGGTCAGGAAACCGCGGCCGGCGTGATTGACGATGAATCCTGGCGTGTCCTTGGCACGCACCGCGGTGTGGCCCATGCGCTCCCCCAGCGCCACGAGGCTGTCGGTCACCGACGGCTCGGTCATCACCCCGTCGATCACTTCCACGATTTTCATCAGCGGAACCGGGCTGAAGAAGTGAAAGCCCGCGACCCGCTGTGGCACGCGGCAACCCGCCGCGATGCTGGTCACCGGTAGCGACGAGGTGTTTGTGGCAAGCACGCAGTCTTCCGCAACCACGGCCTCCAGTTCGGCAAAGAGGGCGCGCTTGGCATCGAGCTGCTCGACGATCGCCTCGACCACCAGATGAGCACCGGCAAGCTCCGCCAGCGATGCTGCCGGTTTCAGCCGGGCAGACGCGGCCGCTGCGGCATCGGCGTCGATGCGTCCCTTGCCGGAGAGCATTATGAAGGTCGTCTCGACGGCCGCCCTTGCCTCCTCCGCCGCCCCCTCGCGGGCATCGAACAGATACACCGTGATGCCCGCCATTGCCGCAATCTGGGCGATCCCTCGGCCCATCAGTCCGGTGCCAACGATGCCGATCTGCAAATCTTCACGCGTTGCGTCGAACATGTTCAGCGCCCCCGGAAGTTCGGCTGACGCTTGTCGAGGAAAGCGTGCATGCCTTCCTTCTGGTCCGCGCTCGCAAACAACAACTGGAATGCCTTGCGCTCAAGCAGCAACGCGGTGTCCAGCGATGCGTCCTGCCCGCCCAGCAGCACCTCCTTGATCTGCGCCACCGCAAGTGGCGGCATCGTCGCGATGCTGCCGGCCAGTGCCAGCGCACGGTCGAGCACTTCCGCATCCGGCACCACTTCGCTGACCAGCCCGGCCGCCTCTGCATCTCGTGCACCGATCGGCTCGCCCGTCAGCAACATGCGAAAGGCCTTGAACTTGCCGACCGTACGCGCCAGCCGCTGGATCCCGCCGGCGCCGGGCATGATGCCGACCTTGATCTCGGGCTGGCCAAACATTGCACCTTCGCCCGCAACGATGATGTCAGCGTGCATCGCCAACTCGCAGCCGCCACCCAGGGCGTAGCCATTGACCGCGGCGATCACCGGTTTCGGGCAGCCGGCGATCGCCTGCCACATGCGCTGATTGTTGAGCAGCATGATATCGACCGGGCCGGCATCGGCCATCGCCCGCAGATCCGCGCCCGCGGCGAATACCTTCTCGTTTCCGGTCAGGACGATGACGCGCACCTCGTCATTGCAGGCAAGCTCGGCGAAGCGTGCAGCCAACGCGGCGCGCAGCGGCTGACCGAGCGCATTGTGCGCCTCCGGTCGGTTCAGTTTCAGCAGCGCGACCGCTGGCTGTGGAAATTCGAGTATCAGTTCCTGCACGCCTTCGTCTCCGTCATTTTGGTAGGTACCGGGTTCCGGGATCGTCCTGGCCGGTTTTGAAAACATTAACCAGAGCGCAATTTTGTGTCAATATATTTACTCTTTTTGGCATTCAAATACTCGTCTTTATCCATATATTTCTGAAGATTAAATTGTTCGCCCATGAGATCATGTCAATAAGTAGTCAGACAGGCATGCCGACAATCACGAACTCTCGACCCGGAAGCACGACATGATCTTCAACACGGACAAACAGATCCGCTTCGCTCACTGCGATCCGGCCGGGATCGGCTTTTATCCTCGCTACGTCGAACTGATCAACGAAGTGGTCGAGGATTGGTTTGACGAAGGGCTCGACATCGGCTTCCGGGCATTCCACGAAACCCATCGGCTGGGCATACCGACCGTGCGCCTGGAGGTCGAATACATCGCACCGAGCCGCTATGGCGACCGTCTGCGCTTTGAACTCGAGGTCGAGCGCATCGGGACAAGCTCGATGACCCTGCTCGTCTCGGCCGGCACCTCAGAGGAGGCCCGACTGCGGGCGAAGCTGATCGTCGTCCTCACTTCGCTGGAGAACCTGCGTCCGGTCCCGATCGAGGGAATCTGGCATCAGCGCTTCTCCACCTATCTGAGCACCACATAAAAATGCCGGCCCGGTGACGACACCGGGCCGGCCAAAACCGGCAACAAGCGCGGGGAGAGGGAGACGCTTTGTGCCGGGTCGCGCCGAGGAGAGCGCAGCAAGAAACCGGACCGGGAGGGTCCGGCATGATCGTGGACGAGCCCGTCATCGGGGCATGCTCGACAGCTCCGAACCCGAAATGCGCTCGCCGACGTGTCATCGGCCTCGGCTTTCCATCCCGTTGTCGCAGCCGGCACGTTCTCTATTCGTGACGCACCACGAACTCGTCGAGCCTGGCCCGCTCACTCACCAAGGTGTTCTCGGGCGAGGCCGGATCGGGCCATCCCAGTGCGATGCCGCAGACGACCTGCTCGTTGGGCGGCAGGCCAAGGACCTCGGCAATGATCCGGTGGTAATCGATCCAGGCCGCCTGCGGACAGGTCGCCAGACCACGTGCCTCCGCGGCAAGCATGACGTTCTGCAGGAACATGCCGTAATCGAGCCAGCTTCCCTGACCGAGACGACGGTCGATGGTGAACATCAAACCGACCGGCGCACCGAAGAATTCGAAATTCTTGCGATGCTGGGCCCGCATGCGAGGACCGTCGCCCTTGGCAATGCCGATAAGGCCGTAGAGATCCCAACCCACCTTGCGGCGGCGACCGAGATAAGGTTCGAAGAACTCGGGCGGGTAGTAGTCATATTCCGGGGTATGACTGCCATCGGCGGCATCGAATGCCTTGCACACTTCGTCGACCAGTCGGGCACGCGTCGCACCGGTCAGCACATGTACCCGCCACGGCTGGGTATTGGTTCCTGACGGTGCCCTCGCCGCAATATGCAGGATTTCGTCGATGGCAGCGTCCGGCACGGGGTCGGGCAGGAACGCCCGTACCGAACGGCGAGCCTTCATGATGCGATCCACCGCATCCTGCGTGAAGGCAATTTCGGGAGTTTGTTTCATTCGGTTTTCTCCATCACGAGCGGGCTGCATATCCGGTTCAGCGATATTTTTCGCCAATCATGCGGTGATAAAGGGCGATGCCTTCTCCGACGATGCCGCGACGGAAGACCAGCACGCAGAAGACGAACAGGAAGCCGGTGATCACGGTCACCAGCGATCCGACCTTGTCCGCCAGCTCGCTGTGCAGGCTCACGATCACCGTGGCACCCGCAATCGGCCCCAATACTGTACCCATGCCGCCAAGCAGCGTCATGAGCACAACCTCCCCGGAGGTGTTCCAGTGCGCATCGGTCAGGGTCGCAAAGCCGAAGAGGACGGTTTTCATCGAGCCTGCCAGCCCCGCCAGCCCCGCCGACAGTACGAAGGCCAGCAGCTTGTAGCGGTCGACGTCATAGCCCAGCGAGATCGCCCGTGGCTCATTCTCGCGTATCGCCTTCAAGGTCTGGCCGAACGGCGACTGGATCGTGCGCTGGATCAGCCAGAAGGTCAGCGAGAACAGCACCACGATCAAGTAGTAGAGAATGTAGTCGTTGGCGAGATCGAGGCCGAACAGGCTACCCCGCGGCACCCCCTGCAGGCCGTTTTCCCCGCCCGAGAAGGACGACTGCAGCAGGACGAAGTACATCAGCTGCGCAAGCGCCAGCGTCACCATGGCGAAGTAGATGCCCTGCCGGCGGATCGCGAGCATGCCGACCAGGGCCCCGAGCACGGCACCACCGAGGGTGCCGAGCGCCAGACCTGCGAGCGTCGGCAGCTCCCAGGCGGTGAGCGCATGTCCTGTCAGATAGGCCGAGCCGCCGAGGAACATTGCGTGGCCAAAGGACAGCAAGCCGGTGTAGCCGAGCAGCAGATTGAATGCACACGCAAAGAGCGCGAAGCACAGGACCTTCATGATCAGCACCGGATAGATTGCCGCTGGTGCAGCCAGCAGCAGTGCGAACCCGATGACGTAGGCAATCGATGACTTTCTGGCGTTCATCACTTTTCCTTCCCGAAAAGACCGGCCGGACGGACCATCAGCACGATCACCATGACAATGAAGACGACAGTGGAACTCGCCTGCGCGTAGAACACCTTGGTCAGCCCTTCGATCACGCCAAGGCCGAGCCCGGTGATGATCGAGCCCATGATCGAACCCATGCCGCCAATGACGACGACCGCAAAGACGGTGATGATCATGTTCGAGCTCATCAGCGGACTGACCTGGGTCGTCGGTGCCGCAAGCACCCCGGCGAAGGCGGCGAGCGCCGTTCCGAATGCATAGGTCAGCATCACCATGACCGGCACGTTGATGCCGAACGCCTGGGTCAGGCCCGGATTCTCGGTTCCGGCCCGCAGATAGGCCCCCAACCGGGTCTTTTCGATCATGAACCAGGTTGCGAAGCAGATCGTCAGCGAGGCCACGATGACCCACATGCGGTACTTCGGCAGGAACATGAATCCGAGGTCGACCGCACCGCCGAGTTCGGGCGGGATCGAATACGGCTGCCCGCTCGAGCCGAACACGTAACGGAAGCCGCCACCGATGATCAGCGCGACGCCGAACGTGAGCAGCAAACCGTAAAGGGGATCGAGCTTGTAGATCCACTGCAACAGGAAACGCTCGATGACGATACCGATGGCGCCGACGAAAAGCGGCACCAGCAGCAGCGACCGCCAGTAGCCGATGCCGAGATAGACCATCGCAAGCCAGCTGAACATGGCACCCATCATGTAAAGCGCACCGTGTGCGAAATTGATGATGTGCAGCATGCCGAAGATGACGGCGAGGCCGAGGCTCAGCAAGGCGTAGAAGGAGCCATTTACAAGTCCGAGCATGAGCTGGCCAAGCAGGGCGGGAAGCGGAATGCCGAAGATTTCGTTCATGTGGCAGTACTCCGGTGTATGAGTTTGGGTGAGCAGGAGGCGCCGGGCGCGCGATCACGGAGGCGCTGCATGTCCGGATGTGATCGCGCCCGAGCACGCACGGGGCGCGTTTACACGCCCAGGAGCTCCTGCAGGTAATCCATGCGGCCCGCCAGTTCGCTCTGTGCGATCTCGGCCGCGATCTGGCCGTGCTCGACAACGAACATACGATCCGCCAGCGGAGCCGCGAAGCGGAAATTCTGTTCGACCAGCACGATCGTGTAGTCGCGGGTCTTCAGCTCGCGAATGATCTCGCCGAGCTTTTGCACGATCACCGGCGCCAGACCTTCGGAAATCTCGTCGAGCAGCAGCAGCCGCGCCCCGGTGCGCAGAATCCGGGCCAGCGCGAGCATCTGCTGTTCGCCGCCGGACAGGCGGGTACCCTGGCTGTGACGGCGCTCGGCGAGATTGGGAAACATCTCGTAGAGCTCTTCCACGCTCATCCCACCGCTCCCGACCCGCGGCGGCAGCAACAGGTTTTCCTCGGTGGTCAGACTCGAATAGATGCCCCGCTCTTCGGGGCAATAACCGACCCCGAGCTGCGCGATCTTGTGAGGCGCCATGTCGATCGCCTCGCGGCCATTGATCACGATCGAGCCGGTCCGTTTTCCAGTGAGCCCCATGAGGGCCCGCAAGGTCGTGGTGCGGCCGGCACCGTTGCGCCCCAGCAGGCTCACGCACTCGCCACGTCGCACGGTGAAATCCATGCCGTGCAGAATGTGCGACTCTCCGTAGAACGCATGCAGTTTCGATACCCGCAGATATTCGGTCGCACTCATCAGTGTGCCCCCGCAAGCTGGGCCGCTTCGCTGCCCATGTAGGCTTCGATCACCAGCGGATTCGACGACACAGCGTCGTAGTCCCCCTCGGCCAGAATGGCCCCACGGGCCAGCACCGTGATCGCATCGCAGATGCCCGACACCACTTTCATGTTGTGCTCCACCATGAGAATGGTGCGATTGACCGACACCTTCTTGATGAGCTGCATGACCAGCTCGACGTCCTCGTGCCCCATGCCCTGGGTCGGCTCGTCGAGCAGCATCAACTCCGGTTCGAGCGCCAGCGTGGTGGCGATCTCGAGTGCGCGCTTGCGTCCGTACGGCATCTCGACGGTGACCATGTCGGCATAGCGCTCGAGGCCGACCGAGGCCAGCAGCGCCATGGCCTGCTCATCGAGCCGACGCAGGCTGGCTCCGGATTCCCAGAAATGAAAGGTGGTGCCGAGCTTGCGCTGCAAGGCCACCTTCACGTTCTCCAGCACCGTCATGTGCGGAAACACCGCGGATATCTGGAAGGAGCGCACCATCCCGGTACGGGCGATGCGCTGCGGTGCCTCACCCGTGATGTCGCGACCCTTGAAGCGGATCGTGCCGCGGGTCGGCTGCAGGAACTTGGTGAGCAGATTGAAGCAGGTCGTCTTGCCCGCACCGTTGGGGCCGATCAGGGCATGGATGTGCCCCCGTCGTATCTTCAGGTCGACCCCATCGACCGCCACGAAACCACGGAACTCCTTAACGAGTCCGTGCGTTTCGAGAATCGGTTCCGCTTCCGGCCGGGCCGTTGCCACAGTCTTGTCAGTCATTGTCTCCCCCTGGACGCATCACCGCCCGGTGTTCAAACCGAGAAGGCCTGGATGCCGGTCTGCGCTCGACCGAGAATCAATGCGTGCACGTCATGGGTGCCCTCGTAGGTATTCACGACTTCGAGATTGACCATGTGGCGAATTACCCCGTATTCGTCTGAGATGCCGTTCCCGCCGAGCATGTCGCGCGCCATTCGGGCGATCTCCAGCGCCTTGCCGCAGGAGTTGCGCTTGATGATCGAGGTGATCTCCACCGGCGCGATCCCCTCGTCCTTCATGCGGCCGACCCGCAGGCAGGTCTGCAGGCCCAGCACGATTTCGGTCTGCATGTCGGCGAGCTTCTTCTGAATGAGCTGGTTGGCGGCCAGCGGACGTCCGAACTGCTTGCGGTCCAGCACGTACAGCCGGGCGCGGTGCCAGCAATCCTCGGCCGCGCCGAGCGCGCCCCAGGCGATGCCGTAGCGCGCCGAGTTGAGGCAGGTGAACGGGCCCTTGAGGCCGCGCACTGTCGGAAAGGCGTTCTCTTCCGGGCAGAACACTTCGTCCATCACGATCTCGCCGGTGATCGAGGCACGCAGGCCGACCTTGCCGTGGATCGCCGGGGCGGACAGGCCCTTCCAGCCTTTCTCGAGCACAAAGCCGCGGATCTGCCCTTCGTCGTCCTTGGCCCACACCACGAAGACATCGGCGATCGGGCTGTTGGTGATCCACATCTTGCTGCCGGATAGGCTGTAGCCGCCGTCGACCTTGCGCGCACGGGTGACCATGCTACCGGGGTCCGAACCATGGTTCGGCTCGGTCAGGCCAAAGCAGCCGATCCATTCACCGCTGGCGAGCTTCGGCAGATATTTCTGCTTCTGTGCCTCGCTGCCGAACTCGTTGATCGGCACCATCACCAACGAAGACTGCACGCTCATCATCGAGCGGTAGCCCGAATCGACCCGCTCGACTTCACGGGCGATCAGCCCGTAGGCCACGTAATTGAGCCCGCCACCGCCGTATTCGGTCGGAATCGTCGGACCGAGCAGGCCCATCTCGCCCATCTCGCGAAAGATCGCCGGATCGGTGCGCTCATTACGGAAGGCTTCCTGCACGCTGGGCAGCAACTTCCCCTGCGAATACGCCTGCGCGGCGTCGCGGATCATGCGTTCGTCTTCGCCGAGCTGCCGATCCAGCAACAGCGGATCATCCCATTTGAATTCCATGTCTCTTCTCTCCTCGATTTCCTGGTATGGAAGATGCGGCCTCAGCCGTTGTGTGCGCGGATCATGTTGCGGGCGATCACAAGTTGCTGGATCTGGGTAGTGCCTTCGAACAGGCGGAACAGCCTGACGTCGCGATAGAAGCGCTCGATGCCGTATTCGGACAGATAGCCGGCGCCGCCGAAGATCTGCACCGCGCGGTCGGCAACCCGGCCGCACATCTCGGAGGCGAACATCTTTGCGCACGAGGCCTCGGTGCCGACATCGCGGCCTTCGTCGCGCTTGCGCGCGGCATCGATCACCATGCAGCGCGCGGCGTACAGCTCGGCCTTGCTGTCGGCGAGCATCGCCTGCACCAGCTGGAACTCGGCGATCGGCTTGCCGAACTGCTTGCGCTCGCAGGCGTAGCGCAGCGCGTCCTCGAGCATTCGCTCGGCCACGCCGACCGAGATCGCGGCGATGTTGATGCGGCCCTTGTCGAGCACTTTCATGGCGGTCTTGAAACCGATGCCCTCGCGCTCGCCGATCAGGTTCGCGGCCGGCACCCGGCAGTCCTCGAAGATCACGTCACAGGTGTGTGATCCCTTGTGGCCCATCTTCTCGTCGGGCGCGCCGAGCGAGAGCCCCGGCGTACCACGTTCGACGATGAAGGCGGAAATACCGTCGGCCCCCTTGCGGCTCGGATCGGTGCGCGCCATGACGGTAAAGATGCCGGCCTCGGGCGCATTGGTGATATAGCGCTTGGTGCCGTTCAGCACATATGAATCGCCCTCGCGCACCGCGGTGGTCCGCAGGCTGGCGGCATCCGATCCACTGTCCGGTTCGGTCAGTGCGAACGAACCGATGATCTCGCCGGTGACGAGCCGCGGCAGGTAGTGCGCCTTCTGTGCGGCCGTGCCGTCGATGACGATGCCCTGGCCACCGATGCCGTTGTTGGTCGCGAACAGCGAACGGAAGCAAGGCGACGCGTGGCCGATCTCGAAGGTCGCCAGCACCTCCTCTTCCATCGTCAGCCCCATGCCCCCGTGCTCTTCGGGGATGGACAGGCCGAACAGGCCGAGTTCCTTCATCTCCGCTACCAGTTCGTCGGGGATGCGATCTTTTTCGGCGACGAGCGCCTCGTTCGGCACCAGTCGTTCGCGCACGAAGCGCGTGATGGTGTCGAGCAGGACGTTGAGTGTTTCCTGGTCTCTGATCATGGTGTGTTCCGCTCCACTCTGATTCGATGCCCGGCCGCCGCAGGCCGCCGGGCAAACGCTGGATTACTTGACGTGTTTGCGGAATTCCGGCTTGCGCTTCTCGCGGAAGGCATCCCCGCCCTCGGCCGACTCGGGCGTCTCGTAATAGAGCTTGAGGGCATGCATGGCGAGACCGCCCATGCCGCGGATCATCTCGGTGTCGACGTTGAAGGACTTCTTCGCCAGCGCGATCGCGGTCGGGCTCTTCTCGACGATCTCGTCACACCACTTCTTCACCTCGGCGTCGAGCTGGTCCTGCGGCACGACCGCGTTGACCAGACCCATCTCGAGCGCCTGCTGGGCGGTGTAGCGGCGGCACAGGTACCAGATCTCGCGCGCCTTCTTCTCGCCCACCACGCGAGCCAGCAAGGCAGTGCCGAAACCGGGATCCACCGAGCCGACGCGCGGCCCGGCCTGCCCGAGTTGGGCGTTGTCAGAGGCGATCGCCAGGTCGCAGATCGTCACCAGCACGTTGCCGCCGCCGATGGCATAGCCATTGACCCGCGCGATCACCGGTTTGGAGATGTCGCGGATCGCGCTCTGCACTTCCTCGATCGGCAAGCCGATCACGCCGCGTCCGCCGTAGCCACCGTCCTGGGTGCCCTGGTCACCGCCGGTGCAAAAGGCCTTCTCGCCCGCGCCGGTCAGCACCACCACGCCGATGCTCTTGTCGAAATCCGCGTCCTTGAAGGCGTGGATCATCTCCTCGCAGGTTTGCGCGCGGAATGCGTTGAACTGCTTCGGCCGGTTGATGGTGATGGTGGCGATGCCGTCGGCCTTGGTGTAGAGGATGTCCTGGTATTCCATGTCCGTATTCCTTGTTGATGTCTGGGTGAGGTTCGCGGGCCGGATCAGCCGGCCATGGTCAGGCCACCGGAGACGCTGATGATCTGGCCGGTGATGAAGGACGCTTCATCGCTGGCGAGAAAGGCGACGATGCCCGGCAGGTCTTCCGGCTGACCGAGGCGGCCGAAGGGAATCGCCTTGGCCAGCGCACCCTTGAGCTTCTCGCCCTGCTCGCCTTCCCCGGCGAAGTCGCGGAACAGCGCGGTGTCGGTCGGCCCCGGGCAGACCACGTTCACGTTGATCTGCTTGCGGGCCAGTTCGCGCGCCATGGTCTTCGAGAAGGACACCAGACCGCCCTTGCAGAAGGCATATACCGCCTCGCCGGACGAGCCCACACGCGCCGCGTCGGACGCAACGTTGATCACGCGACCAGCCCCGCGTGCCGCCATGCCGGTGAGCACTGCGTGATGCATGTAGAGCGCGCCGTAAAGGTTCACCGCGACGATCCGGTCCCACAGCGCCTTGTCGGTCTTGAGGAAGGGTCCGGCCTGGTCCCAGCCGGCGTTGTTCACCAGCACGCCGATCGGCCCCAGTTGCTGCTCGGCAGCGGCCACCGCTCCAATCACCGATTCCTGGCTGGTGAGATCGACCGCGAATGCGGCAGCCTTGCCGCCAGCATCGCGAATACCTGCCGCCACGGATTCGGCGGCATCCTTGTTGATGTCGAAAACCGCGACCACCGAACCGTCTTCGGCGAAGCGGCGGCAGATTGCCGATCCGATACCGCCACCGCCACCGGTCACGATGACGACCTTGTCCTTGAGTCCTTTCATTTACCCTTCTCCTTTTGTGATGTTTCCCGAACCGCTGCCCGTTGCACCGGGCATCGGCTATGCGCTTCAATGAGCGTTCTTCAAATCCAGCCCAGTGAGCCGACTCCGATGAAAGATCTTTCCGCCGAGAAAAGCCTCGCCTCGATCGAGATCAACAACCGGCTCTTTTTCCGCTTCTTCCAGGCGGCCAATACCCTGCATACCAAGGGCACCCAGGCGCTCGACGAATTCGGCGTCACCACCCAGCAATGGTCCGTTCTCGGCGCGCTGTCCCGACCGAAGGCTGCCGAAGGCATGAGCGTCGGCGAGCTGTCCCGCTACCTGCTGGTCAGCCGCCAGAACCTGTCCGGCCTGCTGACGCGCCTCGAGCGCGACGGTCATGTCGAGCGCAGCCCCGGCGAGGACGACCGTCGTTCGCGCAAGGTGCGCCTGACCGCCAAGGGCGAAGCGCTGTGGACCGCCCTCGCCGATCCGATCCACGATTTCTACGATCAGGCGCTCAAGGGCCTGTCGTTCGACGATCGCCTGGCATTCATCCATTACATCAGCCTCCTGCAGAAGAACATGTCCAAGCTCTAGAGCCGGTACTGGGTGATCTTCTGGCGGCCGATGATCATCTTCATGATGTTCGCGGTGCCGTCGCCGATCTGCAGGCCCATGACATCCCGATAGCGCTGACCGAAGTCGTAGTCGCCGCCGTAGCCGCCATGGCCATGGGTGAGCAGGCACTGGTGGATGATGTCGCAGGCCAGTTTCGGCCCCCACCATTTGCACATGGCCGCCTCGGCCGTGTGCGGAAGATCGTTGTCCTTGAGCCAGAGCGTGCGCAGGCACAGCAGGCGGCAGGCTTCGTACATGGTCTCCGCCTCGGCCAGCGGGAAGGTCACGCCCTGGAACTCGCCGATCGGCTTGCCGAACGCTTCGCGCTCCTGGACGTAGCGCCAGGTCTCGTCCAGCGAGGCACGCGCCACGCCCATGCACTGCAGACCAATCAACGCGCGGCTGTAGTCGAAGCCCTGCATCACCTGGATGAAGCCCTGCCCTTCGTCGCCGAGCATCATTTCGCGCCCGATGCGCACGCCATCGAAGAAGATCGAACCACGACCCACCGGCCGGGTACCGATATCGTCGAAGGTCGTCCGCGAGACACCCGGCAGGTCCATCGGCACGAGAAATGCGCTGATGCCGCGGGCGCCGTCGGCATCTGATCCGGTACGGGCAAACACGACCGCCACATCCGCCTGGGTTGCCATCGAAATCGAGGTTTTCTCCCCCGACAGGATGAAGTCGTCGCCGTCGCACACTGCCTTGAGCTTGAGCCGCGCCGCATCGGAACCGGCACTCGGCTCGGTAAGCGCGATCGCAATCGCCTTGCGCCCGGCAATGACTTCGCCGAGCCACTTGCGTGCGGCCTCGGAACGTCCATGGGTAGCAACGATCTGCCCGCAAAGGGAGACGAGCAGGTTGACGTAGGAGACGTTGAAATCACCGTAGGCGATCTGCTCCAGCAACAGCCCGCTGGTGACGCAATCGAGCCCGAGCCCGCCACTCTCCTCGCTCAGCTCGGGGCCGAGAAAACCCATCCCGCCCATCTCGAGAATCACTTCCCGCTCCACACACTCCGCCTTCTCACGCGCCCGGTAGCCGGGCGCCAGACGATTTCGCGCAAATCTGGCAGCGGTTTCGACCAGTGCCTGCTGTTCCGCATCAAGACTGAAATCCATCGTTATGTCTCCCTCGATTCGAGTGGTCGCATCCTAGAAGAAGGCTCTCACTTATGTCAAGATATTGTTATATATTTCTCAGCAACGGAAATTCCCCTTGCGGAAATCGAGATCTATATAGCTGTTTTATTTATATTTTTTTCAATATTTTTGCTGCACTGCACAACACAAATCCTCATAAAGAACGTTTTTATGTCAATCTGTTGACTTATAACGGCACCGTCGATAACCTTGCCTCGCCGTTGGGAAAGGCGGCCGTACATCACGACAAAGGAGCGAGACATGAAGCTTGAAAGCACGAAGAAGACGACGCGAACGAAGCATGCGAACGCGTTGCGGCCCGGCCTGATCACTGCCGCCATCGCACTCGCGTGCGGTTTCGGCGCCCCCGCCAATGCCGCGGTCAGCGACGACGTGGTCAAGATCGGGGTGCTGACCGATATGTCAGGCACCTACTCCGACTTCACCGGCCAGGGCGCCGTGATTGCCGCAAGAATGGCCGTGAAGGACTTTTCGAAAGACGGCACCGTTCTCGGGAAGAAGGTCGAGGTCGTCAGCGCGGACCACCAGAACAAGGCCGACATCGGTTCGGAGATCGCACGCAGCTGGATCGATCGCGACAAGGTCGACGTGATCACCGAGCTCGTCACGACAAGTGTGGCGCTGGCCGTGATGGACGTCGTCGCGCAGAAGAACCGGATCGCACTCGTATCGGGTGCCGCATCCCTGCCGATCACCAACGAGCGCTGCAACGCCAACACGGTGCACTGGGTATATGACTCGTACGGCCTGGCTGCCGGCACCGCCAAGGCCGTCGTGAAAAGCGGGAAGAAGAACTGGTACTTCATTGCCGCCGATTACGCCGCCGGCGAAGCGATGATGAACGGCGCCGCTCAGGTGGTTACGGCAAGCGGCGGCAAGGTCGTCGGCTCGACCAAGCACCCCTTCCCGAGCTCCGACTTCTCCTCGTTCCTGCTGAGTGCGCAAGCTTCCGGCGCCGATGTGATCGCCCTAGCAAACGGCGGGCAGGACACCATCACCGCGATCAAGCAGGCGGCCGAATTCGGCATCACCGGGTCAAAACAGACGCTCGTGCCGATCGTGCTGTTCATCAACGACGTGCACGCACTTGGCCTGCAGACCGCCAAGGGGCTGACCCTGACTGAAGGTTTCTACTGGAACCGTGACGACAAGACCCGGGCCTGGTCACGCCGCTTTTTCGAACAAGCCAAGAAGATGCCCAGCATGGCCCATGCCGGTGTGTACTCGTCGGTCATGAATTACCTGAAGGCAGTCGAGAAGACCGGTAGCGACGACGCCGGTGTCGTCATGAAATACCTCAAATCGACGCCCATCGACGACGGTCTGTTCAAGGGCAATATCCGCGCTGACGGCAAGTTCGCGCATGACATGCTGCTGCTCGAAGTCAAGAAACCGAGCGAATCCACCGAGCCGTGGGACTACTACCACGTCCGCGCGGTGATTCCCGCCAGCGACGCAGCCCTCCCCCTCGAAAAATCCAAGTGCAGCCTGGTCAGGCAGTAAGCCCGCTTTCGATCGCAAGGAGAACAGCATGAACTTTGATCCAGTACTGCTCGCGCCGCGCATGGCGCCGATGAAGGCGGCCGGACTGTGGCGCGACGAAACCATCAGCGTGTTCGTGAAGCGTGCCCTCGAACGGTTTGCGGACAAGACCGCCGTGGTCGCCTATCGGCAGGGCGAGGACCAGCCGGTTCGCCTGAGCTATCGCGAACTCGACCAACGGGTGGATCGCATTGCCCGCGGACTGGCTTCAATGGGTGTCGGAAAGGGCGACGTCGTCACCTTCCAGCTGCCCAACTCATGGGAATTCATCGCCATCGCACTGGCCTGCGCACGCCTCGGTGCGGCAGCCAACCCGGTGATGCCGATCTTCCGCGAGCACGAACTCAACTTCATGCTGAGTTTCGGTGAGTCCAAGGTGTTCATCGTGCCAAAGGTGTTCCGTGGTTTTGATTACGCGTCCATGGCCCGCGGACTCAAACCGGGGCTGCCCCACCTGCAGCGTGTGATCGTGGTCGGCGGCGACGGCGAGGACAGCTTCGAGCGGGCCTTGCTGCGTGAAGACACGCCCCCCCTGGAGACGGATGGCCTGGGGCCCGACGACGTGCTGCTTCTCATGTATACGTCGGGCACGACTGGCGAACCCAAGGCGGTGATGCACACTTCGAACACGCTGTTCTCCAACCTCCACGCATACATCGAGGTGATGGAGCTCAGCGAATCCGACATCGTGCTGGGCGCCTCGCCGATGGCTCACCTCACCGGCTATGGCTATCTCGCCATGATTCCGCTGATCCTCAATTCCACGACCGTACTGCAGGATATCTGGGATGCGCCGCGCGCCCACCAGATCGCCCGCGCCGAAGGTGTGACCTTCAGCATGGCGTCCGCGGCCTTCGTTGCCGATCTGTGCCTTGCCGTCGAGAACGGCAGCCAGCCCGCCGCCAGCTTTACCAGGTTCAACTGTGCGGGCGCACCAATTCCGCCAGTGTTGATCGAACGTGCCCACCGTCTCATGGGCCTGCGCATCAGCTCCGCCTGGGGGATGACCGAGTGTGGTGCGGTCACCGTAACCGAACCCGCACGGGCACTCGAAAAATCGGGGGTATCCGATGGCCGTCCGCTGCGTGGCATGGAACTGAAGGTCGTCGACGCCGACGACCACGAACTGCCACCCGGCGAGACCGGCTCGCTCTTCATTCGTGGCGCATCGCTGTTCGCGGGCTACCTGAAACGCCCCCATCTCAATGCGACCTCGGAGGACGGCTGGTTCAATACCGGCGATCTGGCCTTCATCGACGACGAGGGTTACCTGCGGATCAACGGTCGCAGCAAGGACCTGGTCATTCGCGGCGGCGAGAACATCCCGGTGATGGAAATCGAGAACCTGCTGTACAAGCATCCCTCGGTGATGTCCTGCGCAGTGGTCGGCTACCCGGACAGTCGCCTTGGCGAACGGGCATGCGCTTTCGTTTCGCTCAAGCCGGGCACTGCGCTGAGCTTCGACGAGATGGTCAACTACTTCGCCGAACAGAAGGTTGCCAAACAGTACTGCCCCGAACGGCTCGAGATCGTCGACAACCTGCCAGCGACGCCGAGCGGCAAACTGCAGAAATTCAAGCTGCGCGAAATCGCGAAGCAGTTCGGCAAACCGGCATGATCGGCTAACGGAGAGCATCTCATGACTTCCGTCATCATTGTCGAGACCCAGGATCGGGTTGGCCTGATCCGCCTCAACCGCCCCGAGGTCTTCAATGCACTCAACGACGAACTGATGAATGCGCTCGGCGACACGCTGAGCGCATTCGAATCGGATCCGCAGATCGGCTGCGTCGTCATCACCGGCTCTGACAAGGCCTTCGCCGCCGGCGCCGACATCGCCGCGATGCGTTCATGGGACTACATGGACGTCTACAAGGCCGACTTCATCACCCGCAACTGGGAGCGCCTGAAAACCTTCCGAAAACCGGTAATTGCCGCCGTGTCCGGGGTGGCCCTCGGCGGTGGTTGCGAATTGGCAATGATGTGCGACATCGTGTTCGCAGCCGATACTGCCCGTTTCGGTCTGCCCGAAATCAAGCTCGCCACCATCCCGGGTGCGGGCGGCACCCAGCGGATGCCGCGCGCCGTCGGCAAGGCGAAGGCCATGGATCTGTGCATGACGGGCCGCTTCATGGACGCGCATGAAGCCGAGCGCAGCGGACTCGTGTCGCGGATATTTCCTGCCGACAAGCTACTCGAGGCGGCGCTCGATACGGCGCGCGAAATCTCCGGACGCTCACAACCCGTCCTGATGATGTTGAAGGAGTCGATCAACAGGGCCTTTGAATCGCCGCTCAACGAAGGACTCCTGTTCGAGCGGCGCACGCTTCATGCATCGTTCGCGCTGGCCGACCAGAAGGAAGGCATGGCTGCGTTCGTGGAAAAACGTGCGCCGGTGTTCACCGACCGCTGAGCAAGCAAGTAGGCCCTGCGGCCCCAAGCGCATCGCGAGTTGAACCGGTCGGCGCGGCGCACTTTTTCGCAAGTGCACCGCGCCTTGCCTCCGTATTGCCAATGACTACACTTGAACCTGCTGCGGTCGGGTATGCATGTGCTGTCCGGCCGACACGAGCCGCATTCCATCAGGGGGAGCAACATGGCGAAGGGTCTCAAGTACGAAGACGATTATCTCGTTGGCGGGCCCGCAAAGGCCTGGGTAACGCCTAACTTCATGCTCTCGGAGTACGCGGGGCCCGATGGCAAGGTCCGGATTCATCGCGAGCTTGTCGCCGCCGTGCAGGCCCTGCGCACCGCACTCGCCCGCGGCGTCGACATCGCCTCGATCAAGCCCGAAGGCGATCTGGGCACGGGACGTGAAGGACGTTTCGTATGGGTGAAATCGGGTGATCCGCAAGAGGTGGTGGCCGTCGCAACGCGGCTTGCCAAGGACGGCTGGTTCGACCGCATCGAAACGCGTGGCGACAAGGTCTACCTCGAAATGCCCGATCCGCAGAACCTCCCCCAACTGGTTGCCGAGCAGGCGCTCGAGCGCGCGATCGAGATCACCGCGGCCTTCGAGACCGCCGGCGATCCCTATCTGCAGGTGACTGGCAATTTCGACGGCGCCGGGCTCTCCTTCGGGCCGATCCAGGTCAACTTCGCCACCGGCACCCTGCAGGAAATGTTCAGGCGCTATCAGGCGCGCGACGAGGCCGCGCTGCGCCGCTGCTTCGGTCCCCTGTGGGACGAGTGGCAATCCGTGATGAAGCTGCCCTCGCGCAGCAAGCAGGTGGCGTGGGCGGATGCCCTCAGTCGCGGCCGCGGCAAGGCCGATTTCGCCCCCGAATGGAAGGCCGCCCTGCAGGCGGTGGGCAATACCCCGGCGTTTCGCAACGAGACGCTGCGCTACGCCTACGATGTGTATGGCCGCAAGCTGATCGTGGCACTTTCCTGGCTGCATGGCGTGAAACCGATCCGCATCGGAAATTTCCGCTGTCTCGCTGCGCTTTACGATCTTTGCGTTCAGCAGGGCAGCCTCAACAAGGCACACGACGCCATCCGGCGTCGCGTCGAGCGCGAAAACCCGCAGGATGAATTCGCGCTCACCCGCATCGCGGTCGAAGAGCGAGGACGCGCGGCCAGCGCCCCGTGGCGCGCCGACTGCATCAGTCGCCGGCTGTGCATTCTCGAGCGCGAACCCGTAAAGGTAAGCGACTCGGGCAAGACGGCCGAGCGCGACAACCCCAACCTCTTTCTGTTGCGCAACGCGCCGGTCAAGCAGATGGAACGCTACCTGCTCTGAGCGGCGAAGACGCGGCGCGGCAGCCAACGCAGTGGCGCGTGCCGGCCGATGGAATAGAGGCGCCATGCCGGCTGTTCAGAACGGGGAGCCCAAGCGCCCGCCCGACGTGTCCGCGTCATCAAAACAAAGGAGACCGCCCCATGAAAGTCCGATCAGCTGTCCTGCTCGCCTCACTCGGCCTCGCCGCCTGCGCACAGATGTATCCGGGCTCGAAGCCCGGAATGAGCTTCTTTGTCACCAGCCAGGGGCCGGGGCGCGGCGGCGACCTCGGTGGCCTCGCGGGTGCCGACGCGCACTGCGCGAGGCTCGCGGCAGCCGCCGGCGCTGGGGACAAGACCTGGCATGCCTACCTCAGCACCGATACGGTCGATGCCCGTAGCCGCATCGGCAACGGGCCATGGTACGACGCCAAGGGCGTGATGATCGCATCGAGCGTCGCCGACCTGCACGGCGCCGGCAACAAGCTCGACAAGCAGAGCGCGCTAAGCGAATCCGGTGCGGTCATCAACGGCCGTGGCGACACACCCAATCGCCATGACATCCTCACCGGCTCCAACCCGGACGGGACGCGTGTCGCCGGCAAGAACTGCGCGGGCTGGACCAGCAGCGACGCGGGCACCGCCATCGTCGGCCACCACGACCGCATGGGCCTGCGCGACGACGCACCGTCGAAATCCTGGAACAGCTCGCACGAAACCCGCGGCTGCAGCCAGGAGGCCTTCAAGGCCACCGGCGGCGACGGCCTGCTGTACTGCTTCGCAAGCGGCGGCAAGAGCGCTTACTGAAGAAAAGGGAAATCGATCGCGGGCCGGCGCCGGCAGACGAGATCGGCCAGCGCGGCCCCCGAGCCGCACGACATCGTCCAGCCCAGCGTGCCGTGGCCGGTGTTGAGCCACAGGTTGCGGTAGCGGCTGCGCCCGATGAGCGGCACGCTGGACGGCGTCACCGGCCGCAGGCCGCACCACATCTGCGGCTCCCCTGTTTCGCGCAGGCCGGGGAAGAGCGTGCGGGTGCGCGCCAGCAACGCAGCGGCACGAACCGGGTTCGCGGACAGGTCGTAGCCCGAGAATTCGGCCGTGCCAGCGATGCGCAAACGCGAACCGAGCCGCGAAAAGACGAGTTTGTGGCCATCGTCGGTAAGGCTTACGGTCGGCGCGATCGAACCCTCGGCAAGGCTCAGCGTGGCCGAATAGCCCTTGGCCGGATATACCGGCACACGCACGCCCAGCGAGCGCAGCAGCAGCGGACTGTAGCTGCCCAGCGCCACGACGAATTCGTCCGCCATGATTCGCTGACCATCGCCCAGCACCACTTCGCTGATCCGGTCACCCTCATTGCACAGGCTCGCGACCGGCAGCCCCAGCCTGAAGCGCACCCCCGCGCCACGACACCTTTCCGCCAGCCGTCGGGTGAATATGTGCGCGTCGCCCGATTCATCGGTGCGCGTGTAGTCACCACCTACCAGGGCATGTTCGCAGCCACGCAGCGCAGGCTCGATGGCGACGCACTCCTCGGCACTGAGCAGGCGGCGATCGCACCCGAACTCACGCATGATGGATCCGGCATGCCGGGCACGCCGAAACTCACCCTCGTCGGTATAGAAATGCAGGATGCCCTTTTCGAGATGATCGTATTCGAGCGGTACGTCACCCGCGAACGACGCGCGCAGGCTGCGCAGGCATTCACGACTGTAGTCGGCGAGCCGCACGATATCGCGAATATTGCGCCGGCTGCGGCCCGGCAGACATTCGCGCAGGAAGCGCAGACTCCAGCACAGCAGCGCCGGGTCCGCCCGCAGACGGAACAGCAAGGGCGCGTCCTCGCGCCCCAGCCAGGAGAGCGCCTTGAAAGGCGTTGCGGGATTCGCCCAGGGCTCGGCGTGCGACACCGCGATCTGCCCGCCGTTGGCAAAGCTCGTCTCGAGTCCCTCGCCGGGCTGACGGTCGATCACCGTGACCTCGCAGCCCGCACGTGCGAGATACCACGCCGAGGCCACGCCCACCACGCCCGCACCCAGCACCGCAACTTTCATTGATCCTTCTCCACGATGCTTTTGGCTCACTGGCGCTGCGCGATGATCCGCGTCAGGCTTGCGAGCGCTCCTGTTCCGATAATTGAACGGCCGTCTCAGGCATTGCCTCGGTTTCGATTTTTGCGAGGGCCTGGGCGGCGCGCTGTACCGCGGGCAGCAGCTGCAGGGCCTTCTCCCGGCCCATGCGCATCACCGGCGCCTGCACCGCGATGCCGGTGTTCG